>NZ_JBMKIZ010000003.1:0-654883 GCF_049237505.1 Enterobacter cloacae complex sp. SHL012
GTATGTTCACTCAGAGACTTGGTATTCATTTATTGTCCGAAGACATTAAGAATCCATGTCACTTTGAGTGCCCACACAGATTGTCTGATAAATTGTTAAAGAGCAGTGCAACGCGGCTTTCGCTCACCGTTGCGAGGTGGCGTATATTACGCTTCCCTCTTTCAGAGTCAAGCGTTTATTTTGCTTTTCTCTGCTGACCCGGCGGCGTATGTGCCGTTGTTCCGTGTCAGTGGAGGCGCATTATAGGGAGTAATTCCGAACCTGCAAGGATAAAGTGAAAATTATTTACTGACTGCTCACTTTCCAGGCAAAACACTTCCCAGACCTCAATTCTCGCCTGGTTTTTAAACAAAAACGAGCCGCAAGCGGCTCGTTTTTGCGTTTTGTGACTTACTGCACTGCCACAATGCGATCGTCGTTGGCTTCCAGACGGATAACTTTGCCCGGAATCAGCTCCCCGGACAGGATCTGCTGCGCCAGCGGGTTTTCGATCTGCTGCTGGATAGCACGTTTCAACGGACGCGCACCATACACTGGATCATAACCGTTCTCGCTCAGCAGTTTCAGCGCATCGTCAGAGATGTGAATTTCATATCCACGCTCTTCCAGACGTTTGTACAGACGCTGCAGCTGGATCTGCGCAATCGACGCAATGTGTTTCTCACCCAGAGGATGGAACACCACCACTTCATCAATACGGTTGATGAACTCTGGACGGAAGCTATGGCTGACAACCCCCATCACCAGATCCTTCATATGGCCGTAGTCCAGCTCACCGAAACGTTCCTGAATCAAATCAGAACCCAGGTTCGATGTCATAATGACGACCGTATTACGGAAGTCGACCGTTCTCCCCTGCCCGTCAGTCAGACGGCCATCATCCAGCACCTGAAGCAGAATGTTGAACACATCCGGGTGCGCTTTTTCCACCTCATCCAGCAGAATGACGGAATAAGGACGGCGACGCACCGCTTCTGTCAGATAGCCACCTTCTTCATAACCGACATATCCCGGAGGCGCCCCGACCAGACGCGAGACGGAGTGTTTTTCCATAAACTCGGACATGTCGATGCGCACCATCGCATCGTCGCTATCGAACATAAAGTTAGCCAGTGCTTTGCACAGCTCGGTCTTACCGACACCGGTCGGCCCCAGGAACAGGAACGAACCAATCGGGCGATTAGGATCGGACAGCCCCGCACGGCTACGGCGGATGGCATTGGAGACGGCCTCAACCGCCTCGTCCTGACCGATCACGCGCTGATGCAGATCCTGCTCCATACGCAGCAGTTTATCGCGTTCGCTTTCCATCATGCGCGCCACCGGAATACCGGTCCAGCGGGCCAGCACTTCCGCAATTTCTGCATCCGTCACTTTATTACGTAACAGACGCATGGTTTTGCCTTCTGACTGCGTGGCGATCTCAAGCTGTTTTTCCAGCTCAGGGATTTTGCCGTACTGCAACTCGGACATTCGCGCCAGATCGCCCACGCGGCGAGCCTGTTCGATGGCGATTTTCGCCTGCTCAAGTTCCGCTTTAATGGTCTGCGTGCCAGACAGTGAAGCTTTCTCGGCTTTCCACTCTTCTTCCAGCTCAGAATACTGACGCTCTTTGTCGTCCAGTTCTTCGTTGAGCATATCGAGGCGTTTCTTACTGGCTTCATCAGACTCTTTCTTCAGCGCCTGCTGTTCCAGCTTGAGCTGAATGATACGACGGTCGAGCCTGTCCAGCTCTTCCGGTTTCGAGTCAATCTGCATACGAATGCTCGACGCCGCTTCATCAATCAGGTCGATCGCTTTATCCGGCAACTGGCGGTCAGCAATATAACGGTGCGAAAGCGTCGCCGCCGCCACAATCGCCGGGTCGGTGATTTGCACATGGTGATGCAGCTCATAACGTTCTTTCAGACCACGCAAAATCGCGATGGTATCTTCAACGCTTGGCTCGGCAACAAACACTTTCTGGAAACGACGTTCCAGAGCAGCATCTTTCTCAATGTACTGGCGGTACTCATCCAGCGTCGTGGCGCCAACGCAATGCAGTTCACCACGTGCCAGGGCTGGTTTCAGCATGTTCCCGGCATCCATCGCGCCGTCGGCCTTACCGGCCCCCACCATGGTGTGCAGTTCGTCAATAAACAGAATGACGTTGCCTTCCTGTTTAGCCAGGTCGTTAAGCACACCTTTCAGACGCTCTTCAAACTCACCGCGGTATTTCGCCCCGGCCACCAGCGCCCCCATATCCAGTGCCAGCACGCGGCGACCTTTCAGCCCTTCCGGCACTTCACCGTTTACGATACGCTGCGCCAGCCCTTCAACAATGGCGGTTTTACCCACACCGGGCTCACCAATCAGAACCGGGTTGTTCTTGGTACGACGCTGCAATACCTGAATCGTACGGCGGATCTCTTCGTCACGGCCGATGACCGGGTCAAGTTTGCCCTGCTCAGCACGCTCGGTCAGATCGACCGTAAATTTCTTCAAAGCCTGACGTTGGTCTTCGGCTCCCTGATCGTTCACGCTTTCACCTCCGCGCATTTTCTCAATCGCCTGAGTCACATTGGCGGTGGTTGCACCGGCAGATTTCAGCAGGTCGGTTAAGGTACCGCGTGATTCAAGCGCCGCCAGAACAAACAGCTCTGACGAAATAAAGTTGTCCCCACGTTTTTGCGCCAGCTTGTCGCAAAGGTTCAGCACGCGCACCAGATCCTGAGACGGCTGAACATCACCGCCGGTACCTTCTACCTGCGGTAAACGGCTCAGTGCCTGATCGATAGCGGTGCGTAACTGGCCAGCATTAATGCCAGCAGACGTTAATAAAGGACGTACCGATCCCCCTTCCTGATTCAGCAAGGCGCTCATTAAATGAAGAGGTTCGATGAATTGGTTGTCGTGCCCCAGCGCGAGCGACTGGGCATCGGCAAGAGCAAGCTGGAATTTATTAGTAAGACGATCCAGACGCATAACTCCTCCCATAAACAGGTCAAATTTGCTACTGGAGATTAAATGAGGTCATCCCTCAATTATTCAAGGTTAATGATCTGAATTATGTGAAAAGAAAACGGCACGTTCCGGATCGTCTTGATTCTTTAGGTTATATCAGCCAAATAAAACTTGCCATACGACCCGTAGTCTTGTCGCGGCGATAAGAGAAAAAATCACCCTTTTCGGTGAAAGTACAGCGATCTCCGCCGAAGATCTGCGTGACACCGACGCTATTCAGGCGCTGACGGGCAAGCTGGTAAATATCTGCCAGATATTTTTCACCGGAAGGCTGAAAAGCCTCAGCGGCTTGCGGATCTTTTTCCATGAATGCTTCGCGAACTTCCGGCCCCACTTCAAAAGCACGAGGGCCAATCGCCGGACCCAGCCAGGCCATGATATTGGCGGAATCATCGTTAAAGCAGGCGACGGTCTCTTCCAGCACGCCCTCACACAATCCACGCCAGCCTGCATGCGCGGCAGCCACTTCAGTACCTGCCCGGTTACAGAACAAAACCGGCAGACAATCGGCGGTCATAACGGCACAAACCGTGCCCGGAGTATTGCTGTAAGAGGCGTCTGCGCGTTTAGAAGCGTAAGGTTCTCCCGTCAGCTTCAGCACCGCTTTACCATGAACCTGTTCCAGCCAGACCGGTTTCGAAGGCAGATTCCCCGCAGCAAACAGACGCCTGCGGTTCTCTTCTACATGATCCAGGTTATCGCCACAGTGTGCGCCGAGATTCAACGACTCCCACGCGCCCTGGCTGACTCCGCCAGTACGGGTTGAGCTGCAGGCGGCCACGCCTTCAGGTTGTGGCCACTCCGGGACAATCAGTTTGGTCATAACCAGTCCACATGGTCCTTATGTTCTTCGAAATCAGCACGCATGGCGTCAATCAGTTCCACCATATCCTGTGGGAGAGGCGCATGCCACTCCATCTGAATACCGGTGATGGGGTGATAGAGACGCAGCATGGTCGCGTGCAGCGCCTGACGATCGAACTTGCGCAGTACGCTGATGAACTCATCCGATGCGCCTTTTGGCGGACGCGGACGACCACCGTATACCTGATCCCCCACCAGCGGATGGGTAATGTGGGCCATATGAACACGGATCTGGTGCGTACGACCGGTTTCCAGGCGCAGGCGCAGGCGCGTATGAATACGGAAGTGCTCCATAATGCGATAGTGCGTCACCGCTGGTTTCCCCATCGGGTGCACCGACATATGAGTGCGTTTAGTCGGGTGACGGCTAATCGGTTCTTCTACCGTGCCGCCAGCGGTCATGTGGCCAATGGCTACCGCTTCGTATTCACGGGTAATTTCGCGCAGCTGCAGTGATTCCACCAGACGGGTCTGAGCAGGAACGGTCTTTGCCACGACCATCAGACCGGTGGTGTCTTTATCCAGACGGTGAACGATACCCGCGCGCGGGACATCAGCAATCGGCGGATAGTAATGGAGAAGTGCATTAAGTACCGTACCGTCAGGATTCCCCGCCCCCGGATGAACAACCAGGTCGCGCGGCTTGTTGATTACCAGAATGTCATCATCTTCATAGACGATGTCCAATGGGATATCCTGCGGCTCGAAGCGGATTTCCTCTTCGATTTCAGCATTGATGGCAACAGCTTCCCCACCAAACACTTTCTCTTTTGGTTTGTCCCAGATCTTGCCGTTTACCAGCACGCGCTGGTCAAGGATCCATTCTTTTATGCGTGAACGCGAATAATCAGGGAACAATTCGGCCAAAGCCTGATCTAAGCGTTGACCGAGCTGATTTTCGGAGACTGTTGCGGTGAGTTCTACTCGTTGTGCCATAAACTGCTTCTTTGTTTAACGTTGGGTTTTACGGCTTTGCCGTTTAATATAGTGTGCTATTGTAGCTGGTCTTAATCGGGAGCAGGAACAGAGTTTCTCCCGGACAAACATTTGAGGAAAGTCAAAACGTCATGACGCGCATGAAATATCTGGTGGCAGCGGCCACGTTGAGCCTGGCTTTGGTGGGCTGCTCCGGTTCGAATGAACAGGTCCCTGACAATCCGCCGAATGAAATCTATGCGACTGCACAACAAAAGTTGCAGGACGGTAACTGGAAACAGGCGATAACGCAACTGGAAGCGTTGGATAATCGCTATCCATTTGGTCCGTATTCGCAGCAGGTACAGTTAGATCTTATCTACGCCTACTACAAAAATGCCGACCTGCCGCTGGCTCAGGCAACTATCGATCGTTTCATGCGTCTGAATCCGACTCATCCTAACATCGATTACGTCATGTATATGCGCGGTCTTACCAACATGGCGCTGGATGACAGTGCTCTGCAGGGCTTCTTCGGCGTGGATCGTTCCGATCGTGATCCCCAGCATGCGCGTGATGCCTTCAATGACTTCTCCAAACTGGTGCGCGGCTATCCAAACAGTCAGTACGTGACCGACGCGACCAAACGTCTGGTGTTCCTGAAAGATCGCCTGGCGAAGTATGAATACTCCGTTGCGGAATACTATACCCGCCGTGGCGCATGGGTTGCCGTGGTTAACCGCGTAGAAGGTATGCTGCGTGATTACCCGGATACTCAGGCAACGCGTGACGGCCTGAAGCTGATGGAAAATGCTTACCGTCAGATGCAGATGACCACTCAGGCTGAAAAAGTGGCGAAAATTATCGCCGCGAATAGCAGCAACACCTGATAGTGCTTCAATGCAAAACGGCAGCCCTAAGGCTGCCGTTTTTGTATCTATTTCTGATATTCGCTGAAGCGCTTTATCTCAACTCATCCCGTCAACTATGACCGCAATTTTTGCCTTCCACAAGGTAAATCTCACCTCTTCCTGCCCTGCCTCACAAAAAAGATTCCCTGACAAAAACCGACAAAATAACGTGATCTAAATCACACATTTTGACATTAGGTCGGGTATGCTGGAATCACCAAGACGGAAAGACAAGAGGTAAAATTTATGACAATGAACATTACCAGTAAACAAATGGAAATTACTCCGGCAATTCGCCAGCACGTCGCAGACCGTCTCGCCAAACTGGATAAATGGCAAACTCACCTGATTAACCCGCATATCATTCTGTCTAAGGAGCCACAGGGTTTCATCGCTGACGCAACTATCAATACTCCAAACGGCCATCTGGTCGCCAGCGCAAAACATGAAGATATGTACACGGCTATTAACGATTTGATCAACAAGCTGGAACGGCAGCTCAATAAAGTGCAACACAAAGGTGAAGCCCGTCGCGCCGCATCCTCGGTGAAAGACGCCAGCTTCGCGGAAGAAGTTGAAGAAGAGTAATCCTTTAAATTGAGTGTACCGCCAACGCGCCTTCGGGCGCGTTTTTTATTGACAGGGTGAAAACAGTACAGGTACTTTAACGGTATCAATCACAGGATGATGTTATGAAACTTACGCCGTTCTTCTTCGCATTCTTTTTTACCTTCCCCTGACCGGGAGGCGTTTCGTCGTGTGATAAAGAATGCGAAGACGAACAACAAGGCCTCCCACACCGGGGGGCCTTTTTTATTGATAACGATAAAATGAGACAGGCGACACTATGACACCGGAAAACCCGTTACTGGACCTGCGCGTAAAAATCAGCGCGCTGGATGAGAAATTACTGGCACTGCTGGCCGAACGTCGCATGCTCGCCGTTGAAGTAGGGAAAGCCAAACTGGACTCCCATCGTCCGGTACGTGATATTGACCGCGAACGCGATCTGCTGGAACGTCTGATCCAGCTCGGCAAAGCGCACCACCTCGATGCCCATTACATCACCCGGTTGTTCCAGCTCATCATTGAAGACTCCGTTCTCACTCAGCAAGCGCTGCTCCAGCAGCATCTGAACAAAACTAACCCGCATTCTGCGCGTATCGCCTTCCTCGGCCCGAAAGGCTCTTACTCTCACCTGGCCGCACGTCAATATGCCGCTCGCCATTTCGAAGAATTTATTGAGAGCGGCTGCGCAAAATTTGCCGATATCTTTAACCAGGTCGAGACCGGCCAGGCGGATTACGCCGTCGTGCCCATTGAAAACACCAGTTCGGGTGCCATCAACGACGTTTACGATTTGCTGCAGCACACCAGCCTGTCGCTGGTTGGCGAGCTGACGATCCCTATCGATCACTGCGTGCTGGTCTCCGGCTCAACCGATCTGAGCAAGATAGAAACCGTCTACAGTCATCCCCAGCCGTTCCAGCAGTGCAGCCAGTTCCTGAACCGCTATCCGAGCTGGAAAATCGAGTACACCGAAAGCACCTCCGCGGCAATGGAAAAAGTGGCGCAGGCTAACTCGCCAGCCGTCGCTGCACTCGGTAGCGAGGCGGGTGGCGCGTTGTATGGCTTACAGGTGCTGGAGCGCAACCTGGCAAACCAGACGCAAAATATTACCCGTTTCGTGGTGCTGGCGCGTAAGTCCATCAATGTGTCAGACCAGGTTCCAGCGAAAACCACGCTGCTGATGGCGACCGGACAACAGGCGGGTGCACTGGTTGAAGCCCTGCTGGTGCTGCGCAACCACAACCTGATCATGACCAAACTGGAATCGCGTCCAATTCACGGTAACCCGTGGGAAGAGATGTTTTATCTCGATATCCAGGCCAACCTGGAGTCTGCCGCCATGCAGAAGGCCCTGCGTGAACTGGGTGAGATTACCCGTTCCATGAAAGTGCTTGGCTGCTATCCGAGCGAAAACGTCGTGCCTGTCGATCCAAGCTAACGTTCGATAAAGCGACTTTTCTTCATCCCTGCCACATTTACGGGCAGGGTGAAGATGGCGCCGGAGAGCGGATACTCAGCCACCTCTTCTGCATCCATATTTTCCCGCGTGGTCGTAATGAACAGCGTTTTCATATCATCGCCGCCAAAGCAGACCATCGTCGGGCAACGTACAGGCAAGCGATACTCTTCCAGCTGCTCCCCTTGCGGTGAAAAACGCGCGATACGCCAGCCGTCAAACAGTGCGCTCCAGTAGCAGCCTTCCACATCGACTGCCGCGCCGTCCGGTATCCCTTCGCCCTCTTTAAATTGACGAAAGATCTCACGTCTGCCGGGTTCACCCTGCTGATCAACCGGAGTGCGATAGATCACCCCATTGGGCGTATCGGAGGTATACATCCACCGCTTATCCGGACTAAACGCTAAGCCGTTATGCCCGTGAATATCACACTGGATTACTTTCGGTGTCAGATCGTTGTCGATACGCATCAGCAACGCGCCGTTGTAATCCCCCGGCCCCCAGAACGTCCCCGCATAGAAACGCCCCATACTATCGGTTCCCCCGTCATTAAAACGCGCCAGCTGTGGGTTAGAGGGGTTATCGCACACCTTACGCTGCAGGAGGCCATGCTTATCGGCAAGCCAGATGCCATTGCGCATGGCCACGATAAACCCGCCGCGTTCACGCAACGCAAAACAGCCCACTTCCTCATGGAAAGAGAGCACGGTGTGTTCTGCCGTTGGCAGATGATATCGGTGGATTTCGCCTTCCAGGATATCGGCCCAGTAGAGCGCATGCTCTTCAGCGCTCCATGTCGGACACTCAGGCAGGTGCCCGGTGTAATTCAACAGCAGCTGCGGTTCAGCCATGACAGTTCCCCAAAATGAAAAAAGCCAGCAATGCTGGCTTTCAGTATATACATGATCGGATCACTGGCGACTGTCATTTGCCTGGCGCAACAGCGTGCGGCTCTCGCTCTGGAAACGCGTGGCGTAATCACCGAACCAATGCTCCACTTTACGGAAACTGTCGATAAACGCCTGCTTGTCGCCATGCTCCAGCAGCGTAATGGCTTCGCCAAAGCGCTGATAGTAACGTTTGATCAGTGCCAGATTATTTTCGGACGACATAATAATGTCGGCGTAAAGCTGGGGATCCTGCGCAAACAGACGTCCAACCATCGCCAGTTCCAGACGATAGATCGGTGATGAGAGCGCCAGCAGCTGTTCAAGCTGCACGTTCTCTTCCGCCAGATGCAGACCGTAGGCAAAGGTCGCAAAGTGGCGCAGTGCCTGAATAAACGCCATGTTCTGATCGTGCTCGACCGCGCTGATGCGGTGCAGTCGTGCGCCCCATACCTGAATCTGTTCGAGGAACCACTGATAGGCTTCCGGCTGACGCCCGTCGCAGTAAACCACCACTTGCTTCGCCAGGCTGCCGCTGTCCGGGCCAAACATCGGGTGCAAACCCAGTACCGGACCCGTATGCGCGGCCAGCATTGCCTGCAGCGGACCATTTTTGACAGAAGCAAGGTCCACCAGGATGCAATCCTGCGGTAAAGGCGGAAGTTTTCCGATGATCTGCTCCGTCACGTGGATCGGCACGCTGACGATAACCATTCCCGCGTCTTTCATCAGTTCTGGCGCCTGGGCCCAGTCCTCTTTCTCCAGAATGCGCACCTGGTAGCCAGAAAGCGTCAGCATTTTTTCAAACAGACGCCCCATCTGCCCGCCGCCGCCGACAATCACCACCGGACGCAGGGACGGACAGAGGGTTTTGAAGCCTTTGTCGTTTTCGCTGGAATAGGATTCGCGCATTACGCGACGCAGCACATCTTCAATCAAATCCGGCGAAACACCCAGCGACTGGGCCTCTTTACGACGGGAAGCCAGCATTGAGGCTTCGCGCTCCGGAACGTAAATCGGCAGGCCGTATTTACTTTTTACTTCACCGACTTCAGCAACCAGTGCCATACGTCGCGCCAGCAGATCCAGCAGCGCCTTGTCCACTTCATCAATTTGATCGCGTAATGCGGTCAATTCAGCAACCATAGCTAACCTCTTAAGCCAGACGCGTCGCCAGCTGGCCATTTAAATCTTTATGGATCTCACGCAGCAGCGCATCGGTGGTTTCCCAGCTGATGCAGGCATCCGTCACGGAGACGCCGTGCTTCATCGCACTGCGCGGTTGTTCAGATGACTGATTACCTTCATGAATGTTGCTCTCAATCATCAGACCGATAATCGAACGGTTGCCGTCTTTGATCTGTGCGACCACGGATTCGGCAACCGCGGGCTGGCGACGATAATCTTTATTCGAATTACCATGACTGCAATCTACCATCAGTGCCGGGCGCAGTCCCGCCTGCTCCATCTCTTTTTCACACTGCGCCACATCTGCCGGGCTGTAGTTTGGCGCTTTACCGCCGCGCAGGATCACATGACCGTCCGGGTTACCCTGAGTTTGCAGGAGGCACACCTGGCCCGCCTGGTTGATACCCACAAAACGGTGCGGCATTGCGGCGGCGCGCATAGCGTTGATCGCCGTCGCCAGACTGCCATCGGTACCGTTTTTAAAACCAACCGGCATCGACAGACCAGACGCCATCTCGCGGTGGGTTTGCGATTCCGTCGTCCGCGCACCAATCGCAGACCAGCTGAACAGATCGCCCAGGTATTGCGGGCTATTCGGATCAAGCGCTTCGGTTGCCAGCGGCAGCCCCATGCTAACCAGCTCCACCAGCAGGCGACGCGCAATCTTCAGCCCTGCTTCCACATCAAACGAGCCATCCATGTGCGGATCGTTAATCAACCCTTTCCAGCCAACGGTCGTGCGTGGCTTCTCAAAATAGACGCGCATCACCAGATAGAGGCTATCGCTGACCTCCTCCGCTAATGCTTTAAATCGATGAGCGTACTCAATGGCGGTTTCAGGATCGTGAATAGAGCAAGGACCACAGACCACCAGCAGGCGCGGATCGCGACCCGCGATAATGTCAGAAATGGTCTGGCGAGAGTGCTCAATTTGAGCCTCCTGCGCGGCACTCAGCGGGAATGCTGCTTTCAGTTGATCCGGGGTAATTAAAACCTGTTCGTCAGTGATATGTACGTTGTTCAGCGCGTCTTTTTGCATGATGGCGATCCTGTAATGCTCGTTTGCGATAGTTGTTATCCTCGATGAGGTGAAGCAACGATACCACAACAAGTAAAGATTTCAATCCAAAATCCGTAAATATTAATTTACATAAGCTAATTACTAGCAAAAAACAGCCGTTAAATACGTAAACTTTAAATTACACCCCGCTTTTCTTCCGCCAGGCTATGCTGAAGAAAAAAGGAGAATTGCTATGCGCTCAATTGCTCTGGTGCTGTTGTTGCTGTTTTTATCGGGCTGCCAGATTAATCCTTACACTTTTCAGCCCCACTGGACGAGTCCGGACTGGTTCAGTGCAGGAAAAGAAGACGCCATGAATGGCCTGGTGGTTAAAGATAACCAGACCCTGGCCGATAGTTTTAATGACCCTGATGTTGATCGTAGCGAATATCTCCGCGGCTACGCTGATGGTCAGAAGAAAGTATGCGGAGAGGGTTTTATTCATGCCTGGGGATTAGCGGGCAAATCTTATCCAGCCAGTTGTGATAGTGTTGAAAATGCTGTGAAACTCCGTGCGTCATGGCAAAAAGGAATGGACGAAAGTATGCGTTCCAGCAGACTTAATTAAGTCTGTGTTTATCCCCTGGAAAATAAACCACTGTAGGATTTAGCTTAGGTCAGCCGAAGGCTATTTCTGACATAATGACGGCTCAGACAAACAATGGTATTCTGCCCGCATCTCTTAAGGACATCTATTTCCGGAGCGGTACGGCGGATTCTGGTGAGAAATTCATACTTGATCTCTTTGTTCCGACTCACTCTGGTGTTAATGCTGTTTCTTATGGTGGGCCCGGCGACGGCAGGCGCGCTCACGGAGACGGATAAATCGGTACGTTCGATTGTCTCGGGGATTGTGAGCTATACGCGATGGCCGTCACTTTCCGGACAGCCCAGGCTTTGCATTTATGCCACCTCTCACTACACGCACGCTCTCAGCGGCAATGAAGGGCATACCGAGTTACCCTACACTCCCGTTATTGTCCGTAACGATCGGGAAGCCCTGGACGCGACGTGCGATGCTGTTTATTTCGGGTCTGAACCGCCGGCAAAACAACTTGAATTAATAAGTCAATATCAGGGCAGAGCATTGCTATTAATCTCAGAGCAAAATCCGGAATGTGTTATTGGCAGTGCTTTTTGCCTGATAATCGAACGTGGCCAGGTGCGGTTTTCCGTCAATCTGGATGCATTGTCGCGCAGTGGTGTCAGGGTCAATCCCGATGTATTAATGCTTGCACGGAATAAGCAGCATGGATAAAGATTTCACCTCGACGCCACGCCCAACGTTTAAAAGAACGCTGAGGCGAAACAGCATGATAAGCGTCATCATCACGATGACGCTTATATGGCTGTTACTCTGTTTTGCTTCCGTCGTGACGTTAAAACAATACGCGCAAAAGAATCTCGAATTAACCGGCGCCACCATGAGCCACAGTCTTGAAGCCTCTCTGGTTTTCAACGATTCGTTGGCCGCCAACGAAACCCTCGCAGCCCTGGGTAAGCAGGGGCAGTTTGCCGTAGCAGAAGTCATTAACGTACACAAAAAGCGTTTTGCATACTGGTCCTGGAATCCGAAGGATAATAACGACACGCTGGGGGCGCTGGTCAGCCGCTGGCTTTTCCCTGTACCGATTGCACAGCCAATCATGCATAACGGTTCGATGATCGGCGAAATTCGCCTTACCGCGCGTGACAGCCTGATTAGCCACTTCATCTGGATGTCGTTTGCCGTTCTTACCGGCTGTATTCTTTTTGCCACCGTCGTCGCGATCGCCATTACCCACTCTCTGCATCACGGCATGGTCACGGCCCTGCAAAACATCACCGATGTGGTGCATGACGTCCGCACAAACCGTAATTTCTCCCGACGGGTGAAAGATGGGCGTATCGAAGAGTTCCACCAGTTTGGTGAAGACTTCAACAGCCTCCTGGATGAGATGGAGGAGTGGCAGCTTAAGCTTCAGGCGAAAAATGCCCAACTATTGCGTACCGCCATGCACGATCCGCTCACCGGCCTTGCTAACCGCGCAGCGTTTCGTAACAGCATTGCGGCACTGATGAACGACCCTTCGGCGAGAATAAATTCGGCCCTGCTCTTCCTTGATGGTGATAATTTTAAGTTTATCAATGACACCTGGGGACACGCGGCAGGAGACTGCGTGCTGATTGAAGTCGCTAGCAGGATGGTGGAATTTGGCGATAAGCGCCATCAGTCCTATCGCCTTGGCGGTGACGAATTTGCCATGGTGCTGTACGGCGTTCATTCTGAGCTTGAAGTTCAACACATTTGTGCTGCGTTATCGCAGCAGTTTATCCGTCCGTTTGATCTGCATAACGGACAAAAAGCATCGATGTCACTCAGCATTGGCTTTGCTCTGGCGTGGGAAAATGCGTCCGTTGAAGCATTACTGGAAAAAGCCGACCGCAATATGTACCAGGTCAAAAACCAGCGTACAAAAACAATAAGTTAGAAAGGATATACTATGTTAAAACGATACTTCGCGCCGTTAGTCCTGGCCTCACTGGTTCTGGCAGGCTGTCAGTCGCCGCCTGAAGGTAAATTCACGCCAGAACAAATTGCAGCGATGAAGTCCTACGGTTTTAACGAACTGAACGGCGACTGGTCCCTGGGATTATCGGATACCATTCTGTTTGATAAAAATGACGCCAGACTCCGTTCCGAAAGTGAAACACAGATCCAATCCATGGCCTCTCGTCTGGCGAAAACCGGCCTGAATCACGCTCGAATGGATGGTCATACGGATAATTACGGCGAAGAAAGTTACAACGAAGCGCTGTCGTTAAAACGTGCCAATGCCGTTGCCGACGCATGGGCGAAGGGAGCGAATATCCCGCGCGAGAATCTCACCACCCGGGGATTAGGCAAAAAATACCCGATTGCGAGCAACAGTACCGCGCAAGGGCGCGCTGAAAACCGCCGGGTATCAGTGGTTATCAGCACGCCATAGGGTTATTTAGCGGATGATTCGGCGAGCGACACGCCTGTTGCCGCTCGCCAGCGTAGCCAGTCGATCAGAATAAACAGCGCCAGACTCACCCCCATCACAGGCAAAGCCAGCCCCAATAGCACGCTGATGATGAGCGTAACACCTCTTCCCCATCCTGACAGCGCCAGCCAGCACTGACAAAGCGTTTGTACCGGATTGACTGCCGATTGTGCCGGGCGATGCATCCACCACATCCGGTACCCCCAGATGATAAGCACGCACAGGGCAAGCCCGAAGGCAACGAGCAGCAGCTGATTCACCAGCCCGAATAAAATCCCCATATGGAAATCTACGCCCCAGCGGGTCAGTTTTGCCATTAGCGGGAAATCCTCAAAACGGGTTCTGTCCAGAACCTGCATCGTACCGGGATCAACCGCAACCGCATCCACCTGAGTTGGCCAGCTGCGATCGATTTCCGTCACGGTCCAGGCACGGTCCGCCGTTTTCGCCGGGCGGATCTCAAGCTTGCTGGCATCAATCCCCGCTTTACGCGCCGCGCTTAATACGCCATCAAATTGCGTCAGATCCATCGCCATTTCAGGCATCATCATGCCGGCATGGTGACCGCGATGCTCCGCGTGTTCGTCCATCATGGCAGGCGCACCTGAAAGCGTGGTGTTCACCTGAGGCGTAAGCCAGTTCATTTGTGCCCGGAGTTTATCGACGTTTCCGCCCGCCCACTGCGACCACGTCAGGCCGGTTGCGGAGAACAACAGCATTCCGCCCAGCAGGATCCAGCCTAATACCACATGCACACGACGACGGTTCTGGAAGCGGTTGTTAATTCGCCGTTTCGGTCGGGTATAAAACCACAGGGCAATACCGCCCAATGCGGTAACCCACATCCACGACGCGGCCAGTTCGCTATAGAGACGCCCGATATCACCCAGCATCAAAGAGGTATGCAAATAATCAATGGTCTGGCGCAGCGGTAAAATCCCGCTGGTGCCGTACACCGTCATATCCCCCAGCACCGCCAGATTTACCGGATCGACAAAGATAGCCCGGTTTTCCGATGGCCCCAGCGTCGGGTCAGCAAACATCACGCGGGTGGTTTCGCCTTCAACCAGCCCCGGACGAACGGCGTGCAAACGCAAATCTGAACCCACGATTTTTTCCGCCACGGCAATTTGGTTCGCCAGCGGCTGCGGCTCGCCCGCGGAATCGGTGTGGAGCGCGTGCCGATAGAGGACATTTTCCAGCTGTGGCGTCGCCACATACAGCGTACCGGTTAACGCAGCGAAGAAGATAAACGGGCCAACAAACAGCCCGATGTAGAAATGGAGGCGACGCAGCAGGTTTCCCCATGCCGCGCGCGGTGTGCAGGTAGTCATACTTTTCCTTTTTAAGGCAAAAAGTTATCGATATTTTTTTAAAGGGAGAAAGCAGACTGCCGCGGCGGCGCGCGGGTATCGGGGTAAAGCCAGGGGAAAAAGTGCCAGTAGCTGACCGCCTGACGCGGCGGCTTAAGGCGAAGCCGTTGCAGCACCACGCAGAGCAGGACGATCAGCGCCAGCATCATGCCAGGTACATGCGCTAACAGCACGCAGTAACCGCACGCTTCCGCATGGTCGACAGGTATCGTATGCGGCGTATCGCCATGATGCGCATCCATCGACATCATGCTCATGTCATGATGCATGCCCGGCATGGCACTCATGGGATCTTTCTGCAAGGAGACGGAGATAAGCGGCGCTACCACGATCAGCAGGATCGCAAACAGCGCGGTCAAGGCCGCTGCGCGTTTCCAGGTGTGCTGATGCAGTACGTTGCCCACTTTCCCTCCATTCAAGAGGGAAGCATTGTAAATGATTTATGACAAAAGGGTTAATGCGAGAGGTGCGATGCGATAAAAAAAGGGCCGGCCTTTCGGCCAGCCCTTTCTAACAGGATGTCGCTTAAGCGAATCTTAGTTCAGACGCTCTTTAATACGAGCAGACTTACCAGTACGCTCACGCAGGTAGTACAGTTTAGCTTTACGTACAGCACCACGACGTTTAACAGCAATGCTGTCAACTACCGGAGAGTGAGTCTGGAAGACACGCTCAACGCCTTCGCCGTTGGAAATTTTACGAACAGTGAATGCAGAGTGCAGACCGCGGTTACGAATAGCGATAACCACGCCCTCGAATGCCTGCAGACGTTTTTTGGAACCTTCAACAACCCATACTTTCACTTCCACGGTGTCACCTGGACGGAAGGAAGGTACGTCCTGCTTCATCTGCTCTTGTTCAAGTTGCTTAATAATGTTGCTCATAATTTAATCTCTTATCCTGGGTAAACTGATATTCGGGAGCGTATTACGCCTTCCCATCATGTTCATGCTGCTGGTTCGCGTGTTCAGTTTTGAACTCGGCCAGCAACTTTGCTTGCTCTTCAGTCAGAGCCAGGTTTTCCAGAAGTTCAGGTCTTCTAAGCCAGGTTCGGCCCAGCGACTGCTTCAAACGCCAGCGACGTATCTCGGCATGGTTTCCAGACAGTAACACCGCCGGGACTTCCATCCCTTCTAACACTTCAGGACGAGTATAGTGTGGGCAGTCCAGCAACCCATCGGCAAAGGAATCTTCCGTTGCCGAAGCTTCATGGCCCAGTACACCCGGAATGAACCGGGCAACGGAGTCAATCAGCGTCATCGCTGGTAACTCACCACCGCTGAGAACGTAATCGCCGATAGACCATTCTTCGTCAATCTCGGTTTGAATTACGCGCTCATCTATCCCTTCGTAGCGACCACAGACCAGAATCAGCTTTTGATTCGTCGCCAGTTCGCTCACGCCCGCTTGATCAAGCTTGCGTCCCTGAGGTGACAGATAAATCACCTTTGCGCCTTCACCTGCCGCGGCTTTTGCTGTGTGAATGGCATCCCGCAAGGGTTGTACCATCATCAACATCCCCGGTCCGCCGCCGTAAGGACGATCGTCCACGGTACGGTGCCGGTCATGCGTGAAGTCACGAGGACTCCAGCTCTGGATGCTCAGCAGGCCATTCTTTACTGCCCGGCCAGTTACCCCGTAATCGGTAATCGCGCGGAACATTTCAGGAAACAGGCTAATTATGCCAATCCACATAGCGCCGTCTTTTACCGTTTATCCGGAGAATTTAAAAACCAGGATCCCAATCTACTTCAATGGTTTGAGTAGTGAGATCGACTTTCTTGATAACCTGTCCATCGAGGAACGGGACCAACCGCTCCTTGATGCCAAATGCATCTTTCAGGTTTGCCTTAATGACGAGAACGTCATTTGACCCGGTTTCCATCATATCGATGACTTTTCCCAGGCTGTAGCCTTCGGTAGTGACTACCTGGCAACCCATAAGGTCTTTCCAGTAGTAGTCGCCCTCTTCCAGCTGTGGCAACTGCGACGAATCCACGACAATTTCACAATTAGTCAGCGCATTCGCGGCATCACGATCGTCAATGCCTTTCAGCTTGATGATGATGTCCTGATTGTGGTGACGCCAGCTTTCCAGCTCGACCTCTTCCCACTTACCGGCTTTCTGGATAAACCAGGGCTGGTAATCAAAAATGCTATCAGCGTCTTCAGTGGAGGAAAACACTCTGAGCCAACCACGGATACCGTAGCAAGAACCCATTTTTCCCAATACGATCGGTTCAACAGGTGCTTTATTGCTCATCATGACCACCGTGACAGATTAAGCTGCTTTGTTTGCTGCTTTGATCAGCGTAGCAACGCGATCGGAAACAGTAGCGCCCTGGCCAACCCAGTGAGCGATACGATCCAGATCCAGACGAGTTTCTTCTTCTGCGCCAGCGGCCAGTGGGTTGAAGAAACCAACGCGCTCGATGAAGCGACCGTTGCGTGCATTACGGCTGTCAGTGACAACAACCTGGTAGAACGGACGCTTTTTAGCGCCGTGACGAGCTAAACGAATAGTTACCATAACATCCTCTTGTGTGAATAAAACAACCGGGCCCCATCGAGGAACGGAGCCCGGGTGTCATATTAAAAGCCCGAAAATTTTACTCATTTTCGGGCAAAAAGCAATCTCAAAAGCGATTATCGCCCAGGAAAGCCGGGTGGCATCATGCCTTTCATCCCGCGCATCATCTTCGCCATGCCGCCTTTCTTCATTTTCTTCATCATGCGCTGCATGTCGTCGAACTGTTTCAGAAGGCGGTTAACGTCCTGCACCTGCATGCCGCAACCGGCTGCGATACGGCGTTTACGGGAACCTTTGATGATGTCCGGGTTAGCGCGTTCTTTCAACGTCATCGAGTTGATGATCGCCTCCATACGCACCAGCACTTTGTCATCCATCTGCGCTTTCACGTTGTCTGGGATCTGCCCCATGCCCGGCAGTTTGCCCATCAGGCTGGCCATGCCGCCCATGTTTTTCATCTGGCGCAACTGCTCAAGGAAGTCGGTCAGATCGAAACCGTCGCCTTTTTTCAGCTTGCTGGCGAGTTTTTCCGCCTGCGCACGGTCAACCTTGCTCTCGATATCTTCAATCAGCGACAGCACGTCGCCCATGCCGAGGATACGGGAGGCAATACGATCCGGGTGGAACGGCTCCAGCGCTTCGGTTTTCTCGCCCACGCCAAGGAATTTAATCGGCTTACCGGTGATGTGGCGAATCGAGAGCGCCGCACCGCCGCGGGCGTCGCCGTCCACTTTGGTCAGCACCACGCCGGTTAACGGCAGCGCTTCGTTAAACGCTTTCGCGGTATTCGCCGCATCCTGACCGGTCATGGCGTCGACAACAAACAGGGTCTCTACCGGGTTGATAGAGGCATGCACCTGCTTGATCTCATCCATCATCGCTTCGTCAACGTGCAGACGACCGGCGGTATCCACCAGCAGCACGTCGTAGAATTTCAGCTTCGCCTCTTTCAGCGCGGCGTTAACGATGTCGACAGGCTTCTGGGCCACGTCTGACGGGAAGAAATCCACACCAACCTGCTCGGCCAGGGTTTCCAGCTGTTTGATCGCCGCCGGGCGATAGACGTCCGCAGAGACCACCAGCACTTTCTTCTTGTGCTTCTCACGCAGGAATTTACCCAGCTTACCGACGCTGGTCGTTTTACCCGCCCCCTGCAGGCCCGCCATCAGCACCACGGCCGGTGGCTGAGCCGCCAGGTTAAGCACCTGGTTCTCTTCGCCCATCGCCGAAACCAGTTCGTTACGAACGATTTTGACGAACTCCTGACCCGGGGTCAGGCTCTTGTTAACTTCATGACCAACCGCCTTCTCTTTAACGCGGTTGATAAAATCACGAACAACCGGCAACGCGACGTCTGCTTCCAGCAGCGCCATGCGCACTTCGCGCAGCGTTTCCTTGATGTTCTCTTCAGTAAGGCGTCCGCGGCCGCTGATGTTGCGCAGCGTGCGCGACAAACGATCGGTTAAATTATCAAACATTGTCTCTCGCCTGAGTAGAAACGTTGGGCCGCATTGAGCGACACATACACAGAATTTTGCCGGAGTATAACATGAAGGCGTCTTTGTTGTTATGCAACGGTTGGAGCAGGCGTCACGTAACGTTATACTGCTTCTCTTTCTTATTAAGACAACTGTCGATGCCTATATGCCTGTTTTCGCACTGATCGCCCTTGTTGCCTACTCTGTCAGCCTCGCGCTGATCGTTCCCGGACTGCTGCAAAAAAACAGCGGCTGGCGGCGCATGGCTATTCTTTCCGCGGTGATCGCACTGATAAGCCACGCGTTTGCGCTGGAATCACGTATCATCCCCGGCGACGGCAGCGTGCAAAACCTGAGCGTCCTCAACGTCGGCTCGCTGGTCAGTTTGATGATCTGTACGGTAATGACCATCGTGGCGTCTAAAAATCGCGGCTGGCTGCTGCTACCGATTGTCTATACCTTCGCGCTGATCAATCTGGCCTTAGCCACCTTCATGCCCAATGAATTCATTACGCATCTGGAAGCGACGCCGGGGATGCTGGTGCATATCGGCCTGTCGCTGTTTGCCTACGCGACGTTGATCATCGCGGCGCTTTACGCCATGCAGCTCGCCTGGATTGACTACCAGTTGAAAAACAAAAAGCTGGCGTTTAACCATGAAATGCCGCCGTTGATGGTCATTGAGCGTAAGATGTTCCACATCACCCAGGTCGGGGTGGTGCTGCTGACGCTCACGCTCTGCACAGGCCTGTTCTACATGAAGAACCTGTTCAGCGTGGAGAATATCGATAAAGCGGTGCTCTCCATCATCGCGTGGTTTGTCTATATTGTCCTGTTATGGGGCCATTATCATGAAGGCTGGCGCGGTCGCCGCGTGGTCTGGTTCAACGTCGCGGGGGCGGGCATTCTCACCCTTGCCTATTTTGGCAGCCGCTTCATACAGCAATTTGCTGGCTAAGAAACAAAGGAGTTCCCCCTGGAACACATCTCTACCACCACGCTGATCGTTATCCTGATCGTCATGGTGGTCATCTCCGCCTATTTCTCCGGCTCGGAAACCGGCATGATGACCTTAAACCGCTACCGGTTACGTCATCGTGCCAAGCAGGGTAACCGTGCCGCACGTCGCGTTGAAAAACTGCTCCGCAAGCCGGATCAACTGATAAGCCTGGTGCTCATCGGTAACAACCTCGTCAATATTCTTGCCTCTGCTCTGGGCACCATCGTCGGTATGCGCCTGTACGGCAACGCCGGGGTCGCTATCGCCACCGGCGTGCTGACGTTTGTGGTACTGGTGTTTGCTGAAGTGCTGCCTAAGACCATCGCTGCGCTTTACCCGGAGAAAGTCGCCTACCCGAGCAGCTTCCTGCTGGCGCCGCTGCAAATCCTGATGATGCCGCTGGTCTGGTTGCTGAATATGGTGACGCGCGTACTGATGCGGATGGTGGGCATCAAAGCCGATGTCACCATCAGCAGCGCGCTCAGCAAAGAGGAACTGCGCACCATCGTGCACGAATCCCGCACGCAGATTTCCCGGCGCAATCAGGACATGCTCCTGTCGGTGCTGGATCTGGAAAAAGTGAGCGTGAACGACATCATGGTGCCGCGGAACGAAATCGTCGGTATCGACATCAACGATGACTGGAAAGCCATCGTCCGCCAGCTGACGCACTCCCCGCACGGGCGCATCGTGCTCTATCGCGACTCGCTGGATGACGCCATCAGCATGCTGCGCGTGCGTGAAGCGTATCGTCTGATGACCGAGAAAAAAGAGTTCACCAAAGAGGTTATGCTGCGCGCCGCCGACGAAATTTACTATGTGCCGGAAGGAACGCCGCTCAGCACGCAGCTGGTTAAATTCCAGCGCAACAAGAAAAAAGTCGGTCTGGTCGTCAATGAATACGGCGACATTCAGGGACTGGTGACGGTCGAAGATATTCTGGAAGAGATAGTCGGCGACTTTACTACGTCAATGTCGCCTTCTCTCGCGGAAGAGGTCACCCCGCAAAACGACGGTTCAGTGCTGATTGACGGGAGCGCGAACATTCGCGAACTCAATAAAGCCTTTAACTGGCATTTGCCGGAAGATGAAGCGCGTACGATTAACGGGATGATTCTGGAAGCGCTGGAGGAGATCCCGGCGGCAGGCACGCGGGTGCGCATTGAGCAGTACGATATTGATATCCTGGACGTGCAGGACAATATGATTAAGCAGGTGAAGGTTCTGCCCGTCACGCCGCTTCGGGAAAGTATTGCCGAATAAAATGTAGGCCGGGTAAGGCGAACGCCGCCACCCGGCACTACAGGTAGCAAATTACGCTTTCGCTTTCGCCACGGTCACCATCGCAGCGCGAATGGTACGGCCGTTCAGGGTATACCCTTTCTGCATCACGCCCAGCACTTTACCGGCTTCAATCTCTTCAGATTCGACCATTGCAATCGCCTGGTGGACGTTTGGATCCAGCGGAACGTTGGTATCGGCAATTACTTCCACGCCAAACTTACGCACCACGTCGAGCATGGATTTCAGCGTCAGTTCGATACCTTCGATCATCGCTGCATTGTCCGGGTTCGCTTTATCAGCCACTTCCAGGGCGCGATCGAGGCTATCAATCACCGGCAGCAGTTCGTTGACGAATTTCTCCAGCGCGAATTTATGCGCCTTCTCAACGTCCTGCTCGGTACGACGACGCAGGTTTTCCATTTCCGCCTTAATGCGCAGAACACTTTCGCGTTCGCGATTCTGTGCTTCTACCAGTTGGGCTTCCAGATTCGCAATTTTTTCATCGCGCGGGTCCACCTGCTCAGCAGATGCGTCTGGCTCTACTGCCTCAACTTCATCGTGCTGTTCCGTGATAATTTCTTCAGGGGCTTGCCCCTCAGGCGTTTTCTGTTCTTTACTACTCATGAATTTCTCCGCGTTTTTCTGCATTCATCTCGCTAACTTCGCTTATTATGGGGATCAGTTTCCTGGATTCAAGGGAACAAGAGAGATTGTCATCATTCATCAGGCACAAGGACCTCCAGAAAATGAATAATCATTTCAGGTGTATTGGGATCGTCGGGCATCCGCGTCACCCTACCGCATTGACGACACATGAAATGTTGTATCGCTGGTTGTGTAGCAAAGGCTATGAAGTGATGGTCGAGCAGCAGATTGCGCAGGAGCTGCAGCTCAAGAGCGTCAAAACCGGAACCCTGGCAGAGATTGGTCAACAGGCCGATCTCGCCGTGGTGGTGGGCGGTGACGGAAACATGCTCGGTGCCGCACGCACGCTGGCGCGCTATGACATCAAGGTTATCGGCATCAACCGAGGCAATCTCGGCTTTTTAACCGATCTCGACCCGGACAACGCGCAACAGCAACTGGCTGACGTGCTGGAAGGTCACTATATCAGCGAAAAGCGCTTCTTACTGGAAGCGCAGGTGTGCCAGCAGGACTGCCAGAAGCGCATCAGCACCGCGATTAACGAAGTAGTACTTCACCCCGGTAAAGTGGCGCATATGATTGAGTTCGAAGTCTATATCGACGAAATCTTTGCCTTCTCGCAGCGCTCTGACGGACTGATTATCTCCACCCCAACCGGCTCAACCGCCTACTCACTTTCTGCGGGTGGCCCCATTCTGACGCCCTCGCTGGATGCCATTACCCTGGTGCCGATGTTCCCGCACACGCTCTCCGCCCGCCCGTTGGTCATCAACGGTGACAGCACGATACGTCTGCGCTTCTCGCACCGCCGTAACGACCTGGAGATCAGCTGCGACAGCCAGATTGCGCTGCCGATCCAGGAAGGTGAAGATGTCCTCATTCGCCGATGCGATTACCACCTGAACCTGATTCACCCGAAAGATTACAGCTATTTCAACACATTAAGCTCGAAGCTCGGCTGGTCAAAAAAATTGTTCTGATTTTACATCCAGGACTTTACTGTATAAAAAACCAGTTTATACTGTATGAAAACACAGTTATGGTTTTTCATACAGGAAAACAATTATGCTGGCACAACTGACCATCAGCAACTTTGCCATAGTTCGTGAGCTTGAGATCGATTTCCACAGCGGCATGACGGCGATCACCGGGGAAACCGGTGCGGGTAAATCCATTGCCATTGATGCCCTCGGCTTGTGCCTTGGCGGCCGCGCCGAGGGAGACATGGTGCGCAGGGGCGCAAACCGCGCCGACCTGTGCGCACGCTTCTCCCTGAAAGACACGCCTGCCGCCCAGCGCTGGCTCGAACAGAATCAGCTTGAAGATGGGCGTGAGTGTTTACTTCGCCGCGTGATCAGCAGCGACGGCCGCTCCCGTGGTTTTATCAACGGCACGGCGGTCCCCCTCTCTCAGCTTCGCGAACTCGGCCAGCTGCTTATTCAGATCCACGGTCAGCACGCGCATCAGCAGTTAGTCAAACCAGAACAGCAGAAAGCATTGCTTGATGGCTATGCGGGTGAGTACGCGCTTACTCAGCTCATGGCTGAACACTACCGTCTGTGGCATCAGAGCTGCCGGGAGCTGGCTCAGCATCAGCAGCAAAGCCAGGAGCGCGCCGCGCGTGCGGAGCTGCTGGCGTACCAGCTTAAGGAACTGAACGAATTCAATCCGCAGGCGGGTGAGTTTGAGCAAATCGACGAGGAGTACAAGCGCCTCGCCAACAGTGGCCACCTGCTCTCAACCAGCCAGAATGCGCTCAATATGCTCGCTGATGGCGAAGAAGCGAACCTGCAGAGCCAGCTCTATAGCGTTCGTCAGCTGATCACCGAGCTGGCAGGCATGGACAGCAAACTCTCTGGCGTACTGGATATGCTGGAAGAGGCCGCGATTCAAATCTCAGAAGCCAGTGACGAACTGCGCCACTACTGTGAGCGTCTGGATCTCGACCCGAACCGTCTGTTTGAGCTGGAACAGCGCATCTCCCGTCAGATCGCCCTGGCGCGTAAGCACCATGTTACGCCGGAAGAGCTGCCGGGCTACTATCAGGCTCTGCTGGAAGAGCAGCAGCAGCTTGACGATCAGGCTGACTCGCAGGAAACCCTTTCTCTGGCGGTGAACCTGCATCATGAACAGGCGCTGGCCACAGCGCAAAAGCTGCATGAAATCCGTCAGCATTACGCTCAGGAACTCAGCCAGCACATCACCGACAGCATGCATACGCTGGCAATGCCGCACGGTGTATTCACCATTGATGTTCGCTTTGAAGAGAATCACCTGACGGCGGAAGGTGCGGATCGCATTGAGTTCCGTGTCACCACCAACCCGGGCCAACCGCTTCAGGCTATCTCCAAAGTCGCCTCCGGCGGCGAGCTGTCGCGTATTGCGCTGGCGATTCAGGTTATTACCGCGCGTAAAATGGAAACCCCGGCGCTGATTTTCGATGAGGTGGATGTCGGGATCAGCGGTCCAACGGCGGCGGTTGTCGGCAAACTGCTGCGTCAGTTAGGCGAATCAACGCAGGTGATGTGCGTCACTCACCTGCCGCAGGTTGCGGGCTGTGGTCATCATCACTTTATTGTCAGCAAAGAAACCGATGGCGAAATGACGGAAACGCACATGATGCCGCTCGATAAACGTGCACGTCTGCAGGAGCTGGCACGCCTGCTCGGCGGTAGTGAAGTCACGCGTAATACGCTCGCGAACGCGAAAGAACTGCTGGCGGCATAAACTTTTTCGGGATCTCAGGGTCATAGAGAACAACAAAAACGCCGCCAGACCGGTTTCAAAGTGGGGCAAGGTCTATTATCATCGGCATATTACATATGAGCCGCGTTCTGCTCGGGCCCGAAAAGGAATCAAATCACTATGCGTTGTAAAATGCTGACCGCTGCCGCAGCGGTTCTTCTGATGTTGACCGCAGGCTGTTCCACTCTGGAGAAAGTGGTTTACCGTCCTGACATCAACCAGGGGAACTACCTTACCCCTAACGATGTGTCCAAAATCCGTGTGGGGATGACACAACAGCAGGTCGCTTATGCACTGGGAACCCCGATGATGTCCGATCCGTTCGGCACTAACACCTGGTTCTATGTATTCCGTCAGCAGCCAGGCCATGAAGATGTGACCCAGCAGACCCTGACGCTGACTTTCAGCAGCGCCGGTGTGTTGACCAACATAGACAACAAACCTGCCCTGACCAAATAATCAGGCGTCAGAAATGCAAAAAGGTGCTCAATGAGCACCTTTTTTGTATCTGAATTCTTACGCAGAGTCGTAGCCCCGGTAAGCGCAGCGCCACCGGGGGAGAAAGCGCTACTTACTCGCCTTCTCGGCACGCTGGCGACGCAGCTCTTTCGGGTCGGCAATCAGCGGACGATAAATCTCCACCCGATCGCCCTCTTTCAGCACGTCACCCAGCTTCACCGGACGGCTGTAAATACCGACCTTATTTTTCGCCAGGTCGATATCACTGCGAAGCTCGAGGATGCCGGACGCGCGGATAGCCGCTTCTACGGTCGCGCCCTCGTCCAGCGTCACGCGCTGCAAATACTGTTTCTCTGGCAGCGCGTACACCACTTCCACAGCGATCTTATGCGACACTGTAAACCTCTTTGGCGCGGGTCGTGAACGCCTGAACCATATTCGAGGCCAGCTCTTTAAAGATGCGGCCAAACGCCAGCTCAATCAGCTTATTGGTAAACTCAAAGTCCAGATGGAACTCAATACGGCAGGCGTCCGCGCTCAGTGGGGTAAACTTCCAGCCCCCCATCAGCGTTTTAAACGGACCATCGACCAGATGCATCAAAATACTCTGATTGCTGGTCAGCGTATTGCGGGTGGTGAACGTCTTGCTGATCCCCGCTTTGGAGACATCCACCGCCGCGGTCATCTGCGTCGGGCCAGACTCCAGAACGCGGCTTCCGGTACACCCCGGAATAAATTCTGGATAAGACTGAACATCGTTCACTAACTGATACATCTGTTCCGCGCTGTAAGGCACAAGCGCAGTACGGCTAATCTGAGGCATAGCATTTTCCATGGTCACACAACGGACAAATAATAACATTTATCACCTGTTAAAAAAACGCTAAGCCTCATCTCGTGCTAAGATAGCGCGTTAGACCTCACAGGACGCAATGAGGTGACTTTTTGAAATCAGATTACCGACGGCTTTACGACACTTATGACGAAGAAAAAAGCACATAAACCAGGCTCGGCGACCATTGCGCTCAACAAGCGTGCGCGCCACGAGTATTTCATTGAAGAAGAATTCGAAGCTGGCCTTGCGTTGCAGGGCTGGGAAGTAAAATCGCTGCGCGCCGGGAAAGCCAATATCGGCGACAGCTACGTGATCCTGAAAGATGGCGAAGCTTTCCTGTTCGGCGCGAACTTTACGCCGCTGACCGTCGCCTCGTCACACTACGTGTGTGACCCAACGCGCACCCGTAAGCTGCTGCTAAATAAGCGTGAGCTGGAATCTCTCTACGGACGCATCAACCGCGAAGGTTTCACCGTGGTCGCCCTGTCGCTGTACTGGAAAAACGCCTGGTGCAAGGTGAAGGTTGGCGTGGCGAAGGGTAAAAAGCAGCACGACAAACGTACTGACCTGAAAGAGCGCGAGTGGCAGCTTGATAAAGCGCGCATCATGAAAAACGCAGGACGTTGATTCTGCACACTTATTGTACTATTCAATAAGTTAGCGTTCCGGGCTGGTATCCAGGAAGTGAAATCTGGTATACTCAGTTCAACACTATTGGGGCTGATTCTGGATTCGACGGGATTTGCGAAACCCAAGGTGCATGCCGAGGGGCGGTTTGCCTCGTTAAAAGCCGCAAAAAAATAGTCGCAAACGACGAAAACTACGCTTTAGCAGCTTAATAACCTGCTCTGAGCCCTCTCTCCCTAGCTTCCGCTCTTAAGACGGGGATCAAAGAGAGGTCAAACCCAAAAGAGATCGCGTGGAAGCCCTGCCTGGGGTTGAAGCGTTAAAACTAATCAGGCTAGTTCGTTAGTGGCGTGTCTGTCCGCAGCTGGCGTGCGAATGTAAAGACAAACTAAGCATGTAGTACCGAGGATGTAGAAATTTCGGACGCGGGTTCAACTCCCGCCAGCTCCACCAAATAAAACAAGGGGTTACGTGAAAACGTAGCCCCTTTTTCTATTCCAATGGCGGCAAAATGGCGACAGGCTTTTGGACTGGCGACAAAAAAACCCGCTTTGAAAGCGGGTTCTTTTTAAAAATTCATGTGCCCTTGCCCATCTTTTCCCGGATGTGGGGGTGCAGAAGAAATCACATTAGGCTTAATGATATGCCTAACAAATGTTTCATGCGTGACAAAAGTACAACCGCAGTTGATATTTTGGCACTGGTTGTAACGTTCTTTGGTTGTTGCTGATACCTGAAAACTGCTTCTTGTATGCGCTGCCTGGCCGCACTCTGGACAATTCATCATTCCGGTTATCCCACCACTTTTGCCAAAATCACAATAATGATACATCATTATTCAATTTTGAGAACCCATTACTCCATTTCGAGATCATCGATCTTAACTTCAAGCTCCAGAGTCGTAGTAAAACCATTATCTGCACTGACACTATGCGTCAGCGTGGTAATGGTCCATTCGGCATCATCAATGGGCTGTTTAAAGCCGCTCACCTTCACCGGCATTTCGGTATACAGATCAGCCCTTCCCTCTGCGAGCTGCAGGGAGAATGTTGCAACCCCGCGCTGCAGGCGCTCCCACTGCATCTTTGCCGCTCGCTCTGCATTGCTGCGGTTTGCATAAGTTCTGTTGAGTACCAGCACGTTTTCATCCGTCCCAACCAGGTAATCTCCCTGTTTTGCTTCCGGCTCCTTTGCCGCGGTGGTTTTCTTTCGACGGCGCTTAACCTTTGCTGTCTCTTTTTTCTTTGGCTCACGGGTATGGAGCCAGCTGGCAATTACCCCCGTATAGGCATCGCGATCAGCCAGGGTAAAACGATGACCGTCACCAGCCTGGCGGGTGATGGTGATAACCGGCAGCGGCTTACCGCTTGCCGTTCTGCCCTGCCCCTGACGGATAAACAACAGATTGCCGTCCTTAACTGAGGCTATCGCCCCATACTGCCGCGCCAGCTTCGTCAAAAAGCTGGCGTCGCTTTCATTAGTCTGGTCAAGATGATCGACAGGCTTGTCCAACAGGTCCTTTCCCAGCGCCATCTTTAATTTATGCCTGCCCGCGATTTCCTTCACAACTTCGCCCACCGTTGTCTGGTGCCAGGACTTTTCACGCCGCGTATTCAGGGTTTCACGGAAATCTGCACTACGCGCGCGGATTATGAGACGATCAGGCGCGCCGCTGTGCTCAATCTCATCGACAGTAAACGCCCCTTTCGGAAAAAGCGGCTGACCTTTCCACCCCAGCGCAAACTGAATAATGGCCCCCCGACGCGGCAGAACGATTAGCCCGTCCGAGTCGTCCAGTTCCAGATCAAGCTGGTCCGCTTCAAAGCCCCGGTTATCCGTCAGCGTCAGACTCATCAGGCGCGCATCCAGCACGGTAGTCACATCTTTACCTTCAATGATGATACTGAAACCGGGAGTTTTGCTGTTCAGGTTCAGGAGATCAGAGCTGAAATTCACTGCAGTAACCCTCCAATCGTATTTTTCATATTGCCTATCGCAGAGGTGGCAGATTCCTGCAAATTACTGAGCTGGTCGCTGAGGCTGCCGAACATATCAGACAGCGACTCATCCACCCGTTTCAGGCTCAGCGAAAATTCGATGCGCCGGGGCATACCGCTCTCAAAAAATTCTGTTTTTGTCTGGCTCAGACTCTCGATCACAAACATGCCGTAAATCGTCCCGCTCCCCTCAATCAGAGGCCAGGCTTTTCCCAGCTCCGCCATCTGCTCCAGCGCCAGCAAAGACAGCCTGCCGCCGGTTATCTCCGGCAGCAGGACGCCGGACAGAGTAAGCGAATCATTATCCGGCCCAAGAAACTGCGTTGACGGGCGCCGGTTAACCCGGCTGTTTGCTGCGTGCCGCCAGCTGCGCTGATACTGCAGCTCCTGATAGGGCACGGTTCGCAGCATGAATACGTACAACCCCAGCACCATCATCATTATTCGTAACCCCCTCGATCACTGAAATTACTGCGTGTTTTTGCCCTGGCCCTGCGCTCTCGCTCATCAAGCTGCCGGGCCACCTCGCGGGCGATATCCTGTGCGCTTTGCCCTGGCTGGGCGACAATATGAATTGGCGCGCTTATCTCGTACTTAATGACCTGCGGCTGTCTCTCTGTCTTTGCCGACGGCGCCGGTTGCGTCCTGACAGGTACACTGTACGGATGAAGTGGTGCGGCTTCTGCCGGGGCAGCCGCCAGGCCCATTACCCCAGCGACGACGGAAGCGAACATCTTCTGGCGTATAGCCACCGGGTCAGTCCTCTTATCCGTGATTTCCGTAATGGCCGGTGCAGGCATGACAGCTGCAGCGATATCAGCCAGCTCCGCAGCACGATCCCGAACTGGAAGTTTTACCGGGGCGTTAACAATCTCAGGAGGCAGTATTAACCTGCTTTCAGGCCGTTGCTCCGGGCTGGCTGTTACATCACGAACGGGGCCTACTGTTGCCGCCAGTTTCACCAGTTCAGTAGTGCGATTGATTACCGGAAGATTTGCCGGACCATTCACACTATCAGGCGGCAGAACTATCCCGCGTTCAGGACGTTGTTTAGCGCTGGCCGGTTCCGTCTGGGAAGGATTGAGCGTTGCCGCTACCCTCGCCAGATCAGCAGTCCGTTTCCTGCCGGTGACATTGGCGGGTCCGTTAACAATCTCAGGGCCATTCTCGCCCACGATGCCGAACTGGCCGCGCGGAATGGTACCGCCGCTGTCGTACATGCCCGCAAAACCCATCGTCGGGAATCCGCCAGGCGGCAGCACCACTTTACCGTCTGTGTTTACCGTGGCTGGCTGCTGCCGCGTGACCTGCTCAGGAAGCTTCGCTTTGGCCGCCTCCTTGCTGACAATGCCGAGTTTTTCAAGCAGCCAGGACACGCCCGATTTAAGCGAATCCAGCGGGTGCATGACCATGTTCAGCCCTGACGCCAGCGCTTCGCCAAACTGCCGCCCCATCGACGCCGCGTTTTGCAGTTCTGCAGAGGTGGATTTAACCGGCGTAAGCAGATCAGTAAACCAGCCCCACAACGCCTGGACCTTGTCACCTATCCACTGGAAAACAGGCTGCAGTGGCTCAAACGCCGCACTGATAGGCGCAGCTGCAGCTTTGAATCCTTCAACCACTCCGCCTAAAAATGCGCTTATCGGCTGCCAGTATTTCCAGACAACCAGCGCCACGCCAGCCAGGGCCGCCACGACTAGCCCTATCGGACTAAGCAGGGCGCCCAGCAATCCAGAAATCCCGTACAGCGCGACGCGAAGGAGGGCCAGCGGGCCGGACGCCAGAAAACGCACCACGCCACCGGCTGCGGATAATCCCCCGCGCAACGCGGTCAGCGGATTCATTACCATGCCGATAATGTTGCGAATACCAGACATTCCGCCGCGAAGGACAGCAAGCGGTGCACCGGCCAGCGCTTTCAGCGCATTGCCAGCCATCCCGGCAGAACGTCGCAGGGAGTTAAGAGGAGTCGTCAGCAATCCGGTGCTGCTGCCGGATGCCGCCATGCCACGGCGCAACAGGTAAAGCGGCGCATTTGCCAGCCAGGACAGCGCACCGCCGGTGCGGGTCACTGCAGACATAACGGATGGGAGTGTTTTTACACCCAGCACGGACAGGCCTAAACGGATCACCGCCAGTGGCCCCAGCACGGCAGCCATGGCCACCGCCAGTGTGCCGAGTACAACGGTGATCGCAGCAGTGGCAGCCGCCACTTTCATCAGCGTGCCCGCCAGCTGCGGGTTAGCCTCAACCCATCGACGCAGTGCCCCGGTAACGCTTTTGACGTACCCCATGATATCCATCAGCGGCTGGCGCAGGGTTTCACCCAGGCTACTGAAAGCGTTCTGCGCGCCCGTTTTAACAAGCAACCACTGCGCGGAAAGTGAATCCTTATTGATATCGGATTCTTTCTGCATGGAACCGTTAGCCTCAGTGCCTGAGGTAAGTTTCAGCTGTCGCTGCAGCTCCGGCAGGTTGTTTGCAAGCTTCGCCGCATCGTCGCCAAACTCCTTGCCAAATATCATCGTCATGGCGGACAGGCGCTTGTCCTGCGGCAGTTTGTTGACCTTCTCCAGCACGCGCTGAATGGTCCCCATTGCGTCCTTTGTCATCTGCTTTTCAATCTCTTCTGGATTGAGTTTCAGCAGATCCATACCTTCCATGAACCGCTTGCTCTGCATTGTTGCAATCGACAGTTCGCGCACCATCGCATTTGATGCGCTGGCGGCAATTTCAGGCGCGGCGCCCAGAGACAGGAAGGTGGAACCCAGCGCGGCCGCCTTGCGGAAATCAAGCCGGTCAGCCACGCCGCCCATGCGCTGCAGCACATTGATGATATCGCCGCCCTTAGACATGGCGTTATCGTCCAGGTAGTTCAGGGCATCGCCAAGCTGTTCAATATTTCGGGTCGGCACTTTATACAGCTGCGCGATTTTCCCCAGCCCCTCCGCCAGCTCATCAGCGGGCAGCTCGAATGCCGTTGCGGCCTTTGCTGCAGTGGATGCAAAGGCCAGCAGGTCACGCTTCTGGTCTTCATAAGAATCGTTCTGGTTTGTCACGCCCATGCGGGCGCCACCTTCAACCAGCGCGGCATAGTCAATAGCGCCATTCTCCATCGGCAGCTGTTCACTGGCGGCTTTGATGGCATCCTGCATATCGTAAAACTGTTTTGTACGGTTGCCGTTGTCGTCCCTCAGCCCGTTAACTTGCTTTGCCACGCCTTTCATCGCATCTTCCATGCTGGCATAGCTTTTAACGGCAGCCATCACCGGCGCGCCCATCGCCAGCCCGGCGGCAGTAGTCGTTGCTCCGGCGCCCGCAATACGATCCCGCACCTCAAGGCGCCGCGAATACTGATCGCGGACGGCGTTCATACGGGCCTGCTGCTCGCCCAGGCGTTTAAGGGATTTCTGCTGTCGGTCCAGCGCCTGCCGGGTTTCGTCGGCATTCTGCCGAAGCTCACGCTGCGCACTGCTCAGCTTTTTGGTGTCCAGCCCGGCCTCATTGAGCGCAAGACGCTGACGCTGCACCGACTGACGCAGGCCGTTGTATTTGCTCTGCAGCTCGTTAACGCGGTTTTTTGCCTGCTCAAGCAGACGAGCCTGCGCCGCCGTCGGGCGGTTAGTTGCCGAGAACTGCGTGGCAAGCTTCGCCGCTTCTTCGCGTGCGGCTTTAAGACTGTTGCCGGTGACGGCCAGCTGCGCGCTTGCCTTGCGGAAACCGTCAATACGGCCCGCCTGGGCGTCCAGTTCTTTTAATCTTGTGCGGCTTTGCTGAATGGCGGTAGCCAGCTCTTTAGAGCTGGCCTGCGCAGATCGGAATGGGCGGGTGAGCTTATCAACCGCATTTAGAATTACCTGCAAACGCAGGTTAGTGTCACTCATCGCTGGCCCCGCTTCTCTGAATCGCTTTATGCCGCCACTCCAGCACTTCGGTCAGCGGCATAACGTCAGTGACGGACGGCGGCCAGTGAAAAATGGTGGCGATATCAGCCACCAGGTCTTCTACCGTCAGGCTGTCGGCAAACCGGCAAGCACCGATTTCTTCAACAAAAAAGTGACCACCTCAACCGACAGCGCGGTGAGATCGGCGGGGTCCATTTCAGCCATTTCCTGAGCGGTCAGCGCGGGCGTGGAGATGCGGGGAATAATCGTCATCATCGCGCCCACGTCCATATCCATGATCGCCTGCAGACGGGTGCCACGCAGCGCGCCGGACTGCGGCTTGCGCAGCACAATTTCGGCAATTTCGGTTTTACCGCGTTTGATTGGGGTGTCCAGCTGTACGGTTTTTTCAGTCAGTTGTTCGCTCATTGTCATTTCCTGTTAATAAGGTACTGGCGCGGCTGCCCGCGCCTTTAAAGTAGATCAGAGGCCCAGGGCGTTGCGGTGTTCTTCCATCAGGTCCACGCCATCAACGATTTCAATCATGTTGATCACATCAACCTCATAGAGCACCTCGCCGTTAATGGTCAGCTTCGCGTAGCTGTTGGTGCTGCTGACTTTTGTGGTGTTGCTCTCGCCGGTTTTCCATTCGCCGGAATCGACTTCTTTATGTCGACCGCGCACAACCAGCTCAACGGCCTGCACTTCGCCGGTATCGTCACGTTGAATGGAGCCGGTGAAACGCAGCTGGATGCCGTCAACGGTGGCTTTGCCCATCTGCTTGAATAACAGCAGTTCGGTGCCACCGATTGAAAATTCCGTATCCAGCGCGCCATCATCCAGCCCCAGATCAACATCAGCCGAACCGGGCATACCGCCGCCGCGATACTTTTCAAACTTGCGGCCGAATTTTGGCAGGGTCAGAGACTCAACGATCCCCTGATAGTTATTCCCGTCGTTAAATAGATTCAGGTGTTTTAACTTGCGTGGTAAAGCCATATTGTCCCCTTACGCGCTGACCTGGCTGGAGAAATCCAGCAGATACTGATCGGTGATGCGCTGGCGCAGCATCAGGTTTTCCAGAGGTGGTACCGGCGTATAGTCATAATCGATAGTGAGCTTCCCGGCTTTCAGGGAATCTTTATCGTTTACGGACTCATCCAGCCAGCAATCGGCGCCGATGATGTAGCCCTGCGTTTTCAGGTTGCGCAGTTTGGCGCGAATACCTTCGATAATGTCGCGGGCCAGCGACGGGTTAAGCACACCATCCACCGCCCACATGTGCGCTTCGGCGATTGTGTCAGCCAGTACCTGCGCGGTGCGGGTGTAGTTTTCAAAGGCAAACAGAGGATCGTCACTGAGGCAGCGGGAGCCCCAGAAGCGGAAACCGTCTTTGCGGATCAGCGTGGTGACATCGTTCTGGTTCAACAGCCCCGCATCGGTTGCAGGGTCCTGCAAATCCCAGAACACATCAGCAGAAATGCCGGTGACGCCATTCACACCCACGTTGGACAGCGATTTGTGCCAGCCGGTCTGCTCGTCAATTTTGGCACGCAGGCCAAGCGCGCGGGCCGAGGCGTAAGCCGTCGCGTCTGCATTCAGCACGGTGTCAAAACTGATGAAATCAGGCCAGATCAGCATCCCCTCGCGCTGGCTGAAATTAGCGCGGTAGGCAATGGCCTCCTCTACCGTTTTGCAGCCGTAGGCTGACAGATAGGCGAACCCGCGCAGACTCTGCGCCACGCTCAGCAGCTCAGTGGCAACTGCCTGCGTGTCGTGCCCCGGCACGCCAAGAATGCGCGGCTTAACGCCGAGCTGGGACTGCGCAGATAACAGCGCTTTCATCCCCGTTTTTTTACCGTCGGCTGTCACGCCGCCGATAATGTTGGAGGTTGTTTCCGCTTCGGTTTCACCCTGTGCAACGCGCACAACGACGGTCACGGGTTTAGCCTGGTCGGCAATTGCATCCAGCGAGCGGGCCAGCGTGCCGGACTCGCCTGCCTTACCGCTGGCGGTCAGCACGTCGGTAAGCAGGACCGGTTTGTTGAGGGGGAACACGGACGCATCTGCATCATCGCCGGTACAGACCATACCGACAATTGCCGTGCTTACTGTTGAAATAGGGCGGGTGCCATCGTTGACCTCAACGACACGCACACCGTGGTGATAATCCTGAGCCATACGGCGAACCCTCCGGTGTTTAGGTTTCGCCCTATGGTGAAGTGAATCAACTTTGTAGACAGCTTCGCTACATTGTCCTGTTATCCATACAATGCCGCAGGGAATTTCCGGTAGAGTGTAGACATACCCACATCAAAAATTAATGCGACACGTTGCCGCGACTCTCCTGCTTCCAGCAGTCTCCCCGCCTGCGCCCATTGTTCCTCTGTGAGTTTTGGCCGCCTGCCACCAATGCGTCCTTGCTGCCTGGCCGCTGCCAACCCAGCCCGGGTGCGCTCAACGATTAGCTCACGCTCCATTTCAGCAAGGGCTCCCATAACATGGAAAAAGAAACGCCCCATAGGAGTTGATGTGTCAATGCTATCGGTCAGGCTGCGGAAATTTATCCCTCTCCCGCGCAGTTCTTCAATCAGAGTAACAAGATGTCGCATGCTCCTGCCTAATCTGTCCAGCTTCCAGACTACCAGCGTGTCACCTTCTGAGAGTGTGCGCAGGACCTTTTTTAGCCCTGGCCGATCTGAGGTTTTTCCGCTCATTTTGTCCTCAAATATCAGCTCACATCCTGCGCACTCAAGCTCATTTCGTTGTAAAGCTGTGTTTTGGTCATTTGTTGACACCCTCACGTAACCGATTTGCATGATTTTTCGCCCATAAAAAAGTGGTGAATGATGCCACCATTTTATGGAGCATGGTCATTTCTGACTGTACTGCAGAGAATGGCCAACACGGACAATCATGACCGTGGTGGATAAAAAACCTTCGTTTGGGAGAAGCGGCAAAAATGGAGGCGGCCACCGCACAGATCGGTGCTAATGGCTGGCTATATATTCCCGTTTCTGGCGGCAAAAAAATGCTGCTGCAGTGGGGGCTTTTAACCGGTGCGAGTAATTATTCTTTTAAATTCCCAATTGCATTTCCCGTAGGTGGTTTATGCCTGGTTGCTATGGGCCACACAACTGATTCCGCTGATGTGAGCATGGTAACTATGACTAATGGATTTATCAGGGATAAAACCAGCGCGTTTGCTTTGTGCGTCAGAACAGTGAACGGCGTGCAGCAACCTTTTGAACGTAGCGTTTACTGGTTCGCTGTTGGCTACTGACGTCAAAAAATTGTGTGATAACTCATACATGGTAGCTAGATAATTATTTTACGAAACCGCACTTAAGATCTGAGGCTCAAACTAAGGAGTGCGTTATGAACTATTGGTTTAGCCCTGCAAATAATGCTTTTTATCCCGTGGCTTTAAAGGAGTCTTATGTAAACGCAGGTAGTCTTCCGAATGATTTAATCGAAGTTGAAGATAGCGTGTTTAGCGAATTTTCCTCGACTCCGCCGAACGGGAAAATGCGTGGTATAGGGGTCAGCGGCCTGCCGATCTGGGTTGATATTCCCGCTGTGGAGGAAAGCCCGGAACAAATCAAGGCACGCGCCCGCGTTTTACGTGATGAATTCATAGTAAGCACGGATAGAATGCTTGTTTCTGATTTCACTATTAACAATATTCCATTGACAGCAGAACAGCAGGCGGAACTTTTGGACGTAAGGCAAAAGTTTAAACTTTGGCCTGAAAGCGAGGGTTGGCCTAATGTTGAATTTCCTGCGATACCCCAATGGATTCTTATTGAGGCAGTCAACAACGGTTACGTAGTCAAGAATTGGCCTGAGTGAAATAAAGCCCGCAAGGGCTTTATTTTTTTAATAACCTAAAACAATCCAGTAAATTGTATTAGTAGTGGGCGTTACGTAAGTGAAATTTATCGTCCCGCGAGAGGATCTTGCCGTATCAAAGCCAACAAAACGAGTCGAGGGGTCTTGCGTACTGAACATTGCATTCACCATCAGAAGCGAGGCTGGAAAGGCAACAGGTAAAGTAACCGACAAACTGTTTACCACGCCGTTAGTTGTAGTAACTGCAAAACTTCCCCATTGAATAATTAAACCACTAGGTAATTTTGCATAGCCGTTGCCTGCAATGCTATTAGCGAAATAAGCCATGTCAGGTAGTTGATTGGCGCCATTTCCAACCGTCCTTTTTGCCGCTTCTCCCAAACGAACGTTTAAAAACCAATAGCTGTAAACCGTGTACCGGCGTTACTCCTGGTTGAAAAATTTCGCGCCATTACCGATTTACGGGAATCAGTAACAGATTGAGCATCTATCCCGATAGAGATCGGCACGGTTGAATCTGCCGATCCCGCCGCGGTAAAAATTACGAAACACATTTGAGTTGGAAACGCTATTGGATAAAAAACCTCAATGGATGTTCCTGCAGGGATAGAAGTTATTGCCCCGGTTTGAATAATTAACCCATTCGGGAACTTCGCGTAAGAGTTTGCACCCCCTGCAAAATTTGCAGCAAAAAGCCCCATATCTGGAAGTTGCCCGCTTGATGCACCAACCCCTCTTTTTGCCGCTTCCCCCAAACGAAGGTATTCGATAACCCCATCCGCTGTCTTTCCAGACAAAGTTGTCAGCGTGCTATCAAGAGGCTGTTTACCTGCCAGCGCATTTGTCATGGTGGTTGCAAAGTTAGGATCGTTTCCTAATGCCGCCGCCAGCTCGTTCAGGGTATCAAGCGCCGCAGGTGATGATCCAACAAGCGCAGCCAAAGCTGATTTTACGAAAGCAGTAGTGGCAATTTGCGTATTGTTGACAGTCTGCGCAGCCGTGGGCGCTGTCGGCGTTCCGGTCAGGGCAGGGCTTGCCAGTGGGGCTTTGAGTGCAAGCGCATTATTAATGGTGGTGCTGAAATTAGGATCGTTGTTGATAGCCGCAGCAATTTCTTTCAGCGTGTCCAGCGTAGCCGGGGCACCATTCACCAGGGCGATCAGAGCCGCCTGCACAAACGCAGTTGTGGCAAGCTGAGTGGTATTGTTACCTGCAGCTGCAGTCGGGGCTTTTGGGGTGCCGGTAAAGGTCGGGCTGGCTTTTGGCGCATATTGCGTATGCGGATCAGCTGCAGCAAGATGCGCCGCCATCAGCTCATCTACATACACCTTTAGTTCCAGCACCTTGTCATCCACATATTTTCGGGTAGCCAGCACTACGGACGGATCAATTTTCAGCGTAATGTTATCGGTGCTGCTGGTAATCAGTACCATGCGCACTGTCTGCGTGCGGCCGCTTCCCTCTGCCAGCTGCGGCTTATAGCTCTCCGGGCAGTTCCCCACTGCGATCAGCGCGCCCGTTTCATCAAACAGCCCAACCTCACGAATCCACCAACCGCCCTCAGTTTCAGGAATCACCTGCTCAGCAATAATCTGGCTGCTGTTCTGCGGATCGATGTAAAGCATGTTCAGGTCAGCGCGCCGCTTTTCGGAAACCAGCTTCGTCTGCTGTGCGCTGGGAGTTGGAAGCACGCCGCCGCCATCCCCCACCGCCATCTGGGTAATTTTCAGCGGCACACCGAGCGCGGCAGCGCTTGCCAGTTTCGCCGCGCCAATATCCGTCAGCAGGGTATAAAATTTTGCGCTCATGGGTTCACTCTCATTGTGTCAATAACATGGACGGCGCCGCCCTCGTAGGCAGTGCCACCGGAAATGATGGTTTCGTTGATATACGGGTAAATCGTGATTTCTTCGCCGGTGTAAGTGGCAGCCCCAACAAAATATGGTCCGCTCGTCTGCAGATTTATGGACATGCCGATCAGATGCCGACTGCAGGGTTTGGCGTCACCAATCAGGCGCTCCAGCTCCAGATAAGTTTCCTCTGTTATGCCCTGGTCCTGCACCCCAATATCCAGACGAAACGTGCCCGGCGCCTCGCCGGTCTGCCACCATTCAATGATGCGGATCAGAAAGCCGAACGGCTCCACAACACGCCGCACAGCGCTGGTTGTGCCCTTGTGCTGATGGATATAGAAAGCATCCTGCACCACACGGCGCTTCACGCTCTCAGCCCATCCTTCGTCCCAGCGATCAACCGAAAAGGCCCACGCCAGATACGGCAGAAACTTGACCGGGCATGTTGCCGGGTTCCATAAATCCCGCAGCGGCACCTGCAGATCGGAAATGCCGCTGCAGGTCTGAGCAAGTCGACGCTCAAGCGGCGATGAGCCAGGAGGAAGCAAACTATTCATCCGTTCCCCCGTTGGTTACGCTCCATTCCGTACATGAAGCGGCTTGTGTCTTATCCAGCACCACATCAGCGAGCGGCGAGGCCAGCTCAACACGCTGCACACCTTCAACATGCAGCGCGGCATAAATAGCACTGCGGCGAATATCACGCCCCAGCCTCGTCTGGCTGGCGATATATTTCTGCAGGCTGGCTTTTGCCGCCTCCATCACCGGCTCAGCTTCTGGCCCTGGGTAAAGAAAAATCGTCGCATCCACGCTGTACGGAATAATTTCAGCGCTGCGCACCGTCAGACGGTCAGCAACCGGCCGCACGTTCTCACTGTTAAGCGCCTGTTCAACCACTGCCAGCAGATCCGCCGCTGCCGTTCCGTCACCCTCACGGCTCAGCACGGTAAGCACCACCTCCGCCGGTGCCGGGCTGGTTGCGCTGGCGTCAGCCACTCGCCCGTCAGCGCTTTTAGCGTGAAACTCATAGGCCGCCGTTGGCCCCGCCACGGACAGCCCCTCAAATGCAGCAGGAACACGCAGGCGCAGCGCCTCATCACTTTCCATCACCGCTGCGACCGGCGGCACCGCGTCGTTATCCGCAGGTGTAACCGTCAGCCGCTTCACGTTGTAGTTGGCCGCCATCTGATCGAGATCGCCGCCAATTGCATAAGCCACCATGACCGCCTGCGCCGCCTCGTTAATGCGCTGGCGCAGGAGGATTTCACGATACGCATTTTCTTGCAGGAGCTTGGTCACGGGTTCAGACTCCAGCTCAAGCGTGCGCCTTACCGCGTCCTGCTCGTCTGCCGGATAAAGGGCCATAAACGCGGCTTTCCTTTCGTTTAGCAGCGTTTCAAAATCCGGCACATCCACTATCTGCGGGGCGGGCAGCTGGGAAAGGTCAATGACTGCCATTGTCTGCTCCTGTTGATACCGAAAGTGAAACCGGCGCGCCGTTATCACGCTGCCCGGTAAGCTCAACCACCATCGAACCATCAAAACTGCTGTCTATGGTGATGGAATCCAGGGTAAGCCGTGGCTCCCAGCGACTCAGAGCCACATAGACCGCAGACATTACCTGCAGGCGCAGCGCCGGGTTCTGCGGCTGGTCTATCAGTTCAGACAGAAGCGAGCCGTATTCCCGGCGGGCAATGCGGCTCCCCTGCGGGGTCAGCAGAATATCCCGGACCGACTGACGCAGGTGGTCCGTGTCGGTAATGGTCCTGCCGTTGCCCTGACTCATGCCGATATAAAGCGTCATACAGGGCCTCCTGATGTATCGCCGCCGGACTTAACGCCGGTATGACCGTGTTTATCGACTACGATCCCGTTGGAACTCATGGCGCCGCCGCCCTGGGTGACGCCACCATTGATCACCACCTCGCTGTTTATGCGCGTGTTGCTTGCTTCCACCACAAATTCCCCCGTTTTCAGGGTTATGTTATCTGCAGCCTCGATCACCATGGATTTGATGCCCCGCACATGCCAGCGGCCGGTCGCGGGTTCATATTCAAACCAGCCACCGTCCGGGTATTCCGTTACGCAGCCGTCCACTGAGTCCGACGGCGGCGCGAACTGGTTGGAATAGATCGCAGGTAAGGCAAAAGCGGTTTCCAGATTGCCTCCCATACTCAACACCACAACCTGCTCATCCGGCGACGGGCACCACCACGTACGGGCGCCGCCTGCGCGCAGAGTCAGCCAGTTAATCCAGTTGGTTTCAAGCTCGCCCACTTTCACCCGGCACAGCCAGTTTTCCCGGTCCACTTCGGTTACGGTGCCGGTGCGGATCAGGTTGGTGATAAGGCGCATGATTTCTGTGAGTTGTGCGTTCATACGAATGTTTTAACTTGATCGTGTAAGTTAGAACACATTTCAAAAATGTACTGTTGACTAAACAATCAGGAGAGATAAATATTAAGATTCTTTTTACATACAGCAGAACAAGGACATAGGATGAAAGACATAGAGGAAATCAAGAAAGTTATAGAACAGGAAGAGAACTTCATCGATGACTCTGATGATGATTACGAGGAAGAGTATACTAGATACGATATTACCAGCTATGGTGTTGATTTTGATGTTGAAGGCTTAGTCAGAAGACTAAAACGAGACGAAATTTTCATTCCACCTTTCCAACGTGATTATGTATGGAAAATGCCAGAAGCCTCTAGGTTTATTGAATCTCTGTTGCTAGGCCTACCAGTCCCTGGAATTTTCCTTGCTCAAGAACCTAATACAGGAAAAATGTTAGTAATAGATGGACAGCAACGATTACTTTCGCTGTTATACTATTACCTTGGTGAGTTTAAGCCGCAAGAAAGTCAGAAAACAAAAAGAATCTTTAGACTTTCAAAAGTCAAAAAACAATTTGACGGCGTTACTTATGACGAACTTGAATCCCGCGATCGAATTAACCTCGATAACTCAGTCATACATGCAACAGTCGTAAAACAAGAGACTCCCGCTGAAGACGACACAAGTATTTATCATATATTCGAAAGGCTGAATAGCGGCGGTAGAAAATTAACACCACAAGAAATAAGGGTAGCCGTATATCATGGCGAACTTATCGAATTGGCTAAGAAGTTAAATGAACTACCTGAATGGCGTGAAATTTTCGGCCCTAAAAATGACAGAATGAAAGATGTCGAATTAATAATTAGATTCTGGGCAATGAAAGAACGTTTCAACCATTATAATAAGCCGATGATAGATTTCATCAATAAATTCTGCTATAAAAATAGAGAGTGCAAAGAAAAATGCGGTTACTATGAAGAAATATTCACATTAACCATTCAAGCATTCCATAGCGCCATTGATGAAAAATTATTTAGACCAATTAGAGCCTTAAATGTCGCCCTATATGAAGCATGTATGGTTGGGCTTGCAACGCGATTTGACAATGGTTACCCAGTCGATGACGAAATAGTGCAAAGAGGTTATGAAAACTTGCTGAGTAATCAGGAGTTTCAGGACTTAACATCACAATCCACGTCTGACGTAAAAAATGTTAAACGTAGGATGGAGTTAGCTATTGAAGAGTTTTCAAGGGTCTAACAATGAAAAACCATCAGTTAAATAAGCAATACAAGCAGATAATTGATTTAATTGATAACACCAGAGAATCCTGCGGCGACAACCTCGAACTGCAAGGCCATTGGGGTAAATATACTTGCGTTTTAGCGTCAGGTTTTTTAGAAAATGCAATTTCTGAAGTTTTCAGTGAATTTGTAACTGACGGCGCTGCCCCCGCCATATCAAGTTACACATTAAAAACATTATCAAAGATTCAAAACCCAAAAACCATCAAATTTGTAGAAACTGCCAGTCACTTTAAAAAAGAGTGGGGAGACAGTCTTACAAAGTTTTTAGAGGAAGATATATCCCGCAAAGAGGCAATTGATTCCATAATGACCAATAGACACTTAGTTGCTCATGGAAAAAACACCAACATCTCAATAGTAAAAGTCAAAGAATACCTTGAAAAATCAATCGAAGTCATCACCTTCCTTGAGAGCAAGTGCAATACAAAAGTTGTAAAATGATATTAATGCCTAGGACACTCCTAGGCATTAGGATTAACTAGAAATAACAAATTCACCAGTAAATCCTCAACATCACTATTAATACCTAGCAATTTACGCGGGCTATATTTAATTTGTTTTTTGCTATTATTTATTTTTTCACGTAACCCGTAATGATGCACCCGCGCAATCCGCTGCACCCCATTTGCAAACTGCACGCTGGCTGAATCCGCGCTGGCTACAGTTTTCAGGTATTTAGTGGTGCGCAATTTGGCAAACATCTGGCGCTTGATGCGCCCATTTTTACTTCTGGCCGTCACCCGACGCGGCTCAAAGGCGGTGCCGTCTGGATTGCGCTGCAGCCTGATGTTTTGCTGTTGCGACCGGCGCAGCTCTTGCGCCAGTTGTCGCATCATACGGTTGCGGGCTGCCGGTTCCAGATTCGCCAGCAGGGCCGACAGCCAGTCATCTACCCTCTGCAGATCATCCACGTTTCACCGTCCACATTTCTTCGGGTACGTCGGGTTCCGGCACCGCTTCAACGCTCGATACGGTGCCGTCTGTGCTTACAAACACACGCTCCGTGAGCTGCAGATTGAGGCTGAGATCACACAGATCGTTGCTCAGGATATCAACGTCAAAGGTAAAAAGTTTTTCGCGCAGCTCCGGGTTGCTGATGGCGTCCGGTTGATTGGTCATTAACCAGAGCAGCACGGGCGCCATCACTAAATTCTGGTTGCCGCTAAAATCTTCAATCACCACGTTCAGGGTGTAGCGGTATTCCCATGATATTGAACGGGCGCCGGTAGCAACCAGCGAACCGTTATCAACAAAAAGGTGCATTTTGTCCGGGTTGTCACGGACATACGCCACCGATTTATTCAGGGCGTTGCGTAAGGACTGCGGCTTGTTCACTGTCTCGCTCCTGACACGCAATGATCGTGTCCACTTTGTCGGCACATGCCGCCCAGGCGGCCTCAGTCTCATCCAGCACCTGATTCAGATCCCCATTACTGCGAGGCGCTGAACTGTCCAGGCGGCACTGTGTCACTTTTGGACAACCACTCACGGTAAGCTGCACCTCCGGCGAGGGCCGGGCGGTCCCGCAGCCGGATAATGTCAGCAGGCAAAGGAGTGTCAGCCCAGCGGCGTAAATCCTCGTTTTCACGTTTTAGCTCCTCGATCCGGCGCTGGCGACTCCGCAACAGCGCGGAAGTCTCCTCCGCTGCAGCATAAAGTTGCATCTGCGCCCGGCTGTTGGTTTCGGTAAGAATGGACAGGCTGATGAGCTGGCTGTTTTTCTTCGCCAGCTCCTGCTTGTTCGTTTTAAGCGCCTCTGCCTGCGTCCCGATGGTGTGACCGGCATTGTTAAGCCGCCATGACTGCCAGCCCAACAGTGCCAGCACCAGAGCAAGGATCACCGCCAACGCGCGCGTCATGCCCCTGCCCCTTTAAGACACCAGGCAAGCTCACGGGCGCGCCGGTTTTCCAGCCCTTTATTCCGTTGACCATTTACATAAACCCAGCGGGGGAGCTGGTTGCACGCCTGCCACCATTGTTGGCGATTGATGTAAGAAACCATTGTTGACCGGCAGATTGCCCCCGTTCCGACATTAAAGCCGATACTGATCAGGGCATCGTAAACATGCTGAGGTGGCTTAACCTGCAGGCAGGCTTCAATCCTTTTTTCCGTCAGCAACACGTTATTAATCAGCCCCTGCGCGGCCTGTCGCTCCGTTATGGTTTTGCCCGGCACTACCCCGGACGTATTGCCGATCCCGTCAGTCCAGACCCCGGCGCTGCACTGGTATGGCAGCAGGCGGCACCCTTCGAAATCAGCAATCAGTTTCAGCCCCTCGACGGAGGTATGAAGCGACTGAAAACCCGGCAGCGTGACGGCAATCGCCAGCACCGCGCCGACCAGGCAACGCTTAACGATTGAAGGACTCATATTCCCCCCTGGATATTCTGCCGTCCCGCAGCAGCTGGTAGGCTTTCCAGCGTAAATAACAGGTCACCGCTGCAGTAATAATCCCCAGCGCAAGACCGGTAATGGTCGATACATCTTTAAGAGACAAATCGCCGAGCCATGCCAGAAGCAGGGCAACGCAGTAAGTGATAAAGGCGCTGAGTCGTTCAAGCGTCATAGTTCAGTCCCATAACTGGACAGTCTGCGCAGTGGTTGACGCCGTGATATCCGGCAGCTCCACCTGCAGCCCGTGCGGTAAAAAGGGGCCATATTCAGCCAGCCCCGGATTCGCCTGCAGCACCTGTTCAGTGCCCCCCTGCGTGCGCCCGTAATGGCGCCAGCAGAGTGCGTCCACCGTGTCATACTGATGCGCACGCACTTTCATCAGATAAGCTCCACCGTGCAGTGCGGTGCATCCTGCACCCGGCTGATGGCCCAGCGGGCATCACGCCACAGATCGCCGCTGACCTCCGCCAGTTCCTCCCCTCGCTTTACCCCGGACGCCGTGGCGTCATAATCCTGGTAACGCTCATTGAGCACGGCGCGCGCCCAGAAATACACGGCGTTGAGGTAGTGCTGGATGCGCTCGCTTTTTCCGTCCAGCATTTCCGCCGGTACGTCAGCCAGATCCCGGTAGCCCAGCATCTTCTGGCGGTTGCGGAAGTCGTACAGCTCAGCGTTAACTTCGGAAATGGCTGTCAGCGCAACCTGCCGGAGACGGGGCTGCGTCACCGTGCCGTCAGTGCGCATCACACTGCGAAATTCCGACAGGTCCACATCAGGCCAGAACGGCGTATTTTTAATAACGTCCGCCTGTTCCGGTGCCTGTTCTGGCGCAATAAACTGCATGCGGCTTTCTCCTGAAATAGTGGGCGGTGGACGGGGTTTTGATGTGGCAGTGCCTTTCGCCACCCCGTGCCGCCCGTGCGCGGGGCACGTTCGTTAGCGGCTGTCACTGCGCAATCTGCGCTCCAGCTGCTGCTTTTCTTTTTTCACGCCGCAGCGGGGATCGAGCTGCAGCGCATGGGTAAGGTGATTAAGGGCAGAAGCCGGGTTGCTATCGGTCAGTACCGCGCCGATGGCTTTGTGCAGGCGTGCACGGGACTGGTCCGGCATATCCAGATCGGTAGTCAGGTCCAGCGTCTGCAGGAGCAGATCGGCATCAAAACCGGTTGCGGCCAGCAGCGCGCTTTGTGCGGCATCCGCCATTTCTTCCGCCAGAACGGTCTGCACGTTACGGTTGCCCAGCGGCATCACCCAGCCATGGCGCAGCGCATGACGCCCGATTTCCAGCGCACCGGCATAATCACCGGCGTCGATACGCCACAGCATCACGTACATCAGCACGTCATCCTGCTGCGCACCTCCGGCAGCCAGCACGCCTTCCGCCCAGGCGGCATACTTCGGCAGAAGCTCCACCTTGATTGCCGCCTTTTTCAGGGTGGACTGGATACCCTTAAGTCGGCGGCGGTCTTCTGCCAGCTGCAGCAGCATCAGGTCATAGCCGGACGCATGGCGAACACTGCCGCCCTCCCGGGCGGCCTGTTCGGCCTGAATGCGCAGGCGGTGCTGCCGTGCGGGACTCAGGCTCATGCGTTACTCCTCAGTTTCTGTTTCGGCGGGTTCTTCCACAGGCGCAGCTGGCTCGCTGAAGTCACCGATAGTGATGTTTTCGACCAGGGCCGCGCAGCGATAATCTTCAATCACATACGCTTCGTTGACGGATTCGAAGTTTTCAATCCGGTCACGTTTCGGGTTGTCGATAACAGAACGGCGGCGGGTGTCCTCCTGCCAGTAGATGGACAGGTTATCCAGACGGGTGATCAGCAGGGCATTGGCCGGGAAGAACGGCGCACGCACCGCCTGCAGGCCGCCCATGCGTTTCTGGCTGATAATCAGATCGGCGGCAATTTTCTCGCTGTTTTCCTGCTCTTTGTTAACCAGCGGGAAATACTTGTCAGACAGCAGCTCGCGGCCGCAGATAACAACCAGCTCGTCATCATCCTGGTAAACCACGTCGATCAGCTCGTTAACCGCATCCATCACCACGGCGTCCAGGTTGACATAGTCGCCGCCCTTGCCCACCTTCACCGCGCCTGCCGTGGTGGTGCCGTCCTGGGTGGTACTGCCCATAACGTGGTCCGGCGCGTCTTCGCGGATTTTCTGCAGCCAGCCCTTATTCACGTCCTGCAGCAGTGGGTTTTCAGCGCGGTTAGAGGTTTTGGCACGCTTCACACCGTTAAAGCCGATCATGATGCGGTCCAGCGCCTGACGCTTGATGATGGCGTTACGGATACGCACCTGGAAGTCCTGGAATTTCGCCCACAGGTCCAGCTTTGCGTAGGTCAGCACCGTGTCAAAGTTGGTCTGTTCGCATTTATATTCCACGTCCTCCATCAGCATCGGATCGGTAGGTTCGCGCTCTTTGGTGGTGGTGTCGGTGGTTCCGGCAATGGTGGAGCCAACGCCCAGGCCAAGCAGCTGGCCGGACTGTTCCGCAACCGGCGTGATGTTAATCAGCGTCAGGAAAGCGGCTGACTGCTGGATCTGGTCTTCCAGTATCTGCTGCACGGACGGGTCCACGGTGAACTTGCTGGAAAGCGCTTCCACTTCCACATTGTTCAGGCGCGCCAGCTGCTGCAGGTAGGCGTTAAAGGCAAAGCGGGTATTCTTTTTCATCGGGTTTTATGCTCCATCAGCAATTGGTCAGGGTGCCTGCCGGTGCTTCACCGCCCGGTGCGCGCTGGCGGTAATCTTTACGGCTGTCTTCACGGCTCAGCTGCTGCTGAAGCTCGGCAAAGGCGGCCTGCTGCTCCTGCAGCGAGGATTCAAGCTCAGAAATGCGCGCATCCTGGTCTGACAGAGATTTATCAGTGCGCTCGCTCAGGTTCTGCTGCTCGGTGGCGACCAGCTCAACGGCTTTGTGCACGTCTGAAAAACGCGCATCGTCGGTCTGCTCTTTTTTGGTAAACAGCGCGGATACGCGGGCAAAGAGGGACGGCTTTTCGTCCTGGGTTTCTTCCAGTTCAATCAGCGTTTCTTCAGCGGCGGTAAATAGGTTTTCAGGGCTTAGCTTGCGGTTAGCCAGCGGGTTCTGTTTGGCGGTGGCACTGAAAGCCAGCATCTCGGTGCCTAGGCTCGCCGGATCGTCAGTGGCAGCCAGGCCGACAAGGTAGGCCTTGCCGGTGTCAGCAAATTTCGGGCTGACTTCCATAGAGGTGAATTGCTTTTGCCACTGCTTAATCAGACTAATCAGGTCAGGCGACGGGTTAATTTCGGCGTACAGCGCCATTTTCCCTTTTAATGGCCCTTCCGTGATTTCTTCGGCGGTTAAACCGGTGACATGCCCATAACGCTTAAATGTGCCATCCGGCGAATAGCCTTTAATGTGCTCAAGGTTAATTTGCGCCGTATACACCGCTGGGTTGTAGCTGGCAGCCATTTGTACCAGCCATTCGCGCTGGATTTCGCGCCCGTCGGTGGTGGCACCTTCCACCCCGATGCGGAAACGCTTTGCTTTCACTGTCATGAGCCGTGCTCCGTTAGAAAAAACTTACTGGAGCCTTATGTTTGCGGTGATAGGGGGAGTGAAACAACGCGCGGCGCTTGTACGGTCAGCCACACAAACCGCAGCCGGGGAAAGCCGCCGGGCAAGGCCGTATGTTTGGGCCATGAACACGACAATGTCCCCCGCAGACCTCGATCCCCGTCGGCAGGCCATGCTGCTGTACTTTCAGGGATACCGCATAGCCCGCATTGCAGAAATGCTGGGCGAGAAAGTTGCAACCGTTCACAGCTGGAAGAAACGCGACAAGTGGGGCGAGTATGGGCCGCTGGATCAGATGCAGCTCACCACCGCCGCGCGCTACTGCCAGCTCATTATGAAGGAGCAGAAAGAAGGGAAAGACTTCAAGGAAATTGACCTGCTGGCGCGCCAGTCAGAGCGCCACGCCCGGATCAGTAAATTTAACGATGGCGGCAATGAGGCTGATTTAAATCCGAAGGTTGCTAACCGCAACAAAGGCCCGCGCCGCCAGCCCGAAAAGAATGTTTTCACCGACGAACAGATCGAGAAGCTGCAGGAGGTTTTCCACGGCTCGATGTTCGCCTACCAGCGCCACTGGTACGAGGCAGGCAACCGCCACCGTATCCGCAATCTGCTCAAATCGCGCCAGATCGGAGCGACCTTCTTTTTTGCCCGGGAGGCGCTGATTGACGCCATCACCACCGGCCGCAACCAGATTTTTCTCTCAGCCAGCAAGGCACAGGCGCATGTTTTCAAGCAGTACATCATCGACTTTGCAAAAGAAGTGGATGTAGAGCTGAAAGGCGATCCGATGACGCTCAGCAACGGCGCGTGCCTGTACTTCCTCGGCACCAACGCCCGCACGGCGCAGAGCTATCACGGCAATCTTTACCTGGATGAATATTTCTGGATACCGAAATTCCAGGAGCTGCGCAAGGTAGCCTCCGGTATGGCCATTCACAAAAAATGGCGGCAGACCTACTTTTCAACCCCGTCCAGCCTGACCCACAGCGCCTATCCGTTCTGGTCCGGCGCGCTGTTCAACCGGGGCCGCACCAAAGCGGACAAGGTGGATATTGACCTGACCCACGGCAATCTGGCCCCGGGCCTGCTTTGCCCGGACGGTCAGTACCGCCAGATCGTCACCGTGGAGGATGCGGTGCGCGGCGGCTGTAACCTGTTCGACCTAGACCAGCTGCGTATGGAGTACAGCCCGGACGAATACCAAAACCTTCTTATGTGCGAATTCATTGACGATCTGGCGTCAGTGTTCCCGCTGAGCGAGCTGCAGGCGTGCATGGTTGACAGCTGGGAAGTCTGGTCCGACTTTCAGGCGCTGGCGCTGCGCCCGTTTGGCTGGCGCGAAGTGTGGATCGGCTATGACCCGGCCAAAGGCACGCAGAATGGCGACAGCGCGGGCTGCGTGGTCATGGCTCCGCCTGCCGTGCCGGGCGGAAAGTTCCGCATTCTGGAGCGTCACCAGTGGCGCGGGATGGACTTCCGCGCCCAGGCTGACGCCATTAAAAAGCTGACCCAGCAGTACAACGTGACCTATATCGGCATCGACTCTACCGGCGTCGGCCACGGCGTCTATGAGAACGTGAAAGCGTTCTTCCCGGCGGTCCGGGAGTTTGTCTACAACCCCAACGTAAAAAACGCCTTGGTGCTTAAGGCATACGACATTATCAGCCACCGGCGCCTGGAGTTTGACGCCGGGCACACCGACATTGCTCAGTCCTTTATGGCAATCCGCCGCGCCACCACCGCCAGCGGGAACCGCCCCACCTACGAAGCCAGCCGCAGCGAAGAAGCCAGCCATGCAGACCTGGCCTGGGCAACGATGCACGCACTGTTTAACGAACCGCTGCAGGGCGAAGCCGCCAATACCAGCAACATTGTGGAGATTTTTTGATGGGCAAGAGGAATAAAAACCGCGCTGCAGCTAAACAGAGCGTTCAACAGAGCAGAGGCGTATCTGCAGAAGCATTCAGCTTTGGCGACCCGATCCCGGTACTGGACCGCCGGGAACTGCTGGATTATGTAGAGTGCGTGCAGATGGACCGCTGGTATGAACCGCCGGTGAGTTTTGACGGGCTGGCGCGCACCTACCGCGCCGCAGTGCATCACAGCTCACCGATTGCCGTTAAGCGTGACATTCTCAGCAGCACCTATATACCGCACCGCCTGCTCAGCCAGCAGGCTTTTTCCCGTTTCGTTCAGGACTACCTGGTATTCGGCAACGCCTACCTTGAGAAACGCACAAACCGGCTCGGCGGCGTTCTCTCGCTGGAGCCAGCCCTGGCTAAATACACCCGCCGCGGCGTGGACCTGGACACATATTGGTTTGTGCAGTACGGATTCTCCACACAGCCCTACGAATTTACGCCGGGTAGCATTTTCCATCTTCTAGAGCCTGACATTAACCAAGAAATTTACGGGCTGCCCGGCTACCTCTCAGCCATTCCGTCCGCCCTGCTCAACGAGTCGGCCACGCTGTTCCGCCGGAAATATTACATTAACGGCAGCCATGCGGGCTTTATCATGTACATGACCGATGCCGCGCAGAACCAGGAGGACGTGAACAACATCCGCCAGGCCATGAAAAGCGCCAAGGGCCCGGGCAACTTCCGCAACTTGTTCATGTACTCGCCCAACGGCAAAAAAGACGGAATTCAGATCATTCCCCTTTCAGAGGTGGCGGCGAAGGATGAATTTCTGAATATCAAGAATGTGAGCCGTGATGACATGATGGCCGCGCATCGCGTACCACCACAGATGATGGGCATCATTCCCAACAATACCGGCGGCTTTGGTGACGTGGAAAAGGCGAGCCGCGTCTTTGTCCGCAACGAGCTGATGCCACTGCAGAAGCGCCTGCAGGAGCTGAATGAATGGCTGGATGAAGAAGTAATTTCATTCTCTCCATACAGCCTAAATATAGATTAAACTTAGTTTGCTTTATTTTTTCTTGCTTCACGCCTTGCTCTAGCCTCAACAAGGCGTTGAGGCTCAGTGTATAAACGCTCAAGAAAAATGTAGGTGAAATCTTCTAAATCTTCAGCGGCATCTTTATCTAATATACCTTCGTGAGCGCCATCATTCCCATCATCTTTGACACATTCAGCCAACTCTCTCAAGGACTCAGGCAAAATACTATTTTCAAACAACCACTCCATTCTTAGCCCAAGGCTTCTTTTTATTTTTGCCGCTGGCGCGTCATCACCATTTGGAATAAGCCCTTTTGTTGCGTAATCAAGACAAAGCCTAAACATAGTGGCTGCTGCGTTATAGCAGCCAATCGCCAAACATTTAGCCCCTTCCTCATATGCAGTATTTATATGCGCAGGCAAAAATTCAGGCGGTTCACCAACCATAAGATCTGCAGGAGAAATACAACGTTTTACTCTGGCTACATCCTTCAGCCCAAAAATTGACATCCTCCAATCAAAAGAATCCAATGCTTGTTCTTTGTGTTTGTTTTCGCAAAGAAAAAGCGTCGTTTTATGGCATTCTCTGCACACACAATAAACTTCATACACAGGAATATCCTGCATTTCAAACGACTGATAAGACCCACAACAGTTTGCACCACGTACATCAAAAGCAATTTTTTGTGTACCACATCTCGGACAGTCGTCTACGTACGTTGCCATGGTCCAATTCCCCACTAATTTCCTCAAAACCGAGCCGAATCGAGGCCCGTGACTTACTCATTTTGATATCAACGCTTCTGCTTTACAACCATCAGCGCGCGCTCGTAGCCCCGCCACGCCTGCCCACTTTACGTAATGGTTTTCATGCACCTGCATGACATAAGCATAAGCCCGTCATTTCTGGCAGGCCTCAGCAACAACACTACTCAAATGATCATGCGTTCTCATGCGGCATAGCCATGCACTAATAGATATTTGCATGCAAAAGAATGTAGAAAGACTAGAAAAGCGGAATGTTCACAGTAAGTGGGTCCAGTTGAACCGAGCGTGTTTAGGCGGACTGTAAATGTGTTGAAATTTACATATCTGTGGATAACCTGTTAATAACCATTGACTAACTTTGATCGGTGAATACGCTGTGGATAAAAAAAAAGCACCATTTAACTTTCAACAGCTCAATAAATAAACATTCCATGCAATGAAAACACGCCTCAAGGCCCCGTCAGCGCTGAAGAAATCAACATTCGATCCAATTTTCTTTTTTTTTATAAGTTATTGACATACTGCTCAAGCCTTATGCCATGAGGCCTTAGCCTTTTTTATCTATTGACAACCTCAATTTAGCGTCAAAATCAACCCTTGTGCGGAAACGAAAGCGCTCTAGAATACTAATCAGAAAAGAAGATGTAGCCGTTTGGAAGGGCTCCAAACCCAAGATGTTGCGTTGGGGTCAGCAGATGCAATAAATGAAAAAGCCCGGCTGATTAGACCGGGCCTTTCAATCGGAAACGGAGTTTGCGGCTCTGTTACCGTGCCGTATGTATCTGGCGACTCAAAACTAGCTTAACCAAATGCACCGTAATCTTCAAGAGAACGGGAACGGTTAGGAACGTCTCAGAACGGTTTCGACTGATTTAAAAGTGAATTATTTGTCCGAGCTGTTGGTGATTCTTCAGTTCCACCCAAACATAAAATCGTGCCGTATGTGTCTGGCGACTCAGACACAACAACTGTAAAGGCAAGCCCAAGGGTGTTTGCAGCCAGGCGCGAGAAAACATCGTCTTAAAGGACGACGTAGGAATTAAGCATGCAAATGTTGCTGCTGTTCTTGAAACTCGCGCACCCAGTGACGGTCATCATCATGACCTTACTGAATTACTGGAAAGACCGATAACCCTGAAGCCCAAGGAGGCTAACAATGGTCAGTTTGTTGTTGAAGATAGTGCCACCAATGATCGTTATTGTTAACGCGATCATGGATTACCTGAACCGTCGCTAAAGACGTGACCGGCTAATTCAAAGGCCTGCATTTGCGGGCCTTTTTTATTCAAGTGTTATCCTTCCCTCAAGTTTGAGACGAACAACTCTCATAAGCTGAAAGAGCCAGGTCTTCAGACGTATTTTGACTAAAGTCCATTGTCCGGCTGTATCCATGGTTGCGTATTTTCGCCATCAGTTCATCAGTAAGTTCAGAAACCCATTGGATAGCCAGAAGCTTTTCTTCGTCGCTGCAATCGCTTGCTGCTACCAGCTTTAAGAAAAAATCAATGCGCTGAAGTTTCAATGACTCCAAAAGATAATCTTGCATTTTCCCTCCTTTTACGGCCACCACACAACATAACTGCATGTATATATACTGTTTATGCATACAGTATAATACCGATTTCTAAATGTAAAACGCTTTTTGATTTCAATAAGAAAACCCTGGTCTGACGCAAAAAGGAAATATTCTCGGGACGTTAAAAATACTCCCTCCATCTTTCATCCTCACGCAGCCGCTCGTTCTGATAAAAGAAGAGCAACCCGCCACCTGATGGAAGGCTGCCTCCACGTAAAAGCAAATTCACCTCGTAATCACAGGCATCAAAACCCCTGGACCTAAGCTCATACTCAAGTTGCAGGCGCTGCTGCTCAGAAACCTCCTGCTTGTAAGCCTTTTTGCGTTTCGGTTTTACCAGCCTGAGCCGGGCAATCAACTCCCGCCGCTCCCTTTTTCCCATTCCGTGCAGGTAGTCCTGCAGCGCCTTTTCATCCATGGACGTAATATCCGGTACTTCCCCCCCTGTCTGGTTCAAATTTTCAACAGGGGGACAGTTATTGCCACAAGTCCAAGGGGCGCAAGCGCCTTGGTCGGCTGTCGCCTCCTGAAGGTCAACGGCTTTACGAACCATTTTCCACTTCACTGCATGAGTGCAGATCCGGGCCTCTATGATCGGGGACCATATGCCATAAATACGAACACCGTGATCGCCGTAGGCACTCGGCTCGTCGTTCAGCTCATAGGCAGTTCTGACAAGGTGATGTTTACGGGGAACCAGGACACCGCCCTGCTTCATGATGTAGGTGGCAAAACAGCCAGCATCAGCTGCGGCCAATACAGCATCCAGACGCGGGTTTTCCAGTACCGGCCCGCCTGCCTTCTTGTCACCCTGCACCCTGGCAGCCTGACTGGCCAGCAGGCGCAGCTCACGGTACGCCTGGCGGCCAGGAATACCAAAAAAGCGGAATTGCTGGACACGGTGCAGCGAAGCCCAGGCGTTTACGTTCTCAGCGTTATCGCGCAGCGATCTGCCCGTTTCTTTACTGATTTCCTGCGCCAGTCCTCGCCCGTCAATGTTTTTACTGATGTATTTGGCGATATAGCTGGTCGGTGTCCCCTTGCGCGGGTTAATAAGCTCAGACTTGAATCGCGGCCCGGTATTGGTGCCCAGCTCCTCCCGGTCCTCACGAATGGCGAATTTACGCAGCAGCGCGGTGATGGATTTGCGGTCCTTTTTGCGCATGAAGCAAAGCAGGTGCCAGTGCACGGTGCCGTCATGGTGTGGCTCAGCAACGCGAACGCCATACCAGCGCAGCCCGGCTTTGTGCATAGCCTTACGGAAGGCGGCAAACATATTCACCAGGTAGTCGCTGCTCTGGCGGACCGTGGCACTGGTCCATTTCGGGTTTGGCCTGCCGTTATTGAGCGTTGCGTGAAAGTGTGACGGGCAGGTGATGGTATAGAACACGGCGCATTCACCACGCATTTCTGCGATCAGCTCCAGCCCCTTAACGCAGGCCATCATTTCGTTGCGCCGGTGCGCCGGATTGCTGCTGCTTGCGTTTACCACTTCTTCCATATCCAGCGTGTCACCTTCGGCGTTAACCAACTCATGCGAGCGGAAAAACTCCAGTGATTTGCGACGCTGTTCGCGTTTGTGGATCACAGCTTCATAGCTGACATACGGGGACGCTTTTTTGTTAACCAGGCAGACAGCGCGCAACTGTTCTTCCCGCCATTCACACCGCATCTGCCACAGCTTGCGATACCACCAGTCCGCGCAAAGCATACGGGCAAGCGAGCCCGGAATAAGCTCGTATGGGACCGGCTTACGGCGATGCTTTTTACGGCGTAGCTGCTCGAAAGCAGGCGGGATAACATCAAGGCGCATAGCCTCAGTGGCCACCCTTTCCCATGACCGGCGGATCTCTTCCGGCGTAACGTCTTCATCCGTAAACAGCTCACCGCAGGCAGCATCCAGACACATGCTCATGTGTGCCGCCACCAGGGCTGACAACCGCTTGACCTGCTCATGATTCATTTCGGGCAGGACCAGCAAACCCTCCAGCCCGTCGTGGCTCGCCATAAAACGGAATGACGCAGAAATCTGGCTGGTGCGCACGCGCTCGAGGCGTTCCAGGCACGGCCTGATAGTTTCACCCAGATAGCGGGAATATGCCTTCGGTTTGCCCAGACCCTCGAAATATTTAATCCGTTCAAGAAGCGGCTTACTGATATGCACCGGCTGGGCGCTCACGTCAGCAACGATGACCAGATCGGGATTGAATTGCTGCTGTTCGCGGGCCATTTCGGCGCGGCTTAGCAGCTGGTCCTGCTCCATTTCCCGTTGAACAGGATCACGGGATTCATTGAAGAAATAGCGATCCCAGACCTCATTACTCAGGGCTTCGCGGCGCAGCTGTTCCTGCTCGTTATCAGCAGCATAGAGAGTAATCAGGTTTGAAAGCACGGATGAAGTGGCACGCTTATCTGTATCCAGATAAGGGTTAACCGCTTTCTTTTCAGCATTCCAGGAATAGCGGTAATTGCTCATGCGATCTCCAGTTCAAGCTGGAAAGGCTGCAACCCTTTTGAGGACCATTCAGAGATAGAGGGCGGCCGCACTGCCTCGATAGCGCCTTTAAGAATGGCGCAACGGTTTTTCAAAATTACGGCTTTGAGCTCTTTTTCGCTAAGACCGCGTGAATACTCAGCCTCGCGGATAGCCCTGGTTAGTTCAGGATATTTAGAGTTGAATTTAGGAACATTGCAGGCCAGATTCGTGCTGTCAGCGGTGGCGAGTGGATAATTGCCCATCACACGCCCATCCAGCATACGCAGGCCATGAACTCTGGTTTGAAAAGTATATTTGCAGTAAATAGTTTCGAAAGCCTCCTGCATACGACGATGCCAGCGCTCTGTCCTGATAACCGCATATTCTCCAGATGACCCAAAACAAACCCGGGGCCATTCGCGGCAAAGCTCAACCAGACGATCTATAGATTCGTGCAGGTGCCAGACAGGAGCCGCCTTATCCCGAAACATGCGAGGAACCTGACGAATCAGTGCATCGTTATCACTTTCTCCCCCCTCCACAACGTCAGGGATCACGAAAAAAGCCACTTTAGGATGGTGGTAATAGCCAATCAGCCACTCATAGAATTCGCACCAGTTAATAACCAGGCCCCGCATCCATGCTGAAAATGCTCCGTTATCAATACCCACTGCGGCGGCAAAATTGAGAGATGCTGCAATCTGGTCCGGGCGCACATATGAAACGAAAGCACCGGCTCCGCTCACCGCAATGCGATGAACATCACCGGCACTCCCCCAAACAGGCGTCCCGTGAAAATGATGGGCCCCGAGCTGCGCTCCTTTCACGCAGGCACCTTCCATACAACAGAGCAATCAGGGCCACCTGGATCGACGCTTACGCACATCTTTGGTTTAAGCACTGCAATGAGCTCGTCAGCTTTTTTCCCTTCGCCCGCGGCAACGCCAATGCTGCGTTTTGTGCTGATGCGGTGAAGGGTGAATTTTCGATAAAACGAACGAATCAGGCGGGTGTCGTTATTGGACACGATGATCGGATGGCCTTCTGATGACCGGCGCACCAGAATAGATGCCAAATCATACTGGTCATCATCAGAGAACCCGGCAGTGTGATAACCGCTAAAAGTACCGTCATAAGGCGGATCGCAGTAGACAACATCACCCGCCTGCAGCATTGCCAGCGTTTCGTCATAACTGGCGCAGATGAACGTCGCGCGCACAGCCTTTTCAGCAAATGCACGTATTTCATCGACAGGCAGATAAGGCTTTTTGTAATTACCATATGGAACATTGAAAAGACCGCGCTGGTTATAACGGCACAAACCGCGATAACAATGACGATTAAGGAAAAGGAAATAAGCTGCCTTTTCTATTGGCTCCAGGGGTACAGTGTTAAAAAACTGGCGGCATTTATAATAATCTTCTTCCGTGGTGAACTTGGAGAAAATACGCTCTACCAAATGAATAAAGCTGTTAACGTCTTCTTTAATCACCTGATAAAGATTTATAAGGTCAGGGTTAATATCCGCGACAAGATAATGAGGATAGTCTGTTGCCATCATCACAGCGCAGGAACCCGCGAAAGGTTCAACCAGCCGCGGGCCATCTGGGAGGTGCTTTTTGAGTTCGGACATGATGGCGGTTTTGTTTCCCGCCCATTTCAGGATAGTGCTCATACAACGCCTCCGTTGTAGTGCTTGCCTTTAAGCTCTGCGATTTCCTGACAGGTCACACAGCACTGCACGCCCGGAATAGCGCGGCGGCGAGCTGGAGGGATCGGCGCATCGCATTCGATGCAAAGCACACGGGAAACGCCCGGCGCTCTGTTGCGGGCAGTGTGGATGTGGCGCTGGCGTTCTTCTTCAACGCGCTGTTGTACGAGGTCCATAGAGTCAGCCATTAGTGGAGCTCCTGAGATTCGTTTTCGTAGCGGGTTGCTTCGCAGCGCAGTAGTTCAGCTGCTTCAACACCGTTTAACCCTTTGTTGGTGATGTGGGTTGCCAGCGCCTCAAGGCGGATTGAAACTGCGAGCGCGCGGCCTTTTCGCTCCTCACGTTTGGCAATATCGATCACCGCCATAAGCGAATCGGTTTCGGCTACAAACATTTTTGGTAATTCGTTCTGCATTGTTCTTTCTCCTGAATTTGGGCAAAAGAATGCCCGGCGGGTTTACGCCATTAATTTCTGTTGTGGGTTAATTCGGCATAGTTAGCCGTTTGGGAAATAAGCTCACCACTGCACGAAAATGATTCATTGCTTTAACCAGTTCCCGCTTTTCGTCAGTAGTCAGATCACTAATATTGACGCTGTGACGTTCTGCCGGAATTTTTGCCATAAAGAATATGGCTGCCAGTGCCCGCTCATTTTGTTTATGGTTTATATCGCGACGATCACGCATATCTTTAATAAACCTTTCAAGCTCTGGCTCAATATTCAGACCAAAAACCCTCGCCCTTAATTCAGCTATACGGTTCAGTCCTTCAAGCCGTTGACCCGGGCTTAGTGGAACAGTCGCTGCAGTGCCTTCAATAGCCATGGTTTCACCTGTTTGGTAGTGGTCAGCCCTGCCAGCAGCTCTTCCTGAGAGCGAGACGGGTGCCAGCGCTTGCCATCTTTCCCGATAATCCAGCCATGGCCGCAGTGCATACCTTGGCTTTGTTTAACCAAAAGCGATGCGAATGAGGGTTCCTTACTAAGCATAAGCACCTCAGATCAGACCAAATGAAGCGCTGAGGCCCGTTACTGTATCAACAGCACTTGCCATTGCCGGGTTGTACTGCAGGCGCGCATGCATGGAAACAGCTGTAAGTGCCATTAAGCGAGTGACAGAATTGATGCTTTCGATAACCTGCCGGCGTTCCGTTGTTGTCTGGTGTTCGCCAGAAACAGCGCTTGCTGCAACACGACCGATCTCTGCTGTAGCATTCAACACGTAATGAGGCATTTTCTCGCTGGCAACTTCGTTCAGCGGCACGCATGGCAAGCAATGGATTTGCGCCAGAAACCCATCAACCAGCGTGGAGTCCTCGGTGATATCCGTCAGTAGCCAAATTTCCGGAGCCGTGAGTTGATGCGGTTGCTCCGGATTCAGCTTGTTGCGCAGCGTCTGGACATTCATTCCCGCGTGTTCTGCCAGCTTCGCCATGTTGTGACGCAGTGCGAAAGCCCGGCAGGCCTCTTCAAAGTGTGGATGTTTGGAAATCTTATAATCAAACATGTGAGACCCTTAAAAAGTTCTCATAATCGAACTTACTGACCAACAATGACGCGGAAGTTGGAATGCCCAAGAGACTCTCGAACCTGATCCGTTTTGTACATCAAGTAACGCAGGCAAACGCGGCCCTTATTTTTCTCTTTTTTAACCATGTACTTAGCTAGCTGACCATGGTGAATTTTTTGATAAACAGAACCGCGTGAAATTCCCTCCCATTCCGCGAACTCAGCTGGAGTAGCCATCTCTTTTGGTACACGAATTGAAATATCTGTGCTCATAGTGCAGTATCTCTTAGTTTTAGTGCGTTATATGATGTTAAACCCCAACTTCCAAACTCTCAATTTAGAAGTTGGACATAAATTACGATCCCGATATTGGATTGTCAAATGGAGAGTTCAACTTGAAGATTAGTAGCGGTGCAAATACGGGAGGCAAGGAAGCCATCAAAAGGCTAATGATTGCCTACGGTTTCAATACTCAAATTGCTTTAGTTGAACACCTTCAAGCTTCGAAAAGCACTATGGCAAACAGGCTCTTACGCGACAGTTTTCCTGCCGATTGGGTTATTCAGTGCGCCCTTGAAACAGGAATTTCTTTGCTCTGGCTTACGACAGGACAAGGCGAAATGTATCCTCAGATGGACGAAAAAAATAAGTCCAAAAACGAGAGTCAGCCCACAGTACGCCCTCTATCTAAGATTGTCGTCCCGCCAGTGAAACAGGTGACGATTGAGGGAGGTACCTTTAATGAGCTGGATGATATTTATCTTGATCAGGGGCTGATTTCAGGTAAAGCAGAAGACTGTTTGTTCGTAAAAACGACTGAAGGGGATTACGTTGTCGATACATCTGCAAAGCAGCTCAGCAACGGAGCTTGGCTTATTGATATTGATGGCATGAAAAATATCGTGAAGATTGCCCGTATCCCAGGGAACAAAATTATCGTCCATCAAGATGAAACCTCTTTTGAATGCTCTGTCGATGACGTTGAGGTAATTGGCCGCGCAGTAAAAATCATTAAGAGCATCTAAACATGACCATTAGAAAACAGCCGAACGGAAAATGGTTGTGCGAATGTTACCCGAACGGGCGTGACGGCAAGCGCGTGCGCAAGCAATTTGCGACGAAGGGCGAGGCTGTAGCATTCGAAAACTTCACCATGGATGAAGTGAACAAAAAGCCTTGGCTGGGTGAAAAGGAAGATCGGCGGAATTTGTCAGAATTGATTGAGCAGTGGCACTCCCTTTATGGCCAGACGCTCGCAGACCCCAAGCGCTTAATGGCGAAACTGAACATTATCTGCAATGGACTGGGCGATCCCGTCGCTTCTGAGTTAACAGCCGGTGATTTTACCAAATATCGTGAAGCACGATTAAAAGGTGAGGTATGTAACCAAGACGGTGGACTAATGTCGCCAGTAAAGCCTCGCACGGTAAACCTGGAACAGCGTAACTTATCATCCGTTTTTGGCACCCTTAAAAAGCTGGGTCACTGGTCAGCGCCTAACCCGCTCGCTGGACTGCCAACATTCAAAATCGCAGAGGGGGAACTGGCGTTCCTGGCCACGGACGAAATTAAACGCCTGCTTGATGCCTGTGCTGATTCTCAAAGCCCCAGCCTGTTGATGATTGCAAAAATATGCTTGGCTACTGGGGCGCGATGGAGTGAAGCGGAAAACTTGCAGGGCCACCAGTTATCGAAATACCGGATCACTTACACCAAAACAAAGGGGAAAAAAAACAGAACGGTGCCGATTTCATCAGCACTCTACGATGAACTACCTAAAAATAGAGGTAAGTTATTCACCCCTTGCCGAAAAGCCTTTGAACGTGCAGTTAAACGAGCTGGTATTGAACTACCTGAGGGTCAATGTACTCATGTACTACGTCATACATTCGCCAGCCACTTCATGATGAATGGCGGAAATATACTGGTATTGAAAGATATATTAGGGCACTCAGATATTAAGATGACTATGGTCTACGCACATTTCGCACCTGAGCATTTAGAGGATGCGGTAACTAAAAACCCACTACACAACCTAAGCTAATGATGATTCTTTTAACCTCAATTATTAATACTCCAGCCATCTGGCTATATTTACTGGCATTACTGATTGTAATTTCAACTATTATCTGGAAAAAATGGTACATTCTTAGTAAAGAAAACCTATTCCAACAAAAGCTTTTTTGGTTTTCTATAGGTATTCCTTTACTTTCCTTTATATATTTTGGTGTATTTGCCTGGTCAGGGAAAGCCCCCATTCTTTCTGCTCATGGATATTCCAGATTTTATGAAATAAGCAAATTCCCTTTGTTAATCCTGGCAAGTTCAGTACCACTAGCTTCAATAGTCAACAATATACACAGAACGATCCAGACAGAGTCACAAATTAATACATCGGAATCTAAAAATGCTATAGACAGGTATCTGGCACATGAAAAAAATTTCATTGAGAAAATCAAAGAAATACCTAGTTTCAATATAATTGAAACCAACGATCCCAACGGTGGTATAAAAGATAACAAAGGCAACCCGGGTTATAAAATAGCCATAAAAGACAAAATAAACATATCGAACCCTTATCATCTTTATAAGAAAATTTACCCCAAAGCAACTATGGAAGTAGAGGCCAGTTACGCTCACAACGAAGAATTCATTACAAAAATGGAAGACCACCTTAATATTATAAATAATAACCTTGAAAGAAACGAGCTTGACAATACTTTGCTAGCACCACGCTCGATAAGCAAACTAAATGAGGTATCGTATCACACTGCATTATTACTTGAACACCTATGCATTGAAAACATATCTTTAGCCACTTATAAACTACGCAGTGGAAATAAAGAAATGAAAACATTCACTGATAATGAATATTTGTTTTTAGAAGTTTTAGAAGCGGCATATCATATTTCAAGAAAAATATATTTCTTAATAAAAGGTAACGAATCACCTAACTTTGAGAATATTGCAAGCTATATTTATGACGCTGAACCTAGTTTTGATATATTTGCAAATGCAAAACTACAGGCTTCTATTTACTCCCCATCTTGGTTAGCTTATGTAACAAAGGAGCTTCATGTTGCAAAGAGTGGCGGCAATGTGGCGGCAGTAAAGTAAAAATGCATAAAAACAGTAAACATCCAAAAACACCAAACTATTGATTCAAAATACAAATCACTGTTTTTATTGTAGAAATAATAGTATGTAGAAATTTCGGACGCGGGTTCAACTCCCGCCAGCTCCACCAAAATTCTCCATCGGTGATTACCAGAGTCATCCGATGAAGTCCTGAAAGCCCGCACGGCGCAAGCCCTGCGGGCTTTTTTGTGCCTGTTTATTGTCTACACTGCTGCATGGATTGAATCCACACAGTATCCACCGGCCAGTAGTTTATGTTGTACTACCATGGCATTGACAAGCATCAACACTCTCCTCCATCTCCTGTGGAAAATAACCTACACCACCCAGCGCTACGGATTAGCCCCCCCACCCGGAAGGAAACCCACCATGTACAGACCCATAACCGTCATACTTTTCATTCTCCTGACCCTCGCCGCCCTCGCAGAAATAGGCGTTTTATCCTTTGGATAATCCTCAGGCAAAATACCCCGCGTCAGGATGCATTGATCTCATTACAGTTTTTTCCTAAAGCCATCCCGCTTCGCCTGTGCCAGGCTGAATCACGCTCATAACCGAAAACGTTAAATGAGGATATTATGAAAAAAACAATTATCGCATTATCTGCCGTTCTGCTGGCTTCCCCAGTATTTGCTGCGACCACACATGCAACTGATGATACCGTCGCGGCAGCGAACGCAAACGCCAATGAGGCGAAGCAAAAACTGCACGAAGAGCAGAACAAAGGTGAAGAGCTGAAGCTGAAACAGCAGCATGCTGCGGAAGGTAAAAGCGAGAGCCTGGGCAGTAAAGTCAGCGAAGATTCCCAGAAAGCCTGGCATAAAACCAAAGAAGGCACCGAGAAAGGGTGGGATGCCACCAAAGAAGGCGCTGAGAAAGGCTGGAATAAAACCAAAGAAGGTGCCAGCGAACTGGAAAAGAAAGTCACTGAGTAACCTTTACGTTCCCCAAAAAGGCCGCACTTGCGGCCTTTTTGGGGATCTCAATCGCATGCACAGTAAACAGCAAATCTTTTCCGACTGCAGGCGGCAGGATGACTGAAATCAGGTCAGTGCGGTTGCATAAAATATCGCTATAGAATAGATATCAGAATTCAATTATCTCATCTAATTGACAGCACGAACCCGATTCAGATCGCTATGCGCTGAAGGTATCTTATTTAAAGATAAAATAAAAACGCCCAAAAAATTTAATTAACAGAACTGATAAAATAAAAAAAACAGATAAAAAATTAGAACCAGAATTCCAGACCAGCACGATAAAAATTATCATTCGTTGATGAATTATAGGCATCAGTACGACCTACACGAACATAAGGAAGAAAACCATTTTCCATGTTCATCATCAATTGTAAGGAGATAACTTTATCGGCGGTGTCTTTTTGGGTGACATTATCAATTTTATAATCATTATTCCTGGCATACCCTAGCTTAGCACCATAGATGTCATGCCAGTATTCACCAATTAAGCTATATGCATCCTGGGTACTCTTAACGTGGGTAGTAAGATCGGTTGTTTGACCGTTTTTATAACCTGCGTAAAACCTTAGGCCAAGATCAGGAATGGGTACTTCGAGGCCCAAAACATAACCTGAGGCATCCATCAGATCGTCAACTACCACGTCATCCGTCGGTTGATCTGATTTATTGCGCGTTTCTTCATAAGCGGCATGTACTTTTATCGTGGAGTACGGCGTCCAGGTTATCCGCGAGCTGTAGGTCGTCGATCCTGAAATCGTTGAATCATCCCGGTTAACGCTAAGCACCACATCAAATGCCCCGTAGTCATTTGTGGCAAGACTCCCGTCATAGCGCACCATATTCGACATACGATTACTTTGGTGCCAGTGGACGTCCCCTCCCCAGTCAAAAACACGTCCGAGACCGGGGTTCGTATAAGGCCAGTCTATGATTTCATACAACGCCCCCTTCATGCGACCAAAGCGAAGTTTGCCATACTTACCTTCAAATCCTACGAAGGTATCGAATTTTCCCAGGCCAGAGTCTTTTGCCTCGTAACCAACATAACCACTTTCAATCTGGAAGATAACATTTATACCTTCCGTGATTTCTTTATTCCCACGAAAACCAATATACGATTCATTATCGAGAGTATAATCATAATTTCGCTCACTTGCCTGAGTCGTAAAAACGGACATAGCTAATTTGCCATAAATTTCCAGATTAAAGTCTTTTGGCCCTCCTACCAGCATTGCATTTGCTATTCCTGGCATAGCCGTAAGCAAAGAAATGCATATAATCTTTCTTGTATTATCCATAAGTTGTCCTCAGTTACTTTCATACCTGAAAAGGAAAGAATTGAAAATATATTTATTTAGCTTTATTAATAATATCCAGAGAAGATATTATCTTCTCAACATTACCGCCCTGATTGATAAACAATAACGCATTGAATAAAACATCAACCATAAAGCTTTGTGCAGCGGTAATCGTTGATGAATCTGACTGATAAGGATTTGAGGTCCCTCCCGTCAGTAAGACAACATCAGCGTACTGACTTAATGAAGAATGCTTTAGCTTACTAATAACAATTGTTACCGCCCCCTTCTCTTTCACCCTCCTTAATGCATCGACAACATCGCGTGTTTCACCTGAATGTGAAATCGCAACCACCACATCCTTGTTCCCGACATTGTTCGAGTTGAGCGTCATGGTGTGGTTGTCGATTAACGCATCGACGTTTGCCATAATTCTCATGAATCGATATTTGGCATACAGAACGGATATCGCCGACATACCAATGCCGTAGAAATAGACCTGTCGAGCGTTGCTCAGACAGTCAGCGGCACACAGCAGCGACGACTCCTCCTGCAGGGCAAGCGTTTCATTAATAACAACGTAATTATCATTAGCCAGCTGTTGTACAATTCCTCTCATAGAGTTCGTCTGCTCATCAAGAGAAGTCACTTTTGATAACAATGTATCGTCTTTATCTGTTTCCAGGCGAAGAGTCGTCTTTAATTCTGAAAGGCCCTTGTATCCCAGTTTTTTACAAAAACGAATGATAGAGGCCTCACCAACATTCATTGCATCGGCTAATTTTGCAATGCTCATATCGATAAACCGCATACGATTATTCTTGATAAACTGGTAAATACGTATTTCAGTCTGGGTCAATTCATTAATTCTGGTGTTAATTAAAGTATTAAAGCCGACTCGTGTTTTCATTCAGTACTCACTCCATTTTTTATAAACCTCTATCAATTCTGTCACAAATTCACGGCAAAGCATACCGGTCATAAGGTGATCCTGGGCATGAACCATCACCAACGTCATATGCAGTTTACCTGCCCCCTCGTCCAAACCAATTAACCGGGTCTGCACCTCGTGTGCCTGCCTGAAGGCATCGGCAGAAAGGGTTAGCGAAGCCTCTGCTTCAGAAAAATGCCCTGCTTTGGCAAAACTAAGCGCCTCCATGGCACAGCTGCGACCCTCGCCAGCGGCAATAATCAGCGACATTACATCATCTTCATAACTCATTTGAATCATCTCGTTTTAGGTTCGGTGGCCGCGACTCATTTTGCGGCAATTAAATCAACGGCCTGTTGATACACTTTTTCGCCATTCATCGATCCATACAGGAATGGGTCGATGGCGTTTGCTTTTTTACCATGCATCTCAGCCAGTTTTTGTATTTCAGCCAGCTTGAATCGAATCTGAGGGGCAACCAGTACAACATCATAATTCACAATAATATCTTTCAGAACATCAACACCATGCGCTTCAATTATCGTCTCGTGATCGAGAGAACTGGCATAATCTTTCATTCGCTTCATTAACATCGAGGTAGACATCCCCGCAGCACACACTAAAAGTATCTTATTCATAGTAATGACTCGTCACTGATTAAATTATGAAAGGGTAATATGTAAACCACTCATCCGCCGGAAAGGTGCAGAAATGGAAGAGATCACAGGACAGCATAAATTAACGCTATTCTTAACATTTTCCTTCCAGACGGTTTCGATTTCAGACTTAATTTTCTCGAAGACCATAGACTCCTTTTCTTCAAATGAGTCATAACTGAGACCAATCGACGCCAGATATTCATACTGAACAGGAAAACGGACCTCGGTCTGATAAGCCCAGTCCGAGACCAGCCTTTCTTTCAGGAAATGTTCGATTGCGTCAGCGTTATCGCCCAGGGTCGAAAAGACAAGGTTCGCTATCCCCGTCCCTAACGAGTTACACGTGGTATTCCAGCCTGCATAGCCTTTAATGGCATCAAGAGCGCCAGCTTTATCCAGCGCACGAATCAGTTCAGTTTCCCCCCCATTTGACATTGCCACATCAATAACCACCACGGGGACCTGCAAAGCCCTGCTGGCAATTTCTTTTGCATATGTTGCCAGGTTACGGTGGGTAAAATACGTAATATTTTTATACTTCGGCTTGCGCGTGCCGGTATGAAGGTTTAGCCCATAGCTGATATCAAAAGCCTCTTGCATGATCTCGCCGCAACCATTGATCGCTAAAACGGGCAGCGAGACATCATCATCAACCAATGTTATACCTGATGCGGCAGCATGCGAGCGCAATGAGTGTACAAAAGGACGATCTTCATAATTCGGGATATAGCTTTTAAACAATTCGTTTGAATAGTACGTCGTGGCGAAAAACGCCTGCCCCCTCATCGATAGATAAGCTTTGGTCAATAATGTGCATCCTGACTCATCAGTACCAGGATGGACAAACACCCGGTCCTGAACACCGAGAAGAGATATCTTTTCGTAGATACGTTCAAGATCCTGCATCGTAAAACCGAATTGCGCCGTATCATCCAGTGGGATTATCAGCTGCTCGATAACCTCTTCATCAACGAACTCTATCGCTTTTTCTATGAGCTGTAGATTTTTGCTTCTACGCAGCATCCAGTCATCAAAAGCAGCAGAATCAATAGCTGAACGGTGCGCAAACAGCTGTGCTTTTTCATCTTCACTTAGCCCAACGCGCTTCTCTTTGTCAGACAAATAGCCCACCTGAAAAATGGAATGCCCGAAGTGCGCATAGTAATCCGGTTCTTCTTCACTGGAATTATATTTTGGCGTCCGTAGCACCAGCGAAGATGCATATATTTTTAGCGCGGGATAATTCTCCTTTAGCGTTTTTAACGTATTTAGCCTTGCCGTCAACTCGGTTAATTCCATTTGATGGATACGGGCAGGGAAAAGTCCGCCGTAGAGATACATATCCAGGCTGATAATTAATGCATCAGCATCTGCACAGTGGTCTTTCAAAAATTTATCTACAGCTTGATGTTCAGCGGGTTGTTTTTTGTAACCCAAAACCGCTTTCTCCGGCATTTTTAACGAAACATTATTGTCCATCGAAACAAGGGAGACCAGGAAATCATAGTTATAAGGTCTGATATCCAGAGGTATGCCAATAATATTCATATCACTTTACCTCTGGTTATTTCTGTTTATTCATAACGATAACAAATGGCAGATAGATGATAACCGACAAGCCGATTAAGAATACGGATAATACCGCAGCTCTCCAGTCCCCTCCAGTCGCGAGGAAGGCACTAACCACTGGCGGCGTTGTCCATGGCACAAGAACATAGGTATGGTTAATGAAATCCATTGCCGTCGCGGCATAAGCAATCACGATACTGATAATCGGGGTAAATAAAAATGGCACAATCAGCACTGGGTTGAACATAACAGGCAAACCAAAAATAATGGGCTCATTTATGTTAAACAGCATTCCTGGCGTTGCAAGCCGCGTTATTGCACGATGCTCCGATTTTTTAGCGGCGATCCACAACGCAATGAGTAAGCCGATTGTCTGACCGCCACCGCCCATAAATCCAAAGGCATCCAGGAAAGGTTTCGTGACGATATGAGGGATTTCAAGGCCAGCCTTAAACGCTGCCGTATTTTCCTGAATCGCCACCAGCAATGTGGTCTCAGTAATTGGGTACATAATACTGGCGCCGTGGATCCCCGCCCACCATAAGCCGTTTTGCGTCAGCAGCAGCCCGATGACGCCGCTTAGCCCCTGTAAAATATTTTGCAGCGGGGCCTGGATCATCAACGTGACAATTTCATGTATGTTTTTGTTGAAAAGACTGGTTAACGACCATGCAAAGATACTTAGCAAGGTTAACACCAGGATCATGGGTATTAATACGTTAAAGCTTCTTGAAACTGACGGAGGAACGGAATCTGCCAGGGTTATTTTCAATTTTGGCGAGGCCGAAACCTTGCGAAAAAGTTCAGTGGAAATGAGCGCCACAAATATGCCTACAAACATACCTGCAGCACCACTCTCATTGCCACTGATAAGCCCCGAAACCTGAAAAACCTCGCCAGTTGGTACCGTCACGGGAATAGTTACCGGGAATAGTACAAATAAACACGCCAGTGAGAAAATGGCATACGTTATACCCTCTTCGCCATAGCTGTTGGCTAATCGGTATGAAATCATCATCGTTGCAAGAAAGGCGAGGATATTCAGCGTTCCGTTATATACGCGAATACCGATTTCCTGCAAATGGCCAACCCATGCGCCTTCCAGCCCCAGAAAACCGACTAAGCCCGATTCACCGTTGAGCAATACATTATTTATTAATATAAATAGCGACGCAGCAATAATTAACGGCATCAGCGCAACAAATGATTCTCTCACTGCCGAAAGATGTCGCTGCCCTGAAAAAGCACCCGCCCAATTAGAGATCTTTTCAATGAAAACAAGACCGCCCCCATGTTTAATTTTATTGATGAAATCCATATCTGAAAATCTCTCGCACTGGATAGTAATGTCAGCGTATTGTATTTATCTCCCCTTACAATACTGTTAGCTTGCTCACAAAACACCAAAAACTCCATCTTGGATGATCTAATATGGAGTTTTGATTTTATTGCTTGTTGTAATGCTATGTGGAAAAAAATAAGTGACATTCTCTGAGGGTAAAACATCAGCTTGCCCGCTGAGGGTCATACGCGATAAAGGACGCAGGAACCCGGCATCATCAGACAAAGTCCCCTCATTGCGCTCCTCAGTGCTAACCTTTATCTATCAGGAAAATTTTCGGTGAGATTGACGGAACGTCTTAATTTCTTCGAATACAATTAGCCCCTCAGGCGTTTACGCAGTGCGCGTTTATCGGAGAAACCACTATGTATCGCCTTTTAGCCATTCTGACCGCCCTGCTGTTATGCCCGTCCCTGTACGCCGCCCCAAAAAGCTATCTTATCGACAGCGATAACACCGCCATTCGGCTATCGTGGCATGCCTTCGGCGGCATTCTCTCCTGGGCGACGTTCAGCGGCGTGACGGGTGCCGTGACGCTCAACCCGGATAACGACGTCGACGACCATATTCACGTCACCATTCCCGTATCAACTCTGATGGCTTCTAACAAATTGCTCACCTGGCAGCTGAAAAGCGACATGTTTTTTGAATCCGAGCGCTACCCGACCATCGAGTTCATTAGCTCACGCGTGGTCGCTCAGAGCGCCGGGCGGTTCAGGGTATTCGGCACGCTGATCGTACGAAACATTGCCCGGCCGGTGATCCTGGAGGCCGTGTTGAAAGACCCGCATGCACAGTCCCCCCGGCTTGATGCCACCACGGCGATCTCGCGCGCATCCTATGGAATGGATAAGTTTGCGCTGGTCGTGGACGATCGTATAGCCATTGCCATTGCAATCAAGACGAACGATGTGCCGTCATCCTGAGATGAGGCGCTGTAGCTGCTCCGCGTTTGCCCGCAGGTGAGACGGCGGATTGCGGCCAATAAGGACAAACTGATAGCCCGCATCCTGCCACCACGCCAGGTTCATGCTGTGCCGCTGCTCCTGGCGGAGCGAGGCCGTCGCCTTCTCATCGACAGGCGAGATACAGAGCGCCATTGGGCCGTAGTCGGCGTTGAGCCAGGCAATCTGCGCGATTGAGGTCGTTTCATAGCGCAGCATGCGCACCATTTTAAGCTCTGCCCCTCGCAGAATAAGCTGCGACATAGTTAGCTTCATGCCGATATCCTGCGCCGCCCGTTCGAGCCCGCGCTGCAGGACCGGCGCTGCGCTGTCCATATCCAGCAGCGTCTCGACGCTGTACAGGGACATATATTGCGCTTCGAGGTCGCGAATATGGGCGTTCTCATCCGCTGGCGCGGAAGCGGGCCGCAACAGGTAGCCCAGCCCGGAGCCGACCATCAAAAAGCTGACCGACGCGGCAATCAGCGCCCGCCTGCTGACGCCAACCGGCGTGGAGGGCCGTGGGTCAGGAAGCGCCGTCAGACGCGCCTGCATCGTCCCAAGAGGCGCATCATCCAGCAGGGAGGCAAACGCCCCGGCGTAATCCTGGCTGCTTTTCATCAGTTCGGCGGTTCGCCCGGAGAGGCGTTCGTCACTGTTTAAATGCTCTTCAAATTGCTGTGCGTCGGCGCGGCACATCTCGCCATCTATCCATGCCACGATAGCGTCGTCGTTATAGGGCGGTGCAAAACGGTGCGCGTTCAAGAACGTTTCTCCTTTACCGGAGGCAGTGCGTCGACGGACCTGGCAAGCCGAGCCCGTGCCGTGGCCAGCCGGCTCATCACGGTACCGATCGGCACTGCCAGCGTGTCCGCCGCCTCCTGGTAGGTAAAGCCTTCGACATAAACCAAAAATACCGCGTTACGCTGGGCTTCGGGCAAGGCGTTAACGCGCTGCATCACCTTCAGATAATGCAGGCGCGTCTCATCCTGTTCGCGGGTATCCGGCGCGAGGAGTTCGTCGCTGGCCACAAATCCCTGCCCCTGACGCACGTATCGCGCCCGAAGTTCAGAGATCCAGATGGAGTGCAGGATCGCGAACAGCCACCTGTCGATGCGTGTGCCCGGCGTATACTGGCTGCTTTTTTCAAGCGCACGCACGCAGGTGGACTGAACCAGCTCTTCGGCGATATCCCTGTTGCGTGACAACACCAGTCCATAGCGCCAGAGACGCGACAGGTGTGCGGCTAACTGTTGACGAACCTCACTGGTTGCGATGTGTTTTCCCTCCACGAGAAAATCAGGATTCCGGATGTCCGTTGATGGCGGCCTGCAGGTCGCGATACTCCTCGCAGGACTGGCCACAAATACCGGCAATCACCTTCAGTTGTTCTTTCGCGAGATCGGGTCGTCCTTTTACCATCCACGCTTCACCGAGATACTCCCGGGCTTTGGCATAATCCGGTGCGATAGCCAGCGCGCGCTGGTAGTAACCAATGCCTTCGTCCGTACGGCCAAGTTTGCGCGTGGCGAACCCGCGATAGTTCCACGCTTCAGCCGTATTGCTATTTTTCAGTGAATCAAGCAGATTCAGCGCCGCCTGGTACTCCCCTTTCTTCGCGAGATGGTACGCATAGTTGGTTTTGTCCTGATCGCTGAGGCTGCTGCTCTTGTCCGGCACGCATTTCTGGGTGGCGCTGTCATACACCTGTCCGGAAGGACAGTCGGGCGTTTTGCTCTCGGTACTATTATCGCCCATTGCCAGCGCCAGCGGAGACAGCAGGGAAAAAATCAGCACCGGGATCAGGCGAAACGAGGTCGTGTTCATATAAAGCTCCTGGGTTAGAAGGGAGTGACGTCAGTAAACGCCCGACTGGCGGTTTTTATTCATTCTTCCGCGATTTTTTACCGTCCAGAAAATCATGCCTGCGACGTAATCACATTGAAAATAAATCAGGTTATTTTATATCTATCTTCCCATTATTATTATCCTGCAACCGCTAGCAGAGTTTTAACCCCCTACAAGAATATATTTTATTACACCGGTGATATAATATATCTTATATCAAAAACGTTACCCTAACTTAAACATACATTAAGCACGCTTAAATAATCACAATTTAAATTATATTTAAAACATCTCCCACCCATAATTACATTGCATCTTCAGGATGACTAAGTCACAACACACAGAAAATAAAAACCCATTAAAAACATAACGATAGAAAAACACATCAATAAACACCATCAATGCATTAATGCCCTCTTCATTGTTTACCCCTTTATTTACGCAAGCTTAATTTGCACATTCAGAGTTTTCTGGCTATATCATTTTTATCTCCTCAAAACGAATTCCTCTATTAATTACAGGGTTTTAAAAGACGCAAAACACAAATAAAACGTATTTCTTTCATATGTAATTAGATTCGCTCTGATGTTGCCACTCTGAATTCTGGCGGGCATCGTTCGCTCTAAAAAAGACGGTGAGGACTGTTTAATTAACAGTCACTCCGCCGGGGGCGCCCTTTACCTTCTACAGAGATGGCTCGTCTTGCTCGCCGTTCACGGTAACTCTGCTGGAGTCATAACGAAATGAGCCAAATCTCTGTTATATCAAAACTTACTGGCGTGGAAACGACGACGGAAGGCACACAGGTTACGCTGAGCCATTCCTCTATCGTTGAGCTTCATGTAGAGCGAGCTGATGTCTCCCATTTCGCGCGAAGTGGTAACGATCTGGTGGTGACACTGCACTCAGGGGAAGTAATAACCCTTAAAAATTTCTACGTCACGGACGCGCAGGGCGTAAGCCAGCTGGTACTCCAGGACAGCGACGGTGCGTTATGGTGGATAGAAGATCCTGCCGGGGCCGCCACGTATGAATCTATCGCGTCGACAGACGTGCTGCTAGCGGCATCCGGAAGTGATACCGGTGGCGCGGCCATCTGGCCATGGGCGCTGGGCGGTATTGTTGCCGCAGGCGGCATCGCGGCGGCGGCAAGCTCCGGCGGTGGTGGCGGGGGGGGTGACGATGACAATAACGGTAACCCTAATCCTAATCCTGATCCTGATCCCGGCACGCCAGGTGAACCTTCTACCCCGGATACAACGCCGCCGAATGCACCCTCGAGTCTTACGTTCTCGTCGGACGGGAAAACCGTCACCGGTACCGCTGAACCCGGCAGCACAATCACGCTGAAAGATGCAAACGGCAACGTTATCGGCACAGGGAAAACCGGCAGCGACGGCAACTTTACTGTTTCTCTCGGCACTCCGCTGATCAACGGTGAACATGTCACCGCAACTGCGACGGATGCGGCAGGGAATACCAGCCAGAGCGCAACGGTGACCGCGCCGGATCTCACCGCCCCCGATGCCCCAACGATTGGCAGCGTAACGGACGATGTCGCCCCTCAAACGGGGGCGCTGACTAACGGCAGCAGCACCAACGATCAGCGGCCCCAGCTCAGCGGCACCGCCGAGGCGGGCTCAACCGTGACGATCTATGACGGCGGGATCGCCATCGGCACGGCAGTCGTCTCCAGCAATGGCACCTGGACATTCACCCCGTCAGTTGATCTGAGCGAAAGTACCCACCAGATTACGGTGCGGGCAACTGACGCCGCCGGTAATACCGGCCCCGCTTCACCGGTCTTCACGCTGACCGTCGATCTCACCCCGCCGGCAACGCCGACGGCGATCGTACTGACTGACGACACGGGGACTATCAGAGGAACCATCACCTCTGGCACCGCCACCGATGCATCAAAACCGATCCTGGCGGGAACGGGCGAGCCGGGTGGAACCATTACTATTTACGATAATGGTGTGGTCGTGGGTACCACAACCGTACTGCCCAACGGCACCTGGAGCATCAGGCCAGACGGTCCGCTCCTGGACGGAGCACACTCGATAACCGTCGTGGAAACCGATGCCGCCGGAAACCAGAGTGCGGCATCAGCGCCTATCACCTTCACCGTTGACACTACCCCGCCGCTGGCCCCCGGAAACCTCGTCGTGTCAAATGATGGCGGTTCCATCAGCGGTACCGCAGAGCCAGGCAGCACGGTGACCATCCGGGATGGCAATGTCATCCTTGGCACGTCGGTGGCAGACAGTGAGGGTAACTTCACCCTGACGCTGACCCCGCCTAAGCTCAACGGCGAAACGCTGACCGCAAACGCCACCGATGCCGCAGGCAATACAGGCCCCGCAACCGCGGCGGCGGCACCGGATACGACCCCACCGCAGACCCCGGTTATCGTATCGGTGATTGATGACGTGCAGGCCACAACCGGCCCCGTGGGTCAGAATGGGCTGACCAATGACCGGGCACCGACCCTGAACGGCACGGGCGAACCCGGTTCAACCATCACGATATCTAACGGCAGCAATATTCTCGGTACGGTGAATGTCCCCTCATCCGGCCTGTGGAGCTTTACGCCGCCTGTACCACTGTCTAACGGTACGTATGTGCTGACGGCGACAGCAACAGATGCTGCCGGTAACCCGAGCGGCCAATCGAACGCGTGGACGATTACCGTTGACGGCACAGCACCAGATGCCCCGGTGATTACGCAGGTCGTGGACGATGCTCCCGGGGGAACGCTTGGCTCGCTCAACCTGAATGACACCACCAACGACGCCACCCCGACGCTGAGCGGCACCGCCGAGGCAAACGCCACGGTCACCATTCGTGCTGACGGGGTGGTGATAGGTACCACCGTCGCTGATGGCCTCGGTGCATGGAGCTTTACCCCTTCCACACCACTGGGTGAGGGTCCGCATGCCCTGACGGCAGTTGCAACCGACGCGGCAGGCAATACAAGCGGCGTGTCCAACAGTTGGGGGCTGATAATTGACAGCGTGGCACCCGCTACGCCGGTCATTGCTCAGGTAGTGGATGATGCCCCTGAGGGCCTCGGTGCGCTCAACCCTAACGACAGTACCAACGACACCACGCCAACGCTCAACGGCACGGCTGAACCGGGCTCAACGGTCACCATTCGTCTTGATGGTGCCGATCTTGTCACGGTCCCGGTCGGCAGCAACGGTACGTGGACCTATACCCCCACCGCACCGCTTGGCGAGGGACCTCATACTTTCACCGTTGTTGCCACCGATGCGGCAGGTAACACCAGCCTGCCGTCAACCGGCTTCAACATTATCGTCGATACCACGCCGCCAGTGGCCGCGACCATTGCCAGCGTGACGGATGATGTCGGCGGCGTTCAGGGGCCGCTCAGCAGCGGCGATACTACCGATGACACCCAGCCGCTGCTGCAGGGTACCGCACCGCCTGACGCGGTCGTCACCGTCTATGACGGCACAACGCTGCTCGGCACCGCCATCCTTGACGGAAGCGGCGGCTGGAGCTTTACGCCTGTTACCCCGCTCACCGACGGCCCGCATTCGCTGACGGTCCATACCACGGATGCCGCAGGCAATACCTCTGTCTCCAGCCCGTTTGTGCTGACGGTGGATACCGTGGCGCCTGCCACGCCGGATATCCCGGCAATTACCGTCAATCCTGACGGAACAGAAACGCCGCTGAACCCGGGAGAAACCACCCGCGACACCACGCCGACCCTGAGCGGCACCGGCAATCCGGGCGATACGGTGACGATCTACAACGGTGGCGTCAAACTTGATGATGTCGTGGTGGACGGTACCGGGAACTGGACCTGGACGCCCGCCACACCGCTGCCTAACGGCACCTATGACATTACCCTGACCGTGACCAACATGGACGGCACGGGTAACGAAAGCGCGCCGTCACAGCCGGTAACCATCACCATTGACACTGACCCGCCAGTGACACCTGCGGCACCGGTTATTACCGACAGCGTCAGTCAGGTCACCGGCCCCGTTCCCGATGGTGGAACCACCAACGATCCGCGTCCGGTCCTGAGCGGCACCGGAACGGCGAACGACGTTATCAACATCACCGACACCGTCAATGGCATACCGACCGTTGTCGGCACCGTCACGGTAGACAGCACCGGCAACTGGAGCTGGCGGCCTGACAGTGATATTGGCGAGGGCAGCCACGTCTATACCGCCACCGCTACCGATGAAGCGGGCAACGTCTCTGCCGCGTCACCGGCGATCACCATCACCGTGGATACCGTGGCACCGGATACGCCGGTAATTAGCGCTGTTGGCGGCGAGCCGAGCGGTGGCTTCATCACAGACGCCACGCCGACAGTTGGCGGTACGGGTGTTAACGGTGAGACGGTGATCGTCTACAACAACGGCGTCGAAGTGGGACGCGTCGTCGTGGCTAATGGAGAATGGAATCTTGACCTGCCAGCCCAAACGGACGGCCCGCTGAATATCACCGTTGCGGGCGTCGACGCGGCAGGTAACGTCAGCGCGCCAAGCCCGGTATTTACCGTGACACTCGATACCGTTGCGCCTGCGATCCCGCAGATCAATGCCGTCTCAGATAGCCAGCTCACCAACAATGTGCTCTATACCCGCGACGGTGTACCAACGCTCACCGGAACCGGTGAACCGGGATCGACCGTTATCGTCTCGGTGGATGGCACGCCATCCGCCGTACCGGTAACGGTTCAGCCGAACGGCTCCTGGACCTGGACAGCCGACAGTACGCTGGCGGATGGACAACATACCTTTACCGTATCGGCCAGCGATCCAGCCGGTAACACCTCAGCCAGCTCTGCGCCGCTTAACGTCACGGTTGATACTCTCGACCCAACCGCCCCTGACAATCTGAACCTGGCTGCAGAAGGGACGCCACTGACCGGTACCGCCGAAGCGGGAAGCATCATTACCGTGATGAACGGTAGCACCGTCATTGGGACTGGTGTTGTCGACAGCACCGGCAACTTCTCCATCGCGGTCAGCCCGGCACCGCAGGATGGCGCAACGCTAACCGTGAGCGCCACCGATGCTTCGGGGCGCACCAGCCCTGATGCGACTTACAACGTCATCGGTACGTTGCCTAATCTTCCTGATATTCCCGTCATTACGGCAATCAACGATGATGCAGCGCCGCTCACGGGCGATGTAAAAGGCAAAACCACCAATGACATCACGCCTACGCTGACCGGTACGGCCGAAGCGGGCAGCCTGGTAACCATCTATCAGGACGGTGGCCTGACGCCGGTGGCGACAGTGACGGCCGACGGCAGCGGCAACTGGAGCTATACACCGGCCGCGCTTGGCGAAGGTCTGCACTCCTTTGAGGTAACCGCGACACTCAACGGTGCGACCAGCGGCCGCTCTCCTGCCGCCAGCGTCACCGTTGACCTCACCGCACCAGGCACACCGACCATCGGCGCGGTGATTGACGACGTGGGTCCAGGCACCGGTCCGTTAACCAACGGCCAGACTACCAACGACAACCAGCCGACGCTGACCGGCACCGGCGCGGTGGGGGATACCATCTCCGTCTACAACAACGGGACGTTGCTGGGCAGCGTGGTGGTCGGCAATACCGGCACCTGGAGCTTCACGCCACCTTCTTCGCTGGCGGAGGGCACTCACGTTCTCACCATCCGCGAGACCGATCCGGCGGGGAATCAGAGCGCGCCTTCTGCGGGCTTCACCGTTGTAGTGGATACCGTTTCCACCACGCCGGTCATCACTAACGTAACGGATGATGTCGGCAATACCGCCACAACCGTGGTCAGCGGCACACCAACCAACGACGCCACGCCAACCCTTTCAGGCACGGCGGAAGCGAACAGCGTAGTGACGGTTTTCGACGGCGGCACGCAGATTGGCGTGGTCACGGCGGACGGCACCGGTGCATGGACGTTTACCCCGGACACCGCACTCGCCGAAGGCTCGCATAGCTTCACCGCCCAGGCAACGGATCCGCAGGGTAACGTCAGCGCAATCTCAGGCGCCTGGAGCGTGGTGGTTGACCTGACAGCACCGACGGTGCCAACGCTGGATACGGTGAATGACAACGTCCCCGGCGGCATCACGGGCAACCTCACCAGCGGGCAGGTAACCAACGACAGCACACCAACGATCGGCGGTACCGGACAGGCGGGCAGCACCATCCACATCATGAACAACGGTACGCAGATCGGTACTGCAATCGTCGACGGAAGCGGAAACTGGTCCTTCACCCCGACCACGCCGCTGGTCGACGGCAGCTACGCCCTGCGCGTGTACGCAACGGATGTCGCGGGCAACGCCTCGGCTAACTCCTCCGTCTTCACCTTTACCGTCGATACCGCAGGTCCGGTCGTGCCAGTAGTGACCAGCGTGATCGACGATATCGCACCAGTCACCGGGACGCTTACGTCAGGCAACACCACCAATGACGCGCGTCCGACCTTCAACGGCACGGGTGACGTGGGTTCTACAGTGCATGTGATCGTTGATGGTAACGAAATTGGCACCGCCGTCGTGAATGCCCAGGGTAACTGGACCTTCACCCCGGGGAGTGACCTGAGCGACGGGCCGCATGCCATCACCTTCAATGCCACCGACGCGGCAGGCAACACCGGCAGTACGACAGCGCCGTTTAACCTGACGGTAGATACTGGCGTGCCGTCTGCGCCGGTTATCTCAACCGCAGCAGACAACGTGGGCAGCGTTCAAACCCCGCTCTCTTCCGGGCAGAGTACCGACGACACCACGCCGACGCTGAACGGCACCGCGACGGCCAACGCCACGGTCACCGTGTATGAAAACGGGCAGCCGATCGGCACCGCGCAAGCGGACGGTACCGGCGCATGGAGCTTTACCCCATCAACGCCGCTGTCCAGCGGCAGCCATACCTGGACCGCCACCGTCACCGATGCTGCGGGGAACGTCAGCCCGGCTTCGCCAGGCTTTACCCTGGTTGTCGATACCACAGCCCCGAACGCGCCGGTTATCAGCCAGGCGATAGACGACGTGGGCAGCATCACCGGCCCGCTCACGTCCGGACAGACCACGGACGACACCGTACCGCGCCTTGTCGGAACCAGTGAACCGTTTGCCACGGTGAATATCTATGAGGGAACCACGCTGGTCGGGACAGGGACTGCTGACGGCACCGGGAGCTGGAGTATCGTGCTCAATACCACGCTGGCAACGGGCGCACACAGCTTCACCGCCCAGGCGACAGACGCGGCAGGCAACACCAGCGTGTCGTCGGCAAGCTTCAGTCTGACGATAGACACCACGCCGCCTGCGCTGCCAGTGCTCACCAGCATTCTGGATGACGTTGGCAATGCGCCAACGCCCGTTGCTAACGGCGGGCTGACCAACGATGCGCAGCCAACCCTCAGCGGGACGGCGGAAGCCGGATCGACGGTGAAAATCTTTGATAACGGCGTGCAGATTGGCAGCGTGACGGCCACCGGCGGGGCATGGAGCTTTACCCCTTCCCCGGCGCTGGGCAACGGTTCGCACAATTTAACCTTTACCGCCACCGATGCGGCGGGCAACGTCAGCGCGCCAACCGCCGGGTATGTGATTAACGTTGATATCCTTGCCCCGTCAGCGCCCGTCATTAGCTCGGTAGTTGATGATGTGGGCAGCGTCACCGGACCGATAACCGGCCCGACCAACGACACGCGCCCTACGCTGAACGGAACCGCGGAAGCGAATGCGACGGTACGGATCTACGATGGCATCACGCTGGTGGGTACCGTCACCGCGGATGCCAGCGGCAACTGGACCCTACCACAAACCACCACCACACTGACGCAAGGCACGCATAACTTCACGGCCACAGCCACCGATGCGGCGGGCAACACCAGCGTGGCGTCCACCGTGACGACGATTATCGTCGATACGACCGCCCCAACGGCCCCTACCGGGACCTTCAACGCCGACGGTAGCGTGCTGACCGGGAATGCGGAAGCCGACAGCACCGTCAGTATCCGCCTTGCGGACGGCTCAACGGTAACCGCCATTGCGGGCAGTAACGGCACCTACAGCTATACCTTTACGAATAAACAGACCGAAGGCCAGACGCTGCAGATCACCGCCACCGACGCGGCGGGCAACACCTCGCTGCCCGGCTCGGCGCTCGCGCCGGTGGTGCCGCTCTCCGCCAGCAATAACGTCGAAGAGTTGGATCTCAGTACCACGGCCACCGTCACCAACAGCCAGTACAGCGACTACGGCTTCCTGCTGGTCGGCGCCGTGGGCAACGTCCTGACGCTGCTCGGGAACGACACCGCGCAGGTGAACTTCACGGTGGGCAACGGCGGGAGCGCGGATATCGTGGTGAACGCCAACGCCACGGGGGCTGTGCTCTCTCTGCTTAACACCCTTGAACTGGTGGTGCAGCACTACGTCAACGGCGCCTGGACCACCGTGGTGGATACCGGACAGCCGCAGTTTGCTGACCTGCTGACCCTCGGTGCCACCGGCGTATCGCTGAACCTGACCGGGCTGGCTGACGGCAACTACCGTGTGCTCAGCTATAACACCAACCTGCTGGCGACCGGCTCCTACACCAGCCTCGACGTGGCGGTGAAAGAGACCGGTCCGGGCACGGTCACGGGCGATACCAGCCTCAACGGGAACGTGATTCTGGATACAGACCCGACCGCTGGCAGCGACAACGCCCCGGCCGGAACCACGATCTCCGCCGTTACGAATGCGCAAGGTGTTACCACCAACATCAATGCCGACGGGACGGTGGTCCAGGGACAATACGGTACGCTGACCATTAACCGCGACGGCAGCTACTCCTACACCCTGACCGACACCAGCGCGGCAGTCATTGGCCGGACAGAGAGCTTCACCTACACCATCACCCATAACGGCGTCAGCGCCTCGGCACAGCTGGTGGTGTCGCTCGGAACGGGAACCGTCAGCAACGGCATTGTCGCCGTGGACGATACCAACGCCCTGACCTTCGACACCAGCGTGCACGAAATCAATAACGGCACCTCGTCTCAGGGCGGCTTTACCCTGGTGGGTATCAATCTCGGCAACACGCTGGGGCTTAACCTGCTGGACGATATGACCAACCCCATTATCTATAACGTGGAGGAAGGCACCACTCGCACCATGACCATCCAGGCCTCCGTGGGCGGCGTGGCGCTGGCGTCGGTGTTTGATTTGTATGTCTATAAATTTAACAACGCCACCCAGACTTTCGAGCAGGTACGCGTCGAGTCGGGCTGGCTGCGTGCCCCGCTGCTGGGCGGCACGTCATCTCAGCTAACGCTGCAATTGCCTGCCGGGGAGTACCTGTTCCTGCTGAATACCGCGTCCGGGATCACCGCCCTGACGGCCTACACGCTGAGCGTTCTGCAGGATCATGTCTACAGCGTATCGAGTATCAGCGAGACGACCACGGGCGACGTGCTGGCGAATGACCCGGTTCCAGCAGGCACGCTGGTTACCGAAGTGAACGGCGTGGCGGTCAACGGCACTGGCACCACCACCATTCAGGGGGAATACGGCACGCTGACCATTAATTCATCCGGTCAGTACACCTATACCCTGAGGAGTGGTGTCGGTGTGGACCATATCAGCACGCCGGATACCTTCGTCTATACCGTCACCGCGCCAGACGGCACGAAAGACACGGCATCGCTCAACATCACTCCAACCGCCCAGCCGATGAATGCGGTGAACGATGTTAGCGCCGTGATGGATGTAACGTCAGTACACCATACGTCAGCGTACTCCGATACCACCGTGGGTACGGCAAGCTGGACGACGGCCTTGCTCTCGTCAACCCAGGGTAGCGGCAGCGGAACTTTTGTGGTGGATCCAAACACCGCGCTGCATAACGCCTCGCTGCACTTTAACGTGGCCTCGTTGCTGGCACTGGGCGGGCTGACGGTGAACTGGACAATCAGCGACGGCTCAGGCGTGATCCGCAGCGGCTCCTTCAGCGGTGGCTCGCTGCTGGGCGGCAGTATTGACGTTCCGCTGACCGGGCTGGATCTCAACGCCGGGACCTACACGCTGAGCTATACCGGTAGCGTACCGGGGCTGAGCGTCGGGAACATTACCATTACCCCAAGCGTCAACGGCACCACTTACTCGCTGACTGATTTTGACGCCACGGGCACTCACACCGTCAACGGCAATATCTTTGACGGCACCGACTCGGGCGGCGTGCTGGATCAGCTCCACTCGGTGGATACACGCGTCAGTATTACCGGCTACAACGGCGTGACCACCACGCTGGATCCGTACACCGGCAGCGCCACCGTCAATATCACCGGCCATTACGGCACCCTGGCGATTGCCGCTGACGGGCATTACACCTATACCCTCAACAGCGGGGTATCGCTCTCATCCATGACCTCGAAGGAGACCTTCAACTACACCCTGACCGATGCCACCGGGAAGACGGACAGCGCCTCGCTGACCATCAACATGGCGCCGCAGTTCATCAGCTCTGAACACAACGACGTCATTACCGGCACCGCCTACGGCGACACGCTGATTTACCAGGTGCTGAACAATACGGTAGGGAATGCCACGGGGGGGAACGTCAGCAGCACCGCGGGCGACCACTGGACCGGCTTCTCGCTGGCGCAGGGGGATAAAATCGACATTAGCGACCTGCTGGTGGGCTGGAACGGTAGCGCCTCCACGCTCGGGAACTACCTCCATGTCACTAATAGTAATGGTAATACCGTGATCTCCATCGACCGTGACGGTGCAGGGAGCACCTACACTAATACCACGCTCGTGACGCTTGATGGCGTTCAAACCACCTACGACGAGCTCGTTAACCAGCAACACATCATTACCACATAACAGCTGTAGTACTAACCCGGGCGCACAGCGCCCGGGGATTAATAATAAAGCTGCACTTATTTTATTAGGGACATGACATGGGAATGAAGATGCCTTACTGGTGGCTCTCGTGCTGCCTGATATCTGTGCCCGCTCTGTGCGCGAATCCGGCGGCGACCATCAATACCGGACAACTGCGCGAAACGCAGGAACTCCCCTCACTCAGCGGTCGCGTCGCCCCTGCGGCTGGCAACGCCGCGCCCGGCTCATTACAGCTTGGCGAGGCCGTCAACCGTGCCGTTACCTGGCATCCGGCGATCGGTGAAGCCGTGGGCAAACTCTACGAACAGAGCGAAGAAGTCGACGTCGCCAAATCGAAATACTATCCGCAAATTAACGCGGGCATGGACAACGGGTACTCCCACGACGGCGATCAGAACGGCTTTACGCCGTCGCTGGTGCTCTCTCTTTCACAAATGCTCTACGACTTCGGCAAAGTGGCCAGCCAGGTACGAGCCGAAAATGCCGGGGTTGCCCAGCAGCAGGCCAACGTGCTGGTGAGCATCGACACCATTGCCCACGATACCGCCGTCGCCATGGTGCAGGTGCAAACCTGGCAGCAGATGGTCGACACCGCCAAAGAGCAGCTCGATGCCCTCTCCTCAATAGGCACACTGACCCGTCAGCGTAACGACGAAGGGGCGACCTCGCTTTCTGACGTGGTGCAGACCGACGCACGTATTGAAGGGGCGCGCGCGCAGCTGATGCAGTATCAGGCCAGCCTCGACAGCGCCCGTGCCACGCTGATGAGCTTTCTCGGCTGGAACAGCCTGAACGCGATCAGCAATGATTTTCCGCAAAAGCTGGCCCGCAGCTGTGACATCGCCGAGCCGGACGATCGTCTGGTTCCGTCGGTCCTTGCCGCCTGGGCCCAGGCCAACGTCGCCCAGGCGAACCTCGACTACGCCGACGCGCAGATGACGCCAACCGTCTCGCTGGAGCCGGAGGTCCGTCACTATCTGAACGATCGCTACGCGGGCAGCGAAACGCGGGATCGCACGCAATATTCCGCCTGGGTGAAGGTGCAGATGCCCCTCTATCAGGGCGGCGGCCTCACCGCCCGGCGTAACGCTGCCGGACACGCGGTGGAAGCGGCGCAGTCGACCATTCAGCGTACCCGTCTTGATGTCCGCCAGAAACTGCTGGAGGCCCGCAGCCAGGTGATGAGCCTGCAAAGCACGCTGCAAATTCAGGGCCGCCAGGAGGCGCTCAGCGCCCGTACCCGCGAGCTTTACCAGCAGCAGTATCTCGATCTCGGCTCGCGCCCGCTGCTTGACGTGCTCAACGCCGAGCAGGAGGTCTATCAGGCACGCTTCACCCAGCAACAGACCCTCGGTCAGTTGCACCAGTTACAGCTCAACTGCCTCTATAACACCGGACAATTGCGTCATGCGTTCGATCTTGATAACCGCACCATCCAGACCGTGGAGATCCAGCCATGAAGCAACGCGAAATCCCGCAAGAAGAAACAATGACGGATGAGGCGCTGGCGCAGTGGGCGCAGGCGTTTGGCTTTGTTGCCACGCGCTACCGCGTCGCCTGCTCGCCCGGAGCGCTGATTGCAGGCGCTCCCTGGCTGAAAGGCAAACCGATGGTACCTGCCCTGACGCAGCTTGCCCGGGAAGCCGGGCTGACGTTCCAGCTGCTCACGGCCGATCGGCAGTCGATCAACAGCTGGCGCCTGCCGGTGGTGGTGGCGCTGAACGACGGAAAAATTGGCGTGGTCGACAGCTTCGACGGGGAAGACACGCTGGACGTCAGCTTTTTCGACGACAAGATGCATACCAACCGTCTGTCGATGAGCGCGCTGCTGCCCACCATCCGCCACGTTATTGCCCTGCGCCCGCTGGCCGCGCTGAAGGACAGCCGCGTGGATGCCTACATCTCGAAATACCGCCCGGACTGGCTCTACCGGCTGGTGATGCGCGATCTGCGCCCGTACAGCTGGGTGATGCTGGCAGCCTTGTTCATCAACCTGCTCTCCCTCTCCGGCATTGTCTTTTCCATGCAGGTGTATGACCGGGTGATCCCTGCCCAGTCCTACCCGACGCTTTACGTCCTGACCATCGGCGTGCTGATCGCCACCCTGTTTGGTTTTGTGTTGCGCGTGGCGCGCGGTCACATTATGGATCTGCTGGGCAAACGCTCGGATCTGCGGGTCTCAGACCGCGTGTTCGGCCACGCCCTGCGGCTGCGCCACAGCGCCATTCCGCGCTCCACCGGCAGCTTTATCTCCCAGCTGCGCGAGCTGGAGCAGATCCGCGAGATGGTGACCTCCTCCACCATTTCGACCATTGTCGACCTGCCCTTTTTCTTCCTGTTTGTGGTGGTACTGGCGATCATCGCGCCGCAGCTGGCGTGGATCGCCCCGGTCGCGGCGGTGATCATGGTCCTGCCCGGCCTGCTGCTGCAGAAGAAACTGGCGGAGCTGGCGAAGCAGTCGGCGCATGAATCAACCCTGCGCAACGCGGTGCTGGTGGAGAGCGTGCAGGGGCTGGAGGACATCAAGCTGATGCAGGCGGAGAACCGCTTTTTGCAGCAGTGGAATAGCTATATCCAGATCACCGCCGAATCCGGCCTGCGCACCCGCGAACTGACGCAGAACCTGATCAGCTGGGGGATGACCATCCAGAGCCTGGTCTACGCCGCGGTGATTGTGGTCGGCGCGCCAATGGTGATCGACGGCACCCTGACCACCGGTTCGGTGGTTGCCGCGTCGATGCTGGCCTCCCGGATGATCGCGCCGATGGCGACGCTGTGCGGCGTGCTGGCCCGCTGGCAGCAGGTGAAGGCCGCCAAAGAGGGGCTGGACAGCATTATGCAGTTGCCGACCGAGAACCAGCGCGAAGAGACGCCGATCCGCCAGGACGTCCTGCGCGGCCACTATCTTTTCGAACAGGCGCAATTTCGCTATCAACCGGACGATCCGCGCATGGCGCTACGCATTAACCGTCTGGAGATCAAGCCGGGCGAGAAAGTGGCGATCCTTGGACGTAACGGCGCGGGCAAATCGACACTGCTCCAGGCCATGGCGGGCGGGATGGATCTGGCGGCAGGCGAATTGCGGCTTGATAACCTCAGCCTGCCCCATCTCGACGTGGCGGACGTGCGGCGCAACGTCGGCTTTATGACCCAGAACGCGCGGCTGTTTTACGGCACCCTGCGCGAGAACATCACCCTTGGCATGCCACGCGCCACCGACGAAGAAATTTTCGCCGCGCTGGAGTTGACCGGCGCAGCGGGCTTTGTGCAGAAACTGCCCAAAGGGCTGGACTACCCGATCATGGAAAACGGCGTGGGGCTTTCCGGCGGGCAGCGGCAGTCCATTCTGCTGGCGAGGATGCTGCTGCGCGATCCGAATATCGTGCTGATGGATGAACCTACCGCGTCGCTGGATGAGCACACTGAACGGGAGTTTATCCAGCGTCTGGGCGACTGGCTCGGCAACCGTACTTTGATTGTCGCCACCCACCGCGTGCCGGTGCTGGAGCTGGTGGAGCGCGTGGTCGTACTGAAAGAAGGGATGCTGGTGATGGACGCGCCAAAAGCGCAGGCGCTTAACAACAGCCGCATTCAGCAACAGCAGCAGCAGGCAGCAACCGGACGGGAGTGGAAAAATGAAAATCAGTCAGCGTGACGTTGCCGCAATGGACGATCTGGATAACGCGCTTGAATCCGAAAGTGGCTACACCGGCGCACGTCGAATCGTCATCTTCTCGTTGCTGATGTTTGTGGCCCTGGGCGTCTGGGCATGGTTTGGCGTGCTGGATGAGGTCTCAACCGGCTCGGGGAAAGTCATCCCCAGCTCGCGCGAACAGGTATTACAGTCGCTCGACGGCGGGATCCTCACCGAGCTGAACGTTCATGAGGGCGATCAGGTGCAGGCCGGACAGGTGCTGGCGCGGCTTGATCCGACGCGTTCCGAATCGAACGTCGGTGAAAGTGCAGCGCGCTACCGCGCGTCACTGGCTTCCAGCGCACGTCTGAATGCCGAGGTGAACGATCTCCCGCTAACGTTCCCGCCTTCGCTGGCAAAATGGCCGGATCTGATTGCCGCCGAAACGCGACTCTACAACTCCCGCCGTGCGCAGCTGGATGATACCCAACGGGAGCTGCGCGCCGCGTTAGATCTCGCCAATAAAGAGCTGGCGATCACCCAAAGGCTGGTTAAAACCGGGGCCGCCAGCCATGTGGAGGTGCTGCGCCTGCAGCGACAGAAAAGTGACCTGGAGCTGAAGCTCACCGACGTGCGCTCGCAGTATTACGTTCAGGCGCGCGAGGCGTTATCCAAGGCTAACGCGGAAGTGGATATGGTTTCCGCGGTCCTTAAAGGCCGCCAGGATTCCGTCACCCGCCTGACGGTAAAATCCCCGGTGCGCGGGATCGTGAAAAACATCAAAGTCACCACCATCGGCGGCGTGATCCCGCCTAACGGTGAGCTGATGGAGATTGTGCCGGTGGACGATCACCTGCTGATTGAAACCCGCCTCTCACCGCGCGATATCGCCTTTATCCACCCGAACCAGGAGGCGCTGGTCAAAATCACCGCCTACGATTACGCCATCTACGGCGGTCTGCATGGGGTGGTAGAGACCATTTCACCCGACACCATCCAGGACGAAGCCAAGCCGGAAGTGTTCTATTACAGGGTGTTTATCCGCACCAGCCAGGATTACCTGGTCAATAAAGCGGGCAGGCACTTCTCGATTGTACCGGGCATGATTGCGACAGTGGACATCAAGACCGGCGAGAAAACGGTGCTGGATTATCTGATTAAGCCGTTTAACCGGGCGAAAGAGGCGCTGCGGGAGCGGTAGTCAATCGCCTTACCAGTCCTACACACTAAAGCTAAGGGGAATGCGGTTTTCTCCCTCTCCCTGTGGGAGAGGGTTGGGGTGAGGGCGTCAGACCGCAACACAGAAAAAATTCACCGCCGATAGGGCGTTAAAACGGGCGAAAGCATTCGATATCAGCGCTGAATTCTGGCTGAATCTGCAACAAAATGTGGAAAACCGAGGGATGAGAATCCCCCCCCCTAACATAACCTCCCCCGCCTTATCTGCTAAAGTAGCCCAAATTCATTTTTCAGGAAGAAATCATGCGCCAACGAACCATTGTCTGCCCCATCATCCAGAACGACGGTGCCTATCTGCTGTGTAAAATGGCCGACGATCGCGGCGTGTTCCCCGGTCAATGGGCCCTCTCCGGCGGCGGAATGGAACCGGGCGAAACCATGGAACAGGCGTTGCGCCGTGAGATCCGCGAAGAGCTGGGCGAAGCGCTGGAGATCGTCTCGGTCACGCCATGGGCTTTTCGCGATGACATCAGGGTAAAAACCTACGCCGATGGCACCACCGAGGAGATTTATATGATCTATCTGATCTTCGACTGCATGAGCGCCAACCGGGACGTCACGTTTAATGAGGAGTTTCAGGAGATCGCCTGGGTTAATCCGGAAACATTAAAAGAGCTGGATCTCAACGAAGCTACCCGCATGACCTTCGCGCAAAAGGGTCTTCTTTAATCGCCCACTGCCCCTGCGTTTTACCGGTCAATGTTCTGAAAACCTCAATGAATGCGCTGACGCTGCTGTAGCCGCAGGACAGCGCAATCCACCCTACCGGCTTCCCCGCCGCCAGCCACTCCATTGCCCGCATGACGCGAGCCAGCTGCCGCCAGTTAACGAAGTTCATTCCGCCCGGCGAAGTGCGGTACGATTATACACCCCAACATACCGCGCAAATTTCCCAATAAATACGCCGGCAAACACGCCCCCGGAGACGATCGCCAGCGCGCTCATGGCAGGTTGTTGCATCGTCTGAGGCGAAACCGCGCTCATCACCCCCAGCACATACTTCACGCCAAACGCCAGCATCATAAACGGCAGCGCGGTGTAGTCTGCCTGGCGGTAAAGCGTACGCGGCGCATCTGCCCGGGTGATAACCGCCCGCTTAATCAGAAGATACCCCAGCGCGGCACCGGCGAAGATCCCCGCCGTCCACAATGCGACAGTCGCAGGGGTCAACGTGCGATAGACCACCAGATCGTAAATATCCCACACCAGAAAGATCGCCGGGATAATGGCAAGCCTCTCTAGCGTAACGGTGGCGGGCCTGCGGGCTTTGATACCACGGGAGATGAGGAAGATAAACAACACCCACACCCAGGCGGGCGTGTGCGTAACAACACCGATCAGAAATTCAAACATGGAACTCACCATGAACGATCGCGGCCCGTGCCGCCCTGAACGCGTATTGCGCATAACGGCAGGAATGCCATTATGCGCAGGTCTTTTAAAGCGATTTCTTCAGGCGCTGCACCGCCTCTTTCAGCTGCTCATCTGTTGGTGTCACAAACGACATGCGCAGCGTGGTCTGGTCCGGTTCATTGCAGTAGAAAAACTCGCCCGGGACAAATACCACGCCGTTGCTTAACGTCTTTTCCAGCCAGCGGGTGGTATTCATACCATTGTTCATTTTCGCCCACAGGAACATGCCGCCTTTAGGCTTGTGGAACGACATCACATCACCCAGCTCCGCTTCCAGTTCGGTGGCGAAGGTCTGGTATTTCTGGCGATAAGCTTCGCGGATCATCTTAATCTGCCCGGCCAGGCGACCGGTTTTCAGGTACTCATACGTCATTAACTGCGACAGCGTGCTGGTGTGCAGATCGGTGGTTTGCTTAAGGTTCACCACCGCACGCTTCAGCCACTCCGGCACCAGCACCCAGCCTACGCGGGTGCCCGGCGCGAGTATTTTAGAGAAGGTTGAGGTGTAGACCACGTTCTCTTCGTTACCGATATCTTTGGCATGGGCAATTAACGGGCGGAAGACCTCATCGGTGTAGTTAATTTCGCTGTACGGGTCGTCTTCAATAATGACGAAATCATAGCGTTTCGATAATTCCACCAGATGTTTACGACGCGCTTCAGAGAGCGTCACGCCGCCCGGGTTACCAAAGGTCGGGACGATATAAACCGCTTTGATGGTTTTCTTTGCCACCAGCGCCTCAAGTTCGTCGACCTTCATGCCGTCGCCGTCGGTGCCGACGGACTCAAAATTCGCCTGCGCCAGGCCGAAAACCTGCAGCGCGGCAAGATAGGTTGGACGCTCGACGACGACGGTATCGCCTGGGTTAATTAATGCACGCGCCAGCACGTCGAGAGACTGCTGCGAACCGGACGTCACCACCACGTCATCGGCTTTACAGGCAATGCCGCGTCCTTCACAGATGCGTTGGATCTCTTCCCGCAGTCCCGGAAAACCTTCGGTCAGACCATACTGAAACGCCTCGCCAAAATGTTGCGATAAGACGGCATCCGCGGCTATTTTAAGCCCTTCGTGATCGAACAAATCGGGGTTCGGAATCCCTCCGCCCAGCGAAATTACGCCAGCCATTTTGCTATGTTTTAATAATTCACGGATGGCAGATGATTGCAGGCCCTGCGCGCTGCTGGCGAGTTTGTTTGCAGACATTCTTTGATTACCTTCTTTTTTTATATTGTGCCCAATCTTAGCAGAATATGAGCGATAAATTCCGTTAGCTTCGGAAGAGGACGTAAATCCTGGCGCCACAATAAATGCACCGGCCTCGGCGCGGGGGTGAACGGCTCCAGTACCCGAATCAGCCTGCCGCTTGCCAGCTCTTCCGCCACCAGCACTTCCGGTTGTAGCAACAGCCCCGCCCCTGCGCATGCCGCCATACGCAGGCCATAGCCGTCGTTACATCTTAAGATGGCATCACGCTTCCAGCGTACTTCCCCTTCCACGCCCGGTAGCCGCCACTCGTTACGCGCGGTCCATACCGTGTGCGAAAGACACAGATGATCCACCAGATCGGCAGGCGTTTGCGGCGTACCGTGTCGCGCTAAATAGTCCGGTGCGGCGCAGATCACCATGTTGTAGGGGCACAAATATTTCGCCACCAGATCGTCATTGCGAATATCACCAATGCGAATGGCCAGATCGACCCCCTCCTCCACCAGATCGACCATTCGGTTAGTCAGATCCAGTTCGATGCGCACCTGCGGGTAACGCTGTAAAAAGGTGGCGGTGAGCGGGGCGATCACGCAGCCGCCAAACGACGTAGGCGCCGTGACGCGCAGGGTTCCGGCCGGTGTGGCACGCAGGCGTTCAACCGCGTTTTCGGCGATTGAGACCTGCTCCAGCACCCGTCTGGCTTCTTCAAAATAGACGCGGCCCGCATCCGTCAGGCTCTGACGACGCGTGTTACGCTCAAGCAGGCGGGTGCCAAGCTGGGACTCCAGCAACGCAATATACTTTCCCACCATGACCGCCGACATCTCAAGGCGGGAGGCCGCGCCGGTAAAACTGCCGCTTTCTACCACCGCGATAAACGTCTCCATGCCGCGAAGCTTATCCATATTCCGAACCTCTGGTTAGCAATCTTCTAACTTTAGCCCAGTTTATCTGGCTTTTTATTTATTAAAGAATGAGGGCTCACAACATGAGGAGTCGGATATGAAAATCGTCATTATTGGTGCCAGCGGTACGGTCGGTCGTGCCGTAACCGAAGAGTTAAGCCGTCGTCACGAGGTGATCCGCGTAGGTCGCACGCGGGGCGACTATCAGGTGGATATCAACTCGCAGGAGAGCGTGCAGGCGCTATTCGAGAAAATTGGCCGGGTGGATGCCATTGTCTCCGCCAGCGGTGGCCTCTACTTTGGCCCGCTTGCGACCATGAAAGACAGCGACTTTAATCAGGGCCTGCAGGATAAACTTCTGGGGCAGGTGCGCCTTGCGCTAACCGGCCAGCACTATCTGAACGAAGGTGGCTCTATCACCCTGATTAGCGGCATTGTGGCGCACGAGCCGATTGCCCAGGGAGTAAACGCCACCACCGTGAATGCCGCACTGGAAGGGTTTGTTCGCGCCGCAGCCTGTGAGCTGCCGCGGGGGATCCGCATTAACCTGATTAGCCCGACGGTCCTGACGGAATCCGCTGAAGCGTACGACGGTTTCTTCCCCGGCTTTGAGAGCGTCCCCGCTGCAACCGTGGCGCAGGCCTATCGCCGCAGCGTGGAAGGGGTACAGAGCGGTCGGGTGTATAAGGTTGGTTACTGAGCCTTACGGGCGGCGATCAGCACCAGCATCGGGCGCTCTGCCTCTTCGGCCAGCGCGGGCCAGGCCGCAATTTGCCCCTGCGTTGGCCCCCATTCGTTGACTTCGCTTATCGTTAATCCGGCCTTGATCAGCGCGTTGAGCGTGGTGCCCAGCGTACGGTGATACTTGATCACCCCGTCCGCCAGCCAGTTGCTGACGCGCTGGCTCTCGTCCTGATAATGATTCACGCCCCAGAACCGCTCGCCGTTGTCGTCGGTCAGCCAGCCCTGGCGGGTGGCGCAGGTGTAAATGGGGTGCTCCATCGAGAAGACCAGGCTGCCACCGGGTTTAAGCGCGCGCTGAACGTTGGCGAATAACGTATCCAGTTCCGGCAGGTAGTGCAGTGCCAGCGAGCTGTAGACCAGGTCGAGGCTGTTATCTTTGAGCGCCAGCGACTCCAGATCGCTACGCTGATAATGAATCTGTGGGTCAGCGGTAAGCTCCGCAGCCCGGGCGAGCATCTTTTCTGAGATATCAACACCCGTCACCTCGTCTGCACCCAGTTCGCGCGCCGCGCGGCAAAACCAGCCGTAGCCGCAGCCGAGATCGATAACCGATTTGCCGGTTAAATCCGGCAGCATGCTTTTCAGCGCAGGCCACTCCGGCGCACCGTCCAGCCCCTGCACCGAGCGCGGAAGCTGAGCGTAGCCTTCGAAAAACGCCGGGTTGTCGTAGATATTTTGTGCCATGGCAGATCCCTCTTTAAGAATGTGACTCCCAGTATAAAACATTGCCGGGTGGCGCTGCGCTTACCCGGCCTACGATTTGAGGGTTTCAGTAGGCCGGGTAAGGCGAAGCCGTCACCCGGCTCGCCTCTAGCCCACAGTACCCCAGACCAGATTTCCCTTATGGAACGTCGCGGTACGCGGTGAAATCCGCGCCACGGCTTCGGCGGAGCACGAGGCATCCACCAGCACAAAGCTGGCGTCGTCCTGCGCTTTCGGCCACACCCGTTCGCCTTTGTCGTTCAGCGGCAGAACGTCACCGGTCGCGATACCGAGCGCCCGGGAGAGCGTCTGCTCGTTCGGGCGAATGTACAGCTGCGCGTAAAGATTGGCTTTTTCCAGCATATCTCCCAGGCCGTACGGCGACCAGTGGTCGATCACGCTGTCGGTGCCGGTCATGACAAACACGCCCTTATCACGCAGCTGTTTCAGCGGCATATGGAGGGTACCAATCGGCACGGTAGAGGCGATGGTCACCTGCTGCGCCGCCATACGAGTCGCAATCGCATCCACCTCCTGCTCGTTAAGCGTCGCCAGCGCGAAGGCGTGGCTGATAGTCAGCTTGCCCTTCAGCTCCGGCGTTTTCTCCACCGTTTCCACCATGTAATTCACCGCCGCCACGCCCGCCGGGCTGGTTTCATGCAGGTGAATATCCACCCCTTTGTCGTAATCCAGCGCTATCTGGAACATCAGATCGAGAGATTTCTCCATCGCGCCGTCGACGTTCGTCGGGTCCAGCCCGCCCACGTAGTGCGCACCGGCCTGCATCGCGTCGCGCATCAGTTTTTCAGAATGGGAAAGCAGCAGTCCGTGCTGTGGAAACGCGACAATTTCACAGTCAAAGCCAGGCTGGCGGCGCGATAACACCGCCTGCAGATTTTCCAGGTTTTTCAGGCCGGAAACCGGCTCAATGTTGCAGTGGCTGCGGGCGATGGTGGAACCTTTCGACTGAATCAGGTCGATAAGTGCCTCCGCGCGTTCCTGGGTGTAGGGCTGCAGCTCCGGCAGCAGCTTCTGCTCAAGGCGGATCATGTCCTGAATCGTGGTCCCCGCCGGGCGGTTCAGGGAGCGCCACGGACCGCCGTAGAAGGTTTTATCCAGATGGATGTGCATGTCGCGCATCGCCGGGAGCATCAGTTTTTTACCCGCGTCATAGTGAGGCAGAGACGCGTCGGCGTGGCTATTGTTATCGCGCAGGGCAACGATCTTGCCGTCTTTAATCTCCAGCGTTTTCAGCTCGGTGCGAGTGCTCGTCGCCACGCTGCCGTCGAAAGTAAACCCGGCTTCGAGCAGCACGTTGTCCAGATAGTAATGCTTCGCGGTGATGTTCATCGGTTTACCGGTCTCGCAGGCGGGCGCAGCGGTATCCGCAGCATACGCGACGGAGCCGGTGGCACCAAACAGCGCGCAGGCGGTGACCATTTTGCCGCTCTGGCTGATAAATTCGCGGCGGCTTTTATTATCATTCATCTTATTTTCCTTCATTCACAATATGGGTACCGGTTTCCCCGCGCAGTGCCGCGGGCAGACAGTCCGGGGAGGTGATAATCACTCGCCTGCCGCCGTGGTGTAAAAATTCCAGCGAGGCCACGATTTTGGGCAACATGCTCCCTGCCGGGAAATGGCCTTCCTCCATGTAGCGCGTCATCTGCGCCACGTTGACGGTATCCAGCGCCTGCTGGTTCGGCTTGCCGAAGTGAATGCACACCTTCTCCACACCGGTGGTGATAACCAGCACGTCGGCGCGGATCTCCCGTGCCAGCAGCGCGGTGGAGAGATCCTTATCTATTACCGCGTCGACGCTGCGGTAGTCGCCCTGCTCCGAGCGCACGACGGGAATTCCTCCACCGCCCGCGCCGATCACCACAAAACCTTTTTGCGTCAGCGCCTTGATGGCATCTGCCTCTACGATGCGCAGCGGCTGTGGCGAGGCCACGACGCGGCGATAGCCGCGGCCTGAATCCTCGACAAAATGCCAGTCCGGGTGCGCCTGCTGCAGATCATTGCGCTGCGCCTCGCTGAAGAAAGCGCCAATCGGTTTCGTCGGGTGCGTAAAGCCGGGATCGTCTTTATCCACTTCGACCTGGGTGACGACCGTGACCGCTTTTTGCTCCCCGCGCCCCGCCAGACGGTTGTTAAGCGCCTGCTGGATCAGGTAGCCGATTCCGCCCTGGGTATCCGCGACGCAGTTTGCCAGCGGCGTCAGCGGGAGCCCTTCCCGTTCGTGAGCGATTTCGGCCCGGCGCAGATCCAGCCCCACCTGGGGACCGTTGCCGTGGGTGAGCACGATGTCATAGTCGGAGGCCAGCATCTCGAGCACGGACTCTGCCACCGCTTTGACCGCCTGCGCCTGATGCTCAACCGACTGGCTGGCGTTGTCTTTGATAATGCTGTTGCCGCCGATGGCGACGACCATAAGCTCTTTCATACGTTTTCCTTCGCAACGGTACCAGTCGCAGCGCTCGCCGCTTCGCGGCTATCCAGCACATGCTTCACCACAAACATGCCGCCCATCATCAGGTAGGCCGTAACGAACATCAGCGAACTGCCTTCGGCAAAGCCCACCACCGGGGCGTGGATCACCCCAAACAGTGCCAGCAGCGCCCCACCCGCGGCCGCAACGGCCCCGCGCAGCGGCTTGTTGATGATGGCGAAGATAGCGATACAGCCCCACAGCATGCTGGCAAGCGGCGCGCCGTTGCCGAGATGCATCAGCCCTTCGTAGTAAATCCCTTTGCTGTGCAGCACGTCGGTGCCGATTTTCGCCGCGCTGGTCCCTGCCGCATTCATCACGCTGTTCATCATGGTGAGCGCCCAGTTGGCGATCCACGGGAACAGGCAGATGAAGATGACGGGCACCTCCACTTTCGGCGTTTCCCGCACCACCTGGTTAGCGGTAACGACGCCGATAAACACCAGAATGGGCACGATGGCAGTCATCGGAATGATGGCGAGCATAAATGCCCCCAGCCCGAACAGCGGCACGATGAACATGGTCACCCCGGAAGCCAGCGTGTAGCCAATGCTGGCCCCCATCGCTTTCCAGCCCGGGTGGCCGACGTAGACCGTGACCGGGAACGGGTTACCCATCAGGCAGCCCAGCATCGACGCCAGACCGTTCGCCAGCATCACCTTACGGGTCGGGTACTCATCCCCCGCCGCGTGGGCGCTTTCGATGTTCTCCAGGTCAAAGATATAGTTCGCCAGCCCCAGCGGCACGGCGGATGCCAGATACGGTAGCGCGTGCGGCAGCCCCTGCATAAAGCTGTCGACGTGCACTTCCGGCGGGTTAAAGCCGAAGGATGACATAGACGCCTTAATGGCTTCCGGGCTTTGCAGCCCCGAGATCCACGCTAATGCCGTACCGGCAATCAGTAACAGCAGACCGGTCGGGATTTTGGCGAAAATCGGCTTTTTGCCGAACCAGTTGATAAAAATCAGCAGCAGTACGATGAATGACACGGTCGGCGCTTCAAACGCCTGGAGCATCGGGTTCATCGCCAGCAGCAGCAGGCCTAAACCGGAGAGACACGACAGCAGCACGGTGCGCGGGATCATCTTGCGGATGGTCTCCCCGAGGAACGAACCGCCCGCGAGGATCATTGCTTCCACAAAGCACCACACCAGACCGATCTGAATCGCGAAATCCGCATCCCCGGTCTGCTGGTAGACGGGCATGAGGACCAGGAAGGTCACGGTAAAAATCGACGGCGCGCTCGGGCCGGACGGCAGCGCCGTCACGTCCGTGCGCCCGGTGGCACGGGCCATCTGCAGGCCAAACCAGGCATAACAGATGCTCGCCACCAGCACCGCCAGCCCGAAGGCTGGCGCGATGCGTCCATAAACAATCTCCTTCGGGATGCCGACGACAAAAATGAGCAGCCCCATCATGGTCAGCAAATTGGTCAGGTTGTTGGTCATCAACCCGAAATAAGCCGCCCAGTCACCTCTTTTCCACTCCAGTTTCATGTTTTTCATGGATGCATGCCTTATAAAACGTAGCGATCGCGGAAGGTCAACAGCGCCTTTTCAAAACAGCTGAACGGCGGGTGAACGATGCCCGCCCCAATCATGCCGATACCGGCGTCCTTGTGGGCAATGGCGGTATTAATGACCGGCAAAATGCCGCTGCCTGCCACTTTGGTGATGTCGATGGCAGTCGGGATGCCCATAAAAGAGAGCAGCGGAATGGTGACGTTCGGGTTTTCGCCGAGGGTGATTTCGCGCATCTGGCGGGAGAAGTCGATGGCTTCTTCCACCGTGCCGCCCACCAGCGCCACAATCGCCGGCGCCGTCGCCATGGCAAAACCGCCGATGCCGTAGGTTTCCGTAATTGCGCTGTCGCCGATATCCAGCCCGGAGTCTTCCGGCTTATAGCCCGCAAACATCGGGCCAATGACCTGCTGCGCCGGGCCGGTGAACCATTGCCCCGGCAGGCCGGAGACACGCAGACCGAACTCGTAGCCGTTGCGCGCCATGGTGGTGACAACGGTGCTGTACTCAATGCCGTGGGCGGCGTCCAGCGCGGCTTTGCACATTGCCATCCACGTCGGGCCGGAGAAGTAGTCGCTGCTGGCGACAAACTCGAACACCTCACGCTGCTGCTCAACAGGATAACCCGCCTGGATCAGACCCGGCGTCAGGGCCTGGATCAGCAGCGTGGTGCCCGCGTTGTTGCGGTTGTGGCACTCGTCGCCCATGTGCAGCGCCTGGGCCAGCATCAGACGAAGATCGATTTCACCGACGATCTTCATCGCGTCGCGCAGCATCGGGCCGAGCACGTCGCGCATCCAGTTCAGGCGGTCAATCACGCTCTGGTCGTTGGCGCCCATGCGCAGGATCTTCGCCATCTGCTCGCTGAGGTTGGTGAACGCGCGGTTGCCGTAGGTTTTGTTCTCAACGATGTGCATAAACATCGACGCGGAGGTGACGCCCGCCATCGAGCCCACGCAGTCGTGCTCGTGGCACGGCGAGAAGGTGATTTCCCCTGAAGCGGCGAGCCTTGCAGCCTCCTCCAGATCCGCCGCCAGCCCCTCGAACACCAGCGCGCCGGTGACCGCCCCTTTCATCGCCCCGCACATGTTTTCCCACGAGACAGGCGGACCGGCGTGCAGGATGGTGGTGCGGGTCATGCGCGGCACGACGTTAATCGCCTGGTCATAGCCCACCAGCACCGGGTGGGACTGAATAATGCGCTCAAGCGCGATGTGGTTAGCGGCGGCAATTTTCTCCGCCAGCGATTTTTCGGCCAGTTGATCGAGCGCCTCAACGATCTGCATGTTGCCCTGCCCTGGCGGCGTCCAGTCGAGCTGGGTCACGGGAACGTGCTGTTTTTTGAGGTCGTCGCTGAACATCGCGATACCGACGTTAATCACGTTCAGCGGCTGGTTAAATAAGGTGGTCATTATGCGTTCTCCCCTTTGCAGACAAATTCGCGAGCCAGTAATCCGGTATTGGTGCTGCTGCTGGCCCAGATGACGCCCGCATCGGTCAGGAGCTGGCACTGCTGAGCAAGCTTCTGCGGATCCTGGTCGGTACCGAGCACATAGCCTAAGATCGCCAGCGGACGGTTGTCGGCCTTCGCGATCGCCTGAGCCTCTTTGATCGCGTCGAGCATCACGCCAACCGGATCCTCATGCGCGCCAAACCCGAGCACAAAATCCATCACGATGACCCCCACCTGCGGATCGCGCGCCTCCTGCAGCAGGCGGCTGATGCGGTTGGTCGGGTCGATCATCGGGTGCGGTTTGCCGTTGGTGAAATCATCATCGCCAAAGTCGAGGAAGGTATGGGCCTGGCTGACGTTGATGTCGCTCAGACGCTTCGCCGGATCCGGCTGGATGTTGCTGTAGACGTCGTCGTACTTCTCCAGCGCCGCAAACATCGCTTCGTCGCACAGGGTCCCACCGCAGAAGAGCCCACGAATGTATTTTTGCTGCGGGGTCAGGCGGGCGCGCACCTCTTCAATCAGCGGCCAGTTGAGCGGGTGCAAATCCAGAGACGCTTTGTCGATGCCGGTAAGGAGTACCGCTTTCAGGGCTGCCTCTTTGGTGGCTCGGGCAAACTGCAGGCCGTCTTCATCAGCGGGCGGTACGTTGCGGCCGAGGAAACACACGACGACGGGCTTGCGGCAGGCGCGGGCGCGGGCGAGGACTTTTTCAGCCACCGCGGGTGCGGGTGGCTTGGAGATGAGGGCAATCACCTGGGTGCCTTCATCGGCCTCCAGCATGTCGATGGCGTCGAGCATCATCAGGCCACCGATTTTCTCGCTGAGATCGCGCCCGCCGGTGCCAATCAGCTGCGACACACCGCCGCCGAATTCATGAATGCGCACGCTGAGTTCCTGGCTGCCGGTCCCGGATGCGCCGACAATCCCAATCGTCCCGCGACATACCGCGTTAGCGAAGCACAGCCCCGCGCCGTTGATAATGGCGGTGCCGCAGTCCGGCCCCATCATCAGCAGCCCTTTCTGGTGGGCCAGCTGCTTCAGCGCCAGCTCGTCATCGAGCGACACGTTATCGGAAAAGAGCATGACGTTAAGATCGTTTTCCAGCGCCTGACGTGCTTCGCGGGCGGCGAAGGTGCCGTTGACGGAGATCACCGCAAGGTTGCTGTCCGGGCGATGGGTTTTGGCGCTGGCAATCGTGGCGTAGCGCGCTTCGTGGGAGCCGGCACGCTCTTTGCGCGTAAATAACGCTTCGATGGCCGCCAGCGTTTCATCATTCGCCGCATCGCCTTTAATAACGATCATCAGATCGCCGTTTTTCGCGTTTTCTAATTCTGGCGTCAGCAGTCCAAGGTTTTTTAATACGCCTTTATTCATCTCCGTCGCCATCGCCACAAAGGCCTGTTCAACTCCCGGCAATTTATTGGCTTTAGTGGAAACGGACATTAATGAGACGGAGTCAAAATAAGTGTTCTTTTTAATCACGATTTTCGTTGGCATTATTTGCACCTGTTTTCGGATAAAAGGGGGCCGCCGTCGTGCAAAATGCACGTCGGTAAAAATGCTTTTTTATTAAGCGGCCAGCCGGAACAGGCTGACCGTCGTCTTTACGCGCCGGCCGCCAGCAGCAGGTCGGCGATCGCGTGGTAGCCTTTTTCCCGCGCCAGCTCGAGCGGGGTTTTACCGTATTTATCGGTCATGTGCGGGTTCGCGCCGTTATCCAGTAACAGCTTCACAATTTCCTGCTGTTTCTCGCCGCCGTCATTCAACACGATGGCCTCCAGCAGCGGCGTCCAGCCGACAAAGTTGGTGTGGTTGACGTTAATATCGGTTTTTGCCAACAGCTCGCGCACAATTTCAACGTGGCCTTTCTCACTGGCCGGGGTAATCCCCACGCCACCGAAGCGCGTCAGGCGATCCAGGTCCGGATTTGCCGGAAGAACGATGCGCAGTAACGTTAAATCATTGGTAAGGCAGCTAATCAGGAAGGGGTTAAAACAGGTCTGGTCCTGTTTATCAATATCCGCACCGGCTGCAATTAAAAATTCCACACAGGCATAATGCTTTTTCAGGCTGGCAATAATAATGGCGGTTCTTTTCTGGCGATTGGTGGCGTTAATATCCACGCCTTTCTCCAGACAGGCTTTTAGCGCGTCGACGTTCCCCTCTTCTGCCGCCAGCAGAAATTCCGTCACCAGTGCAGTTGCAGACATATTCAGACTCCCTATGTTTCATTTCTGATGACCTGAGAATAGCAACAGCCTGGTGATAAAAGAATCCGCTTAAAATTCATTCATCGACAGGCAATTCATTGTTGAGTTAAATTCAACGGTTCAGCTAAAACGTGCGTCTGTGCAACCTTTTTCTTATGTTTTACCGCTTTTTAGCGCCTCAGGCTGCATTATCCTTATGGCTGAAAAAGCCTTGTGCCGCGCGGCCCTGAGCAAATAGTCAGAACTGTGACCGGCTTCAAATGTGATGTAACAGCGCTGTTAAAATATGTTCAAAACTGATGGCAACCAGGAGCCGTAATATGAATTCCATCTTTACCGAAGAGAACCTGCTGGCCTTCACCACTGCGGCACGTTTTGGCAGTTTCAGCAAAGCCGCCGCCGAGCTGGGCGTGACCACCTCGGCCATCAGTTACACCATTAAACGCATGGAGACCGGTCTGGACGTGGTGCTGTTTGTGCGTAACACGCGCAGCATTGAGCTGACCGAATCTGGCTTTTACTTTTACCGCAAGGCAACCGACCTGCTGAACGACTTTCACGCCATCAAGCGCGGAATTGATACCATTTCGCAGGGCATTGAGGCGCGGGTGCGTATCTGTATCAATCAGCTTTTGTATACTCCACGCCATACTGCACGCCTGCTGCAGGTGCTGAAAAAGCAGTTTCCCACCTGCCAGATCACGGTGACCACCGAGGTGTATAACGGCGTCTGGGATTCCATCATCAACAACCAGGCCAATATCGCGATTGGTGCGCCGGACACCCTGCTCGACGGCGGCGGCATTGATTACACCGAGATTGGCGCCATCCGCTGGGTATTTGCTATCGCACCGGAACATCCGCTGGCCTTTGTCCCCGAGCCGATTGCGGAGAGCCAGCTGCGGCTATATCCCAACATCATGGTGGAAGATACCGCGCACACCATTAATAAGAAGGTCGGCTGGCTGCTGCACGGGCAGGAGGCGATTCTGGTGCCGGATTTCAACACCAAGTGCCAGTGTCAGATTCTGGGAGAAGGGATTGGCTTTTTGCCGGAATACATGGCCCGCGAGGCGGTAGAAGACGGGCTACTGGTCACCCGACGCATCAACAATCCGCGTCAGGATTCCCGCATGCTGCTTGCCACACAACATGCGGCGACCGGCCAGGTCACTCGCTGGATCAAACAACAGTTTGGTCCAGCGGGCGTGCTGACGAACATCTATAGCGATTTACTCTGGCGGGCTTAGCTTTTGGTTTGTACCCAAAACGCGTGGATAAGACCGGGAATGTAACCCAGCAAGGTCAAAAGAATATTCAGGATAAACGCCCAGCCAAACCCCTTACCGAGCAGCACGCCCAGCGGAGGAAGAATAATCGTAAAGACAATACGCCAAAAACCCATAAGCACTCCGTACAAGCTAACCAGTTGAAAATAAATAAGAGTATGACTCTAAGCGTAGCCAGTTTATCGGCTTCTGCCATCCAGACCCGTCCCATTTACCCTCTTTTACGCTTTTGGCAGTGGTGTAACGCACCGGAATAGTTTAGTATTTACTTAATTAAGGAAACGCTAAACTAAAATGACTGAACTCGAACAACTCCAGGCCAGCGCTGAGCAGGCCGCCGCCCTGTTGAAAGCGATGAGTAATCCACGTCGGCTGCTGATCCTCTGCACATTATGCGGAGCTCCCGGCACCCGTGCGGGCGACCTGGCGCGTGCCACCGGGCTGAGTCCTTCCGCCACGTCGCAGCATCTTGCGCGTATGCGTGAGGAAGGACTTATCGACAGCACCCGTGAGGCGCAGCGCATTCTTTATTTCATTAAAAACGATGCGGTGCTTCAGCTCATCAGCACCCTGAAAACCCTTTATTGTCCGTAAGGAGTCGCCATGTCACTTCCGCTGATTACACCGCAACAGGCCAAAGCCCGCGTAGCCGAGGGCGCCAGACTCATAGATATTCGTGATACCGACGAATATGCCCGCGAGCATATTTCCGGGGCAGAGTCAGTACCGCTAGCCACCTTACCCGGCGGACTTAACGCACGGGCGGGTGAAATAGTGCTTTTTCACTGTCAGTCCGGTGCCAGGACGTCCGGGAATGCTGACCGCCTGGCCCAGGCGGCGTCACCCGCTCAGGCATTTGTGGTCGAGGGGGGCATTCAGGGCTGGAAGCAGGCCGGGCTGCTGACTGTTGAAGATAAATCCCAGCCTCTCCCGCTGATGCGTCAGGTGCAAATCGCGGCCGGGCTGTTGATTCTCTGCGGCGTGGTGCTGGGCTATAGCGTCTCCAGCGGCTTTTTCCTGCTCAGCGGTTTTGTGGGCGCCGGGCTGCTGTTCGCAGGTGTAACGGGATTTTGCGGTATGGCGAGACTGCTCAAGGTGATGCCATGGAACCGGCGTACCTCATAAGCAGTAATCTGTGAAAGTCACTGTACCCGGCGTCATACGTGGGCTAAGGTGAAGATCGCTTAAACGATGAGGAGGTAATATGTTTTCTGTCGGTGATTATGTGCAACCGCGTAAAGGCGGCCCGAAGCTGAAAGTGCTCGAAGTGAATGGTGAAAGCGTTGTGGCGGTTCAGGCCAGTAATGAACAAGGCGAAAAATATACCCTGAAAGCGGCCGATCTGGCGCCGTATAGTGAAGAGGGTGATTTCGGCGTCTGCTGAACAAACAACCGGGCGGCGATTACCGCCCGGCTCACGCATTAGATCAGAAAATCATCCAGCGTTTTACCCTCTGCCAGCGCGCTGGCAATAGGCTTCGGCGTGCGGCCCTGGCCGGTCCACGTTTTCTCTTCACCGTTCTGATCAATAAAGCGATATTTCGCTTCACGCGGTTTACGCTTTTTAGTCGGTTTACCCGTCTGCGCCAGCTCGGAACCCAGCAGATCGGTCGGTGAAATACCATCGGCTTTCATCAGCTCCAGCAGGGCATTAATTTTCTCCTGCTGCTCAGCACGCTGCTGCTCTAATTCCGCCAGCTCACTGCGTTTCTCTTCAGTAACGACCCTGACCTTTTCCAGCATTTCCTCAAGAACGTCCAGGGATAATTCACGCGCCATCGCGCGCAGGGTTCGGATATTATTAAGATTCTGTAACGTCAAAGACATATTATTTGAAAACCTTTTCTTTGGGGTAAATAGATAAATCACCCACAGAATAATTCATTTCGACCAGAATATCTACCCAAGGGTCCGCAGGGGCATCAGTGTAAATATATTTAAATATTAACGTTAATAATAACGCAGGATGCCGGCGAGCCTGGTGCGAATCTAATCACCACATCAATATAAATGGTCAACTTTAATTCAAATTACAGCATACTGCGCCGCCATCCAGACAAGGATGACTCACCCTGGCCGCCTCGAAAATCAAGTCTTTGTTTTTTATGAAAAAGCACCTTAACAAGACAGATTATAACGAGCAGAACAAAAAACGCTCAATTTTAGAGAATTTTGTGGACAAAAGGCGATTAAATAAAAATTAATCACTAGTTGTTAGTTCAAACGCAGAGAGATACGCTATACACGCCAAACAAAGCAACCTAAAGCACTAATCGCCGAAGGGAAATCGTTTCCACTGTGTTCTTCTCAAGGAGTTCAGACATGTTCTCGCCGCAATCTCGCCTGCGCCACGCTGTGGCGGATACTTTTGCGATGGTTGTTTACTGTTCCGTCGTGAACATGCTGATTGAAATATTCCTCTCAGGAATGACCTTTGAGCAGTCACTTTCTTCGCGTCTGGTGGCTATCCCGGTCAACATTATTATCGCATGGCCATACGGGTTATACCGCGATGCGGTCATGCGTTTCGCCCGTCGTATCAGCCCCGCAGGCTGGGTAAAAAACCTGGCGGACGTGCTGGCTTATGTGACGTTCCAGTCTCCGGTATATGTGGCTATTCTGTTAACCGTAGGCGCAGACTGGCACCAGATCGTCGCGGCGGTCAGTTCAAATATCGTTATTTCGATGTTGATGGGCGCCGTATACGGCTATTTCCTCGACTACTGTCGCCGTCTGTTCAAAGTCAGTCAGTACAGCCAGGCGAAAGCGTGATGTGAAGCGACTGGCGAATGCCAGTCGCCAGTTTACTGTACGTCGCCAAACAGTCCCTTCAGAAACCGCTCCAGCGCCATGCGCGAACTGAAGCCATGCGGAATACCATAATGCTCATGCGTTTCTCCGCCTAAATAGAGCGGGAATTGCTGATAATGATCGCAGGTTTTAATATCCGAGGCAGGCTCAGCAAATGACAGACTTCTGTCTTTCAGCGTCGGGTGAATAATGAGAGCAGTACGTCCCATTCTGGCTTCACGATTAACATACACATAATTCTCACCGCGGCGATATCCATACGCTTTTGACGTCACCTCATCCATGGTGAATCCCTCTTTTTCAAGAACGCGTGCCACCTCGTCAGGTCGTAAATACATATCTTTTCCTCGTTATCTTTTCCTGCCCGGCAACCTTACAGTATTCAGCATTAGCAGGGCTTTCAGAATAGTCCATAAACTGCCGGATAACGCGTGACGCGCTTCAGATATTAAATTTCTGAACTAAACTGATCGGGAACGCAAATTTACGGAGGATCGTATGTTTAACAGACCGAACCGAAACGATATTAACGACGACGCGCAGGATATTCGTAATGATGTCAGCCAATTAGCGGACACGCTGGAAGAGGTGCTGAAGTCCTGGGGATCTGACGCGAAGGACGAAGCGGATGCCGCAAAACGTAAGGCTCAGTCTCTGCTCCGTGAAACCCGCGCCAGAATGAACGGACGTTCACGCGCCACGCAGGCTGCCTGCGACATGGCAAGCTGTGCAACGACCTTCGTACGTGAAAAGCCACTGTGTACGCTGGGAACGGTCGCAGCGGTCGGCATCTTTGTCGGCGCCCTGCTCAGCCTGCGAAAATAAGTGCGGCTTCTCATCAGCCCCGGTGGCCTCAGGCGCCGGGGCTTTTCTTTGCCTTATCCTTTGAAAAACCCGTGCAGCCCGCCCTGCCCCGCTGAGCTCATCACCAGGGCAACATCAATCTGAATTTCCCATATCTTGTATGGTTGAAACTTAAGATAACTACATCTAGTATTCCCTTTAGCAAGACACACGCAACCTGACGCGATGACTCGCGCCGCTCTCTCATTTTAAATGGAAATGCGAATCATGAGCATTATTATTTACACTCGTAACAATTGTGTTCAGTGCCACGCCACCAAACGGGCGATGGAAAGCCGTGGAATGGTTTTTGAGATGGTGAATATCGACCAGCAGCCTGAGGCCGCTGAGACCCTTCGGGCGCAGGGATTCCGTCAGCTCCCTGTGGTCATTGCCGGTGAAACCCGGTGGTCCGGCTTTCGCCCGGACATGATTAACCGTCTGAGCGCCCAGGCCGCCAGCGCATGAGTGGGCTGGTCTACTTCTCCAGCAGCTCGGAAAACACGCTTCGCTTTATCGAGCGCGTCGGGCTGCCTGCGGTGCGTATTCCGCTTAATGAGCGGGAACGTATTCAGGTAGACGAACCTTACATTCTGGTGGTGCCCAGCTATGGCGGTGGCGGTACGGCAGGCGCCGTGCCTCGCCAGGTGATCCGCTTTCTTAACGATCCGCATAACCGCAGGCTTATCCGTGGCGTGATCGCGGCAGGCAATCGCAATTTCGGCGATGCCTTTGGCCGCGCCGGGGATGTCATCTCTCAGAAATGCGGCGTGCCGTATCTCTATCGCTTCGAACTGATGGGGACACAGCAGGACGTAGAAAATGTGCGAAAAGGAGTGAACGAATTTTGGCAACGACAACCGCAGAACGGATAATCCAGGCAACACCTGATTACCACGCATTAAACGCGATGCTTAACCTCTATGATCGGGAGGGGCGCATTCAGTTTGGCAAAGATCATGAGGCGGTGGAGGCCTTTTTTGCCGCCCACGTCCGTCCAAACAGCGTCGTTTTTGGCAACCAGCAGGAACGCCTCGACTTTCTGGTTAAAGAGGGCTATTACGAGGAGCGCGTGCTGACCCGCTACGACCGCGCCTTCGTGGTGAAGCTTTTCGAGCGCGCGCATGCGAGCGGTTTTCGTTTCCAGACCTTCCTCGGCGCGTGGAAGTATTACACCAGCTACACCCTGAAAACCTTCGACGGTAAACGTTACCTGGAGCATTTTGAAGATCGCGTCGTGATGGTGGCGCTGACCCTTGCCCAGGGCGATGAAGCGTTGGCTGAACGGCTGATGGAGGAGATCCTCGCCGGGCGCTTCCAGCCCGCCACGCCAACGTTTCTCAACTGCGGTAAGGCCCAGCGCGGCGAGCTGGTCTCCTGCTTCCTGCTGCGCATCGAAGACAATATGGAGTCGATTGGCCGTGCGGTAAACTCGGCGCTTCAGCTTTCCAAACGCGGCGGCGGCGTGGCGTTTCTGCTCTCGAACCTGCGTGAAGCGGGCGCGCCGATCAAGCGCATTGAAAACCAGTCTTCCGGCGTGATCCCGGTGATGAAGATGCTGGAAGATGCATTCTCCTACGCCAACCAGCTTGGCGCACGCCAGGGCGCCGGGGCGGTTTACCTGCACGCGCATCATCCCGATATTCTGCGTTTTCTGGATACCAAACGCGAAAATGCCGACGAAAAAATCCGTATCAAAACCCTGTCGCTGGGGGTGGTGATCCCGGATATCACCTTTAAACTGGCCAAAGAGAATGCCGAGATGGCGCTCTTTTCGCCGTATGACGTTGAGCGTATTTACGGCAAACCCTTTGGCGACGTAGCCATCAGCGAGCGCTACGAGGAGCTGGTAGCCGACGAGCGCATCCGCAAAAAAACCATCAATGCCCGCGATTTCTTCCAGACGCTGGCAGAAATCCAGTTTGAGTCTGGCTATCCGTACATCATGTACGAGGATACGGTAAACCGCGCGAACCCGATTGCCGGACGCATCAACATGAGCAACCTGTGCTCGGAGATTTTGCAGGTCAACAGCGCGTCAACATACGACGAGAACCTGGACTACGCGGCTATCGGCAAGGATATCTCCTGTAACCTCGGGTCGCTGAATATCGCCCACACCATGGATTCCCCTGACGTCGGCCGCACGGTGGAGACGGCCATTCGCGGACTGACGGCGGTATCGGACATGAGCCACATCCGCAGCGTGCCCTCCATTGAAGCGGGTAACGCCGCATCGCACGCTATCGGCCTGGGGCAGATGAACCTTCACGGCTACCTGGCACGCGAAGGCATCGCCTACGGCAGTCCGGAAGGGCTGGATTTTACTAACCTCTATTTCTATACCATCACCTGGCATGCGCTTCACACCTCAATGATGCTGGCGCGCGAGCGCAACCAGCGGTTCGCGGGATTTGAACAGTCGCGCTACGCCAGCGGGGAATATTTTAACCAGTATCTTGAAGGCGAGTGGCAGCCGAAAACTGCAAAAGTGCGCGATCTCTTTGCCCGCGCGGGGATAACCCTGCCGACGCGCGAGATGTGGCAGCAGCTGCGTGATGAGGTGATGCGCCACGGTATCTATAACCAGAACCTCCAGGCCGTGCCGCCGACCGGGTCTATCTCGTATATCAACCATGCCACGTCGAGCATTCATCCGATTGTGTCGAAAATTGAAATTCGCAAGGAAGGCAAGACCGGACGCGTTTACTACCCTGCCCCGTTTATGACCAACGACAACCTGGCGCTGTATCAGGATGCGTATGAAATCGGCCCGGAAAAAATCATCGATACCTACGCCGAAGCGACAAAACACGTGGATCAGGGGCTGTCGCTGACGCTCTTCTTCCCGGATACCGCCACCACGCGGGATATCAACAAAGCGCAGATCTACGCCTGGAAGAAAGGCATCAAAACGCTTTACTACATTCGCCTGCGCCAGCTTGCGCTGGAAGGCACCGAAATCGAAGGCTGCGTGTCCTGCGCGCTGTAAGGAGAAAGGATGAAACTGTCACGCGTGAATGCCGTTAACTGGAACAAAATCCAGGACGATAAAGATCTGGAGGTATGGAACCGCCTGACCAGCAACTTCTGGCTGCCGGAAAAAGTCCCGCTCTCCAATGATATTCCGGCCTGGCAAACCCTGAGCCATGCCGAGCAACAGCTGACGATCCGCGTCTTTACCGGCCTGACGCTCCTGGACACCATCCAGAACACCGTTGGTGCCCCGGCGTTGATGGCTGACGCGCTGACACCGCATGAAGAGGCGGTGATGTCGAACATCAGCTTTATGGAGGCGGTGCACGCCCGCTCTTACAGCTCGATTTTTTCCACGCTGTGCCAGACCAAAGACGTGGATGCGGCTTACGCCTGGAGTGAAGAGAGCGCGTCATTGCAGCGCAAGGCTGCGCTGGTGCTTGAGTATTATCGGGCCGACGAGCCGCTGAAAAAGAAGGTCGCCAGCGTGTTTCTGGAATCCTTCCTCTTCTACTCTGGCTTCTGGCTGCCAATGTACTGGTCGAGCCGGGGCAAGCTCACCAACACCGCCGACCTGATTCGGCTCATCATTCGGGATGAAGCGGTGCACGGGTATTACATCGGCTATAAATACCAGAAAGGTCTGGAGAAAATCAGTACGGAAAAACGCGATGAACTAAAAGGGTTTGCGCTCGATTTGCTGATGGATCTGTACGATAACGAGCTGAGCTATACCGAAGAGCTGTACGCCGGAACGGGCTGGGAAGAAGACGTCAAAGCGTTCCTCTGCTACAACGCCAACAAGGCGCTGATGAACCTTGGTTACGAGGCGCTGTTCCCGCCGGAGATGGCGGAAGTGAACCCGGCCATTCTGGCGGCGCTGTCGCCTAATGCCGACGAAAACCACGATTTCTTCTCCGGGTCCGGTTCATCGTATGTGATGGGCAAAGCGGTGGAGACGAAAGACGAAGACTGGGATTTTTAATGAGTGAATTAACGTTCATTAATTAAATATAAATCCCTTTATTTCTACCAGAATATTTCCCTGGGAACTACACTGTAATTCCTCCGTCATATTCGCCTGAATCACACCGATTCAGGCGAAATTCCCCGATGCAGCAGCAAAAATTTAAGAAAAACTCAAATGACGCTCAGCCCTTTACTCATGGGAAATTCAGCCGTTTCGCTTACCTGAAACTCCCCACCATAAGCAAACGCAGGGTTGTCTCAGATTCTCAGTATGTTAGGGTTATGCCCGTTAACAATTTACCATGGTAATCATATTGGCATAAACAAATAACAGGACACTCTCTATTGCATGGCAATTAAATTAGAAGTGAAAAATCTTTATAAAGTATTTGGCGAGCATCCACAGCGCGCATTCAAATATATTGAAAAAGGCCTTACGAAAGAGCAAATTCTGGAAAAAACCGGGCTATCGCTTGGCGTTAAAGACGCCAGTCTGGCCATTGAAGAAGGCGAGATTTTTGTCATCATGGGGTTATCCGGTTCGGGTAAATCCACTATGGTTCGCCTTCTCAATCGCCTGATTGAACCCACCCGCGGACAGGTGCTGATTGACGGCGTGGATATCGCCAGAATATCAGACGCAGAGCTCCGCGAGGTGCGCAGAAAGAAGATTGCAATGGTGTTCCAGTCATTCGCGCTAATGCCGCATATGACGGTGCTGGATAATGCCGCTTTCGGTATGGAATTAGCGGGCGTTGCTGCGCAAGAACGTCAGGAAAAAGCGCTTGATGCGCTGCGTCAGGTTGGGCTCGAAAATTATGCTCACGCCTACCCGGATGAACTTTCCGGCGGGATGCGTCAGCGTGTGGGCTTAGCCCGCGCATTAGCCATTAATCCAGACATATTATTAATGGATGAAGCCTTCTCCGCGCTCGACCCGTTAATTCGCACCGAGATGCAGGATGAGCTGGTAAAATTACAGGCAAAACATCAGCGAACCATTGTCTTTATTTCCCATGATTTAGATGAAGCCATGCGTATTGGCGACCGCATTGCCATTATGCAAAATGGTGAGGTGGTGCAGGTCGGCACGCCGGATGAAATACTGAATAATCCGGCAAATGATTACGTGCGTACCTTCTTCCGCGGCGTGGATATTAGCCATGTGTTTAGCGCGAAAGATATTGCCCGTCGAACGCCAAACGGCATTATCCGTAAAACGCCAGGTTTCGGCCCACGCTCCGCGCTTAAGCTTCTGCAGGACGAAGACCGTGAATACGGTTATCTGGTTGAACGCGGCAATAAATTTGTCGGCATTGTCTCCATCGACTCCCTGAAAACCGCCCTTAGCGAAAATCAGGGAATCGATGCGGCGTTAATTGACGCTCCCCTTGCCGTGGACGCCGAAACGCCGCTCAGCGAGTTGCTCTCCCACGTCGGCCAGGCGCCGTGTGCCGTTCCGGTCGTCGGGGAAGAACAACAGTACGTCGGCATCATCTCAAAACGCATGTTGCTGCAGGCTTTAGATCGCGAGGGAGCAAACAATGACCGATCAATCTAACCCGTGGGGCACCACTGAAGCAGCGGACAGCGCTGCGCAATCTGCCGATGCGTGGGGCTCCACGCCAGCACCTGCCGATGGCGGTGGCGCGGCGGACTGGCTCAACAGCGCACCTGCGCCTGCGCCAGAACACTTCAACATTATGGATCCGTTCCATAAAACGCTGATCCCACTCGATAGCTGGGTCACGGAGGGGATCGACTGGGTAGTAACGCATTTTCGTCCGCTCTTTCAGGGGATCCGCGTCCCGGTGGATTACATCCTCAACGGCTTCCAGCAGCTGATGCTCGGTATGCCAGCGCCGGTCGCGATCGTTTTGTTCTCGCTGATCGCCTGGCAGTTCGGTAGCGCAGGAATGGGGATCGCCACGCTGATTTCGCTGATTGCCATTGGCGCCATTGGCGCCTGGTCGCAGGCGATGATCACCCTGGCACTGGTGCTGACAGCCCTGCTCTTCTGTATTGTCATCGGCCTGCCGATGGGGATCTGGCTGGCACGTAGCCCGCGGGCGGCGAAGATCATTCGTCCGCTGCTGGATGCGATGCAGACCACACCGGCATTCGTCTATCTGGTGCCTATCGTAATGCTGTTCGGTATCGGTAACGTGCCGGGCGTGGTGGTAACCATTATCTTCGCCCTGCCGCCGATTATTCGTCTGACCATCCTGGGCATTAACCAGGTGCCGGCCGATCTGATCGAAGCGTCACGCTCGTTTGGTGCCAGCCCGCGTCAGATGCTGTTTAAGGTTCAGCTCCCGCTGGCGATGCCAACCATCATGGCTGGCGTTAACCAGACGCTGATGCTGGCGCTGTCGATGGTGGTCATTGCCTCAATGATCGCCGTGGGCGGTCTGGGCCAGATGGTGCTGCGCGGTATTGGCCGTCTCGACATGGGGCTGGCTACCGTCGGCGGCGTGGGCATTGTGATCCTCGCCATTATTCTTGACCGCCTGACACAGGCTGTCGGTCGTGATTCACGCAGTCGCGGCAACCGTCGCTGGTATACCACCGGCCCTGTCGGGTTATTCACCCGCCCTTTCACGAAATCAAAATAAGGAACAACGATGCGACATAACGTACTTTTTGCCACAGCGTTTGCCACCCTTGTCTCCACCAGCACGTTTGCAGCTGACCTGCCGGGTAAAGGCATCACCGTGCAGCCGGTGCAGAGCACCATTTCGGAAGAGAGCTTCCAGACGCTCATCGTCAGCCGAGCCCTGGAAAAACTGGGCTACACGGTCAACACGCCGAGCGAAGTGGATTACAACGTGGGCTATACCTCGATTGCCTCCGGTGATGCCACCTTTACCGCGGTGAACTGGCAGCCGCTGCACGACGATATGTATGCCGCCGCCGGTGGCGACAAGAAATTCTATCGTGAAGGCACCTTCGTAACCGGTGCAGCGCAGGGTTATCTGATCGACAAGAAAACCGCCGATAAGTACCACATCACCAATATTGAACAGCTGAAAGATCCGAAGATCGCCAAACTGTTCGACACCAACGGTGACGGTAAAGCCGACATGATGGGTTGCTCACCGGGCTGGGGCTGTGAAGCGGTGATTAATCACCAGAACAAAGCCTATGACCTGGCGAAGACGGTTGATGTCAGCCACGGCAACTATTCGGCGATGATGGCCGACACCATTGCCCGCTTCAAAGAGGGTAAACCGGTGATCTACTACACCTGGACGCCGTACTGGGTGAGCGACGTGCTGAAGCCGGGTAAAGACGTGGTGTGGCTGCAGGTGCCATTCTCCTCCCTGCCGGGCGAGCAGAAGGATATTGACACCAAATTGCCGAACGGCATGAACTATGGCTTCCCGGTGAATACCATGCATATTGTGGCGAACAAAGCGTGGGCCGAGAAAAACCCGGCGGCAGCAAAACTGTTCTCGGTAATGAAACTGCCGCTGGCGGATATCAATGCTCAGAACGCCATGATGCATGCGGGCAAATCGTCTGAAGCGGATGTCAAAGGTCACGTCGACGGCTGGATCAAAGCCCACCAGCAGCAGTTTGACGGCTGGGTGAAAGAGGCGCTTGCGGCGCAGAAGTAAAGCACAAAGCCTTGCCCCTCACCCTAACCCTCTCCCCAAAGGGGAGAGGGGACGTGATACACCCTCTCCCCTTTGGGGAGAGGGCCGGGGTGAGGGGGCACCAGACCGCGCACTCCCCCTAAACCGCACAATCCATCACCCAACAATCCCCCCACCTTAACAATCATTCGCTATTATGGTTTCCGGAAAAATAATCACTTAACGAACGATTCCTGAAACTCATGACAAAAACAACTCCAGGGCTTAGCCCCGCACTTATCCTTTTAATGTCCGTGGCAACGGGTCTGGCCGTCGCCAGCAACTATTACGCGCAACCCCTTCTCGACACCATCGCCCGCGCGTTCAACCTTTCTGCCAGTTCCGCTGGCTTCATCGTGACGGCGGCACAGCTCGGCTACGCCGCCGGGTTGCTGTTCCTGGTGCCGCTTGGCGATATGTTTGAACGCCGGATGCTGATTGTTTCGATGACGCTGCTGGCGGCAGGTGGCATGCTGATCACCGCCAGCAGCCAGTCGCTGACGATGATGATCGTCGGTACCGCGCTGACCGGGCTGTTCTCCGTCGTCGCGCAAATCCTGGTACCCCTCGCCGCGACGCTGGCCTCACCGGACAAACGTGGCAAGGTAGTGGGTACCATCATGAGCGGCCTGCTGCTGGGGATTTTGCTGGCGCGTACCGTGGCAGGACTACTGGCAAGCCTTGGCGGCTGGCGCACCGTTTACTGGGTGGCGAGCGTGTTAATGGTGGTGATGGCGCTGGCGCTGTGGCGCGGCCTGCCGAAGGTGAAGCAAGAGAACCATCTTAACTATCCGCAGCTTCTGGCCTCCGTGTTCAGCCTGTTCACTCAGGATAAACTCCTGCGCACCCGCGCCCTGCTGGGATGTTTGACCTTCGCCAACTTCAGTATTCTCTGGACCTCAATGGCGTTTCTGCTCGCGGCACCGCCGTTTAACTATTCTGAAGGCGTCATTGGTCTGTTCGGCCTGGCCGGTGCTGCGGGCGCGCTGGGCGCGCGTCCGGCGGGTGGGCTGGCCGACAAAGGCAAATCACATTTGACCACCACCGCCGGGCTGGTTTTGCTCCTGCTCTCCTGGGCGGCGATCTGGTATGGACACGTCTCGGTGCTGGCGCTGATCGTCGGTATTCTGGTACTCGACCTCACCGTACAGGGTGTCCACATTACTAATCAGACCGTGATTTATCGCGTGAAACCCGAAGCGCGTAATCGCCTCACCGCCGGATACATGACCAGCTACTTCATTGGTGGTGCTGCCGGTTCATTAATTTCAGCGTCGGCGTGGCAGCATGCCGGCTGGTCGGGCGTGTGTGGGATTGGGGCCATCGTTGCCGCGCTCAACCTTCTTGTATGGTGGCGCGGCTACCATCGCCAGGAGGCGATTCACTAAGTTTTACATTGCTTTGGGCCTCTTAGGGTATAAAGGGGCCCTGCAGTCTGTTAATGTAAACGTAATCATTTATCCCAGAAATTTTAATGTGGGTGACATATCTACAATTGGCATGAATAGTTCAGACCCCCGTCCTCACATCCTCTCTTCTACGGGTTCACACCCTACTCTTTCTGTGCTCACCGGGTCACGGACTTACCCGGCGCTTTCTGACGGTGACATTCATTTGGCGGATATAACCGCACAAATAATTCATTTACATTATTTGTCACTGTCGTTACTATATCGGCTGTAATTAATGAGGTTATGCCCAAATGGATAGTTCGTTTACGCCCATTGAACAAATGCTTAAATTCCGCGCCAGTCGCCATGAGGACTTCCCGTATCAGGAAATCCTGCTGACTCGCCTGTGCATGCACATGCAGGGTAAGCTTCTGGAAAACCGTAATAAGATGCTGAAAGCTCAAGGGATTAACGAGACGTTGTTTATGGCGTTGATTACGCTGGAGTCTCAGGAAAACCACAGTATTCAGCCTTCTGAGCTGAGCTGCGCGCTGGGCTCTTCCCGTACCAACGCAACCCGTATTGCCGATGAGCTGGAAAAGCGCGGCTGGATTGAACGCCGTGAAAGCGACAACGATCGTCGTTGCCTGCATCTGCAACTGACCGACAAAGGTCACGAATTCCTGCGTGAGGTACTGCCACCTCAGCACAATTGCCTGCACAAACTCTGGTCTGCCCTCAGCACCGCCGAGCGCGACCAGCTTGAGCACATCACGCGCAAGCTGCTCACCCGTCTGGATCAGATGGATGAAGATGGCGCCATTCTTGAGGCGCTGCGCTAACGCGACGACACGCTCAACAATCCAGATTCATAAGAAAACCGACAGGCCAGCACGTCACACTGCTGGCCTTTCTGACAACAGGTCGGCTCAGCCGATGTGAAAATAAGAAGATCGTGGAGAACAACAATGAGCGCAAATGCGGAGAGCACTAACCCGCAGCAACCGGCCAACAAGAAAGGCAAACGTAAAAGTGCCCTTCTTCTGTTGACCTTGCTCTTTATTATTATTGCCGTGGCATATGGGATCTATTGGTTTTTAGTATTGCGTCATGCTGAAGAGACAGACGACGCCTACGTGGCAGGGAACCAGGTACAGATTATGGCGCAGGTGTCGGGCAGCGTGACGAAAGTCTGGGCTGACAATACCGACTTTGTGCAAAAAGGCGATGTGTTGGTCACCCTCGATCCGACTGACGCGCAGCAGGCATTTGAGAAAGCCCAGACCGCGCTGGCCTCCAGCGTTCGTCAGACCCGCCAGCTGATGATCAACAGCAAACAGCTGCAGGCCAATATCGACGTGCAGAAAACGGCACTCGCACAGGCGCAGAGCGACCTCAACCGCCGCGTACCGCTCGGCACCGCCAACCTGATTGGCCGTGAAGAGCTGCAACACGCCCGCGATGCCGTTGCCAGCGCTCAGGCCCAGCTGGATGTGGCGATTCAACAGTACAATGCCAACCAGGCAATGGTGCTGGGCACCAGCCTTGAAAACCAGCCCGCCGTGCAGCAGGCGGCGACTGAAGTGCGTAACGCATGGCTAGCCCTGCAGCGTACCAAAATCGTCAGCCCGATGACCGGCTATGTCTCCCGCCGTTCCGTCCAGCCTGGGGCGCAGATCAGCCCGACCACGCCGCTGATGGCGGTCGTTCCGGCAGACAATCTGTGGGTAGACGCTAACTTTAAAGAGACGCAACTTGCCCATATGCGTATCGGCCAGACCGCGACGGTTGTCAGCGACATCTACGGCGATGACGTGAAGTACACCGGGAAAGTGGTTGGCCTGGACATGGGTACCGGCAGCGCCTTCTCCCTGCTGCCTGCGCAGAACGCCACCGGTAACTGGATCAAAGTGGTTCAGCGTCTGCCTGTGCGTATTGAACTGGATGCAAAACAGCTGGCGGATCACCCGCTGCGTATCGGCCTCTCAACGCTTGTGACGGTTGACACCGCGAACCGCGACGGTCAGATCCTGGCAAGCCAGGTGCGTAGCAGCCCGGCTTATGAAAGTAACGCCCGTGAAATTAGCCTCGATCCGGTCAACAAGCTGATCGATGACATCGTGAAGGCAAACGCCGGTTAATCCGAAGGTGAGCGTTATGCAACAGCAAAAGCCGCAAAAACCGCTGGAAGGCGCGCAGCTGGTCATTATGACCATCGCGCTGTCGCTGGCGACATTCATGCAGGTGCTGGACTCCACCATCGCAAACGTGGCGATCCCGACCATCGCCGGTAACCTTGGCTCGTCGCTGAGCCAGGGGACCTGGGTCATTACCTCATTCGGGGTGGCAAACGCCATCTCCATTCCGATCACCGGCTGGCTGGCAAAGCGCGTCGGTGAGGTGAAGCTGTTCCTGTGGTCTACGGTGGCGTTTGTGCTGGCCTCCTGGGCATGCGGCATGTCAAACAGCCTGACGATGTTGATTTTCTTCCGCGTCATTCAGGGGATTGTCGCCGGGCCGCTGATCCCGCTTTCCCAGAGTTTGCTGCTGAGCAACTATCCCCCTGCGAAACGCTCCGTCGCGCTGGCGCTCTGGTCAATGACCGTGATCGTCGCGCCTATCTGCGGACCCATTCTCGGCGGATACATCAGCGATAACTATCACTGGGGCTGGATCTTCTTCATCAACGTACCGATTGGCGCCGTCGTGGTATTAATGACGCTGCAATCGCTGCGGGGACGAGAGACGCGCACCGAACAGCGGCGTATCGACAGCATCGGGCTGGCGCTGCTGATCCTGGGTATCGGTAGCCTGCAGATCATGCTCGACCGGGGTAAAGAGCTCGACTGGTTCAACTCGCAGGAGATCGTCATCCTGACCATTGTCGCGGTGGTGTCGCTCAGCTTCCTGATTGTCTGGGAGCTGACGGACGACAACCCGATAGTCGATCTCTCGCTGTTTAAGTCGCGAAACTTCACCATCGGCTGTCTGTGTATCAGCCTCGCCTATATGCTCTACTTCGGCGCGATTGTTCTGCTGCCACAGCTGTTGCAGGAGGTGTATGGCTATACCGCAACCTGGGCGGGGCTGGCGTCTGCACCTGTTGGAGTGATCCCGGTTCTGCTGTCGCCGATCATTGGCCGCTTCGCCCATAAGCTCGACATGCGTCGTCTGGTGACGTTCAGCTTCATCATGTACGCGGTGTGCTTCTACTGGCGTGCGTATACCTTCGAGCCAGGAATGGACTTTGGCGCCTCGGCGTGGCCGCAGTTTATTCAGGGCTTCGCGGTCGCGTGCTTCTTTATGCCGCTAACCACCATCACGCTCTCCGGCTTACCCCCTGAGCGTCTGGCGGCGGCGTCGAGCCTGTCGAACTTCACCCGAACGCTGGCGGGCTCCATCGGGACGTCGATCACCACCACCCTGTGGACGAACCGTGAATCGATGCACCATGCCCAGCTGACCGAAGCGGTGAATCCGTACAACCCGAATGCCCAGCAGATGTACAGCCAGCTGCAGGGCATGGGGATGACGGAGCAGCAGGCATCCGGCTGGATTGCCCAGCAGATCACCAGCCAGGGACTGATTATCTCGGCTAACGAGATTTTCTGGATTTCGGCAGGGATCTTCATCGTACTGCTGGGGCTGGTGTGGTTTGCCAGACCACCGTTTGGTGCCGGTGGCGGGGGCGGTGGCGCGCACTAGTCCTCTGCGGCGGTTGCCGGGTGGCGGCTACGCCTTACCCGGCCTACGATAACCGGGCCGCCATCCGTAGGCCCGGTTGTCCAAAACGCGATAGCAATTGTCATTTCCGATAAAGCAGCGCGCCTGAAATCTCGTCACGATAGTGAAAAGACAACAGGAGCGCACCATGCTGAACACACCCGCAGACAAATACACGCCTTACCCTACTCTCTCTCTGCCCGATCGCCGCTGGCCGGAGCAGCGCATCACCCGCGCGCCGCGCTGGCTCTCAACCGACTTACGCGACGGCAACCAGGCGCTGGCCGAGCCGATGGACAGCGCCCGCAAACTCCAGTTTTGGGGACTTCTGCTGAGCTGCGGCTTTAAGGAGATTGAGGTCGCCTTTCCTTCCGCCTCACAGACGGACTTCAACTTTGTTCGCCAGCTGATTGAAGAGAACCGCATCCCGGATGACGTCACCATTCAGGTGCTCACGCAGGCGCGGGAAGATCTGATCGTCCGCACCTTTGAGTCCTTGCGCGGCGCAAAGCAGGCCACGGTACATCTTTATAACGCCACCGCCCCGCTGTTCCGTCGTCTGGTGTTTGGCATGGAGAAGGCGCAAATCGTCGAGCTGGCTACGCGCTCCACCCGCCTTATTCGTCAGCTGTGTGAAGAGAACCCGGATACCCACTGGCAGTATGAATATTCACCGGAAACCTTCTGCTTTACCGAGCCGGAGTTTGCGCTGGAAATTTGTGAGGCCGTGGCAGAGATCTGGCAGCCGTGCGATGCGCGTCCGATGATCATCAACTTACCGGCCACCGTTGAAGTCAGTACGCCAAACGTCTATGCCGATCAGATTGAATATTTCTGCCGTCACTTCAGCCGCCGCGCCGACGTCTGCATCAGCGTGCATCCGCATAACGACCGCGGCACCGGCGTCGCCAGCGCGGAGCTGGCCGTCATGGCCGGGGCTGACCGCGTCGAGGGCTGTCTGTTTGGTAACGGCGAGCGGACGGGCAACGTCTGCCTGGTGACGCTGGCGATGAACCTCTACAGCCAGGGCGTTAGCCCCGGCCTGGACTTTAGCGATATGAACCGGGTGGTGGAAGTGGTGGAAACCTGCAACCAGCTGCCGGTACACCCGCGCCATCCGTGGGCAGGACGGCTGGCCTACACCGCCTTCTCCGGTTCGCACCAGGACGCGATCAAAAAAGGCTTTGATGCCCGCAAGCCTGGCGAGCGCTGGGAGATGCCCTACCTGCCTGTTGACCCTCAGGATATCGGCTGCACCTATGAAGCGGTGATCCGCGTGAACAGCCAGTCAGGGAAAAGCGGTAGCGCGTGGCTTATCGAGCAAAATCATGGGCTGAAACTGCCCCGCGCCCTGCAGCAGGATTTCAGCCAGCACGTGCAGCAGGAAACCGACCGCCACGGAAAAGAGATGACGCAAAATGCACTGTGGCAGCTGTTCCGCACCCGCTACGGTCTGGTGGAAACACCGCAGTTTGCGCTGCAATCGTACCGCAGCGACAGTCAGCAGGATGGCCAGTTGCGTTTAACGGCAAGCGTCGCAACGCAGGGGGGGACGCGTCAGCTTGAGGGACACGGGAATGGCTTGCTGTCCGCTGCCGCTCATGGCCTGAGCCGCTGGATCAACGCGCCGTTTGTAATTAAGGATTATCACGAACACACGCTGGGTGAAAGCAGCGACAGCCGCTCGGTGGCATACATTCGCTGTCTGTTCCAGGACGGTACCAGCCGCTGGGGCGTAGGCATTGATAGCGACGTTGCACGCGCATCGCTTCAGGCGCTCTTTAATGCGGTCAGTCGTTCTTAAAATAATCGCTGGGTGAGATACCCATCACCCGGCGGAACATGGCCGTAAAGGCGCTGTGGCTGCCGTAACCCAGATCCAGCGCCACACCTAATACCGGCTGGCCCTGCGCCAGCCGCACTAAGGCTTCCAGCAGCCGCGCCCTTCTCACCCACTCGCTGTAGCGTAATCCCGTCTGCTGCTGAAAATGACGATTCAGCGTGCGCTCGCTCATGCCAAGCGCGCTCGCGCTCTGTTGACTGTTCCAGCTCTCTCCTGGCGACTGACGGATCTGTCGGCACAGCTGTCGTAACGGTTCACTTTCCGGCTCCGGCAGATGAAACGGCAGCACCGGCATGATGCGAAGTTCATCCAGAATGAGTTCATACACGCGCTCGTCACGGCTTCCCGGTGAGTACGATTCAGGCAGTGAGAGGGCGGAGAGGATCAGCTCGCGCAACAGCGGCGAGATCTGCACGATCTGGCACGTGGCCGGGAGATCGGCTCGCGCCAGTGGATCAATAAACAGCGTTCGCGCCGCTACGCTACCGGTGATGCGCAGGGCGTGTTGTGTCCCCGCAGGAAGCCAGACGCCGCGACCGGGGGGCACCACCCAACAGCCAGATGCCGTTTCGACCCGCACGACGCCCGTCAGGCTGTGCAGCAGCTGCGCGCAATCGTGCTGGTGCCATGGCTCACTGTCGCCATGAACGTAATCATGGGCAAACGGAACAAGGGGACGATGGGTAAAGGAGAACGTTGAGGTTGTGGTCATGGGCTAAACAACCCTCACCCTACCCTCTCCCGGTGGGAGAGGGAAAAGGTGCACTAGATGTGCAGTTCCTGCAGTTTTTCTTTCGGCAGGGCCAGCTCTTCGTTGCTGTTCACGCGAACATCACGCTCGATGATGTGACGAGCGATGTCCTGCGCTTCTTCCAGAGAGTGCATCTGGTAAGTCCCGCACTGGTAAACGTTCAGCTCTGGGATCTGGTTCTGCTCTTTCACCTTCAGCACGTCTTCCATGGCTGCTTTCCACGCGTCTGCAACGCGTTTCTCTTCCGGCTGACCGATCAGGCTCATGTAGAAACCGGTACGGCAGCCCATCGGAGAGATATCGATAATCTCAACGCCGTTACCGTTCAGGTGGTCGCGCATAAATCCGGCGAACAGGTGCTCCAGCGTGTGAATGCCTTTCTCTGGCATCACTTCTTTGTTCGGCACGCAGAAGCGCAGATCGAAGACGGTGATCGTGTCGCCGTGCGGGGTGTGCATGGTCTTTGCCACGCGGACTGCAGGTGCTTCCATACGGGTATGGTCGACAGTAAAGCTATCTAATAACGGCATACGTCACCTCCGATAGTGATTTTTTTTAAAATAAACTGAACTCTTCTACACAATGCGCGTCTGAGTATATGAAAGACGCGCATTTGTTATCATCATCCCTGAATTCAGAGATGTATATTTTGGCCACAGCGATGTGGCCTTTTTCTTTTGGTTCAAGCCTGTTTCGCCAGAAACGCTTCAAACGACTCCGTATCCGCCGCTTCAACTTCTTTCTGACGCACCACGGACGCATCGCGTTCTGCTTCAAAATCCGCTTCGCGCAGGATCTCTAATGGCTCCTGCATCAGCATCTCACGGTACTCCGCGGAGAGTGCACGCCCGGTACCACCAATGCCCTGATCAATCATAGAACGCAGAATGCGTGCTGAGAATGTCAGTTCCGGGTTATCGAAGCACTCTACCAACTGGTCGCAGATCTGTTGGTAGGCGTCGCCGCCGTCAATGCTGTCCAGAGTCCGGGCAACACGCTTCAGGTCACGGAACAGATCTTTACCCACTTTGGTCAGCGGGAACTGTGCCGTTTCGCAGCCAATACCCAGCGTCAGACCCGGCTTACGCCCTTCCAGAATCACGCGATTCCAGTTTGTACGGGTGCAAAGCAGTTCGTCTGCACTCATTTCCGGCGCATCCGCCAGCGCACACCAGACCATAAACAGATCCAGGAAGCGAACCTGCTGCTCATCAACGCCAATCGGTGAGAACGGGTTGATATCCAGCGAACGTACTTCAATGTATTCAATGCCGCCGCGCTGTAGCGCATCCGACGGGGTTTCACCGCTGCGCGTCACGCGCTTAGGACGAATCGGCGCATACAGTTCGTTTTCAATCTGCAACACGTTGCTGTTGATTTGCAGGCGTTTGCCGTCTTTTTCGAGGCCGATTTTCGCGTACTCTTCCGACGGGGTTTTGATCGCCCGCTTCAATCCTGCCACATATTCGTGCAATTCGTTAAACGTAATACCGAGATTGCTTTGCGATTTATTGGTATAGCCCAAATCGCTCATGCGCAGAGACGTCGCGTACGGGAGATAGTACATGCCGCACTCGGTCTTTTCGAACGGCAGCGTGGTGGGTTTCCCCTGCAGGAACGAAGAGCAAATGGCAGGTGACGCGCCAAAGAGATACGGGATCACCCAGCCGAAACGGTAATAGTTGCGAATCAGACGGAAATACCCGGCTGAGATCGCTTCTTTGTCCGTTTCTCCCCCTTTCGCCTGCCAGAACGCCATCGGCAGCGAGAAATTGTAGTGCACGCCAGAGATGGTCTGCATCAATGCGCCGTAGCGATTTTTCAGACCTTCGCGATAGAGCGTTTTCAGCCGACCGATATTTGACGTGCCGTACTGCGCCAGCTCAATCTCCTGGCCCTGTTCGATATAGCACGGCATGCTGAGCGGCCACATACGCTCGTCATCAAGATTGCGCGCCGTATAGCGATGAATATCGCGCAGGATTGTCAGCATGTGATCAATATCGCCGTCCACCGGCGTGATGAACTCCAGCAGCGCTTCAGCGAAATCGGTTGTGATCCATTTATGTGTCAGCGCCGAGCCTAACGCCTTCGGGTGACCCGTCGTCGCTAAGCTACCGTCCGCGTTAACGCGCAGCGTTTCACGCTCAAGACCACGCTGAATACCCTTCAGAGCCTGAGGGTGGTTTTCCAGCCAGGCCAGCGCCTGAGATACGTCCGGGATCAAATTGACCTCCCGCCTGTCAAAGTAATGTTACTCAGCATAATTGTAATGGTTGACGATTGAAGGTCGCGTATTCATTCCACCAATTAGTGCCACCACGTCATACCCTGTAGTGTTGCCCACGCCACGAGAACATAGCGCAACGCCTTGCCAAGGCACAAAAAAAAGAGCACCGGTCCCCAGGAGATGCGCATCCATCCCGCCAGCAGACACAGTAAATCGCCTATTACAGGCATCCAGCTTAATAACAGCGTGGCAGCGCCATAGCGTTTTAGCCAGCCAACTGCCTTTTCCTGCCAGCGCGACGTTTTGCGCAGCGGAAAGAAACGCCCAAGAATAACGTTAGTCAGCCCTCCAAGGCTATTACCCATTGTTGCTATTAATACAAGTAGCCAGGGCTGACTGACGCCGGACAACAACATCGCCACCAGCACCACTTCCGAATTTCCCGGTAACAGCGTGGCGCTTAAAAAACTGCTGGCGAATAATGAGGCAAGTGACAATGCGTCACTCACAGTAAGCGCACATCCACCGCATCCATTCCGGCATCACGTGCGGCCTGGATACCAAAATCGGCATCCTCAAACACGACGCATTTTGCCGCCGGTACGCCCATTAATTCTGCGCAGAGCAGGAAGGTGTCCGGTGCTGGCTTGTGACGCTTAACATGATCGGCAGCGACGACAGCTGAAAAATAGTGGCGCAGGCAAAGATGGTTGAGCAAGGCTTCTGCAATCGCGCTCTCGCTGCCCGTGCCGACAGACATAGGGCGACGTCCGTGCCACGCTTTAACCACGTCGATAAGGGGTAAAGGTTGTACGGTGTCTAACAGTATGGCTTTAACCGCATCGGTTTTTTCGCGCGCGAGCAGGTAGGGGTCGAGATCGGCCTGATTCAGTTCAATCACGGCCTGCGCAATACGCCAGGTTGGGGATCCGTTGAGGGCTATCATCGCTTGCAGGTCGAAACGCATACCGTAGCGGCCCAGGACCTCGGTCCAGGCTTGACGATGCGTGGGTTCGGTATCCAGCAGGGTGCCATCCATATCGAAGATCAAACCGTCATACTGTGCGTACATCGTGCTCTCGCTAAACGATTAACAAAGCATTACTTTATCGTAAATGGTGGTTTTTGTCGCTGATTGCGAAGTGATAACAATGAGAGTGATTAAGAACTAAACATCGAAGGAGACGATAAGAAGAGATGGTGCATCCGGGAGGATTACTCGGCTACGCCTCGCCCTACGGGCCGTTGCTGAAGCAACGTTATCCTCCCTGGTGCTTGCGTTTAACTCGCAGACCTTGAAACAACAGTATGGCTGTTATCTCGGAGAATATGGTGCATCCGGGAGGATTCGAACCTCCGACCGCTCGGTTCGTAGCCGAGTACTCTATCCAGCTGAGCTACGGATGCATCAGGGAAATGCTTTAAGAAACAGTAAATGGTGCATCCGGGAGGATTCGAACCTCCGACCGCTCGGTTCGTAGCCGAGTACTCTATCCAGCTGAGCTACGGATGCATCAGGGAACTGCTTTCAGAAATAGTAAATGGTGCATCCGGGAGGATTCGAACCTCCGACCGCTCGGTTCGTAGCCGAGTACTCTATCCAGCTGAGCTACGGATGCATCGGGATTTACTACTGTACTGCTCGATATTCATATCACTTCGAAAGCAATATGAAGTAATAGATGGTGCATCCGGGAGGATTCGAACCTCCGACCGCTCGGTTCGTAGCCGAGTACTCTATCCAGCTGAGCTACGGATGCAAAATGGCGGTGAGGCGGGGATTCGAACCCCGGATGCAGCTTTTGACCGCATACTCCCTTAGCAGGGGAGCGCCTTCAGCCTCTCGGCCACCTCACCACACAACGCCTCTTTCGAGTGCTTCGAGTAACTCGTTAAGAGCTTCTCGTCGCTGCGTGGCGCATATATTACTTTCTGGGACTTATAAGTCAAACAATTTTCCAAAAGCTTTTATCGTTTGCACAAATCACACGCAATTCGCATGTAAAACCCGCAAAGAGGGTGTTTTATAAGCGGATTTTGCATCGAACTTCTCAAAAAACGTTTGTAGAAAGGCTGGGGTTGGGGCGCGTTAAGAATAGTAGAGTGGTTAAAAAGAGAGCGGTTGAAATGAAACGGTAACGTTGAGCAGGAAAAATGACAGGAGGGTTGCGTCTCGCCCGACAGCGAGACGCGACAATATCAGTAACTGGACTGCTGGGATTTTTCAGCCTGGATACGCTGGTAGATCTCTTCACGGTGGACAGATACTTCTTTAGGAGCGTTAACACCAATACGTACCTGGTTACCCTTTACCCCTAAAACTGTCACGGTGACCTCATCCCCAATCATGAGGGTCTCACCAACTCGACGAGTCAGAATCAGCATTCTTTGCTCCTTGAAAGATTAAAAGAGTCGGGTCTCTTGTATCCCGGCATTATCCATCATATAACGCCAAAAAGTAAGCGATGACAAACACGTAAAGTGTAAGCAGTCACGGCATCACATTCTGTTAAACGTAAGTTTAGCCGATATACACAAACTCAACCTGACTTTATCGTTATCGATAGCACAGTGAACAAGACGCCATAACGTTGCCGCTATGGCGTCTGATTGTGCTTTGTAGTTATTACAGTTTCGCGCTCACCCAGCTTTCTACGCTGGCCAAAGCTTGCGGAAGTGCCGCCGCATCCGTACCACCGGCTTGCGCCATGTCCGGACGACCGCCTCCCTTGCCACCCACCTGCTGGGCGACCATACCAATCAGTTCCCCTGCTTTTACGCGGTCGGTCACATCCTTAGAGACGCCCGCAATCAGAGAAACCTTACCTTCTGCCACTGTCGCCAGCACGATAACGGTAGAACCAAGCTGGTTCTTGAGATCGTCGACCATAGTACGCAGCATCTTAGGCTCAACGCCCGCCAGATCGCTGACCAGCAGTTTGACGCCCTTAATGTCTACCGCTTTGCTGGAGAGGTTTGCACTCTCCTGCGCCGCAGCCTGTTCTTTCAGCTGCTGGAGCTCTTTTTCCAGCTGACGGGTTCGCTCCAGCGCAACACGCACTTTCTCGCCCAGATTCTGGCTATCGCCTTTCAGCAGCTGCGCGATGTCGTGCAGCTGATCGCTCTGCGCATGCAGGCTGGCAATTGCGCCTTCACCGGTTACCGCTTCAATACGACGCACGCCAGCCGCCGTACCCGACTCGGAAACGATGCGGAACAGGCCGATGTCACCGGTGCGCGATGCGTGAGTACCACCGCACAGTTCGGTCGAGAAGTCGCCCATGCTCAGTACGCGGACACGTTCGTCATATTTCTCACCAAACAGCGCCATCGCACCTTTTTTCTTCGCGTCCTCGAGGTCCATGATATGGGTCTCGATCGGCAGGTTACGACGGATCTGAGCGTTCACCAGATCCTCCACCGCACGGATTTCCGACGGTTTCATCGCTTCAAAGTGCGAGAAGTCGAAACGCAGCACTTTGTCATTAACCAGAGAACCTTTCTGTGCAACATGGGTGCCCAGCACGTCGCGCAGGGCAGCGTGCATCAGGTGGGTTGCAGAGTGGTTCAGACGAATACGCGCACGGCGTGCTTCATCAACATTCGCCTGCACGCCCTCGCCCACTTTCAGCGAACCGGAAACCAGTTTGCCCTGGTGACCAATCGCCTGACCGAATTTCTGGGTGTCGCTTACGCTGAAGCTGAAACCATTGCCTTTCAGTTCGCCCTTATCGCCAACCTGGCCGCCGGACTCAGCGTAGAACGGCGTTTTGTCCAGAATGACAACCGCATCCTGACCTGCACTGATGCTGTCTACGGCTTTACCGTCAACAAACAGGGCGGTCACTTTACCGGTCAGTTCCAGTGCGTCGTAGCCTTTGAATTCAGACGCGCTATCAACGCGGATCATCGCGTTGTAGTCTGCGCCGAAACCGCTGGATTCACGCGCACGACGACGCTGTTCTTCCATCGCGGCTTCGAAGCCCACTTCGTCAACTTTGATGTTACGCTCACGGCAAACGTCCGCCGTCAGGTCAACCGGGAAGCCGTAGGTGTCGTACAGGCGGAAAGCGGTTTCGCCATCCAGCGTGTCGCCCTTCAGTTTTGCCAGTTCTTCATCCAGCAGCGCCAGACCGCGCTCCAGCGTACGGGCAAACTGCTCTTCTTCGGTTTTCAGAACCTGCTCGACCTGCGCCTGCTGGCGTTTCAGCTCGTCACCGGCTGCACCCATCACGCCAATCAGTGGCCCAACGAGTTTGTAGAAGAAGGTGTCCTTCGCGCCCAGCATGTTGCCATGACGGATCGCACGACGAATGATACGACGCAGCACGTAGCCACGATTTTCATTCGACGGGATTACGCCGTCGGCAATCAGGAACGCACAGGAACGAATGTGGTCTGCAATCACGCGCAGCGATTTGTTGTTCAGATCGGTCGCACCGGTCACTTCCGCAACGGCTTTGATCAGGGTGCTGAACAGGTCAATTTCGTAGTTGGAGTTAACGTGTTGCAGAACGGCGGCAATACGCTCCAGGCCCATACCGGTATCAACGGACGGTTTCGGCAGCGGCTCCATGGTACCGTCTGCCTGACGGTTGAACTGCATGAAGACGATGTTCCAGATCTCAATATAGCGATCGCCGTCTTCTTCCGGGCTGCCAGGAGGTCCACCCCAGATGTGGTCGCCGTGATCGTAGAAGATCTCGGTGCACGGACCGCAAGGACCGGTATCACCCATCTGCCAGAAGTTGTCAGACGCGTATGGCGCGCCTTTGTTATCACCGATGCGAATAATGCGCTCGCGCGGGATACCGACCTCTTTTTCCCAGATTTCGTAGGCTTCGTCATCGGTTTCATAGACGGTAACCCACAGACGCTCTTTCGGCAGGTTGAACCAGTTTTCACCGGTCAGCAGTTCCCACGCATATTGAATGGCATCGTGTTTGAAATAGTCGCCGAAGCTGAAGTTACCCAGCATTTCGAAGAACGTGTGGTGACGCGCGGTGTAACCGACGTTTTCCAGGTCGTTGTGTTTACCGCCCGCACGCACGCAACGCTGTGAGGTTGTGGCGCGGGAATAATTACGCTTGTCGAGACCAAGGAACACATCCTTGAACTGGTTCATCCCGGCGTTGGTAAACAGTAAAGTCGGGTCGTTGTTCGGTACCAGGGAGCTGCTGGCAACAACCTGGTGTCCCTTACTATGGAAAAAATCGAGAAACGCCTGACGGATCTCAGCGGTGCTCTTGCTCATAATTATCCTGAAATCAAGCTAACGAAATGTCGCAGCCAGCCTGTATCGATAAACCGTTGGACAGACCAGCTACTGGAAAAAGTGGGAATAAGATAAGTTTTCTTTGGTGGGAAGTAAAATCCCGCATGCGTTCAATCCACAAAATTGCGCCAGATATCCTGAATATCTTCCATCAGAAAGCCGCGGTAGAGCAAAAAGCGCTGGATTTTGACTTTATCTGAAAAATCACGCGGCAGCGGTTCGCCGTACTTTCGAATCGCCTGCTCTTTCGCCAGTTCACACCAGTCTGTGTCGCATTCACGCATCGCTTTTTCAATCGATTCCCGGGCTACCCCTTTCTGATTCAGTTCCTGGCGGATGCGTGCAGGACCGTAGCCTTTACGTCCGCGGCTGGCGAGAAAGCGGGCGGCAAAGCGTTCGTCATCGAGGTAATGATGTTCATAGCACCAGGCAACCACGCGGTCATAATCTTCGGCAGTGGCATCAATCTCTTCCGGCCCGTTTTTGCTCATGACAGGCGCTGACAGTTTTCGTCTTAGCTCCTGTTCGCTGTGGTCACGCACGGCAAGAATACGTACGGCACGGTCCAGCAAGCGCGAGTAGGCGGGTCGGCGTGTGGTCGGTTCACTCATATAAAACCTGCAGATTCAGAAATGCAAAAAGGGCCGCATCAGCAGCCCTTCATCTTTACACGAGAGACTTAAAAGTCTTCGTTGGTTTCTTCAGCATCCGCAGCATCCACCACGAAATCAGGTTTAGAGTCCTGGTTGCTCAGCAGAAGCTCACGCACCTTCTTCTCAATCTCTTTCGCCGCAGCCGGGTTCTCTTTCAGCCAGGAAATCGCATTCGCTTTACCCTGACCAATTTTGTCACCGTTATAGCTATACCAGGCGCCCGCTTTTTCAATCAGCTTCTCTTTCACGCCCAGGTCAACCAGCTCACCGAAGAAGTTAATCCCTTCGCCGTAGAGGATCTGGAATTCAGCCTGCTTGAACGGTGCGGCGATTTTGTTCTTCACAACCTTCACGCGCGTTTCGCTACCAACGACGTTTTCACCCTCTTTCACCGCGCCGATACGGCGGATATCCAGACGGACAGAGGCGTAGAATTTCAGTGCGTTACCACCGGTTGTGGTTTCCGGGTTACCGAACATCACACCAATTTTCATACGGATCTGGTTAATGAAGATCAGCAGCGTGTTGGACTGCTTCAGGTTACCTGCCAGCTTACGCATCGCCTGGCTCATCATACGTGCCGCGAGGCCCATGTGAGAGTCGCCGATTTCACCTTCGATTTCCGCTTTTGGCGTCAGTGCAGCAACGGAGTCGACCACGATAACGTCAACAGCACCAGAGCGCGCCAGCGCGTCACAAATTTCCAGCGCCTGCTCACCGGTGTCCGGCTGAGAACACAGCAGGTTGTCGATGTCCACGCCCAGTTTACGCGCATAAACAGGATCCAGCGCGTGCTCGGCATCGATAAACGCACAGGTTTTACCTTCGCGCTGTGCCGCAGCAATCACCTGCAGCGTCAGGGTGGTTTTACCGGAGGACTCTGGCCCGTAGATCTCTACGATACGGCCCATTGGCAGACCGCCCGCGCCCAGCGCGATGTCCAGAGAAAGCGAACCGGTGGAGATCGTTTCAACATCCATGGTACGGTCTTCACCCAGGCGCATGATGGAGCCTTTACCGAATTGCTTTTCGATCTGGCCCAGTGCTGCCGCCAACGCTTTCTGTTTGTTTTCGTCGATAGCCATTATTACTCCTGTCATGCCGGGAGAAGCGACTGTGCTTCACCGTGGATTTCTGTTCTGTTGGTGCAATTATACTGTATAGTCATACAGTATCAAGTGTTTTGTAGAAATTGTTGCCAGAGCGTTTTTAACGCATATTCCGTTGCCTGACGACGCACGGTTTCACGGTCGCCGCTAAAGCACTCCCGGCGAGTGATCCCTTCACCTTTTGAGGTCGCAAAACCAAACCAGACGGTGCCTACGGGCTTCACGTCACTGCCGCCGTCCGGGCCCGCGATGCCGCTGATTGAAATCGCGTAATCTGCCCGCGCCTCTTTTAGCGCGCCAATGGCCATCTCGATCACCACCGGCTCGCTGACCGCGCCGTGCTGTTCCAGCGTGGATTCGCGCACGCCAATCATCTGTGCTTTAGCTTCGTTACTGTAGGTCACAAAGCCGCGTTCAAACCAGGCGGAACTGCCGGCAATATCGGTAATCGCTTTCGCCACCCAGCCGCCGGTGCAGGATTCCGCGGTGGTAAGGGTCGCCCCGCGTTGCTTAAGCGCCAGTCCGACTATCTCGCTAAGCTGCATCAATTCATGGTCAGTCATTCTCGCTCCAGGCTTCAGAAAAACGTGCAGCACAAGATAGCACTTTCTCGTCAAATATGGGGATGCGCTTCGGGTTTTACGAGGGGGCTTCAGAAAAAAGCCGATGCGGGCGCACCGGCTATGGGGAGGTTATTTCATACTGTCAGCGAGGGTGTTCACGTTGTGGCGAAATGCCTTAACGTAGGTATCAGCAACCCCACCTTTTGCCGACAGGGCTTCCGGGTAAAGTTCGCCTCCCGGCTGCGCGCCTGTCGCCGTCGCAATTTGCTTCACCAGACGCGGATCGAGCTGGTTTTCCATAAACCAGGTTTTCACGCCATCGGCTTTGATCTGATTGATAATCTCAGCGACCTGCGCTGCGCTGGCCTCGCTCTCTGAAGAGAGCCCTTGCGGTGCCATGAAGGTGACGCCATACGCGCGGCTAAAATAGCCGAATGCGTCATGGCTGGTCAGCACGTTACGTTTTTCCTGTGGGATCTGGCTAAAGCGGGTTTTGGCCCAGCCGTCCAGTTGCGTCAGTTGCGCGATATACGGCTGGCCTGAAGCCTCCAGTGCCGCTTTATCCTCTGGATCTGCTTTCACCAGCCCGTTCAGAATATTTTGTGCATACAGCGCACCGTTCGCCGCGCTATTCCAGGCATGCGGGTCGGTCACGGTCTTTCCATCTTCCTCGAGCGTGTGCGTTTTTACCCCGGTTGAGGCCACAACCAACTGCCCTTTGAAACCGGAGGCTTTCACAAGACGGTCGAGCCCCCCTTCCAGCCCCAGGCCGTTGACCACCACCACGTCAGCCTTGCTCAGCGCCGCGCTGTCTTTAGGTGACGGTTCGAAGGTATGCGGATCGCCGTCCGGCCCGACCAGCGTCGTCACGTTCACATGGTCGCCGCCCACTTCCTGCGTAATATCTCCCAGTATCGAAAAGCTGGTCACCACATTCAGCGTTTTCGCCATCACGCCGTTCGACAGCATACCCAGCGCAAGCGCCATCACTAATCCTGTAAGTTTCATCGTTTCCCCTTGCCTTAAAAAAGCGCGCGCAGACTGCCAGCCAGCCTGCTTCGCGTGCCAAATAAAACAGAAATAAAGAACAACGCGCTGGCGGTCAGCACAATGGACGGTCCGGCGGGCAGACTGATTGCCCAGGACAAACTTAAGCCCAGCCACGCGCAGAAAATTCCGCTGATGCCGGCCATCAAAAGCAAACCTGGCAATGTGCGCACCCAGCAGCGTGCCGCCACCGCCGGGAGCATCATCAGCCCGACGGCCATCAGCGTGCCGAGCACCTGAAAACCGGCCACCAGGTTAAGCACCAGCAGCGCCAGAAACAGTCCGTGGAGCAGGCCGGGCAACCCGCGGGCATTGACCTGCAACCAGGCGGTATCAAAGGCTTCGGTCACCAGCCCACGATAGAAAATCGCCAGCGTTATCAGGGTGAACATGCAAACGCCCGTGACAAACAGCGCCGCATCGTTGTCCACCGCAAGAATGGAACCAAACAGCAGATGCAGCAGATCGACATTCGACCCGCGCAGCGACACCAGCGTGACGCCCAGTGCCAGTGAGCCAAGGTAAAATCCGGCAAAGCTGGCATCCTCTTTAAGCGGCGTGCGTCGGCTGACCAGGCCGGCCACCAGCGCCACGGTAATACCGGCAATAAAACCACCGATACTCATCGCCAGCAGCGACATGCCGCTGAGCAAATACCCTACGGCGACACCGGGTAAAATGGCGTGAGAAAGGGCATCACCCATCAGGCTCATCCGGCGCAGCTGGAGGAATACGCCGAGTGCGGTGGTACTGACAGAAAGGGCCAGGCAGACCACCAGCGCACGACGCATAAAGCCGTACTCAATAAACGGCAGGAAAAAGAGATGCCAAATCATGCCACCCTCACCCGCTCGGTTTTCCAGTGAGGAATGTCAGCATCCAGCATTAATGTCTGCGGGAAGTGGCGTGCCACACGCTCGCTGTCATGCAATACCGCAAGCAGAGTCTGGCCCTGCATATACATCTCCAGCATCAGATCCATCAGCACGTTGCAGGTCGCTTCGTCGACGCCGGTGAAAGGCTCATCGAGCATCACAAGCGGTGCCTGCTGCACTAAAACGCGGGCAAATAACATGCGCTGAAACTGGCCACCGGAGAGTTCATCAATGGTGGAAAGCGCCATCGACGCCAGCCCTACCCGCTCCAGCGCGCTGGCAATGCGTAACCGCGTTTCCCGACGAAACCCGGATAAGAGCGATATGCCCGGCCAGCAGCCCATACTCACCACGTCCTGAACGGTGAGCGGAAATTGCGCCTCGAGTGCGTGGCGCTGTGCCAGCCAGCCAATCACCGGGCGCTTACCCTGCCAGCGAAAGCTGCCGCCCACGGGAGGAATAAACCCGGCGAGCGTCTTCAGCAGCGTGGATTTTCCGCAGCCATTGGCGCCGACGATAGCCGTCATACTGCCGCGCTCAATCGTGCCTGAGAGGGGCCGCGTTACAGGCTGGCGGTCATAGCCCGCGACCAGTTCGTTCATCAGGATCATGGCAGTGCCACCGCCCAGCGCACGGCCAGCCCGATAAGAACAATAAGCACCAGCGCCAGTAAAAGCCGAACCGGAGCAGACAGAGAGAAAAGGGACGTTGACATCTCGACACCATGTTAAATGTTATAACATAACAATAATGAAAGGTGATTGAGATGTAAATGGCGGGTTTGAAAAGGGAGTGTGGCGAAATGTTTCTGTAAAACGTCCCTCTCCCGTGGGAGAGGGTCAGGGTGAGGGCATCAGGCCTACCCGTCAGAGCGACTTACTGACTAAACGGTGACGCCGCCGGCACGCGGGCCTGCGAGACCGCCAGCCCCAGCTGCCACACGGCCATGGCATAATGAGTGCTGTGGTTATAGCGGGTGATGGTGTAGAAGTTTGGCATGCCGTACCAGTACTGATAACCGGTTCCCACGTCCAGACGCAGCAGGCTTACCTGGTCAACATTGCCCAGCGGCTGCGTTGGCGTTAAGCCTGCCGCCGTCAGCTGCGCGACGCTGTATTTGGTTTTAAAGCCGTTTTCCAGACCAAATGCCTCGCCGTTCGCCTGCACGGCTACCTGTCCACCTGGCGTCCAGCCGTGCGCTTTGAAGTAGTTTGCCACGCTGCCGATGGCATCCACCGGATCCCACAGGTTGATATGACCATCGCCATTGAAGTCGACGGCATATTGTTTATAGGAGGATGGCATAAACTGGCCGTAGCCCATCGCACCGGCAAACGAACCTTTCAGATCGAGCGGGTCGTCCTGCTCGTTGCGCGCCATCAGCAGGAAGGTTTCCAGCTCGGAAGAGAAATACTCCGCGCGGCGCGGGTAGTTAAAGGAGAGCGTCGCCAGCGCATCGAGGATGCGGGTTTTGCCCATTACGCGACCCCAGCGGGTTTCCACGCCGATAATCCCGACGATGATCTCCGGCGGCACGCCGTATACCTGCCACGCACGATTAAGGGCATCTTCATACTGATTCCAGAACACCACGCCGTTTTGCACGTTGTCCGGGGTAATAAACTGTTTGCGATAGCGCAACCATGCGCCGTTTGGCCCGGTAGGGACCTGTGCCGTCGGTGCCTGTCTGTCCATCAGGCGCAGCACGTAGTCCAGACGCTTTGCCTGGGACAAAATTTCGTGCAGCTGCTGGCGGTCAAAGCCGTGTTTGCTCACCATTTTATCAATGAACTGCTCGGCCGCCGGGTTATTCGCGAAGTCGCCACCCATCTGCATCATATTGTGCTGCGGCTCCAGCAGGAACCCTCCGGAAGGGGCGCCAGCCGTTTGCTGAACAGCTTCGGTCTTAGGTTTGCTACTGCAGGCAGACAGCAGAATAAGCGCTGGCAACAGCGCTGCATAACGACGCTTGAACATGAGACATCCATTTAACGGGTTCGATAAGAACCCAGTATGGTAAAGCATCCGTAACACCTCAAGGAAGCGGTACGCACCTCCCCAACGCAAATCCGTGCTTTTTTCCACCGGAAATCATTCATCACATCAATTAACTTTCAAAATAATCCATTTTTCTTTCATTGTGAGATCTAACTAACACTTTAAAACCTTTCAAAGTGATTATTATTAGCCCCAGTAATACAAAACAAAAAAGCCCCACAGGAGAGAAGAATGATAGAAACCATCACCCACGGCGCCGAGTGGTTCATCGGGCTGTTTCAGAAAGGCGGAGAAGTGTTCACCGGCATGGTGACCGGGATCCTGCCCCTGCTGATCAGCCTGCTGGTGATCATGAACGCGCTGATTAACTTTATCGGCCAGCATCGCATTGAACGCTTCGCTCAGCGCTGCGCCGGGAACCCGCTGTCCCGCTACCTGATTTTGCCGTTCATCGGCACCTTCGTGTTCTGCAACCCGATGACCTTAAGCCTCGGCCGCTTTATGCCAGAAAAGTACAAGCCGAGTTATTACGCCGCCGCCTCCTACAGCTGCCATTCGATGAACGGCCTGTTCCCGCACATCAACCCCGGAGAGCTGTTTGTTTACCTCGGTATCGCCAGCGGCCTTACCACCCTTGGTCTGCCGCTCGGCCCGCTGGCGGTCAGTTACCTGCTGGTTGGCCTGGTGACCAACTTCTTCCGCGGCTGGGTCACAGATCTCACCACCGCCATTTTCGAGAAAAAAATGGGTATCCAGCTTGAACAAAAAGTCCATCTTTCAGGAGCCACAGCATGAACCGGATCCGCATTGAGAAAGGCACGGGTGGCTGGGGCGGCCCGCTGGAGTTCGACGCCAACGAAGGCAAAAAGATCGTTTACATCACCGCAGGCACGCGCCCGGCGATCGTCGATAAGCTGCGTGAGCTGACCGGCTGGGAAGCCGTCGATGGCTTTAAAGAGGGTGAGCCGCCGGAAGCGGAAATCGGCGTGGCGGTGATCGACTGCGGCGGCACGCTGCGCTGCGGCATCTATCCGAAGCGGCGTATTCCGACGGTGAATATCCACTCCACCGGCAAATCCGGCCCGCTGGCACAGTACATCCTTGAAGACATCTATGTGTCGGGCGTGAAGGAGGACAACATCACTCTGGTGAATGGCAGTCCCGCGCCGCAAAAAGTGGCCCCGCGAGATTACGACACCAGCAAGAAAATCACCGAGCAGAGCGACGGCCTGCTGGCGAAGGTCGGGATGGGGATGGGCTCCGCCGTGGCGGTGCTGTTCCAGTCCGGGCGCGACACCATCGACACGGTACTGAAAACCATTCTGCCGTTTATGGCGTTCGTCTCGGCGCTGATCGGCATCATCATGGCGTCCGGCCTGGGCGACTGGATTGCCCACGGCCTCGCCCCGCTCGCCAGCCACCCGCTCGGGCTGGTGACGCTGGCCCTGATCTGCTCCTTCCCGCTGCTGTCGCCGTTCCTCGGCCCGGGCGCGGTGATCGCTCAGGTCATCGGCGTACTGATTGGCGTACAGATTGGCCTCGGCAATATTCCGCCACACCTCGCCCTGCCCGCCCTGTTTGCCATTAACGCCCAGGCCGCGTGCGACTTCATCCCCGTCGGACTGTCACTGGCCGAAGCGCGCCAGGACACCGTGCGCGTAGGCGTGCCGTCCGTACTGGTCAGCCGCTTCCTGACGGGCGCGCCGACGGTGCTGATTGCCTGGTTTGTCTCCGGCTTTATCTATCAATAAGAGGTTCCTGCGATGACCGTGATTTATCAGACCACCATTACCCGCATCGGCCAGAGCGCAGCGGATGCGCTCAGCGACCAGATGCTGATTACTTTCCGCGAAGGTGCCCCGGCGGATATCGAAGAGTTTTGCTTTATTCACTGCCACGGCGAGCTTAACGGCGAGCTGAAAGCAGGAAGCCAGCTGGAGCTGGGCGAGACGCGCTATGCGGTAACCGCCGTCGGCGATGTCGCCGAGCAAAACCTGCGCGAACTGGGCCATATCACCCTGCGTTTTGACGGACAGCCGCAGGCGGAGTATCCCGGTACGGTTCACGTAGCGGGCCCGGTTCCGCAGGCTGTCACCCCAGGCTGCACGTTAAAATTTGTTGCGTAATTAAGGAGAAACACATGAGTCAGGTTGCCGTTGTCATTGGTGGAGGACAAACCTTAGGTGAGTTCCTTTGCCGTGGGCTTGCCGCAGAAGGCTACCGCGTGGCGGTCGTGGATATTCAGAGTGAAAAAGCCGCCCGCGTGGCGGACACCATCAACACCGAATTTGGTGAAGGGATGGCGTACGGGTTTGGTGCCGACGCCACCAGCGAGCAAAGCGTAATGGCGCTCGCCCGCGGCGTGGACGAGATTTTTGGACGTACCGACCTGCTGGTCTACAGCGCGGGAATTGCGAAAGCGGCGTTTATCAGCGATTTCGAACTGGGGGATTTTGACCGCTCGCTGCAGGTCAATCTGGTGGGTTATTTCCTCTGCGCCCGCGAGTTTTCCCGCCTGATGATCCGCGACGGTATTCAGGGGCGCATTATTCAGATCAACTCGAAATCCGGGAAAGTGGGCAGCAAGCACAACTCCGGCTACAGCGCGGCCAAGTTTGGCGGAGTGGGGCTGACGCAGTCTCTGGCGCTGGATCTGGCCGAATACGGCATTACCGTTCACTCGCTGATGCTGGGCAACCTGCTGAAATCGCCAATGTTCCAGTCCCTGCTGCCGCAGTACGCCACCAAGCTCGGCATCAAAGCTGAAGAAGTGGAGCAGTACTACATCGATAAAGTGCCGCTGAAGCGCGGGTGCGATTATCAGGACGTGCTGAACATGCTGCTGTTTTACGCCAGCCCGAAAGCGTCGTACTGCACCGGGCAGTCGATTAACGTCACCGGCGGGCAGGTGATGTTCTGATCGAGCGGTTTTGCCCGGTGGCGCTAACGCTTACCGGGCCTACAAAAACCTTCAAACCGTAGGCCGGGTAAGGCGCAGCCGCCACCCGGCAATTAAAGGAGTCAATATGGTCACCGCACTCATCACCGTCGCCGCCCTCGCCTGGATCTGCCAGATGGCGTTTGGCGGCTGGCAGATCCATCAGTTCAACCGCGCGTTTGATGCCCTGTGTCAGAAAGGTCGCGTGGGCGTCGGACGTTCCGGCGGACGCTTTAAACCGCGCGTGGTGGTCGCCGTTGCGTTGGATGAACACGATTGCGTATGCGATTCCCTGATCATGCGTGGCATGACGGTGTTTGCTCGTCCGACTAAAATCCAGGCAATCAACGGCATTTCACTGCAGGAATTACGGCCTGATGTGATCTTTCCCCATGATTCAGGCTGTCAGAATGCACTATCATTAGCGCTTAATCTGAAACATGGATAATTTCGTTGTGAAAGCTATAGACTTGCGAAATTATCATTTCGCAACCTAAGGAACGAAGCGCCTATGAAACCACGTCAGCGGCAGGCGGCCATTCTCGAGTATCTGCAAAAGCAGGGGAAATGCTCGGTGGAGGATCTGGCCCACTACTTTGACACCACCGGCACGACAATACGCAAGGACCTGGTATTGCTCGAAAACTCTGGCGCCGTCATCCGAACTTACGGCGGGGTGATGCTGAATAAGGACGAAGCTGACCCGCCTATCGATCACAAAACGCTGATCAATACCCACCAGAAAGCGCTTATTGCCGAGGCTGCCGTTAAATTTATTCACGATGGTGATTCCATCATCCTCGACGCAGGCAGCACCGTCCTGCAAATGATCCCCCTGCTCAGCCGCTTTAACAACATCACGGTGATGACCAACAGCCTGCATATCGTCAACGCCCTGTCGGAATTTGACAGCGAGCAGACTATCCTGATGCCCGGCGGCACCTTTCGCAAAAAATCGGCGTCGTTTCACGGTCAGCTGGCCGAGAACGCTTTCGACCACTTCAGCTTCGATAAGCTGTTTATGGGCACCGACGGCATCGATCTGAACGCAGGCGTCACGACCTTCAATGAGGTATTCAGCGTCAGTAAAGCGATGTGCAACGCCGCACGGGAAGTGATTTTGATGGCAGACTCGTCGAAGTTTGGCCGCAAAAGCCCCAACATTGTCTGTAGCCTTGAAAGCGTTGATAAGCTGATTACCGACGCGGGGATTGATCCGGCGTTCAAAAAGGCGCTGGAAGAGAAAGGTATCGACGTGATCGTAACCGGAGAGAGAGATGAGTGATTTTCTGTTAGAAACGGGTCGCCAGACGCTGATGCTGGAGCTGCAGGAAGCCAGCCGCCTGCCAGAACGTCTGGGCGAGGATTTTGTCCGCGCCGCCAACACGATTATCCACTGCGAAGGCAAAGTGATCGTGGCGGGCATCGGTAAATCCGGCCATATCGGCAAAAAAATTGCCGCGACGCTGGCGAGCACCGGCACCCCGGCCTTCTTCGTGCATCCCGCCGAGGCGCTGCATGGCGATCTGGGGATGATTGAAAGCCGCGATGTGATGCTGTTTATCTCCTACTCCGGTTCGGCCAAAGAGCTGGATCTTATTATTCCGCGCCTGCAGGAGAAATCGGTCGCTCTGCTGGCGATGACCGGCAAATCCCGCTCGCCGCTGGCGCTGGCCGCTAAAGCGACGCTGGATATTTCCGTTGAGCGTGAAGCCTGCCCGATGCACCTTGCCCCGACCTCCAGCACCGTCAACACCCTCATGATGGGTGACGCGCTGGCGATGGCGGTGATGCAGGCGCGCGGATTTAACGAAGAAGATTTTGCCCGTTCGCATCCGGCGGGCGCGCTCGGCGCGCGGCTGCTCAATAAGGTTCATCATCTGATGCGCACTGACGATGCCATTCCCCAGGTCAAGCTCGATACCAGCGTGATGGACGCGATGCTGGAACTGAGCCGCACCGGGCTGGGGCTGGTCGCGGTGTGTGACGACAACGGTAGCGTCCAGGGCGTATTCACTGACGGCGACCTGCGGCGCTGGCTGGTGGGGGGTGGCAAACTGGAAACGAAAGTGTCTGACGCGATGACCAAAGGCGGGCTGACGCTGAATGCCGACAGCCGCGCCATTGAGGCCAAAGAGGTGCTGATGAAGCGCAAAATCACCGCCGCACCGGTGGTGGATGACGCCGGCAAGCTCTGCGGTGCCATCAACCTGCAGGATTTCTACCAGGCGGGGATTATTTAACCCTTCAGCCCAAGACGCTTCGCCAGCCGGTGCAGGTTGGCGACGTCCATCTCCAGCGCCCGCGCGCACGCCGCCCAGCTGCGGTTGTTCTGCTCCAGCGCGCGGGTAATCATCTGACGCTGGAACGCTTGCGTCGCCTCGCGCAGGTTTTCATTTGCATTCTCCGGCACACGCTGAGCCACCGCCTGCACGGCGTCATCGTGCAACGCAAAATGACGCGCGTGGATCACAACCTCATCACCCGCACGCGTCGCACGCGCCAGCACCACCGCACGGTGAATCGCATGCTCGAGCTCCCGCACGTTGCCCGGCCAGCCGTAGCTCAACAGATGCGCCCTTGCCCCCGGGCTGAGTACCACGCGGGAAAGCCCCATTCTGAGACGGCATTGCTCGCAGAAATAGCCCGCCAGCAGAACCACATCTTCTCCGCGCTCGCGCAGCGGCGGCACGGTAAGCGGGAACACGCTCAGACGGTGGAAAAGATCCGCGCGGAAATGCCCGGCCAGCACCGCTTCTCGCAGGTCGCGGTTGGTCGCCGCCAGCACGCGCACGTCCACCCGTAAGCTGCGGTCATCCCCCACGCGCTGGATGTCACCGTACTGCAATACGCGCAGCAGTTTGGCCTGGAGCGAAAGCGAAAGCTCTCCAATCTCATCGAGAAACAGCGTCCCGTTATCGGCCATCTCAAACTTACCGCTGCGGTTACTGATGGCCCCGGTAAATGCCCCTTTGACGTGACCAAACAGCTCGCTTTCCGCCACGCTCTCCGGCAATGCGGCACAGTTAAGGTATACGAGCGGGTTGGCCGCGCGTGGTGAGGCTTCATGAATTGACTTCGCCACCAGCTCTTTACCGGTGCCGGTTTCACCGAAGATCAGCACGTTCAGGTCGGACGCGGCGACAATCTCAATCTCTTTTTTAAGCTGCGCTATGCCCGGCGACAGGCCGATCATCTCCGTGTGCGCCACCGGCTCAAACGCCGACGGGCTGCCGGGAAGAATATTCTGGCTTTCCAGCTGTTCTATCAGCAACGCGTTATTGAGCGCCCCGGAGGCCAGCGCGGCAATCAGCCTTAACTCTTCATCACTGAAGGTGTCGAACTGGTCCGGCGACATACCGTCGAGGGTTAATGCGCCAATCAGGTGTTGTCCGGCAAACAGCGGCAGACCGATACAGGCGTGCACCTTCAGGCTCTCCTGCCCCGGGATCAGACCGTCGTAGGGATCCGGCAAGTCGCTGTCCGCCGGGAAACGTACCACGTCACCCGCACGGGCAATGGTTTCCAGCCGCGGATGCCCTTCAAGAGTAAACCGCCGCCCGAGAACATCTTTCGCGAGCCCGTCGATAGCCAGCGGAATAAATTGTCTCCCCTCGTAGCGCAACAGCGCCGAGGCATCGCACGCCAGCACGTGACGCAGCGTGGAGATAAGCCGCTGAAAACGGTCCTGATGACCGATACCGGTTTGCAGTTCAATGGCGATCTTCGCCAGCACATCTACGGAAAAACTCATGGCTGCCTCGCTGTCATTTTGACAATAAATAGTGTCATATTGACCGTCATCAGGATAGTCATAATGACTACTCATCACGAGGTATATAAATAATAATCCATTAAAATCAATAAAATAAAAGTTGGCACGCAATGTGATATAGGCAAATCATCTTATTCAAAAACGCTGTATTACGTTGAGGTTGCTATGTCTATTCTGGTTAAAAATAACATTCATTGGGTGGGTCAACGTGACTGGGAGGTGCGTGATTTCCACGGGACGGAATACAAAACGCTGCGCGGCAGCAGCTACAACAGCTATCTTATCCGTGAAGGCAAAAACGTACTGATCGATACCGTCGATCATAAATTCAGCCGCGAGTTCGTGCAGAACCTGCGCAGCGAAATCGATCTCGACGCAATCGACTACATCATCATCAACCACGCTGAAGAGGATCACGCCGGTGCGTTGACCGAGCTGATGTCGTACATTCCGAATACACCGATCTACTGCACCACCAACGCCATCGACTCGATCAACGGTCATCACCATCATCCGGAATGGAATTTCCACACCGTGAAAACCGGCGACTCGCTGGATATCGGCAACGGCAAACAGCTGATCTTCGTTGAAACCCCGATGCTGCACTGGCCGGACAGCATGATGACCTACATGACCGGCGACGCGGTATTGTTCAGCAACGACGCCTTTGGCCAGCACTACTGTGACGAACGCCTGTTCAATGATGAAGTGGATCAGACCGAACTGTTTGAGCAGTGCCAGCGCTACTACGCCAACATTCTGACCCCGTTCAGCCGTCTGGTGACGCCAAAAATCACCGAGATCCTCGGCTTTAACCTGCCGGTGGACATGATTGCCACCTCCCACGGCGTGGTGTGGCGTGAAAACCCCACCCAGATCGTTGAGCTGTACCTGAAATGGGCGGCGGATTATCAGGAAGACCGCATCACGATTTTCTACGACACCATGTCCAATAACACCCGCATGATGGCGGACGCCATAGCCCAGGGCATCAACGAAGTGGATCCGAACGTGGCGGTGAAAATCTTCAACGTGGCGCGCAGCGATAAAAACGAGATCCTCACCAATGTCTTCCGCTCAAAAGGCGTGCTGGTGGGCACCTCCACGATGAACAACGTGATGATGCCGAAAATTGCTGGCCTGGTGGAAGAGATGACCGGCCTGCGTTTTCGCAACAAACGCGCCAGCGCGTTTGGCTCTCACGGCTGGAGCGGCGGCGCGGTAGATCGCCTCTCTACCCGTCTGCAGGATGCAGGTTTTGAGATGTCCCTGAGTCTGAAAGCGAAATGGCGCCCGGATATCGACGCGCTGGAAATTTGCCGTCAGCATGGCCGCGACATTGCCCGTCAGTGGGCGCTCGCACCGCTTCCTGAGGCGTCTGCAAAACCTACCGAACAGCAGGAAGCCTGTGCCTGTGCAGCTGCCGCTGCTGCACACCTCGGCCCACGCATGCAGTGCAGCGTTTGCCAGTGGATATATGACCCGGAACGGGGCGACCCCCTTCAGGACGTTGCCCCGGGCACACCGTGGTGCGACGTGCCGGATACCTTCCTCTGCCCGGAATGTTCCCTCGGTAAAGACGTCTTTGACGAACTGGGTACGGAGGCAAAATGAATCACGGAATCGTCATCATCGGTTCGGGCTTCGCCGCCCGCCAGCTGGTGAAAAATATCCGCAAACAGGACGCTAACGTGCCGGTGACGGTGATCGCCGCCGACAGCATGGATGAGTACAACAAGCCTGATTTAAGCCATGTCATCAGCCAGAATCAGCGCGCCGAAGACCTCACCCGCCAGACGGCGGGGGAGTTCGCGGAACAGTTTAACCTGCGCCTGTTTCCCTACACCTGGGTTACCGATATCGACGCCGCCGCGCACGTCGTGAAGGCGAAAGACAAAATCTGGCAGTACGACAAGCTGGTGCTGGCCACGGGGGCCTCTGCCTTTGTGCCACCCGTTGAAGGGCGAGAGCTGATGATCACCCTAAACAGCCAGCAGGAGTATCAGGCAAGCGAAACGGGGCTTCGCGATGCGCAACGCGTGATGATCGTCGGCGGTGGGCTGATTGGTACCGAGCTGGCGATGGATTTCTGCCGCGCGGGAAAAACCGTTACCCTGGTTGACCACGCGGCGAGCATTCTGTCGGTGCTGATGCCCGCAGAAGTAAGCAGCCGCTTACAGCATCGACTGACCGACATGGGCGTCCATCTGCTGCTCAAATCGCAGTTACAGAGTCTGAGCAAAACCGCAGGCGGCATTCGTGGGGCGCTCGACCGCAACCGCAGCGTTGAGGTGGATGCGGTGGTTGCCGCGACGGGTCTGCGCCCGGAAACCGCGCTGGCACATCGCGCTTGCGCCGAAACAGACCGCGGCGTAAAGGTCGACAGCTACCTGCAAACCTCACAGCCGGACATTTATGCCTTGGGCGACTGCGCGGAAATTAACGGCCGGGTGCTGCCGTTCCTGCAACCGATCCAGTTGAGCGCCATGATCCTGGCGAAAAACCTGATCGGCGTCAGCGCGCCGCTAAAGCTTCCGCCGATGCTGGTGAAGGTGAAAACGCCGGACCTGCCGCTGCACCTTGCGGGAGAAACGCAGCGACAGGATCTGAGCTGGCAAATCGCCATTGAATCACAGGGGATGGTGGCGCGCGGCATCGACGCAGATGACCAACTGCGCGCCTTTGTGGTGAGCGAAGAGAGAATGAAGGAGGCGTTCGCGCTGCTGAAATCGCTACCTGCTTAACCGTCGTATTGCCGGGTGGCGCTGCGCTTACCCGGCCTACAAAACAACAAAAAGAGAGTTGAGGCAAAAATTCAGGAGCGCACCACCAGCGCATCGTAGCCGCGCCAGCGGTAGTTGGCCATGGAGATCAGCCAGCAGGCGACAAACAGCCCGACCACCACAAACCCGGCGTTGCCGAGGTTATCGTTCACCGCGCCCACCGCATCCCAGATGCCGCCGCTAAGGGCAAATTTATCCATCAGCAGACCCAGCGCTTCCAGCCCACCAATGAACAGCGCCACCACCACGGAGGTACCGGTAATGGTCATGTTGTAGTAGAGCTTGCGCTGCGGTTTGTTAAACGCCCAGCCGTAGGCACCGACCATCAGCAAATTGTCGAGGGTATCCACCAGCGCCATACCGCTGGCGAAGAGCGCCGGGAAGATCATGATTGACCACACCGACATCCCGCTGGAGGCGCTGGCGGCAGAAATCCCCAGCACGCCAATTTCAGTGGCGGTATCAAACCCGAGACCAAACAGGAAGCCCACCAGGTACATCTGCCAGCTTTTATTGACGAGGCGGAAGGTTTTGCCAAACAGCCAGCTCATCACCCCACCCTGGGCGGGAAGCTCCACGTCGCTGCGGGCCGCATGCCCCTTTTTCAGCGCCTGGAAACTGCACCATACGCCGCGCAAAATCACCATATTCACCAGCGCCATCGCCAGCAGGAAGGTGGCGGAAACGGCGGTGCCAATCAGGCTCCCGGTCTCGTGGAACCATGCCATATTTTTCTGAAACGCCGTGGCGGTGGCGGCGATAGCGATGGAAGCCAGCACCACGATAGTGGAGTGCCCCAGCGAGAACCACGCCCCCACGCCGGACGGGCGTTTGCCCTGCTGCATCATCTTACGCGTCACGGTATCAATGGCAGCAATGTGGTCGGCATCCACCGCATGACGCAGCCCGTAACACCAGGCCAGCAGGCTTGCCGCCATCAGCGCCGTACTGCCGCTGAAGGTGTGCCATGCCCAGCCCCAGGCCAGCAGGTTTGCCATTACCAGTGCCAGCAGCAGAAGCGCGGCGCGAGGTTCATTGCGTAACAGTCGTAACATTTTAAATCCTTTGTGAACATGACCGGGCAGCGGCGACCACCGCCTGCCCGAAGGAGATCGCTCCGTCACCTGCAGGCAGGCGCGAAGGAAAAAGAAGCGTAAAGTCAGAAAGATAATGCCGCAGGCGCGCGCGCAGCAGGCGGTTATGTAACACACCGCCACTGAGGCAGATTGTTGAAAGCGATAAGCGTCGGGCATGGGATGCGGCATGCTCCGACAGCCCTCTGGCCAGCGCATCGTGAAACGCCCACGCGCGCTCGCAGGGCTCCGCCTGCCAGGCAAGCCACTGTTGCCAGAAAAGTGCAAGGTCGTCCACCGACAGCGTAACCGGGTGTTTCACACCGTTGCACCGTGCCGCCAGCGCCTCCAGCCTGCAGGCCGCTTCGCCTTCGTAGCGCTGCGTATCGATGCCCAGCGCACAGGCAACCGCATCAAACAGGCGTCCACAGGACGAGGCCCGCGGCGCGTTGATGCCACGCTGGATCGCCGTCGCCAGTAGCGGCCAGTTCTGGCCCTGCACTGCCCGCGTTTCCGGGAACTGCTGCCAGTCAGGCACAAAGGCCAGGCAGTGGGCGAGCAAATTGCGCCACGGCTGTTTCGCTGCCAGATCGCCCCCCGGCAGCGCAACGGCAGGCAGGCCACCCAAATGTTCGCAGTCGACATAGTTCACCCGCAGGCACTCTCCGCCCCACAGCGCGCCGTTCTCGCCCATGCCGATCCCGTCCAGCGTCAGGGCGATAACGTCCCCACCGCCGAGCGGCCAGCCATTTTCAGCCAGACACGCCGCCGCATGGGCATGATGATGCAGCACGGTTTCAACGGGCAGCGCCTGCTCCAGCGCCCACTGACGGGCGTGATACGCCGGATGGGCATCGCACACGACACGCGCGGGCTTAAAGGCATAAACCTGTTGCATCATTGCCAGCGCCGAACGCCACTGTGCGTCGACCCCCTCGTCACTGAGATCACCAAAATGCGGGCTCAACACAGCCTGATTTCCGCGCACCAGGCAGAAGGTATTTTTCATCTCTGCCCCGGTTGACAATATGGCAGGGATATCGTCAAACCCGGCGGGTAACGTGATGGCATCCGGCACAAAACCGCGCGCGCGACGCAGCATCGCGCCATCCCGATCCACCACCGAATCATCCATCCGTTGCAGAATATCGCGGTTGTGCAGCAGGAAGCCGTCAGCCATGTCGCGGAGCGCATCCAGCGCTTCCTGATTCGTCATCGCAGGCGGGTGGCCGCTGAGGTTACCGGAGGTCATCACCAGCGGACGCTGGCAGTCCATCATCAGTAAATGCTGAATCGGATTCGCAGGCAGCATCACGCCGACACAATCTAGCCCCGGCGCAATGGCCTCAGGCAGCGCGGGAAGCGAGGCTTTGGGCGTCAACACAATGGGCGCAGCAGGAGAGCGTAGCAGGGTCTGCATCGCCTCCGGCAGGTCATCCGCATCGGGGATCATCACCGCCAGCGGCTTCGTCGGGCGCTGTTTGCGTGCCCGTAGCGTCGCCACCGCCTGCGGGTTAAGCGCGTCGCAGGCAAGGTGAAAGCCTCCCAGCCCCTTGATGGCGACAATACCGCCGCTTTTTAGCTTCTCCACTGCGGCGCGTAATGCCGGTTCGCGCGTGGCGACGCTGTCCCCGGCTCGCCACATCAGCGCTGGACCGCAGTCCGGGCAGGCCACCGGCTGAGCGTGGAAACGCCGATCGGCCGGGTTGCGATACTCGGTTTCACACGGTGCGCACAGCGGGAAGTCGGCCATTGACGTGGCCGGGCGATCGTAGGGCATGGCGCGGATGATGGTGAAGCGCGGGCCGCAATGGGTACAGTTGATAAACGGGTAACGATAACGGCGCTCGCGGGGATCGCGCATCTCCGCCAGGCACGCCGGACAGGTGGCGGCATCCGGCACGATTTGCGTGTCCATCGCCCCGCTCTCGCTCTGGCGGATGGTAAAATCCGTCGGCAGAGCGGACCAGCTAAAGGGCTGCGTGTCTACGTCGTCAATCCGCGCCAGCGGTGGGCAGTCCTGGCGCAGCCTCGCGGTAAAGTCCCCCCCATTACCCGCGAGACGCACCAGGACACCCTCTCCGTCGTTACAGACGTCGCCCGTCAGCATCATCTGGTGTGCCAGCTGCCAGACAAAGGGACGAAACCCTACGCCCTGCACTTTGCCACGCACCCGAAGCTGTACGCCGTTAACGCGCATTGCGACTTAAAACAGCAGCGATGACGAGGTGTCAAACGCTGCGCGACGGCGTTTTTCTGCGCTCATCTGCTCGAGCTTGTCGCGATCCACGCAGACCAGCGCGTGGGTCGGGCAGGCTTCCATACAGGCCGGGCCAGCTTCGCGGTGGTAGCAAAGGTCGCATTTGTTGGCCTCGGCTTTCTCCGCCCGCACGCTCAGGCCCATACCGCTATTGCGTACTACCGGACGGACAACCACTTCCATCGCGCCATACGGGCAGGCGACCACGCAGGTTTTACAGCCAATGCAGCGCTCCTGCATCACATGCACAAAGCCCTTCTCGCGTTTAATCGCCCCGTTCGGGCAGACGTTCGCGCACGGTGCGTCTTCGCACTGGCGACAAATAGCGGCGGTGGAAATATTCACGCCTTTAATGACGTGGATGCGTGGCAAAAACGTGTCGGGGGTAAGTGATGCGCAATCCTGCTCCGCCTGATGGGAAACCACGCACGCCACTTCACAGGTACGGCAACCAATGCACTTACTGGCATCGGCCATAATAAAACGGTTCATCTGCTTCTCCAGCATTACAGTTATGCGCGGAGCTATTCATAAACCGTGCCAATTATTAACAAATTGATTTTAAACGACTTTAAAAATCACAGTCGCGCTGTCATCGTCACTTATGACGATGACAGCTGTCGACATCAGCAGTGGGGGCCGTCAGTCACGGAGTCGCGCAGGATAAGCTCGCCGGAGAACGTTTGCTGATATTTGAATTCACCGCCGTCGAGCATGAAAATCAGACGACTGATGGTTTCCTGGATCATCTCCGTGACCGGAATACGCACGCTGGAGAGCGAAGGCACAATGTACGGCGCTATCGCCACGTCGTCGAAGCCGATGACTGACACCGCGTCCGGCGTGGCAACGCCGCTCTCGTGCAGCTGTTTAATGGCGCCAATCGCCATGTCGTCATTGCTCGCCACCAGCGCCGTAAAGCGTTCGCCGCGTGCGAGCAGTTCGGATACCGCCGCCGCGCCGCTGGCCGGGTTCCACTTCCCTTCGGCGATAAGCTCGTCGCGCAAGGCAATACCGTGCTGCGTCAGCGCATCTTTGTAACCGGACAGTCGCTCAACGCCGGTCGGGGAATCCAGCGAACCGGTGATAAACGCAATCTCCCGGTGCCCTTTTGCAATCAGCTGCGACACCGCGTCCTGACAGGAAGCTTTATGATCGGACCAGACGCTGTGGCTGCTGTTTTTCCGCAGGCGGCGGTTGAGCACCATAATCGGCTGCTCACACTTCTCAACGATCGCATCCAGTTCATCCACGTTCAAAAAGCGCGGGTAGATGATCACCGCGTCGCAGCGCATATCGAGCAGATACTGGATCGCCTCGCGCTCTTCATCCGCGCTGTGCTTGCCGTCCGCGAGGATCAACTGCCGCCCTTTCTCTTCCGTCATTCGTGCGGCATGAAACAGCAGTTCGCTAAAGTAGACGCCGTGATAAAGGGTGTTCGTCACCACCAGCCCCAGGGTCTGGGTACGTTTGGTCGCCAGGTTTCGCGCCAGTAAATTCGGGCGATAACCGCTCTCTTCAATGGCCTGAAAAACCCGGTCTTTGGTCTCCTGGCTGACATAGCCATTTCCCGACAGCACGCGGGATACCGTCGCTTTCGAAACGCCTGCCCGCTTCGCCACTTCAAGCATCGTGGTCATGTTGTTATTCCATCTGAATCTGATGAAGCGCAGTGTACTGCACTGCAGAAAAATTGTCGCAGCGGCGAAATCACGCTTTCGCTAACGACCAGTGATCATCATCACGAATTGAAAAAATGACCAAAAAGCGATCTTGTTTCACTCAAAGAAACTCATGATGATTATGTGGAACCGGTTTCCTACATTTCACACAACGATAACAGGATCACATCCGATGGCCAAAAATTACGCTGCGCTGGCGAACGACGTTATCAGCGCGCTGGGCGGCAAAGAGAACATCGTCGCCGTCACCCACTGCATGACGCGACTGCGTTTCGTTCTGAAAGACGAAACCCTCACCGACGCCGCGCGCCTGAAAAGCATCAGCGGCGTGCTTGGCGTAGTGCGTAACGACAACCAGTGCCAGGTGATCATTGGCAACACGGTTTCTCAGGCCTACCGCGAAGTGGTAAGCCTGCTGCCCGTTGACCTGCAGCCCGCGGTGCCGGAAGGCCCGCAGAAGCTGACGTTACGCCGCATTGGCGCCGGGATCCTCGACGCGCTGATCGGCACCATGTCGCCGCTGATCCCCGCGATCATCGGCGGTTCGATGGTCAAGCTGCTGGCGATGATCCTTGAGATGACCGGCGTGCTGCCAAAGGGTGCGCCAACGCTTACCATTCTGACGGTGATTGGCGACGGGGCATTCTTCTTCCTGCCGCTGATGGTGGCCGCCTCGGCGGCAGTGAAATTCAAAACCAATATGTCGCTGGCGATCGCCATTGCGGGCGTGCTGGTGCACCCGAGCTTTATCGAGCTGATGGCGAAAGCCGCGCAGGGCGAGCATGTTGAGTTCGCCTTTATCCCGGTGACGGCGGTGAAATACACCTACACCGTTATCCCCGCGCTGGTGATGACCTGGTGCCTGTCTTACATCGAACGCTGGGTCGATCGCATTACCCCGGCGGTGACGAAAAACTTCCTCAAGCCGATGCTGATCGTCCTGATTGCCGCCCCGCTCGCCATCGTGCTGATTGGGCCGCTCGGGATCTGGATCGGGAGCGCTATCTCCGCACTGGTTTACACCATTCACGGCTATCTGGGCTGGCTCTCCGTCGCCATCATGGGCGCACTCTGGCCGCTGCTGGTCATGACGGGGATGCACCGCGTCTTTACGCCAACCATCATTCAGACCATTGCCGAAACGGGTAAAGAAGGGATGGTCATGCCGTCAGAAATCGGCGCCAACCTGTCGCTCGGCGGTTCGTCTTTAGCGGTGGCATGGAAAACCAAAAACCCGGAACTGCGCCAGACGGCGCTGGCTGCAGCGGCTTCTGCCATCATGGCGGGGATCTCTGAACCGGCACTGTACGGTGTGGCGGTACGTCTCAAGCGTCCGCTGATTGCAAGCCTGATCAGCGGCTTTATCTGCGGCGCGGTGGCTGGCATCGCGGGTCTTGCCAGCCACTCCATGGCGGCGCCGGGGCTGTTTACCAGCGTGCAATTCTTCGACCCGGCCAACCCGATGACCATCGTCTGGGTATTCGGCGTGATGGCGCTGGCAGTTGTGCTGTCGTTTGTTCTGACCCTGCTGTTAGGGTTTGAGGATATCCCGGTCGAAGACGAGGCCGAAAAAGCGCGCGCTCTGCAGACCGCGCCGGTACAGAATAACGCAGCAAAAGCATAAATTGAAAGCGAGGTAAGAATGTCTGTTTTTCCACAAGGATTTTTATGGGGCGGCGCGCTTGCCGCTAACCAGAGTGAAGGTGCTTACCGTGAAGGCGGCAAAGGACTGACGACGGTCGATATGATCCCCCACGGTGCCAATCGTCTGGCGGTGAAGCTCGGTAAGGAAAAGCGTTTTTCGCTGCGTGACGACGAGTTTTACCCGAGCCACGAGGCGATTGATTTTTACCATCGCTATAAAGAAGACATCGCCCTGATGGCGGAGATGGGCTTTACGGTATTCCGCACCTCGATTGCCTGGAGCCGCCTCTACCCGAACGGTGACGAACCGCTGCCGAACAAAGAGGGCATAGCCTTTTACCGCGCGGTATTTGAGGAGTGCAAAAAGTACAACATCGAGCCGCTGGTCACGCTCTGCCACTTCGACGTGCCGATGCACCTTGTGACGGAATACGGCTCCTGGCGCAACCGCAAGATGGTCGACTTCTTCGCCCGCTACGCCCGCACCTGCTTTGAGGCGTTTGACGGGCTGGTAAAATACTGGCTGACTTTCAACGAAATCAACATCATGCTGCACAGCCCGTTCTCCGGTGCCGGGCTGGTGTTTGAGGAAGGTGAAAACGAAGATCAGGTAAAATATCAGGCCGCGCACCACGAGCTGGTGGCGAGCGCGCTGGCAACCAAAATCGCTCACGAGGTGAACCCGGAAAATCAGGTGGGCTGCATGCTGGCGGGCGGTAACTTCTATCCGTACTCCTGCAAACCGGAAGACGTGTGGATGGCGCTGGAGAAAGACCGCGAGAACCTGTTCTTTATCGACGTGCAGGCACGCGGCCGCTATCCGGCCTACTCGGATCGCGTGTTCCGTGAGAAAGGCGTGGTCATTGTCAAAGACACCGGCGATGACGAGCTGCTGAAAAACACCGTCGATTTTGTCTCGTTCAGCTATTACGCCTCGCGCTGCGCGTCGGCGGATATGAACGCGGGCAACACCAGCGCGGCAAACATCGTGAAGTCCCTGCGTAACCCGCACATTCAGGTGAGCGAATGGGGCTGGGGCATTGACCCGCTTGGCCTGCGCATCACCATGAACATGATGTACGACCGCTACCAAAAGCCGCTGTTCCTGGTGGAAAACGGCCTGGGTGCGAAAGATGTCATTGATGAAAACGGCGAGATTAACGACGACTACCGCATCAGCTATCTGCGCGAGCATATCCGCGCGATGGGTGATGCGATTGAGGACGGCGTGCCGCTGATGGGCTACACCACCTGGGGCTGTATCGACCTGGTTTCAGCGTCTACCGGCGAAATGAGCAAACGCTACGGGTTCGTGTACGTTGACCGCGACGATGCGGGGAACGGCACGCTGGACCGGAAGCGCAAGAAATCGTTCTGGTGGTATAAGAAGGTGATTGCGAGTAACGGGGGCGATCTCGAGTAGCCTGTTGCCCTCACCCCGGCTCTCTCCCACAGGGAGAGGGAACGGGTTTGGTAGGCCGGGTAAGGCGAAGCCGCCACCCGGCACTGCTCAGAGCGGAGAAAACCCCCCGTCCCCAACCCACCCTTCAAGCCGTGAATAAACCACTTCCACCGCCTCTTTTACCGGCGGCGTCATCGGGTAATAAAACCCAACAATGTCCGGCTGAATCCCCAGGAAAAGCACCTCGCCCACGTCGTCCTTGATCTGATCCACGAGGTAATTCAGCGGCATATTGTGGGTCGTCATCATAAACATCCCGGCAATGTCGTCCGGGTCAATGAGTCGGATCTCTCCGGGGTTGAGCCCCATATCGGTAGCATCGACAATCAGCAGCCTCTCCGGGCGCAGCTCGCGGATGGCGACCACGTCATTTTCTGGCGCGCTACCGCCGTCAATCACCACCCAGTTGCCCTGAGGGTTCGCGGCGCACATCTCTGCCAGCAGCGGGCCCGCGCCGTCGTCGCCCATCATGCTGTTGCCGACACACAGTAAAACGTCAGTCACGTAATCTCCTCACCATCAGGTAGATGGCACTCTCCTGATGAATATCATGCAGCATGCTGAGCAACGTTTTGCTCCACGCCTGCTGTTCGGCGGATTGCCTGCTCAGCGCCGCATCAAAGGCGTTGGCGAGCATCGCAATGTGGTTGGCATCGATGACGATCTCACCGTACTTTGGCACGCCTTCCATTTTACGCCGCGCCGTGCTGCCCTCCTCCAGCGTGGCGATCCACGCCAGGTACTCAGGCCAGGGGCAGCTCAGCGCGGCCTCCAGACAGTCAATCACCCCGAGGTGATGCCCAATCGCCAGGCTGTAATAGACCACCTGCTGCGCCGCATCCGGCGTGGCATCGTTCTCATCAATAAACTTACGGCTCAGTTGACTGAACACCACCGTTTCACTCATCGGATACGCGCCTCGTCCACAATGCTGTTCAGGTTCGCCACAATCTCATTCAGACGCGGATCGTTTTCCGCCTCCAGCCAGCGGGCTACCTGCTGCTCGCCCTGACTCAGCAAACGCAGATAATCGTCGGCAATCTGACGACCATAACGGTAGCCCGCCAGCCTGCGCGCCGTGCGGTCGACCTTCACCCGCAGCGGCTGCACCATATCCGGATGGAGGAGCATCGCGGGCTGGTTGTCGCGCTCGCCCGGTTCACGGGCGTGGATTTTCTGCTCCAGCAGGCCAAGCGCCATCGCAAAGCCGTACAGCGTGGCGGCAGGCGTCGGCGGGCAGCCCGGAATGTAAACATCCACCGGTACGATTTTGTCGGTGCCGCCCCAGACGCAGTAGAGATCGTGGAAGATGCCGCCGCTGTTGCCGCAGGCACCGTAGGAGATGCAGATTTTCGGGTCTGGCGCAGACTGCCAGGCACGCAGCGCGGGCGAGCGCATGGCACGGGTGACCGCCCCGGTAAACAGCAGAATATCCGCATGGCGCGGAGACGGCACCACTTTGATACCGAAGCGTTCAGCGTCAAACAGCGGCGACAGCGTAGCGAAGATCTCGATCTCGCAGCCGTTACAGCCGCCGCAGTCCACGCGGTAGACGTAGGCCGAACGTTTGATTTTTTTCAGCAGCGACGCCTTCATGCTGGCAATGGATTCCTCCACCGTCATTGGCACCGGCATGCCATTGTCGTCGCGCGGGCCGAGTAAGTGTTCCATCAGCTGGCCTCTCTCATATGGCGGGTGATATCAATCCGGTCGGACGGCAGCAGGCATTTCTGACGCTTGCACTCCGGGCAGGTTTCAAAACTTTCACGGTGATGTTCCGCCCGGACGTCACCGTTGTGCTGCAGCAGCGCGATGGCGTAGTCGATCTCTTTTTGCACGGCGAACGGACGCTTGCAGACGCGGCAGTGACACAGCGCGAAACGCGACTGCTGGAGGAAATCGGCTTTCTTCCACACTGCCAGCTCGTACTCCTGCGACAGGCGAATGGCGACCGTCGGGCAAACTTCCTCGCAGCGGCCGCAGAAAATGCAGCGTCCGAGGTTAAACTGCCAGGCCAGTTCGCCGGTTTTGAGATCCGTTTCCACCGTCAGGGCATTCGACGGGCAGGCATTGACGCAGGCCGCGCAGCCTATGCACTGCTGCGGGTTGTGCTCCGGCTTGCCGCGAAAGTTTTTATCGACCGGCATCGGCTCCAGCGGATAACGGCTGGTCTGCGTGCCGGTTTTGATCACTTTTTTGATAAAGGTAAACATGACGAGTCCTTATTTCAGCGGCGAGTTCTTACGCTCGATGCTGTAGCGCTCAAGCTCTTTGTACGGCACCACCTGACTTTTCTTCTTGCGCACGTCCACCACGGTCATGCGGTCGGTGCAGGAGTAACACGGGTCGAGACTACCGATGATCAGCGGCGCATCGGAGACCGTATTGCCGCGCAGCATGTAGCGCAGCGTTGGCCAGTTGGCGTAGGTCGCCGCACGGCAGCGCCAGCGGTAGAGCTTCTGGTTGTCGCCAGTCATGCTCCAGTGGATATCGTCCCCGCGCGGCGCTTCTGCAAAGCCGAGCGCGAAGCGGTTCGGGATGTAGGTGAAGCCCTCCACCATCAGCGGACCGCCCGGCAGGTTATCGAGGCCGAAGTCGATCATGTTCAGGGCAGTGAACACCTCGTTAATGCGGACTTTCAGACGTGAGATGACGTCGCAGCCCTGCTCGCTGTGCACGGTCATGGGCAGCAGGCCGTAGCCGACGAACGGGTGATCGGCGCGGGTGTCGCGGGCGTGGCCGCTGGCGCGCACCATCGGGCCGACGTTGCTGAAGTCGCGGGCAATTTCCGGATCAAGACGGCCAATCCCTACGGTGCGCTGCTCGATGTTTGGCGTGCTGAGCAGCATATCCACCAGCTCCTGCACGTCCCGGCGCATCTGCTGCGCCAGCTGACGGGTCTGGATCATGTCATCTTTCAGCAGGTCGCGGCGGATCCCGCCGATCAGGTTCAGCCCGTAGGTTTTACGCGCCCCGGTGAGGATCTCCGCCATCTTCATCGACGCCTCACGCACGCGGAAGAACTGCATAAACCCGGAGTCAAAACCGACGAAGTGGCAGGCCAGGCCGAGGTTTAGCAGGTGCGAGTGCAGACGTTCCACCTCCAGCAGAATGGCGCGGATCATCTGCACACGTTCCGGCACCACGATCCCCATGCCGTTCTCTACCGACGTGGTGTAAGCGGTGCTGTGGGCAAAGCCGCAGATGCCGCACACGCGGTCAGAAAGGAACGTCACTTCGTTGTAGCCCATGCGGGTTTCCGCCAGCTTTTCCATGCCGCGATGGACGTAGAAGAGGCGGTAATCGGCGTCGATAATGTTTTCGCCGTCGACGAACAGGCGAAAGTGGCCCGGTTCGTCGGAGGTGACGTGCAGCGGGCCAATCGGCACCACGTTGTTCTTTTTACTGCCCAGCTCGTTAATGAACTCGTAGGTTTCGCTGTCGGTGGTCGGCGCCGGGCGCTGACGGTAGTCCATGCTGTCTTTACGCAGCGGATAGAGTTCATCCGGCCAGTCGTCCGGCAGCACCAGACGGCGCTCGTCCGGCAGGCCGACCGGCACCAGGCCGTACATGTCGCGCACTTCGCGTTCGCCCCAGACGGCAGCAGGCACCCGCGGCGTAACGGACGGATATTCCGGCTTATTCGGATCGACTTCGACGCGCACGGTCAGCCAGCACTTCTCGCCCTGCTCCATCGACATCACGTAGTACACGGCGTAATTGCCGCACAGCTGGCGCTCGTCGTTACCGAACAGCACCGACAGCCAGCCGCCCTGCTGGTAGTAAAGAAACTCCACCACCTCCGGCAGGTAGTTCACTTTTATGGTGACGGTGATCTGGTCTTTGGTTTGCCAGGACTCTTCCAGCACCACGCCGGGGAAAGCCTGGTGCAACGCGGCGAGATACTGCTGACCTTTCTTTTCTTCAGACATAAACACTCTCTTTAATCACGCCACCAGCAAGGAGACGAACGCTAAAAATGCAAAACCAAAACCGGCCCAGGTGATGCGCGAGGTCGCCACAAAACGCAGACGCGCCATGCTGTTCTCGAACAGCGCAATCACCAGCACGCCGATAAGCAGCTTGATCGCAGCAACCACGACGGTCAGCACCAGGCCGCCCGCGGAAAAGTGCGTCATCTGCCCCCACGGGAAGAAGACGCCGACAAACATCTGCAACACCACCAGCTGCTTGAGGCTGATCCCCCACTTCAGTACCGCAAAGCCGTAGCCGCTGTATTCGGTGAGTGGCCCCTCCTGTAATTCCTGCTCGGCTTCCGCGAGATCGAACGGCAGTTTGCCCATCTCAATAAACGTGGCGAACGCGCAGGCGCAGAGTGCCAGCACCAGCGGAATGGAGCGGCTTATCGGCCAGTGATAAACGGTATGGGTGATAAAGCTGATATGGGTGGAGCCTGCGACCTGCGCGGCGACCCACAGCCCCAGCAGCAGGATCGGCTCAACCAGCACACCCAGCATCGCCTCGCGGCTGGCACCGAGGCCGGTAAACGGACTCCCGGTGTCCAGACCCGCAATCGCAAAGAAGAAACGGGCGATGGCGAAGAGGTAGATAAGCGTGATCAGATCGCCGAGCGCAGGCAGCGGTGAGCCCACCGTGACGACGGGCAGCGCGGTGGCGATGGTGAGCATCACGCCAACCATCACAAACGGCGTCAGGCGAAAGACCCAGCCTGCGGCATCGGGCGCCACGCTCTGGCGAGAGAGCAGCTTGAAGAGATCGCGGTACTCCTGGAGCACGCCAGGCCCGCGACGGTTGTGCATCCGGGCGCGCGCCACGCGCGTGATGCCCGAGAGCAGCGGCGCAACGGCAAACAGCACCAGCGCCTGAAGAATTGCCAGTAACAGACTCATGTCAGGCTCCTCGTGAAATCACAATGACCACCAGCACCGACAGCTCAATCAGCGCCAGACGGCGGAACAGTGCGGGCGCGGCAGCACTCTGCCAGCCCGGAACCCAACCCTGCGGGTTGAGCCAGTGGCGCAGCTTCAGCACGGCGGCGAAGTTCTCTTTTACCGGCATGGCGAAACCGTGGGCGGTGATGACCATTGACTGCTCGTGTTTGTAGCCGCAGGCCCAGGCTGCGCCGCGCGCACGGGAGGCGAGTCGATCGCGTTTAAAGAACAGCATTAGCACGAACGGCAGCAGCGGAGAGGCAATCAGCAGCAGGGCTATCATCGGTTGGGAAACGGTGGTTTGTGCCGTCTCAAGCGGCAACGGAATAGCGTTTCCGAGCAGCGGCAGCAGCCACGGCGCGGCAACCCCACCCGCGATGCAGCACAGCGCCAGCGCAACCACGCTGGTGGCCATCAATACCGGTGCACAGCAGGCATTTTCAGCCTCACGCGTGCGCGGTGCGCCAAGGAAGGTAACGCCGTAGACTTTCGCCATACACATCACCGCCAGCGCCCCGGTAATCGCCAGGCCGACCGCCAACATAGGGCCCAGCAAACGGCCGATAAACGCATCGCTCTGACCAAGCGCGAAGAAAGACTGGTAGATCACCCACTCGCCGGCAAAACCGTTCAGTGGCGGCAGCGCGGCCATCGCCATCAGCCCCACCAGCATCGCCAGGGAAATCACCGGCATCTTTTTGCCAATGCCGCCGAGCTTTTCGATATCCCGATGACCGGTGCGGAACCAGACGCTGCCCGCGCCGAGGAACAGGGTGCTTTTAAACAGGCTGTGGTTGACGAGGTGATACAGACCACCGATAAATCCGGCGGCAATCAACGCGGGCTGATTCAGCGCCAGACCGGTGACGCCCGCGCCAAGACCGAGCAGGATAATGCCGATATTTTCGAGCGTGTGGTACGCCAGCAAACGCTGGATGTTGTGCTCCATCAGCGCGTACAGGCCACCCACGAACGCGGAGATCATCCCGGCCAGCAGCAGCACGACACCCCACCACAGCGGCGGTTGCCCGCTGGTCAGCGTGAGTACCAAAATCCCGAACAAACCCACTTTCATCACCACCACAGAGAACAGCGCGGCGGCGGGCGCGGAGGCATTGGCATGCGCCTGCGGCACCCAGCCGTGCAGCGGGATGATCCCGGCGAGGAGGCCAAAGCCCACAACGCCCAGCAGCCAGACGTCATTCCCCAGCGGATGGCCGTTGAGCGCAGAGAAATCCAGCGTGCCAAAGCGTTGCCACACCAGCCAGCTGGCCAGCGCCAGCAGCAGCGTGCCGAGGCGACCGAGGGCAAACCACAGCTTGCCGGAGGCGCTACAGCCCGTCAGGAACACGCCGCACAGGGCCATAATTTCGGCCATCACCACCAGCGCGCCAAGATTGCTGGCGATAACGGTGCAGACCGCCGTCGCCATGAGCAGGTTTACCAGCAGACCATTAGCTCTGGTGTGCTGGTGGCGGTGCCAGTCGATATTGAACAGGCTGACAAACAGCCCGCACAGACCGAACGTCACCAGCCAGATGGCATTCAGCGGCGTAATCTCAACGCTGTGACGAATCAGCGGCATCACGGCCTCTGTGGATTGCCCCCCCAGCAAAACGACACCGCCTGCCGCGAGCGTCATCAGGCTGCCGAGCGCCCCGCCGATACCGGCTATCCAGCCGCTCAGGATTTTATGGAAAGAGAAGAGCAGCGCCAGCACGGCGGCGGCCGCAAAGTACGCTACGGCGCTGTTAATCATGTCTATCGCGTTCATTTCGCCCCCTCGTTAAGCGCCTGCAGAAGTGAAAGATCGCCGATGTCAGTATTAATGGTCAGCTCGCGCTTGCGTTTGCTGGTACGGGCGATATCGCGGATGTTAACCAGAATGAGCGCCTTGGTCGGACAGGTCCGCACGCAGGCCGGTCCCTGTTCATCAAAGCTGCACAGGTCACACTTCACCGCCACGGCGCGGATGCCGGGAACCCAGTCCAGTAGCGTACTTACGCGTGCCGGAGCCGGTGGCGCGGGCGGCGCTTTCGGGGAGTTGGCATTGGCCGGAATGTGCAGCGGACGGCTGCCGGAAAATTCAATGGCGCCGAACGGGCAGGCAATGCCGCACAGCTTGCAGCTGACGCACAGGCTTTCGTTCAGCTGGACCGCGCCATCAACGCGGGTGATGGCATTCACCGGACAAACACCCGCGCAGGGGGCATCTTCACAGTGGTGGCAGAGCTGCGGAGCAGACTCTTTTTCATTACGCATGACGCGAAGGCGCGGCATGGACTGCAGCCCGTGCAGGCGGTGGGTTTCCGAACACGCCGCCTCACAGGTTCGACAGCCAATACAGACCGTCGAGTCAGCAATTACAAAACGGTTCACCGGGCAATCCTCAGGTGATGGTCATTTTTGACGACGAAAAGCTGTCTTCTCGACACTTTTCGACACTCGGTTCTCAGGCAACGTTTGCGGAAGGGTTTCCGGCGATCAGCTGTTTCAGGTCGACCGGTAAGTCGTGTTCAACCGCGTGATAAAGCCCGTTGTAAACCGGCGCGATTTTTTCCAGATAGTGTTCAAGCACCTGCTGGCGATCGCGGTTGCTGACGTAGCCATCGACCATGCCGTCAGCCATCAGTTGCGCTTGCGCAATACACTGTTTTTCACCCTCTTTGTTCTCGACGTAGTACTCAATGGTGTGGCTGTTAAAGCTGTCTGCCAGGGTGACAAAGACCGTGAAGTGGCCGAAGAGGACAAAGCGCATATCGCCTTGCGCCGCACAACTCATCGCATGATGCAGACGCGCTTTTGACAGGGTGATCCCCTGAACCAGAGAGTTGCAGTAGAGGTGCCACTGCTCCTGTAGCTGCTGGTGGCGCTGCGCGATGTAATCCGCTTTTTCGCTGATTTCCCAAATAGTCATAAAAGGTATCCGGTTAATGGAGATAGCGGCTATTAAGCAGATTCCGTGCCAGTTTTTAATTTACTGATTTTATTTGGTTTTTGTTTCAAAGCTGCTGTCAACGCGGCGGTGTCGACGTGTCATTTCGACAGCATTGACATCGTCACGCCCTGACAAAATCCAGGCTGGCACTGTTATTGCATTACCGGGGCAATTCATTGAGGAGGCGTCATGCACGAAATCACCCTCTGCCAGCGAGCGCTTGAACTTATCGAACAGCAGGCAGTGCAAAACCACGCGAAACGCGTCACCGGCGTCTGGCTGAAGATCGGGGCATTTTCCTGCGTCGAGACCAGCGCCCTGACCTTCTGTTTTGAGCTGGTATGCCGCGGCACGCTGGCGGAAGGCTGCGGGCTGCATATCGACGAGCAGCAGGCGGAGTGCTGGTGCGAGCACTGTCAGCAGTACGTCACGCTGCTCTCCTCAAAGGTTCAGCGCTGTCCGCAGTGCCAGCGTACCGGGCTGCGGATCGTGGCGGATGACGGTATGCAGATCCAACGCCTCGAAATCGAGAAGGAGTAATGTATGTGTAGTACCTGCGGTTGCGCCGAAGGCAACCTGTATATAGAAGGGGACGAACACCGCCCCCACTCCGCGTTTCGCTCCGCGCCCTTTTCCCCTGCCCCGCGTCCTGCGGCAGTTCTGACCGGCATTACCTTTGCGCCGCAACGCTCTGACGCGGGCGACCTGCACTACGGCCAGGGCGAAGCGGGCACTCATGCGCCGGGCATGAGCCAGCGGCAGATGCTGGACGTCGAGATCAACGTGCTCGACAAAAATAACCAGCTCGCGGCCCGCAATCGCGCGCGCTTTGCCGCCCGCAAACAGCTGGTGCTGAACCTGGTCTCCAGCCCGGGTTCAGGCAAAACCACGCTGTTAACAGAAACACTCAAGCGCCTGAACAAACGCGTCTCTTGCGCGGTGATCGAGGGCGATCAGCAGACGGTAAACGATGCCGCGCGCATTCGTGAAACCGGCACCCCGGCGATTCAGGTCAACACGGGCAAAGGCTGCCATCTGGATGCGCAGATGATTGCCGATGCCGCACCGCGTTTGCCGCTTGAAGAGAGCGGCATCCTGTTTATTGAAAACGTCGGTAACCTCGTGTGCCCGGCGAGCTTTGACCTCGGCGAGCGCCACAAAGTCGCGGTGCTCTCCGTCACCGAAGGGGAAGACAAGCCGCTGAAGTACCCGCATATGTTTGCCGCCGCCTCCCTGATGTTGCTGAACAAAGTCGACCTGCTGCCGTACCTGAATTTCGACGTGGAGAAATGCCTGGCGTATGCCCGCGAAGTGAATCCGGAGATTGCGATCGTGCTGGTCTCCGCCACGCGCGGCGACGGCATGGACGCATGGCTAAACTGGCTGGAGAGCGAACGATGTGCATAGGCGTACCCGGACAAATTCAGGCAATCGACGGTAACCAGGCCAGGGTGGAGGTCTGCGGTATATTGCGCGATGTGGATCTGACGCTGGTGGGCAGTACCGATGAAACCGGCGCGTCACGTCTCGGCCAGTGGGTGCTGGTCCATGTTGGCTTTGCAATGAGCGTGATCAACGAAGCGGAAGCCCGCGACACGCTGGATGCGCTGCAAAACATGTTTGACGTGGAGCCTGACGTGGGCGCCCTGCTGTACGGCGAGGAGCGGTAGCACATGCGTTACGTTGATGAATACCGCGCGCCAGAACAGGTACTGCAGCTTATCGGGCACCTGAAAACACGGGCGGCTCTGCTGAACAACACGAAAGAAAGGCCGCTGCGGATCATGGAGGTATGCGGCGGACACACGCACGCCATCTTCAAATTTGGCCTCGACCAGCTACTGCCAGATAACATCGAGTTTATCCACGGCCCCGGCTGCCCGGTCTGCGTTTTGCCAATGGGCCGCATCGACAGCTGTATTGAAATTGCCAGCCAGCCTGACGTCATTTTCTGTACCTTTGGCGATGCGATGCGCGTGCCGGGGAAAAATGGCTCGCTGCTGCAGGCGAAAGCGCGCGGCGCGGACGTGCGGATCGTCTACTCGCCAATGGATGCCCTGACGCTGGCGAGGGATAACCCTGAGCGCAACGTCGTCTTTTTTGGGCTGGGTTTTGAAACCACTATGCCCGCGACGGCCATTACGCTGCAGCAGGCCAAAGCCCGCAACGTCACTAATTTTTTCTTTTTCTGTCAGCACATCACGCTCATTCCCACGCTGCGCAGCCTGCTGGAGGAGCCGGATAACGGTATCGACGCCTTTCTGGCGCCGGGACACGTCAGCATGGTGATTGGCACAGACGCCTACGGTTTCATCTCTGAACAGTACAATCGTCCGTTAGTGGTCGCTGGTTTCGAGCCACTTGATCTACTGCAAGGTGTGACCATGCTGGTTGAGCAGAAAATAGCGGCCCTGAGTGCGGTCGAAAACCAGTACCGCCGCGTGGTGCCCGATGCGGGGAATGAACGGGCCCAGCAGGCCATTGCCGACGTGTTTAGCGTTGAAGGAGACAGCGAGTGGCGCGGTCTGGGGCTGATTGCCGAATCCGGCGTGCGCCTCACGCCAGCCTATCGCGCGTTTGATGCAGAAACACATTTCCGCCCGCAGCCGCAGCAGGTGTGCGACGATCCCCGTTCTCGCTGTGGCGACGTGCTCACCGGTAAGTGTAAACCTCATCAATGCCCGTTATTTGGCAACACCTGTAACCCGCAAACCGCGTTTGGCGCGCTGATGGTCTCCTCCGAAGGGGCATGCGCCGCGTGGTATCAATATCGCAACCAGGAGTGTGAAGCATGAACACGGTGGAAATGGCGCACGGAAGCGGTGGGCAGGCGATGCAGCAGTTGATTAACCGGCTGTTTATGGAGGCTTTTAACAACCCCTGGCTCGCCGAGCAGGAAGACCAGGCGCGCATCGCGCTCTCGACACTCACTGCCCAGGGCGACAGGCTGGCGTTCTCCACCGACAGCTACGTCATTGACCCGCTGTTTTTCCCGGGCGGTGATATCGGCAAGCTCGCCATCTGCGGCACGGCCAACGACGTTGCCGTCAGCGGCGCCATTCCACGCTACCTCTCCTGCGGGTTTATCCTTGAAGAGGGGCTGCCGATGGAGACGCTCACGGCGGTGGTCAACAGCATGGCACAGACGGCGCGCGAGGCGGGGATCGCTGTCGTCACCGGCGATACCAAAGTGGTTCAGCGCGGCGCCGCCGACAAACTGTTTATTAACACCGCCGGGATGGGCGCGATCCCCGCCGACATCCACTGGGGCGCACAGCAACTTAGCGTGGGCGACGTTCTGCTGGTGAGCGGCACGCTGGGATGCCATGGCGCGACGATTCTTAATCTGCGCGAAGGGTTAGGGCTGGACGGCGAACTGCGTAGCGACTGTGCGGTGCTTACCCCGCTTATTCAGACGCTGCGCGCCATTCCTGGTGTGAAAGCCCTGCGCGACGCCACCCGTGGCGGCGTGAATGCCGTCGTCCACGAGTTCGCCGTAAGCTGCGGGTGCGGGATTGAACTGACCGAGCGTGGTCTGCCTGTCAAACCCGCCGTACGCGGGCTGTGCGAGCTGCTAGGGCTTGATCCCCTCAACTTTGCGAACGAAGGCAAGCTGGTGATCGGCGTTGAACGCGCAGCGGCGGAATCTGTCCTGGCCGGGCTGCGGTCGCATCCATTAGGGAAAGATGCCGCCATCATTGGGGAAGTGGTTGAGCGCAAAGGGGTGCGCCTGACCGGGCTTTACGGCGTGAAGCGCACACTGGATCTGCCGCACGCTGAACCGTTACCCCGAATTTGCTAGAACCGCGCCATAAGCGGTCAGCACTGAATGTCTCTTTTCTGCCAGTTTCAATTGGAAAGCAATAATGCCGTATACACCGATGAGCGATCTTGGACAGCAGGGCCTGTTTGATATCACGCGCACACTTTTACAGCAGCCCGATCTCAGCGCGCTAAGCGATGCTTTGACGCGACTGGTCAGGCAATCAGCCCTGGCAGACAGCGCCGCAATTGTGCTATGGCATAGCGGAACGCAACGCGCAAGCTACTACTCAACGCGTGATAATGGCAAAACGTTTGAATACGAAGATGAAACGTATCTGGCGCATGGTCCGGTGCGCCGCATTCTCTCCCGTCCGGAAGCCCTGCACTGCAATTTTGAGGAGTTCAGGATGGCGTGGCCGCGGCTTGCCGGGAGCAACCTCTATCAGCCTTTTGGCCACTACAGCATGCTGCCGCTGGCGGCGGAGGGCCATATCTTTGGCGGCTGCGAGTTCATCCGCACGACCGACCGGCCCTGGAGCGAAGCGGAGTACGAGCGTCTGCACACCTTTACCCAGATTGTGGCCGTGGTGGCAGAGCAGATCCAAAGTCGCGTCACCAATAACGTGGATTACGACCTGCTGAGCCGCGAGCGCGATAACTTCCGCATCCTGGTGGCAATCACTAACGCCGTGCTGTCACGTCTCGATATGGATGAGCTGGTCAGCGAAGTCTCAAAAGAGATCCACCACTATTTCAAAATCGACGCTATCAGTATTGCGCTGCGGGGGCATCGTAAGGGCAAGCTTAATATCTATTCCACGCACTATCTCGATGAAGCCAACCCGGCGCATGAGCAAAGTGAAGTGGATGAAGCGGGCACCCTTTCTGAACGGGTATTCAAAAGCAAAGAGATCCTCCTGCTTAACCTGAGCGAACAGGATCCGGTGGCGCCGTATGAGCGAATGCTGTTTAACACCTGGGGCAATAAGATCCAGACCCTGTGCCTGCTACCGCTGTTGTCCGGCAACACCATGCTTGGCGTGCTGAAACTGGCGCAGTGTGATGAAGCCGTGTTTACCACCGCCAACCTGAAGCTGCTGCGTCAGATTGCCGAGCGTATCTCCATCGCGCTGGATAACGCCCTCGCCTATCAGGAGATCCATCGCCTGAAAGAGCGGCTGGTGGACGAGAACCTGGCCCTGACCGAGCAGCTTAATAATGTGGACAGCGAGTTTGGCGAAATCATCGGGCGCAGCGATGCGATGTACAGCGTCCTCAAGCAGGTGGAAATGGTGGCGCAGAGCGACAGCACGGTGCTGATTTTGGGTGAAACCGGCACGGGTAAAGAGCTGATTGCCAGAGCCATCCACAACCTGAGCAATCGCAACAGCCGCCGGATGGTGAAGATGAACTGCGCGGCGATGCCTGCGGGCCTGCTGGAAAGTGACCTCTTCGGCCACGAGCGCGGCGCATTTACCGGGGCCAGCAGCCAGCGCCTGGGGCGTTTTGAAATGGCCGATAAAAGCTCGCTGTTCCTCGACGAAGTGGGCGATATGCCGCTGGAGTTGCAGCCTAAACTGCTGCGCGTCTTGCAGGAGCAGGAGTTTGAGCGCCTTGGCAGCAACAAGCTTATCCAGACTGACGTGCGGCTGATTGCCGCCACCAACCGCGACCTGAAAAAAATGGTCGCCGACCGCGAATTCAGAAGCGATCTCTACTATCGCCTGAACGTCTTCCCGATCTGCCTGCCCCCGCTGCGCGAACGTCCGGAAGATATCCCCCTGCTGGTAAAAGCCTTTACCGCGAAGATCGCCCGCCGAATGGGGCGAAATATTGACAGTATTCCTGCCGAAACGCTACGCACCCTCTCGTCGATGGAGTGGCCGGGTAACGTCCGCGAACTGGAAAACGTCATTGAGCGTGCGGTGCTGCTCACGCGTGGCAATGTGCTGCAACTCTCCCTGCGGGAGGTTTCTCTGCCTGAAACGACCGTGACCGCAGCCGAGATCGCAAAAGAGGGAGAAGATGAATATCAGCTCATTATGCGCGTGCTGAAAGAGACGAACGGCGTGGTTGCCGGCCCGAAAGGGGCTGCCCAGCGTTTAGGCTTAAAACGCACGACCCTGCTGTCGCGCATGAAGCGCCTCGGGATTGATAAAGAGAACCTGCTGTAAGTCCGCAATCTGGCGGTGTTATTCTGGCACCGCCTTTTGTCACCCTGCGCAATTGTCCCTCATTGACACAAAATCGTTTCCTCTGTATAAAATTCCGCCTTAATAATGAGTTTCATTTGCATCAAAAAATAATTTTAATGAAGGGTAGCGTTTAATGAAAAAGGTCATCTGCGCGTTGGGCCTGGCGATTGCGTCGGTCAGTTCTGCTCTGGCAACCACATATCCTCTGACCATTGAAAACTGTGGTTATAAAGAGACCTTCACCAAAGCGCCGGAACGCGTCGTGGCCCTGGGTCAGAATACCGTCGAAATTTTGCTCCTGCTCGGCCTGCAGGATAAGGTGAAGGCCAGCGCCTTCTGGCCGACCAAAGTGCTGCCGCAGCTGGCTGAACAGAACGCAAAAATCAAAACCCTGACGGTAGAAATCCCTACGCTTGAATCTATCCTTGCGCAAAATCCTGATTTTGTACCTGCCCAGCTTCCTCTGTTACTTGGGCCTGAGAGTAAGGTCGCAAAACGTGAAGATTTGGCGACCGTCGGTGTGAATAGCTACGTCTCACCGGGCATGTGCGCGACCAAAAAAGCCACAGGAGATATGTACGGCAGCCGCCAGAAGCTGTGGGACATGACCTATCTCTATAAGGAGATTGAGGATTTTGCCAAAATCTTTAACGTGGAAGATCGCGGCCAGGCCGTCATTGCCGATTTCAAAAAACGTGAGGCTGACCTGCGCCAGGAGTTTGGTAAAAACAAAAAGGACCTCTCCTTTGTTTTCTGGTTCTCAAGCTCCTCTCCTTCGGCTGATGCTTACGTCGGCGGTAAAAACAGCGCCTCCGGATTTATTGCCAACGTGCTGGGCGGGCACAACGCCATTACATCTGAAACCGAATGGCCAACCGTGGGCTGGGAAAGCATTATTGCCGCTAATCCGGATGTGATTGTGGTCTCCAGTCTGGACCGTAACCGCTGGGCGCTGGATAACGCGGAAGAAAAAATCAAATTCCTGAAAAACGATCCTGCCGTCAGCCAGCTTGATGCCGTCAAAAAAGGCCATATCGTGGTGATGGACGGCCAGGCGATGAACCCAACGATTCGTACAATTTACGGTGCTGAACAGGTGGGTGAACAGCTCAGAAAACTGGGGCTGAACTGATGACAGCCGCTGTACTTCAGGCCCGCCAGGGCCTGTTCCTGACCACGTCTGCTCTGCTTGCCATTGTACTGTTGTTTCTGGTCATCGCCCTTGGCGTCAGCGTCGGTGAACTGTCCATCCCGCTGGATAACGTGTTTTATGCTATCAGCAATAAAATGGGGCTCACCGAGGTTCCGCTCAACCGCATCTATGAGAGCGTTATCTGGGACTTTCGCCTGAGCCGTGCGCTGGTTGCTGCCTGCTGTGGCGCCGGGCTAGCCATCTGCGGTGCCGTCCTGCAAAGTCTGTTGAAGAACGCGCTGGCGGAACCCTATGTTCTCGGCGTGTCTGCGGGGGCCTCAACCGGAGCGGTTTCCGTCGTGGTGCTGGGTGTGGGAACGGGAGCCGTTTCGCTCTCAGCTGGGGCCTTCGCGGGTGCCTTCGCCGCCTTTGCATTTGTCGCTTTTCTGACAAACGGCGCACGCGGCGGCAATGAACGCACTATTCTGGCAGGCGTTGCGGCTTCGCAGTTGTTCAATGCCATTACCGCCTACACTATCAGCACGTCAGCCAGCGCACAGCAGGCGCGAGATGTCATGTTCTGGCTGCTGGGCAGCTTCAGCGGCGTACGCTGGCCGGAATTCCAGCTGGTACTGGTGGTGCTCCTGCTGGGGTTAGCCGTTTGCCTCTACTATTCCCGGGCGCTGGATGCCTTTACGTTCGGTGACGACGCTGCCGCATCGCTGGGGATTGCCGTTCCCTGGGTACGCCTGGCGTTATTTATCACGACCGCACTGATTACCGCGACCATCGTCAGTATGGCAGGCTCCATCGGCTTTGTGGGGCTGGTGGTTCCGCACGTCATGCGTTTCCTGTTCGGACCTTTGCATCGCACGCTGCTCATTGCCAGCGCGCTGGCCGGGGCGATCCTGATGGTGCTGGCAGACATTGCCTCACGCATGCTGATTGCGCCGCAAAGCCTGCCCGTCGGCGTAGTGACCGCACTGGTGGGCGTTCCCTTCTTTGCCGTGATTATTTACCGTTCAAGGAATAAGTGATGAGTATCTGCGCTGAAAATATTACCTGGAAGGTCGGCAAAAAGGCGATCGTCAATGACGTCTCGCTGAAGGTCTCCCGGGGGGAAACCGTCGGCCTGCTGGGCCCAAACGGCTGCGGAAAATCGTCTCTTTTGCGTATCCTCGCGGGACTGCGTCGCCCGGATGCGGGCCGCGTGACGCTGGACGGGCAGGGCATCTCCCGCATCGCCAAAAAGCAGCTTGCCCGCCGGGTAGCGTTCGTTGAGCAGCACGGGATGACCGACGCCAACATGCGCGTGCGCGACGTGGTGAAACTTGGACGAATTCCGCACCACTCCGCTTTTTCCAACTGGAGCACGCACGATGACGAGACCGTCACGGCGGCATTGCAACGCGTGGATATGCTGGATAAAAGCGACCAGGGCTGGCTGAGCCTCTCCGGCGGAGAGCGCCAGCGGGTGCACATTGCCCGCGCGCTGGCCCAGACCCCAACGGAAATCCTGCTGGACGAACCGACCAACCACCTGGACATTCATCATCAGATGCAGCTGATGCAGTTGATCAGCGAATTACCGGTCACCAGCATTGTCGCTATCCACGATCTCAACCACGCCTCGATGTTCTGCGACTCGCTGATTGTGATGCAGAAGGGGCAAATTGTGGCGACGGGGACACCTCAGGACATCTTATCCGAGTCGTTGCTGTGGGATGTTTTCCGGGTCAAAACCAAAATTGAGATCTCGCCGTTCCATGGCAAAAAGCACATCCACTTTATCGTTTAGGGGCGCGTAAATCACAATGCTCCTTCGCCCAGCCGCCACGCTCTGGCCGCCCGTCTTACTGGGTAGTCAGTTTGTTTTCAACATTGGCTTTTACGCCGTCGTTCCTTTCCTGGCGATATTCCTGCGCGACGACATGCTGCTCTCCGGCGGACTGATCGGGCTGATTCTGGGCCTGCGCACCTTCTCCCAGCAGGGGATGTTTATCGTTGGCGGTGCCCTCTCGGACCGGTTTGGCGCGAAAGTGGTTATCCTCAGCGGCTGTATTGTTCGTGTTTCAGGTTATATGCTGCTGGCCTTCGGGGAATCGCTCTCGCCGATTATTGTGGGCGCATGTCTGACGGGCATCGGCGGCGCATTATTTTCCCCTTCGATTGAGGCATTGCTGGCCAAAGCGGGCACGCACAGTGAGGCGAAAGGGACACGAAGCCGGGCGGAGTGGTTTGCACTGTTTGCAGTCTGCGGGGAACTCGGCGCGGTACTGGGCCCGGTTGCTGGCGCCCTGTTAACGGGACTTGGCTTCCGCCAGGTGGCGCTGGCGGGTGCAGGGGTCTTTATTATTGCGTTAGTGGTGCTCTACTTCTGCCTTCCTGCTTCTGGCCGCCGTTCGCAAACGCTGAAAATACAGCCCTGGTGGACAACCTTCCGCCAGCCTCGCTTCGTCGCCTTCATCATTGCCTATAGCTCATGGCTGTTAAGCTACAACCAGCTTTATCTGGCGCTGCCGGTGGAGATCCAGCGATCTGGTGGTAACGAGAAAGATCTCGGTCCGCTTTTTATGCTCGCCTCCGTGCTGATCATTACCTTACAGCTGCCGCTGGCACGCTTTGCCCGCCGCGTGGGCGCGGTGAGGATCCTGCCGGTGGGCTTTTTGCTGCTTTCTACGGCCTTTGCGAGCGTAGCGATGTTTGCAGCGACTGAACCGCCGGAGGGCTGGTTGCGGTTGCTGCCGTCGGTCTTATTTGTCACGTTACTGACGCTGGGACAAATGCTGCTGGTCCCCTCGGCAAAAGATCTCATTCCGCGGTTCGCCGAGGAATCAACGTTGGGGGCGCATTATGGTGCTCTCGCCACCGCCGGAGGGATGGCGGTACTGGCGGGAAATTTGTTGTTTGGCAGTCTGCTGGATCGCGCGCTGGTGCCTTCGGCTCAGGCAATATACCCCTGGCTGCTGCTGGCCCTCTTCCCGTTGTGCAGCGCCATGGCCCTGCAGGTAATTTGCCGACCACTGCGAAGCTGAACGGCTCACTTTTTCGGGCGATACTTTTCCGGTAATTCCGGCACCGGACGACGATCGTCAATCAGATGACGAACGGTCAGGACAGGATGACGCCATAACATGCGTGGCCCCGCCCAGCGCATAATCTGCTTCATCTCTTCCCGCTTTGCGGGCTGGTAGCAGTGTACCGGACACTGTTTACAGGCAGGCTTTTCTTCACCAAAAACACACTTATCCAGGCGCTTATCGGCATACGCGTTCAGCGCCTGATAATGCCCCTCTTCCCGAGACGCCTGCGGGCACTGCTTTTCAAACAACGCGATCATTTTCGCGATAGTCTCTTTTTCTCGTGATATGCGTTTACCGGACATAGCGACTTACCGATTAATAAGATGCATCAATACTACTCTTTTAAACCCTGAATTTCAGTTGTTGCATTCCGTTTTCTGAAGCCTGATTCCAGCATTAATGCTACACCTCCTGAAAATCACGGGTATTTTATACAGGCATCAGGAGTGACCGTTGTCCGTATTGTCTGGAGGTTCTATGCAAGAGATCGCGACTGGCAAACCCTACCGCCATTTAAAAGTGGGATATTTCAGAAAACGTCACGAGGATCGAAAAACTAAGATACCTAAGCGTTACAGCGTACATGCGGCGTTGAGCTTAAAAGGGGACTGGCTTGAAAAGGCGGGCTTTACTACCAACGCCCAGGTCAGGGTGGGCGTGGAACATGGCAAAATTGTCATCGAGTTGATGCCGGAAGGCACGTCGTAAAGCCGCGACATTTTTCTGCGACATCGCTTTTTTTCATGCGACAATAGCAGGAACTAACGGCCACTGAGCCGCTCAAAACGGTTTCTTTTCAAAGAAATGGATATCATAACTCCATGAGCACAATCGACAATTTCGACGCACATACGCCGATGATGCAGCAGTATCTGAAGCTGAAAGCACAGCATCCGGAAATCCTGCTGTTTTACCGTATGGGCGATTTTTACGAGCTGTTTTATGACGATGCCAAACGTGCATCGCAGTTGCTCGACATTTCGCTGACCAAACGTGGCGCATCGGCAGGTGAGCCCATTCCGATGGCAGGCATCCCGCACCATGCGGTAGAGAACTACCTGGCCAAACTGGTCAATCAGGGAGAATCCGTCGCCATTTGCGAACAGATTGGCGATCCGGCGACGTCGAAGGGGCCGGTTGAACGCAAAGTCGTGCGCATCGTCACGCCAGGTACCATCAGTGATGAAGCCCTGCTTCAGGAGCGCCAGGATAACCTGCTGGCGGCGCTGTGGCAGGACGGCAAAGGGTTTGGTTATGCCACACTGGACATCAGCTCCGGGCGTTTTCGTCTGAGTGAACCCGCTGACCGTGAAACGATGGCTGCCGAATTGCAGCGCACCAACCCGGCCGAGCTGCTCTATGCCGAAGATTTCGCCGAGATGGCGCTGATTGAAGGTCGCCGAGGTTTACGCCGTCGCCCGCTGTGGGAATTCGAAATAGATACCGCGCGCCAGCAGCTGAATCTGCAGTTTGGCACCCGCGACTTGATCGGTTTTGGCGTTGAAAATGCGCCGCGTGGGCTGTGTGCAGCAGGTTGCCTGCTGCAATACGTGAAAGACACCCAACGCACCGCCCTGCCGCATATCCGTTCTATCACCATGGAGCGCCAGCAGGACAGCATCATCATGGATGCCGCCACGCGCCGCAACCTGGAGATCACGCAGAACCTGGCGGGTGGCATAGAAAATACCCTCGCGTCGGTCCTCGACAGCACGGTGACGCCGATGGGGAGCCGTATGCTGAAACGCTGGCTGCATATGCCCATTCGCGATACGAATACGCTTGTCTGCCGTCAACAGACGATTGCCGCATTGCAGGATCGTTACACCGAGCTGCAGCCCGTTCTGCGCCAGGTGGGCGATCTCGAGCGTATCCTTGCCCGTCTGGCATTGCGCACCGCGCGCCCACGCGATCTCGCACGTATGCGTCATGCTTTCCAGCAGTTACCGGAACTGCGTGCTCAGTTGAGCGACGTTGACAGCGCTCCGGTTCAGAAACTCCGTGAAACGATGGGCGAGTTTACCGAGCTTCGCGAACTGCTGGAACGCGCCATTATCGATGCGCCTCCGGTTCTGGTGCGTGACGGCGGCGTCATTGCCCCTGGCTACAACGAGGAGCTGGACGAATGGCGTGCGCTGGCCGACGGTGCAACGGATTATCTTGATAAACTGGAAATCCGCGAGCGCGAGCGTCTTGGGCTCGACACCCTGAAAGTGGGGTATAACGCGGTACACGGTTACTATATTCAGATCAGCCGCGGGCAGAGCCATCTGGCACCAATTCACTACGTCCGTCGTCAGACGTTGAAAAACGCCGAGCGCTACATTATTCCCGAGCTGAAAGAGTACGAAGACAAAGTGCTCACCTCGAAAGGTAAAGCACTGGCGCTGGAAAAACAGCTGTATGAAGAGCTGTTTGACATGCTGATGCCACACCTGGCCGATCTGCAGCTTAGCGCCAGCGCGCTGGCGGAACTGGATGTGCTGGTGAACCTGGCTGAACGCGCGGAAACGCTGAACTATACCTGTCCGACCTTTACCGACAAGCCCGGTATCCGCATCACTGAAGGCCGTCACCCGGTGGTCGAGCAGGTACTGAATGAGCCGTTCATCGCCAACCCGCTGAACCTCTCGCCGCAGCGAAGAATGCTGATCATTACCGGGCCAAACATGGGCGGTAAAAGTACCTATATGCGCCAGACCGCTTTGATTGCGCTGCTCGCCTATATCGGCAGCTACGTCCCGGCGCAACACGTTGAGATTGGCCCTATCGACCGTATCTTTACCCGCGTCGGGGCGGCAGACGATCTGGCGAGCGGTCGCTCAACCTTTATGGTGGAGATGACCGAAACGGCTAACATTCTGCACAACGCGACGGAACACAGTCTGGTGCTGATGGACGAAGTCGGACGCGGAACATCAACCTACGATGGCCTGTCGCTGGCATGGGCCTGCGCTGAAAGCCTCGCGAACAAAATCAAAGCCATGACGCTGTTCGCCACCCATTACTTCGAGCTGACGCAGCTACCGGAGAAGATGGAAGGGGTGGCTAACGTCCACCTTGATGCGCTGGAACACGGCGATACCATCGCCTTCATGCACACGGTGCAGGACGGTGCGGCGAGCAAGAGCTATGGCCTGGCCGTCGCGGCGCTGGCTGGCGTACCGAAAGAGGTAATTAAGCGCGCGCGTCAGAAACTGCGTGAGCTGGAAAGCCTGTCACCGAATGCGGCGGCGACACAGATTGATGGCACGCAGATGTCGCTGCTGGTGCCTGCGGAAGAGACGTCGCCTGCGGTGGAAGCACTTGAGAATCTCGACCCGGATTCACTGACGCCGCGTCAGGCGCTGGAGTGGATTTATCGGTTGAAGAGTCTGGTTTAGTTCTCTGCGATCTTTATTGCCCGGTGGCGCTGCGCTTACCGGGCCTACGGGTTTTGTAGGCCGGGTAAGGCGAAGCCGCCACCCGGCTTTTTTTACAGCAGCGGTGGGATCGTCGGCACCTGCAGTGCCTCGTCAATATCCTTCTGCGTCATACGAAACGCTTCCGGATAATGTTCACGGCTGGTGCGGCGCAGCGGCTCGGTATCGCGCCAGGTATAGAGACAATGCTGGCACTGATAAACCGTCCAGACCCCCTTCACGGGTGATGTCGCCATCACTTCAATATGTTCATCGGCACAACGTGGACAAATCACCTTTTCCTCCTTATTGACGTGCTGCCAGCATCGCGGTCAGTTTTTCAGCCCAGGCTTTGGTCTCAGGCAGATCCTGTACCGGCTGGCTATAGTGGCCTCGGGTATCCGGGGCTACAGGCGTCGTCGCATCAATAATCAGTTTGTCGGTAATGCCCGCCGGGCTGGAGCCTGGGTCGAGTTCAAGCACCGACATGTTCGGCAGTTGCACCAGATCGCCTGCCGGGTTGACCTTCGATGACAGCGCCCACATCACCTGCGGGAGGTTGAACGGGTCAACATCTTCATCCACCATAATCACCATCTTCACGTAGCCCAGGCCATGCGGCGTAGTCATGGCACGCAAACCGACCGCGCGGGCAAAACCGCCATAACGCTTTTTGGTGGAGATAATCGCCAGCAAACCGTGGGTGTACATCGCGTTCACCGCCTGCACTTCCGGGAATTCGGCTTTCAGCTGCTGGTATAACGGCACGCAGGTGGCTGGGCCCATCAGATAGTCAATTTCGGTCCACGGCATACCGAGGTACAGGGATTCGAAAATCGGTTTCGTGCGATAAGAAACTTTATCAATACGTACCACCGTCATATTACGGCCACCGGAATAATGCCCGGTAAACTCTCCAAACGGCCCTTCGATTTCACGTTTACGACCTTCAATCACCCCTTCCAGGATCACTTCAGAGCCCCACGGTACATCGAAGCCGGTCAACGGTGCGGTGGCAATCGGGTATGGGCTTTCGCGCAGAGCACCCGCCATCTCATATTCTGACTGATCGTATTTCAGCGGCGTCGCGCCCATCAGGGTGATGATCGGATCGTTGCCGAGAGTAATTGCAATCGGCAGATCTTCCCCACGCTCTTCCGCTTTATGCAGATGCAAGGCGATATCGTGCATCGGCACCGGCTGCAGGCCGAGCTTGCGCTTACCTTTCACCTCCATGCGATAAACGCCGACGTTCTGCTTGCCGAAGTTATCCGGGTCAAGCGGATCGCGCGAAACAACGCACGCTTTGTCGAGATAAAAACCACCGTCTCCGTCATTCAGGCGAAACAGCGGCAGGATGTCGAACAGGTTGATGTCTTCACCGTCCACCGTATTCTCAGCCCAGGCCGGGTTGGCGCGGCGCTCCGGTGCGATGGGGAATTTATCCCAGCGGCGGATAAACTCGTCGATCTGTTTTTTCACCGGGGTATTCGCAGGCAGCCCCATCGAAATGGCGTGGTTCTGCCAGGAGCCGATGGTGTTCATCACCACGCGGGCATCGGTAAACCCGCGAATATTGTCAAACCACAGCGCGGGCGCACCGTCGCCAATGCGACCGGTGGCGTTGGCTGCCGCCGCCAGATCCGGCTCCGCATTCACCTCTTCCTCAATTTTCAGCAGTTGCCCTTGCTCATCGAGTGCCTGCAGAAAGCTTCTCAAATCATCAAATGCCATTTTTATTCTCCTGTGAAAAATCTTTCGCCTCCCGCAGCCCATTCCAGCGGCGTGCCTTTTTATGCTCCAGACCAAACTGGTCGAGCACGCGGGTCACGATATGCTGGGTGATGTCATCGGCGGTCTGCGGATGGTTGTAATACGCAGGCATGGGCGGCACCATCGCCACGCCCATTCGGGAAAGCGCCAGCATGTTCTCCAGATGGATGGTGCTGAGCGGCGTTTCGCGGGGAACCAGCACCAGCTTGCGCCCCTCTTTCAACACCACATCCGCCGCACGGCCCACCAGCCCTTCGGCGTAGCCTGCGCGGATCCCCGCCAGCGTTTTCATGCTGCAGGGAATAACGATCATGCCGTCGGTACGAAACGACCCGGAGGAGATAGTGGCGGCCTGGTCAGCCGGGCTGTGGACAACGTCAGCCAGCGCAGCAACGTCCTGCGCGGTGTAAGGCGTTTCCAGCTCGATGGTGGTTTTAGCCCACTTCGACATCACCAGATGCGTTTCCACCTCAGGCATCTCCCGCAGCGCCTGCAGCAGCGCCACGCCCAGCGGAGCCCCCGTCGCCCCCGTCATTCCCACGATCAATCTCATTCATCACCTCAATTAATTTGTTCGTGTACGAACATTATAAGTAAACTACTCCCGGATCGTTTTTCTGACAAGATCGTTCGCATACGATCACACTAATTGCTAAAAAATGCCGCATTATCATCCCGGGCTTTAGCGGCTATCATAGGGGGAGATTTTTTCCGTCGGAGTGTTCATGGAACTAAGACAAGAGGCGTTCCACCTGTTACGTCAGCTTTTTCAACAGCATACCGCGCAGTGGCAACATGCCTTACCGGAGCTGACCAAGCCGCAGTATGCGGTTATGCGTTCTGTTGCCGAGCATCCGGGCATTGAACAGGTGGCATTGACCGAAGTGGCTGTCAGCACGAAAGCGACCCTGGCGGAAATGCTGAGCCGCATGGAGGCGCGCGGGCTGGTCAAACGCGAGCATGACCCCGCCGATAAGCGCCGCCGGTTTGTCTTCCTGACACCAGAAGGCGAAGCCCTGCTTGAAGGCTGCAAGCCGGTAAGCAATGAAGTAGATGAGGCATTTTTAGGGCGCCTGAGTCAGGCCGAGCGGGAGCAGTTCTCCGCGCTTATCAAGAAAATGATGCACGATTAATTCACGCTGGCGCGCATAAAATCAATAAAGGTGCGTACTTTCGCCGGCACGTGCCGGGCATCCGGATAAACCGCGTAAATGCCCTGCCGCGCGAAGGTATATTCCGGTAAAACCGGCACCAGTTTTCCCGTATCCAGCGCATCGCGCACCAGCCATTCCGGCAGTAATGCCACTCCACCTCCGGCGAGTGCAAAGGCCATAAGAGCCTGCGCACTGTCGGCAAACAGGCGCGGCGCTTTTTTTATCTCCAGCGTGTCGGGCAAACCACCGGCATTTTTCACCTGCCAGCGCAGCGGCGAGGTTAAGCGCTCGTGGATAATCCAGTCCGCATGGGCAAGCTGCGCCAGCGATGCGATCGGATGAGTACCGAGCCACTCGGGTGTCGCAACGGGCAGGATCGAAAAGTGCGCGATCAATGCAGCGTGATAGCGTGAATCGGTAAGCGTTCCCAATCGGATAGCCACATCAAAGCGCTCTGAGATAAGGTCGGCATGAAGTGACGACGAAACATGACGCACGCGAAGATCCGGGTGCTGCTGGCTGAACCTTGCCAGCATCGGCACCACGACCTGTGAGCCATACTCAGGCGTGGACGTGATCCGCAACTCCCCGGTGAGCCCGGCATGATTCGCGCGGACATCATCCTGCAACTGTTCTGCATCCTTCAGAAGCGCGACGCTGCGTTGATGAAAAAGGGTACCCGCGTCGGTTAACGTCAGGCGGCGGGTGGATCGCAGCAACAGGGTAACGCCCAGTTCGGCTTCGAGCTGACGAATATTGAAGCTGACCACGGCTTTTGTCAGCCCCATCGCCTCAGCTGCCGCAGTGAAACTGCCGGTGTCTGCCACCGCAACAAACATCTGCGTCCGCTGTAAGTTAATCATCATTACGCCTTTTACCGTCAAAATATTTTTGACAGTATATCGCGCTTTGTCTGGTTTATCCGTGCCTGGCGCGTCGATACGATACGCCTCCTCACGGGAGGAACCACCATGACCTATCGCAGCAAAGTCGCCGTTGTCTATCTGCTGGGCTTTTTTCTTGATTTGATTAACATGTTTATTGCCAGCGTTGCTTTTCCGGCAATGGCTCACGCCTTTCACGCCACGCCTTCAGCACTTGCCTGGGTCAGTAACGGGTACATTGCTGGTCTGACGCTGGTGATCCCGTTTAGCAGCGTGCTCACGCGCCGAATCGGACCGAAGCGCGTCATCCTGCTCTCGCTTTTTCTGTTCAGCGCTGCCTCTGCTGCGGCAGGCTTGTCTGCCACGCTGGAAAGCCTGATTGCCTGGCGAGTGTTACAGGGGGTGGGAGGAGGCTTATTGATTCCCGTTGGACAGGCGTTGACCTGGCAACAGTTTAAGCCTCACGAGCGAGCCAGACTCTCCTCAGCGGTTATGCTGGTCGCACTGCTTGCCCCCGCCTGCTCCCCTGCTATGGGAGGCGTGCTGGTGCAAACGCTAAGCTGGCGATGGATATTTTTCGCCACGCTCCCGGTTGCCATCGTGACCTTTGTTCTGGGCTGTTTGTGGCTTAAACACGAACAGCCCGCGATGAAAGCAAGCCGGCTGCTAAACCTGCCTTTACTTGCGGACCCGCTTTTGCGTTTTTCCATGCTGGTCTATGTCTGTGTACCAGGCATATTTATTGGTGTGAACGTCACGGGTATGTATTACCTTCAGAGCGAGGCCAATATGACACCCGGCGCAACGGGAATGCTGATGCTGCCGTGGTCTGTGGCATCGTTTGTCGCTATCACGGCAACAGGACGCTATTTTAACCGTATTGGTCCTCGTCCCCTTGTCGTCACAGGCTGTCTGCTCCAGGCGCTGGGCGTTATGCTTTTACTGAGCGTCAGTCCGGCCAGCACAGCGCTGTTACCCACCCTTGCGTTTGTGTTGATGGGTGCAGGGGGAAGTCTTTGCAGCAGCACGGCTCAGAGCAGCGCTTTTCTGACAACGCGCCGGGAAGATATGCCGGATGCCAGTGCGCTGTGGAATCTTAATCGTCAGTTGAGCTTTTTTGTGGGTACCCTGCTGCTGGCGCAGGTCCTGAACCTTGCGCAGGCCTGGCTACCCCCGCTCGCCGCGTGGCACGGGATGTTTATTTTTGCCGCAGGCATGACCTTACTGCCTGTACTGTACGTTTTTCGTCTTAACAATACGCAGGTGCTCACCCAGCTGCGACAGGAGAATTCATGACACCTTTCGAACACGAGATTATCGAGCTCCACATTGCACTTGAAAACTGGCTAGGCAAAGGCGAAGGCAATTCCGACGCCCTGCTCGCCCGTTTTCGGTCTGATTTTCTGATGATCCCACCCGGTGGGGTCCATATAGACTACAACGGGCTTGTTCGTTTTCTGGATAACCAGCGCGGAAGTCGTCCTGGGCTTAAGATCGTCATTGACGAATTATCGACGCGACAGAGCTGGGATGATGGCGCGGTGCTTCACTATCGGGAGACGCAAACCCGCCCGGATCACTCTATCAACGTGCGCTGGTCAACCGCAGTGCTGAATCAGGAAGATGGCAGGATCACATGGCGTCTGCTGCACGAAACGGCGCAGCCATAGCACAAAAGAAAAAGGCCCGTCTCACGACGGGCCTTTTTTGACGAAAGGTTGCTTATTCGCGGAACAGCGCTTCGATATTCAGACCTTGCCCCTGCAGGATTTCACGCAGGCGGCGCAGACCTTCAACCTGAATCTGACGAACACGTTCACGAGTCAGACCAATTTCGCGGCCAACATCTTCCAGTGTCGCAGCTTCATACCCCAGTAAACCGAAACGACGTGCCAGCACTTCACGCTGTTTGGCGTTCAGTTCGAACAGCCATTTGACGATGCTCTGTTTCATGTCATCGTCCTGCGTGGTGTCTTCCGGACCGTTGTCTTTTTCATCGGCCAGGATGTCCAGCAGCGCTTTTTCGGAGTCGCCACCCAACGGGGTGTCAACGGAGGTAATGCGCTCGTTGAGACGCAGCATACGGCTTACGTCATCAACCGGTTTATCGAGTTGTTCGGCAATTTCTTCTGCGCTTGGCTCGTGGTCCAGTTTATGGGACAACTCGCGCGCGGTACGCAGATACACGTTCAACTCTTTGACGATGTGGATCGGCAGGCGGATCGTACGGGTCTGGTTCATAATAGCCCGTTCGATGGTCTGACGAATCCACCAGGTCGCGTAGGTTGAGAAACGGAACCCGCGTTCAGGGTCAAACTTCTCAACTGCGCGGATGAGACCTAAGTTGCCCTCTTCAATCAGATCCAGCAGAGCCAGACCACGATTGCCGTAACGGCGGGCAATTTTCACGACCAGTCGCAGGTTACTTTCGATCATGCGACGACGCGAGGCAACATCACCACGCAAAGCACGACGTGCGAAATAGACTTCTTCTTCGGCCGTTAGCAGTGGGGAGTAACCAATCTCCCCAAGGTAAAGCTGAGTCGCGTCCAGTACACGCTGTGTGGCGCCCTGCGATAACAGCTCTTCTTCAGCCAAATCGTTATCACTGGGTTCCTCTTCTACTAAGGCTTTTTCGTCAAAAGCCTCTACTCCGTTCTCATCAAATTCCGCATCTTCATTTAAATCATGAACTTTCAGCGTATTCTGACTCATAAGGTGGCTCCTACCCGTGATCCCTGAACGAGACACCCTGGCTGGCATGCCCCGTCAAATTATCGCTGCGGCAAATACTGCAGCGGGTTTACGGATTTCCCCTTGTAACGAATTTCAAAATGCAAGCGTGTAGAACTGGTTCCGGTGCTACCCATGGTAGCGATTTTTTGCCCCGCCTTAACTTCTTGTTGTTCCCGGACCAGCATTGTGTCGTTATGGGCGTAGGCACTCAGGTAATCATCATTGTGTTTGATGATGATAAGATTACCGTAACCGCGCAGAGCATTACCGGCATACACAACGCGTCCGTCTGCGGTCGCGATGATAGCCTGTCCTTTACTGCCTGCGATATCGATCCCTTTGTTCCCACCCTCAGAAGTGGCGAAGTTTTCGATAATCTTGCCGTCAGTTGGCCAGCGCCAGGTAGTGATTGACGAACTGGCATTCTGACTGCTTGCAGTCGGTTCAGTAGAGCTAACCACAGGTGCCGTAACCGGTGCTGTGACAGTAGTCGCAGTCCCTTTATTATTCGGCAACATTTTGTTAGCAGTCTGATCACCTGAATCCTCAGAATACGTAATTACAGGTTGTGAAGCAACCACCGTGGTGGATTTTTGTGCAGGCTTAACGCTGTTATTTTGTGCGGTCACATCGGCCGCTGAAACCGTGTTGCCAGGCGTCAGTGGCGTACCCGTTGCGTTGCCCACCTGGAGCGTTTGCCCAACCTCCAGACCATACGGGGCCTGGACGTTGTTACGCTGTGCGAGGTCACGGAAATCGTTCCCGGTGATCCAGGCAATATAGAACAGCGTATCGCCGCGTTTCACGGTATAGGTGCTGCCGCCGGTATAGCTGCCTTTCGGAATGTTCCCATACTGACGGTTATACACGATGCGGCCATTTTGGGTCTGAACAGGCTGTTCAACTGGCTGAACCTGCATTGGCTGTGTAACAGGATGTTGCACAGGCTGAATTTGTGGTGTTTGCTGCTGCGCAGCCGTCCCCATTTTAGGTGGCGGCGTGATCAACATTCCGCTGGACGTGTTACCGGAACCGCTGTTTCCGCCGACGGAACTGACGGGCGCAGGCGCATTGTTAGAACTTGTACAGCCAGCCAGCCAGAGCGAAACCAGTGATAATGCCGCAACACGGCTGATGGTGAATTTAGGGCTTCCCGCGCTCATTTATCCCCCAGGAATGTGTTAACTACCAGTGACTTAAAATTTACCGTGATGGCACGAATCTTTCGCGCCACACCATACGCTGAATTTGCCTTAATAACCCTGGATAAATCCGAGTCTCAGGCCAACTCCCCCTTTACCAGAGGCACAAAGCGCACGGCTTCCACGGTGTCGATAATAAACTCGCCGCCACGTCGACGAACGCGCTTCAGGAGCTGCTGCTCATCGCCGACGGGCAGAACAAGAATGCCCCCCTCATCCAGCTGCGACAACAGGGCTGCAGGAATTTCAGGCGGGGCTGCCGTCACGATGATGGCGTCGAACGGGGCGCGAGCCTGCCAACCCTGCCATCCATCACCGTGTCGTGTCGAAACATTATGTAAATCAAGTTGTTTCAGGCGACGACGCGCCTGCCACTGTAAACCTTTAATCCGCTCAACGGAGCAGACATGGTGCACCAGATGCGCCAGGATCGCGGTCTGATAACCCGAGCCGGTGCCAATCTCCAGCACGCGCGAATTGGGCGTGAGCTCAAGCAGCTCCGTCATGCGCGCCACCATGTAAGGCTGCGAAATCGTCTGGCCTTGCCCAATAGGCAGCGCCACGTTTTCCCACGCTTTGTGTTCAAACGCCTCGTCTACAAATTTCTCACGCGGAACCTGGGCAAGCGCTTCAAGCACATGCTCGTCGCGGATCCCCTGTGCGCGAAGTTGTTCCAGAAGAGTTTGTACACGTTTGCTTACCATTGCGCGTTCACTCCTGCGCGATCCAGCCAGCCCGACACCACATCTTGCGCACTATACGCCGTTAAATCTACGTGCAGTGGCGTAACGGAAACATAGCCTTCATCCACGGCGGCAAAGTCGGTATCCGGACCCGCATCGCACTTATCGCCAGGAGGGCCGATCCAGTAAAGCGTGTTGCCGCGAGGATCCTGCTGCGGGATCACCTGATCGGCCGGATGACGGCTGCCGCACCGTGTGACGCGAATGCCTTTAATTTCATCCAGCGGGAGATCCGGCACGTTGATGTTCAGAATACGCCCGGTACGCAGCGGCTCGCGGCCGAGCGCCCGCAGGATCGAGCAGGTCACCGCGGCGGCGGTGTCGTAGTGCGTGTGACCGTTTAACGAAACCGCCAGCGCCGGGAACCCCAGATGACGACCTTCCATTGCGGCCGCCACGGTACCGGAGTAAATCACGTCGTCGCCGAGGTTCGGCCCGGCATTAATACCGGAGACAACAATATCCGGACGCGGTCGCATCAGGGCATTCACGCCCAGAAAGACGCAGTCGGTCGGTGTGCCCATCTGTACGGCAATATCGCCATTTTCAAAGGTAAAGGTGCGAAGCGACGACTCCAGGGTCAGTGAGTTAGACGCTCCACTGCGGTTACGATCGGGCGCCACAACCTGCACATCCGCAAATTCACGGAGGTGCTTCGCCAGGGTCTGAATGCCTGGCGCGTGGATCCCGTCATCGTTACTCAGCAATATTCGCATAATCACCCGAGGTGTTGATAAGTTCCCTGACAACGCTGGTGGCAAAGCTACCGGCCGGCAGCCAGAAGCGTAACTCGACGGTGACGTCATCCCACCAGTTCCAGCTTAGCTGCTGCGGGTAGAGCAGCATCGCGCGGCGTGCTGCTTCGACTTTTTCCCGCACCAGCAAAGATTGTAATGCCTGCGCATCGGCGACAGCCGTCTGCTCAGCGCTCAGCGCGTCGCCTTGCGTCCCCCACTCACCGGAGCCGGGTAACGCGGCGGTAATCATCAGCGATTTCGCGTCCACGCGCGACTGCACATCGGCCATTTCGTCGGCCGTTGCCACAAACCAGCTTCCGCGTCCCGCTAATTGTAGCGCATCGCCAACAACAACTTGATTCGCGTCCGGTTTTTTCAGCCTTTCGCTCACAATCTGATTAAACAACGCACTGCGGGCCGCCGACAACCAAAAACTGCGCTTATTCCTGTCGCGCACCGGCGCATCGCTTTGTGCCCAGCGCAGCGCGCCCTGCAGGTTACTGCCGCCAATGCCAAAGCGCTGGGCGCCAAAGTAGTTCGGTACGCCGCGTTCATTGATGGCGTTGAGGCGTTTTTCAACGTCTGAACGGTCAGACACTTCACGCAATACCAGCGTAAACGCATTGCCTTTCAACGCCCCCAGGCGCAGTTTGCGCTTGTGACGGGCGTATTCCAGCACTTTACAGCCTTCCAGCTCAAACTGGCTTAAATCAGGCATCGTATTGCCGGGAACGCGCGCACACAGCCACTGTTCGGTGACGGCGTGTTTATCTTTCTGTCCGGCGAAGCTCACCTCGCGGGCATGAATTTTGAGGAATTTTGCCAGCGCATCGGCCACAAACCGGGTATTGCAGCCGTTTTTAAGAATTCGTACCAGGATATGTTCGCCTTCACCGTCCGGCTCAAACCCCAAATCCTCAACCACCACGAAATCTTCAGGGCTGGCCTTCAGCATGCCAGAACCCAGCGGTTTACCGTGCAGATAAGTCAGGTTATCGAAGTCCGTCATTTGGCGGCCTTCACCAGCAGCGCCACCGCTTCACAGGCAATGCCCTCGCCGCGGCCGGTAAAGCCCAGCTTCTCGGTGGTGGTGGCTTTGACGTTCACGTCGTCCATGTGACAGCCCAGATCCTCAGCAATAAACACGCGCATCTGCGGTATATGCGGCAGCATTTTCGGCGCCTGAGCGATGATCGTCACGTCGACGTTGCCCAGCGTATAGCCTTTGGCCTGAATGCGGCGCCAGGCTTCGCGCAGCAGTTCGCGGCTGTCTGCCCCCTTAAACGCCGGATCGGTGTCCGGGAACAGCTTGCCGATATCCCCCAGCGCAGCAGCGCCCAGCAGGGCGTCGGTCAGCGCATGCAACGCCACGTCGCCATCAGAATGCGCCAGTAGACCTTTTTCGTAAGGAATACGTACGCCGCCAATGATAATTGGGCCTTCTCCGCCAAAGGCGTGTACATCAAAACCGTGTCCAATTCGCATTATGCCTTCTCCTGATGGGTCGAACGGGTAAGATAAAATTCCGCGAGCTGTAAATCTTCCGGGCGCGTCACTTTTATATTATCAGCGCGTCCTTCAACCAGTTCGGGGTGAAAACCGCAATACTCCAGCGCGGAGGCTTCATCCGTGATGGTCGCCCCTTCTTTAAGCGCACGCGTTAAGCAGTCGTGGAGTAATTCGCGGGGGAAAAATTGTGGCGTCAGCGCGTGCCAGAGATCGACGCGCTCAACGGTGTGGGCGATAGCCTGCTTGCCTGGCTCGGCGCGCTTCATGGTGTCACGCACCGGAGCGGCCAGGATGCCCCCCACTTTACTGGTTTCACTCAGCGCCAGCAGGCGCGCCAGATCGTCCTGATGCAGACACGGACGTGCGGCGTCGTGCACCAGCACCCACGGCGCGTCTCCGGCAGCCTGAATGCCCGCCAGCACGGAATCGGCGCGCTCGGCGCCGCCGTCAACAACGGTAATCTGTGGATGGTTTGCCAGCGGTAGCTGCGCAAAACGCGCATCGCCGGGGCTGATGACAATTATCGCTCGCGTCACCCGAGGGTGCGCCAGCAGCGCCGCCACGGCATGTTCGAGGATCGTTTTATCACCAATTGAAAGGTACTGCTTGGGACACTCTGTTTGCATGCGCCGGCCAAAACCTGCGGCCGGCACCACGGCACAGACGTCCGAAAAAGTTGCTGCCATGTCGTAATCCTGGGCCTGATTATCGATTATTTTGTGCTGAGCCCTGATTGCGTTTAGACGCATCCGGAACCAGACGATAAAAGGTTTCGCCCGGCTTAGTCATACTGAGTTCATTGCGTGCGCGTTCCTCAATCGCCTCCTGCCCGCCATTGAGGTCATCAATTTCAGCAAAGAGTTGATCGTTACGCGCCTTAAGTTTGGCGTTTGTTGCCTGCTGAGCCGCGACGTCATCGCTCACCCGGCTGTAGTCGTGCAGTCCGTTCTTACCGAACCACAACGAGTATTGCAGCCAAATCAGCAAAGCCAGCAACAGCAGCGTTAGTTTACCCATCCTGCCCCCTGAAAAAACGGCTTCATCATCCCATAACTTTCCGCTGGACTCTACTCTGGGGTTTTAATTATGCCGCAAGTTAACCCATCAGCCATAAAAATAGCAGCCCAAATATGATGACTACGGCGGCGATAGTGAACACGGCACTATACAGGAGTCTGCCATTGAACAGGGAGTGCAAAGCAATGCCGACGACAACCGCGACGGGCATCAGCGCCAGGAAGAAAGGCCAGGTGTAGAGGAAGAAGAACAGCGTATTGCCGCCATACATAAGAAACGGGATGCCAAGCGCCAGCAACCAGGAGACGAAGCCAATAATGGCCCCGGGAAATGACCAGGTCGTTTCGTCGTCGGTCGCGAGCGGCTCCGACCCGGTGGTGATAATGTAGTTTTCACTGTTGCGCATAGCTAATCCTGTGACCGTGACTCATCGTTCGGAAAGACAGCTCCCGAACGATACCGCCTCAGGATCTGATAATATCGTCCCGTCTGAGCAGGTCTAATAATTGGCTTACTAAATTTGTTACCAATTGTTGACCTTCCAGGTGAATCTCAGGCGATTCAGGCGCTTCGTAAACCGCGTCAATTCCTGTGAAGTTGCGCAGTTCGCCGGCACGCGCTTTTTTGTACAGCCCTTTCGGGTCGCGAGCTTCGCAGACCGCCAGCGGCGTATCGACAAACACTTCGATAAAGCGATCCTGCCCCACGCGCTCACGCACCATCTGGCGCTCAGCACGATGCGGCGAGATAAACGCCGTTAACACCACCAGCCCGGCATCCGCCATCAGGCTGGCGACTTCTCCCACCCGGCGAATATTCTCTTTGCGGTCGTCGTCGCTGAAGCCTAAATCGCTGCACAGACCATGACGGACATTATCCCCGTCCAGCAGGTAGGTGCTCACGCCCCTCTGATGCAGCGCCTCTTCCAGCGCGCCCGCTACCGTGGATTTACCGGAGCCAGACAGCCCGGTAAACCACAGCACAACCCCACGATGTCCGTGGAGTTGCTCACGCTGCGCGACGGTGACCGGATGAGGATGCCAGACGACGTTCTCATCATGTGCGGCCATTATTTGCCTCCCAGCAGATCGCGGGCGCCCCAGTGCGGGAAGTGCTTACGCACCAGCGCGTTCAGCTCCAGTTCGAAGGCGCTGAATTCAGAGGCGACGGTCGCCTGCTCGTTTGGCTCACGAACCATCCCCGCACCGACGGTGACGTTAGTCAGACGGTCGATAAAGATCAGGCCGCCCGTTACCGGGTTCTGCTGATACGGATCCAGCACCAGCGGCTCATCGAAAGTCAGATCCACCAGGCCAATACCGTTCAGCGGCAGCTCGCTCACGTCACGCTGGGTGAGATTGTTGATGTCCACCTGGAACTGAATGCCGTCCACGCGGGCGCGAGTTTTCTTGCCCGCTATTTTGATGTCGTAGCTCTGGCCTGCCGTCAGCGGCTGTTCCGCCATCCAGACCACATCCACAGACGCGCCCTGCACGGCTGCCAGCGTTTCCTGCGCGTCGACCAGCAGGTCGCCCCGGCTGATATCAATCTCGTCTTTCAGCACCAGGGTGACTGCCTCCCCTGCCCCGGCTTCCTGCAGGTCGCCGTCGAACGTCACGATGCGCGCGATTGCCGATTCTACGCCGGAGGGCAGCACTTTGACACGCTGTCCCACCTTCACGGAGCCGGAGGCAATCGTGCCGGAGAAGCCGCGGAAATCGAGATTTGGACGGTTAACGTACTGCACCGGGAAGCGCATCGGCTGGGTATCAACCACGCGCTGAATTTCAACGGTCTCCAGCACTTCCAGCAGCGTCGGGCCGCTGTACCACGGCATATTCGCACTCTGGGAGGCGACGTTATCGCCTTCCAGCGCGGAAAGCGGCACGAAGCGGATATCCAGATTACCCGGCAGCTGTTCGGCAAAGGTCAGGTAACTCTGGCGGATCTCCTCAAATTTCTCTTCGCTGAAGTTCACCAGATCCATCTTGTTGACCGCCACGACCAGGTGTTTGATCCCCAACAGCGTGGAGATAAAGCTGTGACGACGGGTTTGATCCAGCACGCCTTTACGGGCGTCGATCAGCAGGATCGCCAGGTCGCAGGTCGACGCGCCTGTCGCCATATTACGGGTATACTGCTCGTGCCCCGGGGTGTCGGCGATAATAAATTTGCGCTTCTCCGTTGAGAAATAGCGATAGGCCACGTCGATGGTGATGCCCTGCTCGCGCTCCGCCTGCAAACCATCCACCAGCAGCGCCAGGTCGAGTTTTTCACCCTGGGTACCATGACGTTTGCTGTCCTTGTGCAGAGAAGAGAGCTGATCTTCGTAAATCTGGCGTGTATCGTGCAACAGGCGACCAATCAGGGTACTTTTCCCGTCATCCACGCTGCCGCAGGTCAGAAAACGCAGCAGACTTTTGTGTTGTTGCGCGTGCAGATACGCTTCCACGCCGCCTTCGTTGGCAATTTGTTGAGCAATAGTGGTGTTCATGGCGGCTCCTTAGAAATAACCCTGACGTTTCTTCAGCTCCATGGAGCCTGCCTGGTCGCGGTCAATCACGCGCCCCTGTCGCTCACTGGTGGTCGACACCAGCATCTCTTCAATGATCTCCGGCAGCGTCTGCGCGTTGGATTCCACCGCGCCGGTCAGCGGCCAGCAGCCGAGGGTACGGAAACGCACCATCTGTTTTTTGATGACTTCGCCCGGCTGCAGGTCGATGCGATCGTCGTCGATCATCATCAGCATGCCGTCGCGCTCGAGCACCGGACGCTCAGCCGCCAGATACAGCGGAACGATCTCGATATTTTCCAGATAGATGTACTGCCAGATATCCAGCTCGGTCCAGTTGGAGAGCGGGAAAACGCGGATGCTTTCGCCTTTGTTGATCTGGCCGTTGTAGTTGTGCCACAGCTCCGGGCGCTGGTTTTTCGGATCCCAGCGGTGGAAACGGTCGCGGAAAGAGTAGATACGCTCTTTAGCACGAGACTTCTCTTCGTCACGGCGCGCGCCGCCGAAGGCGGCATCAAAGCCGTATTTGTTCAGCGCCTGCTTCAGCCCTTCGGTTTTCATGATATCCGTGTGTTTGGCGCTGCCGTGCACGAAGGGGTTAATGCCCATCGCCACCCCTTCCGGGTTTTTATGCACCAGCAGCTCGCAGCCGTAAGCTTTTGCGGTACGGTCGCGGAATTCGTACATTTCGCGGAATTTCCAGCCGGTATCGACGTGCAGCAGCGGGAACGGCAGCGTACCCGGATAAAACGCTTTACGCGCCAGATGCAGCATGACGCTGGAATCTTTACCGATGGAATACATCATCACCGGGTTAGAAAATTCGGCTGCCACTTCGCGGATAATATGGATACTTTCCGCTTCGAGCTGCCGCAGGTGAGTAAGTCGTTTTTGGTCCATAACCGTTCCTTAAGCCAGATTCACCACAGAGGAACCAAACCCCTCTGAGTCTGTAGTATGTTGAAACCAGGCGAGCGTACTGTGCAGCTGTACCACTTCCCCCACCACGATCAGGGCGGGCATCGGGGCATCTTTCGCCAGGTCTGCAAGTTCGAGTAATGTGCCGATAGCAACATGCTGATCGACGCGGGTGCCGCGAGAAATCACGGCAACGGGCGTCGCTGCCTCGCGACCGTGCTGAATCAGCTGTTCGCTGATGTCTGCGGCTTTCATCGTGCCCATGTATATCGCCAGCGTTTGCCGGCTCTGGGCGAGATGCGACCAGTCAAACGGCGTGCTGTCGGCCTTGTAGTGCCCGGTCACAAAAGTGACGCTCTGCGCATAATCGCGATGGGTCAGCGGAATACCGGCATAGGCCGTTACTGCTGATGCCGCCGTAATGCCAGGCACCACCTGGAACGGCACGCCCGCTTCGGCTGCCGCCTGCAACTCTTCTCCGCCGCGTCCGAAGATAAACGGATCGCCCCCTTTCAGACGCACCACGGTTTTGCCCGCTTTGGCGGCAGCAATCAGCATCTGATTGGTGTCGTGCTGCGGCACAGAGTGCTCGCCTGCCCGTTTGCCGACGCAGATCTGCTCCGCGTCGCGACGGATCAGCTCGCGCACGCCGTCGGTGACCAGATGGTCGTAGAACACCACGTCCGCGTCCTGCAGCACCTGAAGGCCACGCAGCGTCAGAAGCCCGGCATCGCCCGGCCCCGCGCCCACCAGAATGATCTCCCCGTTCGTACTGCCAGGGTTGTCCAGTTCGTCTTCGAGAATTTTCTGCGCCGCCGTCTCATCGCCGGCCTGCATCAGGCTGGCAAAGCGGCCGCGAAACACCCGCTCCCAGAAGCGACGACGTTCCGCCACGCTGGTCAGCCGGGTCTTCAGATGGTTACGCCAGTAGCTGGCTGTCTCCGCCATGCGCCCGAGGCTTGTCGGCAGCAGTGCTTCGATTTTTTCCCGCAGCACGCGCGCCAGCACCGGAGCAGTACCGCCGGAGGAGATCGCCACCAGAAGCGGCGAACGGTCAACGATCGACGGGAAGATAAACGAGCATAACGGCTGGTCGTCCACCACGTTCACCAGGCGGTAACGGGCCTGAGCGGCGTCGGAAACACGACGGTTCAGGTCGCGATCTTCGGTCGCCGCTATTACCAGCACTACGCTGTCGATTTGTGATTCGTCAAAATCCGCTTCTGCCACTACCCGCACCTGCGCCCCCGCACGTTGCAAAAACGCGATTTTGCGATCGGCAATTTCACCCGTGCCAACAACCAGCACCGGTTTCTCTTTAATCGCGGCAAATAAGGGCAGATAGTCCACAGGCAACAACTCACTAACAACGAGGAATAGAGGGACTATAGGGGGCGGCTTAGACCGAATGAAATTACGAATTGGAATGAGTAGTTACTCAATGGAATAACGATGTGAAAAAGTTAATATCAAAAAGTGCTTAACACCCGAATTTTCGGGCATTTAAGAGCAATTCAAATTGTGTATGGGCGATCACAGTTTCATACTAGGCCAGTTAAAATTTTGCTCTGTTTTTAAGGACTCACTATGTTTTCCGCAACGCGCCACTGTGTTGCTGCCCTGGCGCTAGGCGTTTGCTTTATTCTTCCGGCTCAGGCAAGAAATCAACCCTATGGTGAAATCGCCACTCAGCAGGCGCGGCATATTGCCACCGTTTTCCCTGGCCGGATGACCGGCTCACCTGCGGAAATGCTCTCCGCTGACTATATTCGCCAGCAATTTGCTGATATGGGTTACCAGAGCGATATCCGGTCGTTTCACAGCCGCTATATCTATACCTCGCGCAATAAAACACAAAACTGGCACAACGTGACCGGCAGTACGGTTATTGCAGCTCACGAAGGTCGCGCGGCGGAACAGATTATTATCATGGCGCATCTCGATACTTACGCACCGCTCAGCGATGCCGACACCGATAACAACCTCGGCGGGCTGACGCTGCAGGGCATTGACGATAACGCAGCGGGTCTTGGCGTGATGCTCGAACTGGCCGAGCGAATGAAGAACATTCCGACGCAATATGGCATTCGTTTCGTTGCCACCAGCGGTGAAGAGGAGGGTAAGCTCGGCGCTGAGAATCTCCTTAAACGCATGAGCGCTGAAGAGAAGAAAAATACGCTGCTGGTAATTAACCTCGATAACCTGATTGTCGGCGATAAACTGTATTTCAACAGCGGGCAGAGTACGCCGGGAAGCGTGCGTAAACTGACGCGTGACCGGGCGCTCGCCATTGCCCGCAGCCACGGGGTGTATGCCGCCAGCAACCCGGGCGGCAATCCAAATTATCCGCGAGGAACGGGCTGCTGCAACGACGGCGAAGTGTTCGATAAAGCGGGCATTCCGGTCCTGTACGTGGAAGCAACCAACTGGGCGCTGGGGAAAAAAGATGGCTACCAGCAACGGGGAAAATCGAAAGCCTTCCCGGACGGGACAAGCTGGCATAACGTGATGCTGGATAATCAGCAGCATATTGATAGCGCCCTGCCGCAGCGCATTGAACACCGCAGCCGGGACGTGGTGAAAGTGATGCTGCCGCTGGTGAAGGAGCTGGCGAAGGCGGGGAAAGGCTGAGGTTTTTAAGTATAGCGCGGCCTGATGCCCTCACCCCAACCCTCTCCCACAGGGAGAGGGCGGTTAAGGAATTACCCTTCGTGCAACCCGCACTCGCGCTTCAGCCCAAAGAATCGCGTCTCTTCTTCCGCCATTCCCGGTTCCCATTTGCGCGTGGTGTGGGTGTCTCCAACTGACAGGTAGCCCTGGTCCCACAGCGGATGGTACTTCAGCCCGTGTTTTTGCAGGTACTGGTACACCGTCCGGTTATCCCAGTCGATAATCGGCAGCACCTTAAAGACTCCGCGCTGGACCGCCAGCACCGGCAGCGTGGCACGACTGCCGGATTGCTCACGGCGCAACCCTGCAAACCACGTCTGCGCGTTAAGCTCTTTCAGCGCCCGGTTCATCGGCTCGACTTTGTTGATCTCATTGTATTTCTCAATGCCCTCAACGCCCTGCTCCCACAGCTTGCCGTAGCGTGCCTCCTGCCAGGCCGCGCTTTCCGTCGCGCGGTAGACTTTCAGGTTCAGCCTGAGCTTGTCCGTCAGCTCGTCAATAAACTGGTAGGTTTCCGGGAACAGGTAGCCGGTGTCGGTGAGGATCACCGGAATGTCCGGACGGATCTGATTCACCAGATGCAAACTCACGGCCGCCTGAATACCAAAACTCGACGAAAGTACATAGTCTCCCGGCAGGTTTTCCAGCGCCCAGGCCACGCGCCCTTCGGCATCGAGCTTTTCCAGTTGGGCGTTGGTTTCTGCCAGTGCCAGAATGCGTTCGACTTTTGGCAGTTCGTTAAGGGCGTTTAGATCGAGTACGGACATAATTACCTCTCGTGGTTACTCCCAGAAATCCCTTGCGGGATCGAGCACCGGGCGAATGATGCCCGCACGCACCGTAAAGTCGCCGAAGCCTTCACCCGCTTCGCGCTCTTTCGCCCAGCGCCCGACAAGCTCGTCGATGGAATCAAGGATTTCCGGCTCGGTGATGTTCTCGCGGAACATACGTGGAATACGTGTGCCGATACGGTTACCGCCCAGATGCAGGTTATAGCGACCCGGCGCTTTCCCCACCAGCCCCAGCTCGGCCAGCATCGCGCGACCGCAGCCGTTCGGGCAGCCGGTCACTCGCATAACAATATGCTCGTCCGGAATGCCGTGTTTTTCCAGAATCGCTTCCACTTTGTCAGTAAATGACGGCAGGAAACGTTCCGCTTCGGCCATCGCCAGCGGACAGGTCGGGAACGACACGCAGGCCATGGAGTTTTCACGCTGCGGTTTGACCGCATCCATCAACCCATGATCGCGCGCCAGCGTCTCGATCTTCGCCTTCTGGCTCTCCGGCACGCCGGCAATGATCAGGTTCTGGTTAGCGGTAATGCGGAACTCGCCTTTGTGGATCTTCGCAATCTCCAGCAGACCGGTTTTCAGCGGACGGCCCGGATAATCCAGAATTCGACCATTTTCGATAAACAGCGTCAGATGCCATTTATTGTCGATACCTTTCACCCAGCCAATACGATCGCCGCGACCGGTGAATTCGTAAGGACGGACTGGCTCAAATTTGATCCCCGCGCGACGCTCCACTTCCGCTTTGAACGTCTCCACTCCCACGCGCTCGAGGGTATATTTGGTTTTCGCGTTTTTACGGTCGGTACGGTTACCCCAGTCGCGCTGGGTCGTGACCACGGCTTCCGCCACCGCCAGCGTGTGCTCCAGCGGCAGGAAGCCAAACTCGCTCGCGGTGCGGGCGTAGGTTTTCTTGTTACCGTGCTCAATGGACAGGCCCCCGCCCACCAGCAGGTTAAAGCCGACCAGCTTGCCGTTTTCGGCAATCGCCACAAAGTTCATGTCGTTGGCGTGCAGGTCAATATCGTTCTGCGGCGGGATCACGACCGTGGTTTTGAACTTACGCGGCAGATAGGTCTGGCCGAGAATCGGTTCTTCATCGGTGGTCGCGACTTTCTCCTGATCGAGCCAAATCTCTGCATAGGCGCGGGTGCGCGGCAGCAGATGCTCAGAGATCTTCTTCGCCCACTCATACGCTTCGGCATGCAGCTCAGACTCGTACGGGTTCGACGTGCAAAGCACGTTACGGTTCATGTCGTTGGCGGTGGCCAGTGCGTCCAGCCCAACGGAGTGGAGCATCTGGTGCACCGGCTTCACGTTCTTCTTCAGAATACCGTGGAACTGGAAGGTCTGACGGTTGGTCAGGCGGATGCTGCCGTAGATCGTGTTTTCGCCAGCGAATTTATCAATCGCCTGCCACTGTTTGGTGGTGATGACCCCACCCGGCAGACGGCAGCGCAGCAGCATCGCATGACGCGGCTCCAGCTTCTGTTCGGCACGCTCAGCGCGAATATCGCGGTCGTCCTGCTGGTACATACCGTGGAAACGGATCAGCAGGAAGTTGTCACCTTTAAAACCGCCGGTGAGACCGTCATTCAAATCTTCAGCAATGGTGCCGCGCAGGTAGTTGCTTTCCAGCTTCATGCGCTCGGCGTCTGTCAGTTTACCTTCGACCACCAGTGGCCCTGGATGTTTTTCGCTCATTAGTAGACATCTCGCTGATAACGGCGCTCAACGCGCAGCTCACTTAAAAATTCATCCGCCGTTTCGGCATCCATACCGCCGAATTCGGCAATCACTTCCAGCAGTGCCTGCTCAACGTCTTTCGCCATGCGATTGGCGTCGCCGCAGACATAAATGTGGGCACCGTCATTGATCCAGCGCCACAGCTCTGCGCCCTGTTCGCGCAGTTTGTCTTGTACGTAGACTTTTTCTTTCTGGTCGCGGGACCAGGCCAGATCGATGCGGGTCAGCACGCCCTCTTTGACGTAACGCTGCCACTCAACCTGGTAGAGGAAATCTTCGGTAAAGTGCGGGTTGCCGAAGAACAGCCAGTTTTTGCCTGGCGCGTCGTCCGCCGCACGTTGTTGCATAAAGGCGCGAAACGGCGCAATACCGGTGCCTGGACCAATCATGATCACCGGGGTTTCCGGGTTTGCCGGCAGACGGAAGTTGTCGTTGTGCTCGATAAAGACGCGCACTTCGCCCTCTTCTTCCACGCGGTCCGCCAGGAAACTTGATGCCCCACCCGCACGGGCGCGGCCTTCGATGTCATAACGCACCACGCCCACGGTGATATGCACTTCGCTCTCCACCTCTGCCTGAGAAGAGGCGATGGAGTAGAGGCGCGGGGTCAATGGACGCAGCAGCCCGACCACTGCATCGGCATCCAGCTGCGCCGGAGAGAAACGCACCATATCGACAATCGGGGTCGTCGCGGCGTAATGCTGCAGTTTCGCTTTGTCGCCCACCAGCGGCAGCAGCGATTCACTGCGCGTTAAGGTGGCGTAATTTTCGACGATGTTCGGAGTGTTGACCGTCAGTTCGAAATGCCACTGCAGCGCATCAGAAAGCGACTGGGTTTTGCCGTCAACGGTGACAGGCTCATCACCTTTCAGCCACAGCAGCTCAACCAGCTCTTTCACCAGCGCCGGATCGTTCTGATACCAGACGCCCAGCGCATCGCCAGGCTGATAACGCAGGCCAGAGTCACCGAGATCGATTTCGATATGACGCACGTCTTTTTCCGAGTCGCGGCCAGTGATTTTCTGGTTCACCGACAGGCTTGCCGCCAGCGGTGCTTCTTTCGTGTAAGGGCTGGTATGGATATCGTTGACGACGCCCGCGGCGGTCAATGCGGCCTGCGCCGGCGTCTCTTTCGGCACGCGCGCTTTCAGCACCTCAACGATGCGCGCACGCCATTCGGCGGCGGCAGTCTGGTATTCCACATCCGCGTCGACGCGGTCCAGCAGGCGCTCTGCGCCGAGCTCCGCCAGCTTACTGTCGAAGTCTTTACCGGACTGACAGAAGAATTCATAGGAGGTATCGCCCAGACCAAACACGGCAAACGCCGTGCCATCCAGTTTTGGGGCTTTTTTCGAGAACAGAAACTTATGCAGCGCTACCGCTTCTTCAGCGGGTTCACCTTCGCCCTGGGTAGAGGCGACCACCACCAGCAGCTTTTCTGACGCGATTTGCTTAAATTTATAATCGCCGGCGTTGACCAGGTTCACGTTCAGTTTGGCGGCCAGCAGGTCGTCACGCAACGCTTCGGCCACGCGGCGGGCGTTGCCCGTCTGCGAGGCGGAAATCAGCGTAATAGCGGGAATTTCCACAGCCGTTGCCGGTGCGCCCGCGACAGCGCTAGGCTGCTGATTGAGCATTCCCCAGAAATAACCGGAGACCCAGGCAAGCTGAGTGGGAGAAAAATCAGAGGTGGCAGCCTGAAGGCGCGCCAGTTGCTCCGGGTTCAGGGGAAGCAAATTTGATGGTGGGGCCTGTGTTGTCATGCGTCGTTATGTTCCAGTAGCCAAGCGGACTTTAAGCGAATAAATCCAAACTGAAGATAAGGTTAACGGCGAGGATAATAACAATTAAAGAAGGGATGGAAATAATAAATAACCAAATGGACTAACCTGTTTTAGCTATCGTTCTTAGCGATAAAACAGGTTAACTAACTCATTGAAAATAAATAGTTAAAAACCAAAAAAACACCTTACCACCATGGCTGCGCCTTCAGAGCCGTTTTAGTTAATGCTAAAAATTGTGCTTTCCGGTACTATGCGGCGGTTTTTTCCGCATTACTGAGAGCGATCATGTCCACCACACTGTTTAAAGATTTCACCTTCGAAGCCGCCCACCACCTTCCGCATGTTCCTGAAGGGCATAAATGTGGCCGTCTGCACGGGCATTCGTTTATGGTGCGTCTTGAGATCACCGGTGAAGTTGATCCGCATACCGGTTGGATCATGGATTTTGCCGAACTGAAGGCCGCGTTTAAACCGACCTACGACCGTCTGGATCACTACTATCTGAATGAGATCCCGGGCCTTGAAAACCCGACCAGCGAAGTGCTGGCAAAATGGATTTGGGATCAGATGAAGCCGCTGGTACCACTGCTGAGCGCGGTGATGATCAAAGAGACCTGCACGGCAGGCTGCGTGTATCGCGGAGAGTAAAAAAATAGCCCGGCAAAACCGGGCTTTTTTTTAGGCTATATTCAGGTACTTGTGCGTCTGCATCGACAGGCGCCAGTTACGCGCGATGCAGGTTTCAATACACAGACGCGTCGCATCTTCTTTCTGGCTGATAGGCTGCAGGGCAATCACCCGCTGCTTTTCATCCGTCAGCGTCGCCAGCAGTTCGTCCAGCGCTTCGATATCGCGCACGCGCCCTACCGGGTGCTTAATCTCATCCGCGCGTTCCAGCGCCTGAGAGAGCACGTCATATCCGCCGCGCATATTCACTTTTGGCGAAACCGTCACCCAGGTAGAGTGAGAGCAGCGCACTTCGTGGGTGCCACTGGTTTCAATCTGGCAGCTGTAGCCGTTCTTTTCGAGCAGCTCGGTCAGCGGGGTCAGATCGTGGATACAGGGTTCACCGCCGGTGATCACCACATGGCGCGCCGTCCAGCCCTGACGACCAATAATCGCCAGCAGATCTTCTGAACTGCCCGCGCCCCACTTATCGCTCTCTTTGGTTTTCGCCAGAATGCTAAACAGCGACACTTCCCGATCTGCGAGCTTATCCCACGTATGTTTGGTATCACACCAGGCACAGCCAACCGGGCATCCCTGTAAACGAATAAAGATAGCGGGAACACCGGTAAAGTAACCCTCGCCTTGCAGGGTCTGGAACATCTCGTTAATCGGGTACTGCATAGTCATCTCAGTTAAGGGGATAAACGATAAGTATCGCAGATCCCCGCCGGATGGTCATGCTCCATCGGTGCTTTGCGCGCTAATCGCCGCCATAAACCGTTCGGTAATTTGCTGTGGACGGGTGATCGCGCCGCCGACGACGACCGTGTGCGCACCCAGCGCCAGGCACCGGGCCGCGCGTTCAGGCGTATCCACGTTCCCTTCGGCAACCACGGGAACCGTCACGGCAGCCAGCACGGCCTTCAGGAACGCGCAGTCGTTCTCCGGAAGCGAATGGCCTGCCGTTTCCGCCGTATAGCCGTAAAGCGTCGTGCCGACGCAGTCAAAGCCCAGCGCCTGCGCCGTCACGGCTTCGTCCACGGTGGAAATATCCGCCATCAGCAGTACCGAGGGGTAGCGCGAGCGGATGCGCATGACCAGCGTTTCCAGGGATTCCCCACCGGGACGCTCCCTGGCCGTGGCATCAAGGGCTATGATTTCCGGAGCGACGGCCATGAGCTCATCCACCTCTTTCATCGTGGCGGTGATAAACACTTCGCTTTCCGGGTAATCCCGTTTGATGATGCCGATGACAGGCAAAGAGACCTGCTGCTTAATGGCCTCGATATCCACCACGCTGTTGGCACGAATGGCAGCGGCCCCGCCCTGCGCCGCCGCCAGCGCCATCCGCGACATAATAAACGGGCTATGCAGCGGTTCATTCTCCAGCGCCTGACAGGAGACGACCAGTTTTCCCTTCAGGTTATCCAGTACAGTTTTCATTACGATAAAATCTCTTCCACTTCGTTTTTGATAATGGTGACGTGCGGGCCATAAATGACCTGAACCCCGTTACCGCGCACGATAACGCCGCGCGCGCCGGTCGCTTTCAGCGCCGCGTCATCCACCTTGCTGCCGTCTTTGACCGTGACGCGAAGGCGCGTGGCGCAGCAGTCCACCTCGTCCAGATTGTCTTTTCCACCTAATCCGGCGATCACCGCCGCAGCACGCTCGCTTTGCGGCAGACTCACTTCATCAACCATCGCCGTCTTTTCACGGCCCGGCGTGGCGAAATCAAAACGGTTAATCAGGTAGCGGAAGGTGAAGTAGTAAAGGAAGAACCACGGCACGCCGACCAGCGGAACGAACATCCAGTTGGTTTTGGCCTCCCCCTGCAAAATACCGAACAGGACGAAGTCGATAAAACCGCCGGAGAAGGTTTGCCCGATGGTGATATGCAGCATGTGTGCAAGCATGAACGCCAGCCCGTCAAACAGCGCATGGATGACGTAAAGCACCGGCGCAATAAACAGGAAGGAGAACTCGATGGGCTCGGTAATGCCCGTCAGGAAAGAGGTTAACGTCGCAGAGAGCAGCAGCCCGGCAACGCGCTTTTTGTTCTCGGGTTTTGCCGTGTGGTACATCGCCAGACACGCGCCGAGCAGGCCAAACATCATCGTAATAAAGCGCCCGGACATGAAGCGCGACGTGCCTTCATAAAACTGACGCGTCGTCGGGTCAGCCAGCTGGGCAAAGAAGATACGCTGCGTACCCTCCACCAGATGACCATTGACGATCTCGCTGCCGCCAAGGGCCGTGGTCCAGAACGGAAGATAGAAGATGTGGTGCAACCCGAACGGGCCCAGCATGCGTAAAATGAAGCCGTACAGCAGGGTGCCCAGATAACCAGTGGCGTCTACCAGCCCGCCCAGACCAAAGATCAGTTTCTGGAAATGCGGCCAGACCACGGTCATCAGCGCGCCGACGAGTATCGCCGCCAGCGAGCTGATAATCGGGACAAAGCGCGAGCCGCCAAAGAAGCCCAGGAACTGCGGAAGGGCAATTTTATTAAACCGGTGATGCAACGCGCAGGTCACGAGACCAATCACTACGCCGCCAAATACACCCGTTTCCAGCGTCTGAATCCCCAGCGTCATCCCCTGCCCCACGGCCCCCGGGTTTTCCTGCGCCAGTTTGCCGGTGAGGATCAGCAGCGCGTTGATGGTGGCGTTCATCACCAGAAACGCCAGTAACGCCGCCAGCCCTGCCGTGCCTTTATCACTTTTTGCCAGCCCAACGGCCACCCCAACCGCAAACAGCACCGAGAGGTTCGCAAATACGATGGAACCTGCACTGCTCATGATGGTGAAAACCGCCTGCAGCCAGCCCACATCTAAAAACGGATAGGCCGTTAGCGTATTGGGATTCGACAACGCGCCGCCTATCCCAAGCAGCAGACCCGCCGCAGGCAACACGGCGATGGGCAACATAAACGATTTGCCGAAGCGCTGCGCTTTTTCAAACCATCCCCCCGAAGAGGCTCCACTGAACATTTGCATCATTTTTTCATCCCCTCATTTATTGATGAAAATTTTTACCATATAAATATTTAATAGTGAAAATTATCATCAAAAACCAGGAGACCGATCATACTTTTTCAAAATGACTGGCATCTTTCCCCTGCTTTCCGTCACACTAGTCACAGAGAAACGCATTAAGGACCTGGCATGTCGGACCATGAAAATCTGCTGCTGAAGCTCCGCCAGGAGGCTTCCGGGTACAGCCCAACACAACAAAAACTCGGCGAGTTTGTCCTCAGCGATCCCGCCCGAGTGCTCTACCTGACGATCACGGAACTGGCGCGCGAGAGTCACACCAGCGAGGCCAGCGTGACGCGTCTTTGCCGGACGCTGGGCTGCAAGGGCTATAACGAATTCAAAATGGCGCTGGCGCTGGATATTCAGCAGGGCCAGCCCGCGCGAGAGGCCGGGGATGAAATTGATAACGTGGTGGATGAGTCAATCCTGGCTCTGCAGGATACCGCCAGGCTCCTGGACCGGGCGCTGCTTGAAAAAGCCGCACTGGCACTGCATCAGGCGCAATCCGTGCAGATCTATGGCGTCGCGGCCAGCGCAATCCTCGGTGAGTATCTGCATTACAAGTTATTAAGGCTGGGTAAACCCGCACAGTTATTTAGCGACATGCACCGCGCAGCCATGAATGCGGCAACGCTCTCGGCTGAAACGCTGGTCGTGGCTATCTCCAGTTCCGGTTCTACGCGGGATTTACTTCATGTGGTGAAACTGGCCCGCAAGCGCGGCGTAAAGGTTCTGGCGCTCAGCAACACGCCACGTAGCCCGCTGGCTTCCCTGAGTGATATGCAACTGGTAGCCGCCAAGCCAGAAGGCCCGCTTAGCGCTGGCGCGCTCAATGCAAAGGTGGGTGTCATGCTGCTGGTCGAATTGCTGACCACCTCTCTTATTGCGCTGGACAACCATTACGCGGATGTTAGCCAGCAAACAGCCAGCGCTACGCTTCCTTTGCTGCTCTGAAAATATTACGCAGGCTACATAAACTAGCCTGCTTTTTACGTTACTCAATTTCCCTTAAGCAAAATTTAATTTATTTTCCAGATAAATGTTTGGTGTAACAAAATATTTTATTTATTACATTTTCAATGCTGTAACCACCCTAACCCTGAATCATAAAAATACATACAAATCATAAAGTTGAAATATAATTATTTATAAATTGAATTTTTCACCTTTCCGCAATGTCCAATATCTCCACCTGATTTCCTTTCCTTAAAATAAGCTTAAGACGCAGCCTGTTTCGGCGATTTATTATTTAAATGCCGTTTACTTTTGCGCGCCTACAATCCGCCTCATCAATCATAATGAGACGGTATTAATGAAGATGTTATTGATTACAGGCGTGACCGGTTTCCTGGGCGGTGCAGTACTTGAAAAAATCCTGACGAGCGATCAATCCGTGAAACTCCTTTTGCTTGCCCGCGCCGGCGATCCGCAAAGCGGGCTGGAGCGCGTGCAGGAGAACATGCGTAAGTTCAACGTTTCTGAGGAGAAACTGGCTTCCCTGAGCGTGGAGAATATTCTCATTGGCGACCTCAGCCAGCCGGAGGCCTTTCTGAACGATCCGCGACTGAACCAGGTCACGCATGTGGTTAACTGCGCAGCTGTCGCCTCATTTGGAAACAACCCGCTTATCTGGAAGGTAAACGTCGACGGTACCCTTGCGCTGGCACGCCGCATGGAACAGGTCACTGGACTGCAGCGTTTTCTGCACGTAGGCACCGCAATGTCATGCACCCCGGAGCAGGATTCACTGGTCGCGGAAAGTGCTGAATTTAGAGAAAATGCTGAACATCTGGTGGAATACACTTATTCGAAGTCAACCATTGAAAAGCTGATGCGTCAGGAGTGCCCGGACCTGCCGCTGCTTATCGCCCGCCCCTCCATCGTCGTCGGCCATACCCGTCACGGCTGCACGCCGTCGAGCAGCATCTTCTGGGTCTTCAGTATGGGCCTGATGCTGCAAAAGTTTATGTGTTCAATGGAAGACCGGATCGACGTAGTGCCGGTGGATTATTGCGCCGACGCGCTGTTAATGCTGCTCGGCAGCAACGCTCGTCCGGGTGAGGTGGTGCATATTTCTGCCGGGGAAGAAAACAGCGTTCGCTTTGCAGACATCGATCAGGCGATGGCGCAGGCGCTGGAGAAAGCGCCCGTCGGTGATAAATATGCGCAGGTCAGCTACGAAACGCTGGTCAGAATGCGCCGCGAGCTGAAAACGATTTTTGGTCCATGCAACGAACGCCTGATGCTGAGAGCGATGCGCTTATACGGCGCCTTTGCCACGCTGAACGTGCGCTTCAGCAACGATAAGCTGCTCAGCATGGGAATGCCGAAACCCCCGCGTTTTACGGATTATATCGCCCGCTGCGTCCAGACCACCCGGGGATTGACCATCCCGGAGCAAATGGCGGTCGATTTTAAATAGCCAAAAAAAATGCCAGTCTTTCGACTGGCATTTTCATTTAAGGCTTAAGCAATTATGCCTGGCCTTTGATCTCTTTACGACCGTTGTATGGTGCTTTTTCACCCAGCGCTTCTTCGATACGAATCAGCTGGTTGTATTTAGCAACACGGTCAGAACGGCTCATAGAACCGGTTTTGATCTGGCCTGCAGCGGTACCCACTGCCAGGTCAGCAATGGTTGCATCTTCAGTTTCACCAGAACGGTGAGAGATGACAGCGGTGTAGCCAGCGTCTTTCGCCATTTTGATCGCGGCCAGGGTTTCGGTCAGAGAACCGATCTGGTTGAATTTGATCAGGATGGAGTTAACGATGCCTTTCTCGATGCCTTCTTTCAGGATCTTGGTGTTGGTTACGAACAGATCGTCACCAACCAGCTGGATTTTGTCGCCCAGTACTTTGGTCTGGTATGCGAAACCATCCCAGTCAGACTCGTCCAGACCGTCTTCGATAGAGACGATTGGGTACTGTTTGGTCAGGTCTTCCAGGAAGTGAGTGAACTCTTCGGAGGTGAACGCTTTGTTGCCTTCGCCAGCCAGAACGTATTTACCGTCTTTGTAGAATTCAGATGCTGCACAGTCCATCGCCAGGGTGATGTCTTTGCCCAGCTCGTAGCCAGCAGCTTTTACTGCTTCTGCGATAACAGCCAGAGCTTCTGCGTTAGAACCCAGGTTTGGCGCATAGCCACCTTCGTCACCTACAGCCGTGTTCATACCTTTAGCTTTCAGAACTTTAGCCAGGTTGTGGAACACTTCAGAACCCATACGTACCGCTTCTTTCAGGGATTTCGCGCCAACTGGCTGAATCATGAATTCCTGAATATCAACGTTGTTGTCTGCGTGCTCACCACCGTTGATGATGTTCATCATTGGTACAGGCATGGAGTATTTGCCTGGGGTGCCGTTCAGTTCAGCGATGTGCTCGAACAGTGGCATACCTTTAGCAGCCGCTGCTGCTTTGGCGTTCGCCAGGGAAACCGCCAGGATTGCGTTCGCACCGAAGTTAGATTTGTTTTCAGTACCGTCCAGATCGATCATGATCTTGTCGATGCCAGCCTGGTCTTTAGCGTCTTTGCCAATGATGGCCTGAGCAATAGGACCGTTTACAGCGCCAACCGCTTTCAGTACGCCTTTGCCCATGAAACGGGATTTGTCGCCATCGCGCAGTTCCAGCGCTTCGCGGGAACCCGTAGAAGCACCTGATGGAGCAGCTGCCATACCGACGAAACCACCTTCCAGATGAACTTCAGCTTCAACGGTCGGGTTACCACGGGAGTCGATGATTTCACGACCGATGACTTTAACGATTTTGGACATTAGATTTTCCTCAGTACAAGTTAAACTAAAACTCCAGACAAACAACGCGTACCAAAGGTACGCGTTGCCGTTCTAACTTTTTTTACTTCGCCTGACGCTTCTGGTACTCGCTGGCGGCTTTCACGAAGCCTGCAAACAGCGGATGCCCGTCACGCGGCGTTGAAGTAAATTCCGGGTGGAACTGGCAGGCAACAAACCATGGATGGTTTGGCACTTCAATGATCTCGACTAACTGATCATCCCCGGAGCGGCCCGCAACACGCAGGCCCGCAGCTTCAATTTGTTTCAACAGCATGTTGTTGACTTCATAGCGGTGACGATGGCGCTCGGTGATGACCGATTCGCCATACAGCTTGCGAACCACGCTATCGTCGGACAGCTGGCAGGCCTGTGCGCCAAGACGCATTGTGCCACCCAGATCGCTCTTCTCGGTACGGACTTCGACGTTACCGTCTTCGTCGCGCCATTCCGTAATCAGCGCCACTACAGGGTACTTACAGTCTGGCACAAATTCCGTAGAGTTCGCGTTTTCCATTCCCGCTACGTTGCGCGCAAATTCGATCAGCGCAACCTGCATACCCAGGCAGATGCCGAGGTAAGGAATATTGTTTTCACGCGCATAGCGTGCAGTGGCGATCTTGCCTTCAACACCGCGGTAGCCAAAGCCGCCAGGGATGAGAATCGCATCCAGATCTTTCAGAATTTCCACGCCACGCGTTTCAACATCCTGCGAATCAATCAGCTTGATGTTCACGGAGACGCGGTTCTTCAGACCACCGTGTTTCAGCGCTTCGATAACTGACTTATAGGCATCCGGCAGTTCAATGTACTTGCCGACCATACCGATAGTCACTTCGCCCGCCGGATTGGCTTCTTCATAGATAACCTGTTCCCATTCAGACAGGTTAGCTTCCGGACAGTTCAAGCTGAATCGTTTACAAATATAATCGTCCAGGCCCTGCGATTTCAACAGGCCCGGGATTTTATAAATGGAATCGACATCTTTCATTGAAATAACGGCTTTTTCAGGCACGTTACAGAACAATGCAATTTTCGCACGTTCGTTCGCCGGGATAGCGCGATCGGAACGGCAAACCAGGATGTCAGGCTGAATACCGATGGAGAGCAGCTCTTTAACAGAGTGCTGAGTCGGTTTGGTTTTCACTTCACCTGCAGCCGCCATGTAAGGCACCAGCGTCAGGTGCATGAACAGCGCATGCTCACGACCAATATCTACCGCCAGCTGACGAATCGCTTCGAGGAACGGCAGGGATTCGATATCCCCTACGGTACCGCCGATTTCAACCAGCACAACGTCATGCCCTTCGCCACCGGCAAGGACACGCTCTTTGATGGCGTTAGTGATGTGTGGGATAACCTGAACGGTCGCGCCCAGGTAGTCACCGCGGCGCTCTTTACGCAGAACGTCGGAGTAGATGCGGCCAGTCGTAAAGTTGTTACGACGGGTCATTTTGGTACGAATGAAACGCTCGTAGTGGCCAAGATCCAGATCGGTTTCAGCGCCGTCTTCAGTAACGAACACTTCCCCGTGTTGGGTTGGGCTCATGGTGCCAGGATCGACGTTGATGTACGGATCCAGTTTCATCATGGTCACATTGAGGCCACGGGCTTCAAGAATGGCTGCGAGGGAGGCTGCGGCAATGCCTTTACCCAGAGAGGATACGACCCCGCCGGTCACAAAAATATAGTTCGTTGTCATGCTGAACCTGAGAAGTTAGGGTGAAACGATGGAATAACCAGGACGGGAAAGTAGTATACCCGAACACGGCGAGCGCCACAAACTTTCATTCTCCGTCTCCATTCCAGGCCATGACAAACATAAGGAGTGAGAAAATAGCCCCTTTTGGGTAAATGTTTTTGACGCAAATCAAGCGCTTGTCATTTAAAAAATCACACAAATTGCGCTTGATCGCAAAATTCCGTTAGAGATCAGATTCCTGGCGTTTTACTTCCTGCCAGACTTCTTCCATCGCCTGGAGGTCAATTCCGGTCATTTCCAGGCCGCGCGAGGCGACAATCCGCTCCACTTCACGAAAACGACGTTCGAATTTCAGATTGGCTTTTTGCAATGCGGTTTCCGCTTTTACACCTAAATGGCGCGAAAGGTTGACGGTCGCAAACAACAGATCGCCCATCTCTTCCTCAAGCTTTGCTTCATCCACCACCGCCTGCTGTGCTTCGTGCATAACCTCGTCGATCTCTTCATGCACTTTATCCAGCACCGGCCCCAGAGAGTCCCAGTCAAAACCGACGGCGGAACAACGCTTTTGAATTTTATGCGCGCGCATCAGCGCAGGCAGACTCAGAGGAATATCGTCCAGCGCCGAATGCTGGGATTTTTCAGCACGCTCGGCGCTTTTTATCTGCTCCCAGCGGGCCAGTACTTCCGCGCTGTTGCCTGCGGTGGCATCGCCAAAGATATGCGGGTGACGGCGCTCAAGCTTGTCGCTGATAGCGGCGCAGATATCATCAAAGTTAAAGCGCCCTTCTTCCTGCGCCATCTGGGCGTAGAACACCACCTGGAACAGCAGGTCGCCGAGTTCACCACGCAGGTCGTCAAAATCCTCGCGAGAAATGGCGTCCAGCACCTCGTAGGTCTCTTCAAGCGTGTACGGGGCGATGGTGGAGAAAGTCTGCTCTTTGTCCCACGGGCAGCCGTTTTCCGGATCGCGCAGGCGTTTCATGATGCCGAGCAGGCGGTCGATTTGAGTCATAGTGTTTTCCATTAAAAAACAAGCCGGGTGGCGGCAAAGCCTTACCCGGCCTACAGAAGAGTGTATTTACCCGCCGTGCAGACGACGCGCGTCAATCACATCCGGCACCTGGTTCAGTTTGCCGAGCACGCGACCCAGCACCTGCAGGTTGTAGATTTCGATGGTCATGTCGATGGTGGCAAGCTGCTCGCGGGTATCGCTGCGGCTGGCAACACCCAGCACGTTGACCTTCTCGTTGGCGAGAATGGTGGTGATATCGCGCAGCAGGCCGCTGCGGTCATTGGCGGTAACACGCACCACCAGCGAGTACCCGGCGGAGTAGCTCTCCCCCCAGACCGCTTCCACGATGCGCTCCGGCGCATGGGACTGCAGCTCGGCAAGCTGGTCACAGTCGGAACGGTGGATCGAGATCCCGCGCCCCTGGGTGATAAAGCCGACGATGTCGTCGCCCGGAATTGGCTGACAGCAGCGGGCAATGTGGTGCATCAGATTGCCCACTCCCTCGACCACTACGCGGCCATTATCTTTACTGCGCTGCTGCGGGGCGTAGGTTTTCTGCTGCAGCTGCTTCAGCGCCGCCGCGTCCTGCTCTTCCGCGCTTGGCTTATTGAACTGCGCCTGCAGGAAGTTAACCATCTGATTGAGACGAATATCGCCGCCGCCAATTGCCGCTAACAGTTCGTCAAGCTCGTTGAAGTTGTAGCGCGGCAGCAGGAATTTCTCGGCCTCTTTCAGGCTGATCCCGATATGTTCCAGTTCGTCGTCAAGGATCTGACGACCGGCAAGGATATTTTTGTCTCGATCCTGCTTGCGGAACCAGGCGTGAATTTTTGAGCGTCCGCGGCTGGTGGTGACGTACCCCAGGTTCGGATTAAGCCAGTCCCGGCTCGGGTTAGGCTGCTTCTGGGTGATGATTTCAATCTGATCGCCCATCTGCAACTGGTAAGTGAACGGGACGATGCGCCCGCCGATTTTCGCCCCGATACAGCGGTGCCCCACGTCACTGTGGATGTGGTAGGCAAAATCAAGCGGCGTTGAACCGGCTGGCAGGTCGACCACATCCCCTTTCGGGGTAAAGACGTAGACCCGGTCATCAAAGACCTGGCTGCGGACTTCGTCGAGCATTTCGCCCGAGTCGGCCATCTCTTCCTGCCACGCAATCAGCTTGCGCAGCCAGGCGATGCGATCCTCGTGACCAGAACGCGCCCCGCCCGACGTTCCCTCTTTGTATTTCCAGTGCGCGGCAACGCCCAGCTCGGCATCTTCGTGCATCTGTTTGGTGCGGATCTGAATTTCGACCGTTTTGCCGCCAGGGCCAAGCACCACGGTGTGAATGGACTGATAACCGTTAGGTTTAGGGTTAGCCACATAGTCATCAAACTCATCCGGCAGATGGCGGAAGTGAGTGTGGACGATCCCCAGCGCGGCGTAGCAGTCCTGCAGACGTTCCGCCACGATACGCACGGCACGCACGTCAAACAGCTCGTCAAAGGCGAGGTGTTTCTTCTGCATTTTGCGCCAGATGCTGTAGATGTGCTTAGGTCGCCCGTAGACTTCGGCGCGCACGTTCTCTTCTTTCATCGCCTGGCGCAAGCCGCCGACGAACTCCTCGATATAGTGCTCGCGGTCGATGCGGCGTTCATGCAGAAGTTTGGCAATGCGCTTATATTCCGCCGGGTGCAGATAACGGAAGCAGTAATCTTCCAGCTCCCATTTGAGCTGACCGATACCTAGCCGGTTCGCCAGCGGCGCATAGATGTTTGTACACTCTTTGGCGGCCAGCACGCGCTCGTCTTCCGGCGCATCCTTCACCTCACGCAGGTGGGCAATACGCTCGGCCAGTTTGATGACCACACAGCGGAAATCATCCACCATGGCCAGCAGCATCCGGCGGACGTTATCGACCTGCTCAGAGGAGACGGAATCGGTGTGCGCGGCTTTAAGCTGGCGGATAGCCGCCATATCGCGCACGCCGTGGATCAGCGCGACGACGGATTTTCCGACGCTCTCACGCAGCACGTCTTCCGTCACGACGTTCGCATCGGCGAGAGGAAACAGCAGCGCGGCCTGCAGCGTTTCAATATCCATGTTCAGCATGGATAAGATTTCAACCATCTCCACGCCGCGCCACAAGAGGAGATCGGCATCCGGATGACCCTGTGTGGTGCGAAGACAGTAGGCCCAGGTTTCGGTTAAGCGTTCACACGACTGCTGGCTGGAAATTCCCAGACTTGCGATCCATTTTTGTGGGTCAAACTCCCCAGCTTTATTGAGATGTGCACTTCTTACCGCAACCATTGTCCTCTCCTTTAGGGACCAGGGCCTGTCGAAGTCGACAAGCCAAACAAATTAGATGTGCTCGAACAACACCATCGATTCCAGATGCCCAGTGTGCGGGAACATGTCCAGCATTGCCAGACGCTGAATTTGGTAACCCGCGCTGATTAATGCCTCACTGTCACGGGCAAGCGTTGCCGGGTTACAGGAAACATAGACCACACGCTTCGGGGCAAGTTTAATCACATGCGCCATGACGCCCGGGGCACCGGCGCGCGCCGGGTCGAGCAGGATTTTGTCAAATCCCTGCTGTGCCCACGGCTGTTGCGTCACATCTTCCTCAAGATTTTGATGAAAGAATGTCACATTTTGCAAGCCGTTCTGTTGTGCGTTCTCCTGCCCTTTAGCCACCAGCGCTTCAACGCCTTCCACGCCAACGACGCTTGCTGCTTTTCGCGCCAGCGGCAGCGTGAAGTTGCCCATGCCGCAGAACAGATCGAGCACCCGATCGGTGGGCTGTATATCAAGCCACGCCAGCGCTTTCTCAACCATCTGCTGGTTTACGCCATCATTTACCTGAATGAAATCCCGCGGGCTAAACGTTAAGCGTAGCCCGTTTGACGCATACCAGGGCGCATCACCGGTAACCTGTTCAAGTATCTCGCTTTGTGGAGCAAGGAAAAGCGCCAGGTCGTGGGAATGCGAAAAGCGTTCCAGTTTTTCGCGATCTTTTTTCGATAATGGCGCGGTGTGGCGCAACACCATCAGCGGGCCATTATTGGCCATGACCAGTTCGACATGCCCAAGATGGCGAACGCCGTCCAGTCCTGAGAGGCAAGTGCGCACGTGCGGAAGCAATGCCTCAAGATGGGGCACCAAAACAGGGCACTGCTTCACATCAACAATATCGCTGGAGGCCGCTTTGCGAAAACCCATCTCCAGCCGCGCCGTTTTGGGCTGATAGCTCAGACTCAGACGCGCGCGGCGACGGTAGCCCCAGGGCTCATCGGCAATAACTTCGTTCACGTCGTGCTTCAGCAGACGCGCCAGGGCGCGGCTTTTGCTTTTTTGCTGTAATTCTGTGCTCGCATGCTGTTGCTGGCAGCCTCCGCAAACGCCAAAATGCGGACAGCGTGGCGCAACGCGCGCCGGGCTATCGTTGAGGCGACGCTTCACCTGTCCGCGCGCGTACTGGCGTTTGTCCTCCGTCAGCGTAATTTCTGCTCGTTCTGTTGGCAGCAAACCTGTTATAAACAGAGTCTTACCATTGTGATGAGCCACTCCCTGACCAAACGGGTCAAGGTCTGTGGCTTCAACAGTAATGATTTGACGCGTCGTCACGCGTCGTTTTGCAGAGTAGAATTGCGCCATCGCCGAGATTTTTCTCACATAAACATAATTATCTTAATTGTCCCATAACGGAACGCCATGACCAACTACAGCCTGCGCGCGCGCATGATGATTTTGATCCTCGCCCCCACCGTTCTCATCGGTTTGCTGCTGAGTATCTTCTTTGTGGTGCACCGCTATAACGATTTGCAGCGACAGCTGGAGGATGCAGGCGCCAGCATCATCGAACCGCTCGCCGTCTCAAGCGAGTACGGGATGAACCTGCAAAACCGCGAATCCATTGGGCAGTTAATCAGCGTGCTTCACCGACGCCACTCGGACATCGTACGCGCCATTTCCGTTTACGACGAACATAACCGCCTGTTTGTCACCTCGAATTTTCATCTCGATCCGGCGGCCCTGAAAATCCCGGACGGTACACCTTTCCCGCGCCATCTCACCGTACTGCGGCGCGGCGATATCATGATCCTGCGCACGCCGATCGTGTCGGAAAGTTATTCCCCCGACGAGTCTGCGCAATCTGACGCCAAATCCAGCAATAACATGCTGGGATACGTGGCGCTGGAGCTGGATCTCAAATCAGTCCGGCTACAGCAGTACAAAGAGATTTTTATCTCTGGCGTGATGATGCTGTTCTGTATTGGTATTGCACTGATCTTCGGCTGGCGCCTGATGCGCGACGTAACGGGCCCCATCCGCAATATGGTCAATACTGTTGACCGCATCCGCCGGGGACAGCTCGACAGCCGCGTAGAAGGTTTTATGCTGGGCGAGCTGGATATGCTGAAAAACGGCATCAACTCGATGGCCATGTCGCTGGCGGCCTATCACGAAGAGATGCAACATAACGTTGACCAGGCGACGTCTGACCTGCGCGAAACGCTGGAGCAGATGGAGATCCAGAACGTTGAGCTGGATCTGGCGAAAAAGCGCGCCCAGGAAGCGGCGCGGATTAAATCTGAATTCCTTGCCAATATGTCGCACGAGCTGCGTACACCGCTCAATGGGGTGATCGGCTTTACCCGCCTGACGCTGAAAAGCGAGCTTAACCCGACGCAGCGCGATCATCTGCACACCATTGAACGTTCGGCCAACAACCTGCTGGCGATCATTAACGACGTGCTGGACTTCTCCAAGCTGGAGGCGGGCAAGCTTATTCTGGAGAGCATACCGTTCCCGCTGCGCGGTACGCTCGATGAAGTGGTCACGCTGCTCGCCCACTCGTCACACGACAAAGGCCTTGAACTGACGCTTAACATCAAAAACGACGTGCCGGATAACGTCATCGGCGATCCTCTGCGCCTTCAGCAGGTCATTACCAATCTTGTTGGCAACGCCATTAAATTCACCGAAAGCGGCAACATCGACATTCTGGTAGAAAAACGCGCGCTCAGTAACAACAAGGTACAGATTGAGGTTCAGATCCGCGATACCGGGATTGGTATTCCCGAGCGCGATCAGTCGCGTCTGTTCCAGGCGTTCCGCCAGGCGGATGCCAGTATCTCCCGTCGTCATGGCGGTACCGGTCTGGGGCTGGTGATTACGCAGAGGCTGGTAAACGAGATGGGCGGCGATATCTCTTTCCACAGCCAGCCAAACCGCGGTTCAACCTTCTGGTTCCACATTAACCTGGATCTCAACCCGAACGCGTTGACCGACGGTCCGGTGACAAGCTGCCTGAACGGTAAGCGTCTGGCCTACGTCGAGCCTAACGCGGCGGCCGCGCAGTGCACGCTGGATATTTTAAGCACCACACCTCTGGAGGTAGTCTACAGCCCTACCTTTTCGGCGCTTGCCGTTGAGCACTACGACATTCTGCTGATGGGTATTCCGGTGACGTTCACCGGCGAACTGACCATGCAGCAGGAGCGGCTGGCGAAAGCCGCGTCGATGACCGACTATCTGCTGCTGGCGCTGCCCTGTCACGCTCAGATAAACGCGGAGGAGTTGAAAAACGACGGGGCAGCTGCGTGTCTGCTTAAACCCCTCACCGCCACCCGCCTGCTGCCCGCCCTCACGGAGTATTGCCGTCTTAGCCAGCATGCCCTTCCGCTGATTAACGATGAGCAAAAACTGCCGATGAGCGTGATGGCAGTTGATGACAACCCGGCAAACCTGAAGCTCATTGGCGTGTTGCTGGAAGATCAGGTTCAGCATGTGGAGCTGTGCACCAGCGGTACGCAGGCCGTTGAACAAGCCAAACAGATGCAGTTCGATTTAATTCTGATGGATATTCAGATGCCGGGCATGGATGGCATTCGGGCCTGTGAGTTGATCCACCAGCTGCCACATCAGCAGCAAACGCCGGTGATTGCGGTCACCGCGCATGCGATGGCCGGTCAGAAAGAGAAGTTACTGAGCGCCGGGATGAATGATTATCTGGCGAAACCTATCGACGAAGAGAAGCTTCATAACCTGCTGTTACGCTATAAGCCGGGACATATTGGCGGAAGCTACACGGTTTCCAGCGAGCCGGTTGAGGTCACCGTCAATCAAAACGCAACCTTTGACTGGCAGCTTGCGCTGCGTCAGGCGGCAGGTAAACCCGATTTAGCCCGCGAGATGCTGCAAATGCTGGTCGCGTTTCTGCCGGAGATTCGTAATAAGGTTGAAGAACAGCTTGTGGGGGAACACCCGGATGAACTGCTGGAAGCCATCCACAAGCTTCACGGCAGCTGCGGCTATAGCGGCGTACCGCGGCTTAAAAATCTCTGCCAGCTGCTGGAGCAGCAACTGCGCGCAGGTACGCCAGAATCGGAGCTGGAACCCGAGTTTCTGGAGCTGCTGGATGAAATGGATAACGTGACGCGTGAAGCGATGAAGGTATTGGGGAGCTGAGATAAAAGCCCGGTGGCGGCTTCGCCTTACCGGGCCTACGATTGCGGGTGCGGCCTGATGCCCTCTCCCACGGGGAGAGGGAGAACTACATTCCCTGCCCCACTTTCAGCACCGCCGCGATATTTCTGGCGGTCATCTGTACATTCGCGCTGGCATTTTCCAGCGCATCTTCCAGCGAGCAGATGGTGTAAATCACGCTAAACACCGCATCAATGCCGTGATCGTGAACCACGCCAACATCCGCCGTCAGACTGCCCGCAATCCCGATAACGGGTTTGTTAAAGCGTTTCGCGACCTTCGCTACCCCCACCGGGACTTTGCCGTGGATCGTCTGGCTGTCGATGCGGCCTTCGCCGGTGATAACCAAATCTGCATCGGCCACCTGGTCGGCCAGGTGCAGCGCATCGGTTACAATCTCAATGCCCTGGCGCAACTGTGCGCCGCAAAAAGCGTACAGCGCCGCGCCCATGCCCCCCGCCGCACCACCGCCAGCAAGGTTTAGCACATCCATATCCAGATCCCGGGCAATAATCCGCGCATAATGAGCAAGCGCATTGTCCAGGGTGATGATCATCTCAGGCGTGGCCCCCTTTTGCGGGCCAAATACGGCTGACGCGCCATCCTTTCCAACCAGAGGATTGGTCACGTCGCAGGCGACCTCAATCCGGCACTCGGCCAGACGAGTGTCCAGGCCGCTCAGGTCGATACGCGCGAGTTTTCCCAGCTCGCCTCCGCCCTGCCCCAGCGGCTGTTCACTGGCGTCGAGCAGCTTCGCCCCCAGCGCCTGCATCATCCCGGCCCCGCCGTCATTGGTGGCGCTGCCGCCGATACCGATGATGATATGCTTAACGCCCGCATCCAGCGCGTGACGGATAAGTTCACCTGTGCCCCAGGAGGTCGTTTTCAGGGGATCGCGCTGCGAAGGCGCAACCAGTTCCAGACCGCTTGCCGCCGCCATTTCAATAAAGGCGCTCTGTTCGTCACCCGAAATCCCGTAAAATCCTTCCACCCGCTCGCCGAGGGGACCGGTCACCGGGACATGTACCCTTCGCCCCTGCGTTGCCGCGATCATCGCCTCAACGGTGCCTTCTCCTCCATCCGCGACCGGCAGTTTGACGTAAACCGCCTCGGGAAAGATCTCGCGAAAACCGCGCTCTATCGCTGTCGCAACCTCAAGCGCACTCAAACTTTCCTTATACGAGTCCGGTGCGATAACAATTTTCATAAGCCATCCTTACGCATAGTCGTTACGTTAAGCATACACCACGTAAAGAACCGCTCATGGGAGCGGTCCCAATGCGTTTATCGTACCATGCACGGACGTTTATTGTCGAATGTCCAGTCGGGGATCAGATACTGCATCGCCATCGCGTCGTCCCGCGCGCCCAGACCGTGTTTCTGATAAAGCTCGTGCGCTTTCATCACCTGGTCCATATCGAGCTCAATGCCCAATCCCGGCGTTGAAGGCACCTGCACCATGCCACCTTTTATCTCAAACGGCGCTTTGGTCAGACGCTGATTCCCCTCCTGCCAGATCCAGTGGGTGTCGATAGCGGTAATGGTGCCCGGTGCGGCGGCGGCAACGTGGGTGAACATTGCCAGCGACACGTCGAAGTGGTTATTAGAATGCGATCCCCAGGTCAGGCCAAACTCATGGCACATCTGCGCCACGCGGACCGAGCCCTGCATCGTCCAGAAGTGCGGGTCAGCCAGCGGAATATCGACGGATTGTAATGACAGGGTATGCCCCATCTGACGCCAGTCGGTGGCAATCATATTGGTCGCGGTCGGCAGCCCCGTGGCGCGACGGAATTCCGCCATCACTTCGCGGCCCGAGAAACCTTGCTCGGCCCCGCAGGGATCCTCGGCATACGCCAGCACACCTTTGAGCTGTTTACCTATTTTGATCGCTTCATCAAGCGACCATGCACCGTTTGGATCAAGCGTCACGCGCGCCTGTGGGAAGCGTTTTGCCAGCGCGGAAATGGCCTCTGCCTCTTCTTCACCCGCCAGCACGCCGCCTTTCAGTTTGAAATCATTGAAGCCATATTTTTCGTATGCCGCTTCCGCCAGCCTCACCACCGCATCCGGGGTCATCGCCTCTTCATGGCGCAGCCGGTACCAGTCGCATGCTTCCTTCGTCTGGCTTTGGTACGGCAGCGGCGTCAGTGTGCGATTGCCGACAAAGAACAGATAGCCAAGCATTTCTACTTCTGAACGCTGCTGCCCCTCACCCAGCAGCGAGGCAACGTTAACGCCCAGGTGCTGGCCCAGCAAATCCAGCATTGCGGCTTCAATCCCGGTCACCACGTGGATGGTGGTTCGCAGATCGAAGGTTTGCAGCCCCCTGCCACCCGCATCGCGGTCGGCAAAGGTGTTGCGCACGGTGTTGAGGACATTTTTGTACTCACCCAGCGTTTTGCCCACCACCAGCGGAATGGCATCCTCCAGCGTTTTACGGATCTTCTCCCCGCCCGGAATTTCACCCACACCGGTATGGCCGGCATTGTCTTTGATAATGACAATATTGCGGGTAAAGAACGGTGCATGTGCCCCGCTCAGGTTCATCAGCATGCTGTCATGACCCGCGACCGGAATGATTTGCATGGAAGTGACGACAGGGGTCGTAAAAGTACTCATCGTGTAATCCTTTTATCAGTGACGTCCAAAAACAGGGCGCTTACGGTCAAATGTCCAGCCGGGAATAAGGTATTGCATCGGGCCTGCGTCATTACGCGCACCGCCCGGTAGCTTTTTATACGCCTCGTGGGCTTTATGAAGCTGATCCCAGTCAAGCTCCACGCCCAGGCCCGGCGCATCGGGTACAGCAATCTTGCCATTTTTGATTTCCAGCGGATTTTTCGTCAGGCGGGCTTCGCCTTCCTGCCAAATCCAGTGGGTGTCGATAGCGGTCGGATTTCCAGGTGCCGCGGCACCAACGTGGGTGAACATCGCCAGCGAAATGTCGAAGTGATTGTTGGAGTGGCAGCCCCAGGTCAGTCCCCAGTCATCGCACAGCTGCGCCACACGCACTGCGCCGGAGAGCGTCCAGAAGTGCGGGTCCGCCAGCGGAATATCGACGGCGTTCAGCATCACCGCATGACCCATTTCGCGCCAGTTAGTGGCAATCATATTGGTGGCGACCGGTAAGCCAGTGGCACGGCGGAATTCGGCCATGACTTCACGGCCAGAGAAGCCCTGCTCCGCGCCACACGGGTCTTCTGCGTAGGTCAGCACGTCTCCCAGACCTTTGCACAGGCTGATGGCTTCCTCCAGCAGCCAGGCGCCGTTAGGGTCAACGGTGATACGCGCCTCCGGGAAACGTTTTTTCAACGCCCGGGCGGTTTCAATCTCCTGCTCACCGGGCAGCACGCCACCCTTGAGCTTGAAATCTTTGAAGCCGTAGCGATCCTGAGCCGCCTCGGCCAGGCGGACCACCGCGTCGCGGGTAAGGGCTTTCTGGTGGCGCAACTGATACCAGTCGTGGTTACCCGGTGATTGCGCCAGATAGGGGAGATCGGTTTTCGTGCGATCGCCCACGTAGAATAGATAGCCAAGCACGGTGACGGCATCACGCTGTTTGCCCGGCCCCAGCAGCTCGCAGACCGGCACATTCAGCGCCTTACCCAGTAAATCAAGCAGGGCGGCCTCCAGCGCGGCTACCGCGTTGACGCGCAGCTCAAACGTCCAGGCTCCTTTACCGAAGGTATCAAAATCTGCCGACTGGTTGCCCTTATGCACCCGTTGAACCACCTTGTTCAGGCGGGCAACCTCCTGGCCCACCACCTGCGGAATGGCATCGACCAGGGTCTGGTAGATCACCTCCCCACCAGGTGCCTCACCCACGCCAGTATTTCCTGCGCTATCAGTCAACACCACGATATTGCGGGTAAACCACGCATTGTGCGCGCCGCCAATATTGAGCAGCATGCTGTCCTGCCCGGCCACGGGAATAACGTTCATTTCAGTCACGATGGGGCTTGATTGCGTTGTCATCAGCCACGCTCCACTACGGGTTTGAGTTCAATACGTTTGATATCCCCCACCAGCACCAGGTAACTCAGGACTGCCACCAGCGCATGCACGCCGACGTAGATCAGTGCACCGTTGAATGACCCCGTCGTACCAACGATGTAGCCAATCGCGATTGGCGTAACAATCCCGGAAATGTTGCCGAACATGTTGAAAAGACCGCCGCTCAGGCCGCTGATCTCTTTTGGTGCGGTATCCGCCATCACCGCCCAGCCCAGCGCGCCAATGCCTTTGCCGAAGAAGGCCATCGCCATAAAGCCGATAACCATCCACTCGGCGCTGACGTAGTTGCAGAACACCATGGTCATGGAGAGCAGCATGCCGAGCACAATCGGCGTTTTACGCGCGATGTTCAGCGATCCGGTGCGTCGCATCAGCCAGTCGGATATCACCCCGCCGAGCACGCCACCGATAAAGCCGCAGATCGCCGGGACCGAAGCCACAAACCCCGCTTTCAGGATCGACATACCCCGCGCCTGCACCAGGTACACCGGGAACCAGGTGATGAAGAAGTAAGTTAGCGCGTTGATACAGTACTGGCCCAGATAGATGCCGATCATCATCCGCGTACCGACAAGCTGTTTGATCTGCGCCCATTTCTGGCTGAACGGGACTTTTGCTTTCCCGGACTTCTGATCCATGTTGATCAGCGCACCACCTTCCGCAATGTACTCCAGCTCTTTCTTGTTTACGCCAGGATGCTGATTCGGTTCGTGGATCACTTTCAGCCAGACGAAGCTAATGATGATCCCTAGCCCGCCCATAAAGAAGAAGACGTGCGACCAGCCCACTTCGTGCGTCAGCCAGCCCATAATGGGTGCGAAGATCACCGTGGCGAAATATTGGGCAGAGTTAAAAATCGCCACCGCCGTTCCCCTCTCCTGCGCCGGGAACCAGGCCGCGACAATACGGCTGTTCCCCGGGAAGGAAGGCGCTTCTGCCAGACCTACCAGAAAGCGCAGCGTAAAGAGCGCGACGATAATGCCAAAACCGTTGAAAACATCGACGAAGCCCTGCAAAAGGGTAAATGCAGACCAGATAAAGATGGACCAGAAATAGACACGTTTAGAGCCAAAACGGTCCAGAAGCCAGCCGCCTGGAATTTGCCCGATGACGTAGGCCCATGAGAATGCGGAGAAAACGTAACCCATGCCCACCGGATCAAGGCCGATATCTTTTGCCATTTCAGAGCCGGCAATCGACAGCGTGGCGCGGTCACCATAGTTAAAGGATGTGACGATAAACAGCATCACCACTATCCAGTAGCGGGCATTCGTGCGCTTCTCAGCGCTGCTCGCTGCGTGGCTTAATGTACTCATTGTTGCACTCCTGAAACATAGCTTTCGCCTGGTTCATTCTGTACAGCACCGGTAGGGTAATCAGAATGAGATGTGTTTTGTCGTTTTGGTACGGCCTGAAGCCGTTTTATAAGTGACCGGAAAAGTATATGAAGGAGTGACACGTTCTCTCACCGTGCAAAAACACAGTATTAAAGGGTGTGCGAGCGGTTGTTTATGGCATAAGCCCAGGCAAGTGGAAGGTGGTTCACGGAATTGAGGTTTGGTGCGGAGTGTATTGCCGGGTGGCGGCTTCGCCTGACCCGGCCTGGAAAACTATTTCAGGAGCGTAGCCCACTGCTCGACCCACGGGTTCGATTCGCTTTCCGGTTCAGGATGCTCACCGGCATCAATCAGGAGCATCTCGCCGACGCGCTGGGCGCTCTGTTCCTGCAGGAGTGCATCAAACTGCTTACCGCCGCCGCAGAAGTTTGCGTAAGAGCTATCGCCCAGGGCAATGATGCCGTAGTGAACGTCCGGCTGATAGCCAAGCTGGTCTTTAATGCCCTGGAAAAGTGGCACGATGCTGTCCGGCAGATCGCCCTGCCCGGTAGTGGACGTCACCACCAGAATGTATTTATCTTTGTACTTTTCCCAGTCTGCCAGTTCCGGGTCTTCATAGACCGTGGCTTTATGGCCCTGGCTTGCCAGAATAGCCTCAGCCTCTTCCGCTACCAGCAGTGAGTTGCCGTACATAGTGCCGACAAAAATGCCTACTTCAGCCATGATATTTTTCCCTATGAATGCGTTTACTGTTCATCCTGAACGTTGCCAGATACAAACTCAACCCTTTCATTTTCGGGGAGTTGCCCCAGCCAGCCAAACTGTGACAGCGCCTGCATCCAGACATCGTCCAGCCCTGCACGGATATTCAGCGGTTCGCCGGTAAACGGGTGGGTCAGGCTAAGCTCGCTGGCGTGTAACATCAGTCGGTTACAGCCAAAATGCTCGGCCGCGCTGCGATTCTGGCGCAGATCGCCGTGCTTGCTGTCGCCAATAATCGGGTGGCGCAGGTGCGCAAGATGGCGTCGCAGCTGGTGTTTACGCCCGGTTTTGGGCAAAAGCTCAACCAGGCTGTAGCGCGTAGTGGGGAATTTGCTGGTTGCCACCGGCATTTCCGTGGTCGCCATGCCGCGATAATCCGTCACGGCAGGCTGCGGGCCTTTGTCATCGCGGGCAAATTTATCGGCGATTTTATCCAGCTCCTCTACCAGCGGATAGTCGAGCGTGGCGGCGTCCGTCAGCCAGCCGCGCACGATCGCGTGGTAGCGTTTCTGGATCTGGTGCTGTTCGAACTGCTGAGACAGCAGACGTCCCGCCTCGCTGGAAAGCCCCATCAGCAGCACGCCGGAGGTCGGTCTGTCGAGACGATGGGCGGTAAAAACATGCTGACCAATCTGGTCGCGTACGGTCTGCATCACGACCACTTTCTCGTCGCGATCCAGCCAGCTGCGGTGCACCAGCCAGCCAGACGGTTTATTCACCGCCACCAGCCACTCGTCCTGATAGAGGATCTCAAGCTTCATGCATCTTCACCGGCAAACAGGGCATCCAGTTTTTCCAGCTCAACCAGCATGACCGCGCGCGCAGGGTGCGTCGCCTCAAGGGCCATTTCATAATAGGGAGACACCGCAAACGCCTGCGGCAGCGGATGACCGCCTTCCAGCAGCGCGTGCATGCGCGGAATTAACACCCACTGGAGCCACTCGAACGGGGCCAGGGTATCCAGACAAAATGGCTGGGTGCTGGCGAACGCTTCCGGCTGCGGCGCGGTCTCTTGCCACAGCTGATGTTGGCGCAAAAGGGCTTCGATGGCGTGCAACTGAGCACGAATGCTATCGTGTTGCGTCATGGTAACCTCAACTGAAAAAGTGAACGGCGCGCAGCATAGCATTGCGGGAGGCAGAAATAAAAAAAGGGAGCACTGTAAAAACAGTGCTCCCGGTTCGTTCCGCAGCATTCCAGCTACAATTCGTGCTCCCTGCTCATCCGTGACAACTTTTCCTGATGCCCGAAGGGCTGGTCATCCGTCTACCTTTCGCATCCTGCACACATCTTCCTGACGTGCTTGTTTCATCCTGAAACGTCCTGGCCTTCCTGACCCACCGACCGTCCTGTTCGGCTCTCGTTCTCCTTCCTGGAGGTGTCCCTTACGCGTCCTGCGTTATCCCTTTGCTTCATCCTGAAGCCTTCCTGCAGCGTCATCCTGACGTGTCCTGAGTAAGAAACGCCATCATCCTGATGTTCGTTTCTCGTGTCGGCGTCCTGTCGACAAAGATAGAATCCGCTATTCCGCTTCGTCTTACAACCCACCAGGGGAGCGTTGTAAGACGTAAGAAAGCCCTATAAAAGCTGCGATAAACAGCTAATCCATTGAAAAACAGCGTGATATTAATCTTAATTAAATGAGGTAATACTGAATGTTCCAGCGATCTCTCACAAACCTTGTAAGAGATCTCTCACACGCGCTGTAGCATTATGGATTACAGAAGAGGCTCAAGTCGGGTAAGGAAATCCGCAAGTGAAGGGGCGAGGGTCTCGCGATTGCGGGTGCCGATGGTCTCTTTAATCACTTCGCCAGACAGGTTACAGACGGAAATCACATCCAGGTCACTGTCGAGCGTAGCAATAAAGAGCGTCGGAGAAAGCTTAAGGCGTTTTTGCGTGACCAGATGACCAATCAGGTTTTCCTGAACACGCTGCAGATCGTCTTCGCTCCAGGTCTGCAACAGCGTCAGCGTCAAATCACCCAAGCGAGCGGGCATATCCCCTGCAAATTGCGTGACATAAAACGCGTGAACCGCTGGTTGTACCACAATCTCCATAGCCCGTTCAACCGCATTTACATTTTGCCCGGCGTTACTCGGCTTCGGCTGCCAGATAACATAATCATCCTGAGAAGAGATAATGCACGGTGACGGTACGCCATATAATTCAGCACTTTGCGGCCACGTTCCATGCTTTTCATGCCACGCATCGCAATAGCGGGTCGTGAAGGTAGTAAGGGCATTTGCAGTTTCGATGTCCACCGATTTCTCTCTTCTTGTAAGACAGGATAAACTCAGCCCATAAGTGTACCTGTAAAGTGGCTATGAAACATGTCTTACGAAAATCATCAGGCGTTAACCGGCTTAACGCTGGGTAAATCGACCGATTACCGCGATACCTACGATGCAAGCCTGCTGCAGGGTGTGCCGCGCAGCCTGAACCGCGATCCTCTGGGATTGCACGCGGACGCGCTGCCGTTCGTGGGCGGCGATATCTGGACGCTGTATGAAATCTCCTGGCTCAACGCGCGCGGCCTGCCGCAGGTGGCGGTCGGACACGTTGAGCTGGATTACGCCAGCCAGAATCTGGTGGAATCCAAGAGCTTTAAGCTCTATCTCAACAGTTTCAACCAGACCAAATTTAATCACTGGGATGAGGTTCAGCAGACGCTGGAACGCGATTTAACCGCCTGTGCTCAGGGTCATGTCAGCGTTTCGCTGTACCGCCTGCACGAACTGGAAGGGCAGCCGATCGCCCACTTCAACGGAACCTGCATTGACGATCAGGATATCGAGGTGGAGAATTATGAATTCAGCGCCGATTACCTCGAAAACGCGGCGAGCGGCAAGGTGGTTGAAGAGACGCTGGTCAGCCATCTGCTGAAATCCAACTGTCTGATTACCCACCAGCCGGACTGGGGTTCGGTGCAGATCCAGTATCGCGGCCCGAAAATCGATCGCGAAAAGCTGCTGCGCTATCTGGTGTCGTTCCGCCATCACAACGAATTCCACGAGCAGTGCGTGGAGCGTATTTTTAGTGATATACAGCGTTTCTGCCAGCCAGAGAAGTTGAGCGTTTACGCGCGCTATACCCGACGTGGTGGGCTGGACATTAACCCGTGGCGCACCAACACGGATTTTGTGCCAGCGACGGGTCGCCTGGTACGTCAATAATATAAATTTTTTCACAATATGCGGGCGGTATTCCGCCCGAAGTGTTGTGAAACCTCACACGCCAGGGCTATTGTAATCAAAGGGAATGACGATAATCGTCCCATAAGGAGCTCACTTGATTACACATATTAGCCCGCTTGGCTCAATGGATATGTTGTCGCAGCTGGAAGTGGACATGCTTAAACGCACGGCCAGCAGCGATTTGTATCAATTGTTTCGTAACTGTTCACTTGCCGTACTGAACTCCGGAAGCCTGACAGATAACAGTAAAGAACTGCTGTCCCGCTTCGAAAGCTTTGATATCAACGTGCTGCGCCGCGAGCGCGGCGTGAAACTGGAAGTGATCAACCCGCCAGAAGAGGCCTTTGTTGACGGGCGTATCATTCGTTCCCTTCAGGCCAACCTGTTTGCCGTACTGCGTGACATCCTGTTTGTTAACGGGCAGATCCACAACGCAGGCCGTTTCCAGCATCTCGATCTGGAAAGCTCGGTCCATATTACCAACCTGGTATTCTCTATTCTGCGCAACGCACGTGCCCTGCACGTTGGCGAAGCCCCGAACATGGTGGTCTGCTGGGGCGGTCACTCGATTAACGAAACCGAATATCTCTATGCCCGCCGGGTAGGAACGCAGCTTGGCCTGCGTGAGCTGAATATCTGTACCGGCTGTGGTCCTGGGGCAATGGAAGCGCCAATGAAAGGTGCCGCGGTGGGTCATGCGCAGCAGCGTTACAAAGAGGGTCGGTTTATCGGCATGACCGAGCCGTCAATCATTGCCGCTGAGCCGCCTAACCCACTGGTGAACGAGCTGATTATCATGCCGGATATCGAGAAACGCCTGGAGGCGTTTGTCCGTATCGCGCACGGTATTATCATCTTCCCGGGCGGCGTGGGCACGGCGGAAGAGCTGCTCTATCTGCTGGGTATTCTGATGAACCCGGCCAACAAAGATCAGGTTCTGCCGCTGATCCTGACCGGGCCAAAAGAGAGCGCAGACTACTTCCGCGTGCTGGACGAGTTTATCGTGCATACGCTGGGAGAAACCGCGCGTCGTCACTACCGCATCATCATCGATGACGCGGCGGAAGTGGCGCGTCAGATGAAAAAAGCGATGCCGCTGGTGAAAGAGAATCGTCGTGATACCGGCGATGCTTACAGCTTCAACTGGTCAATTCGTATTGCGCCCGATCTACAGATCCCGTTTGAGCCTACCCATGAAAATATGGCGAACCTCAAACTCTACCCGGACCAGCCGGTGGAAGTGCTGGCTGCCGATCTGCGTCGCGCCTTCTCCGGGATTGTCGCGGGGAACGTGAAAGAGATGGGCATTCGCGCGATTGAGCAGTATGGTCCGTACAAGATCCACGGTGACCGGGAGATGATGCGTCGCATGGATGACATGCTTCAGGGCTTTGTGGCCCAACACCGTATGAAGTTGCCGGGATCAGCCTATATTCCGTGCTACGAAATCTGCACGTAACGGTTGGTCTGTTGTCGTTAAAGCCGGGACGCCCTGTTGTGCGTCCCGGCTTTTTTATTACCGAATCAATTCATAGATATCACTTATGTCTTAAACAAACTCGCCGCAAACGCAAACGATTACCTCGCATTAGCAACCGCAAATTATCAGCCTTAATCTAAATTACCCGTCAGAAAATCCTAAAAAGCCATTTCTTTACAGCAAAAGACACCTATCTCGCGGGCCGCCCTTTTAGCTTACATGTCGTTGGTGATAGCCTGCGCGCGCGTAAATTCTCTTTGATGTTTTTTTAACAGATAAATGGTCTAAAGATGCCCACTTCATAAGTGGATTATTGCATTTGGGATCAGGATCACTGATAGATTCATAACGAGAATGTATCTTTCCGCCCGCCAATAGTTACGGGCGAAAATTATTAAAAAACCGTCACTGAACGAATTTCATATTACCGTCAGGCACTTTTTCATCGGATTTGACTAGAAACCTGACAATTTGCTTCCTCCAGGAGATATAGATGGAAACCACTCAAACCAGCACCGTTGCTTCGATTGAATCCCGAAGTGGTTGGCGCAAAACGGATACCATGTGGATGCTTGGCCTTTACGGCACAGCAATCGGCGCTGGTGTACTGTTTCTTCCTATCAACGCAGGCGTCGGCGGTCTGATTCCGCTGATCATCATGGCCATCATCGCCTTCCCGATGACCTACTTCGCACACCGCGGTCTGACTCGCTTCGTGCTGTCCGGTAAAAACCCGGGCGAAGACATCACCGAAGTTGTTGAAGAACACTTCGGCGTGGGTGCAGGTAAACTGATTACCCTGCTCTACTTCTTCGCGATTTATCCCATCCTGCTGGTTTACAGCGTGGCCATCACCAACACCGTTGAAAGCTTCATGTTGCACCAGCTGCACATGACGCCACCACCGCGTGCCATCCTGTCTCTGATCCTGATTGTCGGCATGATGACCATCGTGCGCTTCGGTGAGCAGATGATTGTGAAAGCCATGAGCGTGCTGGTATTCCCGTTTGTCGCTGCACTGATGCTGCTGGCCTGCTACCTGATCCCACAGTGGAACGGTGCCGCACTGGAAACGCTGTCCCTGAGCAGCGCGTCTGCAACCGGTAACGGCCTGCTGATGACCCTGTGGCTGGCAATCCCGGTCATGGTCTTCTCCTTCAACCACTCCCCGATCATCTCCTCTTTCGCGGTGGCGAAACGTGAAGAGTACGGTAATGGCGCTGAGAAGAAGTGCTCCAGCATCCTGGCTCGCGCTCACATCATGATGGTGCTGACCGTGATGTTCTTCGTCTTCAGCTGCGTACTGAGCCTCTCCCCGGCAGACCTGGCGGCAGCGAAAGATCAGAACATCTCTATTCTGTCTTACCTGGCGAACCACTTTAACGCACCGCTGATTGCGTGGATGGCACCGATCATCGCGATGATCGCCATCACCAAATCCTTCCTGGGCCACTACCTGGGCGCACGCGAAGGCTTCAACGGTATGGTGATTAAATCTCTGCGCGGTAAAGGCAAAAGCATTGAAATCAGCAAGCTGAATAAAATCACTGCGCTGTTCATGCTGCTCACCACCTGGGCGGTAGCGACCCTGAACCCAAGCATCCTGGGTATGATTGAAACGCTGGGTGGCCCGGTCATCGCGATGATTCTGTTCCTGATGCCGATGTATGCGATTCAGAAAGTGCCAGCCATGCGTAAGTACAGCGGCCATGTGAGTAATGTCTTCGTGGTTATCATGGGTCTTATCGCTATCTCTGCGATCTTCTACTCCCTGTACACCATGTTCTGATTGTCACCCGCGCCGTCTTCGGACGGCGCACTCCTCCCTCTCTGACTGAAAGCAATGGACGCATCATGATTAGCGTATTCGATATCTTCAAAATCGGTATTGGTCCTTCCAGCTCTCACACCGTCGGACCAATGAAAGCCGGTAAGCAGTTCACGGACGACTTGATTGCACGCGGCATCTTGCATGACGTTACCCGCGTGGTTGTCGATGTTTACGGTTCCCTTTCTCTGACCGGGAAAGGCCACCATACCGATATCGCCATTATCATGGGCCTGGCGGGGAACCTGCCGGATACCGTTGATATTGATGCGATCCCTGGCTTCATCCAGGATGTGAACACCCACGGTCGTTTGCTGCTGGCGAACGGTGAGCATGAGGTTGAATTCCCGGTTGACCATTGCATGAATTTCCATGCGGACAACCTGTCGCTGCACGAAAACGGCATGCGCATTACCGCGCTGGCCGGCGACAAAGCGGTTTACAGCCAGACGTATTACTCTATCGGCGGCGGTTTTATCGTCGACGAAGACCACTTTGGTCAAACCAGTACCTCTTCTGTTGAAGTGCCGTATCCGTACAAAACGGCGGCGGATCTTCAGCGTCATTGCCAGGAGACGGGGCTTTCCCTCTCTGGTCTGATGATGAAAAACGAGCTGGCCCTTCACAGCAAAGAGGAACTTGAACAGCACTTCACCAACGTCTGGGAAGTGATGCGCGGCGGTATTGAGCGCGGGATCACTACCGAAGGCGTTCTGCCTGGCAAGCTTCGCGTACCGCGTCGTGCGGCGGCGCTGCGCCGTATGCTGGTGAGCACCGACAAAACGACTACCGACCCCATGGCCGTCGTGGACTGGATTAACATGTTTGCCCTGGCGGTGAATGAAGAGAACGCCGCAGGGGGCCGCGTGGTCACCGCGCCGACCAACGGCGCATGCGGTATCGTTCCGGCCGTGCTGGCGTACTACGACAAGTTTATCCGTGAGGTCAACGCCAACTCTCTGGCGCGCTACCTGCTGGTCGCCAGCGCGATTGGTTCTCTGTATAAGATGAACGCGTCGATTTCCGGTGCGGAAGTGGGCTGCCAGGGTGAAGTCGGCGTGGCCTGCTCCATGGCGGCGGCGGGTCTGGCTGAACTGCTGGGCGCGAGCCCGGCTCAGGTGTGCATTGCGGCGGAAATCGGCATGGAGCATAACCTGGGTCTGACCTGTGACCCGGTTGCCGGGCAGGTACAGGTACCGTGCATCGAGCGTAACGCGATCGCCTCCGTGAAGGCGGTGAACGCGGCACGTATGGCCCTGCGCCGCACCAGCGAACCGCGCGTCTGTCTCGATAAAGTTATCGAAACCATGTACGAAACCGGCAAAGATATGAACGCCAAATACCGCGAAACCTCTCGCGGCGGCCTGGCGATGAAGATCGTGACCTGCGATTAAGCCTCTCAGGAAGCCTCGTTTTGCGAGGCTTCTTCCTGTTTTCCCTCACGCTATTCGTTTCAACCCGCTGACAGTGATACCCTTTACCCATTAGCTTTAAGGGAGATTATCTGTGGCTGTTCATTTACTTATCGTCGACGCGCTCAACCTGATTCGCCGTATCCATGCGGTACAGGGCACGCCCTGTAAGGACACTTGCCTGCACGCGCTGGAGCAGCTTATTCGCCATAGCGAACCTACCCATGCAGTAGCGGTGTTTGATGACGAAGCGCGGAACAGCGGCTGGCGACACCAGCGTCTCCCTGACTACAAGGCCGGACGCGCGCCGATGCCGGACGACCTGCATGCCGAAATGCCCGTTATTCGCGCGGCCTTTGAACAACGCGGCGTTCCCTGCTGGGGCGCACACGGCAACGAAGCTGACGATCTGGCCGCGACGCTTGCGGTCAAGGTAGCGAGTGCCGGACATCAGGCCACTATCGTTTCAACGGATAAAGGCTACTGCCAGCTTCTCTCTCCCACCATCCGCATCCGCGATTACTTCCAGAAACGCTGGCTGGACGCGCCATTTATTGCCAGCGAGTTTGGCGTCTCACCAGATCAACTGCCTGACTACTGGGGACTGGCGGGGATTAGCAGCTCGAAGGTACCGGGGGTCGCGGGTATCGGGCCGAAGAGCGCCGCCCAGCTGCTGACAGATTTTCAGAGTCTGGAGGGGATATACGCCAGGCTGGATGACGTGCCGGAAAAATGGCGCAAAAAGCTGGAGGCGCACAAAGAGATGGCGTTTATATGTCGGGATGTGGCGACGTTACAGACGGATTTACAGCTGGACGGGAACTTGCAGCAGTTGCGGTTAGAGCGTTAAACGGTTCACGGTTTTGTTGGCCCGGCAAGCACAGCGCCACCGGGCAAAACAAAGCGCGCGCTATCGCTCGTCGCGACGCCCGCCTACGGCCGCCCACCAGCGACGAATATGTACCGTCACCTCTTCGCGATCGTGATACAGCTGACGCGCCTGGATCTCCACGTTAATACCGTGCTCATCCAGTTGCGCCTGGATGTAGGCCAGGTTCTGAGAGACCTCCTCGTAGCGCTTTTTCATCGGCAGCTTGAGGTTGAAAATGGTCTCGCGGCACCAGCCGTTCACCAGCCAGGAGGCCATCAGCGCGGCCACTTTTGCTGGCTTCTCAACCATGTCGCACACCATCCAGGAGATGTTGTTACGGGTCGGACGATAGCGGAAACCGTCTTCACGCAGCCAGGTTACCTGCCCGGTGTCCATCAGGCTTTGCGCCATTGGGCCGTTATCGACAGACGATACCCACATATTGCGTTTCACCAGCTGATAGGTCCAGCCGCCCGGGCACGCGCCAAGATCGACGGCATACATACCGTTAGCCAGACGCTCGTCCCACTCATCGGCCGGGATAAAGACGTGGAAGGCCTCTTCCAGCTTCAGGGTTGAGCGGCTCGGTGCATCCGACGGGAACTTCAGACGCGGGATCCCCATATAGAATGGCGAATTATTGTTGGTATACGAATAGCCGGCATAACAGCAGCCCGGAGCGATAAAGAAGATGTGTACTACCGGACGCTTCGGCGTTTCGTAGTTCGTCAGCACGCCCGCATCACGCAGCGCCGCGCGCAGCGGCACGGTAAATTTGCGGCAGAACTTCATCAGCTCTTTACTTTCGTTAGTATCCGCCACTTCCACGCGCAGATCGCCGCCCTTCTCCACTACGCCCTGCAGCATGCCGACAATTGGCGTGATGCGGTCTTCCGGGGGAAGGTCTTTCAACAGCTCACCCGCCACAAACATCTGACGAGCGAAGATCAACGAGCTAAACGGCAGTTCGCGCGCCAGCTTATCCGCATCTTCGGGCTGATAGCATTCAAAGACCACATAGCCCGCATTCTCTTTCACGCGGGCAAAGCCGAAGACGTCGCGCTTCGCCGCTTTATCGGTAATTTCCGCGGCGCACTCTTTCTCAAACCCCGGGCGACAATATAAAACAACTTTATTCATGAACAACGCCCTTGCGTTTCAGACGGATAGCTCCGATAAACATTAATACCCACCCCACCAGGAAGCTGACGCCGCCGACGGGTGTAACAAACGCCCACAGGCGCAGATGTGAAAGTGCCAGACAGTAGAGGCTGCCGCTGAACAGCACAGTACCCAGCGCCAGAAAAACGCTGCTCCAGTAAAACCAGATGCTGATCCGACGCTGCATCGCCACCGCCAGTCCGAAAATAGCCAGCGTATGGAACGCCTGGTATTCAAGGCCGGTCTGGATCCAGCCCATCTCGACAGCACCCAACGACTTGCTCAATACATGTGCGCCAAAGGCGCCCAGTGCAACAAAAATAAAGCCACTCACCGCGGCAAAAATAAGCATGAATCGGCTGGTCATGTTTAAGTCCTGAATTAATGCGTGCCCGGCACACAAACGTTATTGTTCATACCTGAAGCGGAATTTCTCTTGCTCGCTTGCCGCCTTTGCCAGTATCCACTGCCGGAAGGCGGCTATTTTACCCAGTTCTGCCTGACTGTCATGACAAACCAGATAAAATGCATTTTTGCTGACCAGTACGTCATTAAATGGGCAAACCAGACGGCCTGCCTCAATTTCGGACTGCGCCATCACGTTGTTAGCCAACGCCACGCCCTGCCCGTGAATGGCAGCCTGTAGCACCATCGCACTGTGGCTAAAAATGGGCCCCTGCTGCACATTTATATGGCTTAGACCTAATTGACGGGTATACGTTTGCCAGTCGCGGCGAGAGGCATCATGTAAAAGCGTATGCTGCGCCAGGTCAGCGGGGGTCTTCAGCGCTTTATCGCCCGTTAACAGCAGAGGCGAGCAGACCGGCAGCAGATATTCTGCGTATAATTTCTCGACACGCAAGCCCGGCCAGTTACCTCGACCGTAAAAAATGGCGACATCCACATCATCGGCCAGCTTGTCTTCCTGACGATCCACCGCCTGGATTCGAACGTCGATCCCCGGATAAGCTGAGTTAAAGCTTGAGAGTCTTGGCACCAGCCACTGAATGGCAAAACTGGGTAATAAACTGACAGTCAGGGCACCTTTTGCACTGCGGGCCTGCAGCTTGCGCGTGGCTTCCGTGAGCTGGGAAAAAATCTCTTTAATATCCTGAAAATAGCTCTGCCCCTCTTCAGTCAACAGCAATGAACGATTGCGTCGACGAAATAGCTTAAGGCCCAGGAAATCCTCCAGAGACTTGATTTGGTGACTTACTGCGGCCTGTGTCACAAAAAGCTCATCTGCCGCACGGGTGAAGCTGAGGTGACGTGCTGCTGCATCAAAAACGCGTAATGCATTAAGGGGTGGCAATCGCTTTGACATGGTTATCTGGCTTAGATGTTAACTGAATTTAACAAATAGGAAACAACGTTTAACCTATTAGTTTTTTTTATCTGAGCCATTATAATTTGTCCGTTGAGGAACTACCAGCAAATACCTATAGTGGCGGCACTTCCTGAGCCGGAACGAAGAGCTTTTTTCGGAATGCGTGTTCTGAAGGGCTTTTGGCTTACGGTTGTGATGTTGTGTTGTTGTGTTTGCAATTGGTCTGCGATTCAGACCACGGTAGCAACGCTACCAATTTTTCACTTCCTGTACATTTACCCTGTCTGTCCATAGTGATTAATGTAGCACCGCCAACTTGCGGTGCTTTTTTTTCGCCTGCGATCGGTTAATGCTCGATCTCTTTCATCTCTTTCACGTCCGTGCGGTTGATCTGCTGCTTGTTCCCGTTCGCATCTTTATACGAAATCATCCCGGTATCGTTATCGGTTGTCGGTTTCCCTTCCGAAACGATGGAACGACCATCGTTGGTATGCATCACGTAGTTGTTACCAGAACAGGCGCTCAGGGCAAAAGTAAACGCACAGGCAGAAATGATTGCAGCTGTCTTATTCATGATTATTCTCCTTTAGCAATTAATGCTATTCAAACCTCGATTTATAACAGGCTAAAACATCCGCCTAACACTATTTAGCATAACCTGCTTTTACGAGGTCGCCAGGATAAGCAGACGAATCTGATAGATATCAACCTCCTTGCCCTGCCGCTGAAATTGCGCGACGATCGCGTTATTGATATGAGGAGTCCCATGAACGCTTTCAGTCCTGCGCAGTTTCGCGCACAGTTCCCGGTGCTGGCCGATGCCGGTGTTTACCTTGATAGCGCCGCCACCGCTTTGAAGCCCCAGGCGGTGATTGACGCGACGCAGCAGTTCTACAGCCTGAGCGCCGGGAACGTGCATCGCAGTCAGTTTGCCGAAGCGCAGCGCTTAACCGCGCGCTACGAAGCCGCACGCGATCAGGTTGCACGCCTGATCAATGCTGAAAGCGGAAAAAGTATCGTCTGGACGCGCGGCACGACCGAAGCCATTAATATGGTGGCTCAGTGCTATGCCCGCCCACGGCTGCAGGCAGGAGATGAAATCATCGTCAGCGAGGCGGAACACCACGCTAACCTGGTGCCGTGGCTGATGGTGGCCGAGCAAACGGGGGCGCAGATTGTCAAACTTCCGTTGGGTGCAGACTTCCTGCCTGATGTGGCACGTTTGCCCGAGCTGATTACCCCACGCAGCCGCATCCTGGCGTTGGGGCAGATGTCCAACGTCACCGGTGGCTGCCCGGATCTGGCCCGCGCTATTGAGATTGCCCATGCCAGCGGTATGGTGGTGATGGTCGACGGGGCGCAGGGGGTAGTGCATTTCCCGGCTGATGTGCAGGCGCTTGATATCGACTTCTATGCCTTCTCCGGACATAAGCTCTACGGGCCAACCGGCATTGGCGCACTCTACGGCAAGCCGGAACGGCTGACGCAAATGACGCCGTGGCTCGGGGGCGGCAAAATGATTACCGAGGTGACATTCGACGGCTTCAAAACGCAGGATGTACCTTATCGTCTGGAAGCCGGTACGCCAAACGTGGCGGGCGTGATTGGCTTAAGCGCTGCGCTGGAGTGGCTGACTGAAACAGACATTGTTCAGGCGGAGAGCTGGAGCCGCGGCCTGGCGACGCTGGCAGAAGAAGAACTTAAAAAACGCCCCGGTTTCCGCTCGTTCCGCGTACAAGACTCGAGCCTGCTCGCCTTTGATTTCGCAGGCGTTCATCATAGCGACATGGTGACGCTGCTGGCCGGGTACGGCATTGCCCTGCGGGCAGGACAGCACTGCGCCCAGCCGCTTCTGGCAGCGCTCGGCGTGAGCGGCACCCTGCGCGCCTCGTTTGCGCCGTATAATACTCAAAGCGATGTCGAGGCACTGATTAGCGCCGTTGACCGCGCCCTTGAAATACTGGTGGATTAATGACTCAAGCAGCGTTAGCCGGACATCCGTTCGGCACGGTCATCACAGAAGAGACCTTAAAACAGACCTTCGTTCCCCTTACGCAGTGGGAGGACAAATATCGTCAGCTGATCCTGCTGGGCAAGCAGCTCCCCACGCTTTCAGACGATCTTAAAGCGCAGGCGAAAGAGATCGCTGGCTGCGAGAACCGCGTCTGGCTCGGGTTTAGCGTATCCGGGGAGAAGCTTCACTTCTTCGGCGACAGCGAAGGCCGTATCGTGCGCGGACTGCTGGCGGTTCTGTTAACCGCAGTGGAAGGGAAAAGCGCGGCAGAATTGTTAGCACATTCGCCGCTAATGTTCTTCGATGAGCTCGGGCTGCGCGCGCAGCTCAGCGCCTCACGCGGTCAGGGTCTGATCGCGCTCAGCGACGCGGTACTGGACGCAGCACGTCAGGCTCAGGCCTGACGTTCCGCCTTCGCCATCATCTTTTTCAGGGCGTGAGAAACCGCCACAAAGCCAAAGGAAGCGGTTACCATGGTGGCCGCCCCAAACCCTGAGGCGCAATCCATACGTTTGGGTCCTTCCGCCGTACTTTTCATTGCGCAGACCGACCCGTCCGCCTGGGGATAGACCAGCGCTTCGGTTGAGAACACGCAGTCAACGCCCAGCTTGCCTTTGCTGTTCTTCACCACGTTAAAGTCGCTTTTCAGGCGTTCACGCAGCTTTGCCGCCAGCGGATCCTGAATGGTTTTCGCCAGGTCGGCGACCTGGATTTGCGTCGGATCGATTTGTCCGCCCGCGCCGCCCGTCGTGACCAGCGGCACCTTGTAGCGACGGCAGTAGGCGATCAGCGCCGCTTTGGGACGCACGCTGTCGATAGCGTCAATCACATAGCTGTAGCCTTTACTCATGTACTCCGCGACGTTATCTGCCGTGACAAAGTCGTCGATCACCGTCACGCGACATTCCGGGTTAATGAGACGAATGCGTTCCGCCATCACTTCAGACTTTGCCAGACCGACGTTATCACGAAGGGCATGGATTTGACGGTTGGTATTGGTGACGCAAACGTCATCCATATCAATCAGCGTGATTGCGCCAATACCGGTTCTCGCCAGCGCCTCTGCCGCCCACGACCCCACACCACCAATGCCCACGACGCAGACATGCGCATCCGCAAACAGCTGCAGGGCTTTTTCACCATAGAGACGTGCCGTGCCGCCAAAACGCTGACGCCAGGCATCGCTGATTACCACAGACATAAAACCTCAGATGTAAAAAGGGTGAGGTTCTTCCTCACCCTGAACAAGTAATCCGTATTGCGCTCAGAATACCACAATCAACCGCTGAATACGTTTCCGGTACCCGGTGCGGCCTTCAGCACCCACACGCGTCCGTAGTGGTTATACCAGCCCGCACGGTGGCCAGCATCCGGACCAATGCCCTGATAAATATCGAAGTGCTGGCCTTTAATCGCCCCGCCCACATCCAGCGCCACCATCAGACGCAGCTCATACTGACCGTTGAATTTACCGTTGTTGTCCAGCAGCGGGACTTCCGCCAGCAGCGTGGTACCCGCAGGAATAATAGAACGATCCGATGCCACCGACGCACGGCCAATCAGCGGAACGGCACTCGCCCCCTTCACCGGCGCGAAGTTTTGCGGTTTAAAGAAGACGAACGACGGGTTCTGCTCCAGTAGTTCACGCACCTCGGCTTCACTGTGCTTTTCGCCCCACTCGCGGATCGCCTGCATCGACATATCTTCCTTCTTCACTTCACCGCGGTCGATCAGCACCTTACCAATACTGCGATAGGCGTGGCCGTTTTTACCGGAATAGCTGAAGAAGTTAAGCGGCGAACCGTCGCCAAAATCGATGTAGCCACTGCCCTGAACGTCCATGATGAAGTTATCCATCAGGGAGTTGCTGTAAGCCAGAACGTAGTTTTCGCTCAGCGCACCCGCGTAGATCTCTGCACGAGAAGGCAGACGACCGCGTTTTGGCGGCATACGGTAGATAGGATACTGGAACTCACCCTGGCGCGTGTGTCGCGCCTGAATCACGGGCGTGTAATACCCTGTGAACTGGACGTTGCCGTAGTTATCCGCCCCTTCCATCTGCCAGGCGTCAATACCAAACTGGCGCATGTTGCGCGTATCACCGCCTGCTTTCAGCCAGTCCTGGACCGCGTTGTACACGCTACTCTGAGTGCCATACAGACGCGGCGACGCATTGCGGATCTGGTAAACCTGCTCGGAGAAATCGCCGGCGTTGATCGGAGCACCGACAGCATCAGGCTGATTAACTAAAGAGAAAGGCTGGGATAACTTCCCGTCTTTATACTGTTGACCGCGATCGGTCGGTTTGGAAGAGCAGGCCGCAAGAATCGCTACCATTGCGCCTGCCATCAGATACTTCGCCCAACGTCCTTTCATTATATCTCGTCTTTAAGTTGCCCATTTCCGCGTGATGAAGATAACAAACCGCCAGGGCTAATGAAATGCGTTCGCATGCCCTTTGGCAAATTTTGCGCAAAAAATAGTCCATACAGCGCCATGTCGTTCAATTTGCATACAAAATCATGATTTATGTAAAAAAGGGGTTGCATCACAAACCTATCCGAGTATAGTGCGCATCCACGGACGCGGGGTGGAGCAGCCTGGTAGCTCGTCGGGCTCATAACCCGAAGGTCGTCGGTTCAAATCCGGCCCCCGCAACCAATTAAAATTTGATGAAGTATCTTCTACAACAGTAGAAAGACGGACGCGGGGTGGAGCAGCCTGGTAGCTCGTCGGGCTCATAACCCGAAGGTCGTCGGTTCAAATCCGGCCCCCGCAACCAATCAAATTTGAAGAAGTAAGTTTCTACAAGAGTAGAAAGACGGACGCGGGGTGGAGCAGCCTGGTAGCTCGTCGGGCTCATAACCCGAAGGTCGTCGGTTCAAATCCGGCCCCCGCAACCAATCAAATTTGAAGAAGTAAGTTTCTACAAGAGTAGAAAGACGGACGCGGGGTGGAGCAGCCTGGTAGCTCGTCGGGCTCATAACCCGAAGGTCGTCGGTTCAAATCCGGCCCCCGCAACCAACACTTCTGAAAACAATAAACACCCTGAAGGGTGTTTTTTTGTATCTGTCGTTTGTGAATGTGCCGGGCGTTTCACCCGGCTGAATGCGCTATCCGCGTCGCGCCAGCGTCGCCCCGTCTGAGAAATACGCCCGAATCCCCGCCAGAATCGACTCCGCCACCTCCTGCTGGAATTTTGCCGTCTTGAGCTTACGCTCCTCTTCAACGTTACTGATAAACGCCGTTTCGACCAGTATGGAGGGAATATCCGGCGCTTTAAGCACCGCAAACCCGGCCTGCTCAACGCTGTTTTTATGCAGCTTATTGATGTTACCCAGCTTGCCCAGCACCGCTTTACCAAACTTCAGGCTGTCGTTAATGGTCAGGGACTGCACCATATCGAACATCGTGTGGTCGACGTAGCGGTCACCGCTTTTGCTCACGCCACCGATCAGATCCGAGGCGTTCTGAGTGTCGGCCAGGTAACGCGCCGCGGTACTGGTCGCGCCTTTGGTTGAGAGCGCAAACACTGACGATCCACTCGGCTGACGGCTGGTAAAGGCATCTGCGTGGATCGAGACGAAGAGATCCGCGCGCTGCTTCTGCGCTTTCGCCACGCGAACTTTCAGCGGGATAAAGACATCTTCATTGCGCGTCATGTAGGCGCGCATATTGCCCTCTTTATCAATCAACGCCTTCAGACGACGGGCAATTTGCAGCACCACGTCTTTCTCCCGCGTATGATATTTCCCCACCGCACCCGAGTCTTCGCCGCCGTGGCCAGGATCGAGCATGATCACAATCGGGCGATCGCGCCCCGCTTTGCCCGGCTGCGGACCACTTTGCGCAGGCGGAACCTGACGTTGCAGATCGCCTTTGTTGTAATCCTCCAGCAGGGCCAGAAGCGGATCCTGAATATCCGTTGCATTGGCTGGGTAGATATCCATTACCAGACGCTCTTTAAACGTCGCCACAGGGGCGAGAGCGAACAGCTGCGGCTTCACGTTCTGTTTGAGCTCAAACACCATACGCACGGTTTGCGGATCAAACTGCCCGACGCGCGCCGATTTAATAAACGGATCGTCACCGCGGATCTGCGCCGCCATCCCCTTCAGCACGGAGTTAAGGTTCACGCCTTCGAGATCCACTACCACACGTTCAGGATTGCTGAGGGCAAATTGCTTATATTTCAGCACACGATTGGATTCGACCGTCACGCGCGTGTACGTCGACGACGGCCAGACGCGCACCGCCACCACCTGACTCGTGGCGGCAAGGCCGACCTGGCTGACGCTAAGCAACCACATTGCCCCGGCCCCTTTTAACAAACGGCGGCGGCTTATTGCTGAATTGGATCCCGACATGCTTCTCCCGAGCAAGAAAACGAACTGATATACAAAAGTCCAGATTGACCGAAAACTTTAACGAATGACGCATAAACTGTCATCTATAAAAGGGTAAACAATTCGCTGCTAACGCACGGATTACTTATTCATTTCTGTGGGTCGCAGAAAATTTGCACTTGCACACGCGGCCACAATCGAATAAAAATACAGAAATTACGAATAAACATTCATTAAGGGTTGTGCCATGGTGAAGGAACGTAGAACCGAACTGGTCCAGGGATTCCGCCATTCTGTTCCCTATATCAACGCCCACCGGGGAAAAACGTTTGTCATCATGCTTGGTGGCGAAGCCATTGAACATGAAAACTTTTCAAGCATAGTCAATGACATAGGCCTGCTGCACAGTCTCGGGATCCGCCTGGTGGTGGTCTACGGCGCGCGCCCGCAGATCGATGCCAACCTGGCCGCTCACCACCACGAGCCGATTTATCACAAACATACCCGCGTCACAGATGCGAAAACCCTGGAACTGGTGAAACAGGCGGCGGGGCTGCTGCAGCTGGATATTACGGCTCGCCTGTCGATGAGTCTGAACAACACGCCGCTGCAGGGGGCGCATATCAACGTCGTGAGCGGCAACTTTATCATCGCCCAGCCCCTCGGCGTGGACGATGGCGTGGATTACTGCCACAGCGGTCGCATTCGTCGTATTGATGAAGAGGCCATTCACCGTCAGCTGGACAGCGGTGCCATCGTGCTCATGGGCCCGGTGGCGGTATCCGTGACCGGCGAAAGCTTCAACCTCACGTCAGAAGAGATTGCCACCCAGCTGGCTATCAAGCTGAAGGCGGAAAAAATGATTGGGTTTTGCTCCTCACAGGGCGTCGTTAACGATGAAGGGGTGATTGTGCCGGAACTCTTCCCGAATGAAGCCCAGGCGCGCGTGGAAGCGCTGGAGGCCGAAGGAGATTACCACTCCGGCACCGTGCGTTTTCTGCGTGGTGCGGTGAAGGCCTGCCGTAGCGGCGTGCGCCGTAGCCACCTGATCAGCTATCAGGAAGACGGGGCCTTACTGCAGGAGCTCTTCTCCCGGGATGGCATCGGCACCCAGATTGTCATGGAGAGTGCGGAGCAGATACGCCGCGCGACCATCAACGATATCGGCGGTATTCTGGAACTGATCCGCCCGCTGGAACAGCAGGGTATTCTGGTGCGTCGTTCCCGTGAACAGCTGGAGATGGAGATCGACAAATTCACCATTATTCAGCGCGATAACCTGACCATTGCCTGCGCCGCGCTCTATCCGTTCCCGGAAGAGAAGATCGGTGAAATGGCCTGTGTGGCTGTGCATCCTGACTACCGGAGCTCTTCTCGCGGAGAAATGCTGCTAGAGCGCGTGGCGGCGCAGGCGCGCCAGATGGGATTGAGCAAGCTGTTCGTCCTGACCACGCGCAGCATTCACTGGTTCCAGGAACGCGGGTTCACGCCGGTGGATATCGATTCCCTGCCGGAAACGAAGAAAGAGATGTACAACTATCAGCGCCGTTCAAAAGTGCTGATGGCCGACCTGGGATAATACGCCACTTGCCGGGAAGCGCTGCGCTTACCCGGCCTGCATTTCGTCCCTCATTCAGAGAGACTCAAAGATTGCGCCCAGCCCGCTTCGGCGTTCCGTGCGGGTGGCGATGGCCTGCATCAGCACGCGTTCATCGGTATACAGCGACAGGCGCTGACGCGCACGCGTGATGGCGGTATAGATCAGCTCGCGGGTAACGACAGGTGAAAGCTGCGTCGGCAGGATCAACGCCGCATGGTTAAACTCAGAGCCCTGCGATTTATGCACCGTCATCGCCCACGCAGTTTCATGCTCGGGCAAACGGCTGGGCTGGAAGGACTTCACGCTACCATCCGGCATCTGGAACCAGACGCGCAACCCCTGCCCGCGATCGAGTGCAATGCCGATATCGCCATTAAACAACCCCAGCGCACTGTCGTTGCGGGAAATCATCACCGGGCGTCCTTCATACCAGCGCGAGTGCAGGGTACGGTTGATTTTACGTTTCTGCGCCAGCAGCTGTTCCAGCCTGTCATTCAGGCCGCTGACGCCAAACGGTCCCTCCCTCAACGCGCAGAGCAACTGATATTCGCCAAACGCGGCAATCACCTGCTCCGGCGGACGTTGCTGTTGTACGCCGGTGAGAAAATGTTGATACCCCAGCAGGGCATCATCCAGCATCGCCTGATACTCTTCCCCACTTTGCAGCGATTTTTTCTCAATGTCGGTAAAGGTACCGTCAAACACCGCACAGGTCGTGTGCCGGTCTCCCCGGTTCACCGCCGACGCAAGCTGCCCGATGCCGGAGTCGCTGCCGAAACGGTAGCTTTTTTGCAGCAGGCACAAGCTGTCGCGCAGCGCGCCCGCGACCGAGTGCTGTTCCGCCGCAAGGGAACACCCTGTCAGGCGGGCCAACTCCTCCGCGCGTTCCGCGGTATAACCCAGACTGGCATAGGTGCAGATATCACCCAGCACGGCCCCAGCTTCCACGGACGCTAGCTGGTCACGGTCGCCGAGGAAAATGACCCGCGCATGAGGCGGCAAAGCATCGATCAGCCGAGACATCATCGTCAGGTCAATCATCGACGCTTCATCCACCACCAGCACATCCAGGTGTAGCGGGTTACCGGCATGGTAGCGCAGACGCTGGCTACCCGGCTGCGCGCCAAGTAACCGATGCAACGTGCTGGCTTCATTGGGAAAAAGCGCAAGCTGTTCCCCTGTGAGCGGCAATTTTTGCAGGGCACCGCTTAATGACTCCGTCAGACGTGCCGCAGCTTTACCGGTGGGAGCCGCCAGACGAATACGACACTTTTGCTCACCGGATAACTGAATCAGCGCGGCAAGCAGTTTTGCCACCGTCGTTGTTTTCCCGGTGCCCGGGCCGCCCGAAATCACCGAGATCCGCCGCGTTAACGCCACGGCGGCCGCCACTTTCTGCCAGTCAGTCGCGTCGTCAGAGGTAAACAGCGTATCCAGCACTTGCCGGAGCTGCGCTTCATCGCAGGGAAGCGGGGCGTTGGTCTCGCTGAAGAAACGCGCCACCGTCAGTTCGTTACGCCAGAGTCGGTTCAGATACAAACGCTCGCCGGTCAAAATCAGTGGCGTCCCGGTATCGGTCGCGCTGACGGCAGGCGAGCGGAGTAGTATCGCCTGCCAGTCCACTGCCTCACCGAGCAGCGCGAAACACGACTGCAGCGCCGGAGGCATTTTCTCATCCACAGCCAGACGCGACAGCGGAAGGCACACATGCCCCTCGCCTGCGTCCTTACTCAGAATGGCGGCAGCGAGCATAACGGCTGGCGCCTCGCCCGCCACCATCATGGCAAACTGCACGTCCAGGTGGCGCAATAATCGTTGTTCTACCGCCTCCAGCAATAGCGCCTGCATCGTCATGCCATCTCCTCTGTGCGTGCAGCAAACAGGTTATCCATTTTTTCAATCAGCTCCGCATCCGGACGGGTGCTAAAAACGCCCGACTGCGGGTCGTTAGCATCCACGCCGCGCAGGAACAGGTAAATAACGCCGCCAAAATGGTCTTCGTAACGGTAATCGGCCATGCGATGGCGCAGGTACCGGTGCAACGCCAGGGTATAGAGCTGATACTGCAGGTCGTAGCGATGCATTTGCATCGCTGAGGCCATCGCCTGTTGGGTATAGGCTTCGCTGTTCTCACCCAGCCAGTTCGATTTGTAATCCAGCAGGTAGTAGCGCCCTTCGTGGCGGAAAACCAGGTCGATGAACCCTTTTAACATCCCCTGAACCTGGCGGAAGTTGAGCGGTGGGCAACCGGCGGATAACGGATCGTACTCACGGATCAACGCGTCAAGCGCGTCGGCCCTGAGCGGGCTGGCAATGGGGAGATAAAACTCCATTTCGACCTGTTTATCTTTGGCGGTCAGCTGGCTGAGGGAAATCCCCTGTGTCGTGAGCGGCGCGTGCAAAACAGCGCGGAGCCAGTCGGTGAGAACCGGCTGCCATTGGGCGTCGTAGCCGCCGCTCTGGAGCATCTTCAGCACCCATTCTTCAGAGACCGGCTGGGTAAAATCCAGCTCTTCAAACAGGCTGTGTAAAAACGTGCCCGGCGAGGCCCCACGCGGGAACTGATGCGGTGTGAGCACCGGTTCAGCGGGCACGCTTCCTGCGCCTGCGGCATCTACGTCCAGTTTAGGCATCAAATCCTGAGCAACGCTTTGCCCGTGCTGCTGTAAACCGGAGTAACTGGTAACGCGCCAGTCGTCGGCAATCGTGCGGGCAACCTGGCGGGCATGCAGCTCTGACGTTCTCTGTTCCGGCGTCTGCCAGCGGCTGTTGTCGGGCTGAGACGGAATATGCAGGGCAACATGCTCTGAGCAAAGAGATTCGATGCACTGGCGCAGACCGGCAGCATCTTTGGGTTCGCCTCGCTGGATAAGCCTTCCCAGCGCACTCAGATGAAAATCACTCTCGCCGCTCTTATCGCCCCGGCGACGAAACAGCGGCGCAACGCCCAGGCTGCAGTGCCAGACCGAGCGGGTCAGCGCCACATAAAGCAGACGCAGATCTTCTGCCAGACGCTCGGCTTCGGCCAGCTCAACGCTTGACTCTGCGTTGCTGAGATCGAGTACCGCTTCAAACGACTCGCGATCGTGGTAAAAAGCCTGATCCTGCACGCGGTAATTGGCGATAAAGGGCAGCCAGACCAGCGGATATTCCAGGCCTTTAGATTTGTGAATGGTGACGATTTGCACCAGGTGTTTATCACTCTCAAGGCGCATCTGCTGGCTGGACGAATTACTGTTCGGGTCGGCAATCTGCTGCGCCAGCCAGCGCACCAGGGCATGCTCGCTCTCCAGCTGTGTCCCCGCTTCCTGCAGCAATTCGCTGATATGCAGAATATCGGTCAGACGGCGCTCGCCGCCCGCGGTTGCGAGCATGTTCTCCGCAATGTGACGCTCTGCCATGAGCTCGCGCACCATCGCCATCACGCCGCGCTTTTGCCATTTTTCGCGGTAGCGAACAAACTCTTCTACCACGGCATCCCACGCGGCTTCGTCATTGTTGAGCACATCAATATCACGCGCATTCATCCCGAGCATCGCACTCGCCAGTGCACTGCGCAGCGTACTTTCACGCTCTGGCGCCAGCACGGCCTGCAGCAGCCAAAGCATCTCCTGGGCTTCCAGCGTTTCAAAAACGCTGTCGCGGTTTGAAAGATAGACGGACGGAATATTCAGTAGCGTCAGGGCGTCGCGAATAAGCGCGGCCTCCTGGCGGCTTCGCACCAGCACCGTGATATCGGATGCTTTTACCGGCGCGGGTTTATCGCCCTTCCACAGCAGCGCATCTCCCCGCGCGCCTGCGCTGAGCCAGTCCCTAATCTGCGCCGCACAGTACTGGGCCATGGCATTTTGATAGTCGGCGACGCCACAGCCTTCGCCGTCCAGCAGCCAGAAGTGCATGGCGGACTGCGTCTCACCGTTGAATTCGAAGCGCAACGAATCGTTTTTCGGGGCAAATTTGACCGGCAGAAACGGGATTTCCCGGAACATAAACGCCATATCCATGCGACTGAACAGCGCGTTAACGCTTTCCACCATGCCGGGAGAGGATCGCCAGTTGGTATCGAGCGTATAGTGCGCATCAACCTCACTGCGGGCTTTCATGTAGGTGAAAATATCCGCACCGCGGAAAGCGTAAATGGCCTGCTTCGGATCGCCGATTAACAGCAGTGCGGTGCCGGGCTGATGGCGCCAGATACGGCGGAAAATACGGTACTGCTGAGGGTCGGTATCCTGAAACTCGTCAATCATTGCGACCGGGAAGCGAGTACGAATCGCCTCTGCAAGCGCTTCGCCATTTTCGCTGCACAACGCCGCATCAAGGCGACTCAGCATGTCATCAAACCCCAGCTCGCCCCGCCGGCGCTTTTCGCGCGCCACGGCATCGCGAATTTCCGTCATCGCACGGGTGATCATCAGATCGTTAAGCGTCAGGGGCTCCGCCAGCAGAGTTTCAATTGCCACAAACAGGGGATGTTCAGGCACAATGCCGTCGGCTTTGGTCCGCTCAACCAGGAAACGCTGTGAGAATTTCTCCAGCGCGTCCGGAAGCTGATAACCGCGCGTCTCTTCCTTCGCCCATGCGCTGATCTTCTCGATCCATTTTCCCTGGTTGCCACGGTTGAACTTGCGTCTGTCGATCCCGGAACTCTCGATGATCGCCTCAATCTCGCCGACTGATTCATTCCATTTTTGCTTGATGTCTGCGATTCGCGCGATGATTTTTTCATGGCGTGAGGCCAGGGTTTCATCCGCTGGCGGCGGCGATTTGATGACCGGCGCTTCCCCCTGAAGATAACGATCGATGGCGCGCAGCAGTGCCTCTGGCCCTTTCCACAAGGCATGTACCGCTTCGGCGATATCGCGCGGTAACGGGTAGCAGTGGCGACGCCAGAAATCCGCACAGGCCTGATAGCGCAGCACGGATTCATCTTCAATGAGTTGTTGTTCAAACAGCATGCCGGATTCGAACGCATTCAGGCTCAGCATGCGCTGGCAAAACCCGTGAATGGTGAAGACGGACGCTTCGTCCATCTGTCGTTCCGCAAGGAGCAGCCACTGGGCGGCCTGCTGCTTATCAGCAATTTCTTCCAGAAGGCTCGCGTAGAGAGGGTTATCCGTACTCTGGCGCAGGCAGGCGATGCGCAGTTCGTGAATATTGGTACGAATACGGCCGCGCAACTCAGCGGTGGCGGCCTCGGTAAAGGTCACGACCAACAGCTCTTCAACGCTCAAAGGGCGCGGAAAAGCAGCGTTACCGCCAAGCCCTAACAGCAGGCGCAGATAGAGCGCGGCAATGGTAAACGTTTTTCCCGTTCCCGCTGAGGCTTCAATCAATCGTTCACCCTGTAGAGGTAAACGTAAGGGATCAAGGGACTCAGCGGTATCGGTCATTCTTTCTTACTCCAGGGCATTGATTGCTGCAGCGCGCTGACGCTCTTCCAGACTTTCCAGCCGTGCGGGTTCACGTACTCCGTTTTCCCGTTCTGGCTACCGGAAACCTGAGACAGAATGGTGATGCCCTGCGGCTTAATCACGGCCTGATGGAAGAAGTCCGCAACCTTCTGCGGCGTCAGCTGTTTTATCTCGGCCACTACTTTATCACGCGAATCAAATTTCATATTACCGCGATCAAAATCTTTGCTCAGCTGCGACGCCTCTTCGCCCAGCGTCTGCGGCGGCTGCATCACCTGCGCAATGACGGCCTGCTGGATCTGGGAAAATTCTTCCGGCTTCATGGCCCGCAGCTTTGCTTCCACCTGCGGGAAGAACGCCTGATAGCGCTGCCAGAGATAGGCCGGTTGTTTATCGCTGCTTTGCAGCAGGAAGCCCAGCCCCCACTGACGGCCAACGTTCATCGAGAAAGCAAATACCGCGTAGCCAAGCTGCTCTTCCGTGCGCAGTTGGTTATAGAACCACGGCTGAATAATCTGCCCCAGCACCGCGCTCTGTGCGGACCCGGAGAATTCGTCATAGCCCGTGGGCACAAACACTGCAGCCAGCGCGGAATCGGTACTGCTCCCCGCTTTTTCAAAAATCACATTCTGTTTTTTCTCAACCAGCACGTCCTGATTACGACACCACTCGTCGCCTTTCGAACCCAACTGAGTGCGGACATTCTCTGCCAGCGTTTTAGCCTGATCCTCGCTCATGTTACCGACGATAAGGAACTCAGGACGCGTGTTAGTTTTCAGCGCATCACGGTAATCCAGCACCTCTTTTAATGAGATAGATGGCAGCAATGCCCGGCGTTCTTCACGCTGGAAATACGGGATTTGCGACAGCATTTGCGCTGGCATCAGCGCCTGATCGTAGGCTTTGCCCTTTTCCGCAGAATCCATCATCTGCGCATACCAGGACTTGGCCTGCTCAAGCTGCTCTTCCGTCGGCGTATAGCTAAAATAGCCCTCCAGCAGTGCCTGGAACAGCTGAGGCAAACGCTGGGTATAGCCATTTGCATTCAGCATCAAACCATTGTTGGCATTGGTGGAGAAGCTGATCCCGCCAACGGCTGCCTGGTTGCTAAGCTGATCGAGCGCGATACCCGCGAGATAGTCATTAAGCGCGAACATCACCTGATTTTTGGCACTATTCATCGCTTTCGGATTACGCAGCACCACGCTGACATCCACCTTTGGCTCGCTCGCGAAATAACGGCTTGGGGTATACACCACGCGCAGCGTCGGCTCATCGACAATGAGCTCGGGGTGCGGATAATCCTTAGTGGTTTTGATAAGCGTAAAATCATCCGGAATGTAAGGGTTCAGTTCCGGCAACGTCAACGCAATCTCTCCAGCCTTCTTTTGCCAGGCAGCGAAGGTCTGGTCGCCGATCTTGTCTACCTGATAAGGTGCATCGACAAAGTAGGCGGTTTTGTTATGCGGTTCGTTCGGGCTGATGTACCAGATACGGGCATTCTGCGGGGTCATCATCGCCAGGCGCGCTTTTAACGCCGCCGCATCATAGCGATCGGCAATATTGACCGCATCGAGGGTGTGTTCCACCGGCACGCGGATCATGGTATCCGCCAGCCACTCCACATAATCCATGTCGCGGGTGATGGACGGGTAACGGAAATCGAGATCCAGCACATGAGCGAGTTCATCAAAATAGCGCTTATCGACGCCTTTCTCACGCAGCAAAGAGAGGTAGCTGAAGATAGCGGCAACCACTTCATCACGGTTGGCCTGCCCTTTGTCGGTCAGGGTGGCGGAAATTGCCAGCACGCCGCTGTTGCCGTTTACAACAGGATCCGAATCGGCGCGAATCCCTTCCACCAGCCCCTGTTTTTGCAGCCAGTCGGATAATGTTCCCGGACTGCGGTTACCAATCAGGTAGGTCACCAGCTCGTCGGTTTTGCTGCGAAACTGTGCGGTGTTGTTATCAATGCGGAACTCAACGCGCAGCACTTTGCGGGGCATGGCAGGAACGTAGTGGATGACGATCCCTTTTTGCGCGTCCGTGACAACCGGCACGTCAATCTTTGGCTGGTCGATATTTTTATTTGGCACCCGGCCAAACGTTTTTGCCGCCAAACCAGCCAGTTCAGGCAGCGGTTTGTTGCTGTAAATAACCGCTTTCATCAGGTTGGCTGAGTAGTATTTGTCGCGAAACGCATGCAGAGCATCAATGACCGGGCTGCCGGGTTTATCGCTGAGCGTCTCCAGATTGCCGCCCGAGAAGCGTGCACCTGGGTGCGCCGGGTTGATCGTCTCAGCGCTGACCTGCGCCATACGCATACCGTCTCGGGTACGGGCCATCGTCAGTTCGGCATTCACTGCATTGCGTTCACGATCGGCGTACTTTTTATCCAGCAGCGGCGCGGCGATAGCATCCGCAAGACGATCAACCGCCCCGTCCAGCGCGTCATTTTCGACTTCGAGATAAAAGGCCGTGCGGTAAGGTGCCGTGCTGGCATTGTGGCTGCCGCCATGCATTTTTAGAAATTCGGACAGGCTATCCGGCTGCGGATACTTCTTTGACCCCATTAACGTCATGTGTTCGAGGTAATGCGCCAGCCCCGGGTGAGCCTCAGGATCTTCCAGCGATCCAATCGGCACGACCAATGCCGAGAGGGATTTCACCGCCTGCGGATCGGAAACCAGCAGCACGGTCATGCCGTTATCAAGCCGGATCGCCTGATACTGCCGGGTGTCTTTTTCGCTCTTACGGATAGTGTCCTGAACGGGTTGCCAACCGGAGTCTGCCTGAGTGAAGGGAGCCCAAAGGGCGATAAACAAAACAAACGCTTTGAACACGGTGCTGCCTGGCATTACGACCTCTTTATCACGGCTATCCCCGTCATACTTCAAGTTGCATGTGCGTTGGCTGCGTGCGTTCACCCCAGTCACTTACTTATGTAAGCTCCAGGGGATTCACACCCTTGCCGCCTTCCTGCAACTCGAATTATTTAGGGTAAACATCATTAACACACTGCGTGCTGGACACGCCAACATCTCTTTATTGGGGGTACATCAGTCCGTGATAAGAAGTGCATCATAAATGAACACCCCATACTGCGCAATTTTTATACAGCGCTCAGGACTGATTAAATTTAAACAACGGTAACAGGTAGCGCTTTGCCTCTTCCGTGATAGCCTCAAAGTACTCTGGTTCGAGCGTGCGCCATAGGCGCTGATACCAGACATCTTCCCCCTCGCCGCGCACCATCATGTTCCCTTCATAGGCCTGCATAAATTTACTGCGCGCTTTCTGCAGAGAAGCCTCATCCGTTAACATCGCATCATTCTGTGCGTCGTAACAGGCTTTTATCCACGCGCCACCACTTTCAGGCAATAACAGCAGGGGTTTGTTCATTCCCTGGAGATAGCCTTCAATGTACAAAGAGAGGTAGCGAAACGCCTGATCTGCCTCCATTGGCGGAAAGCGCCACTCGCCCTCTTTGCGCACGAAGATCCGGCTTTCGCCTTTGTGGCCCAACGCACTGTAGACAAGATGTTCCAGCCAGAGTTGCAATCCTTGTGAAACGCTGAGCAGTGAAGGCCGCCAGCGCAGCAGCCCATCAGGCTGAACCTGAGTGAGCCAGCCGGTGAGCTGGATGCCATTGCAGCTGAGATCGATTTCAAGACTTTGTCCGGGCTGACGCTGCTCTCTTACGCGCTCCGCCAGAGCGTTCATCTCCTGGCATTGCGCCTCCCAGACGATCTCCCCAAACGCGCCGTAAGGCAGTTGCCCTGCCGCACGATAGCGGCGATAAAGCTTGTCAGCATCTTCCTCGTCAACCAGTGCATTCAGCAGTTGCAGATTTAACTGATAGCGCTCCAGCCCTTCCAGCGTAAAAGGCTCTGCATCCGGAATTTCGCTCTCTTCAGAACGGAAGTTGACCTGCAATCGTTGCTGGAAGAAGGCGCGAACAGGATGCGCCCAAAAGCGTTGAAGCTGTTCAAAAGTCAGGGTGTTAATGGGCAGCGGGTCAAGTGTCTGAATGAAATCCGTATGTGCTCTCCCCTCCTTTTTCGCCGCCGGTAGCCACTCGCGGGCATAGCTCTGCTGTTCGCTAACAACGTAGTTCATCGGGTCAAACGGCATACGGCTGTGGACACAGGTGATATGCGCCTTGACCCGCTGTTCGCTTTCATCACAGTTAAGGGCTTCATCACCCGCCAGATAGTGGCTCTGGCCGATATAATCCACTAACTCCTGCACCAGAACGGAGGGGAAGCGCTCGCTGTTATCCTGAATGGAGCGGCCGATATAGCTGATATAGAGCTTACTCTGGGCAGAGATGAGCGCTTCGAGGAAAAGATAGCGGTCATCATCACGACGACTACGGTCACCCCGCTTTGGATTTGCGCTCATTAAATCGAACCCCAGCGGCGCCAGGGCGCGAGGATAAACGCCATCATTCATGCCGAGCAAACAGACCACCTTAAAGGGGATTGAACGCATTGGCATCAGCGTGCAGATATTGATTGGGCCCGCCAGGAAACGCTGACTGATTCGCTCCTGGTCAAGACGCTGCGTCAATTCATCCCTCAGCAGCGACAATGGAATCGCCTCGTGATAGTGGGAATTCACGCCCTCGTCGACGATAGCCTGCCACTGCGTTTCAATGAGCGCCATCGCCGCTTCGGTGTCACTGTCTGGCAGGAAGAAATCATTGAGCAACGCCCTGCAAACCGGAAGCCACTCTTCAAGCTGACGCGGCTGCATTAACTCACGACGCCAGCGGTTAAGCTGCATCAGCAGAGACGCTAAATGCCCCACCAGTTCAGCAATCAAACCGCTGGACTCATCGTATGGCAGCACCTCATTCCACTCGCCCTGACTGCTTTCCATGGCGTAGCCCAGCAGCATACGCGTCAGGCCAAACCGCCAGGTATGTTGCCCGGTCGGAGGAAGCTCGAACTCCTGGACGTTGTCGTCATCAATCCCCCAGCGCACGCCAGATTCATTCACCCACTGGCGAAGGTAGCGCAGCCCTTCCTCATTGATGTTGAAGCGTGCGGCCAGCACGGGAACATCCAGTAACGCCAGGACATCTTCCGAGATGAAGCGGCTATCCGGCAGTGAAAGCAGGGTAACAAAGGCCTGCAAGGCGGGATGCGACTGACGAGCGCGACGGTCAGAGATAGCGTAAGGCAAGTATCGCTCCCCTGTCGCACTGCCGAAAACAGCCTGAATAAAGGGGCTGTAGCTATCGATGTCTGCCACCATCACCACGATGTCACGCGGCGTGAGTTCGGGATCGTCCTGCAGCATCGCCAGCAACTGGTCGTGAAGCACTTCGACCTCACGCTGCGGGCTATGGCACACATGGATCGTGATACTACGATCGTCAGCATCCAGCTTCCGCTTGCTGTCGCTGCGTTCAAACTCTTTCGCCGTCACGCCCATAACGGCACGGTTTTCCAGATCAAGAATATCGAGCTGAATGTTATGCAGCAGGTTATCCGGGGCGATCTCGACAAAAGCATCCACATCGCCTTCACCCGAAGAAGTGATATCAGAGAGCATGTGAATGTAATCACGTCCCAGCTTCCCCCATGAGGCAAGTAGCGGATTGGGCAGGTTCTGAATACCGTCTTCATCGAAAAGCTGCGCGGCGGTGGAGCCGTCTTTAAACAAAGGGACGGATCGCTCTTCAAAAAGGCGCTTTCTTTGGCGGGTTACCAGTCGTGAAAGCCAGCGTTCATCGAGGATATCCCCCCAATAGTGCCGGCAGGGGTTGGTAAACAAAATATGAATATCAATATGTTTACCCAGCGCATTCAGTGCCTTCAGATAGACAGGGGGTAATGCGGATATCCCACAGATAAAGACGCGTGACGGCAGACGGGCCGGGCGCTCCGACGCATTTTCGAGTATCGAGATAAACCGATCGTACAAATTGGCACGGTGCCACTTAGGCTGGCCCAGTTTCTCCGTATGCTCAACCAGCGCTTTCCACAGCGGCGCCTGCCAGATTTGCGCCTCCGGTAGCCCTTCAACCCGCTCACCCGCTTCCCAGCGAATTAACCAGTCAGCACGGTAAACCAGATATTGGTCGTAGAGATCGGCGGTACGGGACGCCAGTTGGAACAGCTTGCGCTTATCGGCATCGTCATTGAGATAGTGGCGCAGCATGGCGAATTCATCGTGCTGCAGCATTTCCGGCAGCAGCGCCATCAGCTTCCAGCTCATGCTCTGCTTGTTGAAGGCGCTCTGCTCGGGAATGTCTGGCAATACGCGAACAAACATTTCCCAGATAAAGCTCGCCGGCAGCGGAAAATCAATGTTCGCGGCAATGCCAAATTTACGGGAAAGCGACATTTGCAGCCACTGCGCCATACCGGTGCTTTGCACCAGCATCATTTCAGGCTCAAAAGGGTCGTCCAGCCGCTCGCGCTCAACGATAAATTCCATCAGCGCTTCCAGCACATCCAGACGATTTGAGTGGTAGACCCTTAACATAGACGCTCCCGACTACTGGCTAACAGGGCAATGCAGACGCGTTATCTCACCGCGCCGCCCCAGAGGCGAAAAAAGTGTAACCGTGATGCTGACACATCCTGAGTGCGTTGTCTGCACCCGACTCACCTGCCAGCCTGCGGGCAGCGCAGTCGTTGAGAGCTGAGCCTGGTTCCAGGCATAATGCCAGAGCTGGCGGTACTGGTTAAACAGGGTAAACCGCGCCGCCAGTGCCCTGTGATAACCGGCCAGTGCGGTGACGATCATCACCAGCAGCATCATCGCCAGCAGAACCTCAACCATGCTAAATCCATTCTCTTTGTTTACGGTAGCTGGCATAACGCGCGATCCTTAAGGGGACAAAAATCACTCCAGCCGCGGGGTGAAAAGTGAATTTTACCGTCGATTATCTCTCCTGAGCGCCAGAGCAGCAGGTCATTGCCTCCGGCAATCAGCAGCACACGCGTCTCACTCAGCCGCCGTAAACACACTCGCCACGCTGATGCCTGTTTGCACTGCGCCAGAGGCTCCGATGACCAACGCTGAACGCGTCCCCACTCAAGCGCAGATTGCACCGCGGCCTGCTGCTGAAATGAACGGCTTTCTCCGCCAACGAGCGCACTAAACGTAGTGAGTTGCTGGTTGAGACCGGTGAGGATCAGAGTACCAAGCACCAGTAAAAGCAGAACCAGCGCAAGGGAAGACATTCCACGTTGACGGTTCACAAGTTGTACCCCGTAACCGTATACACCGCCTGATAAGGCTTCCCCTGCTCGCCCTTGCGGATAGCGGCCAGTTCGATAGTAAACTCAGGCGCAAACCTGGCGTGTTCAACTTTACTCACCATAAAGTGCGTGATCACCAGCCTGTCCGGATCCGTGAGCTTTTCCCATCCTTTGCCTTCACACGAGGTTGCACCACGCAGGGTTTCCAGTGCACCCGACTCCAGACGAAAACCGGTGCTGTCGTTTTCTGATGCACTGTTATCCCAGCTGCCGTTACTGTTGGCATCCCATCGCACAATGACACAGCTACCTTGCCTGCCCGTTAACAACCCTTGTCCCGGGCAGTTACCCGCACAGTAGCCTGCTCGCTGGAGCTGTTTGCCGAGGGAAAACAGTCTCTGCCAGACCTCCTCTTCCTGTTCTCGCTGGCCGGATTGCAGTAACACCGCTCGCTGCAAACCGGGTAAAAAGCGCGATGCGCCGATCAATAACAGGCTGCTGATGGCCGTAGCAATCAGAACTTCAGTAAGGGAAAATCCCTGCTGACGCTTCAACATTGTCCCCCCTGCGAGACCTGACACATCCTGATGCGCCCTCCATCTGAGACAATAATCAGCCACGCTCCTGCACGGCTTTGCACTCTTATCCGACCTGCCCATGCCGTATCCCTCAATCCATAGAACCCGAGTGACGGCGTTACCTCGCTGACCGCGACTTCTGGCCAGAGTGGAATCAGTGCAAAGGGGCTGCCCTGCTCACAGCCTTTTACGGCAGAACTCACCAGGCATGCCCTTTCCCCCACCTGCTGCAAGGTAATGCGGTGCTCGCGGTTGTACCGGTTGGCATGGTTGCGCAGAAACACCAGGTAGTCGCGCACCTGGCTGGCGGTTTGCCACAGCCGCTGCTGCCCCTGCCAACTGCTCCAGCCGTACAGGCCTGAGGCACTGAGAATAACGACCAGCGACACAGCCACCAGCGTTTCGATAAGCGTAAAACCGTTCTCTTTTTTCATACGGGGAGTGTGGCGATGCGCCGATAAAGTGGCGAGCAGCGAATTAACGTTTTACGAGGCGTTATCCAGGGTATTAAGCGAGTTGCAGCGCGTTGCACGCTTTCTGGATAACGCCTCGGGAAACGGGATAAAGACGAAAAAAAACCGGCGCTAAATAGCACCGGTTGTGTCACGCTTTACCGCATCAGATAGCGACGGGCGCTTTGATGCCAGGGTGCGGGTCGTAGCCCTCAATCTCAAAATCATCGAAGCGGTAGTCAAAGATTGACGCCGGTTTGCGCTTGATGATGAGCTTCGGCAGTGCGCGCGGTTCGCGGGTCAGCTGGAGATGGGTCTGCTCCATATGGTTGCTGTAGAGATGGGTGTCCCCACCGGTCCAGACAAAATCCCCCACTTCCAGGTCACACTGCTGCGCCATCATATGGACTAACAGCGCATAGCTGGCAATGTTAAACGGCAGGCCGAGGAACACATCACAGGAACGCTGGTAGAGCTGGCAGGAGAGCTTTCCGTCAGCGACGTAGAACTGGAAGAACGCGTGGCACGGAGCCAGCGCCATTTTGTCCAGCTCGCCCACGTTCCAGGCGGAAACAATGATTCGGCGCGAGTCCGGATCGTTTTTCAGCTGGTTCATCACGGTGGTGATCTGGTCAATATGGCGGCCATCAGGCGTTGGCCATGCGCGCCACTGCTTGCCGTAAACCGGGCCCAGGTTGCCGTTTTCATCTGCCCATTCGTCCCAGATGGAGACGTTGTTTTCGTGCAGATACGCAACGTTGGTATCGCCTTGCAGGAACCAGAGCAGTTCATGAATGATCGAGCGCAGATGGCAGCGCTTGGTCGTCACCAGAGGGAAGCCTTCCTGTAAATTGAAGCGCATCTGGTGGCCAAAAATGGAGAGCGTACCGGTGCCGGTACGGTCGTTTTTCGGCGTGCCCTCATCGAGCACTTTTTTCATCAATTCAAGATACTGTTTCATGGTTCCTCAGGAAAGTTGTTGCTGTGGACGACGACGATACGCCCAAATCATCATAATGGCACCCGCGACAATCATCGGAATGGAGAGGATCTGCCCCATGCTGATGTACTGTACCCATTCACCGGTGAACTGTGCATCCGGCTGGCGGAAGAATTCAACAATGATGCGGAACGCGCCGTAGCCAATCAGGAACAGGCCGGAGACAGACCCCATCGGGCGCGGTTTGCGAATAAACAGGTTCAGGATGATGAACAGCACGACGCCTTCCAGTGCCAGCTCATAAAGCTGGGACATATGACGCGGCAGCACGCCGTAGGTATCGAAAATGGATTGCCACTCTGGATGCGACGGCAGCAACGCCATGTCTTCTGCACGCGAGCCGGGGAACAGCATGGTGAAAGAGACGCTCGGGTCAACACGCCCCCACAGCTCACCGTTGATAAAGTTGCCCAGACGGCCAGCCCCCAGCCCAAATGGGATCAGTGGTGCGATAAAATCTGATACCTGGAAGAAGTTGCGTTTGGTGCGTTTGGCAAAAATCACCATCACCAGGATCACCCCAATCAGGCCGCCGTGGAAGGACATGCCGCCGTCCCAGACGCGGAACAGGTAGAGGGGATCGTTCAGGAATACCGGGAGGTTATAGAACAGCACATACCCAATACGGCCACCGAGGAACACGCCGAGGAAGCCCGCGTACAGCAGGTTTTCCACTTCGTTTTTGGTCCAGCCGCTGCCAGGACGGCTGGCGCGACGACCAGCAAGCCACATGGCAAAAATGAAGCCCACCAGGTACATCAAACCGTACCAGTGAAGCGAAACAGGTCCTAATGAGAAAATGACCGGATCAAATTCCGGAAAATGCAGATAACCACTGTTCATCTGTCACCACAAGATGTTGTTATTCCGCTGAAAGTGGACAGCGGTAGAAATGCGATTCTGCCTTAAGCAGAGGCTCCAAAGTTGCGAATCATAGCATAAGGCGGGCGTGGAGGATGCGCCAGAGATGTAAAAGATGTGTATAGGGTTTTATCAGCACTGGTGCCCTCTCACCACAGGGAGAGGGAGTAAGAGGATTAGCGGCCGCCGCGAATCAGGCCACCCATACCGCGTCGTTCCATAAACGCCGCCACCTGGTGCCGTACCTCCGCGGACAGCTGCGCTTCAAGACTGCGCTCAGCCAGCTCGCGAGCATCATTGATGTCGATATGTCGCAACAAATACTTCACGCGTGCGACGGCACGGCCGTTCATCGACAGGTGGCGATACCCCAGACCAATCAGGATCGCGACGCACATTGAATCCCCGGCCATTTCGCCGCACAGGCGTAAATCAATGCCGTACTGCTCCGCCTCACGGGCAATCATCGCTAACGCGCGAATGATCGCCGGATGCAGACTGTCGTAAATACTGGCGACGCGGGTGTTGTTACGATCGACGGCCAGAATATATTGCGTCAGGTCGTTCGTACCGACAGAGATAAAATCAACGCGGTTAGCCAGCTGCGGCAACATAAAGACCATCGACGGCACTTCGAGCATGACACCGATCCGTGGTTTAGGGATCGCATAGCCAATCATCTCTTCCACTTCCCGGCCAGCACGTTCGATCAGGCGCCGCGCTTCGTCGATCTCATCAATACTGGTCACCATCGGCAGTAAGATGCTGAGATTTCCCGTCGCCGCGTTGGCGCGCAGCATGGCGCGCACCTGGATCAGAAAGATCTCCGGCTGATCGAGCGTAATACGGATCCCGCGCCAGCCCAGGCATGGGTTCTCTTCGCTGATCGGCATATACGGCAGCTGTTTATCCGCCCCGACGTCCAGGGTACGCAGGGTGACGGGCTTGTCGTTAAACATCTGCAACATGCCCTGATACTGCGCCACCTGCTCCTCTTCGGAGGGGAAACCACTTTGCAACATAAACGGGATTTCAGTGCGGTATAAACCGATGCCGTCGATGCGGCTGCCAAGCTTCTCCTCGTGTTCCGGGCTTAAGCCCGCGTTGAGCATGACTTTGATCCGCTCTCCGCTTTTGAGTTGCGCAGGCAGGTTAACGTCATCTTCCGCCAGCTTGCTTAATTCATTCTCTTCGCTGATGAGACGCTGATATTCCTGAAGCAGAACCGGCTCAGGATCGACCAGCAGTTCACCGCGGTAACCATCAACCACCAGCGTGCGTCGGTGCAGTACCGACGGCTGGATATCCGCCCCCATAACGGTAGGAATACCCAGCGCACGTACCATAATGGCGGCATGTGAGTTGGCGGCACCATCGCGCACCACGACGCCGGCCAGCCGGTCCTGAGGCAGTTCAGCCAGCGTGGTTGCCGAGAGTTCATCGGCAACCAGGACAAACCGTTTTGGCCAGGCATTTGGCCCCTGAATGGTGTCATCCAGATGGAACAGCAGACGTTGGCCCAGCGCGCGTAAATCTCCGGCGCGCTCCTTCAGATAACCGTCAGTTAATACAGCAAACTGTTCAGCAAACTTTTCGATAACCTTTTTAACGGCCCATTCTGCTACCGAACCTTTATCCACCTCGGCAAAAAGCTCACGACGCAAACGCGCGTCTGAGAGCAGGTGTGAATAGAGGTCAAAGATAGCCGCCGTCTCTTTTTGCGCACCCGCCGCAAAGCGTTTGCTGTAGCGACGAAATTCATTCGCCGCCTCTTCCAGGGCTGCGGTAAGACGCTCGCGCTCCAGCGCTTCATCAAGCGTGGAGGCTTCGTACACCTGCTCCATTAACGGCAGCGTGGCGTCCATCCAGCCTTCAGCAATCGCCACGCCTGGCGAGGCCGGAAGAGCACGGATACGCGTATGACGATACTGACCAAAAAGCGCAGCAAGCTGAGACTGTGAGAGGATCGCCGCCATCTGTGTGGCCAGCGTAACGAGGAATGACTCTTCGCTTTCATCGTACTGACGCAGCTCACGCTGCTGGACGACCAGAACGCCGAGCAGCTGACGACGCTGGATAATTGGCACACCAAGGAAAGCGCGGAAGCGCTCTTCTTTTACGGAAGGAATGTATTTAAAACTGGGGTGTTTTTGCGCATCGGCAAGGTTGATGGGTTCCGCCAGCCGTCCAACCAGACCGACAATCCCTTCATCGAATGCGAGCGTTACGGTTCGTCCCCGTGGTTTTTTCAAACCACGGGTCGCCATCAGGTAATAGCAGCGCCGATCGTGGTCGGCCAGATACACCGAACAGACCTCGGTCTCCATCGCAAGACAGATGTCAGTAACCAGAATATTCAACGCCTCGTTCAGACGCGGAGCACTGGCCACCTTCTCGACTATTTCTCGCAAGCGGGTGAGCATGATTTGCGTAGCTTAACCTCTTTTACGTCGCCAGGCAGGTGCGCTTTGCGGCTTAGGCGGGATCTCCTGAAGCTGCATAACCACACTTGCAAACTCTTTCATCACCCTACGGTAAACATCGCGTTTAAATGACACGACCTGACGAACAGGATACCAATAGCTTACCCAGCGCCAGCCATCGAACTCCGGCGTACTGCTGGTTTGCATATTGATGTCTGAATCGTTGCCCACCAACTGCAGAAGAAACCACTTCTGTTTCTGGCCGATACAAACCGGCTTTGTGTCCCAACGCACCAAACGTTTCGGTAACTTGTAACGCAACCAGTTGCGGGTCGAGGCCAGGATGCGAACATCTTTACGGCTTAAACCGACCTCTTCAAAAAGCTCCCGGTACATCGCTTGTTCTGGGGACTCTCCCGGATTGATCCCACCTTGCGGGAACTGCCAGGAGTGCTGACCATATCGCCTTGCCCACATGACCTGGCCCTGACGATTACAAATTACTATTCCTACGTTCGGGCGGTAGCCATCGTCATCAATCACCGGACTACCCCAATCTAAACCTTATATATGAATGATTGTTTCACACTACAGGGAGGCGGTAAACCACTCTCTTACAGGCCTGCAACCTAATAACATTTGAATAACTCACAAATAAGGGCAGAGTTATAAACAGAAGTGCAGCAGCGAAGGGAATTTTATTCACCTTTTCTGTGGATATAGTTGTGAAGAAGTGTCTGATTACCCATGAACAACCTGAATCACCGTCAGGCTCCCTCTTTTAATGAAATTATATAAAATTATTATTTTCATATAGTTAAGAATGAAACCATCAACAAAAAAGAGAATAGCGTGACGATCATCACACAAGGGATCATCGTGCTGATGAAAGATCGAACAGCGTCGGTTTTATCCACAGATTGTGCCAATAAGTTAAACACAATTTGTCTGAAATTTGGATTTTCGTCGCACGTCAAGGCTGTAAATTGAAACAGTAGTCAGGGTTATGCCCAGTTATCCCACTTTTCTGTGGATAACATGGTGTAAGATCCTGTTTATTGTCAGTGACCAGATTTGAACAACCCATTTTACGTTTCAGATCTGGTGCTAAATTTTCGATAAAAAAACCTATAAATCATAGACATGGAATATTGGTACAGAAAAAGTTAAACTCTATCCACAAGGGACAATTTCTTCGTTTATTTTTTAATCAAAAGGTTACCTTCATGCATCCGCTTACCCCCTTGCTCACACCGCCGTCAAGCGAGCGTCAGTTGCTGCAGCAGGCTCAGCGTCTGGCGGGTTTCTCGCTGGGCGAACTGGCGGCGATGGCAGGGCTTCCGATCCCGAAGGATCTGAAACGAGATAAAGGCTGGATCGGCATGCTGCTGGAACTGTGGCTGGGTGCCAGCGCCGGGAGCAAACCAGAGCAAGATTTTGCCGCCCTTGGCGTAGAGTTAAAAACCATTCCCATCGACAGCCAGGGCAAGCCTCTGGAGACCACGTTTGTCTGCGTTGCGCCTTTGACCGGTAACACCGGCGTGACGTGGGAGACCAGCCACGTGCGCCATAAGCTGAAGCGCGTGCTGTGGGTTCCGGTTGAAGGTGAACGTCAGATCCCACTGGCTGAGCGTCGCGTTGGCGCGCCGCTGCTCTGGAGCCCGGATGAAGAGGAAGAGCATCAGCTGCGTCTGGACTGGGAAGAGCTGATGGACATGATCGTGCTCGGGCAGGTGGAGCGCATCACCGCCCGACACGGAGAAGTGTTACAGCTGCGCCCAAAGGCGGCTAACAGCAAAGCGCTGACCGAGGCGATCGGCGCAATGGGCGAGCCGATACTGACGTTGCCGCGCGGTTTTTATCTCAAAAAGAATTTCACCGGCGCACTGCTTGCTCGTCATTTCTTACTAAAAACATAGTTTTTTACTTATTTTGCGAGCTAACAAACATAATCGCCTGGTTTTTAAGATTTTACTGCTTCTCCCTGTTTTCATAACGGGTTAATACTACACTATGATTTGATACGAGCCAGATGAGGACGATAACGATGAAAAAATGGGCGGTGTTAATTTCAGCAGTCGGGTTGGCGTTTGCTGTATCGGGCTGTAGCAGCGATTACGTTATGGCGACAAAAGATGGCCGAATGATCCTGACCGACGGCAAACCCGAAGTCGACGACGATACCGGTCTGGTCAGCTACCACGACCAGGCAGGCAATAAAATGCAGATCAATCGCGACGAAGTTTCGCAAATTATTGAGCGATAACAGTCAGAGGTCAGTAGCGTACTGGCCTTTTTGATTTTTTTCTTCCCCTTTTGCTTCCCCTCTGCCATGTTTATATTCCTTTGTCGGGAGGTTCCTGACGCGGTCTACATGTCTATTGAAGGAAGCCGGCTATGCATTATCACCGTATCCCCCACAGCGCTCTGGAGATAAGTCAACTGGGGTTGGGCACGATGACATTTGGTGAACAAAACAGCGAAGCCGATGCCCATGCACAACTCGATTATGCCGTCAGCCAGGGCATTAACCTGATTGATGTCGCAGAGATGTACCCTGTGCCGCCACGCCCTGAAACCCAGGGACTTACCGAAACCTACGTCGGTAACTGGCTGGCAAAACGCGGCAACCGTGAAAAGCTGGTTATCGCCTCGAAAGTCAGCGGCCCCTCGCGCAATAACGATGCCGGGATCCGCCCAAACCAAATCCTCGATCGCAAAAATATCCGCGCCGCGCTGGATGCCAGCCTGAAGCGCCTGCAAACCGACTATCTTGATCTGTACCAGGTCCACTGGCCACAGCGTCCAACCAATTGTTTCGGTAAGCTCGGCTACAGCTGGAATGAGAGTGCTCCCGCCGTTACGCTGCTAGAAACGCTGGAAGCGCTGACCGAATGCCAGCGCGCGGGGAAAATCCGCTACATTGGCGTGTCTAACGAAACGGCCTTTGGCGTGATGCGCTATCTGCACCTGGCGGATAAACACGATCTGCCGCGCATCGTCACCATTCAAAACCCCTACAGCCTGCTTAACCGCAGCTACGAAGTTGGCCTGGCGGAAGTGACACAATATGAAGAGGTGGAACTGCTCGCCTATTCCTGCCTCGGTTTTGGCACGCTGACGGGGAAATACCTGAACGGCGCAAAACCGGCCGGGGCGCGTAATACCCTCTTTAGCCGCTTTACCCGCTACAGCGGCGAGCAGACACAGAAAGCCGTTGCGGCCTATGTGGATATCGCAAAGCGTCACGGTCTTGACCCCGCACAGATGGCGCTGGCCTTCGTGCGCCGTCAGCCGTTTGTGGCCAGTACTCTGCTGGGGGCTACCACTCTGGAACAGCTGAAAACCAATATTGAGAGTTTCCATCTGGACCTGAGTGAAGAGGTATTAGCGGAGATTGAAGCGGTGCATCAGGTTTATACGTATCCTGCACCGTAATAAATGCAAAACGGCAACGCACGTTGCCGTTTTTAGTGTTCGCACCCTCTCCCGTGGGAGAGGGCCGGGGTGAGGGCATCAGACCGCATAAATCAACGGCGACGCTGCCAAAGCCATAATGCGGCAATCGCCAGCGCAAACAGCGCACCAAACCCGACGCCAATTCCCACCACTGGCACACCGACTTTCACCGCCAGCGAGTAGAGCCCCAGCATTAACAGCATCGCCAGGTTTTCACCCAGATTTTGCACCGCAATGGCATTTCCCGCCCCAACAGTCTGCTTGCCGCGCTCCTGCAGTAACGCGTTGAGCGGTACCACGAAGAAACCACCCAGAATACCAATCAGGATCAGCAGAACATAAGCAGGCAATAACGCATGCTGTAGCGAGAAAAGGAGCACCGCGACGCCAATCAGGATCCCCGCAGGCATGCAGCGTGCCACCGTTTCGAGCGTCACCAGCTTCGCCGCCGCGCCCGCACCAACAACAATACCAATCGCCACCATCGCGTTAAGATAGGTCGGCGTCGCATTGTCGGTAATGCCCAGCGCCACCGGCACCCACAGCACCAGCAGGAAGCGCAGCGTGACGCCTGCCCCCCAGAACATACTGGTGCCCATCAGAGAGAAACGTGTTTCACCGTTACGCCACAGCACGCGGCAGGCATTAAAGAAACTGCCGGTCATCGGTTTGAAGCGCCAGGATTGTCCCGGACGGGCTACCGGCAGCTTTGGAATGAACAGGTTAGCCACGACCGCACCGCCATACACCACCGCACAAACGCCCAGCGCCGCCAGGACATGCCAGTCGGCCAGTACACCGCCCGCGACGGAGCCGAGCAGGATAGCGGCGATAGTAGACGACTCCATCAGGCCGTTGGCTTTCACCAGCTTATCACCCGTGGTCAGCTCCCCGAGGATGCCATATTTCGCCGGTGAGTAGGCGGCAGCACCAATGCCCACCAGCGTGTAGCCAATAAACGGATTGAAACCAAAGCAAATGCTGGCGGCCCCCAGCAGCTTCAGACCGTTGGCAAACATCATCACCCGACCTTTCGGGAAACTGTCCGCCACCTGCCCTACAAACGGCGCGAAGATAATGTAAGCGCCCACAAACACCATCTGCAGGATCGGCTGACTCCAGTCAGGGTAAAACTCGGCCTTCAGCAGCGCCAGGGTGGCAAACAACAGCGCGTTATCGCCGAACGCAGAGAGAAACTGCGCGGCAATCACTGCCATCATGCCTTTAGACCTAAGCGATGTGTTAGTGTGCACTGACTCACGCATTTTGCTGTTCCGCCTCTTCAACCATGCCTTTCAGGGTCACAAAGTCAGGCTTACCGCTACCCAGTACCGGAAGGTGTTTCAGGTAACGAATATCGCGCGGTACCGCCAGTTCGGGAATACCATGCTCACGCGCATGGCTAAGTAACCTGTCGCGCTTCAGCTCACTGTCGGTGGTAAACAGGACCAGCGCCTCGCCTTTGCTGGCATCACTCTTCACCACGGTCGCGTGCATCTTATCCGCGGACACCGCCGTCGCCAGCTGCTCAACCATCTCCAGAGAGACCATTTCACCGGCGATTTTGGCGAAGCGTTTTGCACGCCCCTGAATCTGCACAAAGCCCTGCTCGTCGAAGCGAACGATATCACCGGTGTCGTACCAGCCGGTTTCGACCTCACCGTTCACGTTTTCCGCCGTTGGCGCTTCCAGCACGCCCGGGTTTTCCACGCGCAGGTAACCGTTCATCACGTTTGGTCCTTTCAGCTGCAGGCGGCCACCGTCCTCAATGCCCGGTACCGCCAGCAGACGCGCATCCATTCCCGGCAGAATTCGGCCAACCGTACCCGGCTTCGCCGCCATCGGCACGTTGATGGAGACGACGGGTGCGCACTCCGTAACGCCATAGCCTTCAAGAATGCGCAGGCCAAACTTGTCCTGCCAGATCTGACGCGTGCTCTCCTGCAGTTTTTCCGCCCCCGCCACCACATAACGCACACGATAGAAATCATATGGATTAGCGAAACGCGCATAGTTGCCCAGGAAGGTTGAGGTCCCAAACAGGACGGTGCAGTTACGGTCATACACCAGCTCCGGCACAATGCGGTAATGCAGCGGGCTGGGATAGAGGAACACTTCTGCGCCGGTCAGCAGCGGCGTAAACAGCCCCACCGTCAGACCAAAGGAGTGGAACAGCGGCAGCGCAGACATAAAACGGTCACTGGCGGTAAAGTCAGCAATGCTTTTGATCTGTTCAACGTTCGCGAGAATACTCTTGTGGCTGTGAACAACGCCTTTCGGGTTGCCTTCCGAACCGGAGGTAAAGAGGATAATCGCGTCATCTTCCGGCTGCTGTTTAACCTGTGCCAGATGGGGCATCAGCAGGTGAGCGAAAATCCACAGCTTGTCGCCCGTCGTCACGTCCGCCTTCAGATCTTCCAGGAAGACCCAGCGAACCTGAGTCAGCTGCTCCGGCAGATGCCACAGCTTGCCTTTATCCAGGAACTGGCGAGAGGTAAAAACGGTGTTGATTTGGGCCGCAGTGATGGCACTGGTCAGCCCTTTTACACCCGCCGTGTAGTTCATCATTGCCGGAATACGTCCGCGGGACACCGCACCAAAAATCACCGCTGCGCTGATGCCCGCGTTAGGCAGCATCAGGCCAATCTTTTCACCCTTCTTACTGTATTTTTCAAGAATGCGGCCCACAAACAGGGTCTTGGTCAGCAGTTTGCGATATGTGTCAGGCGTGAAATTGATGTCTTCAATACAGTTTTTCCTGGCACCATAGCGATACTGTGCCGAAAGCAGAGATTCATACAGCGTTTCGCGCGGACGAACGGCCATTCGCGCTTCCATCATAATCTGGTGCAGCATTTCTCCGGCAATTTTACGGCGATCGCGGGCACGCGGTGCATCGGGCATCGGTAACGACGTTGGCGGCAGAATATGCAGGGTAATTTTTGGGAACAGACGCTGCTTCACCAGCCCTTTCAGGCGGCTGAAGTGGCTCAGCTCTGCGCCTTCGATACGCAGTGGCACCACGGTCGCTTTTGACTTCGCCGCGACAAATCCCGCGCCGTCATAGATTTTCATTAGCGAGCCGGTCACGGAAATGCGCCCTTCCGGGAAAATGACCACCGGACGCCCCTGCTCTACCAGACGTACCAGATGTTTAATCATCATCGGTTTGGTGGGGTCGAGCGGCACGAAGTCAATTAGCGGCGTGAGCCAGCGCATATACCACTGCTGGCTGATGGAGGTATACACCGCAAACACCGGACGCACGGGCAAAAACAGCGCCAGCAGGATGCCATCGATAAAGGAAACATGATTTGGTGTGATGAGAACGCGTTCGCCGCGAAGCGCCTGGGCATCGCCAGTGACGCGGATGCGAAAAATAATACGGAAAAGTGTACGGAAGAACCCAAATAGCATCTCAACTCCCTTTGCCAGACAGTGTGGAGGGTTGACAGTAAATGGTGGCAGATTACACGAGAAGTGGTATGGGAGCGACAGCAAAAGTGGAGGCAAAAAAAAACCTGCGCATCCGCGCAGGTTGGTGCAAGAGATGAGTACGAAAACGTACTAAGAATTCTCACCAATCAATACCTCTGGGATCTTGATTGTGGCCGTTGCCCCTGCGCTTCGCCAGCAGGAAAACGCAAGGGAATGAGCCGAAGTGCAACCAGGTGTGAATATTCTCTTTTGCTGTTACAGGTTGAACTATCAGGCAAAAAAAAACCTGCGTAAAAACGCAGGCTGGTGTAAGTCGTGTTAATCAACCGGAGTTGATTCCACCTATCAATACCTCTGGGATCTCGACTCTATCAACCTCTTTAACGTCATCGCCACCGGACAATCGCAACAGCCTGAGGCAAAGTGTAACCAAAGGTTCAGATTCACCGTCTTCTGACATGACTGCGCGTGTAACGATTACACGATCAGGGGTGTTCTGCGTCACGTTTGTAGTGAGGGGAAATCGGTGCCCCTTGAATGCACGCCACTTTTCCGCAACACTATTTGGTGTGTAAACGCTTACCCCTAATAAGAAGGTTATAAATGGCGACAATAAAGGATGTGGCTCGTCTGGCCGGTGTTTCGGTTGCCACCGTCTCCCGCGTGATTAATGATTCCCCCAAAGCCAGCGACGCATCGCGCCAGGCGGTACAAAGCGCCATGGAAACCCTGAACTACCACCCCAACGCCAATGCTCGCGCGCTCGCCCAGCAGTCCACTGAAACCATTGGTCTGGTGGTGGGTGATGTATCCGACCCCTTTTTCGGCGCCATGGTGAAGGCGGTTGAACAGGTCTCTTATCAGACGGGTAACTTTTTACTGATCGGCAATGGCTATCATAATGAGCAAAAAGAGCGCCAGGCGATCGAACAGCTGATCCGCCACCGCTGCGCAGCGCTGGTGGTTCACGCCAAAATGATCCCGGATGCCGAACTGATCCACCTGATGAAGCAGATGCCCGGCATGGTCATCATCAACCGCATTATTCCTGGATTTGAAAAACGCTGCGTGGCTCTCGACGACCGCTACGGCGCCTGGCTTGCGACCCGTCATCTGATTCAACAGGGACATACGCGGATTGGCTATCTCTGTTCCAACCACCCTATTTCTGACGCAGAAGATCGTCTTCAGGGCTACTACGATGCCCTGCGCGAAAACGGTCTGCCCTGTAATGACCGTCTGGTGGCCTATGGTGAACCGGATGAGAGCGGTGGCGAACAGGCTATGACGGAACTGCTGGGCCGCGGACGGAACTTCACGGCAGTGGCCAGCTATAACGACTCGATGGCCGCTGGCGCAATGGGGGTATTGAATGATAACGGGATTGAGGTCCCGGCAGAAATCTCGCTGATTGGCTTTGATGATGTGCTGGTCTCTCGCTATGTGCGCCCGCGCCTGACCACCGTGCGTTACCCTATCATCACGATGGCCACACAGGCTGCCGAGCTGGCGTTAGCGCTGGCCGAGCAACGCCAGCCACCGGAAATTACCCATCTCTTCAGCCCAACCTTAGTGCGCCGTCACTCCGTTGCGTCGCCTGCTGAAGCGCAAAGCGAATAACGGTACAGATGTACCGTTTTATCGGGATACTCCAGCCCATCGCCAATGTACTGCCAGCCGTAACGTTCATAGAAGTCACGGCAGGCAGACCAGAGATGGAGTTCGTCGTATCCGGCCTGTGCGGCAAAGGCGATAACGTGTTGCTGTAACTTACCTGCCAGTCCCTTACCGCGCGCCGCCTCATCAACGTAGAGCGCCGCCAGCCACGGACAGAGATCCTGTCGGGTGATCAAATCGCAGCGCCAGAGGCCCACCGTGCCGAGAAGCTGTTGGTCTTCTAAAGCGATAAACGTCAACGGCAGTGCCCCCGGCGCCTGGCTGTGCTCAACGATGCTGTGGAAAAATGCCCGTGGGAGCCCCTCGCCAAACGCCTGCCATATCCAGTCGGTAACCTGCTCCGCATACTGCGGGGCTTCATAAAGCGGGAGGATGACACTCTTTTTCACGTTTCACCTGGGTGTTCTTATTAATGGGCTAGCCTGACGCCTCCAGCCCGGTTTGTCGATTATTTTACCAGAGTCAGACTATTACGTTTTACTTCTGAGGGGCCAGGCGAATCGTTACCAAAAAGCGTGATCGTGGCAGAAGTTTTGCCCTTCCCGCATCGCTTATACGCCGTCAGGTCTGTGTTAAACTGCAGGGCATTACGTGGAAGCAGGAATGTAGAATGGCAACAATGCTGGATGTCTCACTGCGTGCGGGCGTGTCGAAGGCTACCGTCTCGCGCGTGCTGAACGGCACGGGTCAGGTTAAAGAGAGTACGCGTCAGCAGGTCTTTGCTGCGATGGAAGAGCTGGGCTACCGCCCCAACTTTCTCGCGCGCTCACTGGCTAACCAGACCAGCAACAGCATTGGTCTGGTCGTCTCCACCTTCGACGGCTTTTATTTTGGGCGCCTTCTGCAGCAGGCGTCGCGGCAGACCGAAACCCACGGCAAACAGCTGATTGTCACCGACGGTCACGACGCGCCGGAACAGGAAGAACAGGCGGTGCAAATGCTGGCCGATCGTCAGTGTGATGCCATTGTGCTTTACACGCGCTATATGAGCGAAAAAGCGATCATCAAACTGATGAATACCGTGCAAACGCCGCTGGTGGTCATCAACCGTGAAGTCAGTCAGGCTCCGGATCGCTGCGTGTTCTTCGAACAGCAGGATGCCGCATTTAAGGCGGTGGATTACCTGATCAATCAGGGCCATCGGGAGATCGCCTGTATTACCGTCCCGATCCACACGCCCACGGGTAAAGCGCGGCTGATGGGCTATCGCAAAGCGCTGGAAAAGCACGGTATTCGCCTGGACGAGCGTCGAATTAAGTACGGTGATGCCGGAATGACGAGAGGCTATGAGCTGTGCAAGGAGCTGATTGCCGACGGCGTGCCGTTTAGCGCCCTGTTTGCCTGTAACGATGATATGGCACTGGGTGCGTCCAAAGCATTGCACCAGGCAGGACTCAAGATCCCGCAGGATATCTCCCTGTTCGGTTTTGACGATGCCCCAAGCGCGAAGTGGCTGGAGCCTGCGCTTTCATCGGTTTATCTGCCGATAGATAACATGATTATTACGGCCATCGATCAGGCGATCCGGCTGGCAAAAAACCAGCCGGTCGATGCGATCCCACCGTTTACCGGCACGCTGGTATTACGCGATTCGGTCACCACCGGGCCGTACTTTACTCAGATGAGTTCTAAAGCCAGCAGTTCCTGAATGGTCTGACGACGACGGATCAACTCCGCTTTGCCGTTATCAAACAGTACTTCCGGCAGCAGCGGGCGGCTGTTGTAGTTCGAGGACATCGACGCCCCGTACGCCCCGGTGTCGTGAAGCACCAGGTAATCGCCCGGCTTCACCTCTGGCAGCGCGCGGGTTTCCACTTTTCCACCTTCCTGCTGAGTGAATACGTCCCCCGATTCACACAGCGGGCCTGCGACAACCGTCTCGCGGCGCGGCGCATTCGTTAAATCGCGGCCATCAGCGGCCAGCGCGGTAATGTGATGATAGCTGCCGTACATCGATGGACGCATCAGGTCGTTAAAGCCCGCGTCAATCAATACGAAGTGGCGGGAGCCCATCTCTTTGACGCTGCGTACCTGCGCCACCAGCACACCGGCTTCGGCCACCAGGAAACGACCCGGCTCAATTTCCAGCTTCACGTCATGACCGAGATGGGCGGCGATTTGGTCACGCGCGGCGCTCCACAGGCCGTAATAGTGATCGGTATCGATCGCCTCCTCTCCTTCGCGGTAAGGAATGGAAAGCCCGCCCCCGGCGGAGATCGCCTCAAGATCCTGGCCAAAATCGACAACCTGGCGCACCATCGCTCCGCAAACCTGCTCCAGATGACCGTAATCCACGCCAGAGCCAATGTGCATGTGAATACCCACCAGCTTCAGGTTGTAACGCTGCAACACGTCAAGCGCGGCTGGCATGTCGGCATACCAGATGCCGTGCTTGCTGTTTTCGCCGCCGGTGTTCGTTTTTTGGCTATGACCGTGACCGAAACCCGGATTCACACGCAGCCAGACGCGATGACCTGGTGAAACCTGACCCAGCTGCTCCAGCATATCCACCGAACCGGCATTCACCGGCACCTGTAGTTCATGCACGCGCGCCAGCGTGGCGTCGTCAATCAGATCCGCAGTAAAGACAATCGCGTCTGGATCGGTTTTCGGATCAAATCCGGCCGCCAGCGCACGTTCGATTTCACCCAGCGAGACAGAGTCAACCTTGACCCCCTGCTCACGCATCAGACGCAGGATGTGAATATTGGAGCAGGCCTTCTGGGCAAAACGCACCACGTCAAACTGATGCAGGGCCGCGATCTTCTCGCGAACGATCTGCGCGTCGTAGACCCATACCGGGCAACCAAACTCGGCGGGCAGGCGGAGCAAGTTTTCGGCATTTAAATCGGTATCAGTTTGATTGAGCGGGCGTGGCATGGTCTTCTCCGGATAAATTCATTTTTCATGATTACGCCACAGCGGAAGGAGAATAAAAAATATCGTTTTATCGTGAGTCTATGCAAAAATGATATGGACAGTTCTCTGCTTTCAGGTGCCCTATGCCCGCTGTGAATTTACGCCATATAGAGATTTTTCACGCTGTGATGACCACCGGCAATCTCACCGAAGCCGCGCAGATGCTGCATACGTCGCAGCCGACGGTCAGCCGCGAGCTGGCGCGCTTCGAAAAGGTACTGGAACTGAAACTGTTCGAGCGCACCCGAGGAAGACTTCACCCAACGGTGCAGGGGTTGCGCCTGTTTGAGGAAGTCCAACGCTCCTGGTACGGGCTGGACAGAATTGTCAGTGCGGCGGAAAGTCTGCGCGAGTTTCGTCAGGGCGAGCTGTCGATTGTCTGTCTTCCGGTTTTCTCTCAGTCTTTTTTACCGACCCTGCTTCAGCCTTTTCTGGCCCGCTATCCGGAAGTCAATCTCACCATCGTGCCGCAGGAGTCCCCCCTGCTTGAAGAGTGGCTTTCAGCACAGCGTCATGATTTGGGCCTGACCGAAACGCTCTCCACGCCTGCGGGAACGGCACGCACGGAGTTACTTTCTTTAGATGAAGTGTGCGTTTTGCCCGCCGGGCACCGGCTCGCCGGTAAGACAGTGATTGCACCAGAGGATTTCCACGGGGAGAACTATATTAGCCTGTCGCAAACCGACAGCTACCGGCAGCTGCTGGATACGCTTTTTGCTGAGCATCAGGTGAAACGGCGGATGGTAGTGGAAACGCACAGCGCGGCGTCAATATGTGCAATGGTGCGGGCTGGCGTCGGCGTCGCGGTCGTTAACCCGCTCACGGCGCTGGATTATGCCGGGAGCGATATCGTGATTCGCCCGTTTAGCCTATCCGTTCCGTTCACCGTGAGCCTGATCCGCCCGCTACACCGTCCGGCCTCCGCGCTGGTGGACACATTCACCGAACACTTAATGGAGCACGCCCGCCAGGTGGCGCTTCGCTTACCTGAACGGCAAAACCCATTATGAGAGCATAAACTCCACGGCATCGGCGGCGTGAATGGCGGCGGTATCAAAGACCGGGACCGGGCTTCGCTCTGCAGGCACCAGCAGGCCGATCTCCGTGCAGCCGAAGATCACCCCTTCAGCCCCCTGCTGCGCCAGCTTTTCAATCACGCTGACGTAATACGCCCGGGAAGGCTCGCTGAAGGTACCCAGGCACAGTTCTTCGAAGATAATCTGATTGAGGCGCGCCCGGTCTTTCTCATCCGGTATCAGGCTTTCGATGCCGAACTCGCTGTGCAAACGCCCGCGATAGAAATCCTGCTCCATGGTGTAGCGCGTGCCGAGCAATGCCACGCGCGACATCCCCGACGAGCGAATCGCACGTCCTGTGGCATCGGCGATGTGCAGGAATGGCAGCGAACAGCGTGCTTCAATGTGCGATGCAACTTTGTGCATCGTATTGGTACACAGCAGAATGCCCTGCGCCCCCGCACGCTCCAGCCCCAGCGCGGCATCCGCCAGTATTTCACCGGCTTTATCCCACTCTCCGCTCGACTGACAGGCTTCAATTTCATGGAAATCAACGCTGTGCAGCAGCAGACTCGCAGAATGCAGTCCGCCCAGACGCTGCTTTACTCCTTCGTTAATCAGGCGGTAATAAGGGATTGTCGATTCCCAGCTCATCCCACCTATCAGGCCGATCGTTTTCATTATCTCTCCTTATCTCTGGTATCTCTTTTAACACAACCGACGCCCATAAAAAAAGGCGCTGTATTCAGCGCCTTTTTAAACCCTGCGTTTATTGTGTCAACGGCTCTGACAGCGGATGACGGGAGAGCATCGCTTCACGCAGCAACACGCTACCGCAGGCAAAGAGCCCGCCCAGGAGTGCCGCCAGAATTACAATCAGAGGTTTGCCCGGACCGTCTTTTTTCACCGGCAAAGACGGAGAAAGCTGATACCTGAAGGGTTCAAGCTTAACGTCTGCAAAGGAGAGATTTTTCAGCTGCGCCAGATAGTATTCCCGGTTCTGGAAGTCCGCGTTCAGCTCCGTCACATCTTTGAGATTTTTTTCAATCTGCAGCTTTTGCGCGATTCCGTCAGCACCGAGCGCAACGGAGTAATCCGGGTCATCTTTTACCGCCTGCCCGCTGCTGTAGACTGGCTTCTTAATGCCCGCAGCATTTGCCACTTCCAGCGAATAATTCAGCCGCTGCAGGTTAGTATTGTGAATATTGGTCAGACGCACACGGTCGAGCTTAAGCTGCTGCTCTACCTCATTCGTCCTCAGGGCGATCTGGTTACGGATATTTTGCACTGTCTCTTTTTCAACAACCGCCGCGATATAATTGATATACCCCTCCAGTACGGTTTGCGCATCACTGGCTTTCGGTGCCGTGAAGCTCAGAGTCCAGGAGACATAAGGCACTTTATCCGCATCTTTTGCCTGCGCGTCATTCACCGCTTTCATTCTTTCCGCAATATTGACGACCGCACGGTGCAGTTCAAGCGCGTCAACCTCAACCTCTTCGAGCTGTGACATGACGTAAGGGGAAGAGGTCAAATACTCTTTGAGCAATGACTGCGACTGGAATTTTTTGATAAACAGGTCAAAGATTTCCGAACGTGTCACCTGCGCCTTCACATCCAGAACCTGCAGCGCAACCATCATCTGGCGCAGCGGGTTCCACTGCGTCTGCTCTGCCGGGGTGATCACCGCTTTACTGGTCCATTTTTGCGGCAACATAAACGCAATAGCCAGACCTGCCAGCGCAAAGATAAAGACGATGGTGACGATGCGTTTTTTCGCGGCAAGCAGAACATCTAACAGACCCAGAAGGTCGATCTCTTTTGGAGAGATTGCGGGGGTAGCATATGAGGGAAAATCGAGATCCGTATTTTTTTTGAAATCCATTGCTGACATAGCCGTTCTTCTGTTGCGATTGCAGTAAAGTCCTGCCTGGTGAATTCAGTGTTCAGATAATACTAGGAAATAAGAATAATCTGAACGCAAGAATCGGCTATGTGTGTGCTTGCTATCAAAGTTGGTAGTTATTTACGACATTGCTCTTGTTAATTATCGAGCTAAAAAAAAGCCGGGTGGCGCTAGCGCTTACCCGGCGTACATTTTGCCCACGCAGGCCCAGTAAACGTAGGGCCCCCCGGCATTTACATTACACGCCGATATTACGCAGTTTTTCCCCGGCCATCAGTTTGCGTTCAATATGTTCCAGCGTCACACCTTTGGTTTCCGGAATCAGCCAGAAGGTCACGCCAATAAACGCCACGTTCAGCACCGTGTAGAGCCAGAAGGTTCCCGCAGCGCCAATGGCATCCAGCAGCGTCAGGAAGGTCGCACCAATGATCATGTTCGACACCCAGTTGGTGGTGGTGGAACAGGTGATCCCAAAGTCACGGCATTTGAGCGGCTGAATTTCGGAGCACAGGATCCACACCACAGGTGCGGCGCTCATCGCGTAACCGGCAATACACATCATGGTCATCCCGACAGAAAGCCAGGAAAGACCGCTTGAGGCCGTGCCGTTATCAAACTGCATCAGGCAGTAGCCGAGGATCAGCGTACCGAGAGCCATCACGCTAAAGCCAATTTTCAGCGCCGGTTTACGCCCGGCTTTATCGACGGTGAATACCGCAATAAAAGTGGCGAACATAAAGGTGAGCCCCACCACCAGCGTGGCAATCATCTGCTGCTCAGTGGTGGTAAAACCGGCCATTTTGAAGATGCGTGGCGCGTAGTACATGATGATGTTCATCCCGGTGAACTGCTGCATCGCCTGCAGCAACATGCCGAGGAACACCGCGCGGCGCACGTTGCGGTTGATCTTAAACAGCGCCCAGCCCCCCTGCTTCAGCTTCAGGCTTTCGCGGATTTCGTTCAGCTCTTCACGCGCTTTTTCAGAAGTATCGCGCAGCATCCGCAGCACCTCTTCCGCCTCGACGTGACGCCCTTTTTGCGCCAGCCAGCGCGGGCTATTGGGCAGGAAGATCACTAGTACAATCAGCACCACCGCAGGCAACGCCAGCACGCCGAGCATGGCGCGCCAGTTGCCGCTGTAGCTGAAGTACGTATCGGACAGGAACGCCAGCACGATGCCCAGCGTCACCATCAGCTGATACATACTGATCATCCTGCCGCGCACATTCTCACTTGCCATCTCAGAGAGATAAAGCGGTGCTGTGTAGGATGCGATCCCCACTGCCACGCCGAGCAGCACGCGGGAAAGCAGCAGCACCTCTACGTTGGTCGCAAATGCAGAGCCAATCGACCCCGCAACAAACAGGACGGCGCCGACCATCAGGCTGTATTTGCGCCCGAGGCGGAACGAAAGCCAGCCGTTAAACAGCGCACCGATAGCCGCACCAAGCATCATGCTGCTCACCACCCACTCCTGCAGGCGATTACTCAACGTAAAATGATCGGTAATAAACGGCAGCGCCCCGGCGATGACGCCGATATCCAGGCCGAACAGCAGACCCGCTACAGCTGCCGCAATGGAGACAAACTGGTTCATGCGTCGGGTATCGCGCAGCGCAGCGGGCATCAGGGTAGAGTCATTGATAGATGTCATATTTTTCCTGCCTCAACAGCAAAATTTGTTAAGTGAAATTACGAGAAAGCGCGGAAAAGTGTCAGGCTGGAATTCGCGAAGATATGGATGATTTCGCTATGGCATAGCGATCTGTGATGGACATTACAATTTCAACTAATCCTGAATAATCACAATATTTTACTAATGCGTTAATTTTTCAGGAATAAAAGTGTGACAGCAGTCATTTATCATTTTTCAGTATGGATTTTTCGTGTTTATCGATATGGATTTTGACAATTTTTAAGCAAAAAAAACCTCCGCTGAAGCGCAGAGGTTTTGTCAGAAGCGACGTTATCGTGCCAGCCAGCCGCCATCCACCGCAATGGTATAACCATTGATGTAGTCCGAGGCTGAGGAGGCCAGAAACACAACCGGCCCCATCAGGTCACTCGGCAGACCCCAGCGCCCGGCCGGGATACGCTCCAGAATGGCCGCACTGCGTTCTTCGTCCGCACGCAGCTGCTGGGTGTTATTAGTGGCCATGTAGCCCGGGGCAATCGCGTTGACGTTGATATTGTGCTGCGCCCACTCGTTCGCCAGCAGACGGGTCACGCCCATCACCGCGCTTTTTGACGCCGTATAAGACGGCACGCGGATGCCGCCCTGGAAGGAGAGCATCGAGGCGATGTTAATGATCTTGCCGCCTTTTCCCTGCGCGATGAAGTGCTTTGCCGCCGCCTGAGACATAAAGAATACGCTCTTAATATTCAGGTTCATGACGTCGTCCCAGTCAGTCTCGCTGAAATTAATCGCGTCTTCACGACGGATCAGACCCGCGTTGTTGACCAGAATATCAATATGGCCCCATTCCGCCACCGCGCGCTCAAGCAGTTGCGGAATGCCGTCAATTTTACGCAGGTCGGCGGTAAGGCTAAGAAAACGACGCCCCAGCGCAGTCACGCGCTCAATCGTTTCTGTGGGTTCAACGATATTAATCCCGACGATGTCACAACCCGCTTCCGCCAGACCTAACGCCATCCCCTGACCCAGGCCAGTGTCGCAACCGGAAACCACCGCCACTTTGCCCTGCAGAGAAAATGCATCCAGAATCATGTTAGTTCCTTACTCTTCAGCGCCTGTCACCAACAGGCAGATTGATACTTAACTGCCCGCGACTAGCGCAGATCCTTAACAGCAACGTGGTCCATGTCATCGAAGACCTGGTTTTCGCCGACCATACCCCAGATGAAGGTATAGGCTTTGGTCCCTACGCCAGAGTGAATAGACCAGCTTGGTGAAATCACCGCCTGCTCGTTATGCATGACGATATGGCGCGTCTCCTGCGGCTGCCCCATCATGTGGAACACGCAGGCATCGTCGTCCATGTTGAAGTAGAAGTAGACTTCCATGCGGCGTTCATGGGTATGGCACGGCATGGTATTCCACAGGTTGCCCGGAGCCAGTTCAGTCAGCCCCATGCTGAGCTGGCAGGTTTCCAGCACATCCGGAACGAAATATTTATTGATGGTGCGACGGTTGCTGGTGAGGTTATCGCCCAGCGTTACGGGCGCTGCGTCCTCAGGCGTCACTTTTTTTGTCGGGTATGAGGTATGCGCAGGGGCGCAGTTATAGTAAAACTTCGCGGGCTTACCGCCGTCGATGCTGGCAAAGACCACCTCTTTCGCCCCTTTACCGACGTACAGCGCATCGCGGTGACCAATCTCGAAGCACTGGCCGTCCACGGTAATCGTGCCCGGCCCGCCGATATTAATCACCCCCAGCTCACGACGCTCCAGAAAATAGCTCACGCCCAGCTGTTTACCCACTTCCCCGCCCACGGAGACGGTTTTTGCCACCGGCATAATGCCGCCGACAATAATGCGGTCGATATGGCTGTAGACCATGGTGTACTTGTCGGCCTCGAACACCTGCTCAACTAAAAACTCACTGCGCAGCCCCTGCGTATCCAGCGTTTTGGCGTGCGCACTGTGAATGCTTTGTCTGACGTCCACGGTAACCTCCAGATGTGGTCATGCCCAAAAGAAGAAAATAAACGAAACAACGTTCCGTTTTCATGATGAACACATACTATCGGCATAAAATAGGCTTTTCAATTAAATTCAAAACAACGTTTCATTTTTTATTTTGTTTATAACGAAAATGACACCCGGATCACGGTTAAGAGGTATGGGAATGAAGGGAGGATAAAAAAAACCTCCCGGAGGAGGTTTCATTAATCAGGAAAGATTAGCGTTCGATGGCCAGCGCCACCCCTTGCCCACCGCCTATACAGAGCGTTGCTATCCCTTTGCGGGCATTGCGTTTTTTCATTTCGTGGACCAGTGAAACCAGTATCCGGCAACCGGACGCCCCGATAGGGTGACCCAGCGCAATGGCTCCACCGTTTACGTTGACCCGCAGCGGATCCCACTCCAGCATTTTGCCGACGGAGATCGCCTGCGCGGCAAACGCTTCGTTCACTTCAATCAGATCCACATCGGAGAGTTGCCACCCTGCGCGATCCAGACAGCGACGGGTAGCGTAGACGGGTGCGATCCCCATCAGTGCCGGATCAACACCCACGCTGGCAAACGCCTTGATGCGGGCCAGGACAGGGAGATCCAGCTCCAGGGCTTTACTTTCACTCATCATCATAACGGCTGCGGCGCCGTCGTTAATGGAAGAGGCATTGCCCGCCGTGACCGAGCCCTGGGTTTCAAACGCAGGATTGAGTCTTGCCAGGCCTTCAGCACTGGCGTCAGTGCGCGGCTGTTCGTCAGTATCCACGACAACCACCTCGCCGTTCTGACGCTGCGTACTGACCGGGACAATCTCGTCGCGAAAACGACCAGAATCAATCGCAGCACGCGCCTTTTGCTGGGAACTGAGCGCGTAAGCATCCTGCAATTCACGGCTGATACCGTACTCGCGCGCCAGGTTTTCCGCCGTCACGCCCATATGATAGTCATTGAACGCATCCCACAGCCCGTCATGCACCAGGCTGTCGAGCAACTGACTGTTACCTAACTGCGCACCGGTACGACTGTCGGTGAGAACGTGCGGCGCACGGCTCATATTCTCTTGTCCGCCAGCAATAACCACATCCGCTTCACCGCATTGAATGGCTTGCGTAGCGAGATGAAGCGCTTTGAGTCCTGAACCACAGACGTCGTTGATGGTGATGGCGGATACGGTGTTGGGCAGACCGCCTTTCAGGGCCGCCTGGCGCGCAGGGTTTTGCCCGGCTCCGGCAGTGAGAACCTGCCCCAGGATCACCTCATCAATTTCGTGTGCGGCGACCCCGCTACGTTCCACCAGCGCTTTGACCACCACGCTGCCCAGGTCAACCGCCGAGTGACGCGCGAGCGCTCCCTGAAAACAGCCGATAGCTGTACGCAACGCACCCACTATGACGACATCTTTCATCACGACCTCTGTGTTAAATGACATGACGATAGTAGAGGATTGTTACTGGCAATTATCTTAATTGTTTAAAAATAGTGAGTTTAATCACAAGGATTAACGGACATCCTGCAGATACTGCCGCAGCCAGCTTCCGGCAACGCCGGGAGGGGATCGTTTATTCCACAGCAGATCGATGCCGATCGCTCTTGGCCAGCCAGGCACATTGAGCTGAACCAGGGATTTCGCGGCGGCAAATTCATCCACCAGCGCGCACGGCAACACGCACCAGCCGAATCCCTGCACTGCCATACTCAAGAGTAACAGGTAATTCGGTGCTGACCAGACGGGCCCTCGCGCAATTTCAGCCTCGCGTTCCAGATAAGTGCTAAGCCGCAGTTCGCGCCAGCCGTGCAGCTCGTCACTCTGCACTTCGGCTTGGCCCGCCAGGGGGTGCGTGGTCGCAACATAAATTGCCATACGGGTCTGCATCGGCAGGCGGGTAACGCCAATGTCGGTGGGGTAACTGTCCCGCGCTTCCGTCAGCCCCACCTGCGCTCGCGCCTTTTGCAGCAGATCGATCACATCCTCTTCCTCGCCAATCAGACATTCGAACGCCGTATGGGGAAAGCGAGCGTCAAACTGCTTCATCATCTCTTCCAGCACGTCCGGGTTCAGGGTATCGGAAAGGACAAATGTCAGACGCGCCTCCGTTTGTGCCGTTAGCGACACCGCCAGTTCATCCAGCCGCGTGCTGGCGGCAAGGATGGCCTGCACATAACCCAGCACCTGTTCACCCTGAGCCGTTAACACCGGCTGACGCGCCGAGCGGTCAAACAGCTCAAAACCGAGATCGGCTTCAAGATGGGCAATGGAGGTGCTGATCGTCGACTGACTTTTACGCAGCCGACGTGCGGCAGCAGAGAAAGAGCCAGCCGCAACGGCCTCAACAAACGCGGTAAGGGCTTCAGGTGAATAGCGCATAACCTATCTACTTTATCGATGGATACCATCTTTAATATATCAGCTTTAACGATAAAAATAGGCCGCATCACCGCCCATACCGGCGAATTAATGAGGTCTACACTATGCAACATCAGGATGCACTCCAACGTAAACTGCCGGAGCGGATCTTCCATGCTGTCTGTTTCGAAGGGATTGCCACGGCGATCCTCGCCCCTACGGCCGCGTGGCTCATGCAGCGCTCCGTAGTGGAAATGGGGGGATTGACCGTTATTCTGGCCACTACCGCCATGCTCTGGAACATTATTTATAACTTCGGTTTCGACCGTTTCTGGCCAGTCCAGCGGGTAACACGCACGGCAAAAGTGCGTGCGCTGCACGCCCTGGGGTTCGAATGTGGGTTTATTGTGATTGGTGTGTCGATTGTCGCTGCCGTGCTGGGCGTCACCTTGCTTCAGGCATTCACACTGGAAATAGGTTTCTTCCTGTTCTTCCTGCCCTACACCATGTTCTATAACTGGGCATACGATAACCTGCGTGAGAAATTCCTTAAGCGTCGCCAGCAACGACGCGCCCTGGCAGGCTAAATGCTCTCTGGCCGGACGCCTGTTCCGGCCAAATGCCAACGAAGCAACTGCGCTCTACGAACATAATTATGGTAAATTGCACGCCATTCTGATGGTTTGATAGTTGAAACGTTGCTCTAATGTCGAAAATTTGGTCAAAAGATGAGACTCTCTGGAGTTTCGCTCTCTATGGCACGGCCGTGGGCGCAGGAACGCTGTTCTTGCCCATTCAGCTGGGCTCTGCAGGCGCTATTGTTCTGTTTATTACCGCCCTTGTGGCCTACCCGTTAACCTACTGGCCGCATCGCGCGCTGGCGCAATTTATTCTCTCTTCAAAAACAAAAGGCAATGAAGGGATCACCGGCGCCGTCTCGCACTATTACGGCAAGAAGATTGGCAATCTGATCACCACACTCTATTTCATCGCCTTCTTTGTGGTGGTGCAGATTTACGCGGTGGCCATCACCAACTCGTTAACCGAGCAACTGGCAAAACACCTGACGGTGGATACCGCCGTGCGCGTGCTGGTCAGTTTAAGTGTGGTGCTGGTGCTGAATCTGATCTTCCTGATGGGACGGCATATCACGATAAAGGTGATGGGCTTCCTGGTATTCCCGCTGATTGCCTACTTCCTGTTTGTCTCGATCTACCTGACCGGGAGCTGGCAACCCTCGCTACTTACCAGCCAGATGGCCGTTGATCGCCATACGCTGCATCAGGTATGGATTTCCATTCCGGTGATGGTGTTTGCCTTCAGCCATACCCCGATTATCTCGACATTTGCCGTGGATCGTCGCGAGAAGTTTGCTGACGCCGCCATGGATAAATGCAAGAAGATCATGAAGGTAGCGTACCTGATTATCTGCCTGAGCGTGCTGTTCTTTGTCTTCAGCTGCCTGCTCTCGATTCCGCCGTCCTATATTGTGGCCGCCAAAGAGCAAGGGGTAACCATCCTGTCAGCACTGTCGATGATGCCCTCTTCTCCCGCATGGCTCGGCATTTCCGGGATAATCGTGGCGATTGTTGCGATGTCGAAATCGTTCCTCGGCACCTATTTTGGGGTCATTGAGGGGGCGACGGAGATCGTGAAGTCGTCGCTCAATCAGGTGGGTATGAAAAAGAGCCGCGCCTTTAACCGCGCGATTTCCATTATGGGTGTGTCGTTAATTACCTTCGCGGTCTGCTGCATAAACCCGAACGCGATTTCGATGATTTACGCCATCAGCGGCCCGCTTATCGCCATGATTTTGTTTATCATGCCGACGCTGTCGACGTACCTGATCCCTTCGCTGAAGCCTTACCGCTCCCCTGGCAGCCTGCTGACGCTGATCGTCGGCGTGCTGTGCGTGTCGGTGATGTTTGTTGGCTAATGTTCCTGCCATACATTGTGCCGGGTAGCGCTGCGCTTACCCGGCCTACATTCCTACAGAGAATCACGCCCGGATATCGTCATATTCCCGCGTATTATCAAACTCATGTTTCGCAAACGGACACAGCGGAATAATTTTACGGTTCTCACCGCGCATCTTCTCGACCACTTTCGCCACCAGCTGTTTGCCAACGCCCTGCCCTTTCAGGCTCGGATCGACATCAGTATGCTCAATAATGCTAAGGTGCTCGCCGGTCGGCACGAAGACAATCTCCGCCACCTGATTTCCGTCTGCATCATTCACGTAAAACTTGTTATGGCCTTCCAGAATATCCATGGTTCCTCGCTTATTTTTGGCGATACTTCAGCGCACCGCTCGGGCAGGTATCAATTACGCGTACAACCGTTTCGACGTCCACTTCATCAGGAATAATCCACGGTTTACGTTTCAGATTAAACAGCTTTGCGCTCCCACGCACGCAGTTACCTGAGTGTTTGCAGATCCCGGTGTTGAAGTACACGTCAATTTTCTCGCCGGTATAGGCCCGGTAACCCGCATCCAGAAGTTCTTTATCCATGACATTGCCTCTGTAATTATTCTCGTGCTGAATGAAGCATAGCCTTACGGGATCCCGATGGCTATCACGTTGAAAACGAAAAGCCAGCTCACAACTCTTTTCTTACCGGATTGCGTCCCCTATTTGCACATGTCAGGCTCCATAAATGTCCCCCTTTTCCATGGCTACCGCGGGTTGAATGAAACGCAGACTCTCTTTTCAGGTAAAGCTGTTTTTAGCGCTGGTGTGCTTCTCCTGCCTGCTGTTAGTGCTGCTGGGTACGATCCTGTTTCATTTTATTGACCGGCAGCTCCATCACGATCTCGGCCAGCGCGCCCGGGTTCAGGCCAGTGAGATTGCGCTGATGCCGGGTCTGGCGGAAAAGGTGGCGGCCAGAGATATCCCCGGCATCGCCCGGTTAATTCAGCCGCTGCGTGCCGAAAGTGACGCCAGCTATATTGTGATTGGCGATACCCGGGAGCAGCATCTTTATCATTCGGAATCCCCGGAGCGCATTAATTTACCGATGATCGGCGGCGATAATGCCGAAGTACTCAAGGGCAAAACCATTATTTCCGTGCGTCAGGGCGGGATTGGGGTTTCGCTGCGCAGCAAAGCGCCCATCTTCAATGCACAGTATCAGGTGATTGGCATTGTCTCGGTCGGCTATCTGACTTCGTATATTGCCAACATTAACGCCCGCATTCTCTGGCAGGCCGGTTTATACGGGATTGCCCTTCTGCTGCTGCTGTTTATTTTCTCCTGGCTGTTTACCCGCAACCTTAAAAAACAGATGTTCAGACTTGAGCCGAAAGATATTGCCCAGCTGGTTTTGCAGCAAAGGGCGCTGTTAGAAGCCATGTATGAAGGGGTATTTGCCGTCAATGAAGAGAAGCAGCTGATTTTAATTAACCGCGCGGCACGAGAAATGCTGGATATTCATCGTAGTGAAAAAGATCTTATCGGCAAGCCGCTGGACGAGGTTCTGCAAACCTCGCCGGGGTTTTTAACACAGCGCTACGCCTCGGTGAGCAGCGGCCGCCACGACCAGATTGCGGTACTTAACCAGCGCGAGGTCATCGTCAACCGCGTGGCGATTGAGGTCGAGCCCGGCGTTGAAAGCGGCTGGGTATACAGCTTTCGCGACAAAAACGACATTAATACCCTCAGCAGCCAGCTCAGCCAGATCAAACGCTATGCCGACAACCTGCGCATTATGCGCCACGAACAGCTGAACTGGACCGCGACGCTGGTGGGGTTGTTGCAGATGAAACACTATGACGAAGCGATCCGCTATATCCAGGTGCAGTCGGAAGGAGCACAGCGCGTGCTGGACTTCGTGTCGGCCCATTTTGCCTCTCCGGCCTTATGCGGGCTGCTGCTCGGGAAATATGTCAGCGCACGTGAAAAAGGGGTTGAGCTACAGTTTGATCCCGCATGCCAGCTCACCCGCATGCCGTCCCGCCTCAGTGAAACGGAGCTGATGTCCATTATTGGTAATTTGCTGGATAACGCCGTGGATGCGACCCTCACCGCACCGGTCCCCGCGCCGGTAGAACTCTATATTTCCGATCGCAACCAGGAGCTGCTGATTGAGGTGGCCGACCGGGGCTGCGGAGTGGATGATGCGCTGAAGCCGCATATCTTTCGACAGGGATTCAGCAGCAAGCCGGACAGTGAAAACGACATTGTGGGTACCGAGCACGGTATCGGCCTGTTTCTGGTGGCAGGCTATATCAACAAAGCGGGCGGCAGCATTGAGATTGCCGACAATACGCCGCAGGGCACGATTTTCTCTGTATTTATTCCGAATGGGCTAAAGCATGACCCAAGCACTTGATGTTGTGATCGTTGAGGATGAGCCGCACCTGGCGGAGCTGCATCGCGAGTATATTGAGCAGAACTTTCATCTGCACGTGGTGGGCATCGCCGCGTCGATTGAGCAGGCATGCAGCCTGATTCGCCAGCATCAGCCGCGGCTTATTCTGCTGGATAACTATCTTCCGGACGGCAAAGGCGTGGAGTTAATCGACACTCCCCTGCTGAAAAGCTATGAGTGCTCGGTGATCTTCATCACCGCCGCCAGCGATATGCAGACCTGCAGCCATGCCATGCGCAGCGGCGCGTTTGATTACCTGATTAAACCGGTCTTTTTCCAGCGCCTGCACGCCTCGCTGGAGCGTTTTATGCGCTTCATCCACACCGTGCAGCAGGTAAAAGTCGTTGATCAGCATGCGCTGGATCGCCTGTTTAACCTGCCTGCTGCTGAATCCCCGCACACGCCGTCGACGAAGGGCATTGAGCCTCAGACCCTGGAGCGGATCAAACGGCTGTTTGCCGATCGTCCCGACAGCGCAATGTCGGTGGAGGAGGTCGTGGAAAACGTCGGGGTCAGCAAAACCACGGGGCGTCGCTATCTTGAATACTGCGTGGAGAGTGGGTTAATCAGCGTCGAAATGCTGTACGGCAATATCGGTCATCCGCGAAGGCTATACCGTAAAGCCCCCGATAAAACGTAATCCGCGAACATTAGCCAGCAAACGTTCGCGGATTCTATGGTGTTAATTGCTGAAACGACGGTGACAATCACACTTCGGAATCATCGCCCGCTTCCCCCTATTGTGGGTGGAGGCCGATAGGCTATGTTGACAATTAGTTCCTCAAATGTAACTAAAAGGTTAACTATAATGTCGAACACATTCCGAATTTCTCTGATTACCGCTACCGTCCTGTTCTCCGCTTCTGCGCTGTCTGCCCTGCCGCAGGGCTATCCGGCTGAGTATCAAAAGGTTGTCGATGCCGCCACGAAAGAGGGCAAAGTTGTCATCTACTCCACCACCGACACCAAAGCCGCCGGGCCGCTGATCGAAGGCTTCGAAAAAACGTATCCAGGCATCAAAGTTGAATATAACGACATGAACAGCACGGAACTGTACAACCGTTTTATCAGCGAACAGGCCTCCGGTGGCGGTAGCGGTGATGTGGTCTGGAGCTCGTCCATGGACACCGGACTGAAGCTCGCCGCTGACTACGCTATGGAGTATAAATCGCCGGAGCAGAGCCAGTTGCCGAAATGGGCGGTCTGGAAAGATAAGGCGTACGGCACCACCTATGAGCCGGTGGTCTTTATCTACAACAAACGCCTGATCCCGGCCGGTGACGTGCCGGATTCACACGCCGCGCTGGCGAAGCTGATTGCCAGCCAGACGGATAAATTCAAGAGTAAAGTCACCACCTATGACATTGAGAAATCGGGTCTTGGTTTTATGCTCTCAGTGCAGGATCACAAGGCCGATCCAAATTACTTTAAAACCCTGGCCGACGTTGCCAAAGGTGGCTTAGCGGTGCAGTCATCTACCGGCACCATGATGGAGAGGGTCTCCTCCGGTGAAAACCTGATCGGCTTCAATATCCTTGGTTCTTACGCTGAAGCGCGTGCGAAGAACGACCCGTCGCTCGGCATAGCCTATCCAAAAGATTACACCCTGGTGCTGTCGCGCGTGTCGTTCATCAGCCAGCAGGCGCAAAACAGCAATGCGGCAAAACTGTGGCTGGACTATGTGCTGTCTGAAAAAGGCCAAAGCATCCTGGCAAATCAGGCGGACATTCCATCCATTCGTAACGATATCGAAGGCAAAAACGATATCGACGGCCTGACCAAAATCCTCGGCACTGCGCTGAAGCCGATCCCGGTTGATGAATCGCTGCTGGAGTATCTGCAACCGAAGAAACGCCTGGAGTACATCAAAGAGTGGCGTGCAGCCGCCGCCAAATAAGCGTCCTGGCGCGGCGGCGTGCGCCGTCGCGCGTCTGTTCATCTGACTGAGTTCATTTTTCCGGGCTGCAACACCAGGGATACCCCATGAATACATTACGCAGAAAGTGGCAAAGCCTGCCGCGCGGTATTGTCGTGTTGATAACCGCCCTGGTTATCTATACGCCACTGTCGTTTATCGTGATACAGAGCTTCCTGTCCGCTCCGTTCTTTTCCCCGGCAAAAGAGTGGAGCCTTGAATCATTTGGTTTTATCTTCACCGACCCTGATTTCTACAAGGCCCTGAGAAGCGGCTTTCTTCTCGCGTTCGGACTGGTCATCATTGCCATTCCGCTGGGTGGCGTGCTGGCGTTTCTGATGGTGCGTACCGATCTGCCAGGCCGACGCCTGATCGAACCGCTGATCCTGGTCCCGATTTTCGTTTCACCGATGGTGCTGGGTTTTGGCTATGTGGTGGCTGCCGGTCCGGTGGGCTTCCTGTCCCTGTGGGCACAGGCGCTGATCGGCTTTGTGCCGTGGAACATCTATGACATGTCGAGCATCGTGGTCATTGCCGGCCTGACGCATGTTCCGCATGCCTATCTCTATATTTCCTCCGCGCTGCGTAGCGTGGGCTCCGATGTGGAAGAAGCCGCGCGCATCGCGGGCGCCTCTCCGCTGCAGGTGATGACCTCCGTCAGCCTGCCGATGGTGCGGCCATCCATCCTGTACGCCATCGTGCTGCTGTTCTTCCTCGGGCTGGAAGTGTTTGGTCTGATGCTGGTACTTGGCGATCCGGAAGGCAACATGGTGCTGGCGACCTATCTGTACCAGCTGACGAACAAGCTCGGAACGCCTTCCTATCATCTGATGGCGGCGGTCGCCGTGGTGCTGATTTGCATCACTATCCCGCTGGTCATGCTCCAGCGTCGCCTGATGCGCACCGCCAACCGCTTTGTCACCATGAAAGGGAAAGCCTCTCAGGCTCGCGCGTTACCACTGGGTAAATGGCGCTGGGTGGCCGGGGCGGTGGTCGCCTTCTGGCTGACTGTCACCATCGGTGTTCCCCTGCTTGGCGTGGTGCTGCGCGCGTTCATCTCCAACTGGGGGGTGGGCGTTTCACTGTGGGATGAGCTTTCGCTGAGTACCTTTCGCACCATCTGGGCGCAGCCTAACCTGCTGCGCGCCATCGTCAACTCGATGTCGATTGGCGTGATTGGCGGCGCACTGGCCGTCGCGTGCTACCTGTTTGTTGGTATTGCCATGCACCGTAAACCGGACAACACCACGCGGTTCCTGGATTACAGCGTGCTGGTGCCGCGCGCCGTGCCGGGATTGCTGGCGGGTCTGGCCTTTTTGTGGGTGTTTCTCTTCCTGCCGATGTGGCTGGATAACGCCCTGAAATCCGGCTGGCTTTCCGGATTCGTCTGGACCGACTGGATGCGCGAAAACGTCATCGTCTGGCTGCGCTCGCTGCGCAGCACCATTTTCAGCGTCTGGCTGGCTTATACCGTGGTGTGGATGGCTTACGGACTGAGGCTCATCTCTTCCACGCTGTTGCAGGTGGGGCCGGAGCTTGAAGAGGCGGCACGCAGCACCGGCGCGACGCGCGGGCAGATCACCCGCCACGTCACCATTCCGCTCTCCCGCTACGGGCTTATCGGCTCATGGCTGCTGATGTTCCTGATCTTTGAGCGCGAATACTCAACCGGTGTGTACCTGCTCTCCCCCGGCACGGAAACCATCGGCTCGATGCTGGTTTCCCTGTGGGCCGCGGGTGCAATTGATATCGTGGCGGCGCTCTCTTTCATTAATATCCTGCTGGTCGTGGTAGGTCTGGGCATTGCCCTTCGTTTCGGAGTGAAATTACATGATTGAATTAGCGGTTGACGATCTGCACTTAACCTACGGCGACAATCCTGTTTTAAAAGGGGTCTCCATGAACCTGAAACGCGGCGAAGTGGTCTCCCTGCTGGGCCCTTCCGGCAGCGGCAAAACCACCCTGCTGCGCGCCGTCGCGGGTCTGGAAAAACCAACTCAGGGGTCGATTGTCATTGGTCAAAATAAAGTTTATGACGGTACGCCGCGCAGCGAGGTTCCGGCGGAGGAGCGTAACCTGGGGCTGGTGTTCCAGTCCTACGCCTTGTGGCCGCACAAAACCGTATTTGAAAACGTGGCCTATCCGCTCAAGTTGCGTAAAGTCCCGGCTAAAGAGATCCAGCAGCGCGTACAGGATGTGCTGGACCAGCTGGGTCTCGGTCATCTTGGTAAACGTCACCCGCACCAGCTCTCCGGCGGGCAGCAGCAGCGCGTGGCGATTGGCCGGGCGCTGGTCTATAACCCGCCGGTGATTTTGCTGGACGAGCCGCTGTCCAACCTCGATGCCAAACTGCGCGAAGAGGCCCGCGTATTTCTGCGCGAGCTGATCATTAAGCTCGGGTTATCCGCGCTGATGGTGACGCACGACCAGAACGAAGCGATGTCGATTTCTGACCGCATCCTGCTGCTCAACAACGGTAAAATTGAGCAACAGGGTACACCACAGGAGATGTACGGTTCGCCGAAAACGCTGTTTACGGCCGAGTTTATGGGCAGTAATAACCGCCTGCATGGCAAAATCACCGAAGTACGCGACGGCAAAGCACGCATTGAAGGAAAAGACTGGGTGCTCTGGGGCCAGGCGGGTGAAGGGGTACAGAGCGGTAATGAGGCTACGGCGGTGATCCGCGTCGAGCGCGTGGCGGTAGTCGAAGGGCCGGGGGAAAATCAGCTTGCGCTGCCGCTCCTCACCAGCATGTATCTTGGCGACCGCTGGGAGTACCTGTTCCGCACGGCGGGGGATGATTTTGTGATCCGCGCTTACGGGAATGAGCTTCGCGACCCGCAGCATTGTCATCTATCGCTGCCAGAGAAGCATGTCTGGATATTCCCGAAAAACTAGAGAAATCGGCCTGCCATTCAGTGGCTAAACGGGATGGCAGGCCGACAATCAAAGCGCGAATGCGCTCCTCCATACTTATTTCAATCGTTTACCTGTTTCATCAACGACCTTCTCGCCGTCTTCCTTCGCGAAAGCCGCTTTCTGCGCATCCGGAAGAATATCCAGAACCACTTCTGAAGGACGGCACAGTTTGGTTCCCAGCGGCGTCACGACAATAGGCCGGTTAATCAGGATCGGATGCTGCAGCATAAAGTCGATTAACCGATCGTCAGTAAACTTATCTTCCGCCAGCCCCAGTTCTTCATAAGGCTCGACATTTTTACGCAGCAGCGCACGTACCGTGATCCCCATATCTGCAATAAGTTTGACCAGTTCATCGCGAGACGGCGGATTCTCCAGGTAATGAATGACGGTGGGTTCATTTCCGCTGTTGCGGATCATCTCCAGCGTATTACGCGACGTACCGCAGGCCGGGTTGTGATAAATAGTGATGTTGCTCATAACAGTATCTCATTACAAAGTGAAAGAGAGACGTAGCGCCAGCGCGGCCAGCGTTACAAACAGCACAGGCAGAGTCATAACGATCCCGGTGCGGAAATAATATCCCCAGGTAATCGTCATGTTCTTCTGTGAAAGGACATGCAGCCAGAGCAGCGTTGCCAGGCTCCCAATAGGGGTGATTTTTGGCCCCAGGTCGCAGCCAATCACGTTGGCGTAGATCATCGCCTCTTTGATAACACCGGTTGCGGTGCTGCCATCAATAGAGAGCGCACCAACCAGCACGGTCGGCATGTTATTCATGATGGAAGACAGGAAAGCCGTCAGGAAGCCGGTACCCAGCGTCGCGGCCCAGAGTCCTTTATCCGCCAGCACGTTCAGCACACCTGAAAGGTATTCGGTAAGCCCGGCGTTGCGCAGACCGTAGACCACCAGGTACATCCCCAGCGAGAAGATGACGATCTGCCAGGGTGCGCCATGCAGCACTTTGCCCGTGTTAATGGCATGGCCGCGTTTCGCCACAGCAAACAGGATGACGGCCCCCACTGCCGCAATCGCGCTCACCGGAATACCGAGCGGCTCAAGGACGAAAAAACCTACCAGCAACAGAATTAAAACGACCCAGCCGGTACGAAACGTCGCCGGATCTTTAATCGCTTTTGCCGGTGTCTTAAGAAGAGACAGCTCGTAAGTCGGCGGGATATCTTTGCGAAAGAACAGATGCAGCATCACAAGCGTGGTGACAATGGCTGCAATATCGACCGGAACCATCACCGACGCGTATTCGGTGAACCCCAGACCGAAGAAGTCTGCCGAAACAATATTCACCAGGTTCGACACGATAAGCGGCAGGCTGGCGGTATCGGCAATAAACCCGGCGGCCATCACGAATGCCAGCGTGGTGCCTTTGCTGAACCCTAATGCCAGCAGCATGGCAATCACGATCGGTGTCAGAATAAGAGCAGCACCGTCGTTGGCAAACAGTGCAGCCACCGCTGCGCCGAGCAGAACGATATAGGTAAAGAGCAAACGGCCCCGACCGTTTCCCCAACGCGATACATGCAGCGCTGCCCACTCGAAAAAGCCGGATTCATCAAGCAGCAGGCTGATAATAATGACGGCAATAAACGTTGCCGTCGCGTTCCAGACGATATTCCACACCACCGGAATATCGCCTAAATGCACAACGCCTGAAATTAAAGCCAGGGCTGCGCCCAGCGTCGCGCTCCAGCCAATTCCCACCCCCTTCGGCTGCCAGATAACCAAAACAAGGGTCAGGACAAAAATAGCGCCTGCCAGTAACATAAAACCTCCTGACAGAGCGGCTCTGCCGCCCTGTATTAACCAAAAAATTAACGCATCAACGCTCTGAGTTTTTCTATACCGGCAGGCTCTGACGCCAGTAGCGGAACAAGCGCTATACGGTCAGCATGCTGATGCTTAACCGCCTCAATCTGCGGCAATTCCTGCCGGGCGCGCTGGCAAAGCAATGGAGAATGCGTATCCGCAATAGAAAGGCTGTTATTGATAATCCAGCCCCACGGATGAATTCCCGCGCGTTCAAGATCGGCCTGCAAATTCGCTGCCTCCAGCACAGGAGTGGTTTCCGCAAGCGTAACCAGCAGCACTTTGGTTCGCTCCGGGTCCTGGAGCTGCATCATCGGGGTAGTAAAATGGCTTTTGTCGCCCATTTTTTTGGCAATTTCGCGGTGATAAGCACCGGTTGCATCCAGCAGCAACAGCGTATGCCCCGTGGGAGCCGTATCCATCACTACAAACCGCTTACCTGCTTCGCGGATCACGCGGGAAAATGCCTGGAAGACGGCGATCTCTTCAGTACAGGGGGAACGTAAATCTTCTTCCAGTAGCCGTTTCCCTGCTTCGTCCAGATATTTTCCCTTCGTCTCAAGGACATGCCGGCGATAGCGTTCGGTTTCCTCGTGTGGGTTGATCCGGCTGACCTGCAGGTTATTCAGGCTGCCATTTAACGTTGTGCTGAGATGTGCGGCGGGATCGGAGGTGGTGAGATGGACATCAAACCCCATGTCTGCCAGCCTGACGGCGACTGCAGCCGCCATCGTGGTTTTACCCACGCCACCTTTGCCCATCAGCATAATCAGGCCGTGTTCGTTACGGGCGATATCCTCGACCAGGCCAGAGAGCGATGCGTTTGCAGGCGTATCCAGGGCGTTCGTTGCAGGGAGCGGTAATGCCTCAGAACGGCTGTCCAGCAGGCCCTTTAATGCCGACACGCCAACCATGTTGACGGGTTGCAGTAATAAGGTATCTGTCGGCAGCCCGGATAAACCGGCAGGAAGATTTGCCAGGGCCTCTTGCTCCCGTTGCCATATCGCAGCAGCCAGTGCGTCATGTTCCGCTTCGGCTGCCGGCAAAACGCCATTAATCACCAGATACTGGTTTTTCAGGCCGATCGCCGCCAGTTCTTCATGGGTGCGGGCGACTTCCTGCAAAGTGGATTTCTGCAGTCGTGCAACCAGAACCAGACGGGTACGCGCAGGATCGGATAACGCCTCTACCGCGTGTGCGTACTGCTCACGCTGTTTTTCCAGCCCGGCCATTGGGCCGAGACAGGAAGCACCGTCCGGGTTACTTTCAATGAAGCTACTCCAGGCGCCGGGAAGCTGGAGCAGGCGAATAGTGTGGCCCGTCGGCGCTGTATCAAAAATGATGTGATCGAAGCGGGTCAGCAGGGAAGCGTCTGTCAATAAACCGGTGAACTCATCGAACGCCGCAATCTCAGTCGTACAGGCGCCGGAAAGCTGCTCGCTGATACTGTTAACGACGTCATCGGGCAAAAGCCCCTTAACAGGATCAACGATTCTGGCGCGATACTGCTGTGCAGCTTCCTGTGGGTCTATCTCCAGAGCGGAAAGCCCGGGAACGGCATTAATAGAGTGGATCGTGTTACCGATAGTTTGATCAAAGACCTGGCCGACATTGGAAGCGGGATCGGTACTCACCAGCAATACCCGCTTACCCCGTCCCGCCAGGCGGATAGCCGTCGCGCAGGAAATGGAGGTTTTGCCCACCCCGCCCTTTCCGGTAAAAAACAGGTAAGGCGGGATATTCTGTAAGAATTTCATATGTCCTCCCGACATACTCAGCAACAGGAAGTATTCCCACCACAGCAGCCGGTGGGCGCTAAGCCCACTTTTTCCAGCGGGATCCCAAACCAGCGAGCCAGCTCAGCGCGTTTTGGATATCGCCCGGCCATTACCGTTTCACCGTCCAGCAACAGCAGCGGAAGCCCTTCTGCTCCCGAGGCTTCCAGGAAGGCTTTCGCTTTTTCGTTCTGAACGAAGCTCATGGGCTGCTGCGCCAGGTTGTAACGTTCCACCTGTACGCCACGTCCTTTCAACCACTGCACATCCGCAGAAAAATCAACCAGAACCTGATCGACATCTGAACCACATACGCCGGTACTGCAGCACAATGCCGGGTCAAACACCGTTAACATTTTCATTCTGAACACCTCACATTTGAAAAATCATATATGTTCAGGCAAATTTTTTTTAGAGACAAATAGCCTTACCGCTACCAGAGCAATTTGCCGTTGCCAGCTTACGGGCGATGGCCTGTACGTCGTCCTGCTGGCTTAACCAGGCTTGCTCAATCACCTGAGCAGCCCATGACGGAATATGCGGGGAAAGACGATAGTGAACCCACTTGCCCTGCTTACGATCCTGCAATAGCCCACTTTCCCGTAGCATTGCCAGATGACGGGAGATCTTGGGCTGCGACTGATCCAGTGCCGTGCAGAGATCGCATACGCACAACTCTCCCATCTCTCTGAGCAGCAGTACGATGCCCAGACGGGTTTCATCGGAGAGGTATTTGAAGAGTTGTAAGGATGTTAGTGACATCAAACCTCCTGAGTATTTACCAACAGGATACTCGGCATGAACGAAAACTCAATACACATTCGAAAAAACACATATGTTTTTAATGATGGGTTTGAATCGCGACGGATGCTTTATGTCTTATAAGGGGAAGAAAATTATTAGCATCACTAATACCCGATTAAAATTAGTGACTTGCTCCACCCGATCCCACCAGTAATAATACCGCCCAGAAACGTTACCAGCATAATAATCACGCAAAAAAACAAAATGAAAATCTTTTTAGAAATAGTGGCGCAGTCAGTGCTATGGCTCGTCATCGGCTGGATCTTCTGTCGTGCATGGATGCGAGGCTGCAACGGGGAAGATAAATGATCAGATTGTCTCTTGAGGAAGTAGTAGAAGGAGTTGAACGTCATAGCTTTATCTTTGAAGACGAACAACAGCATTCTCTGATCGTATTTATACTCTCCAGCATTTACGCCCAGGCGTCACAGGGTACAGGAGGCCAGCCAAATCACTGGAATGGCTAATTACCGCACCAGGGAGTACAGCCCTTTATTTTCCGGGATAAGAAATATCAGCAGTGACTAAATGCGTCTCTGATTTATCAGTTTGGATGCGATACGCAAAATTATACCGCTCCCCAGATGTAAACTTATTACTGATCCCATAAACCAGCAAAAAAAAATAATCAGCTAAAACAGAAGCTTGTTGTTCAAGGTAAAGGGAAGAGGTTACAAGGCTTTTAAAGGAGTGGAGCGGGCGAAGGGAGCCGAGGACAACTAGCTAACTTCTTGTTTCTTAAAGACTGATGAATCCAGTGGTTACAGTGATGGTTACACATTGAGAAGCTGAAGGTCAAGACTTGAAGTACGTAACATTCCCACAAAGGAATAGAACACAGTCACGGACTACCCGGCCCTTTGGTCTGACTGAGGGTCGGGCTACGGGGTAAATCGTCAGGCTTATTGTATTAGATGGTCTCTCACATTTTTCAGTCAAAACTCATCAGTATCAGTCTTTAGGCCAGACCATCAGCACGACTACCAGAGCCAGCTTTAGCAGGAAGACCACGAGATAGACTTTGTGCAGGTCCATTTGGTCCTCCTTTCTGTATCCACGAACTAGATTACTAGTACAAAATAAAGGCCAGACATCCAGTTCGGAAGTCTGACCAATAGTCGTTATTGTTAGTTAGCTTCTTTAGTGAAGCTCAGGCGTTTGACTACAGGCAGGACAGCAGTAGCCGAGCCAGTACCCATCTTGATGGTCGTAGCGGCCTCAGCGACCACAAAGACCTTACCGAGGATTTCCAAGTCGTGGGACTGAGAGTCGCCATCACGGGATAAAACCACAGTAACATTCTCACCATCGTGACGGAAGCAACCGAAGCTCAGAGCCGTAAAGCGCTTAGCCATCATGAAGACGCCACGGTCTGCACCGTTGTAGTAGGCGATGTCTGTCCCCAGCATATCGACGATAGCGTCCTCACCACCGAAGCCCTGCTTAGCAGCCAGACGGGAGAGAGCCTTGAGGTGTGACTCATGGGCGATGATACCGTAATCAGTAACCTCAGAACCGAAAGAAGACTCGGTGTTCTCATACAGAGCGTCCATGATGGAGTCCGCTTTAGTGGTCAGACTGCCCGTCAGGACTGGAAGCTCTACGGTCTTCAGCAGCTTGGAGGACTCCAGTACATCGACCATCTTAGAGTTAATGGTACGGACCACGTTATCGCAGATGTTCAGAGCGTCCTGCTGGAGCGTCCCCTGAGTGAAACCAGTAGAGGACTTCTGGTCCCATAGCTTGGTCTGGTGAGACACGAGGATAGCCTGTTCAATCGGCTCAACGGTGATTTCAGTGCCAGACGGAGCGGTCACGACTTCAGGTCGCTTACCACCACGGACAGGAACGACCACAGAGCGGTCAGCCAGAGTGTGAGCAATGATTGGAGTCGGTAAGCTGTTACGGGTCGGCAGGACTTCTACCGGGAACGGGATGTTATCCTGAGCGTCTTTAAGCACAGAATTGAGCATGGTCTTCACCAGCTTAGCTAATTTGAAGGCATAGACCTGAGGGTCTGCGTCAGTTGGCAAACCTTCGTTAATCTGAAGGTTGTCGGTGTCGGTGATACGAACAGGCTCAATGCCGAACTGGAAAGCGTCTTTAGTCGTAGTCATGATAATTAATCTCCTTATGTCAAATACTTGAAGTCCCTAACGGTAAGTCAGGGACCGTGTGTTCTTAGATGGAATCCATCCAGTTAGCGCCACTATCGAGGTCAGCCATAATTGAAGCCTTGGAACGACCAGCAGAATGGGTAGCGCTGCGGAGGTTCTCACCATATGTCCGGCGTTCAGCTTTGACCTGTTCGCGGCGCTGTAGCTCTTTCTGCCATTCGTCCTCGGTCATGAACATTTCGCGGGTACGCTCTTTTTGAGACGCCAGCTCTTTCGCGATACGCTCAGCCTCGACACGTTTGTTCATCTGGCGGCGTTGGTAGGCGGTCATCAGGTCATTACTGAAGAAGTTGCCAATAGCTACACCAGCCTCAGCCAGAGCTTCAAGTAACTCCATCGCCTCGCGGCTGGTAGACGGTAGGCCTGACAGGTAGCCCGGAATAAGGGTCTTGATAGCGAGGGACAGCGGATAGGGCTGACCGTCCAGACTCACAGTATTCTCGTAGAGATTGATGTCGGTGACTGACAGTCTCCAGTCTTGGTTATTGAATAACATAGTAATTACTCCTCTTGAGAGTTGAGACTATCGGTCGACCACAGGCGTGTTTAGTCCTGCGGCGTCTCCCCGCATCGGTCATCTCAAAAGGTTTAAAATTAGGTATTAAGTAAGTGAGCTGCTAACGGTTAGGCGCTAGCTTGCTAGCTGACGGCAGTTTCATAGCGACCAGTTGCGCTATCAGATCGTCTCGTGATTGGTGCTGGCGGGTCTCATCTTCCGGGTCTAGACCAAGCTCTCTGAGGAGGACTTCAGTCCGGTAGCCACGGTAACGGAGAGTCATGCGGCCCTCAGGTGTGTGCGGGTCAATCATCTTAGAGTCCCTCCAGCTTGCCGGATTGGGCCTGCTTCAGTAGATGCTCTTGCTTCTGCTGGTCGGTGCCAGTGAAGGCAATAAGGATGCCTCGCAGTTTATCGACTATCGCAGGCTTACCGAAGACCTCCAATCCCTTAGCGTTGAAGCGAAAGTTATAACCACCTGCTGAGAACTTCTGGTCTGACGGCTTAATGATACGGAAGCAGTCGGAATACTTTGGATTTACAGACCACTCGTTACTGATTGGGTTCTTACGAAAGAGACCACGATGCTGAAGAAGTGCGGTCATTAGCTTCTGAGCGGGTAGACCATAGGTTTTGCAGTAGTCACCCCAAGTCACGCCTCGACGGTTAGCAGACTGAATGGCTGCTCGCTTCTTCTGGTCTTCCAGTTGAAGGACTCGACGCTCTAACGTCTGAATATGGTCGTAACACTTGGCGCGGAGGTGAACGGAATAGCCAGCGACCAGAATAAAAGTATGCTTACGGTCTAGACGATACAACGGCTGCTGTTTCCCCTGCGCGTTTAGATAGACATCTTCAGTCACCCCGATATGACTGCTCAGTTTTGAGCACTGCTCAGTTTTGAGCGCGTTAAGCTCCTCAGCCATATTGCGAATATCACGCAGGACATTTCGGTGCTCCTTGCCTGTCAGCTCAGCAATTTCAACTGAGGTCATGGAGACAAGCTGGTCGAGGTTAATGACGCTGATTTCTTGTTGGGACATTTACGTGTACTCCTTTTGTTTGCACCCTGAAGTCGCACCCCACTGACCTACTCAAGCCCCCACGTAAAGGGAGACCAGCAGGCAACAGGACGCAAACAGAATGACTTGAGGTAATTGTGATGTGGTCTGCGATGACCAGTAGTGATAAAGGTGCAAGACAGCATGTCCGACTTCCAGATGGTGAGCGGCGATAGACCCAAGTCATAATGAAGACACGAGAACGCTAACGGGCTGGGGGGTCTGACAGAGGCTGTCTTGCTAGCCTTGGTATGGAGAAAGACTTAATGTCGGGAGAGCTTCCGCATAACTTGACGCATCAAGACCAGAGGCGGAATGTATGGTCCCTATAGTGATAGCTAAGGGTCCAGTCCCTATAGTGAGGGTATAAGATTTGCTACCTGATAAGGCCATAATCTGACCTCCAGTTAGACCCGAAGCATGGAGACCACATCATATCGACCATAGTTTACTTCGGGCTGACAGGACTGGAGGCTGGACTTAAAGTTCTCTTTATTGGAATTGTGATAACACAATCCATAACAAGATAAACTCATGGTCTCCTCCAGCCTGCTGGTCAGGGCTCAAAGTCCAACCTCAGACACCACTACTGGTCTAACCTCTTTGAGTTTCCGCCTGTCCACGAATGGATGGCAGACCTCAGTAATGGTGTCTTGGTTCTTCACAATCTCGCACACCGATGGTCTCATAGACGGAAGTTCCGCTGAGGTCTGGTGTTCTCCGCCTGTCAAAGGAGAGAGATTGCTACGTTAAAGGGAATGGTCTCAGGCCAAGGCGATTTAACACTAGGCATATGCGGATGGTTTCCAATCGGTCCGCTACCGGAAGCCTGAGACTTAATGAATGCGTGTATGGGTCGTGACTGCTGTTAAGGTGGGGGACTTAGGGTCTCCCCCTATAGTGATAGTTTAGTCCCCTTCCCTATAGTGAGGGTATATTCAATCTGACCGACCAGTCTTACTCGTTAGCTGCCTGCTGCTCCCTCGCCTTCTTATCCTGATTCTCAATGCCTTGGCGTGGACCTTCAGGCATACTCTTGAACATATCATCAAGCTCTCTAGGTCTCGTGATTTGGTCATCGACAATGATGTTCAGTAACTTAAAGAGACCATGAGCTAACTTCGGGTCATCATCAAGGTTAATCTCTCCCGGATGGACTGCCTGATTACCAACGATTCGGCAAATGTCTGCGGCCTGCTGGATACGAACGGGGAGTCCTTTCTTAACGAGAGACCGAATGTCAGTGTTAATGTTTTCACCCGGCTCCTTGAGATGGACCATTAGCTTCTGAAGACATAAGCGTAGAAGTGCAGCAGCGCCTTTAGGAGAAAGATTAACAATGCTTCTGGCTTCCATGTAATCGGACTTGCAGTCTTCCGGCATGTCTGGGTTTGGTAGTTCAACATTACCAGATGCCGGGATAACCATATTGCCTTTAAACCAAAAAGCGTCGTCATCACAATGGGTGCAGGTTGACATATGGAAGTCGGTCTCTTTGTAATAATATTGGCTGTTACTTCCTCCCATATGCCGCCATACCTGCTTCGCATAAACGCCACAGTGAGGACAGTTAAAAGCCTCTCCTTTAAATTCCGCCGGATAATACTCAGCCATTTACTTCAGTCTCCTTATAAATACCCGCCATCACATTAACCAATCTATCTACCTCGACCTCTTTCGCGTAACGGTCGTAAGTTATAGACCCTGAGCTATGACCCATAATCGCCTGAGCATACGCTAACTCGACCCCATGTTGTTTTAACTGGGTCGCAACTGTATGTCTAAACGAGTGGAATGCTAAGCCACTACGGTCAGCGAGGACTTTAGGCAGCAACGTCCGGTTAAACCATTTGCTCACCTGCTCACCGTAGCCGTTCTTCATCAGCTTGAGGCCATCGAATACCATAGCATTATCACCCTTAGCCTTTCTACGGTCTTCCACAAGCGACATAAAGTCAGCCAATACAAAACCATAAGCACCATCTACCAACGGGACACAGCGATCACTATGCGCATTCTTAACGCTCTTGCCCGGTAAGCTGATATCGTCTTCGTTGATATGGATATACACGGTCCCGGCCTCAGTGACCCTGACGTCTTTGACCTGTAGCTGAGCCACCTCATTAAGTCTTGCTCCAGTGATTGCCGCCAGAGCAGTGACGTAATAGTGGTAGGGCTTACCTGAGGTCTTCTGAGAGTACGCTTTAGCGGCGACCAGTAGTTGCCCTACCTGCTCAGGACTGAACGCATCACGAGCGTCGGAGGCTTTACGCTGCGGGACTTTCAGCTCAAGACCTTCGGTCAGGTTCTTAGCTATCAAGTCGTTGCGTACCGCCCACTTAAACACAGCAGCCATCTTGATAAGATATTTATTGTTGATGGTAACGACGTCCAAACAGTCAGTTTTAGACTCCCGGTTCAGCAGGTCAGACAGCGGCATAGACTTAAAGCGTTGCTTGCGGTTCTTAGGTATCTGCTGGAGGACTTCACGGACCCTGAGCATATCTGAACGGGTCGCCTTGCCGACATCCTGAATATCCAGATAGTCGAATATCTCGATTAGCGTGGAGTGCGACGCTCGGTTCTCGCTTAGGGTCGCTGGCTTCCAGTTCTGGGCGTTCTCCTGCTCGTACTGCTCAATGAGAGACGCGAGGGTCAGAGCTTTAGTTACTCGTTCCAGAGTCGCGAGAGGTTCAGGGACTTCAGGTTCTGCCAATACAGATAGGGAGACGGACGGTCTTAGACTGCCAGTCTCAGGCTCAAGGTAAGACAACAGGCCAGAGCTATCACCTTTGAGTCTATCCTGACAGGCTTTAAGTACACCGATAACGTCATTGATATAGCGATGCTGGTCTACAGTCAGACGCTCAGTCGCTACAGCTTCCCGAAGGTTGGACTTAATGTCGTCGTACTGGTCAACGTAAAGCTGGTAGGACTCAGGGTCGTTCAGGTCATCACGGCTGACACTAAGTTCCCACTCGACAATGGTCTTCAGGTGCTCCCGCAGCTCCTCATAAGAGGCGTTAGGGTTATCTGCGTGGATTGCTTTAAGTGCTGACTTGATGTGCCGTGAGTGAGCCATAGCGGTACGTCTATCCTTGGTCCGTAAAGATACTGACGCTAGTTTATAACGGTTGTGAGAAGGAAGCGAAGCGGTCAGGCGACCAGTGGTCTTCATCCTAAGACGGATGTAAAAGACACCGTTACGCTGATAAAGGTAGGTTCTTGAGTTGAGCATGTACTGAGACCTTAGGTCTGCTCACTACTTCAACAAAGTTAGTCACAGTGTTGGTTACAGTGAGTAAAACTATCGGAAGGCTTTAAGCCATGTCCCTTAGGATTCAGTAACTTATTGAACTTTAAGAAGTGTCATGGAGCGGGCGAAGGGAATCGAACCCTCGTATAGAGCTTGGGAAGCTCTCGTTCTACCATTGAACTACGCCCGCTTTGAGGTGCGTAAGGCATTATAGACCTTACGCCTCTTCATACAAGCCTCTTCACCACTAAGTGGCGATAAAATAATCACTTAGCACTTCGGTTTGCTGCCGGGTGCCGGAAGATAACGCTGCGGATCGATGGCCGTCGCCTTATAACGAATCTGGAAGTGCAGCTTCACCGAATCCGTTCCCGTGCTGCCCATGGTGGCAATCTTCTGCCCTGCTTTGACGTTTTGCCCGTTATTGACCAGCATCGTGTCGTTGTGCGCATAGGCCGTGATGTAGTCTTCGCCATGCTTAATCATGATCAGGTTACCGTAGCCGCGTAGCTGGTTACCGACATAAACCACCTTACCTGCGCCTGAGGCATAAACCGGCGTACCGCGTGCAGCGGCGATATCAATGCCTTTGTTACCCCCTTCAGACAGGGAGTACGGCAGCACCACTTTACCGCTGGCTGGCCAAATCCAGCAGCGTTGACCGACCGGTGGCCAGGAGGACTGCGGCACCGCATAGGATGGCGTCACTTTAGCGGTTTTGCCTTTCGCAGAGGATTTTTTACCCGAGGTCGAACTACCGTTAACCTTCAGCTTCTGCCCCACTTCGATGGTATACGGTGGAGAGATGTTATTCAGACGCGCCAGATCCTTCACGCTGGTCCCCGTCGCGCGCGAAATCCGATACAGCGTGTCACCGCGCTTAACGGTGTAGACCGAACCGGAATAGCTGCCCATATCTGAAGATTTACTCCCCGAACAGCCGGCCAGTAATAATGTCAGCGTCAGGCAAAAAATGGCGATGATGGGGTTTCTCGTCAGGCTTCCTGCAAACAAAACAGATCCTCGGTCAGCGTGAATGGCGCCCTATGATACCAGCCCTGGCAGAAATGGGTCAGCCCTTTTCCGCTCTGTGGGTCAAACCGTTCGTATAAGAATGCCGTATAATACTGCTCTGCTGATGGTGCAGAACCATCCGCATCGTTGGCACTGGAGCACGAATGAGTATTCAAGAACACGTTATTTTGGTAAACGACCAGGGAATGGTGATTGGCACTCAGGAAAAGTACGCCGCACACACCACCCAAACCCCTCTGCATCTGGCCTTCTCCTCCTGGCTGTTTAACGCCGAAGGGGAGTGTCTGGTCACCCGACGCGCGCTAAGCAAAAAAGCCTGGCCGGGTGTCTGGACGAATTCCGTCTGCGGGCACCCTCAAACCGGTGAAAAGACGGAAGAGGCGATTATCCGCCGCTGCCGCTATGAGGTTGGCGCTGAAATCACGGCGATTACCCCCGTGGCCGCCGAGTTTCGCTACCGCGAAACCGATCCTTCCGGGATTGTGGAAAATGAGATTTGCCCGGTATTCGCGGCACGCATTACCAGCGAACTGCGTATTAATCACGAAGAAGTGATGGAATTTGAATGGGTTAAGCTGGAATCGTTGTTCCACGCCCTAAACGCCGCGCCCTGGGGTTTCAGCCCGTGGATGGTGCTGGAAGCAACGGTCGCACGAGACGCTTTGAGAGCGTTTGCCGCGCAATAAAAAAGCCCCTAACGGGGCTTTTTTTACATCTTAACGCCTTATTTCACCGGACGCATCGCCGGGAACAGGATCACGTCACGGATGGTGTGGCTGTTGGTGAACAGCATGACCATACGGTCAATACCAATACCCAGACCCGCCGTCGGTGGCAGGCCGTGCTCCAGCGCGGTCACGTAGTCTTCGTCGAAGAACATCGCTTCGTCATCGCCCGCTGCTTTCGCATCAACCTGATCCTGGAAGCGCTGCGCCTGATCTTCCGCATCGTTCAGCTCGCTAAAGCCGTTGCCGATTTCACGGCCGCCGATGAAGAATTCGAAACGGTCAGTGATTTCCGGGTTCTCGTCATTACGACGCGCCAGCGGAGACACTTCAGCAGGGTATTCGGTGATGAAGGTCGGCTGAATCAGGTGCGCTTCGGCCACTTCTTCGAAGATCTCGGTCACGATACGGCCCAGACCCCAACTCTTCTCAACCTTGATACCGATGCTTTCCGCGATCGCTTTCGCAGAGTCGAAGTTATCCAGATCCGCCATGTTGGTTTCAGGACGGTATTTCTTGATTGCTTCGCGCATGGTCAGTTTTTCGAACGGCTTGCCGAAGTCGAACACTTCTTCACCGTAAGGGACCTGGGTGGTGCCCAGAATGTCCTGCGCCAGGGTACGGAACAGGGATTCGGTCAGCTCGATCAGATCTTTGTAATCTGCATACGCCATATAGAGTTCCATCATGGTGAACTCTGGGTTATGACGAACGGAGATACCTTCGTTACGGAAGTTACGGTTGATCTCGAATACGCGATCAAAGCCACCTACCACCAGACGCTTCAGGTACAGTTCCGGCGCGATACGCAGGTACATGTCCAGGTCCAGGGCGTTATGATGGGTGATGAATGGACGGGCAGACGCACCGCCTGGGATCACCTGCATCATCGGGGTTTCCACTTCCATAAAGTCGCGGTTCACCATGAACTGGCGAATACCGGCCATGATCTGGGAGCGAATTTTGAAGGTCTTGCGGGATTCATTGTTAGAGATGAGATCCAGATAACGCTGACGATAGCGCGCTTCCTGATCCTGCAGGCCGTGGAATTTGTCCGGCAGCGGACGCAGCGCTTTGGTCAGCAGACGCAGCTCGGTACAGTGGATAGACAGTTCACCGGTTTTGGTTTTGAACAGTTTACCTTTCGCGCCAAGGATATCGCCCAGATCCCACTTCTTGAACTGCTCGTTGTAGATGCCTTCCGGCAGATCGTCACGGGAAACATACAGCTGAATACGGCCACCCACGTCCTGCAAAGTCACGAAGGAGGCTTTACCCATAATACGACGGGTCATCATACGGCCAGCAACGGCCACTTCGATGTTCAGCGCTTCCAGCTCTTCGTTCTCTTTACCGTCGAAGTCAGCGTGCAGTTGGTCTGAGGTGTGGTCACGACGAAAATCGTTCGGGAACGGCACGCCCTGCTCACGCAGCGCTGCCAGCTTCTCGCGGCGGGTTTTCAGTTCGTTGTTAAGATCGACTACCGCGTCAGCGCCCTGTGCTTGTTGTTCAGACATGTTGGTTCCTCATAACCCTGCTTTCAAACTTGCTTCGATAAATTGGTCCAGGCTGCCGTCCAGCACCGCCTGCGTGTTACGGGTTTCAACCCCGGTACGCAGGTCTTTGATGCGGGAGTCATCAAGGACGTAAGAACGGATCTGGCTGCCCCAACCGATGTCGGACTTGTTATCTTCCATCGCCTGTTTCTCAGCATTTTTCTTCTGCATCTCCAGCTCATAAAGCTTCGCTTTCATCTGCTTCATGGCCTGGTCTTTGTTCTTATGCTGGGAACGGTCGTTCTGGCATTGTGTTACCAGCCCGGTTGGAATGTGGGTAATACGCACCGCCGATTCCGTACGGTTAACGTGCTGACCACCCGCACCGGAGGCGCGATAAACGTCAATACGCAGGTCCGCCGGGTTAATTTCGATATCAATATCTTCGTCAACTTCCGGGTAAACAAACGCCGAGCTGAAGGAGGTATGGCGACGGCCACCGGAGTCGAACGGGCTCTTACGCACCAGACGGTGAACGCCGGTCTCGGTACGCAGCCAGCCGTAGGCGTAGTCGCCAATGATCTTGATGGTGACGGATTTAATACCGGCCACTTCACCTTCAGACTCTTCGATGATTTCGGTTTTGAAGCCGCGCGCTTCTGCCCAACGCAGGTACATACGCGTCAGCATGCTGGCCCAGTCCTGCGCTTCGGTACCGCCAGAACCTGCCTGAATATCGAGGTAACAGTCAGCGCTGTCGTATTCGCCGGAGAACATACGACGGAATTCCAGCTGCGCCAGCTTCTCTTCCAGCACGTCGAGTTCTGCCACGGCTTCGTTAAAGGTTTCTTCGTCGTCGGCTTCGACGGCCAGCTCGAGCAAACCGGAAACATCTTCCAGCCCCTGAGCCATTTGATCCAGCGTATCTACGATAGCTTCGAGAGAGGAACGCTCTTTACCCAACGCCTGTGCGCGTTCAGGTTCGTTCCAGACGTCCGGCTGTTCCAGCTCGGCGTTTACTTCTTCAAGACGCTCTTTCTTGGCATCGTAGTCAAAGATACCCCCTAAGAACGTCAGAGCGCTCCGTGAGGTCCTGAATACGGTTTTTTACCGGATTAATTTCAAACATGGTCTGTTTTCTTTTATGGACTTGTCAAAATGCGGTGATAAGAGCGGGATTGTACCGAATCCACGCCCTTTTTTATAGAGATTACTGCCGCTAAATTGGCCAGATATTGTCGATGATGATCTGAAGGGTGCGGTTTCCGCGAAACTCGTTGATATCCAGTTTGTATGCCAGTTCGACCTCGCGCACGCCGTTGTCCGGCCAGATGGCCGTATCGACGTTGAAGGCGATGCCGTCCAGCAGCGGTCCGCCGCCAACGGGCTCAACCATGACTTTCAGATGACGCTCGCCGACGATACGTTGCTGAAGCAGGCGGAAACGGCCGTCGAACAGCGGTTCAGGGAACATCTGTCCCCACGGACCGGCATCGCGCAGCATCTGCGCCACGTCCATTGTCATCTCATGCGGTGAGAGCTCGCCGTCGGACACCACTTCTCCCTGCAACAAGGCAGGGTCTATCCAGTCGGTGACCAGTTCACCAAATAGCCGCTGAAATTCGTCAAATTTCGCCTCTTCCAGCGACAGACCCGCCGCCATCGCATGGCCGCCAAATTTGATCATCAGGCCCGGGTACAGCGTATCCAGACGCTCCAGTGCATCACGCATGTGAAGACCCTGAATCGAACGGCCAGAGCCTTTCAGCGTGCCGTCACCAGCCGGGGCAAACGCGATCACCGGGCGGTGGAAGCGCTCTTTAATGCGCGAGGCCAGAATGCCAACCACACCCTGATGCCACTCAGGATGATACATCGCCAGCCCGCCCGGCAGCGTTTCACCGCTGCGTTCGAGTTTTTCGCAAAGGGTCAGCGCTTCGGCCTGCATTCCCTGCTCTATCTCTTTACGGGTCTGGTTCAACGCGTCGAGCTCATTGGCCAGGACGCGCGCTTCGCCGATGTTATCGCACAGCAGCAGCGCCACACCGACGGACATATCGTCCAGCCTTCCGGCAGCGTTCAGACGCGGCCCAAGGGCAAAACCCAAATCACTTGCCGCCAGCTTGAGCGGATCGCGGTTGGCAATTTCCAGCAGCGCCTTAATCCCCGGACGGCACTTGCCCGCGCGAATGCGGCTTAAGCCCTGCCAGGTCAAAATACGGTTATTGGTATCGAGCGGCACGACGTCCGCGACGGTTCCCAGCGCCACCAGGTCGAGATATTCGGCCAGGTTTGGTATGGCGATACCGCGTGATTCGAACCAGCCCTTATCACGAAGCAGGGTCCGCAGCGCCAGCATCAGATAAAACGCTACCCCCACACCGGCGAGAGATTTTGACGGGAAATCGCAGTCGCGCAGGTTGGGATTGATGATCGCTTCAGCGTCCGGCAATGTTTCACCCGGCAAGTGGTGATCGGTGACCAACACCGGGATCCCCAGCGCGTGCGCATGATCGACACCTGCATGGGAAGAGATCCCGTTATCAACGGTCATGATCATCTGTGCCCCGCGGGCGTGAGCCTGATCGACTACTTCCGGGCTGAGGCCGTAACCGTCTTCAAAGCGGTTCGGCACAAGGTAAGTGACGTTATCGCAGCCCAGCGCGCGCAGACTCAATACGCTCAAGGCCGTGCTGGTTGCGCCATCTGCATCGAAATCCCCTACCACCACAATACGCGTTCCCTCACGGAGCGCGTTGTAGAGCATTTCGATGGCTTTTTCGATGCCGTTGAGCTGCTGCCAGGGCAGCATCCCTTTGACGCTGCGTTCAAGATCCTCAGCACTGCGCACGCCGCGGCTGGCGTAGAGACGCTTCAGCAGGGGTGGGAGATCGTCTGGCAAATCAACCGGTTCAACCGCCTCGCGGCGGCGCAATTTTATCGGGGCTTTCACGCGGATTATTTACCACCAAACTGTTTCTGGTGCGCGTCGAGGAACTCTTTCATCTCTTTTGGTCCCTGGTAACCCGGCACAACATAGCCATTGCTCAGGACAATCGCTGGCGTACCGCTTACGCCAAACTGCACGCCCAGCGCGTAGTGGTTAGCAATATCGATATCGCAGGACGCAGGCTTAACCTCTTTACCGCTCATCGCATCGTCAAACGCTTTGTTGCGATCTTTCGCACACCAAATCGCTTTCATGTCTTGCTCTGGCTGGCTCTGCACGCCTGCACGCGGGAAGGCCAGGTAACGCACGGTAATGCCCAGCGCGTTATAGTCTTTCATCTGCTCATGGAGCTTGTGGCAGTAGCCACAGGTGATGTCGGTGAAGACGGTAATCACATGTTTTTCCTGCGCCGCTTTATAGACGATCATCTCTTTTTCGAGCGCATTCAGGTTTTTCATCAGCAGCTGGTTGGTGACATTGACCGGCTGCGCGCCGCTCACGTCATACATTGGCCCCTGAATAATATGTTTGCCGTCTTCGGTGACATACAGCACGCCGCTGTTAGTCAGTACCGTTTTCATCCCGGCAACCGGTGCAGACTGGATGTCGCTGCTGGTAACGCCCAGTTTAGCCAGTGACTGTTTAATAGCGGCGTCATCCGCATGGGCGAACCCGGTAAAAGAGGCTGCCAGCAGAGTGAACAGCGCGAAAGACTTTTTCATAGTTGATCCCGTTACAATTTGTCGGCACTCACGCACGAGGGTGGTGCTGTTGGTGTAGCTGCCGCAGGCGTTCCGTCGCGACATGGGTGTAAATTTGCGTCGTAGAAAGATCGCTGTGTCCCAGTAGCATCTGCACCACGCGTAAATCTGCGCCGTGGTTTAACAGATGCGTCGCGAAAGCGTGACGCAATACGTGCGGCGAAAGCTTTTCACTGTCGATACCCGCCAGTGTGGCGTAATGCTTGATGCGATGCCAGAACGTTTGTCGTGTCATCTGCTGTGCGCGCTGGCTCGGAAACAGGACGTCGATAGACACGCCATTGAGCAACCATGGACGGCCATGCTCAAGATACGTTTCCAGCCAGTAAACCGCTTCTTCTCCCAGCGGCACCAGCCTTTCCTTATTTCCTTTACCGATGACGCGCACCACGCCCTGACGCAGGCTGATGTCGCTCATCGTCAGGCCAACCAGTTCAGAGACACGCAAACCGGTAGCATACAATAGCTCAAGCATGGCTTTATCGCGTAACTCCAGCGGCAGGTCAACAGCAGGTGACTGTAATAATCTCTCAACTTGTGCTTCGCTGAGATCTTTCGGCAGCCGCTGCGGAAGTTTTGGGGACGCCAGCAGCGCACTCGGATCGTCTTCCCGAATCTTCTCACGGTAGAGATGCTGGAACAGCCGACGCATCGCGCTGAGCAAGCGTGCAGAACTGGTGGCCTTATAGCCCCCTTCAACCCGTTCCGCGAGCAGCGCCTGAAGGTCGTCGCTTTGCGCACTCGCCAACGATAATTCGCGACGCGCCAGCCACTCCACCAGCATGGTGAGATCGCGCCGATAGGCACTGAGCGTGTTCTCGGCCAGATTTTTTTCCAGCCACAGCGCATCGAGAAACTGTTCAACGAGTGCGAGATCCTTTTCCACATCGGCCCCTTTGATTCTGCAGTCAGGCCATTATGCCTGATTGCGACTGGTTTCTGGTACACTACGCACAAAGTCAAAGCATGAATTGAGATAGTTACGCGATGAATATTGGTCTTTTCTATGGTTCCAGCACCTGCTACACCGAAATGGCGGCAGAGAAAATTCGCGACATCATTGGCCCCGAACTGGTGACGTTGCATAACCTGAAAGATGACGCGGTCGCGCTGATGGAACAGTACGATGTACTGATCCTCGGCATCCCAACCTGGGATTTTGGTGAGATACAGGAAGACTGGGAAGCCATCTGGGATCAGCTCGATTCAGTCAATCTCGACGGCAAAATCATTGCGATGTACGGCATGGGCGATCAGTTGGGCTACGGCGAATGGTTTCTTGATGCACTTGGCATGCTGCATGACAAACTGGTACCGAAAGGGGCGACGTTTATCGGCTACTGGCCAACCGAAGGATACGAGTTCACCAGTCAAAAACCGATCATTGCCAACGGCCAGCTGTTTGTCGGACTCGCGCTGGATGAAACCAATCAGTACGATCTCAGCGACGAGCGCCTGCAGGCCTGGTGCGAACAGATACTTGGCGAAATGGCAGAAAAATTTAGCTAAGTGGGTTACTCCTGCGTCGGCTGTTGCAACAACATCCGGCGCAGATCTCGCCATTCTGAGGCATCCATACTGTCTGCCGCCAGCCACAGGTGCTGGCAACGCCCGCCGTCCACATTGCGTAACCGTAACATCATGCCGGAGTTGAGCATCCATGGCATGCCCAGAATATCCCACTCTTTTCCCTGCCAGCGCAGGCGGGAATCCATCAGTAACTTGATCTCACCCTGACGAGCATTAATGCGACGCTGGCTGCGTACGCTGTCAAAAACGACAAACGAAAGTAACAGCAGCCACAGCGGCGTATAGCTCAGGGGCCATGGCATGAGTAACACGATGGCCGCAACCAGGCCGTGGAGCATTAACGACATCCACTGCGAGCGCCACGAGACGCGAAGATCAGATTGCCACAGGACCACGTTCCCGATTCCGTGTTTGAATTAATTGCACCATCCGTTGCAACTCGGTGTCGGCGGGTTTGCCGTGGTTCATCAGCCAGTTGAATAAATCCGGATCGTCAGACTCAAGCAGGCGAACAAACAGCCGCTTATCATCATCGCTTAAGCTGTCATACTCATATTCGAAGAAAGGCATGATGGAAATATCAAGTTCACGCATGCCGCGACGGCATGCCCAGTGAATACGGGCCTTGTTGTTAATATCCATGTTCAGTTTCCTGCATTACGTTTGGCACAGTCGGGCCCCCGTTCAGTGTTCTTTATTTCTCTACGGGGACACCAGCTAGTGTAACGTGTTTTTGACCGTTTCATTACTGGAATATTGCGATCAACGAGCAGGCTTCCAGAATAAACCCTACAAAGACAGCGGATTACACTATTTTACGTAGCGCTACGCATAACCGGTTTATGGCACAAATGGTCTGCTGAAAGCGCTTGCATTGCCAGCAGGCTCTTTTACCATTAGGCATTATCAAAGCGTTAAGCAATTCAGGATATCGTTATGGCATTTACACCATTTTCTCCTCGCCAGCCCGCCGCCTCTGCGCGTCTGCCGCTGACGCTTATTTCTCTTGATGACTGGGCGCTGGCGACGCTCGCCGGCGCCGACGCCGAAAAATACCTCCAGGGCCAGGTCACCGCCGACGTCAGCCAGATGACCGAACACCAGCACCTGCTGGCGGCGCATTGTGACCCCAAAGGCAAAATGTGGAGCAATCTGCGTCTTTTCCGCCGTCAGGACGGTTTTGCCTTTATTGAACGCCGCAGCCTGCGAGATGCGCAGCTCAAAGAACTGAAAAAGTATGCAGTCTTTTCCAAAGTCACTATCGTCCCGGACGACGAACATGTTCTGCTGGGCGTGGCGGGCTTCCAGGCACGTGCCGCGCTGAAAAATCTGTTTGCTGAGCTGCCGGATGCAGAAAAACAGGTCGTCAGCGAGGGGGCCACCTCCATCCTGTGGTTTGAACATCCGGCGGAGCGCTTCCTGCTTGTCACGGATGCCGCAACCGCCGAACGCGTCACCGAAGCACTGCGCGGCGAAGCGCAGCTCAACAACAGCCAGCAGTGGCTGGCGCTGAATATTGAAGCCGGTCTGCCGATCATTGACGCCGCCAACAGCGCGCAGTTTATTCCACAGGCTACTAACCTGCAGGCGCTGGGCGGCATCAGCTTTAAAAAAGGCTGTTACACCGGCCAGGAGATGGTGGCGCGTGCAAAATTCCGTGGGGCAAATAAACGTGCACTGTGGACACTGGCAGGTCATGCCAGCCGCGTACCGGAAGCGGGTGAAAATTTAGAGCTGAAAATGGGCGATAACTGGCGCCGTACCGGCACCGTGTTAGCCGCCGTACAGCTGGATGATGGTCGTCTTTTAGTCCAGGCTGTCATGAACAACGACATGGAAGCCGACAGCGTGTTCCGCGTGCGTGATGATGCGAATACGTTGAGTATTGAGCCGTTACCGTATTCGCTGGAAGAGTGATGCTATATCGCCCGGTGGCGCTGCGCTTACCGGGCCTACCGATCCCGTAGGTCGGGTAAGGCGAAGCCGCCACCCGACAACAAACTACACCTGCCCGACATACAAATAAATCGCCAAAAAATGGCACACGCTGCCGCCCAGTACAAAACCATGCCAGATGGCATGATTGTATGGAATGCGCTTGCAGACGTAGAAAATGACGCCCAGCGAGTACACTACGCCTCCCACTGCCAGCAACGTAACCCCGCCAACCGCCAGCTTAATCGCCAGTTGATACACCACAATCAGCGACAGCCAACCCATGGTCAGATAGGTTACCAGTGACAATACTTTAAACCGGTGTGCAATGGTTAGCTTGAAGAGGATCCCCAGCAGCGCCAGGCTCCAGATGACAATCATCAGTCCGCGCGACAGCGGCGAGTTGAGCCCCACCAGCAGAAAAGGCGTATAGGTTCCTGCAATAAGCAGATAGATAGCACAGTGGTCAAATTTCTTGAGCCATATCTTGGCCCGTTGATGCGGAATCGCGTGATAGAGCGTCGACGCCAGGAACAACAGGATCATGCTTCCGCCATACAGGCTATAGCTGGTAATCGCCATCGCGCTGGCATTGGTATCAACCGCCTGTACCAGCAATAACACTAAACCGACTATCCCAAACACCAGGCCAATGCCATGGCTGATGCTGTTGGCTACTTCCTCCGCCAGTGAATATCCCTGTGCGATTAATGGTCTGCTCGCCATACAAAACTCCGGGAAACTAAAGATGATTATTCATCGCATGACTATGCTAACTGAGAATGATTCCAGTGAACACCTGTTAGCTAAAATATTTTCCATGTAATTTTTTTACAATAAAAATCAAAAGCATAGATATATTTTTCACCTGACATTTGTTCACATTAAAATTTATGCGTTACGAATCAATAGCATAAAATTAGATCCTGCCGTCTGGCTGCATGTTATGATGGTTAAACGAGGTCTGAATGAGAGTTTTGCCACTGTGAGTATGTTCACCCACTCCGCCATTGCCAGTCTCAATAACCTGGAGATGATGGTCTACAACTATGTCATTAAAAACCGTGACAAAGTGATGTACATGACCATCCGCGAACTGGCGGATGCGGCGGGCGTCTCAACCACCACCATCCTGCGCTTTTGCCGTAAGCTCAACTGTGAAGGGTATTCTGAGTTTCGCGTGCGCTTTAAGCTCCATCTTGAACAAAACGAACCTCAGCAGGCGAATTTCGGCGCCAGCGAAATTATCAGTTTCTTTAAAAGCGTGAATAATGAAGAGTTCGACGCTTTACTGGATGACGCGGTAAATATCATTCTCTCTTCGGAGCGAATTATATTTGTCGGCGCAGGGACATCAGGATCGCTGGCAAAATACGGTGCCCGTTTCTTTTCGAATATCGGAAAATTCAGCAACCATATTGATGACCCTTATTTCCCGGTCACCAATGATATGGCGAAAAATGCACTGGCAATTGTGCTCTCTGTGTCGGGCGAGACCGAGGAGATCCTGCGCTTCGCCAGCCAGTTCAGCCTGCATCACTGCAAGGTTCTCTCCATTACCAGCCATGAACACTCGCGCCTGGCAAAACTGGCGGACTTTAATCTCTCCTGGCACGTTCCCCAGACGCGTATTGCAGGCGTCTACGACATCACCACACAAATCCCCGTTATCTATATTCTGGAATCTCTCGGACGCAAACTGGCGAAGAAACTGGCGGAATAAAACATCCTGTTTTTTTGATGTGACAAATCACAATTTCCGCGAATTGTTATATCGTGACATTCAATTTCGCTTTGCTAGACTCAAAACCAATACGTCATTTATTGAGAATAGCAGCGATGAAAAAATTGACCTTACCGAAAGATTTTCTATGGGGCGGTGCCGTTGCGGCGCATCAGGTTGAAGGCGGCTGGGACAAAGGCGGCAAAGGGCCGAGCATCTGCGACGTACTGACCGGCGGGGCGCACGGCGTGCCGCGCGAAATCACGCAGGACGTAGTGCCGGGTAAATACTACCCAAATCACGAGGCCATCGACTTCCACGGCCACTACAAAGAAGATATCAAGCTGTTTGCCGAGATGGGCTTCAAATGTTTCCGCACCTCGATTGCCTGGACGCGCATCTTCCCGAAAGGTGACGAAACGCAGCCAAACGAGGAAGGGCTGAAGTTCTATGACGACATGTTCGATGAGCTGCTGAAATACAACATCGAGCCGGTGATCACCCTCTCCCACTTCGAAATGCCGCTGCACCTGGTGCAGGAGTACGGCAGCTGGACCAACCGTAAAGTGGTCGATTTCTTTGTACGCTTCGCGGAAGTGGTTTTTGAGCGCTACAAGCACAAGGTCAAATACTGGATGACCTTCAATGAAATCAACAACCAGCGTAACTGGCGTGCGCCACTCTTTGGTTACTGCTGCTCAGGCGTGGTCTATACCGAACATGAAAATCCGGAAGAGACCATGTACCAGGTGCTGCACCACCAGTTTGTGGCGAGTGCCCTGGCGGTGAAAGCCGCGCGCCGTATCAATCCGGAGATGAAAGTCGGCTGCATGCTGGCCATGGTGGCGCTCTATCCGTTCTCCTGCAAACCAGAAGACGTGATGTTCGCCCAGGAATCCATGCGCGAGCGCTATGTCTTTACCGATGTTCAGCTGCGTGGCTACTATCCGTCTTACGTACTGAATGAATGGGAGCGCCGCGGTTTCTCCATCAAAATGGACGCAGGCGATGAGCAGATCCTGCGCGAAGGTACCTGCGACTACCTGGGCTTCAGCTACTACATGACCAATGCGGTGAAAGCGGAAGGTGGCACCGGTGACGCGATTTCTGGCTTCGAGGGCAGCGTACCTAATCCGCACGTCAAGGCGTCCGACTGGGGCTGGCAGATTGACCCGGTGGGCCTGCGTTATTCCCTGTGCGAACTGTACGAACGCTATCAGAAGCCGCTGTTTATCGTGGAAAACGGCTTCGGTGCCTACGATAAGGTGGAAGAGGATGGCAGCATCAACGATGACTATCGTATCGACTACCTGCGCGCCCACGTTGAAGAGATGATCAAAGCCGTCACCCACGATGGCGTGGATCTGATGGGCTATACGCCATGGGGCTGCATTGACTGCGTGTCATTCACTACCGGCCAGTACAGCAAGCGCTACGGTTTTATCTACGTCAATAAACACGACGACGGCACCGGCGACATGTCGCGTTCCCGTAAGAAAAGCTTCGAATGGTATAAAGGCGTGATTGCCAGCAACGGCGAGCAACTTTAACGCCGTAACGCCGGGCGGCGCTACGCTTGCACCGGCCTACAAAACCTGCGAATCGTAGGCCGGGTAAGGCGAAGCCGCCACCCGGCGTTTATTTCCCGCCCGCCAGTTCAATAAAACTGCCCGTCACGTATGACGCCTTCTCGCTCAGCAGCCAGACTATCGCCTGCGCGACCTCTTCCGGCTGGCCGCCGCGCTGCATCGGCAGTAACGATTTCACGCGATCCACCCGCCCCGGCTCCCCACCAGACGCGTGAATATCGGTATAAATCAGCCCGGGCCGCACGCAGTTTACGCGGATACCCTGCGCCGCGACCTCCAGCGATAATCCGGTAGTCAGGGAATCTACCGCGCCTTTGGAGGCCGCGTAATCGACATACTCCCCCGGCGCGCCCAGACGAGACGCGGCAGAGGAGACATTGACAATCGCGCCACCCTTGCCGCCATGTTTGTGCGACATGCGCTTTACCGCCTCACGGCAGCAGAGAAAATAGCCCGTGACGTTGGTGCTCAGCACGCGATTAATGCGTTCAGCGGACAGATTTTCAATAGTGGATTGCTCAAACAGAATGCCTGCATTATTGACCAGCGCGGTAAGGGGCTCACCTTCGCGATCGAGGCTGTCAAACATGGCCATGACCTGCGCTTCATCGCTAATGTCTGCACGCAGGGCAAATGCTTTTCCACCCGCCTCAACGATCTGATTGATGACGTCCTTTGCGGCTTTGATATTGTGGTGATAGTTCACCGCCACGGTATAACCTTCGCGAGCCAGTTGCAGCGCGGTGGCTTTGCCAATGCCGCGGCTGGCGCCGGTGACCAGTGCAATTGCCATTCTCTTCTCCCAATAAAAAAGCCGGGTGGCGGCTTCGCCTTACCCGGCTTACGTTACTACAGCAAAAAAATTACTGGTATTCGCTCATCGGCACACAGGAGCAGAACAGGTTACGGTCGCCGTATACGTCATCAAGACGCTTCACGGTCGGCCAGTATTTATTCGCCACGCCTGCCGGGAAGACAGCCAGTTCACGGGAATAACCGTGATTCCACTCGGCCACCATCTCGTGCTGGGTGTGCGGAGCGTTAACCAACGGGTTATCTTCCAGCGTCCATTCGCCGTCCTGCACGCGGTCTATCTCCATGCGGATGGCCAGCATCGCGTCAATAAAGCGGTCCAGCTCGGCTTTGCTTTCAGACTCCGTTGGCTCCACCATCAGCGTACCCGCAACCGGGAACGACATGGTTGGTGCGTGGAAGCCGTAGTCGATCAGACGCTTGGCGATATCCAGTTCGCTGATACCCGTCGCTTCTTTCAGCGGACGAATATCGAGGATGCACTCGTGTGCCACACGCCCATCGCGGCCGGTGTAAAGCACCGGGAAAGCCGACTTCAGGCGAGTCGCAATATAGTTAGCATTCAGGATCGCGACCTGGCTTGCCTGTTTCAGCCCTTCCGCGCCCATCATGCGGATGTACATCCAGCTGATTGGCAGGATTGAAGCGCTACCGAACGGTGCAGCAGAGACCGCGCCCTGACGGGTCAGCATACCTTCTATCTGCACGACGCTGTGACCCGGCACGAACGGCGCCAGATGCGCTTTCACGCCGATAGGCCCCATGCCCGGACCGCCACCACCGTGTGGGATGCAGAAGGTTTTGTGCAGGTTCAGGTGCGACACGTCCGCGCCGATGAAGCCCGGAGAGGTAATGCCCACCTGAGCATTCATGTTCGCGCCGTCGAGGTACACCTGACCGCCGAACTGATGCACCACTTCACACACTTCGCGGATGGTTTCTTCGTACACGCCGTGAGTCGACGGGTAGGTCACCATGATGCAGGAGAGCTTATCGCCCGCCTGCTCGGCTTTCGCGCGCAGGTCGGCCAGGTCGATGTTACCGTTCTTATCACACGCCACGACCACCACTTCCATGCCCGCCATCTGGGCAGACGCCGGGTTGGTGCCGTGGGCAGAGCTCGGGATCAGGCAGATATCACGGTGGCCTTCGTTACGGCTTTCGTGATAGTGACGGATTGCCAGCAGCCCCGCATATTCACCCTGCGCGCCGGAGTTCGGCTGCATGCAGAGCGCGTCATAACCGGTCAGTTTCACCAGCCAGTCGGAAAGCTGGTTGATCATGACATGATACCCTTCAGCCTGCTCTGGCGGGCAGAACGGGTGCAGCTCGGAGAACTCAGGCCAGGTGATAGGGATCATTTCTGCCGCGGCGTTCAGCTTCATGGTGCACGAGCCCAGCGGGATCATCGCCTGGTTCAGCGCCAGATCTTTGCGCTCCAGAGAGTGCATATAACGCATCATCTCGGTTTCGCTGTGATAACGGTTGAACACAGGATGCGTCAGGATAGCGTCATTGCGCAGCATGCTCTCCTGAATAGAGCGGCTGTCATGCGCGACCTCTTTGTCCAGCGCATCAATATCCAGACCGTGCGCATCGCCCAGCACGACATTAAACAGGTTGACGATATCGTCGCGCGTGGTGGATTCATCAAGGGTGATGCCCACGGCGTGATGAATGTCGCTGCGCAGGTTAATTTGTGCGGCATCCGCACGTGCCAGCACCGCCGCTTTATCTGCGACGTCAACGCACAGCGTGTCGAAGTAGTGCTCATGACGCAGCTTCAGGCCTTTCTGCTGCAGGCCACAGGCCAGAATATCCGCCAGACGGTGGATGCGGCTGGCAATGCGTTTCAGCCCAACCGGGCCGTGGAAGACGGCGTACAGGCTGGCGATGTTTGCCAGCAGAACCTGAGAAGTACAGATATTAGAGTTCGCTTTCTCGCGGCGGATATGCTGCTCGCGAGTCTGCATCGCCATGCGCAGCGCGGTGTTACCGGCGGCATCTTTCGATACGCCAATAATGCGGCCCGGCATGGAACGTTTAAATTCATCTTTCGCGCCAAAGAATGCCGCGTGCGGTCCGCCGTAGCCCATCGGCACGCCGAAACGCTGGGCCGAGCCGAATACAATATCCGCACCCTGTTTGCCCGGAGCCGTCAGCAGCACCAGCGCCATAAAATCAGCGGCAACGCTGACCACCACTTTGCGGGATTTCAGCTCGGCAATCAGTGCGCTGTAATCATGCACTTCGCCGGTGGTACCCACCTGCTGTAACAGCACACCAAAGACGTCCTGGTGATCCAGCACTTTGTCAGCGTCGTCGACAATCACGTCAAAACCAAAGGTTTCCGCACGGGTACGCACCACGTCCAGCGTCTGCGGATGCACGTCCGCCGCCACGAAGAAGCGGTTGGCATTTTTCAGCTTGCTGACGCGTTTTGCCATCGCCATGGCTTCAGCTGCCGCGGTCGCTTCATCCAGCAACGAGGCGGAAGCGATATCCATCCCGGTCAGGTCGAGCGTCACCTGCTGGAAGTTCAGCAGCGCTTCCAGACGGCCCTGGGACACTTCCGGCTGATACGGGGTATAGGCGGTGTACCAGCCCGGGTTTTCCAGCATATTACGCAGGATAACCGGCGGTAACTGCACGTTGGTGTAGCCCATGCCAATGTAAGACTTATAGCGCTTGTTAAGGCCAGCGATGGCCTTCAGCTCCGCCAGTGCGGCGAATTCCGTGGTGGCTTCTCCCACCTGAGGCGGCGTGGCAAGCTGGATGTCTTTTGGCACGATCTGGCCGATCAGTGCGTTTAATGAATCCGCGCCAACCGTTTTCAGCATCTCCTGCTGTTGCTGAGCATCCGGCCCAATGTGACGTTCAATGAAAGCGCCACGGTTTTCAAGCTGGCTTAAAGTCTGTGTCATGAGCGATGGTTCCTGAAACGTGCAGTGAATTTAAGTTCCCTCTCCCCTCGGGAGAGGGTTAGGGTGAGGGAAGATAGGCACCCTCACCCCTGCCCTCTCCCGGAGGGAGAGGGGGATTAACAATTACTCGTCTTCTAACAGGGCTTCGTACGCGGTCGCATCCAGCAGCGCGGCAACCTGAGATTCGTCACTGGCTTTGATCTTGAAGATCCAGCCACCTTCATAAGGCTCGCTGTTCACCAGCTCCGGCGAATCGCTCAGCGCGTCGTTCACGGCCACAATTTCACCGCTTACCGGTGCGTAGATATCGGATGCTGCTTTAACGGACTCCGCCACGGCGCAGTCATCGCCCGCGCTCACGGTTGCGCCCACTTCCGGCAGGTCAACAAACACCATGTCGCCCAGCAGCTCCTGCGCATGCTCGGTGATCCCTACGGTGTAAGTGCCGTCCGCCTCTTTGCGCAGCCACTCGTGTTCTTTGCTGTATTTCAGTTCTGCTGGCACATTGCTCATTGAAGTTCTCCTGATAAAAATAGTTAGGCGACCGGCTTACCGGCGCGAACAAAAATCGGTTTGGTCACGTTGACCGGCATTTCGCGGTTGCGGATTTGCACCACCGCCGTCTCGCCAATGCCCGCCGGCACGCGAGCCAGTGCAATACTGTAGCCCAGCGTCGGGGAGAAGGACCCGCTGGTGATCACGCCTTCGCGCGGATTGCCGTCGGCATCGGTAAAACGCACCGGCAGTTCTCCGCGCAGCACGCCTTTTTCCTTCATCACCAGACCAACCAGCTGTTCAGTGCCCTTCTCGCGCTGCATTTCCAGCGCTTCACGGCCAATAAACTCACGGTCAGCGGGTTCCCATGCGATGGTCCAGCCCATGTTGGCCGCCAGCGGAGAGACGCCTTCGTCCATCTCCTGACCGTAGAGGTTCATCCCCGCTTCAAGGCGCAGCGTATCGCGCGCGCCCAGGCCAGCCGGCTTCACGCCCGCTTCCACAAGCGCACGCCAGAAATCAGCTGCTTTCTCGTTTGGCATGGCAATTTCATAGCCCGCTTCACCGGTATAACCGGTCGTGGCAATAAACAGATCGCCCGCCTGCACGCCAAAGAAGGGCTTCATCCCTTCGGTGGCTTTACGCTGCTCGTCGCTGAACAGAGACGCGGCTTTCGCCTGCGCGTTCGGCCCCTGCACGGCAATCAGCGACAGATCGTCACGGACGGTGATGTCGATGGCATAAGGTTCGGCGTGTTGGGTGATCCAGGAGAGGTCTTTTTCGCGGGTGGCGGAGTTTACAACGAGGCGGAAGAAGTCTTCGGTGAAGTAGTAGACGATAAGGTCATCAATCACGCCACCCGAGGCGTTCAGCATACCGGTATAGAGCGCTTTCCCCGGTGTCTTCAGCTTCGCGACATCGTTCGCCAGCAGATAACGTAGAAACTCCCGGGTGCGGCTACCGCGCAGATCGACAATTGTCATGTGGGACACGTCGAACATACCGGCATCGGTGCGCACCGCGTGGTGCTCATCAATTTGCGAGCCGTAGTGCAGCGGCATCATCCAGCCATGGAAATCCACCATGCGGGCGCCGCATAACACGTGCTGTTCGTACAAAGGAGTCTGTTGAGCCATCTTGTCCTCGTTGAAAAATTCACCGTGAAACCCGGTATCGGCCTCGTTTCCGAATGCCGACGCAAACGTTCTCTTTTACCTGAACTTACCACCGAAACCGGCGGTTAACCATAAGGTAAAACGGGTCATCACATTAGCTTATGACCAAAAAACGCTGAAAAGCCTACAGAGTTATTCACTGGAAAAATGCGATTAACCCCGCACAAAATTAACAATGATCTAACAGGATTTAGCACATGGTGATATTTCATGCGGAAAAACGGGCCGAATTTCCGTCACATAAAAATCATGACATTAGATTATCTAATGCGAAAAATGACGTGGAATTAGAATATTTCAAACGAGGGAATTTTCCCGGCACAGAGGCCGGGAAAAGAAAGTGTGACGGGGGTCTATTTTATTTCAGCCAGTCCGGCAGGTCGTTAAGACCCATCGCCTGACGCAGGAGTTGAGGTTTGACGCCAGGGAGGGTATCGGCGAGCTTGAGCCCAATATCACGCAGCAGTTTTTTCGCCGGATTTGCCCCGGCAAACAGCTCGCGGAAGCCCTGCATGCCTGCAAGCATCATCGCCGCACTGTGCTTGCGGCTGCGCTCGTAGCGACGCAGATACACATGCTGCCCAATATCTTTACCCTCTCGCTGCAGACGACGCAGCTCTTCTACCAGCTCCGCCGCATCCATAAAGCCGAGATTAACGCCCTGCCCGGCCAGCGGATGAATGGTATGGGCCGCGTCGCCCACCAGCGCCAGACGGTGCGCGGCAAACTGACGCGCATAGCGTCCGGTTAAGGGGAAGACCTGACGCTCGCTCTCAAGAGTACAAAGCCCCAGACGGTTATCAAACGCCACGCACAGTGCCTGGTTAAAGGCCTCTGGCGTCGCCTCTTGCATCTGCTGCGCTTTTTCCGGCACCAGAGACCAGACAATTGAGCAGAGATGCGGATCGCTTAACGGCAGGAATGCCAGAATGCCGTCGTTGTGGAAAATCTGGCGCGCCACGCCGCCGTGCGGCTCTTGGGTACGGATCGTCGCCACCATGGCATGATGGCGGTAATCCCAGTAGGTCAGCGGAATATCCGCTTTATTGCGCAGCCAGGAGTTAGCGCCATCGGCACCGACCACCAGACGCGCGGTGAGCATATCGCCACTTTGCAGGGTGATAAACGCCTCGTTTTCGCCCCACGCAACCTGCTGGATTTGCGCAGGCGCAACCAGCGTTACGTCGCTGCACTGCTGAGCTTTCTGCCACAGCGCGTGGTGGATCACCGCATTCTCAATGATGTGACCCAGATGGCTATAGCCCATGCTTTCATCATCAAAAGCAATATGACCAAAGCTGTCTTTATCCCATACCTCCATGCCGTGATAGCAGCTCGCACGCTGGGCCACGATATCTGACCAGACGCCAAGGCGCGTCAGCAGCTTTTCGCTAGCCGCATTTATTGCCGACACGCGGAGTTCCGGCGGGGCATCAGGTGCGACGGGCTGAGGCTGCTTTTGCTCCAGCACGGCCACACGCAGGCCGCTGCCTTGTAATCCGCAGGCCAGGGCCAGTCCAACCATTCCGCCGCCAACGATGGCAACATCAACATTTTGCACAGTGATAACTCCTTAACGCGCGACCCAACCCAGGGTCCGCTGCGCCAGCACGTCGCGTGCCGGAATGAACAGTTCCATCGCCATCAGCCCGAGGTTGCGACCGGCAACCAGCGGCGCCCAGCGATTGGCAAAGAGATGGACTAAACCATCGGTAACGCCGATTGTCGCCTCTTTATCGGCCTGACGTCGCTTCTGGTAATGGCTGAGTACCGGGTATGCGCCGCAATCTTTCTGTTCGCTCCACGCTTGCGAAAGCGCTTCGGCCAGGCTCATCACATCCCGCAGACCCAGATTAAAACCCTGACCCGCGATGGGGTGAAGCGTTTGCGCGGCGTTGCCGACCAGCGCCACGCGGTGCGAAACAGACTGTGATGCGGTAGTTAACGACAGCGGGTATACCGCACGTTTTCCCGCATGGGTAATGCGACCCAGCCGCCAGCCAAACGCTTTCTGCAGTTCACTGCAAAAACGTTCGTCGGACCAGGCCTTAACGTCTTCCGCCTTTTCCTGCGGATGGCACCAGACCAGAGAGCAACGACCATCCGACATCGGCAGCATCGCCAGCGGACCGTGTTGCGTGAAGCGCTCAAACGCCCGGCCGTTGTGTTCTGCGGCAGTAGAGACGTTCGCAATGACCGCAACCTGCCCATAAGGCTGCTGCTGCCACTCAACGCCGCACTGGGTTGCGAGCGCCGAGCGCGACCCGTCCGCCGCCACAAGAAGCTGGCCGTCGAGAACGGTGCCATTATTCAGCGTCACGCTGACCGTTTCTTCACTGCGGGTAAAGCTCGCAACGCGTGACGGACAATGCAGGGTCACGCCTGGCGCGTCCTGCAACAGACGAAACAGGCGCAGGCCAACATCATGGAGTTCAACGACCTGACCCAGGGCGTCAATACGGTAATCATGGGCATCCAGCGTCACAAACCCGGCATGGCCGCGATCGCTCACATGCACGGTATGAATGGCGGTGGCGCAGTCGGCAATCGCCTGCCAGATGCCAATTCGGGAAAGCTGTTGGCAGGTTCCCTGCGCCAGGGCAATGGCGCGAGAATCAAAGCCGGGGTGATTCTTCGTTTGTGGTGCAACCGCCTCAACGAGATGCACCGGAAGCTGCCCCTTCGTCAAATGCGAGATCGCCAGTGCCAGGGTGGCGCCGGTCATGCCGCCGCCAACGATAATCACGCTCATACGCGTGCCGCTGCCATCAGCGCCTCGATATCGTCTGCGTGTTTCACCACGCTCGCGGTCAGGTTTTCGTTACCGGTTTCGGTGATGACGATGTCATCTTCAATACGAATGCCAATTCCGCGGTACGCTTCGGGCACATCGGCATCCGGCGCGATATACAGCCCCGGCTCGACGGTCAGCACCATGCCCGGTTCCAGCACGCGTGAACGGTCGGTACCGTACGCCCCCACATCATGCACATCCAGCCCCAGCCAGTGGCTCAGGCCGTGCATAAAGTACGGACGATGCGCATTTTCGGCGATCAGGGTGTCCACGTCGCCTTTCAGGATGCCAAGCTTCACCAGTCCGGTAATCATGATGCGCACAACTTCGCCGGTCACCTCCTGAATGGACGTGCCCGGGCGATACAGCGTGAGCGCCGTTTCAAGTGATTCGAGAACGATGTCATAAATTGCTCGTTGCGCGGGCGAGAACTTACCGTTCACCGGGAAAGTACGGGTGATGTCACCCGCGTAGCCCTGATATTCACAACCGGCGTCAATCAGCACCAGATCGCCATCGCGCAGCGCACTTTCGTTTTCGGTGTAATGCAGAATGCAGCCGTTCTCCCCGCCGCCGACAATGGTGTTGTATGACGGGAAGCGCGCGCCGTGACGGTTAAATTCGTGGTGAATTTCGCCTTCCAGCTGGTATTCGAACAGACCAGGACGGCATTTTTCCATGGCGCGGGTGTGTGCCAGGGCGCTGATTTCGCCAGCGCGGCGCATCACGTTCAGCTCTTCTTCAGATTTGAACAGGCGCATCTCATGCACCACCGGACGCCAGTCCGTCAGCGTGGCCGGCGCGGACAGATTCTGACGCGAGCCTTTGCGCAGCTTATCCAGAGCGGTGAAAACAATCTCATCGGCGTACGCATATTCGCCCTGCGCGTGATAAAGCACGTCGAGGCCGTTGAGCAACTGATAGAGCTGCTGATTGATTTCGCTAAACGCCAGCGCGCGGTCGACGCCCAGCTTCTCCGGTGCGGCCTCTTGCCCTAAGCGGCGGCCAAACCAGATTTCAGCGGTTAAATCGCGTACGCGGTTAAAAATCACGCTGTGGTTGTGGGTGTCATTACTCTTAATCAGCACCAGGACCGCTTCCGGCTCGTTAAAGCCGGTGAAGTACCAGAAATCGCTATTCTGGCGATAGGGGTATTCGCTGTCGGCACTGCGCGTCACTTCCGGCGCGGCAAAAATCAGCGCCGCACTGCCGGGCTGCATTTTTGCCAGCAGCGCCTGACGACGGCGCAAATACTCTTGTTGCGAGATAACCATGACACCCTCCTGTGCGTTATTTTTCTTAATGTAAGGTTGGCTTACGAACTTCCGGCGCGGTCGGCTGTGAGCGCGTAAAGTTGTCGTGGCACAGCAGCGCCGCCACGCGCACGTACTCAATAATCTCTTCGAGGGACATTTCCAGCTCTTCCTGGTCTTCCTCTTCATCGTAGCCGAGCTGGGCGATGTTACGCAGATCGTCGATCGCTTCACCCGCTTCGCCGGTCACTTTATCAAGCTTAGGCTGGGTTACGCCCAGGCCAAGCAGATAGTGGTTTACCCAACCCGCGAGCGCATCGGCACGATCGAAGACGCTGACGTCATCACCATCAGGCAGATAAAGCTGAAAAAGGAAGCCATCGTCCTCCAGCGAATCACTGGTTGCCGCATGCATTTTACGCAGCGATTCTGCCAGCTCGTGGCCAAACGCCAGCCCTTCGTTCGTGAGGTCGTGGATCAGCGGCTGCCATGAGCTGTCGCTGTTTCCGCCGCACAGTATGCCGCTGATCAGACCGTGCATTTCGGCAGGGGTTAGTCCGACTCCCTGCTGGTTCAGTAACTGGTTTAAATCCTTGTAACCAGGCATTTCGTTCTGTATAGACATACGCATTCGTCATCAAAGGGAGGATATTCATGATATGCTACCACTTTGGACCCTGGTGATACCAGAAAAGGGCTTGTATCTTCACATCAGGGTAGCTATAGTGTCGCCCCTTCGCAGCCCCCGGGGCAGTAAGCGAAGGCAGCGCAGTCAATCAGCAGGAAGGTGGCATGTCTGCACAACCCGTCGATCTCCAGATTTTTGGCCGTTCACTGCGAGTGAATTGTCCGCCTGAACAAAGGGATGCTTTGAATCAGGCTGCGGACGATTTGAATCAGCGGTTGCAAGATCTAAAAGAACGCACTAGAGTCACAAATACTGAGCAGCTGGTTTTCATCGCCGCGTTGAACATCAGCTATGAACTGACTCAGGAAAAAGCGAAGACCCGCGACTACGCGGCTAGCATGGAGCAGCGCATTAAAATGCTCCAGCAGACCATAGAACAGGCATTGCTTGATCAAGGTCGCAATCCCGAAAGACCGGGACCAAAGTTTGAATAACACTTCTCAGTTGACTATGGTAGAGTAACTGTGAAGACAAAATTTCTCTGAGATGTTCGCAAGCGGGCCAGTCCCCTGAGCCGATATTTCATACCACAAGAATGTGGCGCTCCATGGTTGGTGAGCATGCTCGGTCCGTCCGAGAAGCCTTAAAACTATGACGACACATTCACCTTGAACCAAGGGTTCAAGGGTTACAGCCTGCGGCGGCATCTCGGAGATTCCCTCTTTCTTCTTCTACCTACTACCATGACTCAATTCCCTGAAGTTTCTGCCTCACGCCAGGATATCCGTCAACTTATTCGCCAGCGTCGTCGTGCACTTACGGCTGAACAACAGTCGCATTTTGCCCAGCAGGCCGCCGCGCGCATGATGGCGTGGCCCCCGGTGGTTATGGCTAACACGGTCGCTCTGTTCCTGTCGTTTGATGGCGAGCTCGATACCCAACCACTTATCGACCAGCTCTGGCGCGCCGGGAAGAAGGTTTATCTGCCGGTGCTGCATCCTTTTAGCAAAGGCAATCTTCTGTTTCTGCACTACCATCCGCACAGCGAGCTGGTGGTGAATCGTCTGAAAATTACCGAGCCCAAACTCGACGTGCGCGACGTGCTCCCGCTGTCACAGCTGGACGTGCTGATTACGCCGCTGGTGGCGTTTGATGAACAGGGCCAGCGCTTAGGAATGGGCGGCGGTTTTTACGACCGGACGCTGCAAAACTGGCAGCAGTATGGATTACAGCCGGTGGGGTATGCGCATGATTGTCAGGGCGTGGAGGCGTTGCCCGTGGAGAAATGGGATGTGCCGTTGCCGGCGGTAGTGACGCCATCGACGTTGTGGGAGTGGTGAAACAGGCGTGCAGCCTGATGCCCTCACCCCAGCCCTCTCCCACAGGGAGAGGGTGAAAACATAAAAACGGTAACGATAGTTACCGTTTTGCATTTACCTCGCCACCCGACACCATCAGTAAAGCAGACGCGCGCGAATCGTCCCCGGAATAGCTTTCATGCTCTGCAGCGCTTTCTCGGCAACATCTTCATCCGCTTCGATATCAATTACCACGTAACCCATCTGCGAGTTGGTTTGCAGGTACTGGGCGGCAATGTTGACGCTCTGCTCGGCAAAGATTTGGTTGATAGCCGTCAGCACGCCAGGACGGTTTTCGTGGATGTGCAGCAGACGGCGACCACCGTGCAGCGGCAGAGACACTTCCGGGAAGTTCACCGCAGAGAGCGTGGAACCGTTGTCGGAGTATTTGCTCAGCTTACCCGCCACTTCAAGGCCGATATTCTCCTGCGCTTCCTGAGTAGACCCGCCGATGTGTGGCGTCAGGATCACGTTGTCGAATTCGCAGAGCGGAGAGTTAAACGGATCGCTGTTGGTGGCAGGCTCCGTCGGGAACACGTCAATGGCCGCCCCCGCCAGATGCTTACGCTTCAGAGCATCGCACAGCGCAGGGATGTCGACCACCGTACCGCGCGCGGCGTTGATCAGCAGTGAGCCCGGTTTCATCAGCGCCAGCTCTTCTGCACCCATCATGTTTTTGGTGGACGCATTTTCCGGCACATGCAGGCTTACCACGTCGCTCATGTTCAGCAGGTCAGAGAGATGCTGCACCTGCGTCGCATTCCCTAGCGGCAGCTTGCTTTCGATATCGTAAAAGTAGACGTGCATCCCCAGAGATTCCGCCAGAATCCCCAGCTGAGTACCGATGTGGCCATAGCCGATGATACCCAGTTTTTTACCGCGCGCTTCGTATGAGCCCGCAGCCAGTTTGTTCCACACGCCGCGGTGCGCTTTGGCGTTAGCCTCCGGAATACCGCGCAGCAGCAGCAGTAATTCGCCAATCACCAGCTCCGCCACGGAACGGGTGTTGGAGAACGGGGCGTTAAATACCGGGATACCGCGTTTGGCGGCAGCATTCAGATCAACCTGGTTGGTACCGATGCAGAAACAGCCAATCGCAACCAGCTTCTCCGCCGCAGCAATAACGTCTTCCGTCAGTTGAGTACGGGATCGCAGGCCAATGAAATGGGCATCACGGATGGACGCTTTCAGCTCTTCGGTATCGAGCGCGCCCTTGTGAAATTCGATGTTGGTGTAACCCGCCGCACGAAGGCTATCAAGCGCTTTCTGATGCACGCCCTCGACCAGCAGGAATTTAATCTTGTCTTTCTCCAGTGATACCTTTGCCATTTCCCCGACCCTGTTTTTTATCTGAACTGATGTTGTGCTGGATTGAAATCCGCTGTAGCCAACATATCAAAAAAAACTATTGCAGCAATATGAACGTTTGCGTCGGCACTCTGAAGAAAAGTCATACAGGGCAAAATGGCAGAGCAAAATGCTAAGGAAATTTACAAATGTGGCAGGATCGGCAAAAGAGGTGGAAAAACGTGACACAAGTCACCGAATTTAGCTTTTCAAAAATTTTTTAGCGGGGGGAGCGCTCCCCCCGTCAGATCATTTTACGATGGTTTTCACACCGTCAGCGGTGCCGATCAGCGCCACATCCGCGCCACGGTTGGCGAACAGCCCTACGGTGACAACGCCTGGAATAGCGTTAATCGCATTTTCCAGGGCAATCGCGTCGAGAATTTCCAGGCCGTGCACGTCGAGGATGACGTTACCGTTATCAGTGACCACACCCTGACGGTATTCCGGACGACCACCCAGTTTCACCAGCTGACGGGCAACCGCACTACGCGCCATCGGGATCACTTCGACCGGCAGCGGGAAATTACCCAGAATATCGACCTGCTTGGAGGCGTCAGCGATGCAGATAAATTTGTCTGCAACGGAAGCGATGATCTTTTCACGGGTCAGCGCTGCGCCACCGCCTTTGATCATCTGCATGTGGCCGTTGATTTCGTCTGCGCCATCAACGTAAATCCCCAGACGATCCACTTCGTTGAGGTCGAAAACGGTAATGCCGAGGCTTTTCAGCTTTTCCGTGGACGCATCAGAGCTCGAAACCGCGCCCTCGATCTGCCCCTTCATCGTGCCCAGCGCATCGATAAAGTGTGCCGCCGTTGACCCCGTACCAACACCGACAATGGTACCTGGCTGTACGTACTGGAGAGCGGCCCATCCTACTGCTTTTTTCAGTTCATCCTGCGTCATGATCGTTTTGCCTGTGGTGTGAAAACTCAGGGCGCATTATAGAACACGTCGAATGGATTTCGTCTGCCACAAAGGGAAAATTGTGTCATAGTGCAGATTAAGCAAAATTTAGGAGCCAGCCAGAGCAATGAAACGTCCGGACTACAGAACACTACAGGCACTTGATGCAGTTATTCGTGAACGCGGTTTTGAGCGCGCAGCGCAAAAGCTGTGTATCACCCAGTCCGCCGTATCACAGCGTATCAAACAGCTTGAAAACATGTTCGGGCAGCCGCTGCTGGTGCGTACCGTGCCGCCTCGCCCAACGGAGCAAGGTCAAAAGCTCCTCGCCCTGCTGCGCCAGGTTGAGCTGCTGGAAGACGAGTGGCTGGGTGACGAACAAACGGGCTCCACGCCGCTGCTGCTCTCTCTGGCGGTCAACGCCGACAGTCTGGCAACCTGGTTACTGCCCGCCCTTGCCCCGGTCCTGGCCGACTCCCCTATTCGCCTGAATCTACAGGTTGAAGATGAAACCCGTACCCAGGAACGTCTGCGTCGCGGTGAAGTTGTTGGGGCGGTCAGTATTCAGCCTCAGGCGCTGCCAAGCTGCCTGGTGGATCAACTGGGGGCGCTGGACTACCTGTTTGTGGGTTCAAAAGCCTTTGCGGAGCGCTACTTCCCTAACGGCGTCACCCGCGCCGCGCTGCTGAAGGCGCCTGCCGTGGCGTTTGACCATCTGGACGATATGCATCAGGCGTTCCTGCAGCAGAACTTTGACCTGCCGCCGGGCAGCGTGCCGTGCCATATCGTCAACTCGTCTGAAGCTTTTGTGCAGCTTGCGCGTCAGGGCACTACCTGCTGTATGATCCCGCATCTGCAGATTGAGAAAGAGTTGAAAAGCGGTGAGTTGATTGATTTAACGCCGGGGCTGTATCAGCGCCGGATGCTCTACTGGCATCGTTTTGCGCCGGAAAGTCGCATGATGCGCAACGTCACCGATGCACTGCTGGCGTATGGGCATAAGGTGTTGAGACAGGATTAAAAAGAAAAAGCCGGGTGGCGGCTACGCCTTACCCGGCCTACAGGTTACTGAGCCGGTTTCGGCTGTGCTGCAACGGGCTCCAGCTGGAACACCACATCCACCTGATCGTCGAACTGAATGGTTGGCTGCTCGTAAGTTTCCTGCGCAGAAACCGGTGCCGCGTCAGCCTTCATCATCCGTACCATCGGGCTTGGCTGATAGTTAGAGACGTGGTAACGCACACTATATACCGGGCCAAGCTTGCTCTTGAAGCCGGACGCCAGCTGTTCAGCCTGGTGAATGGCATCATCAATCGCCGCTTTACGCGCTTCGTCTTTGTATTTCTCCGGTTGCGCAACGCCCAGCGACACGGAACGGATTTCGTTCAAACCGGCCTTCAGCGCACCATCCAGCAGTGAATTCAGCTTGTCCAGCTGACGCACGGTCACTTCAACCGTACGCACGGCACGGTAGCCTTTCAGGATGCTTTTGCCGTTCTGGTAGTCGTAATCCGGTTGTGTACGCAGGTTAGCAGAGCTGATGTCTTTCTTGGCGACACCGTTCTGTTCCAGGAAGGAGAGATATTGCGCAACGCGGTCGTCCGCCTGTTTTTTGGCAGAGGCGGCATCTTTTGCAGCCACGTTGACTTCAATTGCCAGGGTTGCAACATCCGGTACCGCGTCCACGCTTGCGGTGCCTGACGTGACAATGTGCGGGCCATCCGGCAGTTCACTCGCCTGCGCCGACACCGCACCTAAACTCACTAATGCCGCCAGGGCCATCACTTTAAACTTCACTGTCATTCCTCCATGTTGCGAAGAGTGCCCCAGAAACAGGGCTCATGCCAGCAAGCTTAGCGGGTCTGGCTCAGTTGTCCATAAGACAACGCTTAGTTGAGCAAACCCTGAACATGATGAACGCCCTCTTTCGCCAGCTGGAAAGCGATAAACCACATCACCAGACCGACCAGCGTATTAATGATGCGCTGGGCTTTGGCGGTCCGCAGTCGTGGCGCCAGCCACGCCGCCAGAATCGCAAGACCGAAGAACCACAGGAACGACGCGCTGACGGTTCCCAGCGCAAACCAGCGTTTAGGCTCAACGTCTAACTGTCCGCCGAGGCTACCCAGCACCACGAAGGTATCCAGATAGACATGCGGGTTAAGCCAGGTCACCGCCAGCATGGTGACGATAATCTTCCAGCGCCCCTGCTTCATCACTTCAGCGCTTGCCAGTTCGAGGTTACTGCTCATCGCCGTTTTCAACGCACCGAATCCGTACCACAGCAGGAAGGCCACACCGCCCCAGGTCACCAGCGCCAGCAGCCACGGCGACTGCATCAGAAGCGCACTCCCGCCAAAAATCCCGGCGCAGATCAGCAGCAAATCGCTCACCGCGCACAGCAGGGCAATCATCAGATGATACTGGCGGCGAATACCCTGGTTCATCACGAACGCATTCTGGGGGCCGAGGGGAAGGATCATGGCCGCACCTAAAGCAAGCCCTTGAAAATAATAGGATAACATGACGAAATTCTCACAGTAATGTTCTGGATGCAGACTATACTGCGCGAATCACATTAGAGGAAATGGATAATATTAATTGGGGATTAGCAGGGCTTATAAAAATAAAGCCCGGTGGCGCTGACGCTTACCGGGCCTGGGTGTGACGTTACTCTGCTTCTTTGACTTTTTTGACGTTTACGTCCATCTGCGGATACGGGAAGCTGATGCCGTTGGCGTCAAACTCACGCTTAATACGTTCCAGCACGTCCCAGTATACGTTTTGCAGATCGCTGCTTTTGCTCCAGATACGCACCACGAAGTTGATAGAGGACGCGCCCAGTTCGTTCAGGCGTACAGTCTGCTCTTTATCCTTCAGAATACGATCGTCAGAGGCAATGATGTTGCTAATCAGTGACTTCACCTGATCGATATCAGAGTCGTACGCTACGCTGATAATCAACTCATTACGACGTACCGGCTCACGGGAGAAGTTGGTGATGTTCCCGTCGATGACCTTCTTGTTCGGCACGATCACGATTTTACCGTCTATCGAACGCAGCGTGGTGGAGAAAATCTGCACATTCAGCACGGTACCCGCCGTGCCGCCAAGATCGACATATTCACCGGCGCGGAACGGACGGAAGGTGACCAGCAGAACGCCAGCCGCCAGGTTAGCGAGCGAGCCCTGAAGTGCCAGACCAACGGCCAGACCGGCGGCGCCCAGCACGGCAATGACGGAGGCGGTCTGAACACCAACACGGCCTAATGCGGCAATGAGGGTAAACGCGATAATGCCATAGCGCACCAGCGCTGACAGGAAATCAGCAACCGTGGCGTCAATGTGGCGAGTGAGCATGACGCGATTGATGGCTCGGGAAACGGTACGGGCAACAATCATCCCCACGACAATAATGGCAATTGCCGCCGCAATATTCACGGCGTAGCTGATGAGCAGCGCCTGATTGCGCACCAGCCAGGAGCCAGCGTTATTGATGCTATCTACAACACCGAGATCTTCCATTTATCTTTCCTTATGCTCTTATAAACAACAAAAACCATCCCATAGCGAGACAGGCAGGTCAGTAAAGGGTAAACAAAAAGTACGCCCATTGCCAAACAGATCACAAAAACAGGTATTGCAGGATATTGAAAAAGCATAAAAAAAGGCCCGCTATTGCGGGCCTTTTAACGCTTTCAGCAGCTCAAATTACAGAACGTCAACCGCGTTCAGTTCTTTGAATGCCTGCTCCAGACGAGTAATCATTGAAGTCTGTGCAGCGCGCAGCCATACGCGTGGATCGTAGTATTTCTTGTTCGGCTGGTCTTCGCCTTTCGGGTTGCCCAGCTGACCCTGCAGGTAAGCTTCGTTAGCTTTGTAGTACTGCAGGATACCGTCCCAGGTAGCCCACTGGGTGTCGGTATCGATGTTCATTTTCACAACACCGTAGCTGACGGAGTCTTTGATTTCCTGAGCAGAAGAACCGGAACCGCCGTGGAAGACGAAGTTCAGGCTGTTGTGAGGCAGGTTGTGTTTCTTAGAAACGTATTCCTGAGAATCACGCAGGATGGTTGGAGTCAGAACCACGTTACCTGGTTTGTAAACGCCGTGTACGTTACCGAAGGACGCTGCAATGGTGAAGCGTGGGCTGATTTTGCTCAGCTCGGTGTACGCGTAATCAACGTCTTCTGGCTGGGTGTACAGGGCAGAAGCGTCCATGTGGCTGTTGTCCACGCCGTCTTCTTCACCACCGGTGCAACCCAGTTCAATTTCCAGAGTCATGCCCATTTTGGCCATGCGCGCCAGGTACTTAGAGCAGATTTCGATGTTTTCGTGCAGTGACTCTTCAGACAGGTCGATCATGTGAGAAGAGAACAGTGGTTTACCGGTGGCTGCGAAGTGTTTTTCACCCGCGTCCAGCAGACCGTCGATCCACGGCAGCAGTTTCTTCGCGCAGTGGTCGGTGTGCAGGATAACAGGAACACCGTAGTGCTCAGCCATCTGATGTACGTGGTGCGCACCAGAGATAGCGCCCAGGATAGCAGCACCCTGAGGAATGTCAGTTTTCACGCCTTTGCCCGCGATGAACGCAGCACCACCGTTAGAGAACTGAACGATAACCGGTGCTTTAACTTTGGCAGCGGTTTCCAGTACGGCGTTGATGGAGTCGGTACCTACGCAGTTAACTGCTGGCAGAGCGAAGTTGTTTTCTTTAGCTACCTGGAACACTTTCTGTACGTCATCACCAGTGATCACGCCAGGTTTTACGAAATCAAAAATTTTAGACATGTTGCTTAGTCCTGTATCTTCGGCCGTTAGAAAAGGTGCGAGCTCTGATAAGCGCGCTGAAAATTGGGCAGGTTTCCCTGCCCTTGAATGGCTTACTTCTTAGCGCGCTCTTCGAGCATTGCTACTGCTGGCAGTACTTTGCCTTCCACGAATTCGAGGAATGCACCGCCACCAGTGGAGATGTAGGAGATCTTGTCAGCGATACCGAACAGATCGATAGCTGCCAGGGTGTCACCACCGCCTGCGATAGAGAACGCTTCGCTGTCCGCAATAGCGTTAGCCACGATTTCAGTCCCTTTGCGGAAGTTCGGGAATTCGAACACGCCAACAGGACCGTTCCACAGGATAGTTTTTGCGTTTTTCAGGATATCAGCCAGTTTCTGTGCAGAAACGTCGCCCAGGTCCAGAATCTGCTCTTCATCTTTGATGTCGTTAACAGATTTCAGGGTCGCGGTTGCGGTTTCGGAGAACTCGGTCGCCACGCGAACGTCAGTTGGAACCGGGATGTCACAGGTGCCCAGCAGGCGTTTCGCTTCGTCAACCAGGTCCGCTTCATACAGGGATTTACCCACATTGTGGCCTTGAGCAGCAACGAAGGTGTTCGCGATACCACCGCCAACGATCAGCTGGTCAGCGATTTTTGACAGGGAATCCAGCACGGTCAGTTTGGTAGACACTTTAGAACCACCAACGATAGCGACCATTGGACGAGCAGGTTCTTTCAGCGCTTTACCCAGTGCTTCCAGTTCGTCAGCCAGCAGAGGACCGGCACACGCTACGTCTGCAAATTTACCGATACCGTGGGTAGAGGCCTGAGCACGGTGTGCCGTACCGAATGCATCCATTACGAACACGTCGCACAGTGCAGCGTATTTCTTAGACAGGGTTTCGTCGTCTTTCTTTTCGCCTTTGTTGAAGCGAACGTTTTCCAGAACAACCAGCTCACCAGCAGCCACTTCAACGCCGTCCAGGTAATCTTTTACCAGGCGAACCGGGTTGGACAGTTTGTCTTTCAGGTAATTAACCACTGGCAGCAGAGAGAACTCTTCGTTGTACTCGCCTTCGGTAGGACGACCCAGGTGGGAGGTGACCATCACTTTCGCGCCCTGCTTCAGAGCCAGTTCGATGGTTGGCAGGGATGCACGGATACGCGCGTCGCTGGTCACTTTACCCTCTTTAACCGGTACGTTCAGATCAGCACGGATGAAAACGCGTTTACCAGCCAGATCCAGATCGGTCATCTTAATTACAGACATGGTGAATCCTCTCGTTGATTCTTAAAGTTTTGCAGACGCACGATGCGTCTTACCTGAAACCTTGAGCGGCCATTGCTAACGTGGTGTCGAGCATCCGGTTAGCAAAGCCCCATTCGTTATCACACCAGACCAGCGTCTTGATAAGGTGTGCGCCACTGACCCTCGTTTGCGTGCCATCAACAATAGCGCTGTGCGGGTCGTGGTTAAAATCTACTGAGACCAACGGTAATTCCGTATAGTCAACTATACCATGAAATGCTCCCTGTGCCGCTTTTTGCAGCAACAGGTTGACTTCACAGGCTTTTACCGGTTTTTTTACCGTCACGCTCAGGTCGATTGCGGTGACGTTAATCGTCGGGACACGCACGGCAATCGCTTCAAAACGGTCATTAAACTGCGGGAAAATTCGGGTGATCCCTGCCGCCAGTTTCGTATCTACCGGGATGATTGACTGGCTCGCCGCGCGAGTGCGTCGTAAATCCGGATGGTAGGCATCAATAACCTGCTGGTCGTGCATGGCGGAGTGAATCGTGGTCACGGTGCCGGACTCAATGCCATACGCATCGTCTAACAGTTTGATGACCGGAATAATGCAGTTGGTGGTACAGGAGGCGTTGGAAACGATGAGGTGTTCAGCCTGCAGCTCATGCTGGTTGACGCCAAACACGACGGTCGCGTCAAGGTCGTTACTGCCGGGATGAGAAAACAGGACTTTTTTCGCACCGGCTGCCAGGTGAGCTTCGCCATGTTCGCGATTGCCGTAAACCCCGGTACAGTCGAGCACCACATCCACGCCCAGCTCACGCCACGGTAGCCCTGCGATACTGCTTTCATGCAGCACGCGGATGGCATCGTCACCGACAAACAGCTGCTCTCTTTCCTGGCGAACATCCCAGGCAAAGCGGCCGTGGCTGGTGTCATATTTCAACAAATGCGCCATGCCCGCAGCATCCGCCAGTTCGTTGATTGCCACCACGGTTATTTCCGCACGACGCCCGGATTCATATAAAGCACGAACCACGTTGCGCCCGATGCGACCGAAGCCATTAATCGCTACGCGTACGGTCATAGATCTCCTGCAAAGCTATCCCTGAGTTTGAGGTGGCTGAAAGAGTAATCCAGCTACGCCCGAAGGGGAATCTTTGCTATCACAAACTGCGATTGATTGGTCAATTGTCGAACATTTAATCGACTGAAACGCTTCAGCAAGAATAAGCGAATCGAGGAATAAAAGGAATGGCTGTCCAGATGAATAAGCGTGCTATATGACATGCGTCACATTTTCGGTGGAATAATGCCGGGGAGGTAAAAGCAAAACGGTAACCCAAAGGTTACCGTTTTTAGTGTTTGCACCCTCTCCCTGTGGGAGAGGGCTGGGGTGAGGGCATCAGCCCGCACCGTACAAGCAATTACAGCAGTTCTTTCGCCTTAGCGACAACGTTATCAACGGTGAAGCCGAACTCTTCGAACAGCAATTCTGCCGGCGCAGACTCACCGAAGGTGGTCATACCGACGATAGCGCCATTCAGGCCCACGTATTTGAACCAGTAGTCAGCAATACCCGCTTCCACTGCCACACGCGCAGAAACCGCTTTAGGCAGAACAGATTCACGGTAAGCCGCATCCTGTTTGTCGAACGCATCGGTAGACGGCATGGAGACCACGCGCGCCTTCACGCCTTCGGCAGTCAGTTTTTCCCATGCTGCAACCGCCAGTTCAACTTCAGAACCGGTCGCGATGAAGATCAGCTCAGGCTGGCCTGCACAGTCTTTCAGCACGTAACCACCGCGAGCGATGTTCGCCAGCTGCTCTGGCGTACGCTCCTGCTGTGCCAGGTTCTGACGGGAGAGGATCAGCGCAGTTGGGCCGTCCTGACGCTCAACGCCGTATTTCCACGCTACCGCAGATTCAACCTGGTCACATGGACGCCAGGTGCTCATGTTCGGGGTCACGCGCAGGGAAGCCACCTGCTCTACCGGCTGGTGAGTTGGGCCATCTTCGCCCAGACCGATGGAGTCGTGGGTGTAGACCATCACCTGACGCTGTTTCATCAGCGCAGCCATACGCACGGCGTTACGCGCATACTCTACGAACATCAGGAAAGTAGAGGTGTACGGCAGGAAACCGCCGTGCAGGGAGATACCGTTGGCAATCGCGGTCATACCGAATTCACGTACACCGTAATGGATGTAGTTACCGGCAGTGTCTTCGTTAATTGGCTTAGAACCAGACCACAGAGTCAGGTTAGATGGCGCCAGGTCAGCGGAACCGCCGAGGAATTCAGGCAGCAATGGACCAAACGCTTCGATCGCATTCTGGGACGCTTTACGGCTGGCGATTTTAGATGGGTTCGCCTGCAGCTTAGCGATGAATTCGTTCGCTTTCGCGTCGAAGTCAGACGGCATATCGCCTTTCATACGACGGGTAAACTCAGCCGCTTCCTGAGGGAAGGCTTTCGCATAGGCGGCGAATTTCTCGTTCCAGGCAGCTTCTTTCGCCTGGCCCACTTCTTTTGCATCCCACTGAGCATAGATCTCAGATGGAATTTCGAATGCAGGGTGTTTCCAGCCCAATGCTTCACGGGTCAATGCGATTTCCGCGTCGCCCAGCGGTGCGCCGTGGGAGTCATGCGTACCCGCTTTGTTCGGAGAACCGAAGCCGATGATGGTTTTGCACATCAGCAGGGACGGTTTATCGGTGACCGCGCGCGCTTCTTCTACTGCACGTTTAATCGAGTCAGCATCGTGGCCATCAACGCCACGCACAACGTGCCAGCCGTAGGCTTCGAAACGTGCTGCGGTGTCGTCAGTGAACCAGCCCTCAACGTGACCGTCGATGGAGATGCCGTTGTCATCATAGAACGCAACCAGTTTACCCAGCTTCAGGGTACCTGCCAGGGAGCACACTTCATGAGAAATGCCTTCCATCATGCAGCCGTCGCCCATGAACGCGTAGGTGAAATGGTCAACAATGTCATGACCAGGACGGTTGAACTGCGCCGCCAGCGTCTTCTCAGCAATCGCCATACCCACTGCGTTAGCAATACCCTGACCCAGTGGGCCGGTGGTGGTTTCTACGCCAGCGGTGTAACCCACTTCCGGGTGACCTGGAGTTTTGGAGTGCAGTTGGCGGAAGTTTTTCAGCTCTTCAATAGGCAGATCGTAGCCAGTGAGGTGCAGCAGGCTGTAGATCAGCATAGAGCCGTGGCCGTTAGACAGCACGAAACGGTCGCGGTCAGCCCATGCCGGGTTCTGCGGGTTGTGGTTAAGGAAATCACGCCACAGGACTTCGGCGATATCTGCCATACCCATAGGGGCACCCGGGTGGCCGGATTTGGCTTTCTGTACTGCATCCATGCTCAGCGCACGAATAGCATTAGCAAGCTCTTTACGTGAGGACATTTTAACTCCAGATCGGACTGTTAAAGGCCATGCCCTTGACGACAGCGCGTTTTGGGCTACGCCGGAAAAAAGTGCCAACAATGTAACCCAAGCCGCAGGGCATGTACATGGACCATTCTTTTGCAGCTTAAGAAATCTCTGGATCATGCTCGCATGTTGCGCAATCTGCTCGCCCGCGCCTGTAGATATTCCTTATACTTATCCCGGCCCCGGCTTCGTTGCGGGTGCACTTTTCGGATTTTATTGAGATTAACAAGTACGGAAGCAACTTCATGAAAATGCGTGCAATAGTGCTGGCCCTGGGTACAACGCTCATGCTGAGCGGCTGTCAGAATATGGATTCTAACGGTCTGATGACGTCAGGCGCAGAAGCCTTTCAGGCCTACTCCCTGAGCGATGCGCAGGTTAAAGCGCTGAGCGATCAGGCCTGTAAAGATATGGACGGAAAAGCCACGATTGCGCCGGCTAACAGTACCTACACACAGCGTCTGAATAAGATTGCTTCCGCGCTCGGCGATAACATCAACGGTCAGCCGGTGAACTATAAGGTTTACATGGCTAAAGACGTCAACGCCTTCGCGATGGCAAACGGCTGCATCCGCGTCTATAGCGGGCTGATGGATATGATGACCGACAACGAAGTGGAAGCGGTTATCGGCCATGAAATGGGTCACGTTGCGCTCGGCCACGTGAAAAAAGGGATGCAGGTCGCCTTAGGCACCAACGCCATCCGTGCGGCGGCTGCCTCTGCGGGCGGTATCGTGGGCAGCCTGTCTCAGTCACAGCTCGGCGATGTCGGAGAAAAGCTGGTCAATTCCCAGTTCTCCCAGCGCCAGGAGTCCGAAGCGGATGACTACTCTTACGATCTGTTGCGCAAACGCGGAATTAATCCGTCAGGTTTAGCCACCAGCTTCGAAAAACTGGCGAAGCTGGAAGCGGGACGCCAGAGCTCCATGTTTGACGATCACCCGGCCTCAGAAGAACGTGCACAACATATTCGCGACCGTATGGCCGCAGATGGAATTAAATAATTCTGGAAGGAGGCAAATTTGCCTCCTTTTTATTTCGCATGAATTGCCAACTTAATCGCACGTATCGGTAACTCCCGCAAAACCCTCTCCATATCCGGCTCTTAGCGCTGAAACGTCTGGACACATAATTATTGCAATCATTAACCATTCGGGTAATTATCCGACCTGCAGTAATTCATTTTAATATATTAAGACAGAGACGTTCCCTCCGTGAAAAAAGAATTATCGTTAATTGCTTTAGGTTTATTCGCCGCATTACCCGCCGCTGCAAGCCAGCAATCCGACAGTCAGGGTTTTATTGACGACAGCCATCTGGACCTGTTTTTACGCAATGCGTATATCAGTCGCGACTATCATCAGGGCCAGCAGGATAAAGCCGAATGGGGCCAGGGTATTATTGCCACCTTCACATCCGGTTATACCGAAGGGCTGGTGGGCTTTGGTGTAGACGGCATTGCACAGTATGGCGTTCGTCTGGACGGTGGCCGTGGAAAAAGCGGTGCGGGCGGTATCGACTTCTTTAAACAGGAAGAGGATGGCCGGGCAAAATCCGATTTAGCGAAATTTGGCGCAACCGCCAAAATGCGTATCTCAAATACCGTGCTGAGCTACGGTAGTCAGCGTCCTGAGCTGCCGATCGTGAATGCCGACAACTCCCGCCTGCTGTTTGAAAGCTACACCGGCACCCTGCTGACCTCAAAAGAGATCGACGGTCTGGAAGTCAACGCCGGTTACTTCACCGACGAGCAGCGCAAAAGTGATGACCGCCACGACAGCGGCCTGAAGAGCCTGACCTTCGGTGGCGCGAGCTACCAGTTTAACGAGCAGTTCAGCGGTGCGGTGTATGCCTCGCATAATGAAGAGGTAATGAACAAGCAGTACCTGGGCCTGAACTTCAAACAACCGTTCAGCACCGGGCAGCAGCTGGTACTCGACTTTAACGGCTATAACTCGCGTCTGGAGCAGGGTTACGCCGACAGCCTCGACACGGGCCGCAGCAACACCATCTGGAGCCTGGCAGCGAGCTATATCTGGGACATTCACACGTTCAAAGTGGCATACCAGCAGAGCAGCGGCAGCACCGGCTACAACTACGGTGGCTACCGCGACCAGGGCGGTGTGGGTGACGGCGGCAACACCATCTGGCTGGCTAACTCCTACTGGTCTGATTTCAACGGCGAAGACGAACGCTCATGGCAGGCATCGTACGGCCTGGACTTTGGCGGACTCGGCCTGCCGGGCCTGAGCTGGACCACCGCCTACGTGCGTGGCGATAACATCAAAACCTCTGAAACCAGCAACGGCAAAGAGCATGAGTGGTTCAACCAGATCCAGTACCAGGTGCAGGATGGTCCGGCGAAAGATCTGAAGCTGAAGCTGCGCTATTCCGTGCTGCGTGTCTCCAGCAACGCCAGCGATTACAACGTGGGTGGGGATGAGATCCGTGCTTACGTGGAATACCCGTTTAACGTGTTCTGATGAAAAAAGCCGGGTGGCGGCTTCGCCTTACCCGGCCTACGGTTTTTTCGCTGTTATTGAGTGAGAAACCGTAGGCCCGGTAAGCGCAGCGCCACCGGGCGATATCCACGATATCAATACAGCGTCTTCTGCGGCGGCCCGGCAAACTTCAGGGCGCCAATCTGCCCCATCCGCACTTCTACTACCGACGGGCCCGGCATCGCCAGCGCTTCTGTCATAACGGCATCAAAATCATCGGCACGCTCAACGCTCCATGCCTGCAGGCCAATCGCCTGCGCCAGCAGAGTGAAGTCCGGCGTATGCAGCTCGTTGTAATACTGACGCCCGCCGAAATACTTATCCTGAATACCACGCATTACGCCGTACCCCCCGTCGTTCATGATCAGCAGCGTCACGTTGGCTTTCTCCTGGGCCAGCGTCGCCAGTTCGCCGAGGTTCAGACTCAGACCACCATCACCCACCAGCCCCACAACCTTGCGCTGCGGGTTAGCTATCGCGGTGCCAATGGCCATCGGCAGCCCCATACCAATGGCTCCGGCCAGCGAGTGAATGTTCATCAGCGGGCCGTTGGCGCGGAACAGGCGGCTGCCCCACAGGCTGCCGGACACGGTGATATCGCGCACCAGCAGGCCGTCCTGCGGAAGCGCTTTCTCGATGGCATCGTTAAGTCTCGCATAGGGGCCGCACTGATCGCGCAGGCCCTGCCCGGCTTGCTCAACCGCCTGTTGAACCAGCGCGTCCCACTGCGCGTTGCCCCACTCACGCCCCTGTACGTTGTCGGCCAGCGCGCTAAGCAACGCGGAACAATCGGCTATCAGCGTGTTATCCATCAGATAATTACGGCTCGCCGCAGCCGGGTCGATATCTACCTGTACCCGTGGAGACGGCAGCGACAGCGTCCATGAGCGGGTTTCGTTGCTGCGCAGGCGTGAACCGGCGACCAGCGTAAAGTCACACTGCGCGATGAGCGCTTCAACGGATGGCGAGTTGTGAAACGCCCGCAGGCTACCGCGATGGCTGTCCGGCAGCACGCCCCGCGCGTGGGTGCTGGAGATGACGGTGATGCCTGCATCCGCCAGCTTTTTCACCGCATCAGCGCTTCTCAGCGCTCCGCCGCCCAGCCACAGCAACGGCTGTTTTGCCTGCTTCAGCTGCGCCCAGAGTGCGTCAACTATCGCGGGGTCCACGGTGGCGACCGACGTCGGTTTCACCGGTGCGGTCACCAGCGAAAGCGGAATGTTGGCACTCTGAATATCAATCGGGATCTCAACAGAGACCGGCCCGCACGGCGGCGTCTGCGCGTCCTGAATCGCTTTGTGCAGGATAGCTATCGCCTGGTTGGCGCTGCTGATGCGGTACGCCCGTTTGGAGCTGGCCTTCAGGAAGGTCAGCTGGTCGCGGGTTTCATGGATAAATCCGGTATCGGCATCCAGCCAGGCTTTTTCGACCTGTCCGGTTAAATGCAGCAGCGGCGTGCAGGCGTTCATCGCTTCTACCAGCGCGCCTACCGCGTTACCCGCACCCGCACCGGTGCTGGTCAGCGCCACGCCGAGACCGGAAAAACGTCCGTGGGCGTCGGCCATGGTCACGGATCCCGCTTCACCGCGCGCAGGCACGAAGCGAATGTTGCCGCGCTGCCCGACCGCATCCGCGATTGGCAGGTTGTGAATGGAGATGACGCCGTAGATGGCCTCAACCTGATACTGCTCCAGCGTTCTGGCGATAGCGTCGCCGACGGTTATCATTTCGCTCATTGCTCACCCTTTCTCAGTCGCACCAGTGGTTGACGCTGTTACCCGTCGCCAGATAAATGCTCTTTTGCTGCATCCAGGCTTTCAGCCCCTGAATGCCCTTTTCGCGGCCCAGACCGCTCTCTTTAAAGCCCCCGAACGGGGTTGAAATCGCAAAGACTTTGTAGGTGTTGATCCACACCGTGCCCGCCTCAAGCTGTTCGCTCAGGCGCAGCGCGCGCCCGGCATCGCGCGTCCAGATCCCCGCCGCCAGGCCGTACACCGAGTCGTTGGCCTCGCGGATAAGCGTGGCCTCGTCGCGAAACGGCATCGCCACCAGTACCGGGCCGAAGATCTCCTCCTGACACGCGCGGGCGCTGTTGCTCAGCCCTTCAATAAGGGTCGGCAGGAAGAAACTGCCGTTTGCCAGCTCAGGATCGGCCGGGATCTCCCCGCCACACAGCACGCGGCCCCCTTCGCGCTTCGCCAGCTCGACGTAATCCTGCACGCTCTGACGATGTTTAGGGTTAATCAGCGGCCCGACATGGGTACCGTCAGTAAACGGATGTCCGACGCGCAGCCCGCGCGTGAGCTCAAGCAGCCGCGACATCAGCGGCGCGTAAACACTCTCGTGGATAAACAGCCGTGAACCGGCGATGCACGCCTGCCCTGCCGAGCTAAAAATGCCGTAGCAGATGCCGCGCGCGGCCTGCTCGATGTCTGCGTCTTCCAGCACGATGGTCGGGGATTTTCCGCCCAGCTCCAGCGATGCCGGGATCAGCTTTTCCGCCGCCACGTGTGCAAGATGGCGGCCCGTAGTGGTGCCACCGGTAAAGGAGATTTTGCGCACCTTAGGGTGACGCGCCAGCGCATCGCCAATCACCGAGCCTTTACCGGGTAGCACGCTCAGCAGCCCGGCGGGCAGCCCGGCCTGTTCAAAAATACGCGCCAGCTCCAGCGCCATCAGCGGCGTGGCCTCGGCAGGTTTGAGGATCACCGCATTTCCGGCGGCAATCGCCGGGGCAACCTTTTGCATTTCGCTGGCAATCGGCGAGTTCCATGGCGTGATGGCAGCCACCACGCCGAGCGGTTCATAGCGGCTCAGGGTCAGCAGATCCGGCTGGCGTGGCGTCGGGAGTTCCCCTTCCAGCAGCTCGCAGGCAGAGGCAAAGTAGCGCGCTGTCCCTGCCGCACTCATCACCAGCCCACGCGCCTCCGCGAGCGGCTTGCCGTTATCGCGGCTCTGCATTTTCGCCAGTTCCTCGACGCGGGATTCAATCAGATCCGCGACCTTATGCAGGATCCTCGCGCGCATGTGCGGCAGGCTGCTGCGCCACGCGGGATCGCGCCACGCCCGCTCGCCGGCCTCGATTGCGTCATTCAGATCGTCGAGACTTGCCGCATTCAGCGTCGCATTGATCGACCCGTCTGCCGGGAAATGGCTCTGCATCGGGTTGCCTCCACCATGTCGCCAGTGGCCGCCGATAAAAATCTTCAGATCGTCCATCATCGCTCCTCAGCTCAGGGCCAGCTCGCGGCAGGCGCGTACCGCGCTCAGTGCTGCAAGAGTGGAGGTTTTAGGGTTAGACGCCAGCGGCAGCCCGCTCAGCTCAAGATGGAACTCGCCGAACACGCCTTCGACATGCAGCGTGTGGGTATTGCGCTTCGTTGCCGGGTCGACCATCAGCTGCACGCGCGTCTCGTCCATCCCGACGCCACCGAGCGCCACCGTCGCCGCCACGTTGGCGTTCGCCGGGAACAGGCGCGCCGCCTCGCGGGCGCTGCCTTCAAAGAAAACGCTCGCCTCAGACACCGCGTTAAGGTCGATAAGCTGCTCAGCATAACTGCCGCGCCAGCTGGCCGGGCTTTTGCGCGACTGATAGGTCACGCGTTCCAGCCCGCCCTCTTTCGCCGCCGCAAGCCCGTCGATACCGGCAACCGCGCCGGAGAGCAACGTCAGCTTGCCCCCAGCACTGAGCAAACGCTGCTCCAGCGCGCTGTCCGCCAGCGCGCCGGTGGAGATCACCGCGAGATGCCAGCCGCGACGCAATATGTCCTCGCCGTACTGCGCCACCGCCTGCTGGCTGGCGCACTCCAGCACCAGATCGGGCGTGTCAGCGCATGCCACCGGCGTACCGAGCGCCATCACTGCATCACCAAACTGTGTGTGAATCGCCGCATGATGAGATTCACGCGCCACGATCCAGCCAATAGCCACGCCCGCGGGTAAACGCTCAATCACCGCCTGCGCCATGGCGCCAAAACCAATTAACATGATCTTTTTCATAATGTGTCCTTACAGGTGGCGGCAGAAGCCGCCGGAAACGTCCAGCGAGGCGCCGGTGGTGAATGACGCCAGCGGCGAGGCGAGGAACAGCAGCGCCTGCGCGGGCTCCTGCGGTTTGCCGAGACGCGCCATCGGGATGCCACGTTTACGCGCGATATCCGCCGTCCACTCCGGCCAGCTCTGACTTTTGTCCGTCCGGCTCTCAAAGCGGCGCTGCCACTGCCCGGACTCCACCATGCCGAGCAAAATGGAATTCACGCGGATACCTTTACCCACCAGCTCTTTTGAGAGCGTCAGCGTCATATTCAGCAGCGCAGCACGGGCGGCAGAAGTGGCGATCATGTGCTCCTCCGGCTGCAGCGCCAGCAGGGAGTTCACGCAGGTAATGGAGGCGATATCGGACCGCTCCAGCAGAGGCTGAAACGCCTGCACCGGGTTGATCACCCCGAACAATTTCAGTTCGGCTTCGTGCAGCCACGCTTCGCGCGGGGTATCGCTGAAATGCGCCACGTAGCCCTGCCCGGCGTTGTTGATCAGCATGTCCGCCGCGCCAAAGCGGGCCTGAACGGCATCCGCAAAGCCCTGGACTTCGGCAGCGTTTAGCACGTCGCAGCGGTAGGAGAAAATCTCGCCGTCGGGGTATTCGTTTTGCAGCGTCGCGTGGGCGCTGGCGAGCCGGTCCGGGTCTCGGCCGCAGAAAGCCACTTTTGTCCCCTCGCCCAGCAGCAGGCGCAGCGTTTCAAAGCCAATGCCAGAAGAACCGCCGGTGACTACCGCTACGCGCCCGTCAATTTGTGCATTCATCGCGCACCTCTTCGTTAATGCGTAAAAGCTGTTGGTTAAAAAACGCCGCGTTATCGAGATAGCTGGCGTGCCCGGCCTGGGGAATGGCGGTAAACGGCATGCCGTAGCGCAGTGCCAGCCCCTGCACCAGCTCGGGCTGCGTGATCGCATCCTGCTCGCCGCACCAGACCTCAAACGTGCCGGAGTAACGTTTAAGCCAGCCGTGAATATCGTCGTGTGCCAGCATCCACGCGGCGGCAAGGTAGCCCTCAGGACGCAGCTTGCGCATGCCCGACGCGACGGTGGCGATATCTTCCCCGCGGGCGCCGGGGCGCAACAGCTTCGCCGCGCGGGTCTGGGCAAGGATTTCACCGCCCAGCGCCATCTGCTGCTCGCGGCTGCGCCAGACCTGCTCGCGTTGCTCCGGTGCGGCCTGACCGTAGCCCTGCGCGGCATCTGCCAGCACCAGATGCCGCACCCGGTCGGGAAACTTCGCCGCAAAGGCGCTGGCGACCAGCGCCCCGAGAGAATGGCCGACCAGTACCGCCTGCCAGACGCCCGCGCGGTCAAGCATTGCCGCCAGTGCATCGGCGTAATCTCCCGCACTCGCCCGTTCTACGGTCAGCATCGGGCTTTCGCCATAACCAGGCATGTCCCACGCCAGCACGCGAAAACCCTTCAGCGCCATCTGCTTATGCCAGGAGGCAGCACCCGAGCTGATCCCATGCAGCAGCATCAGCGGAATGCCGCTTCCCTGTTCACGAAAACCCGTCATCATGCCCCCTTAGTTCCGCTTCACTTTTGAAAGCGGATGATCGGCGGGATAGGTTGGGATTTCCGGCTTGTTGGTCCCCAGCATGACGCACATCAGCGCCTCTTCTTCCCCGTGGTTAAACAGGCCGCGATAGATACCCGGCGGGACGGAGATCAGGTCACGCTCGCGCAGCACGGTTTCGGTGTAGTGTTCGCCGTCCTGGATCATCAGCGTGATTTGCCCTTTAAGCATGAAGAACACCTCTTCCACGTCGTCATGCAGGTGCAGCGGCCCTTCACACTTCGACGGCAGCACCATGGTGGAGAAGGTGAAATGGTCCGCCTGCACGGTGTTGGTGTCGTTCGCCACGCCCGTTGCGCCGGTGCCGATGTAGCGCATCTGCGCCCGGCGATATTTCGGGTCATAGTCGGCCTGGAACTTCAGCGCGTTCCAGTCGTACTTACGGCCTTCAAAGCGCGCGATGCGCGACTCGACCCACTCTTCCATCGTCAGGTGCTCAGGTTTGATGCCTGATTTATGGGTTACGGTTGAATCAGTCATGACACTCTCCTCAGTAACGTCTCAGCAGCGGCAGTAACAGGACGCAGCCCACCGCCGCCATCACCGCCAGAAAAATCAGCCCGGAATCCATGCTGTGGGTGAAGGCGATAAGCGCCCCCATCACCGCTGGCGACAGTGCGCCCGCGAAGTTTCCCAGCCCGTTGAAAATGCCGCCCGCCGTCGCGCTCACCCGTGGATGAGTGGCCTTCGCCAGCAGGGCAAAAATGTTGGGTGCGCCAGTGCCCCACATAAAGGTGCTGAAGCTCATCGCGGCGATGATGGTCAGCGGGGTGTCGAGGTGCATGACCGCCGCCAGCCCGACAGCCGCGCCCGCCATGGAAATAAAGCAGGCTGCCGCACGCTTATCGACCCGGTCAGAGAGCCACGCGCCAATCACTTCGCCCGCCAGCATGGCGATGAACGGCATCGACGACAGCCAGCCCGCATGCTCCAGGTGAATGCCTTTGCCTTTGATCAGGTAGCCCGGCAGCCAGCCATTGATCCCCCACAGGTAGGTCAGGAAGGCGATGTTAAAGATGCAGATGATCCAGAAGTGCGGGCTGACGAACAGCTCGCGCCGCGCGGCACGCCGCTCATCCTGAGACGCCTGCGTGGTGCCGGGTTTCGCCTCCAGGCGGATACCACGCAGACCGACGCGCACAAAAATCAATACCGGCACGGTAAGCATCGCCATCACGAAGAAGGTGCTCTGCCAGCCGAAGGTGTTCAGCAGCCAGAGGGAGAGCGGAAAACCAATCGCCGCGCCCACCGGCGTGCCAAGCAGCCACAGCATGGTGGCGCGCGCCTGCAGATGCTGCGGGAAGTTGTGACGCACAATGGCGAAGGCCAGCGGGAACAGCGGCCCCTCCGCCACCCCCAGCAGAATGCGCAGCACGATCATCAGCGTATAGTTGTGGGTAAAGCCCATCGCCACCATCAGCACGCACCAGATCGCCATCATCCCGGTCAGCAGGCGCAGCGGCGCGATTTTATCTCCCAGCCCGCTGAGAAAGACTGACGAAAAACCGTAGCTCAGCAGAAAGGCGCTCATCAGAATGCCGAGGCGCGTGGTGTCGAAATCGATCCCCATCGCCTGCTGGAAATGGCTGTCAGAAAACAGCGCCGCAATACTGATTTTGTCGAAAAACGCCAGCAGCACGCAGGCCAGCAGCGACAGCGGGATAGCCCAGCGCACTGCTTTTTCAGGCGTGCGGGTTCCCTCACCGCCTGCCTCAACGGGCGCGGTGTTGGTCTCTAATGTGGTCATCTCTCCCCCTACGGGTGCGGGTTAGCTATCGCAATGACATCAGTGAAAAAGTCGGGTCGGCGAGCGGTACGTCCGATAAATCCCGCCCTGCCGCCATCCAGCGTTTCGCCAGCTTGACGGTGCGCGCATCGTTAAACGCCACCAGCTGCGTCAGTCGCCCGTTTTCATCCAGCGAGAAAAAGAGCGAATCTTCACGCGCTATCGTGTTGCTGCCCGGCTGCGGAATGCCGAGGATCTGAATATTGTGCTGGTATTGATCCGACCACAGCCACGGCGCGTCGTCGTAGCCTGGCGCATCGGGGTTGAGCATCGCTTTCGCCGTCGCCACCGCCTGATTCTGGGCAAATGCCCACGACTGAATGCACAAGCCGTAGTGGTGATGCTGAGCCACATCGCCAGCCGCAAAGATGAACGGATCCGAGGTACGCCCCTGAGCGTCCACCACGATCCCGCGCCCGGTATGAAGCCCCGCATCGCGCGCCAGTTCCAGATTGAGATCGACGCCGATCCCGACCACCACCGCATCAAAGGTTTCGCGCTGGCCATCACAGTGAATAACCGGCAGGCCATTGTCGTCCTCCAGCTCCAGCGCGCCGCAGCCGGTACGGATGTCGACGCCCTGTTCGCGATGGATGGCCGCTAAGCGTTGCGATACTTCTCCGCTCACCGACCGCATGCACAGCGCGGGCTGCTGCTCGAACAGCGTGACCGCCACGCCGTTTTTGCGCGCGGAGGCGGCAATCTCAAGGCCGATCCAGCCGCCGCCCACAATCGCCAGGGTTTTACTCTGCGCCAGACGCCCCTTCAGACGCTGCGCGTCCTGCCAGTGGCGCAGGGTATAGACCTGCGGATGCGCCGCCCACGCCTCGCCCGGCAGACGCGCCCGCCCTCCGGTGGCAATCAAAAGAATGTTGTAACTAAGATGCGTACCGTTGCTTAAACGCACCGTTTTTGTCTGACGGTCGATCTGCTCCGCACGCAGTGGGCGGTACCAGGTCAGATCCAGCGCCTGCTGTGCCTCTTCGGAAAACAGCCGCGGGAGCGCCGCGTCAGGCTCCAGCAGAGACGCCTTCGACAGCGGCGGACGTTCGTAGAAATCCCACGCTTCTTCCGCCACCACGCAAATCTCGCCCTCGAAGCCCTCGTCGCGGAGGGTTTTTGCCGCCCAGCCGCCCGCCTGACCGCCGCCGATAATGACAATGCGCGACGTCATACCGCCTCCGGCTTTTTCTGCTGACGGCGCGTGTCGTGGTCGATGCCGCCTTCCACCGCCCATTCGGTGAAGGAGACCAGCGAATGCTCCAGCTCGCGCGGCTGCCAGTTTTCGGTCAGGTAATCGTCGTTGGTGTAATACTCAAACGCGCCGCCGGTCGGGCTGTTGACGTACCAGAAATAGGCCGACGACACCGGATGACGGCCCGGCCCAATAAACGTGCTCCAGGCGTTTTTATTCATCGCAATCCCGCCGCCGATCACCTCGTGGATGTCGCGCACCGTAAACGCAACGTGGTTTAGCCCGCGCTTGCGGTTCGGTAATTGCAGCAGGAACAGGTTGTGATGGCCGCCGCGCACGCCGCATCGCAGGAATACGGCGCGGTTGATGTAGCGGTCAGAGACCTGGAAGCCGAGCACCTCGCGATAGAATGTCTCCACCGCGGCCAGCTCCTCAACGAAAAACACCACGTGCCCGACGTTAATCGGCTGGGCGCGATCGTAGACCGGGCTGGGGGTGTCGATTCGGCGAGCGTCTCCCCACTGGTTAATCGGCTCAACGTTCAGCTCCACGTCGGTCTGCTGGCTGACCTGCACGCGCAGCGTCATGCCGTTCGGATCGCGGCACTCCAGGGCGTCGCCCACTTCACGAAAGCCAGGCTGCCCGGCAAGCTTCGGGCGCAGCGCATCGAGGTCTGCCGGGGTGGCCACCGCCCAGGTCATACGGCGCAGGGTGTTGCCCGCTTCAAAGGCTGGCGGCAGGTCGGGGCTGTCGATCGGATTAAGCTCCACGCGCGCGCCGCTCAGGGTGGTAAAACGCTGGCCGCTGGCATCGCCCGTCAGGCCAAAATCACGCATAAATTTGGCGCAGTGCGTCAGGTCTTCCACGCCAAATTCCAGCTTTTCAATTCCGGTTACACTCATCGTTCGTTGCCTCATCTGGCCCAAATTGGGCGTAAAACATGCCCGACGCACTGAAGCGCCTGACGTTAACTCACTGATTTAACTGGCCTGTGACAGGTACCCTAAGAAGCCAGAAATTTTATCTGCCGCGAGGCGAACCTCGTTCTGGAGCCGCTCGCGGTCGGTCTGCGGGATCTCCTCCGACGGCACCAGAATGCTGACCACCGCCGCCACGCGCTGGCTTCGGTCATACACCGGATAGACGATGGAAGAGATGCCGTGGCGGAAGAAAGACTCGCCAATCACATATCCGCGGGCTTTGTCCTGCTGCACCATCTGCCACAGGGCTTCGCGGTCGTGAAGCTGCCCCGGCGTGTTGCCCGGCAGCCGCTCGTGCGGGAACAGCTGTTCAAAATCGGCGCGGGAAATATCGGTCAATAACATGCGCCCAAGCGAGGTACAGTGCACCGGCAGACGGGTGCCAATGCTGACCTGATTGATACGCGACCCGGCGGCGCTGACGCGGGCAATGTAAATAATGTCGCGTCCGTCGCGGATCGCCAGATGGCTGCTGCACTGGCTGACATCGCGAAGCTGCTCGATCACCGGCTGGCCTACCTGCGCCACGTCCAGCGAGGCGATGTACTCAAAGCCCAGGCGCAGCACGTTCATGCCCAGCGAGAAGGTATTGGTGCGCGCATTGCGCTCCAGAAAACCCATATACTCCAGCGTCTGCACCACGCGGTAGGCAGTGGCCTTCGGCATATCCACCAGCCGGTGTAGCTCGGCAAAGGTCAGCTCGCGATGCTGCTCGCCGAAGGCCAACAGCAGCTGCAAACCGCGTTCAAGCCCCGGCACCAGATACTTCACTTCCTGATCGTTTGCCATAATCGCCATACCTTAGTTAAAGACAAAACCGCCGTTGACCGGGATCAGCTGCCCGGTGATAAACCGCGACAGATCGCTTAACAGCCAGACCACGCTGCCGGTGACATCCTCCGGCTGCTGCGCGCCCGTTAACGCGCGGCCATTTTCGTAGAGCTGATGGCGTTCGGCGGGCACATATTCGGTGGCCTCGACGCGGGTCAGCCCCGGCGCGATAGCGTTGATTCGAATGCGTTTATCGCCCAGCTCGCGCGCCATTGAGCGGGTCATCGCAATCACCGCCCCCTTACTGGCCACGTAGGCCATCAGGCGCGGCGCGCCCCACAGCGCGGTATCGGACGCCACGTTCACAATCCCCGCCCCTTCGCGCAGCAGCGGCACGGCGGCACGCGTCACCAGCCAGGTGCCCTTGACGTTCACGCTCATCACCCGATCCCAGAGATCCGGATCGTAATCCAGCATGTTTTTACCGCCCACGCCGGTCGCCATTGCCGCGTTGTTCACCAGGCCGTCAATCTGCCCCAGCTTGCCAATGGCGCTGAATACCTGCTCGATGGACTGCGGATCGGCCAGATCGATAACGTGCGATTCGGTTGCATACCCTTGCTCGTTCAGACGGTGGGCGCTTTCGGCCAGCTCGCCTTTGAGGATGTCGCACATCACCACGCAGGCACCTTGCGCAGCGCAGGCGCTGGCAAAGTGGTAACCCAGCCCGCGCGCGGCGCCGGTCACGACGATGCGCTTCCCGCTCAGCAGTCCGTTCATCAGGCGGCTCCCTGCTGCGCTTCGCGCATCGCCAGCTGTTCTTTCGCGGCCTTTTGCATCATGCGGCGCAGGCGCGAGAGCCCGACGTCGTGCTGGTAGAGGTATTCATGGTCACGGGCATTTGGCGCCAGGCTTTCCAGCACCACGCGGTCCTGCTCCAGCACTTCCCAGTGCAGTTTTTCCAGACGATTGCGGTACATAAAGCGCCACATATCGCGCTGCCAGCCCTGCACGCGGCGGATGCGCCAGAAGAAGACGCGGCAGTTGTCGTTATCTTCCGGCACCACCATGCCGACGATAAAGAAATGGCCGCCCGGTCCGAAACGCTTCTTATACGGAATGGAAAGACGCATCCAGCAGGTGCCGCTGTTGCCCAATTCCACCCAGTCGAAATTGACGCCGCTCTGCCCCTTTTTCTCGAAGATGAAGCCGGTTTTGGTCGGCTGAAGCACCATGTCGGCCTTGCGATCCCCTTCCGCCATCGAATGTGACGACGAATGCAGATAGGTGCCGTGCATCGGGTCCATGACGTTTTCCAGCGCGTACTGGTAATTGCATTTCCACGCGGCGGTGCAGAGGAAGTTGCTGAAACTGTCCGTGTCGGCGAGCTCATCCGGGAAAGTCAGCTCGTCCGGCTGCTGGTCAGTAGTGACGCCGAACCACAGGAAAATGGCGCCGTGCGCCTCCTGCACGTTATAGCTGCGCACGCACTGCTGGCCGACCAGCGGGCATTTGTCCACGGCGGGCACATCTTTCACTTCGCCATTGCCCGCCACTTCCACGCCGTGGTACCAGCAGGCAATACGGTCCCCAAGGTTCCAGCCCATCGACAGGCGTGCGCCGCGGTGCGGACAGCGGTCTTCCAGCGCCTGCACCTGGCCGTCTTTATTGCGCCAGACCACAATCTGCTCGCCCAGGCGGGTAATCCCCACCGGCGCGGACTGCACTTCCCAGCTCGCCAGTACCGGATACCAGAGGCCGCGCAGACCTTTATCCAGATAGTTTTGTACGGTAGTCGTCATCGCGTTGTCCTCAGTAGCCGTTAACCTGTAAGAATGCCTGGAAGCTGGCGTCGCTCCAGGGCTCGCCCTGCTGGTCGTGCATGCGCACCGCGTTCAGCCCGTTCACCAGCTCCGGCAAGGTTTCAACGCCCTGCTCGAAGAGATCTTCCAGCGTCGCGATCAGGTTCATCTCCCAGTTTTCCGGCTCGCGGCTGCGGGTTTGCCAGATCAGGTTCTGGTAATCGCCTGGCTTATGAATGGCACCGTTACCGCCTTCTGCAGGCGGAGTAAACTGGCGGCTTTCCGGCAGCGCCGGGTTGTAGTTCAGGGTGTCGCTCATGCCACGCTCTCCTCGACGAAGGTAATCTGGATTTGGTTTTCAAAGACCCGAACCGGGTAGCGGTTAAGGTTGCGACCACCGGGGCCATGCAGGCACTGGCCGGTTTTGACGTCGAACACCGCCTCGTGTAGCGGGCATTCCACCTTGCCATCTTCGACGAAGCCCTGGCTCAGCAGGGCATATGCGTGCGGGCATACGTCTTCCAGCGCGTAATATTCACCGTCAATCAAATAAACGCCGATCTCTTTACCGTCGACGTTGCCGCTAAAAGGGAAATCTTCCTGTACTTGTTCTGCGTCACATACGCCTATCCAGCTCATCACGATCCTCCAGGCTTTTGTTTCATATATGAAACTCTGTTTCTTATTTAATACGGTCAATATAAAAGCGATGAATGTTTCGTCAAGCACGAATGTGACGAATTTGTTAACCAGGAGGTAATTAATTAACTAAGTGTGCAAAGGATCACGAAAAAATGCAGCGATATGAAATTTTCATTATTGCCGCGTGAAAGAATACGATTTTTCGATAGTCTAAAATTTCAAAAAACAGATATTGACTTCTTTTCTTTTTGCTCATTAAAAATAAAAAGGTGGCACGTCATCGTGTTTCACCTGTGAAACTTATTTTTACTTTATTCTTAATAAACAATGAGTTTCACAGGTGAACCATTTTACACCCGTGACAATCACTCTGATAAAAAATATTCACACGCGCAGACATAAGGCAGGCATCATGACGGCAAGATGGCAAGGTACAATTGCACTGTTATTACTCATCATTATTTCCTACATCGACCGTGTGAATATCTCGGTAATGATTTTACACCCGGAATTTGCCACACATTTTCAGTTAAATGAAAACAGAATGTTACAAGGAATGCTCATGACCTGCTTTCTGCTGGGTTATGGTTTTTCGGCTTTATTATTAACGCCAGTTATTGAAAGCAAACTTCATTATCGGCAGGGATTATTAAGCAGCATTGCGATTTGGGCCGCGGTCTGTGCGATTTCGCCCTTGCTCGGCTCGCTGATGGGGATGCTCATTGCGCGCGTGATTCTGGGGATTGCGGAGGGGCCGCTCTTTTCATTAAAAACGCGCTTTATCAGCGAGCGCTTTGACGCAGAAGAGATCGGCAAACCCAACGCGGTGACCGCGCTGGGCGTCTCGCTCGGGCTGGCGGTAGGCTTTCCACTGATCACCTGGCTGATGGCGCATCTGGGCTGGGCGGGATCGTTCTACGCGTTGGCCGTCATGAATCTTGTGCTGGGTGGCGGGTTAATCTGGCGCTTCCTGCCAGCGCCCCAGAGCCGGGGGAAGATGAAAAAGCCGGGATGGGTGCAGACCTTCACCCTTGCCTGGCAAACGCCGCTGCTGGGCTGGATCCTGTTGGTTGAAATCGCCACGCTGAGCTATCTCTGGGGGAGCAGCGCCTGGCTGCCCGCATGGCTGCGCGATGAACATCACTTCTCACTGCATGCTACGGGCCTGCTTGCAGCCATTCCCTTCCTGCTGAGCCTGGGGTCGAAATTTTTGGGCGGCGTGCTGCTCGACAAAATGCGCCCGGAACAGGCACCGGTGCTGTTTGTGGTGGGAGGCGCGTTAACGGCGCTGTCCGTGGTCGCGCTGATGCTCAGCCATCAGCCTGTCTGGCTGGGGATGTTTATGTTGTCTGCCAATGCTTTCTGGGGACTTCAGGGGGCTGCGATCCCTGCGGTGATCCAACATCATGCCGCGCGGGAAGCGGTGGGTAGCGCGTATGGGATCATTAATGGCATCGGGAATATCTGCGCGGCGTTTATTCCGCTGCTGATGGGGGTGGTGATGAAATCGGTCGGGTCGGTCAGCTCTGGCTTTTCGGTCCTGGTCGTGTCGCAGGCGATCACCCTGCTGGCCGGAGGAATGTTGCTGCTGCGCATGCGTCGCGCAGCAGCAATCAGCGCCTAAGGCTTATTCGCCTTTTTTCGCCGCCTGAATGTAGAGCATTTCCAGTGCCAGGGTCGCTGCCGCCAGGGCCGTGATTTCTGACTGGTCATAGGCTGGCGCCACTTCCACCACGTCCATCCCGACGATGTTCAAATCCTTCAGGCCGCGCACCAGCTTGATGGCGCGGTCGGACGTCAGGCCACCGATCACCGGCGTACCGGTGCCTGGCGCAAAGGCAGGATCCAGGCAGTCGATGTCGAAGGTCAGGTAGACTGGCATATCGCCGACAATCTGCTTCACCTGCGCGATGATGTCGTCCACGCCGCGATCGTTCACCTGGCAGGCATCCAGCACGGTGAAGCCGTTGTCTTTGTCGAACTCAGTACGAATACCGATCTGCACGGAGTGGTTCGGATCGATCAGGCCTTCGTTCGGTGCAGTGTAGAACATAGTTCCGTGGTCAAACTCGCAGCCGTTCGCGTAGGTGTCGGTATGCGCATCAAAATGGACCAGCGCCATTTTGCCAAAGTGTTTCGCGTGGGCGCGCAGCAGTGGCAGAGTCACAAAGTGGTCGCCACCGAAGGAGAGCATACGCTTACCGGCAGCCAACAGTTTCTCGGCGTGGGCCTGCAGCTTTTCGCTCATCTCACGCGCGTCGCCGAAGGCATACACGAGGTCACCGCAGTCAACCACGTTCAGGCGCTCGCGCATGTCGAAATTCCACGGGAAGCGGTTGTGCTCCCAGGCCAGGTTGGTGGAAACCTGACGGATCGCCGCCGGGCCATGACGTCCACCGGCACGACCCGAGGTTGCCATATCGAACGGCACACCGGTGATCACCCAGTCAGCATCGCTGTCGTAGGGCTGGAAGTTCATCGGAAGGCGTAAAAAACCAAACGCGTTAGATACCAGAGAGTTGTCGTACTGATGACCTAAAGTGCTCATGTCCTGACCTCTTAAAAGTCGTTGCATTAGATACAGATGAAAAAAAATCCCCTCCGCGTCGTTAAACCCGACGAGGAAGGGATTGATGTCCTTACTGCTTTTGCCTAATGCTAGCCTCTGGAACGTGAAGATTCAAGCTCACTTTTCAAAACATAAATCAATTGTGTTGCCAGACTTTTACGGCCCCTAATTATTCACCATACCGATAAAATTCATTTTTAGAATTGATATTATCTTAACCCCCCCATTTCTTCGCATTATTTGCGTTTAAAAGTTTGAAGCAAAACTTAATTCATAAATTTAATAAATATACCATTTTAAAACTAGGAATATATTTAGGCCTGGCCGATAGCGGTGGAGGAGATGACCTCTATACAATAGCCCCCCCAATGAAATGATATGGATATTTTTATGAATAAGTTATCTAAGCTGGCAATCCTGGCCGTTCTTTCAACCGTCGGTACCGCCGCTGCAGCAGAAGATGGCACGATTACTTTTGAAGGTACTATTAGCGACGCAACCTGTACTATTACCGGCGGTGACGCACAGGGCGAATCTGAAAGCCCAGACTTTACCGTTCATTTACCTTCTATTAGTACAACCGCGCTTGCAACGGATGGACAGCGCGCAGGTGATACCCCATTCCACATTACGTTAAGCGGCGCAAACTGCACCAATGGCAAAGTTGCCAGCGTATTCTTCGAACTGGCGCAAAGCACCAATATCGATGCCACCACCGGTAACCTGAAAAATACCGTGGCTAAAGCGTCAGGCGGAGCGGAGAAAGTTCAGGTTGGTTTACTGGATTCTTCAAAAGCAAAACTGAACCTGAATACTGCAAACGATAGCGCTAAAACCGTTACGGTTGCCGGTAATACGGCTCGCTTTGATTACTGGGCACAATATGTGGCGACGGGTGGTGCATCTACTGCCGGTCAAGTCTCAACCGACGTTGTGTACTCCATTAAATATCAGTAATCGCGCGCCCCGCGGGTTTATCCGCTAAGAGTATCACCTAAAGGATTAGGCCAGATGTTAAAAAAACTTGTTATATCTTCTGTATTCATGATGACGCTGGCCTTTTCCTTTGCGGCCAGTGCAACGATTCAAATTATGACGACCCGCGTGGCATTCAACGCCGGGGAGAAAGAACAAACGATTCGTATTAATAACGTCAGCAAAGCGCCTGAACTGGTTCAGGTGTGGCTTTCCAGCACCGATAAGAGTGACGGCATCGCCAAAGAAGATTTGCCTTTCTTTATCACCCCACCGGCGGCCAGAATTAACGGCCAAAAGGGGAAAGTTTTCCGCATATTCCAGACGGAAGGCGCCGCCGCGAAATATCCAAAAGATCGTGAAACGGTTCTGTGGCTCAATGTCCTGGATATTCCGCCTGAAATGGCGGAAGACGTAGATAAAAATCAGCTAAAGATGGCGTTCAGAACGCTGATTAAATTTTTCTATCGCCCGGTTGGTCTGAAAGGTAATCCGATGAAAGCGGCGGATGAATTAACCTGGAAATTGAAAAAAACAGCCAACGGTTATGACGTCGTTGGAACAAATAATTCGCCTTTCCATGTAAGCATGACAAATGTCTGGCTCAGAGATGCTCAGGGTAAAGATGTCATGATTGATGGCGAGATGATCGCGCCATATAGCACGCTGGTATATCACTTCCCGCAGGTTAACGCCGTGCAGGGGAAAGGGACATTCCAATACAATTATATTACCGATCTGGGTGCATATATTAAGCGCACGTATAACTTCTGATTAGTAATCATATTGACCAGGACGGTGATATGTCGATGTTTTACAAGAAAACTAACATTCTGCGGGTGATTAGTGGCTTTGTCATTTCGGTGACCATTGCGCCACTCGCAGTATATGCCAGTGATACCAGTAAGCCGATGACATTTTCTCGTGGGTTTATGAAGTATTACGATAGCGGAATCGATCTGACACAATTTGACGGCGTTGAAAAAATACTGCCGGGGAAATATACGCTTGAGGTTTACAGCAACCTCAAGCCGGTTAATACCTGGACCGTTACCTTTGTGGCTGCAAATAATGAGCAGGGATTCAACGCCTGCATGACGCCCGAAATGGTCGTCCGCTTTGACGTCGACACATCAAAACTTCCCCCCGACTGGAAGCAGAATACCTGCATTATTCTCCCTGAGCTGATTAAAGGCGCGACGGTTAATTATAATGCGGTAGAAGAACAGCTGGATGTCACGATTCCTCAGGCAATGCTGCTGAATACGCCTGCGGGTTACGTAAGCCCGGAGTTATGGGATAACGGCGTACCGGCGCTGATGTCCTCCTATACCCTTAGCGCCACCAGTTCACGTTATCGCCCCACTCAGGACAACGCGACCTATCTCTACAGCAATTTGCACAACACCCTCGCACTGGGGGCATGGCGTTTTACGACCTACGACAGCCTGAGCTCCGGCAGCGACACTGAAAATACCGGCGTACAGCATATCCAGGCCTATGCAGAGCGGGCGATTGCGCCGCTGCAATCGCAGATAGTGCTGGGCGATCTGAACACCACCGGTGATTTTTTTGACACTACCGCCCTGCGTGGCGTTCGTCTCGCCACGGACGATCGCATGCTTCCCGACTCGGTACGCAACTATGCCCCGGTGGTGCGCGGCATCGCCAACAGCAACGCCACGGTGACCATCAAGCAGGCTGGCAATACCCTGTATGAAAAGGTGGTGCCGCCTGGGGAGTTCGCCATCAGCGATCTCTATGCGACCGGCTATAACGGCGATCTTGAGGTCACCGTTAAAGAGACAAACGGCAAAGAGTCCTACTTCGTGGTCCCCTACTCCAGCGTGCCGCAGCTGCTGCGCGAAGGTTACTCCCGCTACTCTGTGGCTGCGGGTGAAATCCGCGATACCTGGCTGAAAGAGGATCCGAAAGCGGTTGAGGGCACGTTTCAGTACGGCTTATTCAATAACTTTACCGGCTACGTTGGCGGACAGAGCGCGTTCGAAGGTGATTATGCGGCGCTGATGAGCGGTTTTGCGATTAACACCCGTCTGGGCGCATTAGGCGTAGACGTGACGCGCTCTTTCACCCGCTTCGAGGGGCAGCCGGACACCGCAGGCTGCGGCACGTTCTGCAATATGAGCCTGCGCATTAGCCTGGCGAAGACCCTCCCGACAACCGGGACGAACTTCAGCCTGATTGGCTATCGCTACTCCAGCGCGAATTTCTACTCCCTGAGCGACGCGGTCAGCCTGAAGCGCTCGATTGAAGCCGATGAAGAAGACTTTCTCCCGGAACGCTATCGCGAGCGACTGGAAGCCAACATCAACCAGACGCTTCCGGCCGGTTGGGGAAGCTTCTACGTCAGCGGGTTTGTGGGCAACGTCTGGAATAACGAGCAGGGCCGGAATGAAAAGTCGAACTTCGTGCTGGGCTACAACAACCAGTTTGGCATCACGACCTGGGGGATCTCCCTTGGCCGCACCAATAACGACGATGGCGACCACGAAGATACGCTCTACCTGAACGTGAGCATGCCGCTTGGCCACCACTACGAGAAGCAGGCTCGCCTGGGGGCCAACTTTAGCTATAACAGCGAAGAAGCCAACTTCCGTACCTCGCTGAACGGCTCCGCCGGGGAACGCTCACAGTTTGGCTTTGGCGGCTATTTCAGCCAGTCCAACACGCCGGAAACTAACTTCGGCATGAACCTCTCCTACACGGGCGAGAGCGCCTCGGGCGGGATGACCTACAGCCAGTCCCGGGACTCCTTTATGGGAGGGGTCAACCTGAACGGCGGCGTGGTGGTGCATGAAGGCGGCATCAACTTTGTGCCAACCCTCGCAGACACCATTGGCATCGTGGAAGCAAAAGGCGCAGAAGGCTCTCGCATCTACCCGGATTCCCAGGCCGTCATCAAAGACAACGGCTACGGCATTGTCGGGTATCTGGTGCCTTACAAGTACAACGAGGTGTACGCCGACCCGAAAGGCACCGCGTATACCGTCGAGGTCGACGACACCCGCCGAACCATCGTGCCAACCTCCGGCGCGGCAGTGCTGATCAAAATGGACACCCAGGCCAATCGCCAGAGCTTTGTGCGCTTTATGCAGCCTTCCGGCGAAGTGATCCCATTTGGTGCGTCGGTACTGGACGAATCGCACAACGCGATCGGCATGGTCGGGCAAAACGGCGTGGCGATGGTGGCGCTTAAGGAAGGCCAAAACGTCTTTACCCTCCAGTGGAAGAAAAATAAAAAGCCCGCGCAGTGCGGTGCGCGTTATGTGAAGCAAGGCACTGAGGACCGACCAACCGAGGAAGAAGCGTTTAAGGCTATTGAAATTACCTGCATCAATAACGGGGCAACACCATGAAACGGATTTTTACGGCTGCGCTGATTCTTTTATCCACGGCATTTATCTCTTTAACGTGCAACAACGCCTATGCGGCGTTGTGCACCCTCACGTCCCCGTTGGCGACGCTGAATATCATGGACGACATCACGCTTAACGTCATAAAGCAGCGTGAAGTCGGCAAGGTTTTATGGAGCAAAACCTATCAGGTGCCGGACGTCAGCTACACCTGCGACGCGTCCACCCAATCTTCATGGCATTCAAGCTATTCGCGAAGCTATATCCGATCGCAGATTGATCATGTCTATAACACCGAAATCCCGGGGATAGGCATTCGCATGCGGTGGCCAACGCAGACCGAATCTTCATGGCTGCCGGGTAACTCGGGTTCGCCGACCACGTGCTCCACCGGTTGTGGGGTGAAAAACAGTACGGTTCTGGTGGAAATGGTCCAGACCGGTTCGATGCCTGAAGGGGAATACTTTATTCCAGCGGGTAAGGTGGCCGAAGCACTGGTGATCCCGTCCGCCGATGAAAGCGAAAAACTGCCGATTATGGCCATCAACTTTGGTGTTGCCATTAAGGTGGTTACCGCCTCGTGCTCAATTTACCCCTCAGCGACGAACGTCGATTTAGGCACCTATAACATCGCCGATTTTCAAAACGACGATACTTTTCAGGGTGTTAAAAAAGACTTCAGCATCACCGTGGGCTGCCCTTCTACGGAACAAATTGGCATCACCTTCAACTCCTTAATTAACACCCCTTTAGGCGCGTTGACCGGTGTGATCGGCGTTGAAAGCGGCGATGGCTATGCAAGCAATTTTAGTATTCGCCTTTTTGAGAAGAACTCAACCGCGATCACGCTGGGTAAGGAGAAGGTCTATACCGCCTCCACGCTCACCAAAAACTATCAGGCACATATCTATGTTGGCGGCGGGGTCGATCGTAAGACGGACCTCACCCCCGGCAAAGTTGTCGGCGCCGTTCAATACACCGTTGTCATTAAATAACGCTCAGGGAGAGAGTGATGCGTTGTCATTTCAAAATCAAAAACGTCCTGTTTTTACTGCCTTTATTACAGGTGGCCCATGCCGCCATACTGCCCTCAGTTCAGAACAAGCAGGAACTTGACCGCCTGGAGCGGCAGAGTAACCAGTATCTGATTGAAGAGGCGAAAAGAACGGAAGCGTTGCTGCAACAGCAGCGCGCAACTCGCGGCGAAGACGCGGAGACCGGGCTGCCGGCAGACTCATCGTGGAAGTTCAACGTAACCCGGATCGAGATCCTCGACGATCATCTGTTCGACGGATCGCCGCAGCGCGAGGAGATCGTCCAGCGCTATCTGGGTAAGGATCTGGGTAAATCTGACATTTTTACCTTAGTGAAAGAGTTAACGGATTTTTATATTTCCCGTGGCTATGCCACCACTCTTATCAGCATCGACCCCGGCAACATCAAGAGCGGTACGCTTAAGCTTCGCGTGCTGTGGGGAAAGATTAACGATTTTAAGGTGAACGGCCAGACACCGGGCCTGCGTGATAGCACGCGTCTTTTTACCGCCTACCCGTTTGCCAAAGACAAGATCCTCAATATGCAGGATGTCGACCAGATGGTTGAGAACCTGATGCGGGTCTCGGAGAGGGATAATATTAGCGTTGAACCCTCAATCATTAATGGCTATTCCGATCTTAACCTGATTCATCAGCCCTCATTTCCGATTGACGCGGCGGCGGGGTTAAATAACTCCGGGAGCAAATCAGAAGGCTGGCAGCAATATTACGGCAGCCTGACGGCAAAAAATATTGCCGGGTTAAACGACATCTTTAATGCGTATTACTCCTGGAACGATCTGAAAAATAATAATGATAAACAGGACTCCTGGTCATTTAGCTACAGCGTGCCGCTGGGCTATTGGGGTTTTGATACCAGCTATTACAAATCCGAATACGAAAAAGGCATCGACGGCGGCTTCGGCATTTACGATTCCGATGGCACGTCGGAGCGTGCATCCCTGCGTATCAGCCGCATGCTGATGCGTGGCGCAACGGGCAAAACCAGCGCCTGGATGAAAGTCGAACGCCGGGATAACTACAACGGCATCGAAAACGCGCGCATTGACGTTAGCTCAAAAACCTACACCTCGCTGGCGTCGGGCCTGACCTACGTTGGCGCCATGGGCGGTGGCTGGTTCTATGGCGATCTGAGCGTCACCGCGGCGGTGCCGTGGTTTGGTTCAGCCCGCGACGGCGATAAAGACCTTGAAGGTTTCGACGTCGATTATCTGAAGTACAACGGCATTGCCTCCTGGACGCGCCCGCTCGCTAAGTTTGGCCGACTCGGCATGACCTACGAGCTGAACAGCGGTTTTCAGTACACGCCGGATGTGCTGGTGAGTGATGCCAAAGTGACTATCGGCGATGAATACACCGTTCGTGGTTTCAAAGACGATAACGTGATGAGCGACAGCGGCGCGTGGATTGCCAATAGCCTGCAGTTTCCTTTTGATATTGGACTGGCCGGTATTTACCAGCTGACGCCCTATATCGGCTACGACGTTGGCTTCACAAAAGATAATTGCCCGAAAGGCGTCAATGTCTGCGACAGCCAATTCATGATGGGCGCATCAGTGGGCGTTAAAGCCACTGGCAGCCATTTCTCTTCCTACGTTATGGCAGGGTGGCCCGTTAAAAAACCAGACTCAATGGAAGAAGAAACCGTCGATAACACGGTGGTTTATTACAAAACGGAAATTAACTTCTAACAAAGGGAAGAATAATGAAAAAAAAAAACACACGCAGCGGAAAAATAACCACGCGCAATTTGCATAAGCGGCTCTGCCCATTATATCTGTCTTTGGCCGGCATTTTCTCGGCCCCCGTCGATGCGGCAACCACGCCTGATAATCGTCAGTCGAAAGGCCCTACCATGGGCCAGGCGGCCAACGGCACGCCCGTGGTGAATATTGCCGATCCTAATGCGAAAGGCATCTCCATGAATAAATTCAACGAATTTAACGTTGAAAAACAGGGGATGATCTTTAACAACAGCATGCAGGACGGCGTAACGAAAATTGGCGGCTATGCGGTAAAAAACGCCCAACTGCAGCACGAAGCCAGCGCCATCATCAGCGAAGTAACGGGTGCGAAAGCGTCCTACATTAACGGCACGATGGAAGTTTTCGGTAAAAAGGCCGACATCATCATTGCCAACGAAAACGGCATTAGCGTGAACGGCGCAACCACCATCAATGCCAACAGCCTGACCCTCAGCACCGGTAAAGTGCAGGCAAATAACGACGGTTCCTATAAGCTGGCGGTCGAAAAAGGGGCGGTATCCGTCACCGGTCAGGGCATTAATACCGACGGGCTGGGCTACTTTGACATCGTTAGCCGCAGCGCGCAGCTGGAAGGCGAAATTGCCGGTAAAGCAGACATCAAAGTGCTGGCGGGCCAGAACGACTACGACCTTGCGACCCGTAGCCACACCGTGCGTAACAAAGGCGACGGACGGGGTCCGGCCGTGGCTATCGACGGTAGCGCGCTTGGCTCCATGTACGGCGGCAAGATCCAGCTGATCAGCACCGAATCCGGGGCGGGCGTCCGTCATGCCGGCGGCATTATCGCCAGCAGCGATCTCGAGATCAGCGCGGATGGCGACATTACGCTCGCCAGCCTGTCGAGCGAGAAAAATATGTCGCTCTCCGGCAAGAATATCACCCTGAACAAATCCACTTCCGGCGTTCAGGCAAAAAACGACATTATCATGAACGCCCTGGCGGGCATCACGCTGAATAACGACGTGATCGCCTCAACCGGCAAAATCCGCATTGATGCCAGCTCGCTGGTGCAAAATGCCGCCTCGCTGGTAACCAATAACACCACCACCACCGTCCCGGCAATTCAGATTAACGTCGCGGGCCAGTATACCCTGAACGGCAAACTGCAGGCGCTGGATGCCAACGGTAAGATCATTGCAGACGGCGTCGTGACGCTGAAAAACGGCGATTTCGTCGTGAAGGTCAACGGCGTTGAAGTGCCGTTTGCCTCGCTGATCTCGGATACCCAGGTGATCAGCCACAGCGGTGACGTAGAGATTACCGCAGGCAGCATGAATAACGGCGGCGGCAGCGTCCTGGCGAAAAAAGGCACCCTGCAGTTCACCCTGAAAGAGGCCTTTGTGAACAGCGGCTCCGTCAGCGCGACGGGGGACCTGACGATTGCGTCCGGCTCACTGAAGAACGACGGCGTGCTGTACGCATCCAATAACCAGACGCTCCGCGTAGGGAACCTGGACAACAACGGCCGCATCTTCGCGGAAAAGCGGCTGGTGATGAACGCCAGCGCGCTGAACAACCGTGGAAACATCGGTGCGACCACTGACGCACTGCAGGTCACCACGACCGGCAACTTGACCAACAGCGGCACCCTCGTGGGTGATGCGGCAGCCGTCAGCCTGAACGTCGGCGGCGACGTCGACAACAGCGGTAACATCATCAGCAACGAAAAAGATGTCACCCTCGCTGCCAGCGGTAAATCCATCAAGAACCTGGGCAAAATCGAGGGGAAAAACGTTACCCTGACCGCGTCCAACGTCGATGCGACGCTTGAAAACAGCGGCACGCTGAACGCCAGACAAAAAGCGCAGGTGAAAGCGGCGAAGCTGAATAACAACGGCGGAACCCTGAGCGCAGCGGGCGATGTTGCGCTGAACGTCAGTAAGCAATTAAATAACACCCACGGCGGCGAGATCCTGGCGGGAGAAAACCTTACGCTGGACGGCGCGCAGACGACTGCACTGACCAACGACAATAGCCGGATCCAGGGGAAAAACGTCACCCTGACCAACATGTCCACTCTCACCAACACGGGCGACGCCGTTCTGCTCGCGAGTGGGGCGATGGATCTGTCCGGCGCAACAACGCTGACCAACTCGGCCTCAGGCATTCAGGCAACGTCCATCCTGCTGGACCACATCGGCACGCTGAATAATACCCGCGATGCCACCCTCTACAGCAGCGGCAATCTCACTCTGTCCAACATCGGTACCCTCACCAACGATGCGTCTCAGGTGGTTGCAGACGGTGCGCTGGCGATGCTGAACATCACAAACGTATCCAACACCAACAGCGCCGCGATGGTCGGTAGCGGCAGCGTAACAATCAGCAATGTGGATACGCTCAACAACAGCAACAGTGCGGCGATCCAGTCTGAGCATGCCCTCAGCATCAACAACGTGGGTACGCTGAACAACAGCACTGACGCGGCGCTCCTCGCCTCGGGCAACATGACCCTGGACGGTGTGAATACGCTGAACAATGCCTCGGTGATCCTCAGCGATGGCAGCATTACGGTGCAGAACGGCGACACGCTGCACAATAACGGCGTCGTGCAGGCGGGCACCGATCTGATTATCCGCAATATCCGCAGCCTGATGAACGACGGGAGCGACCATGTGCTCATGGCCCTGCGGAACCTGACGATCGAGGATGTGGATTCCCTGACCAACTCCAGCCAGGCGGCGATCACGGCCAGCATGAACACGGTGCTGAACGCCGTTGGCGTACTGACTAACCTCTCCGGTGGGGTGATTCAGGCCGTTGATGGGGCGTTAACCGTCGCGGCAAATTCACTCCTCAACAGCGGCAGTGAAAATGGTTCGAATTCGACTCTGGTGGCGGGCGGCGATGTGACCGTGACGTCAGAGAATGTGACCAACGAGAGTGGCGCGGCCATTGTCTCGACGGATAACAACCTGACGCTGAACGTGAAGAACACCCTTAACAACAGCGATGAAGCCGTGCTCGCAGGGGCAAAAACGACCTCGCTGAATGTTCAGACAGGCAACATCAAAAACACCACTGAAGCAGTCATTGCGGGCACAAATATTGCAGTTGCGACCAAAAACCTGCAAAACGATGCCAACGCCTCCATCACCGCCGACCGGGATCTGCAGCTGACTCTCGCCAGCCTGAACAACACGGCCGGTATTCTTGAGGCCGGACGCGATCTCACGCTTAGCGTTGACAACAGCCTGACCCTCGACGCCAATAACCAGAATATCTACGCCGGACGCGCGATGGCGATCGCCACGCACGGCGACTTTACCAATAGCACCCAGATGGAAGCGATTGGCGATTTGACCGTGAATGCAGACGGTAATTTCACCAACGCCGTCTCTATCGTGACCGGAGGCGATCTCAACGTCACCGCGGGCAATATCACCAACAATGCCGGTAGCCTGCTGTGGACGATGGGCGATATGAGTCTGGAAGCCCGTAACGGTACTTTCTTCAACGGCGTGTCGGGTAACGTGCTCAGCATGGGCGATATGTCGATTATCGCGAAGGAGATCCATAACCAGGCCGGGATCATTCGCGCAGAGAAGGATGTGAATTTAGACGCGGAATCCATCAGAAACGAAAGTAGCTATGCCGGCGACGAAATCTCCATGACGGGTTATCAGAACGCCAGTGCGGTATATAGCACCGTAGAGCATCTCGCGACGAAATCTAACACCATGATTAACTTCTCAATGCCGGTTGTGACCTCGGGATTGAGACTGGATCATCAGGCCGAGATCAGCGCGGGCGGCAACATTAATATCAACCAGCGCAATATCTACGACAGAAAACAGATTACAAACAAAGGTGGTCTGATTCAGGCAGCGAAAGATATTACGGTTACCGGTGATATCTACAACTCACCGGAATACGGTGAAATGTCCATTTATGATTATCTGCAGCTGCCGTTAGAGATGCAGGGCGGGCTCACCTATCAGTGGCATTTAGGCGCCTATCATACGTCAACGTGGAACTTTGATACCCTTTACCAGTTCCTCGACTTCGAGTTTGGCAATGGCGCAGCGGCCGGTAAGACAGGCAGTGATGACCCTGAAAAAGCGCTCTGGTACAACGCCGTCGTGATGACCGGCAACGAGTCCACGCTTTTCAACAAAATGATGTCCGACATCTTCGGTGAAACCTGGCAAACCACCGACTACGGTACAATGTGCGGTATCTGGGCGAGCGTAACAGCCTCCAATAATGAGGCATTAAAAAACAATAAAACCTACTTCGTCCCTTCTGAAAAAGGTGAGATCACCGCGGGCGGTAACTTTACGCATAACGGCGGCACGCTGGATAACGGTATTGCGGACGCTGGGGTGATTAACAGCCACAGCGACGTAAGCGATATCGACGTGGGTGAATACACCGTGGATACGGTCATTGCCGGTTACGATGTCCAGGTGAATACCAAAAAAATTGACGAGCTGGCGATGGGCATTAGCCCGATGCCAACCATCAAGGATATGGTCTCCATTCCGGGCATGTTTGAAGTCTCAACCGACTTTAAGAAAACCGCCGAAGCGGAAAAAAATGGCACGGCTTATCCGGGGCCAGCCAACAATATCGTTCCGATCTTTGAAACGCGTCCGTCAATGATCGATCAGAGCGCTTACACAGGATCGGATTACTTCTTCGATCAGGTGGGCTATGACCCGCAGAAGCCGGTTAACGTTATTGGTGATAACTACTTCACCTCAGAATTGATCCGCCGTGAGATCAACAGCTCGGTGGGCAGTTTCTTTTCGATCCGTGATGGTCTGGAAGGCGACGCGCTGGTGCAGGCCCTGATGGACAATGCAGGCGTGGCCGCACAGGACAGCGAGCTGGGGCTGGTTGTCGGTCAATCCCTGACCGAGGAGCAGCGCAACGGACTGGACGCCGATATCGTCTGGTTCGTCAATCAGACGGTGAACGGAGTGGACGTGATGGTCCCGGTCGTGTACCTGTGCCCTGAAACGCTTCGTCAGATGGAGAGCGGAGACGTTAACGGCGGCACCGCGACCGTTCATGCCGGTGGCGATATGAACGTCGACGCGAACAGCATCAATAACGCCAACGGTACAATCTCATCCAAAGGCGACATGACGCTGGTCTCTGATGGGGATATCAACAACGTTAGCAACGGCATGAGCGCGGGTATCTCTGCGGACGGCGACATCAATATGTCCAGCACCAGCGGCAATATCAATAACAACGGCGCGGCGATTAACGCTGAGGGCGACGTGAACATGTCCGCAGCTCAGGGTGACATCACCATGACGGCCAGCGTAGGGCGCGATGAGAGCGGCAAGCAGGTGATCCACGCCTTTGAGGACGGCGTTACCGCAGGCGGCAGCATTAACATGGAGGCTAAATCCATCACCTCCAACGCGTCGGATATTACGGCGGGTCAGGATGTAAGCATGAAGGCCACCGACGGCGACGTCACCTTCAATGACCTGCATGAAATTGACGCCACGCGTATCATTGATAACGACGTCAGAAGCGCGCTCAACTACACGATGTCTGATACCTCAACCACCACGGGCAAAGCCATTGGCGCGAATGTTTCCGCTGGCGGCAACATGAGTATCGAGGCCAAAAACGACGTAGTGATGGAAGGGGGGACCTACAACGCCCAGACCGGCAGCATCACCGCTGAAAATGACGTGACGATCAAAACGTCCCAGGACGTTGCTCACGAAGAACAGCACAGCTCGTCACGCGAGTTTGTCATCAGCGCGGGCGTCAGCGGCGGCGGCCAGTCGGTTAACACCAGCTACGGCACCATGGACGGCGGCAGCACCGAAACGACCTCCGGCGACTATGTCAGCGCAGGATCAGAATCCGACACCTCTGCAATCGGCAAGAAGCCTGGCCGTGCGCCGGTGAATGATACGGCTGGCTTCACGTTTGGCATGAGCACCTCCAGTGACTCGTCCGTCACCGACAGCAAAAAGAACACCAATGCCGCAATCAACTTTGGCCAGTCCGGGACGATTGAAGCCGGTAAGACCGCTGACATCGGCGGGGCGGATCTCAGCGCGGGCGACGCCCTGACCATCAACGCCGAGGACGTCGCGACCACGAAATATGAAGATGAGATGAAAAACACCTCATCCCATAAAGCGACGTCGTTTGGTATCACGGGTGAAGCCCACAGCACCCTTGTAGATACCTTTGATAAAGCCGGTAACCTGATTGAAAAAGGCACCGAAGGCCAGACTGCCAACGCCGGAACAACGGCTGCGGAAGTGCTGGGCGAGGCCTCTAACCTGCTGCTTAACGATCTGGCTGGCGGTTCCGTTACCATTGGCGGCAGTTCGTCTAAATCGCACTCAACCTCCACCTCCACGGCGGAAAACATTAACCACATCAGCGCCAATAACGTTTCGATCAATACCAAAAAAGACACCACGTTGAACGGAACAGACATTAGCGGCCAGAACGTTGAAATTAACGCAGGCGGCGATGTGAACATGAATGCGGCGAAATCCACATCCAGCTACAGCAACACCACCGAGGAGCACTCGGCGGGCATCTCGGCTGGCGTGGGCGTGGATCTCTCCGGCGTGAGCGGCGGCGCGTCTGTCGACTACAGCGGCAGCAAAGAGACCGGAACAGGCAACAGCACCAGCTACACCAACAGCACCATTACGGCAGGCGACGTCAAAATTAAGTCCGGCGGCGACATGACCATGAGCGGTGCCAACATTGATGCCAATACCGCGGACGTGGATGTTGCAGGGGATATGACCGTGAACTCCCTTCAGGATACGGTTCACACGGACAACGAGCGTGCCAACTGGGGTGCATCCGTCGGTGTAGCCGTGTCGACGAAAGGCGTGATGCCTACCGGGGCCGTTAACGGCGGCGGCGGCTCAGAGGCTTATGACTCGGCAACCACCGCGAAGCAGTCCGGCATTCACACCACGGGGGACGTGCAGGTGAAAACCGGCGGCGACCTCAACATGGCGGGGGCCAATATCGTCTCTGATAATGGCACCGGTAACGTCAACGTTGCGGGCAATATCAACGCCAAAGACCTGCAAGATACCGTTGAGCAGGACGGCCTGTACGGCGGTGGCGGCGTAGGTATCGGTGGTTTGCCGGGTAAAAAAGGCGGCATTCCATCGGCTAACATCTACGTGGATACGGTCGATGAGATCCACCGTAACGAAACGCAGAGATCCACCATTTCCGTGGGGGGCACCACCAGCAAAGGTACGACTGGCGAGATCAACACCAACAAGGATGAGATGTCCGTTGTCACCCGTGACGAAAAAGAAGCGGGTAACAATATCTCCTATACCCTTGCGGATCCTGGTATCGGTAAGAAGAAAAAAGGCAGTTACGACGTCGATACGCCGAGCGACCACCGCAATGGCGGGGGCTCGTCGAAGCATTCAGGCGATGGCACGAAGAAGAAAGAGGATACGCCAGCGAAACCTGCGCACAGCGAAGCGGTGCCTGCCGTTACGCCGTCGAAAGCGGACAATCTTAAGCCTGCGCCAAAACCGGCTGACAGCACGACGAAGACGGATACCACCCCGTCTGGAACCGCGCACAGCGAAGCGGTGCCTGCCGTTAAGCCGTCGAAAGCGGAAGATCTGAAGCCTGCGCCGAAACCGGCTGACAGCACGACGAAGACGGATACCACCCCGTCTAAAACCGCGCACAGCGAAGAGGCACCTGCCGTTACGCCGTCGAAAGCGGACGATCTGAAGCCTGCACCAAAACCGGCTGACAGCGCGAAGAAGACGGATACCACCCCGTCTGAAACCGCGCACAGCGAAGCGGTGCCGGCCGTTAAACCGTCGAAAGCGGATGACCTGAAGCCTGCGCCGAAACCGGCTGACAGCACAACGAAGACGGATACCACTCCGTCTGAAACCGCGCACAGCGAAGCGGTGCCGGCCGTTACGCCGTCGAAAGCGGACGATCTGAAGCCTGCGCCGAAACCGGCTGACAGCACGACGCCGAAGAAAAAATGGGACGTTCCGAATACGAATTACCCAACGCTTTCTCCAGGTTCTGCAACCGGTAAAACCGGCAAAGATATGCCGAAAACGCCTGAGCACAGAAAGTGGAACGGCGATATGACCAACGGCGTGGCGCCGTCGAGCAACCCGAAAGGCACCGACGTCAAGCTCTCGCCGGGTTCGTCTACCGGCCAGACCGGCATGGACATGCCGAAAACGCCTGAGCACAAGCAGTGGAACGGCGACATGACCAACGGCGTGGCGCCGTCGAGCAACCCGAAAGGCACCGACGTGAAGCTCTCGCCGGGTTCGTCCACCGGTCAGACCGGCATGGACATGCCGAAAACGCCTGAGCACAAGCAGTGGAACGGCGATATGACCAACGGCGTGGCGCCGTCGAGCAACCCGAAAGGCACCGACGTCAAGCTCTCGCCGGGTTCATCCACCGGTCAGACCGGCATGGACATGCCGAAAACGCCTGAGCACAAGCAGTGGAACGGCGACATGACCAACGGCGTGGCACCGTCGAGCAACCCGAAAGGCACCGACGTTAAGCTCTCGCCGGGTTCATCCACCGGTCAGACCGGCATGGATATGCCGAAAACGCCTGAGCACAAGCAGTGGAACGGCGATATGAGCGCAACAGCGCAGCCGAAGCAGTGGCTGCCGCTGATGACGGAAACGCCAATTAATATCTATGCGAAGGTGATCATTACGTTCGAGGATGAACAGCTGAGTTAACCGCCCTCCCCCGTCGTTCACCGGCGGGGTTTTCATGTAGCCATAAAAAAAGGGTCTGACCGCGGTCAGACCCTTTTCATATTTAACTGGCGGAATAATTATTCGTCTTCGAGATAAGTATACCCGTACAGCCCCGCCTCAAACTCTTCCAGGAACTGCTGCTGCAATGCATCGTCGAGACCGGTGTTTTTCACCTGGTCGCGGAACTGGGTCAGCAGCGTTTTCGGATCGAGCTGAACGTATTCCAGCATGTCTGCCACGGTATCCCCCTCGTCAGACAGCTCAACTTCCACGCTGCCGTCAGGGAAGACAAACACGTCAACCGCTTCGGTATCACCGAACAGGTTGTGCATGTTGCCGAGGATCTCCTGGTACGCCCCAACCATAAAGAAGCCCAGCATCGGCGGGTTCTCCGGGTCGTACTCCGGCATTGGCATGGTGGTGGCGATACCGTCGCCGTCAACGTAGTGGTCGATAGCACCGTCGGAGTCACAGGTGATGTCCAGCAGCACCGCGCGACGTTCCGGGGCGTGGTTCAGCCCTTCCAGCGGCAGAACCGGGAACAGCTGGTCGATACCCCATGCATCCGGCATCGACTGGAACAGCGAGAAGTTGACGTAAATCTTATCCGCCATACGTTCCTGCAGCTCGTCGATAATCGGACGGTGCGCGCGGTTGCTCGGATCGAGCTGCTTCTGCACTTCATGGCACATGTTCAGATAAAGCTGCTCCGCCCACGCACGCTCCTGCAGGCTGAAGGTGCCTGAAGAGTAGCCGACGTGAATATCGTGCAGATCCATCTGGCTGTCGTGCAGCCATTCGCGCAGGGAGCGACGCGTGCCCGGCTCGTGCATCTCCTGCCAGGTTTCCCACATGCTTTGCAGGGAACGCGGTGCGTCATCCTGCGGCGGCGTCGCTTCAGAAATTTCGCTACGCTCAACGCCGATGATATTAGAGACCAGCACCGTATGGTGCGCGGTCACCGCGCGACCGGATTCGGTGATCACCGTCGGGTGCGGCAGGCCGTGCTCTTCACAGGCATCACCGATCGCCCAGATGATGTTATTGGCGTATTCATTCAGACCGTAGTTCACCGAGCAGTCAGACTGCGAGCGGGTCCCTTCGTAGTCCACGCCCAGGCCACCGCCCACGTCGAAGCACTGAATATTCACGCCAAGCTTGTGCAGCTCAACGTAGAAACGGGCTGATTCACGCACGCCGGTGGCGATATCGCGAATATTGGCCATCTGCGAACCGAGGTGGAAGTGCAGAAGCTGAATGCTGTCCAGACGACCGCGCTCGCGCAGAATCTCCACCAGCTGCAGTACCTGGTTCGCCGCGAGGCCGAATTTGGATTTTTCACCGCCGGAGGACTGCCATTTACCGGAACCCTGAGACGCCAGACGCGCACGCACGCCGAGGCGTGGCACCACGTTAAGACGTTCAGCCTCTTCCAGCACGATCGCGATTTCAGTCATCTTCTCGATAACCAGATAGACCTTGTGGCCCATCTTCTCGCCAATCAGCGCCAGACGAATGTACTCACGGTCTTTGTAGCCGTTACAGACAATGACCGAACGGGTCATGCCCGCATGCGCCAGAACCGCCATCAGCTCCGCTTTGGAGCCGGCTTCGAGGCCCAGCGGCTCGCCGGAGTGGATAAGGGACTCAATCACGCGGCGGTGCTGGTTCACCTTAATCGGGTAAACCAGGAAGTAGTCGCCTTTATAGCCGTAGGATTCACGCGCGCGCTTGAAGGCGGCGTTAATAGAACGCAGGCGATGTTGCAGGATCTGCGGGAAGCAGAACAGTGCAGGCAAACGCTGGCCCTGTGCTTCACGGGCTTTCACCAGTTTGGCGAGGTCCACGCGCGCTTCAGGGACGTCCGGATCCGGGCAAACGCTGATGTGGCCCAGTTCGTTGACGTCGTAGTAGTTATTGCCCCACCAGGCAATATTGTATGTGCGCAGCATCTTGCTGGCTTCCTGGGAGCTCATCGCAACCTCCTGCATAGAACGTAGTACACCCTGTTCGCCCGCTGACGAAGGCGAAAAAGAAGACATGTCGTCAGACATAGCGAACCTCAACTCTTTGTATTAAGTGTAAAACAGTTGACTACTATCGCAGCGTTATACGGCGATAACAACCCATAAACGGCTCCGTTTCCCAGCAGAGTATGCTGAAATCCAGACCGTGCGACCGGTTTCTTATTCATATCATTGTAAAACACGTATCCGAACTCTGTATGACAAGGTTCGGCGAAACCACGAGAAAACTCTTGTATTAACAAGAGCGCCCTTGTTCAGTTTTCACACAGCCTGACCGGCCCTGGAATCCTGAGAAGCGCCGAGATGGGTATAACATCGGCAGGTTTGCAGACTAGAAATGCGGGTTGCGGGAATCAAATGCGCGCCAGAACGGCTGCGCTGAATTAGCGGAAAACGATGGTTCATTATCTCGTATCACCTCCACGGCCGCCTCTGCTGAAACGGACCCCAAGCCAAAGCTAAAAGTTCACTGCTTAACCCGGCTGGAAGTGGCGACTCGATGAGTTCATCGAGCGCTTATTTTGTATGAGCCGCGCGCCGCGTTTTATACCGAGAAGGGGGCTAAAAAGCAAAACAAAAATGCGTGGGTTGCCAGCGCCGTCAGGAAAAATTTCCAGCAGACATTTCAACGCCGTGAGAGATGAATCAAAAAAAACTGGAAATCGGGCGAAGAAGTGACCTAAAATAGCCATCCAGATGTTAATCCATCTATACTGATTAACACTCATACTGCCAGTGTCAAAAACCTGCAGGCCTTGGTAGAATTATCTCCTTTGGCTATTCCACACAGCAGCTTGAGCTAACCAAATTCCTCTTAGGTGAAATAAAACATGGCAAAACACCTGTTTACGTCCGAGTCCGTATCAGAAGGACATCCTGATAAAATTGCTGACCAAATCTCCGATGCGGTGCTGGATGCGATCCTGGCGCAGGATCCTAAAGCGCGCGTCGCGTGCGAAACCTACGTCAAAACTGGCATGGTTCTGGTTGGCGGTGAGATCACCACCAGCGCATGGGTTGATATCGAAGAGATCACCCGTAACACGGTGCGTGAAATCGGTTATGTGCATTCTGATATGGGCTTTGATGCCAATTCTTGCGCGGTGCTGAGCGCCATTGGCAAACAGTCTCCAGACATCAACCAGGGCGTTGACCGTGCCGATCCACTGGAACAGGGCGCGGGCGACCAGGGCCTGATGTTTGGCTACGCGACCAACGAAACCGACGTGCTGATGCCAGCCCCGGTCACCTACGCGCACCGTCTGGTACAGCGTCAGGCTGAAGTGCGCAAAAACGGCACCCTGCCGTGGCTGCGCCCGGATGCAAAAAGCCAGGTCACCTTCCAGTACGATGACGGCAAAATCGTTGGCATCGATGCGGTGGTACTGTCTACCCAGCATTCCGAAGAGATTGACCAGAAATCCCTGCAAGAAGCAGTGATGGAAGAGATCATCAAGCCGGTTCTGCCGACCGAATGGCTGAGCTCTGCGACCAAATTCTTCATCAACCCAACCGGACGCTTTGTTATCGGCGGCCCAATGGGTGACTGCGGTCTGACCGGACGTAAAATCATCGTTGATACCTACGGCGGCATGGCACGTCACGGCGGCGGTGCGTTCTCTGGTAAAGATCCGTCTAAAGTTGACCGCTCTGCGGCATACGCGGCACGTTATGTTGCGAAAAACATCGTTGCTGCCGGCCTGGCTGACCGCTGTGAGATTCAGGTTTCTTACGCCATCGGCGTGGCTGAGCCAACCTCCATCATGGTTGAAACCTTCGGTACCGAGAAAGTGCCTTCAGAACAGCTGACCCTGCTGGTACGCGAGTTCTTCGACCTGCGTCCATACGGACTGATTCAGATGCTGGATCTGCTGCACCCAATCTACAAAGAAACCGCGGCATACGGTCACTTTGGTCGTGAACATTTCCCATGGGAAAAAACCGACAAAGCCGCCCTGCTGCGTGAAGCTGCCGGTCTGAAATAATCGACTGACAAGAGCGTTAAAAAAGCCAGCCTTTGTGCTGGCTTTTTTTTGTTTGGAACCGCTTACACGCCAGTCCATGTACCTCGCTTTCGGAATAATCTCTTTGCGTGATGGCATTTCTTATGCTGTTACATTTACTTTCAGTTAAGTCTGAAATGTATTCTTTCGCGATGCATATCACCTAATTTACCTCTATATTTTCAAAGCTTTAATAATTTTTACGGTTACACACCAGTGTAACCGATTACACCAATGTGATTAATCTCACATATTTTTACGGGTCACTCACCTACCCTTAACATCAATAAAACTGATAACCCAACTGGAGGGCATAATGCCTGACAATAAAAAACAGGGGCGTACGTCCAACAAGGCGATGACATTCTTCGTCTGCTTCCTCGCCGCCCTGGCAGGTTTACTTTTTGGCCTGGATATCGGCGTGATTGCTGGCGCCCTTCCCTTCATCGCAGACGAATTCCAGATTAACGCGCATACCCAGGAATGGGTGGTCAGCTCGATGATGTTTGGCGCAGCGGTTGGTGCTGTCGGCAGCGGCTGGCTCTCCTTCAAGCTCGGACGTAAAAAGAGCCTGATGATTGGTGCCATTCTCTTCGTCGCCGGTTCACTCTTCTCTGCTGCCGCCCCTAACGTTGAAGTGCTTATTCTTTCCCGCGTACTGCTGGGGCTGGCCGTCGGCGTCGCGTCCTACACCGCCCCGCTCTATCTCTCTGAAATTGCGCCAGAGAAAATTCGCGGCAGTATGATTTCGATGTACCAGCTGATGATTACCATCGGTATTCTCGGGGCTTATCTTTCCGATACCGCGTTCAGCTACAGCGGGGCATGGCGCTGGATGCTTGGCGTGATCATCATCCCGGCCATTTTGCTGCTGATTGGCGTCTTCTTCCTGCCGGACAGCCCACGCTGGTTTGCCGCAAAGCGCCGCTTCCACGATGCCGAACGGGTGCTGCTGCGCCTGCGCGACACCAGTGCGGAGGCGAAAAACGAGCTGGAAGAGATCCGCGAAAGCCTGAAGGTGAAGCAGTCTGGCTGGGCGCTGTTTAAAGAGAACAGCAACTTCCGTCGCGCAGTATTCCTCGGCGTGCTGCTGCAGGTGATGCAACAGTTCACCGGGATGAACGTCATCATGTATTACGCGCCAAAAATCTTTGAGCTGGCGGGTTATACCAACACCACCGAGCAGATGTGGGGCACCGTCATCGTCGGCCTGACAAACGTGCTGGCGACCTTTATCGCGATCGGCCTGGTGGACCGCTGGGGACGTAAACCTACCCTGACGCTGGGCTTCCTGGTCATGGCGATCGGTATGGGCGTGCTGGGCACCATGATGCACGTCGGCATCCACTCCCCAACCGCACAGTATTTTGCGGTAGGCATGCTGCTGATGTTTATCGTCGGGTTCGCGATGAGCGCCGGTCCGCTGATTTGGGTACTGTGTTCTGAGATCCAGCCGCTGAAAGGGCGTGATTTTGGTATCACCTGCTCAACTGCAACCAACTGGATTGCCAACATGATCGTCGGCGCGACGTTCCTGACCATGCTCAATACCCTGGGCAATGCCAACACCTTCTGGGTCTACGCCGGTCTGAACATCTTCTTTATTGTGTTGACCATCTGGCTGGTTCCAGAAACCAAACATGTTTCACTGGAACATATTGAACGTAACCTGATGAAAGGTCGTCCACTGCGCGAAATCGGCGCACACGACTAATCCTCTTGCGGGAGGCGCCTCTTGCGCCTCCCCGCTTCGCGCTTTATGCTCTGCCCCTATGAAAGCTCCCCGTCTCCCCATCGCCCTTCAGCAAGCCGTTATGCGCAGCCTGCGGGAAAAACTCGCCCAGGCGAACCTGAAGCTCGGTCGGAATTACCCTGAACCGAAGCTCGTCTATCAGCAGCGTGGCACCGCGGCGGGTACTGCCTGGCTGGAATCGTATGAGATCCGCCTGAACCCTGTGTTGATGATGGAAAACCAGCAGGCGTTTATTGAGGAAGTGGTGCCGCATGAGCTGGCTCACCTCCTGGTGTGGAAACATTTTGGTCGCGTCGCGCCGCACGGAAAAGAGTGGAAGTGGATGATGGAGGCAGTCCTGGGCGTTCCGGCGCGCAGAACTCATCATTTCGAGCTGGAATCTGTACGTCGCAATACGTTCCCCTACCGCTGCCAGTGTCAGCAGCATCAGCTTACCGTCCGCCGCCATAATCGCGTGGTCCGCGGCGAGGCGACCTACCGCTGCGTCAAATGCGGCGAACCGCTGATTGCGGAGTAATCATTTGAACATTCAGGAACTTTCCTGATCTGACTGATTGCATACAGGAAAAACATTCGTTACGTTGCGGGCTCGTTTTGACACGGAGTGTAAGATGTCCCGTAATTTTTCTCTCGCGGTCGCCTTTCTGACGACAGCGTTCTCAGGCCATGCTCTGGCCGATGGTATCAACAGTTTTTCCCAGGCCAAGGCAGCAGGCGTGAAGGTGAACGCCGATGTGCCGGGCGATTTCTACTGCGGCTGTAAAATTAACTGGCAGGGTAAAAAAGGGGTCGTGGACCTGGAGTCCTGCGGCTATAAGGTGCGTAAAAACGAAAACCGCGCCAGCCGCATCGAATGGGAACATGTCGTTCCGGCATGGCAGTTTGGCCACCAGCGCCAGTGCTGGCAGGATGGCGGTCGTAAAAACTGTTCTAAAGATCCTGTCTACCGCCAGATGGAAAGCGATATGCATAACCTGCAGCCCGCCGTGGGTGAAGTGAACGGTGACCGCGGCAACTTTATGTACAGCCAGTGGAACGGTGGCGAAGGCCAATATGGCCAGTGCGGCATGAAGGTGGATTTTAAAGAAAAAGTCGCCGAGCCGCCTGCCCGCGCGCGCGGCAGCATCGCCCGCACCTACTTCTACATGCGTGACCGCTACGACCTCAACCTCTCCCGTCAACAGACGCAGTTGTTCAATGCGTGGGATAAGCAATATCCGGTGACGGAGTGGGAATGTCAGCGCGACGAACGCATCGCCAGAGTCCAGGGGAATCATAACCCGTACGTCCAGCGGGCTTGCCAGGCGCAAAAGAGCTAACCTACACTACGGCAATTCGCTTATCTCGCATGACATATGGAATTTCTGACTATGCGCATTCCTCGCATTTACCACCCTGAACTGATTACCGCAGGTCGCGAAATCGCCCTGTCTGACGACGCCGCCAACCACGTTGGCCGCGTGCTGCGCATGGGGGCTGGGCAGGCAATACAGCTTTTCGACGGCTCTAATCAGATTTTCGAGGCGGAAATCACCCGGGCGGATAAAAAAAGCGTGCATGTGAATGTGTTGCGCGGTGAAGTGGACGACCGTGAATCGCCGCTGCACATCCACCTGGGCCAGGTGATGTCCCGCGGGGAAAAGATGGAATTCACCATTCAAAAATCCATTGAGCTGGGTGTAAGCCTCATTACGCCACTTTTTTCCGAGCGCTGTGGCGTTAAACTGGATGCGGAACGTCTGAACAAAAAGATCCAGCAGTGGCAGAAAATTGCCATTGCGGCGTGTGAACAGAGCGGCCGCAACCGCATACCGGAGATCCGCCCGGCAATGGACCTGGAGGACTGGTGTGCCGAAGAGGAGAGCGGACTGAAGCTCAATCTTCATCCGCGCGCCAGCGCCAGCATTAATACGCTGCCGCTGCCCGTTGAACGTGTACGCCTGCTGATTGGCCCCGAAGGCGGCCTGTCGGCGGACGAAATTGCGATGACGGCGCGTTACCAGTTTACTGATATTCTGTTGGGACCTCGCGTTCTGCGCACTGAGACAACGGCACTCACGGCCATTACCGCGCTACAGGTACGGTTTGGCGATCTGGGTTGAAGTATAAACGGAGAAGAACATGATTAAGCTCGGCATCGTGATGGACCCCATCGCAAACATTAACATCAAGAAAGATTCCAGCTTCGCTATGTTGCTGGAAGCGCAGCGTCGCGGCTATGAGCTCCACTATATGGAGATGAACGATCTTTACCTGATCAACGGTGAAGCCCGCGCGCGTACCCGCATCGTTAACGTCGAGCAGAACTACGACAAATGGTACGAGTTTGGCACCGAGCAGGATATTGCCCTGGCCGATCTCAACGTTATTCTGATGCGTAAAGATCCGCCGTTCGACACCGAATACATCTACTCCACCTATATCCTTGAGCGTGCCGAAGAGAAAGGGACGCTGATCGTCAATAAGCCGCAGAGCCTGCGCGACTGCAACGAGAAGCTTTATACCGCCTGGTTCTCAGACCTGACGCCTGAAACGCTGGTGACCCGCAGTAAAGCTCAGCTGAAGGAATTCTGGCAAAAACACGGCGATATCATCATGAAGCCGCTGGATGGCATGGGCGGCGCGTCTATTTTCCGCGTGAAGGAAGGCGACCCGAACATTGGGGTGATTGCCGAAACCCTGACCGAACTGGGTACCCGCTACTGCATGGCCCAGAACTATTTGCCCGCCATTAAAGATGGCGACAAACGCGTTCTGGTCGTGGATGGCGAACCCGTACCTTACTGCCTGGCACGTATCCCACAGGGTGGCGAAACGCGCGGTAACCTGGCGGCCGGTGGACGCGGTGAGCCGCGCCCGTTGACCGAAAGCGACTGGGAAATTGCCCGCCGCGTTGGCCCAACGCTTAAAGCCAAAGGCCTGATCTTTGTTGGCCTGGACATCATTGGCGATCGCCTGACGGAAGTGAACGTCACCAGCCCAACCTGCATTCGCGAAATCGAAGCGGAGTTCCCGATCTCGATCACCGGAATGCTGATGGACGCTATCGAAAAACGTTTACAGAAATAATCTGTGACAGCGCCCGGCTTTATCCCCATACTGGGCGCTGTCGCTTTTTAAACCAGGAAACAGTACCTCTGACAATGAATTTACAGCATCACTTTCTTATTGCCATGCCTGCTCTCCAGGATCCGATTTTTCGCCGCGCCGTGGTTTATATTTGTGAATACAATGAAGACGGCGCGATGGGCATTATCATCAATAAGCCGCTGGAAAACCTGCAGGTTGAAGGGATTCTGGACAAGCTGAAAATCCCGGCTGAAGCACGACTGCCGGAGATCCGGCTTGATAAACCGGTGATGCTGGGCGGACCACTTGCAGAAGATCGCGGCTTTATCCTGCATACCCCGCCGGTATTCTCTTCCAGTATCCGCATCTCCGATAACACCGTGATCACCACCTCGCGCGACGTGCTCGAAACGCTGGGTACCGCAGAACAGCCTTCCGAAGTGCTGGTGGCGCTGGGTTACTCGTCGTGGGAGAAAGGCCAGCTTGAGCAGGAAATCCTCGATAACGCCTGGCTTACCGCACCAGCGGACATGAATATTCTGTTTAAAACCCCGATAGCCGATCGCTGGCGCGATGCGGCAAAACTGATTGGCATTGATATTCTGACCATGCCTGGTGTCGCGGGGCACGCCTGATGAGCGGAACACTTTTGGCCTTTGATTTTGGTACCAAAAGCATTGGCGTCGCTGTGGGTCAGCGCATCACCGGTACCGCGCGTCCGCTCACGGCCCTGAAGGCCAACGACGGCACGCCTGACTGGAATCTTATCGAACGTCTGCTGAAAGAGTGGCAACCGGATGATGTTATCGTTGGGCTGCCGCTGAATATGGACGGCACCGAACAACCCCTTACCGCCCGCGCACGTAAGTTCGCCAATAAAATCCATGGCCGCTTTGGCGTCTCCGTGAAGCTTCACGACGAGCGTCTTAGCACCGTCGAAGCGCGTGCTGGCCTGTTTGAGCACGGCGGCTTCCGGGCGCTCAACAAAGGCAGCGTAGACTCCGCCTCTGCCGTCATCATCCTCGAAAGCTATTTCGAACAGGGCTATTAATCTCAGGGGCCTATAGCCGCCCCTGCGCCCGTCTCTCCGCCACGCTTTGATCAAAGTTCTGCATTCCCGCCTGCTGGCCTGTTTGAATGATACCGGGCAGTTGCCACGTTTTTCCTTCACGAATCAGATTTGCCGCCGCCGGGGTATTCACCAGCAGTTCATACAGCGCGACACGCCCACCCTGCAGGTCGGGAAGCAGCCTCTGTGCCAGCACCGCACGCAGGCTACCGGCCAGCTGGTTACGTACCGGGTCTTTCTCCTGCGCCGGGAAGGTGTCCACCAGCCGCTCAATGGCCTGCGAGGCACCCCGCGTATGCAGTGTCGCCAGCACCAGATGCCCGGTCTCCGCCGCCGTCAACGCGAGACGGATCGTCTCTGCATCACGCAGCTCCCCCAGCAAAATCACATCTGGATCCTCGCGTAACGCTCCGCGTAGTGCCTCGACAAAAGACGGGCAGTGCTGACCTATCTCCCGCTGCTGAATCAGGCAGCGTTCGCTCCGGTACAGATACTCCACCGGATCTTCAAGCGTGAGGATATGTCCGTCAGTATGGTGGTTGAGAAAATCGACCATCGCCGCCAGAGTGGTGGATTTGCCGCTGCCGGTCGCCCCCGTCACCAGAATCAACCCGTTGTCACTGGATAACAGTTCCGGAATGGCACGCGGCACGCCCAGCGAAGAGAGTGGCGAACAGGTGCGTGGCAGCAACCGCAGGGCGATGGACACCCCGTTAATCTGCTTAAACGCACTCCCACGCAGACGCTGGCCTTCTGCCACCGTCACGGCAAAATCGACCTGACCGTGAGCCCACCAGCTTCCCTGCTGCTCATCATTGAGCCACGCTTTTAATAACGCCCCGACATCTGGCGGCGGAAACGGCGCGGGTTCAAGGCGTCCTGACCGGCGCCAGCGTGGTGGCGAATCACTGCACAGGTGTAGATCGGAGACGTTATGCTTTACACTAAGGGCCACCATTTCTTCCACATCCATAGACTACTCCTCGGAAAATGAACGACATTGCGCATAACCTGGCACAGGTCCGGGACAAAATCTCAGCTGCCGCAACGCGTTGCGGCCGTGCTTCAGAAGAAATTACGCTCCTTGCAGTCAGCAAAACCAAGCCTGCGAGCGCCATCGCAGAAGCGATTGATGCAGGCCAGCGCGCATTTGGTGAGAACTACGTGCAGGAAGGCGTGGATAAAATTCGCGACTTCCGGGAAAAGGGGAATACGGATCTTCAGTGGCACTTTATTGGTCCACTGCAGTCGAACAAAAGCCGTCTGGTGGCAGAGCACTTCGACTGGTGCCATACGATTGACCGTCTGCGCATTGCCACACGCCTGAACGAACAACGCCCGGCAGAGATGCCAGCGCTTAACGTGCTGATACAAATCAACATCAGCGACGAAAATAGCAAGTCCGGCATTGCGCTAAGCGAGCTGGATGCGCTGGCCGCAGACGTGGCCGCCCTGCCACGCTTAACCCTGCGTGGGCTGATGGCTATTCCGGCGCCAGAGTCAAGTTATGAAAGGCAGTTTGCCGTGGCACAGCAAATGGCTGTAGCATTTGAGGCGCTTAAAGCGCGCTACAACACGGTAGACACGCTTTCTCTGGGCATGTCGGATGATATGGAAGCCGCCATCGCGGCAGGCAGCACTATGGTGCGCATCGGTACCGCCATTTTCGGTGCGCGCGACTACTCCAAATAATAAGGAAACCTGAGGAACGCCATGAAGACGTTGACTTTCCTGCTCTCAACGGTCATTGAGCTGTATACGATGGCGCTTTTGCTGCGCGTCTGGATGCAGTGGGCCCGTTGTGATTTTTACAATCCGTTCTCCCAGTTTGTCGTGAAAATCACGCAACCTATTGTCGGGCCCCTGCGCCGCATTATCCCGGCCATGGGTCCCATCGACAGCGCTTCGCTGCTGGTAGCGTTTATTCTTAGCGTTATCAAAGCCATCGTGCTGTTTATGGTCATCACCTTCCAGCCGATTATCTGGATTGCCGCCGTGCTGATTCTGATCAAAACCGTCGGTCTGCTGATTTTCTGGGTGCTGCTGGTGATGGCCATCATGAGCTGGGTGAGCCAGGGGCGTAGCCCGGTAGAGTATGCCCTGATTCAGCTGGCCGAGCCGCTGCTGCGTCCGATCCGTAACTTACTTCCCTCTATGGGCGGCATCGACTTCTCCCCGATGATTCTGGTTCTGCTGCTCTATGTGATCAACATGGGGATCGCTGAACTGCTGCAGTCTACGGGCGACATGCTGTTGCCGGGGCTGTGGATGGCGCTATGAGTGCCGTAAGCACCTGCGCTGACGGGCTGGTTTTGCGGCTGTATATTCAGCCGAAAGCCAGCCGTGACAGTATTGTTGGACTGCATGGCGACGAGTTAAAAGTCGCCATCACCGCCCCGCCGGTTGACGGTCAGGCAAACGCGCATCTGACCAAATATCTGGCAAAACAGTTTCGCGTGGCCAAAAGCCAGGTCATCATTGAAAAAGGCGAACTGGGGCGGCATAAACAGGTAAAAATCCTCAACCCGCAATCCATCCCGACGGAAGTCGCGGCTTTGACAGAACAGGACTAAACCATGCAGAAAGTTGTTCTCGCGACCGGCAACGCCGGTAAAGTGCGCGAGTTGGCCTCGCTATTAAATGATTTTGGGCTGGATGTGGTCGCTCAGACCGATCTTGGCGTAGATTCTGCCGAAGAGACGGGGCTGACGTTTATTGAAAATGCGATCCTGAAAGCACGCCATGCCGCGCAGATTACCGGTCTGCCCGCCATTGCCGATGACTCCGGTCTGGCCGTCGATTTCCTTGGCGGCGCGCCGGGGATTTACTCTGCTCGTTATTCCGGTGTTGATGCAACCGACCAGCAGAATCTGGAAAAGCTGCTTGTTGCCCTGAAAGACGTACCGGACGAACAGCGGACCGCACAGTTCCACTGCGTGCTGGTCTATCTGCGTCACGCAGAGGACCCGACGCCGATCGTCTGCCACGGTAGCTGGCCGGGCGTGATTACCCGTGAAGCTGCGGGCAACGGCGGTTTTGGCTACGACCCGATTTTCTTTGTCCCGTCCGAGGGCAAAACCGCAGCGGAACTGACCCGCGAAGAGAAAAGCGCGATTTCCCACCGTGGGCGCGCACTGAAACTGTTACTGGAAGCACTGCGTAATGGCTAATTTGCCACCTCTGAGTCTTTATATTCACATCCCGTGGTGCGTGCAGAAATGCCCGTACTGCGATTTCAACTCGCACGCGCTGAAAGGTGAAGTGCCGCACGATGACTACGTTGCGCATCTGCTGGCTGACCTGGACGCCGATGTACCTTACGCACAGGGACGTGAAGTTAAGACCATTTTCATTGGTGGCGGTACGCCGAGCCTGCTGTCAGGCCCGGCGATGCAGACGCTGCTGGACGGCGTGCGTGCGCGCCTGAGCCTGGCCGCGGATGCTGAAATTACGATGGAAGCCAACCCCGGTACCGTAGAGGCCGATCGTTTTGTCGAGTATCAGCGTGCAGGCGTGAACCGTATTTCCATCGGCGTGCAGAGCTTTAGCGAGCCAAAACTGAAGCGCCTGGGGCGCATTCACGGTCCTGAGGAAGCAAAGCGTGCGGCAAACCTGGCGACAGGACTGGGTCTGCGCAGCTTTAACCTCGATTTGATGCACGGCCTGCCGGACCAGTCGCTCGACGAAGCGCTGGACGATCTGCGCCAGGCGATTGAACTTAACCCGCCGCATCTGTCCTGGTATCAGCTCACCATTGAACCCAACACGCTGTTTGGTTCCCGTCCTCCGGTACTGCCGGATGACGACGCGCTGTGGGATATTTTCGAGCAGGGCCACCAGTTGTTAACCGCTGCGGGGTATCAGCAGTACGAGACCTCTGCGTATGCGAAACCGGGGTATCAGTGTCAGCACAACCTGAACTACTGGCGTTTTGGCGACTACCTGGGAATTGGCTGCGGCGCGCACGGTAAGGTGACTTTCCCGGACGGTCGCATTCTGCGTACCGCCAAAACCCGCCACCCGCGAGGGTATATGGAAGGTCGTTATCTCGAGCGCCAGCACGACGTTGAGGCGGCGGATAAACCGTTTGAGTTCTTTATGAACCGCTTCCGCCTGCTGGAAGCCGCGCCGCGCGCGGAATTTGCGCGTTACACCGGTCTGCCGGAGTCAGTGATTCGTCCTCAGATTGACGAGGCGCTGGCGCAGGGGTATCTGACTGAGTGTGAAGATTACTGGCAGATCACCGAGCACGGCAAACTGTTCTTAAATTCCCTTCTTGAGCTGTTCCTCGCCGACGATTCCTGAAGGCTAATTCAGGTTTTTGCATCCCGTTCTGCCGGCTGAAGGAAAAGCTGGCAGAGTGTGGGGATGGAAATTACGCGATCATACGCTAAACAGCTCAGACGCGAGCTGACGAAGGAAGAAAGACGGCTTTGGTATTTATTACGAAGCCGCCGTTTCGAAAATTATAAATTTCGCCGACAGCATCCGGCAGGAAACTACATCCTGGATTTCGCATGCTGTGCGGCTCGCCTGGCCATTGAACTGGATGGCGGACAGCATGATGAAAATCAGGAATACGATCGCCAAAGGTCGAAGTGGTTACACCAAAAGGGCTGGTATGTCATTCGCTTCTGGAACAACGAACTCTGGAAAAACGAAGAAGCTGTATTAGAAAAGATCCTTGAAACACTGCAAATGCTGCAACCCTCACCCCGGCCCTCTCCCTAAAAGGGAGAGGGAGCAAACCATCCCCTCGCCCCTTTGGGGAGAGGGTTAGGGTGAGGGGCCCAGCGCGCAGAGGATTACTTCAACGTCCCCACCAGCGCCTTCCGGCTATCTTCCAGCGACACCACGCGTTTACACACGTCTTTGCCGAACTGCTGGAAATCATCTTCCTGGTTCTTCCACTCGTTCTGAATTGAGGTCTGCAAGCCACCCAGACTGCCCAGCACGCCCTGCAGCGGGTTACCGCCGCCCTTCAGGACCGCTTTAGCCCCCATCTCGTTGATGCTGTCCTGCAGAATGCCGCCCATCGCCTGGTTCACCAGCTGCTGTCCGTCAGCACGGACCTGATCAATCGCCTTGTAGTGGAACGTCAGGCCATCAGAGCGCGTCTCGATAATCCGGTTCATCTGCTCTTTGAGCTGCTTATCGAGCTTCGTCAGGCGGGAGCGCATATTGCTGCTCTCCCCCACCTCTTTGGTAATGATCTTATCCAGTGCAACACGGCTTTTTTCAACGCGCGTCAGGGCACCTTCATTAATCCATGGCAGCGCGGTACGCAAATCGGCCTGATAGTCTTTCGCCTGCTCACGCTGTGCGGCTGTCAGATTGTACTCTTTGCCGTTAAAGGTGACGTTCCCTTGCGGCGTAATCACCAGATTGCCGTTCTCGCCTTTGACCTGCACGGTTTGCGGGCTTAACACCACGTCATCACGCGGGGTGACGCTACATTTATACTCCGCATGGGCGGTGAATCCGGTTGCCATCAAAGCAACAGCCAGCAACGTTTTGCGCATCTTAAACACTCCCTCAGACAAAATGGGCCAGCTAATGCTGGCCCTTGACTGCTTTATTAGTCCCACCAAACGTCGAAAAGTTCGCTGACGCGGACATCTTCCAGCTTGTGGTCTTCAAGCCATTTACGAACCAGCGCCTGATGTTCTTCGGTGCATTTACCCACATCCTGGGTGCAGATCAGACCTTCCCACGCCAGGTAACCGCTACCGTCGAAGGCCAGCTTGTTGGGCTCAATCACGTCGTTGATGAAGGCATCCACGTCCTGATCGATCTGTTCTACACTGGTGCCTTCCGGGAAACGCCACGCAACGGAGAAACCCACTTCCTGGAATTCTTCGATGTGCATTTTTTTACGCAGACGACGGCTACGATTCTTTGCCATTATTTCACCCTCTCGAACATTAAGTCCCATACACCGTGACCAAGACGATGGCCACGCTGTTCAAATTTCGTTACCGGACGTGAATCCGGACGCGGAACATAGTCGTTGCTTTCAGACTGGTTTTTATACCCGTCCAGAGACGACATCACTTCCAGCATATGTTCCGCATAAGGTTCCCAGTCGGTCGCCATATGGAAGACGCCGCCCAGTTTCAGCTTGCTTTTCACCAGCTCGGCAAACGGTGCCTGAACGATACGGCGTTTATTATGACGTGCTTTGTGCCACGGGTCAGGGAAAAAGAGCTGAACCATGGTTAAAGAATTGTCAGGAATCATTTTGTGCAGCACTTCCACCGCGTCATGACACATGACGCGCAGGTTCTCTACACCCTCTTCATGGGCAGTTGCGAGACACGCGCCGACGCCCGGGGAGTGCACTTCAATACCGAGGAAGTTCTGCTCCGGGCGAGCTTGCGCCATGGTCACCAGAGAGGTGCCCATACCAAAACCAATCTCCAGCGTGACTGGCGCTTCGCGGCCAAACAGCCCGGCAAAGTCCAGCGGCTGCTCGCTGAACTCAACGCCCATCACCGGCCAGTAGTTGTCCAGCGCATGTTGCTGCCCTTTTGTCAGGCGGCCCTGACGACGGACAAAGCTGCGAATACGGCGCAGCGGGCGACCGTTTTCATCAAATTCCGGTGAAATGACGTCGTTTTTCATAAAAGAGTTGTCTGCTTGTGAGAATGTTCGGGAAACGGGCATTATCCAAAGTTAAGGCGTCTATGCAAGCATGGGAAAGATCCGGTTTACAGCAGATTGACGCTGTGCTGCAATCTGCGTCCCTGATTATGTGAATCGATGACCATGCAAGCCTCTCAATTTTCAGCCCAGGTGCTGGACTGGTACGACAAATACGGGCGTAAAACCCTGCCCTGGCAAATTGAAAAAACGCCTTACAAAGTATGGCTCTCCGAAGTGATGTTGCAACAAACGCAGGTCGCTACGGTGATCCCATACTTTGAGCGTTTTATGGCACGCTTCCCGACGGTGACAGACCTGGCGAATGCCCCGCTGGACGAGGTATTGCACCTGTGGACAGGCCTGGGCTATTACGCCCGCGCGCGTAATCTGCACAAAGCCGCACAGCAGGTCGCCACGCGCCACAACGGTAAATTCCCGGAAACCTTCGATGAAGTGGCAGATTTACCCGGCGTCGGGCGTTCAACGGCGGGAGCCATTCTCTCCCTCTCTTTGGGTAAGCATTTCCCGATCCTCGACGGTAACGTAAAGCGCGTGCTGGCACGTTGCTATGCCGTGGACGGCTGGCCCGGTAAAAAAGAGGTTGAGAAACGTCTGTGGGAGATCAGTGAAGCGGTTACCCCGGCCAACGGCGTCGAACGTTTTAACCAGGCGATGATGGATCTGGGTGCGATGGTTTGCACGCGCTCAAAACCCAAATGCGAACTCTGCCCGGTGAATAATCTCTGCGCGGCGTATGCCAACCATTCATGGGCGCAGTATCCGGGTAAGAAACCCAAACAGACGCTACCGGAGCGCACCGGCTATATGCTGCTGATGCAGCACGGCGACGAGGTGTTCCTGGCCCAGCGCCCTCCGAGCGGCCTGTGGGGCGGTCTATACTGCTTCCCACAGTTTGAAGATGAAGATTTGCTGCGTGAATGGCTTAAACAGCGCGGTATTGCTGCCGATAACCTGACGCAGCTGACCGCGTTTCGCCATACCTTCAGCCATTTCCACCTGGATATTGTGCCGATGTGGCTTCCCGTGTCCTCATTTGCCTCGTGCATGGATGAAGGCACCGCTCTCTGGTATAACTTAGCGCAACCGCCATCAGTCGGGCTGGCGGCTCCCGTGGAGCGCCTGTTACAGCAATTACGTGCCGGTGCAATGGTTTAGCATCGACAAGAAAAAGAGGAATGAGTATGGCCAGAACGATTTTTTGTACTTTCCTGCAGCGTGACGCTGAAGGCCAGGATTTCCAGCTTTATCCGGGTGATCTGGGTAAACGCATTTATAACGAGATCTCCAAAGAAGCCTGGGGACAGTGGCAGAAAAAGCAGACCATGCTGATTAACGAGAAAAAGCTCAGCATGATGAACCCGGAACACCGCAAGCTGCTGGAACAGGAGATGGTGAACTTCCTGTTTGAAGGCAAAGACGTGCACATCGAAGGCTATACGCCTCCAGAAAAATAATATTGAGCGGCTGTTGCCGGGTGGCGCTACGCTTACCCGGCCTACAAAACCGTAGGCCCGTGCAAGCGAAGCTCCGCCGGGCAATAGCAACGACTAAGCAAACACAACACGCACGCCCGGAATGATGAAAAAACTTTTAGCGCTAGCCCTTGTTGCGCCGTTGCTGGTCTCCTGTTCGTCAAAAAAAGGCGATGATTACAACGAAGCCTGGATCAAGGACACCAACGGTTTTGACATTTTGATGGGGCAGTTTGCCCACAACATCGAGAACATATGGGGATTTAACGAAGTTCTTATTGCCGGACCGAAGGACTACGTTAAGTACACCGACGCCTATCTGACCCGTAGCCACATCAACTTTGATGAGGGTACGATCACCATTGAAACCATCGCGGGTACTGACCCTGCGGCACGACTGCGTCAGGCGATTATCAAAACCCTGCTGATGGGTGACGACCCGGGATCTATCGATCTCTACTCCGATGCCGACGATATCACCATCTCGAAAGAGCCGTTCCTGTACGGTCAGGTTGTCGATCAAACCGGCCAGCCAATCCGCTGGGAAGGTCGCGCCACGAAATTTGCCGACTATCTGCTGCAGACGCGACTGAAGAGCCGCTCTAACGGCCTGAAGATAATTTATAGCGTCACCATCAACCTCGTGCCGAACCACCTCGACAAGCGTGCGCATAAGTATCTTGGCATGGTGCGTCAGGCATCACGTAAGTACGGCGTGGATGAGTCGCTGATCCTGGCGATTATGCAGACCGAATCGTCGTTCAACCCTTACGCAGTTAGCCGTTCCGACGCCCTGGGGCTGATGCAGGTAGTCCAGCACAGCGCCGGTAAGGACGTCTTCCGCGCGCAGGGCAAATCCGGCACGCCGAGCCGTAGCTATCTGTTCGATCCCCAGAGCAACATTGATACCGGCACGGCCTATCTGGCGATGCTGAACAATGTTTATCTCGGCGGTATCGATAACCCGACCTCACGCCGCTATGCCGTAATCACCGCCTATAACGGCGGCGCGGGCAGCGTGCTACGCGTCTTCTCGAACGACAAAGTGCAGGCCGCAAACATCATCAACAGCATGGCGCCGGGGGATGTTTACTCAACCCTCACCACCCGCCACCCATCAGCGGAGTCCCGCCGCTATCTGTATAAGGTCAATACGGCGCAGAAGAACTATCGTCGTCGATAATCAACACATCTTCTCCTGCAAGGAGAAGGTGTTCTGCTTTCCCTCTCCCCGTGGGAGAGGGTCAGGGTGAGGGCATCAGGCCGCACTCACTCACCCCACCCATACGAAAATGTTATTTGCATCACAATCCAAACTGCAAATTAATGTGGATTGCATTTTTTTGCGGGAGGTAACAAAACATATCGTTGCCAACTGATAGAATTGCATCAAATAACAACCCTGAATGTTCCAAAAACAACATATCTCCCGCTCACTTGTGAGGAAAGTAACATGAACCTTAAGCTGCAGCTTAAAATATTGTCGTTTCTGCAGTTCTGCCTGTGGGGTAGCTGGCTGACTACACTCGGCTCCTATATGTTTGTGACGCTCAAGTTCGATGGTGCGTCAATCGGTGCCGTCTACAGCTCGCTGGGTATCGCGGCGGTCTTCATGCCAACACTGCTCGGTATCGTGGCGGATAAATGGTTAAGTGCGAAATGGCTGTACATGCTTTGCCATCTGGTAGGTGCGGGGACGCTGTTTATGGCGGCCGAAGTGACCACGCCGGGGGCAATGTTTATGGTGATCCTGCTTAACTCGCTGGCCTATATGCCAACGCTTGGGCTGATCAACACCATCTCTTACTACCGCCTGAAATCTGCCGGGATGGATATCGTGACCGATTTCCCGCCAATCCGTATCTGGGGTACCATTGGCTTTATCATGGCAATGTGGGGCGTGAGCTTCGCAGGCTTTGAACTGAGCCATATGCAGCTCTACATCGGTGCCGCGCTCTCCGTGCTGCTGGCGATCTTCACCCTGACGCTGCCAACCATTCCGGTTTCAAACCAGCAGAAAAACCAGAGCTGGAGCACCATGCTTGGTCTGGACGCGTTCGCGCTGTTTAAAAACAAACGGATGGCGATCTTCTTTATCTTCTCCATGCTGCTGGGCGCAGAGCTGCAGATCACCAACATGTTCGGCAACACCTTCCTGCACAGCTTCGATAACAATCCGCTGTTTGCCGGAAGCTTTATCGTTGAGCATGCGTCGGTGATGATGTCCATCTCTCAGATCTCTGAGACGCTGTTCATCCTGACCATCCCGTTCTTCCTGAGCCGCTACGGCATCAAGAACGTCATGCTGATCAGTATCGCGGCATGGATGTTGCGCTTTGGTCTGTTCGCCTACGGCGACCCGAGCGCATTCGGCACCGTACTGCTGGTGCTGTCGATGATTGTTTACGGCTGTGCCTTCGACTTCTTCAACATTTCCGGTTCCGTATTCGTGGAAAAAGAAGTGAAGCCTGAAATCCGCGCCAGCGCACAGGGCATGTTCCTGATGATGACCAACGGCTTCGGCTGTATTCTGGGCGGCGTGGTGAGCGGTAAAGTGGTAGAGATGTACACCACCAACGGCATCACCAACTGGCAGCCGGTGTGGCTGATCTTCGCCGCATACTCGCTGGTGCTGTTCTTCGCGTTCATCGCGCTGTTCAAGTACAAGCACGTGCGTGTGCCGAACGGTGCGCAGCCGATCGCGCACTAATCTTTGGTGTGTTGTGCCCGGTGGCGCTAACGCTTACCGGGCCTACAAAACCCAACCGTAGGCCGGGTAAGGCGAAGCCGCCACCCGGCTATTTTATTCCAGACAGCACCCACCCCACCGACAGCAAATCCGCGCTCCCCCCCGGACTCAGATTGCGTTCTATCAATGCGTTATCCATCTTAAGCAACGCTTCGCGGTCCCAGCCGTAAGCCAGCAATTGCCGCGCGTAGTCCTGAACGTAGCGCAGCCCTTCCATGCCACCGCGCGACACCAGGTTGCTGTCCTGATTGACTGACATCAGGCGTAACAGCAGGCTGTGAAGCGACCGTCCGTTCCACTGTGCCAACGCCTTACGCACCGTGGCAAAGCCGCTTTCCGCCTCACCGCGCGCGCCGGTTAAGCCGTACTGCTGAAACTGCCGCTCGCCCGCCGTCGCCTGCCCGCTGCGCGCGGCCAACTCTCGCGACACCAGCCCGCGGCAGATGTTACCCACCTCACAACAGAGGCTGTCCGCAGAAAGATTGTTCACACGTCCGGCGGCGAAGCACAGTAAACCCAGGGCAAAAATCCCGCCTTTGTGCGTATTCACGCCGTTCGTCGCGGCGTACATCGCCTGCTCGCAGGCCATCCCCATTGGGCGGATAATCCGTAGCTGTGCGTCAGCAGGTTTATCCGCATGCGCACTACCCAGCTCGGCAAAACGCGCAAACCACGGCGTAATCGCCGCAATGCTGCGGGCAAACAGCGCGTGGTCCATATCGCGGTGGGAACCGTTATTGAGCTTGTCCACAAGCCCCGGTTTGGGCGTCAGCTCCAGCTCCTGCCACAGTGCCGCTTCGGCAAGCGCGGGCACGTCCGCAATGCGGGGTTTAGTCGCGAGCAAACCAGTCATCAATCATCTTCTCCACCCGGGAAACCACCTGCTCAACGGGATGGTTCCGCGAGCGGGAACAGGCATGCGCAGGTTCGTCGCAGATCAGGCAGCGTCTGAGATTTGCCCCCAGCGACTGACGCCCGACGTGGCCATGCTGAGGGCAGATAACATCCAGATCCCACAGCCTGCCGAGCGGGTGCGTCTGCTCCAGATCCGCGCAGTGCGCTTTAATTTCCGCTGCCGGATGAGCCACGCACCACAGGGCCTCGGGCCCGGTCGGAAGCCACAGCACCTGACGGTCCAGCACCTGCCAGCGGCTCTCCCATAGCAGCTGGTCGCACGTCTGGAGCGCTACGCCCATGGTGTTGCGATAGCGCAGGCTGTCTTTAATTTCCCCTGGCGTGACCAGCGTGAGGGAAATCACCGGTTGTTGATAGTGCTCAAGCATGTCAGCCTGACGCGCTGCGCGGCGCTCTTTCGCCGCCAGCAGTTCGTCCAGGCTGACACCCGTCCGCACGGGTGTCGCTACTGTCATAATCACTCCTTCACCTGTCGCACGGTGTCGATCACGCTGCCGTCGCGGTAGCGGATCACCCCGACGATTTTGTCGGTAAACTCAATCGGCTTTGGTACGCCCGTCAGCGATATCGCCCGTTCATAGAGCGCGTTGATATCCACAATCTTCAGCCCGGCAGCCATCAGCCGCTCACGTACCTCCGGGCGCGCCGGGTTAACCGCAATGCCGTGATCGGTGACCAGCACGTCGATGCTCTCACCCGGCGTGAGGCGCGTGGTAACGCGCTTCACGACCGTCGGAATGCGGCTGCGCAGCAGCGGCGCAACGACGATGGTGAGGTTCGCCGCAGCGGCCACGTCGCAGTGTCCGCCGGACGCGCCGCGCATCACGCCGTCGGAGCCGGTGATGACGTTGACGTTGAAATCAACGTCGATTTCGAGGGCGCTGAGGATCACCACGTCGAGCTGGTCGCAGCTTGCCGCCTTGCTGCCGGGGTTGGCGTAAACATTGGTGGAGATCTCCACGTGGTTCGGGTTGCGCGCCAGAGACGCCGCCGCCTGGCCGTCAAAGCACTGGGTGTCGAGCAGCTTTTCGATGAGCCCCTTCTCGTGCAAATCCACCAGGCTGCCGGTGACGCCGCCAAGCGCGAAGCGCGCCTTCACGCCGCTGCGCTCCATTTTCTCTTCCATAAAACGCGTGCAGGCGGTCGCCGCCGCGCCGGAGCCGGTCTGCATTGAGAAGCCCGGGTTAAAGTAGCCGGAATGTTCAATCACGTCCGCCGCATAGCGGGCGATCATCAGCTCGCGCGGGTTGCTGGTGACGCGCGCCGCGCCAACGCTGATTTTCGCCGGGTCACCGACGCTCTCAACCTGCACGATGTAGTCCACCTGGTCCTGCACCAGGCTGGCGGGCATATTGGGGAACGGCACCAGTTCTTCGGTCAGCAGCACCACCTTGCGGGCAAAGTGCGCATCCACCATGGCGTAGCCCAGCGAGCCGCAGCAGGATTTACCGTGGGTGCCGTTGGCGTTGCCAAACTCATCGCTGCACGGCACGCCGAGAAACGCCACGTCGATATTCAGCTCGCCGTCCTGCAAGAGCTTCACGCGCCCGCCGTGGGAGTGAATTTGCACCGGCTCGTCCATCAGCCCGTGGGAGATGGCATCCGCCAGCCTGCCGCGCATTCCGGAGGTGTAAATCCGGGTGATGACGCCGCTTTCAATATGCTCGATCAGCGCGTCATTGCAGGTCATCAGCGAGCTGGAGGCCAGCGTCAGGTTTTTGAAACCCATTCGCGCCAGCAGCGCCACGACGGTGTTGATCACCCGGTCGCCTTCGCGAAACGCGTGGTGGAAAGAGATGGTCATCCCGTCCTGCAGGCCGCAGCGCTTCACCGCCTCTTCAACGGAGGCGCAGAGTTTGCGGCTGTGCTTCGCGTCAGCATCCGCCAGCCACGGCGTCGCGCTGTGGGCGGTATCAAACGGTTTTAAGCCCCGCAGATGGGGGAAATTCATATGGAGAAGTTCAGTCTGGTTCATTCTGTCATCCTTACCGACGCACGCCGGAGGCCGCCGCGCGCTCCAGCACCACCTGCGCGTGGTTAATAATCGGTGCATCCACCATTTTGCCGTTGAGCGACACCACGCCCAGGCCGTTACGCTCGCCCTCTTCTGCCGCCTCAATCACTCGCTTCGCGTGTTCCACCTCTTCCTGCGTCGGGGCGTAAGCGTTATGCAGCAGGTCAATCTGGCGCGGGTTAATCAGCGATTTGCCGTTAAAGCCCATCTTGCGGATCAGATCGACCTCGCGCAGGAACCCGGCCTCGTCGTTAACGTCTGACCACACCACGTCGAAGGCGTCGATGCCCGCCGCACGGGCGGCGTGCAATACGGCGCAGCGGGCGTAGAACAGCTCGGTGCCGTCGCCGCGCTCGGTCTGCATATCCATCACATAATCAAAGGCGGCCAGCGCGATGCCGATGAGGCGCGGGGAGCTGCGGGCAATCGCCACGGCATTTATCACGCCAATGGCCGATTCAATCGCCGCCATGACGCGGGTAGAGCCGACTTCGCGGCCGCACTCGCGTTCAATACGCGCCAGGTGCCCCTCCAGCTCGTAGATATCGTCCGGGGTGTCCGTTTTCGGCAGGCGAATCACGTCCACGCCCGCCCGCACGGCGGCTTCCAGATCCAGCAGGCCAAACGGCGTGCTCAGCGGGTTAATGCGCACCACGGTTTCGATATCCTGATACATCGGGTGCTGTAGCGCGTGGAACACCAGCATGCGCGCGGTGTCTTTCTCGCGCAGGGCAACGGCGTCTTCCAGGTCAAACATGATGGAATCAGGCCGGTAGATAAAGGCGGTGGAAAGCATGGCGGCGTTGGCGCCCGGCAGGAACAGCATACTGCGGCGGAGTTTGCTCATTTCAGCGCCCCCCAGTTGATGGTTTGATCATCGGCGGCACGCATCAGCGCGCTTTGCAGGCGGGCGCGAATAACACAGTCCAGCGCCCCTTTATCTTCAATAATGATGAGTCCCTGGTGCACGTTCATGGCGCGCAATGTGTCGTTGACCACTTGGCGAATCTGCTCGCCAAACTGCTTAATCACTTCACTGTGGATGACTATCTCCAGCTCGCCGTGAGCGGGAGCGATTTTCACCATCAGGTCGCTGGACTCCTGCGTGCCGGCCAGCGCCTCCCTTACAATATTCATGATAAATTCCTAGTAGTTATGCGACTTCGGCACTCGCACGGTAATGCGTTTCGAGATGCGCGAAGGTGGAGTCCGGGACAATCTCCCGGATCCGGGAAAATTGCTGTGCCTTGAGTAAACGGCGCACTTCGGACGCGGAAATGGCGTTGCCGGTGGCCTTGATGCGCGGCATTTCCACCACCTCAATATGCGAGGCCAGCAGATCGTGCAGCGTCTGGTTGTACTGCCGGGTGATATCGCAAAAGGGCTCCGAGCCGATGAAGCGGTGAGTGATGCCCAGCGCCGGGGCAATAAAGTCGCGGAAAATCAGCACGTCGATTTCACTCCACGCCTGCTGCACTTTGCCGGTCTCCTTCAGGAAGTAGGCCGGGAAGGTGGCGCGGGAGATGATGTACTGCGAGCCTTCATGCACCACCACGTTCGGCAGTTGTGCCACGCCCGCCCGCACCATCTCAATGCGCGCGCTAAACGGGAAGAACGACGCATCTTCACGCACCACGAAGAGATGCAGCGCATCGCACTGCTGCGCCGCCTGCTCCACCAGATGGCGATGGCCGAGGGTGAAAGGATTGGCGTTCATCACTATCGCGCCAATGTTCTCCCCGCTTTTGCGCTTCGCGCGCAGGGAACGGCAGTAGCGTTCGATCCCCTGCGGGGTGTTCTCCATCAGCACCGCGTTGTTTCCGCTCTGGGCAATCGGCCAGAAGCCACTGCGGGCAAAGCGCTCCCGGTTGCACGGACGGGTGCAGAGGAAGAGATGAAAATGGCCGCGCTCCAGCGCCGCATTTTCCACCTCAGCCAGCAGCCGCGCGCTGAGGTTCTCGCCGCGAAGCTGCTCGTTGACCGCCACGCATTTGATGACGTTGGCGGCAAGCCCTGCGCAACCCACCAGCTGCGAGCCGGACCAGGCTTCGACAAACAGCGTGATGTCGTTGTCCAGGCCAAGGCCGCTGTCTGCCAGCAGGTAGCGGATCTGGCTTAAGCGTTCCGGATGCTTCGCCACCAGAGTGTGGCGAAAATCGATGGGTTGACTGTTCATGCCGTTTTACTCAGTGTGCTGCCGCAAGCCCGACGGCGGGCGCTTCTACGATCACGTTGCTCAGATGACCGATATGCTCGATCTCCACCTCAATGCGATCGCCCTCTTTCATAAACAGCGGCGGGTTACGCTTTTTCCCCACCCCGCCCGGGGATCCGGTGATGATCACATCGCCCGGGCTGAGGCGGGTGAAGGTGCTGATGTACTCGATCAGCTCCGCAACCTTGTGGATCATGCTGCTGGTGTTGTCTTCCTGCACCATGCGGCCGTTCAGCCAGGTGCGGATTGCCAGCTGGTGCGGATCCGGGATCTCATCCGCCGTCGCCATCCAGGGGCCAAACGCACCGGTCTGACGCCAGTTTTTTCCGGCGGTAAACCAGGTGTGCTGCCAGTCACGGGCGGAGCCGTCCATGTAGCAGCTGTAGCCCGCCACGTGGCGCAGCGCGTCGTCGCGGCTGATGTTCTCCCCACCTTTGCCGATGATCACCGCCAGCTCGCCTTCGTAGTCGAATTCACTGGAGTGGCGCGGCTTCAGCACCGGTTCGTTATGGCCGGTCTGTGAATCCGGGAAGCGGACAAACAGCGTCGGGGCCGGGTTATGCTGGTCAAACTCCTTGCGCTTGTCGGCGTAGTTCATGCCCACGCAGAGAATTTTTTCCGGCTGCTCAATCACCGGTAAGAAGGTGATAGCGCTCATCGGCACGTCCACCGCGTCGTTCAGGTAGCGGGTGGCCTGCGCCAGCCCGTTGCCCTGCAGCAGCGCCTTGAGGTCGCTGTAGCGGTCGCCGAGACGGCGGCCTAAATCAATCACGCCGTCGGCCTGGACGATGCCGTAGCTGCGTTTTCCCTGGTATAAAAAGCTTGCGAGTTTCATTGTTCTTTCCTGAAAACTTAAACGAGGAAGTTGCCCAGAATCAGCAGAGAGATAGAGACGTTAATCGCTCCGCCGATACGGGTAGCAATCTGGGCGAACGGCATCAGGCTCATGCGGTTGCCTGCGGTCAGGATCGCCACGTCGCCGGTACCGCCCTGCCCGCTCTGGCAGCAGGAGACGATGGCGACATCAATCGGATGCATACCGATCTTTTTGCCGACGAAGAAGCCGGTCGCCACCAGCGCAGAAACGGTGCTGACAATCACCAGCAGGTTGCTGACGGTGAACGCCGCCACCAGTTCGTGCCACGGGGTAATAGCCACGCCGACGGCGAAGAGGATGGGGTAGGTCACGGAAGTCTGGAAGAATTTGTAGACGACCTGCGAACCTTCCAGCAGGCGCGGAGAGGCGCCGTTGCAGAGCTTCACCAGCACCGCCATAAACAGCATGCCGACCGGGGCTGGCAGGCCAATGAGCTTGTGGCCGAGCATGCCCAGCATGTAGAGCAGCACCGCCAGCAGAGCGCCAGAGGCGATTGTGGTCACGTCCGCTTTACCAGAGAACGCAGGCTGAGAGACGGTGGTATCGGCATTGGCGCGGTTAGGCATCAGTTGGCCTTCACCGGTCAGGTGCGGGTAGCGCTTACCAAGCTGGTTCAGGCAACCGGAGATAATGATCGCGGTCAGACCGCCGAGCATCACCATCGGCAGCACGCGGCCGAGAGCTACGCCCTGGTCCATGTGCAGCAGGGTGGCATAACCGATGGAAAGCGGAATTGCGCCTTCCCCGACGCCGCCCGCCATAATGGGCAAAATGATAAAGAAGAAAATCTGGAATGGCTCCAGGCCCAGCGCGAGACCAACGCCCATCCCCACCAGCATGCCGACGATTTCACCGCACAGCATCGGGAAGAAGATGCGCAGGAAGCCCTGAATCAGCACCGTGCGGTTCATGCTCATGATGCTGCCGACGATAATGCAGCAGATGTAAAGATAGAGAATATTGGTGGATTTATAGAACTTCGTGGTGGACTCGACCACCACATCCGGCAGCAGGCCGTAATAGACCAGCGCGGAAGGGATAAAGGTGGCGCAAATCGCCGCCGCACCGAGCTTGCCGACAATCGGCAGGCGCTTGCCAAACTCACCGCAGGCAAAGCCGAAGAAGGCCAGGGTCGCTACCATCACCACGATGTCGCTCGGCAGCTTTCCGCCCAGACAATCAATCGCAATCAGTGCGCCCGCCAGAACAAACAGCGGCAGAGGGATAATCCCGATTTTCCAGGTATCCATAATATGCCACCAACGCTCTTTGAGCGAGGGTCGCTGAATTTCAATCGGGTCGTGGGTAACAGAGAAAGAATCGTCAGTTGTGCTCATAATAAGCCCCTTGGTTATTTTGTGCATTCAGCTTAGAGTCACAAAGGCTTACTTTATGTGAGGGATGACATATTAAAAGCGAAGTTTTAATGGCCACTATGGTTTTAATGGTTTCTTTTATTTAATGTGATTTATGCCTTATTTATTATCGTGGTTTTTATGGTTTCTTTTCTGAATTGAACAAACAAATAACATTTATTCATATAGCCTGAACGAGGTAAGCCCTCAGGATAAATCTTTTACAGCGCCCGCTGTGCAAGGGATCACAAGTTTTCGGCAAAGCACAGGCAGCCACAGAAAAAAAGATGATATATTGGCGTTCTTTGTCGCTACCTTGCGTGATAGTTATGAAAGTCTCTTTCCAGATTAAGTTGTTTATTTCGCTGGTTGCCTTTTTCTCAGTGCTTTTTGCGTTGCTGGGCGGATATTATTATGCCGATGTCGGTAAGCAGCTTTATCAGGAAATGAGTGCGCGCGCAAAAATACAGGCGGAGGAGATTGCGCTTATTCCGTCATTACGCAATGAAGTTGAACAAAAAGATATCACCGCGATCCATGATTTTATGCAGAAAATGGCTGCCCATAGCGATGCCAGCTTTATTGTCATTGGGGATAACACGGGAAAGCACCTTTTTCATTCCGTCTTTGCCGACAGAGTGGGCACGACACTGGTTGGCGGCGACAATGAGGCCGTCCTGCAGGGGAAAAGCACGACAACCATCCGTAAAGGCGGACTGGGTATTTCGCTACGCAGTAAAGCCCCTATCTTCAACGATGCCGGGCAGGTGGTTGGCATTGTTTCCGTGGGCTATCTCACCAGCTACCTGGATACCATTACCGTCAGTAAAGTGGTCAATATCCTGATTGCCGCCGTACTGCTGCTTTTGGCCCTCTTTATCTTCTCCTGGTTCTTTACCCGCAGTATAAAGAAGCAGATCTTCTCCCTCGAACCGCGAGAAATCGGCCTGCTGGTACGTCAGCAAAAGGCGATGATGGAATCTATCTACGAAGGGGTGATTGCCATTGATAACGAGCGGCGCATAGAAGTGATCAACCAGGCGGCGCGCAAACTGCTGGGGCTGAGCCAGCCGGCGCGTGAACTGCGCGGGCAGTTGATAAGCCAGGTGATCGACCCGGTCCCGTTCTTCGACACGCAGACGATGCTGGCTAAAGATACCCACGATGAGATTTGCCGTTTTAACGATCTCACGGTGATTGCCAGCCGGGTTCACATCATGCTTGAGGGCTCGCTGCAGGGCTGGGTGATCACCTTTCGCGATCGCAACGAAATCGACTCTCTGAGCGCCCAGCTCAGCCAGGTAAAACGCTATGTCGATAACCTGCGCATTATGCGTCACGAGCAGTTAAACCGGATGACCACCCTCTCCGGCCTGCTGCATATGGGCCGCTATGAGGAGGCGATTGGCTACATACAGGCGCAGTCGGAACATGCCCAGGAGCTGCTGGACTTTATCTCGTCGCGCTTCAGTTCTCCCACCCTGTGCGGCCTGCTGCTCGGGAAAGCCGCCCGAGCGCGGGAAAAAGGCGTCGAGCTGAGTTTCGACCCGGCCTGTCGGCTGGATAAGCCGTTCCTGCCGCTTGGGGAGCAAGAGTTGATTTCGATTATTGGTAACCTGCTGGATAACGCCATCGAAGCAACACAGCGCTCGCCGCTTCCCCATGCGCCGGTGGAAGTGCTGATAAAACTCAGCGAGCAGGAGCTGATTATTGAAGTCGCCGACCAGGGCGTAGGCATTAAACCGGAGATCCGTGAGCGGATCTTTGAACGCGGCATCACCACCAAAACACGCGGCGATCATGGGATTGGTCTGTATCTGATCGAAAGCTACGTTACGCAGGCTGGCGGCGCGATAGAAGTTGCCGATAATACCCCACGCGGCGCCATTTTCTCATTGTTTATCCCGGCCTCGGGAACCGTCCGGCAACTGGAAGACACCGACTATGCAACATGAACTTATCGACGTACTGATTGTTGAAGACGAGAACGAACTGGCACAGCTGCACGCGGAGCTCATCAGCAAACACCCGCGTCTGAGACTGGTGGGGATTGCCTCGTCACTGGCCGACGCGCAGGTTCAGCTTGAGCGTAAACAGCCTCAGCTGATGCTGCTGGATAACTATCTGCCGGACGGCAAAGGCATCACCCTTATCAGTAACCCGATGCTGACCCGCGCCAACTGCTCGGTGATTTTCATCACCGCCGCCAGCGATATGGACACCTGCAGCCAGGCCATCCGCAACGGCGCGTTTGACTATATCCTTAAGCCGGTTTCCTGGAAGCGCCTCAGCCAGTCGCTGGAGCGCTTTGTGCAATTTGCCGAACAGCAGCGCGTCTGGAAGATTGTCGATCAGCAAAACGTCGATTCACTGTATCAACTCCAGGCGAAGAACTACCGCCAGGACAACGGCAGCAAAGGGATTGAGGAGAATACGCTGGCCCGGGTGCAGGCGCTGTTCAACGACAAGGCGACGCACTGCTTTACCGTGGATGAGGTGGTGAGCGAAACGGGGTTGAGTAAAACCACTACCCGGCGCTATCTGGAGCACTGCGTGGAGGCGGGGTTTCTGAGCGTGGAGATGCTGTACGGGAAGATTGGCCATCCAAGGAGGATGTACAAGCGTAGTGCGGTTTGATGAAACGTTCCCTCTCCCTGTGGGAGAGGGTTAGGGTGAGGGCAGCAGCCCGCACTACCTCAACACATATCCATACAGCCGTTTAATCCCGTCCGCATCCTTCTCGCTGTATACCCCCTGCAGCTCCGGCGAGAAGCCCGGCAGCAGGTTGATGCCCTCTTCCAGCGCCAGGAAGTAACGCTGTACCGCCCCGCCCCAGACTTCACCCGGCACCACGCACAGCACGCCAGGCGGATAGGGCAGCGCCCCTTCGGCAGCAATCCGCCCTTCGGCATCCCGTATGCGCACCAGCTCCACGTTACCGCGAATGTAGGCCTGGTTCGCGTCCTGTGGATTCATCACCACCTCAGGCAGGCTTTCTTTGCGGAACATCGCCTTCTGCAGATCTTTTACGTCAAAGCTGACATAAAGATCGTGCATCTCCTGACACAACTGGCGGAGGGTGTAATCCCGGTAGCGCACCGGGTATTTCTGGTAGATGGTCGGCAGTACGTCCGCCAGCGGCGTATCGTCTTCAATATGCTGCTCGAACTGTCCCAGCATTGCCACCAGCTGCGCCAGCTTCTCGCTGCTTTCAGCTGGCGTCAGCAGGAACAGGATTGAGTTGAGATCGCATTTCTCCGGCACGATGCCGTTTTCGCGCAGGTAGTGCGCAAGAATGGTCGCCGGAATGCCGAACCCGGTATATTCCCCGGTTTCCGCATCAATACCCGGCGTGGTCAGCAGCAGCTTGCACGGGTCGACAAAGTACTGCTCGCGGGCATAACCCGCAAACCCGTGCCATTTCGCCCCCGGCTCGAAGCTGAAGAAGCGGCGCTCGCTGGCAATGGCGTGCGTCGGATGATCCTGCCACGGCCGCCCCGCCACCACCGGCGGGATAAACGGCTTAATCATATGGCAGTTGGCAATGATCGCCTTGCGCGCCTCAATGCCCAGCTCAACACACTCCGCCCACAGCCTGCGACCACTCTCGCCTTCATGAATTTTGGCATTCACATCCAGCGCTGCAAACAGCGGATAAAACGGGCTGGTGGAGGCGTGCAGCATAAATGCATTGTTCAGCCGCTTATGGGGGCAAAACCGCGCCTGGCCACGAATGTGGTTATCCTTTTTATGGATCTGCGACGTTTGCGAGAACCCGGCCTGCTGCTTATGCACCGACTGGGTCACAAAAATGCCAGGATCGTTCTCGTTCAGCTCCAGCAACAGCGGAGACGTTTCCGCCATCATCGGAATAAATTGCTCGTAGCCCACCCAGGCAGAGTCAAACAGGATGTAATCACACAGATGGCCGATCTTGTCGATCACCTGACGGGCGTTGTAGATCGTGCCGTCATAGGTGCCAAGCTGGATGATCGCCAGGCGGAACGGACGCGCCTCGTCGGCTTTCTCCGGCGCAGCCTCGCGGATAAGATCGCGCAGGTACGCGTCATCAAAACAGTGCTCGTCAATCCCGCCAATAAAGCCAAATGGATTACGCGCAGCCTCAAGATACACCGGCGTGGCGCCTGCCTGAATCAGCGCCCCGTGGTGGTTAGATTTATGGTTGTTGCGGTCGAACAGCACCAGATCGCCACGCGTCAGCAGCGCGTTGGTCACCACCTTGTTGGCCGCCGACGTGCCGTTCAGCACGAAGTATGTTTTATCCGCATTGAACACTTTCGCCGCGAACTTTTGCGCATGCTTGGCGGACCCTTCGTGGATCAGTAAATCCCCGAGTTTCACGTCAGCATTGCACATGTCGGCACGAAACACGTTCTCACCGAAGAAATCAAAGAACTGTCGTCCCGCCGGATGCTTTTTGAAAAACGCCCCGTGCTGGTGACCAGGACAGGCGAAGGTGCTGTTACCCATCTCCACGTACTGGCTCAGGGTGTCAAAAAACGGCGGCAGCAGATTCTCTTCGTAACGGCTGGCAGCAGTCTCCAGTTCCAGAAACTCCTGCGCTTTTCCCGAGATGACCGCGGTAGCACCGTCAGGCACGTCCGTGTGCTCCTGCGAGAAAATAAACACCGGTAACTGAAAGCCCGTGCGTTTCAGCAACGCGAGAATACCGCTGCGACTTTCAGCAGTTGTCATGACGACTGCCGCCACATCGGTAAAATCCGTGTTATCCAGCGTCACCTTTTCACGGTGGGTTGAGACAGTGGAGAGCAGCTCGCGGCTGACGGCAATTTTCATGGTTTTCATAGGCGCTAGTTACCCTCACCGAACGGTGAGACAGGGAGGAGAAAATTCGCGCAATAATGTCACCTTTTATTTTGAGGTGCAAGAAGGAATCAATATGCACAAAACCTTCCAAATCTAAGCGTAGTGCCCGCTTTGCGTGTCATAATCATGCAATACCAATGATTAAGTAACAGGAGTTAGCGGTGGTAATTGGACCCTTTATCAACGCCGGCGCAGTGCTGCTGGGCGGCATACTTGGCGGCGTGTTAAGCCAGCGGCTACCGGAGCGTATTCGTACCTCCATGCCGTCTATTTTTGGCCTGGCCTCGCTGGGCATCGGCATCCTTTTAGTCATCAAATGCGCCAACCTGCCCGTCATGGTGCTGGCAACGCTGCTCGGCGCGCTGATTGGCGAATTTTGCTATCTGGAAAAAGGCATCAATAACGCGGTAGGCAAAGCCAAAAACCTGATTGCCCGACCCGGTAAGGCGAAAAACGGTTCGCACGAGTCGTTTATTCAGAACTACGTTGCGATCATTATTCTGTTTTGTGCCAGCGGCACCGGGATATTCGGTTCGATGCAGGAAGGGATGACAGGCGACCCGAGTATATTAATTGCGAAAGCGTTTCTCGATTTCTTCACCGCCACCATTTTTGCCACCACGCTCGGTATCGCCGTCGCGGCAATTTGCGTCCCGATGCTGCTGATTCAGCTGGCTCTCGCCACCTGCGCCACGTTGATTCTCCCGCTCACCACGCCGGCGATGATGGCAGACTTTACTGCCGTCGGCGGCCTGCTGTTGCTGGCGACCGGGTTACGCATCTGCGGGATTAAGATGTTTGCCGTGGTGAATATGCTGCCCGCGCTGCTGATCGCCATGCCGCTCTCAGCGCTCTGGACGCGCTTTTTCGCTTAAGAGTGCGGCGAAATGGCGAGAGATTGCGCAGTCCGTAACGAAAACAACATTTTTCGTTGACGGCAGGAAGCAGATCAGGTTTAATGCGCCCCGTTGCCCGGATAGCTCAGTCGGTAGAGCAGGGGATTGAAAATCCCCGTGTCCTTGGTTCGATTCCGAGTCCGGGCACCAAATTTATATCAACGGACCTCCACGGAGGTCCGTTTTTGCATTCTAAGCCCGCCAAAATCAATACTTCTACACTCTCTTTTATCCATGTCACCCGGACCACTGCGTCAGCAGCGCATGCAGTTTCGCCGGCTCCAGCGGCTTGCGCAGCACCAGGTACCCTTCCTGCTCAGCTTCCAGCAGAACCGGTGAATTAAATTCGCCGCTGACTATCGCGCCGCTCATATCCGGCAGACGTTCAAAAAGCGCTTTCAGGATGTCGAACCCGCTTTCGCCGGACCGCAGGCGCTGGTCGCACAGTACGGCGAACGGCGTGAAGCCGTCGTCGATTATGGCAAATGCCTCTTCAGCGGAGGCCGCACAGCGCACGTTGATTCCCCAGATGCTCATCAGGCTCTCCCAGGCTGACGTCACCAGCGGGTCGTCATCGACGACCAGGCAGGAACCGTGCAGCGGCGCATAGCGCACCGACGTGGCTGCGTGGTCATAAGCGGGCGAGGAGTCCGGTGCGATCTCTTCACCAGCAAATTGGGTGAAACGCATCCAGAATCGTGAGCCTTTACCTTCAATGGATTGCATCCCGTACTTCACCTTCATCAGCTTGGCACAACGAGCAACGACGGCCAGCCCCAACCCATGTCCGGCGCTGTCGATCTTCCAGGCCAGCTCGGGACGGTAGTAGGGTGAAAAGATTTTGCCCTTCTCGTCATCGGCGATACCGACCCCCGTATCCCACACCTCCACCATACACTCGTCACCGCGCGGTCGAATGGCGACCAGCACGCCGCCCCGTAGCGTGTAGCGAAGGGCGTTTTGAATCAGGTTAATCAGGGATTGTCGCACCAGCAGCGGATCGCCCATCACGTAAATGCGACGTTTTGGTCGCCAGGTGTACAGTCGCAGGGCTCGGCTGTTGGCCTCTTCGCGAAACAGTGTGATCACCGAGTCGAGCAGAACGCCGATATCCACTTTGGCAGGAGCAGAGAGTACATTCCCGGATTCAATTTTGCTGAGATCGAGCAGGGAATTGAGCATCAAATGTACGGAACGAATGCTCTGCTGCAGGTCAAGGAGTTGCGGCGTCAGGCTGTCGTCGCGGTTTCGGTGGAGGATGGCTTCAATCAGAAAACCCATGGCGTGTACGGGCTGGCGAAGATCGTGGCTGGCGGTTGTCAGAAACTGATTTTTATCCAGTAGAGCCTGCTCCGCGTCCTCTTTGGCCTGACGAAACTGTTCCGCCAGGCGTGAGCTTTTTTCCTCAAGCAGCGCCTGCTGAATAAAGAACGCATGTGAAGTTAACGCATGGCGGTAAATCGCAAAGCCGTAAAGCAGGTTCAGCATCAGTACGATGAACATCAGCTCATCCAGTCGCCAGATAATACCGAGGTTCAGTACCCCCCACGAGGCGAAGAAAAAGCGCGTAAAGGTGCTAATAACCGGGGTCAGATGCGTCGCATTGGCCGCGACGATAGCGGCGATGCTGATATTCAGTAGCAGGAAAAAGTCAAAGTTCTGCGTTTTAGGAGTAATTAAATAGAGTGATGAAATTCCCAGTCCGTGAATAAAGGCGACATTATTAATGCGCGGAAGCCAGCGTTGCAGGAGGTCCTTTTCAACATATTCTTTCGCTTCGCGCTGATAGCGTCGATGCAATATTCGTATCGCCACAGCGCATATCAGATAAATAATAATCCAGGTTATCGTTGGGCCAAGGTCATCCCCAAGCATATAAATCCAGATGGCAAAAGGAATACCGACAAAGGGCACTGCGCTAAAACTGAATACCAGCCGCAGAAAGGTATTGTTTAACAAACGGATCTGCGCAGCAGGAGAGATCCCATCGTTTTGTAAGCTCAGGAAAAATCTCATTCCGACGGTTCCTGTTTGCCATGCAGAAGCGTGATGGCTTCGACCCGACTGTTAACACCAATCTTTTTCAAAATATTGCTGATGTGTTCTTTGACTGTGGGTTCTGAAATTGAAAGCTGTGCGGCGATGCGTTTATTCGGCAGACCGCGCATAATCATATTTAACACATCTATTTGCCGCGGCGTTAAGTTAAATTTATTGAGTTTTTCATTATTCTTATTCACGGAAAATTCGTTTCCCTCAGGAAACCAGGTCTGATTATCAGCGAGTGCAAAAACAGCCTGTGAGAAAATTTCAGGAGGCTCACTTTTCAATACAAAACCATGTCCCCCGGCAGCGTGAATTTTCCGCCAGAGATCATTATTGTCGTCCCCGCTAACCACCAGGAGCCGCACCTGTGGGTAAAGTTGTTTTATCTCTTTGAGTAATTTCAATGCTGTTCCGGACGAAAGCCAAAAATCGATTACCAGCAAACGGGGCGGGCCATTATCCCTAATTTGACGGTAGCAATCCTCCTCATTCGTCACCACATACGCCTGCTTAAATCGGCATTGTGTAATCAGAAAATTGGCGATGCCGCTTGCTACCAATGGATGGTCATCAACGACCAACGCATAATTCTGTCCCAAAGGGTCCTCCTTTTACCTTCGCATCTCTGAGAGTACGGATGAATTATTATCTACCCACCCTACTTTAGGAGGGTTTTTTCGATTAGGAAAGGGAAATATATTATTCGCTGATTTGGGTAATAGAAAACATAAATACAATCAGTGAAATTAACTGATTGGATATAAAGGATAATTTATGAAAAAACCACTAATATTTTTAACCGTTACGTTGATGCTGGCCGGTTGTTCCACGCTGAAAACCGATCAGGCCATTCCACTGCTGCAGGCAGAGACTGCTAAAATGCTGGGTCTGGGCTCATCGGATGAAATAACAGTGACCAATGTTAATGGCGCCCAACCTGACGCACTAGGAGGGCAAAAACTATCTTATCGCGCTACGACGGAAAAAGGGCGTATTTTCGATTGCTCATCGATGATGATGCCCGGGATTTTGGGATCCGCACCGACGCTGAGCGCGCCAACCTGTACACCTGTTGTCACACATAAATAATTAACCCCAAATTAAAAGGCGTACATAAATAACGCCTTTTACATTTTCTCACGTATCTGAGTTTTCATATAAAAACGATTTTCCCGACATCACGCTAATGAGTACGGAGATAGCCCGTGAATAACTCTACATCGCATCTGCTAGCGGTTAAGACGCCGCTTTCCAGACTTTACCTCGCTCTATTTTCCGCTCCGCTGTTACTGCTTTCACCTGCCGATTTCGCACGTGCAGCGGATGCAATTTTTGATGGCGACTCGCGTATTACCGACACGCTGGGTTATACCGGAGATGTTTACGTTGGACGTAATCAACGCGGAAACCTGCTGATCGATAATGGCAAAATCACCGCCTATAACATCAATATCGGTCGGCTGTTCGACGGGCAAATTTATGAAAGCATGGTCACGGTCCGTGGGCCAAACGCAGAACTTAACGCAGTGAACGATCAATACGTCCTGCGCGGCGACCTCAATCTTGGCCTCGGCACCCTCCGCGTCGAAGAGGGCGCGCTCGCCAGCGCAAAGGAGATCGTTGTCGGCACCACCCGCGGCTACGATAGCCACCTTATCGCCACGGGCGCCGGGTCTCGTGTGACCAGTAACTTTCTTAGCGTAGGCACCGATTTGGGTGCACGATCCACGCTGTTGATTGAAGACGGCGCCGCGCTCAGTACCGCCTATGATGCGCGCATTGGGAATGGTACCGGGCCGGATGAAACCGACACGCTGAGCCCGAAAGCCACCGTCACGGGGAGCGGTTCCCAGTGGAATGTTGGCCGTACGCTGTCGCTTTATGGCGATCTGGACGTGCTGAACGGCGGGGCAGTTACCGTTGGAGGCGTGCAGGTGGCGGGCGTATCCGGGGCCAGGAAGACTGCTGAGCTGGTTATTGCGGGCAAAGACTCGCGTTTTACCAGCGACAGTAATGTGAGCGTGGGTGATTATGGCAATGGCGTGCTGTCGGTTATAGACGGTGGTTCATTTTCCGCTGGCAGCAATACGCTGATCGTGGGGGAATCGGGTTCTGGCTCGAACCGGGGCGCGCTAATCATCGGCAGCCGAGGCAACATGGACACCGGCACGGGTTTGACTGAGCCAACACTTGGCACAGCCGGCGGCGCGGGTACCCTCGATTCGAACACGGCGATCAGCCTACGGGGCGGGCTATTCGGCAGCTATGTCTACTTCAACCATACCAACGAAAATTACGTCTTCAGCAACAAAATGAGCGGCGAAGGTGAGGTGATCAATACTTCCGGGCAGACAACGCTGAACGGCGATCTTTCGGCCCTTCAGGCGAACGTGACCGCGCGTGGTGGCAAAGTCATTATTGCCAGCAACATCAACACCCAGCCAGAAGACGATATTTTTGATGTTCAGACCCTTAGCGCCGAGAACGGCGGTACGCTGATCCTCAACGCGACGGCAGGATCCGACGTTAACAACGGGCAGGGTTACAGCAGCGCCGCGTCAATCAAGGCCGGCGGCACACTGGGGGGGAACGGCACGCTGGGCCAGACCGAGATCCTGTCCGGCGGGCATATCTCTCCAGGGGATGGCGACATCGGCACGTTGACGCTGAAACGGTATCTGAATTTTGTGGGCGAGTCTTTCTATGACGTCGATATCGCCGGTGATGGCCGCAGCGACCAACTACTGGTATCAGGCAAAACGACCATCAGCGATCAGGCTAAAGTACAGGTCACCGCGCTGGATCCTCAAACCAGCTACAAAACAGGCCAAAGCTATCGTATTTTAACCTCCGACGGGGGAATTGACGGTCAGTTTGCCGGAGCGATTTCCAAATCCGCCTTCCTGGACGTGGCGCTCAAGCAGAGCACCGACGCCGTTGATCTGACCATCGCGCAGAAAGAGACCGGCGGCGAGAATCCTGGAGGCGAAAACCCCGGCGGTGAGAACCCGGGCGGTGAAAATCCTGGCAGCGGCAAGCCGGGAATTTTCCAGACCGTGGCCAAAAGCAGCAACCAGTGGAATACCGCTGGCGCGCTCTCCACGCTGACGCAAAGCGGCTCGTCGCTGGCGCTTTATAACTCTCTCCTGGTGCTGAGCGCGCCGGAAGCGCGCGAGGCGTTCAACCAGCTTTCCGGTGAAGTTTATCCGTCAATGCAGTCCAATCTCATCGCCGGCAGCACGCAGGTGTTTAACGTGTTAAACCAGCGTATGCAGCGCGCGTTTGATAACAATAGCCTGCCGATACCGCCGTTAGCGATGTCGCTGGTGCAGCAGCCGGAACCGCAAAACAATGGCGTCTGGGGCCAGACCTTCAGCTCCTGGAGCCGAAACAGCGGCGACGGTAATGTGGGCAAGCTGGACGGCAACACTACTGGCTTCCTGCTGGGGGCGGACCGCAAGCTGGCGGACCATAACGTACGTGTCGGTGGCTACTTCGGCTACAGCCGCGGTGATTACGACGTAGACAGCCGTCGTTCCTCAACGAATACCGACAATTATCACCTTGGTCTTTATGCGGCAGGTCAACAGGATGCGTTCTCTCTTCGCGGTGCGCTGGGCTACACCTGGCACAAGATCGAAGGCGAGCGAAATGTTGATTTTAGCGGCTTCTCGGATCGGCTGAAGTCGGATTACGACGCCAACTCACTGCTGGCGTTCACCGAAGCGGGCTACCGTTTCGGCCAGCCAGCGATGAATGTTGAACCCTTTATTAACCTGTCCTGGATTCGACTGCATACTGACAGTTTCAGGGAAGACGGCGGTGCTGCCGCGCTGAGCGTAAATAACGAAACGATGAACACCTTCTATTCTACCCTCGGGGTGCGTGGCGTGACCGAGCTGCCGAAGAACGTTAACCTCTACGGTTCGTTAGGCTGGCAGCACGCATATGGCGATAAGAATACCTCTTCGCGCATGGCGTTTGCGGGCAGCGACGCGTTCATTACACAGGGGCAGGCCGTGGATGAGGACGTGATGGTGGGCGATATCGGCGTGAGCGTACAACTATCGCGTGCTGCGACCCTGGATGTGGGTTATCAGGGGCAATATGGTGCGGATACCCGCGTCAATTCGGTTAACGCGAATCTGCGCTGGTCGTTCTGAATTATATCCATTCAATGAACCCGCCCTCGTGGCGGGTGTTTGCTTTTAGCTTCTGACGCATTCAGGGATCGTTCCCAATCACATCCAGCAGTTTATTTTTAAAGATAAACAAACACGCCTCATTGAAGTTCTCCGCCTCCAGCCGTTCCGAAAGCGCCGTTCGTTTGCGGTAGAGGCTTTTCACCGACGTATTCAGCTCATCGGCAACGGCTTCCATCGACATCCCTGCCCTCAGCAACCGCAGCATGATCGCCTCGTGCGTGCTAAGCCGTAAGTTAAGCAGCCATTTGGTTGTCAGACGCCTGCCCTTCATGTTGAGCACCAGATTAAACAGCGACGCCATATCCGGCGCGGTGAGCGACGTGTTCATAAACAACTTCATACTGAGTAGATTCTCTTCGCGATGTCGCATATCCAGCATAACGCAGCAGATCGTTTTCCTTGTTCTGGCCGGATGGCGTATCAGGTAATCATATAAACGGAGCGGAGAACGACTATCAATCAATACAGAGTATTCGTCGGCACCATTATCAAATATGTTTCTGTCAATCGAGTCGAGCAGGATAATATCTGGAAAAAAAAGCCTCATGCCCCTGACAAGATAGCGATCCTGAGTCACTAACACTATTGAAGTTGCCACTAACCATCCCTTTTAGATTAAAGCAAGAACGCTCCTTCCGAGAGAAGGCCGCCTTCGTTTTATAGCGCTGTCATATTAACGACAAATGTATTCTGGCTTTGAACATCCCTCAATACACACATTGATGAGTAAGACTTCCTGTAGACCATCATTCAATGTCTGACATTAATTATAAATAAAAAACAATCTCAGAAAAGACACTTCGCTAAACATTAAGAATTTTTGTCATGAAACTTCCCAAACATGCACAAGAAAGTACTTTAATTGATGCTTCCAGGCCTCATTAAAAATATAAACAAATTTGTCACAATAAAAATAAAACACTTAAATATCATAATGTTATAAATACAAAACCCCTTCAATATAATCATAAAAAACCGCTCACTACAGAATTATCTCAAAACCACCCACCCTCTATTCACCATATTTATCCGGCAACATATCAGGTGTACATTACCGTTTACCCAATCCACCGAGATAAGGATCCATAATTACCTTTAAGTAAGTACCCCATAACGTTACTGCATTCAGATTTAATGTTCTCATTTATCGCCTTTAACGCACAGTTAAAAGGCAGCCGTGTTATGCAATGGATTCATGATAAACAAATGGCAAATAGATATGGAAAGATCGCTTCGCTTCAATACGTTATTCTTTTATCGCACCCCAGGATTATTGTTACTGTTATTACTCTTTCCTGTTCTGGTTCAGGCAACGGAATCCGTTTATGAACAACAGATTCAACAGGCGCGTAACGGTAATTACACGCCGTTTCTTGATTATCTGCAGCATTATCAGCAACAGCACGCCCTGACGCCTGAACAGGTCGCAGACTGGTTACAGGTGGCATCCTGGGCAGGTCATGATGATGAGGTGATTGAGGTCTGGCATCGTTATGGCATTTATATGCCGCTGCCCGCTCGCGGCGTTGCTGCCGTTGCCCAGGCCAGGAGAAATCAAAAAGCGTGGCAGCCAGCCTTATCGCTCTGGAAAGAGGCGTGCAGCCTTGCGCCGAATAACGATGATTATCGTATCGGCTATATCAAAACCCTGGCCGATGCCCGCATGGATGCACTCGCGCTGCAGGAAGCCCGGCAGCTGGTCACCCAAAACCCCACTCAGGCGCATCTTCAGACGCTCTCGTATGTCTGGTTACGCCAGGGAAAAAGCTGGGATCGGCTTCTGGCGGACACGCGCGCACTGGCTACCGCGCCAGAGAATAATGTCCTGCTCAGCGAGCTTGTCGACGCCCTGACGGATAACCGCGTGAATACCCCCGCGCTCGTACTTTCACAGCGGGTGCCGCTGTCCCCGGCGGAGCGTCGCCGTCTTGAGCGTAACGCCGCCGCCGAAAGGGTTCGCCTTGCCGATGTGCCAGGCAGAACAGAAAAGGAGCGCCTGCAGCTTGCGCAATCTGCGCTGAATCGTTACGACGTTCTGCTTTCTCGCTGGAAAAGCGAGCCGCAGGCGGCGGAAGATGTCATCCTTGCGCGTATAGACCGGCTCGGCGCGCTGTACGCCCATGCTGATTATCCGCGGGTCATCAGCGAGTATCAGGATCTTACGGCAGCGCAGCACCCGGTGCCGGACTGGGCAATCGGCTGGGTTATCTCCGCGTATCTGCAGGAGAAAAACGCCGATGCCGCCTTCTCGCTTCTGCAACGCTATCCGCAATACGCCGCCGATCCGCAGGACGAAGAGCACGCACTTTTCTACGCCTGGCTGGATACCGGGCAGTATCGGGCCGCCCGCCAGTATGTAGAGCGCCAGACCCGTAACGTCCCCTGGACCCGCTACGATTTCGGTTCCCCTACCCCTCAGCCGAACGATCGATGGCTCACCGGGCAGTCTCTCCGTTTTAACTATCTGCTGGCGACCCATGCCCTGCCGGAAGCCGAAAAGCTGTCTCAGCGTCTGGCGACAACGGCGCCGGGCAACCAGGGATTGCAGATTGACTACGCCACTTTGCTACAGGCGCGGGGCCTGCCGCGTGCGGCCGAGCAGAAGCTGAAAATGGCGGAGGCACTGGAGCCATCAAATCTGGAGCTTGAGCAGCAGCAGGCTTACGTCGCCATGGATCTACAGGAGTGGCAAGAGATGGATTTACTGGCCGACGACGTGCTTGCTCGCGCACCGGTCGATCGCAGTGCCCGTCGTCTGGACAGGCTCAGAACGGTTCATCATATGTCCGAGCTTCGCCTCAATGCGAGCAAGGGTTTGCACTCCGATAACCCCGTCAGCGGTACGCACGACCTGAACTGGGACGCCACGCTCTATGGCCCGCCAGTTGCGGATAACTGGCGGCTGTTTGCCGGCACCCGCTATGCAGAGGGTAATTTCGATGAAGGCAAAGGCACCAGCCGCCACCTCCTGGGCGGCGTGGAATGGCGGCCTCGTGACCTCCAGCTCGAAGCCGAGCTTTCCAGTAACCGCTATCACGGCGCGAACAAGCCGGGGGCTCGCCTTTCCACAACTTACTTTCTCACCGATAACTGGCAGCTCAGCGGCAGCCTTGAACGCGTAGCTCGCACCACGCCCTTACGGGCATTACGCAACGGGATTAGCGCCAACCGGGGGGAAGGCGGCGTGCGCTGGTATCAAAACGAGCGACGTGAGTATCAGTTTAGCGCCGCCGTCAGCCGCTTCTCAGACCACAACCGCCGTCAGGAATACACCCTTACGGGTAAGGAGCGTCTCTGGCAAACCCCGTCCCTGACGCTGGATCTCGAACCGGGGATCGCCGCCAGTAAAAACAGCCTGCGGGACACGCTCTATTACAACCCGGCGCGGGATCTGTCCGTAACGGCCGCTCTGTCCGTCGATCATGAGATGTATCGCCATTACGACACCCTCTGGAGCCAGCAGTTCGTGGCAGGCGGCGGCAGCTACTGGCAGAAAAATCAGTCCGCCGGGGCCATCACCCTGCTGGGCTACGGACAACGCATCCAGTGGAACAACGTCATCGATACCGGCGTGATGCTGAACTGGGATAAACGCCCTTACGACGGCAAGCGCGAGAGCAATCTCTCCGTCACGTTTGATGCGACTTTACGCTTTTAAGGATGAATATGCTGAACATACGTTTTTCCGTGAGTGTGATACTCATTGGCTGGTTCTGCCTCAGCGCGAGCATTTGCGCCCAGGCACTCCCGTTTATTGCCCCCAAAGAGAGACCCCAGCTGGAGGCGAGCAAGCCCTGGCCAACGAATCGATTTCTGGTGCTGGCCTACCACGACGTCGAAGATGATGCCGCCGACCAGCGCTACCTCTCCGTTCGCACCAGCGCGTTAAACGAGCAAATAAGCTGGCTTTTGCATAACGGCTATCACGCCATCAGCGTGCAGGACATTATGGATGCCCATGACGGAAAAAAAACGCTGCCGCCGAAAGCCGTTTTGCTCAGTTTTGACGACGGCTACAGCAGCTTTTATACCCGCGTCTGGCCACTGCTTCAGGCCTGGAACGTCCCTGCTCTTTGGGCACCGGTAGGCAGTTGGGTGGACACGCCAGCGAATCAAAAGGTCAATTTTGGTGGTCTGATGACGCCCCGCGATCGCTTCGCAACGTGGGACATGGTGCGCGAGCTCAGCCAGTCTCCGCTGATTGAGATCGGCTCACATACCTGGGCCTCCCATTACGGTATCGTGGCTACCCCTCAGGGAAGCCGCGAGCCTGCCATCGCCAATCGCTTTTACGATAAGGCGACGGGTCGCTATGAAACCGATCGGCAGTTCAGCCAGCGGATCGGCGACGACGTGCATAAAGTGACCGAGAAAATCACGCAGGTGACGGGCAAAGCACCGCGCGCCTGGGTCTGGCCTTACGGTGCCGCCAACGGTACGTCGCTCGCCATCGCCAGACAACAGGGTTACCAGCTGGCCTTTACGCTGGAAGACGGTCTGGGGGACGTAAATGACCCTGGCAACATTCCCCGTCTGCTGATCGCCGGTAATCCTTCGCTAAAAACCTTTGCCAGTACGGTCAGCCAGATCCAGGAACACGATCCCGTTCGCGTCATGCACGTCGACCTCGACTACGTTTACGATCCCGATCCGGCCCAGCAAACCCAAAATATCAACAGGCTGATCCAGCGAGTCTACGACATGAAAATCAGCCATGTTTTCCTGCAGGCGTTTGCCGACCCGCAGGGCGATGGTCGGATCAAAGCGCTCTATTTCCCCAACCGTCGGCTTCCGGTCCGCGCCGATCTGTTCAATTTTGTCTCCTGGCAGCTCCAGACCCGTGCGGGGGTGAAAGTCTTCGCGTGGATGCCGGTGCTCTCGTTCGATCTCGATCCCTCCCTGCCGCGCGTGCAGCGTCGGGATCGTCAAACGGGCCAGCTGCACGAGGCCACTGAACCTTATATCCGGCTCTCCCCGTGGAACCCGCAGGTTCGCCAGCAGGTGACGGACATCTATGAAGATCTGGCCCGCTATAGCACCTTCAATGGGATTTTGTTCCATGACGATGCGGTGCTGACGGACGTTGACGATGCCGGACAAGACGCCGCTCAGGACACAACGCGTCAGAAAAGCCGTCTGCTGATGGGCTTTACCCGTGCGCTGGGCCAGGCGGTGAAGCACATCCGGGGACCGCAGATCAAAACCGCACGCAATATGTTCGTCTTACCGATCCTTGAGCCTGAAAGCGAAGCCTGGTTTGCACAGAATTTTGATGATTTTCTGGCGACCTATGACTGGACGGTGCCGATGGCCATGCCGCTGATGGAGTCCGTTCCGGCGAACGAAAGCGACGCCTGGCTGACGCGTCTGGTTAACGTGGTCGCCGCTCGTCCCGGCGCGCTCGATAAAACCATTTTCGAACTGCAGGCCAGAGACTGGGAGCAAAAAACGCAGCGTGCCGTTTCCGATAAACAGCTTGTCCAGTGGATGCGCGTTCTCCAGCTGAACGGCGTCAAAAACTACGGCTACTACCCCGACGATTTCATCAACAACCAGCCTGATATCTCCCGCATCAGGCCTGAATTTTCTTCCTACTGGTACCCTGACAATGACTGATCGCATCATCGCTTTTTCTATTTTGTGTCTGGTATTCGGGTTGCCTTTAGGCGTGGCCGCCCTTTTTACCGGCGAACTGATTCTGGATTTTGTGTTCTTCTGGCCGCTGTTCATGTCCGTGCTCTGGGTCACCGGCGGACTCTATTTCTGGTTTCAGCTTGAACGCCACTGGTCGTGGGATAAAGAGACCCCACCACCCTCGCTCGCTGGCGAGCCGCTTATTTCCATTCTGATCCCCTGTTTCAATGAGGAAAGGAACGCCAGAGAGACCATCAGCGCCGCGCTGGATCAGCGGTATAAGAATATAGAGGTTATCGCCATTAACGATGGCTCTTCTGATAACACGGCGGACGTGCTGCAGCAGCTGGCGCAGGAGCAGCCGCGCCTGCGGGTAATTAACCTCGCGGAGAACCAGGGAAAAGCCGTCGCGCTAAAAGCGGGTGCCGCGGCAGCCCGGGGCGATCTGCTGGTCTGCATTGATGGCGACGCCCTGCTCGACCGCGACACTGCGGTTTATCTGGTAGCCCCGCTGATTCAGTATCCTCACGTCGGCGCGGTCACCGGCAATCCGCGCATTCGCACGCGATCCTCGCTGATTGGGCGCATTCAGGTGGGCGAGTTCTCGTCCATTATTGGCCTTATCAAACGCACGCAGCGGATCTATGGCCGGGTCTTTACCGTGTCCGGCGTCATCGCCGCCTTTCGCCGCCAGGCGCTGGCGGACGTCGGGTACTGGAGCCCAGATATGATCACGGAAGACATCGACATAAGCTGGAAGCTTCAGCTGCGCCACTGGGACATCTTTTTCGAGCCGCGGGCGCTGTGCTGGATACTGATGCCGGAGACGCTCAAAGGCCTGTGGAAACAGCGCCTGCGCTGGGCTCAGGGCGGCGCGGAGGTTTTTCTGGTCAACCTTCGCAAGGTTGTGCGCTGGGAACATCATCGCATGTGGCCCCTGTTTCTGGAGTACGCGCTGTCCACGCTGTGGGCGTTCGCTTACGCGATGACGGTACTGCTGTTCATTATCAGCCAGGTCGCGCCGATTCCCGCCAGGCTGACCGTTGAGACCCTGTTCCCACCCGCGTTCACCGGTCTGCTGTTGGGCGTCATGTGTCTGCTGCAGTTCCTGGTCAGTTTGTTCATCGAGCGGCGATACGAGCGGAAGGTGGCAAGCTCGCTTTTCTGGGTGATTTGGTTCCCGATGGTGTACTGGATGATTGGCCTGTTCACTACCCTCGTCGCGTTTCCGAAAGTCATGCTTAAACGTCAGCGTGCCCGCGCGCGCTGGATCAGTCCGGACCGGGGAAAAGGAAGCATTCAATGAACGAAAATACCTTAATTTTGACTGAACATCGGCTGTTACCCCGTCTTTTCGATGCCGCGTTAACTCTGGTGGCGTGGGGAGGATTTCTGTTTTTCCTGTATGCCAGGCTGTGGATGCAGTTAACCGAAGAGAGTGAACACCGGTGGAGCGTCATTATTGCCTCCTTTAATACGGTGTTGATCTATTTGCTGTTCGCCGCGCTTAACGGATGGCTGCTGATTTTGTGGTATCAGTACAACCGCCGCCGCACGCATGTGAGGCGTCGTCAGCCGGGCTATTTTCACCAGGAGGAGCTGGCCCGCAGCTTTAATGTCTCACCACAGATCATCTCCGAGATGAGCCAGTACAACCTGCTGACGGTCTATCACGATCGGATTGGCCGTATTATTGATCTAAAGATCAGTCAACAGGACGAGGAAGAAGAGTGAAGAAACGTCCCCGCAGAATGGTCTGCGGGGAGCTATTTCGAGCGGTTCTGAGTTACTTATCCTTCACCACAATCAGCGGTTCAATATCGCTCTCTTTCTTCACCACCAGCGAGTCATCTCCGCGCAGACAGGTGCCGCCGTAGTTCCCGCCGACGGTAAAGGTGCAGACCTGAATGTACTTGCCGTCAACGTTTGGCAGGCACCACAGCTGCTGGTAAATGTTTTTGCGATCGATAAACTTACCGCTGGATTTATCCAGCAGTTCGTCCTGGGCACTAATGAGATCGATATTGCTGCCGCAGCGTCCGGCAATCGGCTTGACGGCATAACCGGTCTGCTTCAGCAGGTCGTTAACCTCAAAATCGGTGTCGAGCAGGTAACGGTGGTTCGGGAAAAGCTGCCACAGTACCGGCAGAATGGCTTTGTTACCCGGTATCACCGTCCACAGCGGCTCAAAGACCAGCACTTCCGGACGCAGCAGGACGTCGATCAGGCGCACTTCACCCTCGGGATGTCCGGTCCGAATCGGCACGGCAGCATATTCGGTTTCGCTGACCTCGCGGATTTGCTCTATCGCCGTTTCCCACGCCCAGGTTTTCCACACGCAGTTGACGTGGCGACCTTCGTCGTCAATCAGCTGCCCGGCAGCATCCCAGCTCAGCGCCCCCAGCCCGTGCAGAATTTTGGTTTCAAACCCGGCCTGCAACAGTGAACGCTGAATAAAGAGCGCGTGATAATCCTCTTCGACATCGTTGTCCTGCATGATGTGCACGAACGGACGCGCGTGGCTGTGTTTCCACGCGCCGGTCAGCTCTTCCAGCAACCCTTCTGCCGGGTTATGACCGTGGCCGCGATAACCGTTTTTCACCCACTCTTCGAGAATCAACCCGCCCTCGGTATGGCAGGACGCGGAGTCGGCATTGTACTCGTAGACCTTAATCCCGCGCTCATCCATGCAAAAATCCATACGGCCGGTGATCATATGGTGACGACGCCACTGCCAGGAGAGGCGCAGGCGCGGCCAGAGGATTTTGGGAATGTCGAAAAGCGCCAGCAAATTGTCGTCTTTCAGCACCTTGTCCGTCGCGTGCAGGTACATCAGGTGCAGTTCGTTGGTGGCCTTGATCAGCTCCTGCTCGGCGCTTTCGGTGATGGTGAAGTACTGGCAGGGATCTTTATTGATCACATGACCGTTCGCGCGGATATACGCCTGCTGCAGCGCGTCATTTTCGTTGAGCCATTTTCCGTCGAACTGACGTTTGTTTTTCAGCCGCGCACCGCGAATTTTCAGCAGTTCGCCGTCGATTTCCGGCTGGGGAATGCTGTGTTCCGTGTCGTCGGTCTGGATCATCCAGCCGAGAATTTCCGTGTCGCTGAAGGTGTCATGGATTGTGTAACATCCGTTCTCCACGCTCAGCCGCAGCTCGCGCGTCCACTGCTGCCCGAGCGGCAGCGGGGAGTGCAGGACGTTCTGCTCTGCAATGCGCACCTTGTCGTCCAGAAGCTGGGTGATTACCGCCACGTGGCCGGTCTCATGAAACTCTCCGCCCTTTTGCCAGATCAGCAGCGCCCCGGCGCGCGGCGCACGCTTCGAGCCATTGGCAAACGCCTGAAGGGGCAGAATGTTATCGTTCACTACCTGACGCAAAAAGCGCAGGGAGAAGATCTCCCACGCCATGCCGACGTCGGTAAACACGAAACCATAGTTGAGGAACAGGAAACGGCGGGCAAACTCAACACACTGCCATTTGTGGCCCATGTATTCGTTGCCGATATAACTGCGAAAATCCGCATCTTCCGGGTATTTTCGCGGGTCCAGACTGCCGTAATTTGAGGAGTAAATCGCCACACCACCCGGCGCATAGCCTAACAACGTCCCGAATGGCGCATCACTGCTTAACTTTCCTTTACGCATGTATCCAACCTAAAACAGGCAGGCGGCAATTTTTTGAAGGGTTGTCGTCGTCTGCACGTTGTAATTAACCTGACAGAGGTGGAATTATCATACACCTGCCCTGTCCATTACGCTCGCATCGTTAAACGGTTCCCCTGCCACCTGCTAAACTGCCTCAACACAACACCAAAGAGGCAGGCCAACATGTCAGACGAAAACACCTATCAGCCACCGAAAGTGTGGGAATGGAAAAAGAACGGCGGCGGCGCGTTCGCCAATATTAACCGCCCGATTTCGGGCGCGACGCATGAGAAAGATCTCCCCGTGGGCTCCCATCCGCTGCAACTTTATTCGCTGGGAACACCTAACGGCCAGAAAGTGACCATCATGCTTGAAGAGCTGCTGGCGCTGGGCGTGACGGGCGCGGAGTATGACGCCTGGTTGATCCGCATCGGCGAGGGCGATCAGTTCTCCAGCGGGTTCGTTGAAGTGAACCCGAACTCGAAAATACCGGCGCTGCGGGATCACTCCACGACCCCACCAACGCGCGTCTTTGAATCCGGCAATATCCTGCTCTATCTGGCAGAGAAGTTTGGTCACTTCCTGCCGAAAGATCCGGCGGGACGCACCGAAACGCTGAACTGGTTGTTCTGGCTGCAGGGCGCGGCGCCATTCCTGGGCGGCGGTTTTGGTCACTTCTACAACTACGCGCCAGTGAAAATTGAGTACGCGATCGATCGCTTTACCATGGAAGCCAAACGCCTGTTCGACGTGCTGGATAAACAGCTGGCGCGCGGCCGTTACGTGGCGGGCGAGGAGTACACCATCGCGGATATGGCGATCTGGCCATGGTTTGGCTGCGTGGCCCTGGGTAGCGTCTATAACGCCGCCGAGTTCCTGGATGCCGAAAAGTACACCAACGTCCAGCGTTGGGCGAAAGACGTGGCGAACCGCCATGCCGTGAAGCGTGGACGCATCGTTAACCGCACCAGCGGCGAGCTGAACGAGCAACTGCACGAACGTCACGCAGCGAGCGACTTCGATACCAACACGGAAGACAAGCGTCAGGCGTAATGCTTTGCCGGGCGGGCCACCGCCCGGCAGATGAGATCCTTGCCAGGGGCATGATTAGCCTAAAGGTTGAGCCGCAATTGCTGGCACTATCTGGCCGTTTTTCTCGCGCAGATGTGAGAAACGACGTATCAATCGACAGCAGTCACAAAGGATCTGTTATGAAACTTATTAAAACAACGCTGGTCATCAGCGCTCTCCTTTTTTCCACCTCGGGAATGGCCATCGACAAAACCGCCGCTGGCGCGGTAGCGGGCGCCGCCATTGGCGCGGCCACAGGCAAAGATCTGAAATCCACCGTCGGCGGTGCCGTTGTTGGCGCAGGTACAGGTGCCATGTTCAAAAACGGCGAAAAAGGTAAAGACGCACGTAAGGGGGGTGCCGTGGGTGCCGTCGTTGGCGCAGGAGCGGCTGCCGTGACGGGCAAGAGTGTGCTGAAAGGAGCGGCCGTGGGTGCGGGCACGGGTGCACTGATTGGCGAAGCGACCCACTGATAAGTATTGCCGGGCAGCGCTGCGTTTGCCCGGCCACAGCGTTGTTCAATAATCCCCCCCCTGCCAAATCTCTCGTTTTTGCGATCCGCTTTCTGAAAATTATCTTCCCACTCAGTTATTACGATGCAAACAATTGCCTGTCGTAGCCTGAAGATTACAATGCTTTGCTTATCGTAAACTACAGGCTACAATAATGGCTAACGTTAAACACTACATTACAGCTGATGGATATGATCCTTTTGATGCATATCTGCGAAGTTTGAAAGATCCCATAGCAAAAGCCATGATTGCCACGCGTGTCGCCAGAATGTCGACGGGTAACTTTGGCGATTGCAAACCATGCAGAGAGAGTGTTTCAGAGCTCAGAATTCACCGGGGACCCGGTTATCGTGTCTATTTTAGTGAAGTCTCCGATCCGGCAGATGGCGCAGTATGTCTGGTGCTATTGACTGGAACGAAAAAAAAGCAAAATGCAGACATTGAAAGGGCCGTTGAGTACCTCAACGACTACAAGCGCAGAATATAAGAGGAAATCGCAATGGCTAAATCAGTACTTCATGATGACGCAATGGTACAACTCCTGAAAGATTCTCCGGATTTCGCGCCCGTCTATCTTCACCAGGCTTTCATTGAAATTGACGAGCCAGGAGGCTATGAGGCGTTCATGCTCGCCTTACGGCATGTGATCGAAGCCTCTGGCGGGATGACTGTTATTGCAAAACGTGCTGGCATTTCTCGCGAATCACTTTATAAATCACTCTCACCAAACGGTAACCCCTCATTTAAGCGTATCGCAGAAGTGGCATCTGCAACGGGATATCCGATTTCTCGAATTGCAACAGCAGGGTTAAACGATAATACAAGGCCGCATCAGGCGGCCTTGTAACGTTGTGTTATGCCGTCAGGCGGAACTTCTGCACCGAACGCTGAAGCTCTTCGGTCTGACGTTCCAGCGCGGCGGCTGCCGCGGAAACCTCTTCCACCAGCGAGGCGTTTTGCTGGGTGACGCCGTCCATCTGCGTAATGGCAATCCCGACCTGCGAAATGCCCTTGCTTTGCTCTTCAGAAGCGGAAGCGATTTGCTTCATAATGGTCGTCACTTCCGTCACGTCGCGTAAGATGGCATCCATGGTCGTGCCCGTGTCGCCCACCAGCTGTGCCCCCTGTTCTACGCGATTAACCGAATCAGCAATCAGCCCCTCAATTTCCTTGGCCGCGTTGGCGCTGCGGCTTGCCAGATTACGGACTTCCCCCGCGACGACGGCGAAACCGCGGCCCTGCTCGCCTGCGCGTGCCGCTTCAACGGCTGCGTTGAGCGCCAGGATATTGGTCTGGAAGGCAATACTGTTGATGACGTTGGTGATTTCAGCAATTTTCTTCGAGCTTTCGGAAATACCGCTCATGGTGGTAACCACCTCTTCCACCAGCGAACCGCCGCGGCTGGCAGTCGTTGAAGCCACATCGGCAAGCTGGCTGGCCTGACGCGCGCTTTCCGCGTTCAGTTTCACGGTGGCGGTCAGCTGTTCCATGCTGGCCGCCGTCTCTTCCAGTGCGGCAGCCTGCTCTTCGGTACGCGAAGAGAGATCGTTATTGCCGCTGGAGATTTCCGTCGCCCCGCGCCAGATATTTTCACTGCCCGAGCGAATCGTACTGACGGCTTCACGCAGGCTGTCCTGCATGGCACTCAGCAGGGGAACCAGTTGTCCCACACAGTTGCGGCCGAACGGCGCAATGGGCTGGCTGAGATCGCCCTGGGCAATCTGGCGGAACTGCTGGCGGATACGCTCCAGCGGTTTTACCAGCATCGCCACCAGGTAACGGTCGGTAAAAAGCAGAATCAGCAGACCGATAATCGTGGCGACGATAATCACCGTGCGGGTCATACTGGTCAGGCCGTCCACCACCACGCGGGTACTGTCGAGCGTGTTCGCAGCGGCAGTGTTGAACGCCTCGGCAGCCGCACCGAACGCACGGCTCAACGGTGGCGTGACGTTGTTGGCCTGCTGGCGGTAGCCTTCCAGAGCCCCCTGCTTCGCCTGCGCCATTTGCGGCGTCACGCCCTGGTCGAGCAGCGCCTGCCAGGAGCCGATCACCCGGGATGCGATCGCCTCATCCATCGGGCCGGGTGACATCGCTTTCATCTCGGCCAGTTTCTTGCCCATGTTATCCAGCGCCTGTTGGGCGGAGGACAAATCGGGCGTGCCGCCAGCGGCTTTGACTTCCATTGCGCGGCTCAGGCGGGTCACGAAGCGGAAATACTGATCGTTGCCCTGGCTCAGTACCGTCATCTGTTTCACCAGATGGCGATCAACTTCATTGCCCTCTGAAACGCGTGACAAAGACCAGGTGCTGTACAGCCCAACGCCCGCCCACATTAAACAAAAGATCCCGAGAATCGTCAGCATGACGAAGCGGATCGTGAAATTACGTAGCATATTCATAAGATTTCCTTGCCGTGAGGGTGAATTCGCCCAGAGGCGAGTACTCCTCTCTTTATCGGCAGGCAGCGCGGAAATTATAACCTTTTGTGATTATTTTTAATTAGCGCGGCTTCACAGGTCACACAGCCAGGGTTAATTATTACCTTTCAATATGAAGGGGTTAAACCCTGTCATCGCTTCTGTGAACAATTTATGATTTGATAAACGCAGAATAAAAACGCTGTTTCGAAAATTCATTAAATAAGAAAGGAGACATCATGTCCTGGCACCCTTCCCCTGACCGCTACGAGAACATGCAGTACCGCTATTGTGGAAAGAGCGGCCTGCGCCTGCCAGCGCTGTCGCTGGGTCTGTGGCATAGCTTTGGCCACGTCCAGCCTCTCGATGCCCAGCGCGCACTGCTACGTAAAGCCTTCGATCTCGGCATTACCCATTTCGATCTTGCCAACAACTACGGCCCACCGGCAGGGAGCGCAGAGGAGAACTTTGGCCGCCTGCTGCGAGAGGACTTTGCCGCGTACCGCGACGAGCTCATCATCTCCACTAAAGCCGGTTACGACATGTGGCCGGGGCCGTACGGTTCAGGCGGTTCACGCAAATACCTGCTCGCCAGCCTCGATCAAAGCCTGAAACGCATGGGGGTCGAGTACGTTGATATTTTCTACTCCCACCGCGTGGATGAAAATACGCCGATGGAAGAGACGGCCTCAGCGCTGGCCCACGCCGTGCAGAGCGGCAAAGCGCTGTACGTCGGGATCTCGTCCTACTCAACGGAGCGCACTCAAAAAATGGCCGGGTTACTGCGCGAGTGGAAGATCCCACTGCTCATCCACCAGCCGTCCTATAACCTGCTTAACCGCTGGGTCGATAAGACCGGATTGCTGGATGCGCTGGAAGCAAACGGTACGGGGTGTATTGCCTTTACCCCGCTGGCGCAGGGTCTGCTGACCGGGAAATACCTGAACGGCATTCCGGAAGGTTCACGCATGCAGCGAGAAGGGCATAAGGTGCGCGGGCTGACAGAGAAGATGCTGACCGACGCCAACCTGAGCAGTCTTCGTCTGCTCAATGATATGGCACAGGCGCGTGGCCAGACCATGGCGCAAATGGCGTTGAGCTGGTTACTGAAAGATGCGCGCGTGACGTCAGTGCTGATTGGTGCCAGCCGTCCGGAACAGCTTGAGGAGAACGTGCGGGCGCTGGATAACCTGCGCTTTACAGAGGACGAGCTCACGCGGATTGACCAGCATGTTGCGGATGGGGAGTTGAATCTGTGGCAGGCGTCGTCGGATAAATAGTGCAGATTGATGCCCTCTCCCCTCTGGGGAGAGGGATATGCACTTTACTTCTTACTGATCTTATCCAGATACCCCATCACAAACGCCGACAGCACAAACGTCAGGTGGATAATCACGTACCACATCAGTTTATTATCCGGGACATTCTTCGCGTCCATAAACACGCGCAACAGGTGGATAGAGGAGATCGCCACAATCGACGCTGCCACTTTATTCTTCAGCGACGAGGCATCCATTTTGCCCAGCCAGTTGAGCTTCTCCTTGCGCTCGTCGATATCAAGCTGGGAGACAAAATTCTCGTAGCCGGAAAACATCACCATCACCAGCAATCCCCCCACCAGGGTCATATCCACCAGCGACAGCAGAACCAGAATCAGGTCCGCTTCGGCAATGGAAAAAATGTTCGGCAGAACATGCAGGATTTCCTGAAAAAACTTAATCGTCAGCGCGATAAGTGCCAGCGAAAGGCCAAAATAGACGGGAGCCAGTATCCAGCGGGAGGCGTACATGGCATTTTCAAAGAAGCGTTCCATAAAGTCCTGTTTGCAAAAGAAACCAGCGCCCAGTATATCTCAACGGCGCTGGCTATTTGCAAGAACTCAACTGTTCATGACTTAGACGTTGTCTGGATTAACCTCCGGACGCGCATACTCCGGCCAGACCAGCACCACAAGTTCGGGGTAGGCTTCCAGACTGAACTCACGAAAACACTGGCGAAGGTTTAATACGTCCAGGTCTGAATACGAGACCTTCTCTCCGTTAAGACAGCGCTTTTTGATATTGTCGTAATATTTATAAACCGCTGAATTCAGGTCGCTGCAACGACGCTGCGCCTCAAACAGACCGGGCGTGTCATTAATTTCGGACATTTTCATACGCTTAATTGTCGCGTGTAAAAAGTCGATATATTCGTGATTCACCCGCCAGTACCAGACAGGCGTAACAGAGTTCATCAAAACAGAGAAATGGTCTTCACCTTCCTCTTTTGTCATCAGTTCAGGCTGTGGAGGTTCACTGGTGTCTTTCGACACTTTCGTTTTATTGAACTCCTGCATCAATAAAAGCACACCAGCGGTCAGTAATAGTAATGTGATGACCGTAAAAAAGATGCTGTTCATGGGTTGGCTCCATTTTTTTTGATTTTAAAATTGCCTCATGATATTGTCAACGAATCTCACGCCTTTACCAACCCCACCCTGTTGAAAATAAAGGAAATTAAAAAATGCTGCCCGACTATCTCGTCCCGGCTAAGTACCACATTACGCCTGTGGAACAGCAACCGACGGAAGAAGAAAAAAAGGCCAGTTTCACTCAGGGGAAAAGAAAGCTCTCCGATTTCGAGCCTGATATATTAATTGGTGTTTCCCGCACTGGCAAATCCCGTAATATGTTGCTGGAGGAGCACGATCGCCATATAAAAGACCGCTTATTTCGCGCTATAAAAATTGAGGCCTTCGTCCACCTGCTGAATGACCTCCAGGCTGAAGGCGAAATAGATGCCCAGAAACTAAGTCAAATAATGGCTGAAAAAACAAAAGAAATAAATGAAGCGGGCAATGAAATTTGGCTTAATCTAATTACGCGTGAAAAAAACAACCCTATTTTTTATACCCTTGGGGAAGATTAACGTGAAAGAAGTTAAAGACAACGACGTTTATTTGACTTTAGATGATAAAAAAAGTGATGAATTTATCTTAAAGCAAAATCTCGACGCCCTGAGAAACACAAAAAATATCGAGATGACGCGTATTACGCAAGACCTGGTATCGATTCCGGCGACGCTGGTGCGGCTGAAATGGCAGAATCGCCGCGAGATTTACCCGCTACAGGTCAAAGAAGAGATTTACGGTGCGGTGATAAATAGCCTCATCGAGCAGCAACCCGAGCTGAAAGAGAAGCTGCTGGGCCGGCTAGAGGCCAACTATCAGTATCTGCTTGCCAGAGAAGTCGCCACCCTGCGCCTGACGCGCAAGCTGTCAGCCGGTGAGTACCGTACCTCAAACGTCACCTGCGTTGCGCTCGACGAAGACACGCTGGCAACCTCCTCTGCCGCGCAGACGGATAATAAAAACGCATAAACCGACAGACATAAAAAAAGCCGGCTTTCGCCAGCTTCTTTACTATTTTTTGGCCGCTTTCTCTTCGCCGACCAGCCCAATCTTCAGATAACCCGCCTGATGCAGCGTGTCCATCACCTTCATCATGGTTTCGTAGTCGACGGTTTTGTCCGCACGGAAGAAGACGGTGGTGTCTTTCTTGCCGCCGGTTAGCTGATCCAGCGCCGGAATAACCGAAGCATCCGTTACCGGGTCGTTACCCAGGAACATCGATTTATCCGCTTTCACAGAAAGATAGATGGGCTTTTCCGGACGCGGCTGCGGCTGGCTGGACGAGGCCGGCAGATTCACCTTCACGTCCACCGTCGCCAGCGGCGCAGCGACCATAAAGATAATCAGCAGAACCAGCATGACGTCAATAAACGGCGTCACGTTGATCTCATGCATTTCACCGTTATCGTCCAGATTTTCGTTTAGACGCATCGCCATAATATCAACCTACGCGCAGTTTAGACGCCGCATGCACCGGTTTCACGGCGCTGGCATTCAGGTCGAGATCGCGGCTTTGTAGCAGCAGAACCTGAGCGGCAACGTCACCGAGCGTGGCTTTGTAGCTGCCAATCATACGCGCGAAAATGTTATAGATAACGACTGCCGGAATCGCCGCGACCAGACCAATCGCCGTCGCCAGCAGCGCTTCTGCGATACCGGGCGCAACAACCGCCAGGTTGGTGGTTTGAGTCTGAGCGATACCGATAAAGCTGTTCATGATGCCCCAGACCGTACCGAAAAGACCGACGAACGGCGAAATTGCGCCGATGGTAGCCAGATAACCATTACCACGTCCCATGTGTCGGCCAACGGCCGCAACGCGACGCTCCAGACGGAAACCGGTACGCTCTTTAATGCCTTCGTTATCTTCACTGCCAGCGGAGAGTTCCAGCTCGTTCTGCGCTTCGTTCACTAACAGGGTGGTCAGGCTTTTTGCGTGGAAGGATGAGGTCATATCAGACGCCTGATCCAGAGAGCGGGCTTCTGCCAGCTGCTGCTGTTCCCGCTTGAGGCGACGCTTCTGCGAAAGCAGCTCGGCGCTTTTGCTGAAGAAGATAGCCCAGGTGACAACGGACGCCAGAATCAGGCCGATCATCACAATCTTAACCACGATGTCAGCATGTTGATACATGCCCCAAACGGAGAGATCCGTCTGCATCAAATTATTACCCACTCTGTATCTCCAGGACGCAAATCACAAAATCTGAACGTAATAATATCAAAACGTCGTCGAATTGATAGTAGTTCTCATTAGTATTTGCATGGTGCCGTAATTTTCGCTCACTTTCCTTGCGCTTACGCAGTAAAAATTTCTTATGCGGTTTTTTGCTAATATTTTCTGCTTATTCGATAAGCATGCGGGTGCAGTTTTTCACAATCGTGGTAGTCTGGACGTCCAGACGTATAAAAACAGGGTTAGCGAACATGACTAAGAAGCATCTTGATACCACGCTGGTACAGGCCGGACGCAGCAAAAAATATACGCAGGGTTCGGTTAACAGCGTGATTCAACGCGCCTCCTCCCTGGTGTTTGACACCGTTGAGGAGAAAAAAATCGCCACGCGTAACCGCGCAAAAGGCGGGCTGTTTTATGGCCGTCGCGGCACGCTAACCCATTTTTCTCTGCAGGAAGCGATGTGCGAGCTGGAAGGCGGTGCGGGCTGCGCGCTGTTCCCGTGCGGTGCGGCTGCGGTCGCCAATACCATTCTGGCGTTTGTGGAACAGGGCGACCATATCCTGATGCCCAACACCGCCTATGAACCCAGCCAGGACTTCTGCACCAAAATACTCAGTAAACTCGGCGTCACTACCGGGTGGTTCGATCCGCTGATTGGCGCAGGCATTGCCGAACTTATTCAGCCAAACACGCGCATCGTGTTTCTGGAGTCTCCCGGTTCAATCACCATGGAAGTGCACGACGTACCGGCTATCGTGAAGGCCGTGCGCAGCAAAGCGCCGGAGGCGATCATCATGATCGACAACACCTGGGCGGCGGGCGTGCTGTTTAAAGCGCTGGAATTCGACATTGATATCTCGATTCAGGCGGCGACGAAATACCTGATTGGCCATTCAGACGGGATGATTGGTACAGCAGTGTCTAACGCGCGCTGCTGGGATCAGCTGCGTGAAAATGCCTACCTGATGGGCCAGATGGTCGATGCAGATACGGCCTACATGACCAGCCGCGGTATCCGCACGCTGGGGGTTCGCCTGCGTCAACACCATGAAAGCAGCCTGAAAGTGGCAGAGTGGCTGGCTCAGCATCCACAGGTTGAGCGCGTTAATCATCCTGCGCTTGCGGGCAGTAAAGGCCATGAATTCTGGCAACGTGACTTTACGGGCAGCAGCGGGTTGTTCTCGTTTGTGCTTAAAAAACGGCTAGATAATGACGAACTGGCAAACTATCTGGATCACTTTACCCTCTTCAGCATGGCCTACTCCTGGGGCGGTTTTGAGTCCCTGATCCTGCCTAATCAGCCGGAGCAAATCGCGGCTCTGCGCCCTGGCGGCGAAGTGGACTTCAGCGGCACCCTGATTCGCCTGCACATCGGTTTAGAAAATGTGGACGATTTAATTGCGGATTTATCAGCAGGGTTTGAACGTATCGTGTAGAGTGCTCGCTGAAAATGTACTCCCCGGACGCTTTTCTTAACACTGCAAGCAGAAAAGTCTGCATGAGTTGCGCCTGCGATCAATCCCGGCAGGTATAATTGGGAGTACAATAGCGTTATCTCTGCTGTTCCACAGGAAAGTCCATGGCTGTTATTCAAGATATTATTGCGGCGCTCTGGCAACATGATTTTGCCGCACTGGCGGATCCGCACGTTATAGGCGTCGTCTATTTCGTGATGTTCGCAACGCTGTTTCTGGAAAATGGATTACTGCCAGCCTCGTTTTTACCCGGTGACAGTTTGCTTTTGCTTGCCGGGGCATTGATCGGTAAAGGCGTTATGGACTTTACGCCAACGATGGTTATCCTCACCTCTGCCGCGAGCCTGGGCTGCTGGCTGAGCTATCTGCAGGGCCGCTGGCTGGGGAACACGCGCGTCGTGAAAGGCTGGCTGGCGCAGTTACCGCATAAATACCATCAGCGGGCGACCTGTATGTTTGACCGACACGGCCTGCTGGCGCTGCTGGCCGGACGTTTTCTGGCTTTTATTCGCACCCTGCTGCCCACCATGGCGGGTATTTCCGGCCTGTCGAACCGCCGTTTTCAGTTCTTCAACTGGCTGAGCGGCCTGCTGTGGGTGGGGGTCGTGACCACGTTAGGCTACGCGCTGAATATGATCCCCTTTGTGAAACACCATGAAGATCAGGTGATGACTTTCCTGATGGTTCTGCCAATGGTCCTGCTGGTTGCAGGCCTGGTGGGAACCATTGCGGTGGTGATTAAGAAAAAGTACTGCAGCGCATAAACAAAAGCCGGGTGGCGGCTACGCCTTACCCGGCCTACGTTTCTCGTCAGGCGCCCTGCATCGTTCGTATACGCGACGCATCTTCTCCCGGCGTGACGCCGAAATAGCGCTTAAACTCCCGACTAAACTGCGACGCACTCTCATAGCCCACCCGCATTGCCGCCGCGCTGGCCTTCATGCCGTCGTGGATCATCAGCATCCGCGCCTTATGCAGCCGGTAGGTCTTGAGGTATTGCAGCGGCGAGGTGCTGGTCACCGATTTAAAGTTATGGTGAAACGCCGAGACACTCATGTTCGCTTCCGCGGCGAGCTGATCGACGCTGAGGTTTTCCGTGTACTGGCTCTCAATACGCTTGAGCACGCGGCTTATCAGACTGAAGTGGGTCTGTCGGCTCACCAGCGCCAGCAACGCTCCCCCGCCAGGGCCCAGCAGCACATGATAGAGAATTTCGCGAATGATCTGCTTGCCCAGGATACGCGCGTCCAGCGGCCGCTCCATGACGTCCAGCAGACGCTCGATGGCGCACAGGATCTCTTCAGACAGCGTGGCCGAGTTAATCCCGCTTGAAGCCATCGACGGCTGGAAGAGTTCATCTTCGCCTATCTCCATCAGCAGTTCCTGCAGCTGAAGGATATCGACATTAACGCGAATACCCGCCAGCGGGACCTCCTCTGTCGCGAAAGTTTCACATTCAAAGGGTAAAGGTACTGTCAGAAGCAGATATTCATTGGTGTCGTAGCGGAACACGCGGTCATTGATATAACCAATTTTATGGCCCGAAAAGAGAAAAACGATGCCCGGCTGGTACATCACTGGCGTGCGCGTCCCGGGCTGCGTGCCATAGAGCAGGCGAATATCAGGCAACTGATCGCTGACACTATTTTCATTATCTATCAATCTCTTAATCTGCGCGGTAAGCTGATGGCAGATCGCTTCACGGTTCATTTTTCGTTACTCCGGGTACGTTTTCCGACTTTCACAGTTTGCGCACTTTCCCGACGTTTCTCCAGCGCTCTGTAGAAATGGGCAAGACATTGGCAGGAATGTGCATTGAGAGCATAGCCCCGGACCGCCACAATGTGCAGCATCAGGCAGGCATCAGTGCCGCCACGGTTTTTCACCCACTAAAGGGAACGAGCAATGAACAATTTTAATCTCCATACCCCAACCCGCATTCTGTTTGGCAAAGACGCAATCGCTGACCTGCGTGCGCAGATCCCCGCTGATGCGCGTGTCCTGATCACCTACGGTGGCGGCAGCGTGAAAAAAACCGGCGTGCTGGATCAGGTTTACAGCGCCCTGGACGGTCTGGACGTGCGTGAGTTCGGCGGCATCGAGCCAAACCCGTCTTACGAAACGCTGATGAATGCGGTAAAAATCGCCCGTGAAGAAAACATTACTTTCCTGCTGGCGGTCGGTGGCGGTTCCGTTCTGGATGGCACGAAGTTCATCGCGGCGGCAGCGCACTACGCTGACGGCGTTGACCCGTGGCACATCCTGGAAACCCGCGGCAGCGACATTAAAAGCGCAATCCCGATGGGCTCCGTGCTGACCCTGCCAGCCACCGGTTCCGAATCCAACAAAGGCGCAGTGATCTCCCGTAAAACCACCGGTGACAAACAGGCCTTTATGAACGAGCACGTGCAGCCTGTCTTCGCTATCCTCGACCCGGTTTACACCTATACCCTGCCTGCACGTCAGGTAGCGAACGGTGTGGTTGATGCCTTTGTTCACACCGTTGAGCAGTACGTGACCTACCCGGTGAATGCCAAAATTCAGGATCGTTTCGCGGAAGGCATTCTGCTGACGCTGGTTGAAGAAGGTCCGAAAGCGCTGAAAGAGCCGGAAAACTATGACGTTCGTGCCAACGTCATGTGGGCGGCAACGCAGGCGCTGAACGGTCTGATCGGCGCAGGTGTGCCGCAGGACTGGGCGACCCACATGCTGGGTCACGAACTGACGGCGATGCACGGTCTCGATCACGCTCAGACGCTGGCGGTGGTTCTGCCTGCGCTGTGGAACGAAAAACGGGATACCAAACGCGCCAAACTGCTGCAGTACGCAGAGCGCGTGTGGAACATCACCGAGGGTTCTGACGATGCGCGTATTGACGCGGCCATCGAAGCGACACGCAACTTCTTCGAAAGCCTGGGCGTACCAACGCGCCTGTCTGGCTACGGCCTGGATGGCAGTTCTATCCCTGCTCTGCTGGAGAAACTCGACGCGCACGGCATGACCCAACTGGGCGAGCACGGTGACATTACGCTGGACGTCAGCCGCCGTATCTACGAAGCGGCACGCTAAGCGTTTTTGTCCTCCCGACTTTCGTTTTTTGACATTTCGTCCAGACTTAATGCACACCCCATCGCCGGAGCCCCCCTCCGGCGATGCGCACCTGAAGGAGGAAAAATGGCAAACCAAACCGTAATCAAGCTGCAGGATGGCAACGTGATGCCCCAGTTGGGGCTAGGTGTATGGAAAGCCGGTAACGACGAGGTCGTCTCCGCCATTCATAAAGCCCTGGAAGTCGGCTATCGGTCAATTGATACCGCCGCCGCCTACAAAAACGAGGACGGCGTAGGCACTGCACTGGCCAGCGCCGGCGTCCCCCGCGATGAATTATTCATTACCACGAAACTGTGGAATGACGATCAAAAACGCCCTCGCGAAGCCCTGCAGGAGAGTCTGGAGAAACTTCAGCTCGATTTCGTCGATCTGTATCTGATGCACTGGCCGGTTCCCGCCATCGACCATTATGTTGATGCCTGGAAAGGGATGATTGAACTGCAAAAAGAGGGGCTGGTGAAAAGCATCGGCGTCTGTAACTTCCAGGTTCATCACCTGCAGCGCCTGATTGATGAGACAGGCATCGCACCGGTGATTAACCAGATCGAGCTGCACCCGCTGATGCAGCAGCGCCAGCTTCACGCCTGGAATGCGACCCACAAGATCCAGACCGAATCCTGGAGCCCGCTGGCGCAGGGTGGCGAGGGGGTCTTCGATCAGAAAATCATCCACGACCTGGCGGATAAATACGGCAAAACGCCCGCACAGATCGTCATTCGCTGGCATCTGGACAACGGCCTGGTCGTCATTCCGAAATCAGTCACGCCATCACGTATTGCCGAGAACTTCGACGTCTGGGATTTCCGCCTGGACAAAGATGAGCTGGGTGAGATTGCGAAGCTGGAGAAGGGCAAACGCTTAGGGCCGGACCCGGATCAGTTTGGCGGTTAATACCTAAAACGAGCCCGGTCTTCCGCCGGGCTCGTTTTAATCTATAAACCTGACTGACATCTCGCTTCTCCGGGCAAGTCAGGCAATGTGCAAATAACGTTATACGCTTTCCCTTCAAGTTTATGTGGCCCACCGAGACCGCCGCCTGCTATTGCTTCATATTCCTTTCCGTTAATACTTATCTGGAGCGGGGTGTAATAAATCCAGTCCATCGGACCTATTGGCAGAAAAAAGATCCACTCATGCTGGCTCTGAAAAGCAAAACGACCGTTGTCGTCAGAAAGCGTTTGCTCCCTCTCTAATGTTATTTTAGCGCCCGGGACTGGCTTACCTGCGCTGTCGATTAGACGTCCTTCTACTTCTGGCTGTATCTGGCGGTGCATTACACAACCGCATAACGTCAGGCCAATCAGCATCGCTCCTGTTAACTTCCTTATTTTCATTTTGAGCCTCAGAAAAAAGCCGGGTGGCGGCTTCGCCTTACCCGGCCTACGCGCTGACCTGTAGGCCCGGTAAGCGCAGCGCCACCGGGCTTTGTTACAGGTTTAACCGATCTTACGTTTTACGTTCTTCTTCGTTCCCGCTCCACCGTTCGAACGCTGATGCACAATCGGCGTGTGCTTGGTCAGCGCCGGGCGCGTATTGCGGTTCTGGCGACGCGCTTCGCGCATCTCATCCAGCGTCGGGGCCGGTACCAGACAGTCGCGGCGTGAACCGATCAGGTGTTTTTTACCCATCTCTTCCAGCGCCTGGCGGATCAGCGGCCAGTTTTTCGGGTCATGATAACGCAGCAGCGCTTTATGCAGACGACGCTGTTTATCCCCTTTTGGCACCACCACCTCTTCACTCTTGTAGCCAATCTTACTCAGCGGGTTCTTGCCGGTGTAATACATGGTCGTCGAGTTGGCGAGCGGTGACGGGTAGAAGTTCTGCACCTGATCCAGACGGAAGCGACGCTGCTTCAGCCACAGTGCCAGGTTCACCATATCCTCATCACGCGTGCCGGGGTGCGCGGAGATAAAGTACGGGATCAGGTACTGCTCTTTGCCCGCCTGCTTTGAATACGTGTCGAACAGCTCTTTAAAGCGGTCATAGCTGCCCATACCCGGCTTCATCATCTTCGACAGCGGACCTTCTTCGGTGTGCTCCGGCGCAATCTTCAGGTAGCCGCCCACATGGTGGGTCGCCAGCTCTTTGATGTAGCGCGGATCTTCCACGGCGATGTCGTAACGCACCCCGGAGGCAATCAGGATCTTCTTGATGCCCTTCAGGTCGCGCGCGCGACGATAGAGATTGATCGTCGGCTCGTGGTTGGTATCCATATGCTCGCAGATGCTCGGATAGACGCAGGAGAGACGACGGCAGGTTTGCTCCGCGCGCGGCGACTTACAGCGCAGCATATACATGTTCGCGGTTGGACCGCCAAGGTCAGAGATCACACCGGTAAAGCCTGGCACCGTGTCGCGAATCGCTTCGATCTCATTGATGATCGAATCTTCAGAGCGGCTCTGAATAATACGGCCTTCGTGCTCGGTAATAGAGCAGAATGAGCACCCGCCAAAGCAGCCGCGCATGATGTTGATCGAGAAACGGATCATCTCATACGCCGGGATGCGGGCGTTGCCGTACGCCGGATGCGGTACGCGCTTGTACGGCAGCGCAAAGACGCTGTCCATCTCTTCGGTGGAGAGCGGGATCGCTGGCGGGTTGATCCAGATAAAGCGCTCGCCGTGCTTCTGCATTAACGCGCGGGCACAGCCCGGGTTGGTTTCGTGGTGCAAAATACGGGACGCATGGGCGTAGAGGACTTTGTCAGCCTTCACCTTCTCGTAAGACGGCAGCAGCACGTAGGTTTTTTCCCACGGTTTCGGGCGCGGCGGCTGCACGACAATCGCCTTTGCTTCCGCTTTCTTTGGCTCAACCGGTTTATTATCCGCACACGGCAAATCTTCGCCGTACGGGTGTGGGATAGGATCGATTTTGCCCGGCATATCAATGATGCGGGAATCCACCCCACTCCAGCCCGGCAGCGCCTCTTTCACCATGATGGCGGTATTGCGCACGTCGCGGATGCTGCTCACCGGTTCACCTTGCGAGAGACGATGCGCCACTTCCACCAGCGGACGTTCACCGTTGCCGTAAATCAGCATATCGGCTTTGGAATCCACCAGCACCGAGCGGCGAACGGTATCTGACCAGTAGTCGTAATGCGCGGTGCGGCGCAGACTCGCCTCAATGCCGCCCAGGATCACCGGCACGTCTTTCCAGGCTTCTTTACAGCGCTGGGTATAGACGAGGGTAGCGCGGTCCGGACGTTTGCCCGCCACGTTATCCGGCGTATAGGCATCGTCATGGCGCAGCTTACGGTCGGCGGTATAGCGGTTGATCATCGAATCCATGTTGCCCGCGGTCACGCCGAAGAACAGGTTCGGTTTACCCAGACGCATAAAGTCGTCTTTGCTGTTCCAGTCAGGCTGGGAGATGATCCCCACACGGAAGCCCTGCGCTTCGAGCATACGGCCGCAGATGGCCATGCCGAAACTCGGATGGTCAACATAGGCATCGCCTGTGACCAGAATGATATCGCAGCTGTCCCAGCCAAGTTGGTCCATCTCTTCCCGGGACATCGGCAGGAACGGCGCCGGTCCAAAGCAGGCCGCCCAGTACTGGGGCCAGGAGAAGAGGTCACGATCCGGCTGGATCAGGGAAATGGCGCTCATAATGCTTCCGAAGAAAAAATAGACAAAAGGAGCGGGATTATACGCTGTTCATCCATCCAATTTGAAGAAAAGGATGCAGGAAGCAGACATAAAATCGCGGAAGTCGTTAAAATACAGCGCCCTGTTAATTTTGCATCATAATTACCCCTGACGCCTCCGGTTCTCTGCCGCCGGGAGGCATTCTGGCGTGGAGTTTCCGTGTGAAGTTCAACGATTCGTTACATGTGTCTCAACTGCGGGTTGTGCTCCACCTCTGCGGTTTCCTGGTTCTGCTGTACAGCCTTTCAATGCTGCTGCCGATGGTCATTGCCCTGCTGCACAAAGAGCGGACCTACTTTGCGTTTTTAACCACGTTTCTGACCTTTTTCAGCCTCGGGGGGTTAACCTGGCGGGCGACCCGTCACGCCGGCATACAGCTGCGCACCCGTGACGGTTTCGTGATCATTGTGCTGTTCTGGCTGCTGTTTTCAGTGATCAGCGCCATGCCGCTCTGGATGGATGATGGTCTGCATCTCTCTTTTGCGGATGCGCTCTTCGAAGGGGTGTCCGGAATCACCACCACCGGGGCAACGGTGATCGGGGACGTCAGCGCCCTGCCTAAGTCGTACCTTTATTATCGCGCCCAGCTCAACTTCATTGGCGGGTTAGGCGTCATCGTGCTGGCCGTCGCGGTACTGCCGCTGCTGGGCATCGGGGGCATGAAGCTGTATCAGTCAGAAATGCCCGGGCCGTTCAAAGAGGAGCGCCTGACGCCCCGGCTTGCCGATACTGCGCGTACCCTGTGGCTGACCTATTTCGCGCTGGGCGTGACCTGCACGCTGGCCTACTGGCTGGCGGGGATGCCCGTTTTTGACGCCATCTGTCACGGGCTTTCAACTGTGTCACTGGGCGGGTTTTCTACCCGCAGCGAGAGCATTGGCTTTTATGACAGCCACGCAATTGAACTGGTTGCCGGGGCCTTTTCGCTGCTTTCTGCCTTTAACTTTACCCTCTGGTACGTCGCCATTGTCAGACGCACCCTGAAGCCGATCCGCCGCAGCCCGGAGGTCAAATTCTTTCTCAGTGCCGCCGCGGTGATTATCCTTATCACCGCCTGGCAGGTCTGGCATGCGGGAATGTACAACCCCACGGATAGCCTGGTACACGCTTTCTTCCTTGCCAGCTCGATGATGACCGATAACGGTCTCGCGACGGCCGACTATGCCCAATGGCCTGCCCACACCATCTTTTTACTGTTGAGCGCCAGCTTCTTTGGTGGCTGCGTCGGCTCGACCTGCGGCGGGATCAAAGCGCTGCGTTTTCTCATTATGTTTAAGCAGAGTATTCAGGAGATGAATCAGCTGGCCCATCCGCGCGCGCTGCTGAGTATTAAGGTGGGCAAAAGCGTGGTGAATGAACGCGTTCTGCGTTCGGTATGGAGCTTCTTTTTTCTCTACGTGATGATTACCGGATTTTTTGTCTGGGCGCTTAATCTGATGGGCTATGACCTGTTTACGTCATTCGCCACGGTTGCCGCCTGTATCAACAATATGGGACTGGGTTTTGGCGAGACAGCATCAACGTTTGGCACCTTAACCGAAGGGGCAAAACTGCTGATGTGCGCGGCGATGATCTTAGGGCGTCTGGAAATCTACCCGGTGCTGATTCTGTTCTCGCGCTTTTTCTGGCGGGCATAACACATTCCCGGCGAACCGGGAATGTCAGGGGGTTATGGCGCGGGGTTGATCAACATCTGCCCCACTGAGCCCCTGTCCATCATCTCCAGCGTCTGGCTATGGAACAGGAACGGGAAGTGCGGCCACGAAGGCTGGCCATAGTAGACAAGCAGTTCGACCTGACCATCCACCCAGACGGTATCTTTCCAGCCGCGATCTTCCGGGAACGGCATCGCACCGTTGACGTTACGGATCAGGAAGGACACCCCTTCAATATGGAACGACTGCGGCATATCTGAACGGACCGTCCAGCGCTCCCAGGTGCCCTGCTGGGCGGTGATGTCGATACGGTTGACGTCCCACAGCGCGCCGTTGATGCCCGGATCGTCGCCCAGGCTGATATCACGGCTGCGCACCGGCGAACCGCCCATGATCTCCTGCGGCAGCAAACGCATCGGCAGGCTATCGGTGACCAGCGGCAGCAGGCCGGTTGGACGCAGGGTTAACACCAGCGTGGAGACCAGAATGCTCGACGGCTCGAAGAACCCGCGAATACGGTCAACAATGCTCGCGGCTTCGCCACAGGTGACAGAGACTTCATCCCCGTTGGTCATATCAACCAGAATTTCCCGACGTTCCCCCGGCGCCAGCGCCAGTTGCTTAACGGAGACCGGCGCAGGTAAAAAACCCTGGTCGCCGGAGATCACGTGGAGCGGGCGGCCATCGCTCATCTGCAGCTGATAACGACGGGAGTTAGAGGCATTAAGCAAACGCAGACGCACCCAACCGCGGGAAACTTCGACATACGGGCTTTGCGCACCATTTACCAGCAGCGTATCGCCAACAAAGCCACCGCTCCCCGGCTCGCTGTACTCCGGCGTGCCAAAGTTATCCAGGCGCTTGTCCTGAATAATGATCGGGAAATCATCCACGCCGTAGTGGTTCGGGATCGGCAGCGACTTGCTGACCTCATCTTCCACCAGCCACATCCCGGCCAGACCGTTATAGACCTGCTGCGCCGTGCGGTTAGGCGTGTTGGCGTGATACCACAGCGTTGCCGCGCTCTGACGGATCGGCAGGACGGGTGCCCAGTCGGCGTTGGGAGACATCATGCGCGCCGCGCCACCGATCAGCGGGCCTGGAACCTGTAAACCGCTGATGGTCATGGCAACATTTTCAGTGGTGCGGTTGCTGTAAATGAGCTTAACGTCATCGCCGTTCCACACGCGAACGGTTGGCCCGAGGTAGCGCCCGTTAATGCCCCATACCTGCGCGCGCGTGCCCTGGGTAAAGGACCAGTGGCTGCGCTGTAGCGTCAGAAATAGCGGCTGGCCGCGACGGGATTCAATCAACGGCGGAATGGGCAGCGGCTGTTGCTGCCCGGCGGCGCTGGCTGTCAGCGGCATCGCACCCGCACAGAGGGCAATCCCCGAAGCCTGAATAAACTGACGCCGACTGAGTGACATATAAGCTCCATCTGAAACGACTAACAACGCGGGAATTCGTTTTCCCTTTAACGCCGGATTAAATCTTACCGGCGGCTTCTCTTTCTGCGACTTCTTTGTCCAGCTGCGCAATACGCTGAGCCATCAGCTCGCGGCAATGTGCTGCCAGCTCGCGTACCTGGTCTTTACCGTATTTGCTGGTATCGACAGGCGGCAACATTTCGACAATCACCAGACCATTATTCAGGCGGTTGAGATTAATCTTATTCGAAGTATTGGAAACGCACACAGGAATAATTGGAACACCCGCCGCAATTGCGGCATGAAAAGCGCCCGTTTTAAACGGCAGCAGGCCACGCCCACGGCTACGCGTTCCTTCCGGGAACATCCAGATGGATATTTTGCGCTTTTTAAAATGATTCACCACTTCCGCAATGGTGCTGTGTGCTTTTGCGCGGTTATTACGGTCGATCAGCAGGTTACCGGTCAGCCAGTACAGCTGGCCAAAAAACGGGATCCACAGCAGGCTCTTTTTCCCCACCGTCACGGTCGGCGGCAGAACGATATTGGAGGCCGTCACCATATCGTAGTTGTTTTGATGGTTGGCGATATAGATGGCATTACCGAAGTTCTCTGCCCCTTCAGGCAGGCGCTTTTCAACCTTCAGACCAAACAACGGTGCAAGGCGGCCGAACATATGGCCGAAGGTGGCAACGTGCTTAGGATTGCGCGGGCTGAACAGGCAATAAATTGAGCCGAAAACACAGACCAGAATACAGTAGATAACGGTAAGAATAAGACGAACAATATATAGCATAGCGACCTCTGAAGCCCCAACAGCTGACAATTATACTTCACCTGTGGCCAGGTAAGGACTTTATTACGAGCGCGTATTGTTAATCGCAACGCACGAATTAACAACGATTTTACGGGAAATTTTATTGAACTTCCCCCTCCGGACGGAGGGGGATATCACGAGACTACTCTTCGCTGTCACCCGCGCTGCTGCGCGCCGGTGAATCTATCTCCACACGGTCGATGCGCTGCAGGCCGCGCATCAGCGAACCGCGACGACCGCGTTCGCCCACCACTTTCTGCAGCTCTTCCGGGCGCAGTTTGATCTTACGCTTGCCAACATGAATGGTCAGCGTGCTCTGCGGCGGCAGCAGGAAGAGGTGCGCCAGACCATCTTCACCTTTCGCGGCTTCCGCCGACGGGATGTTGATGATCTTGTTGCCCTTCCCTTTCGACAGCTCCGGCAGGTCGCTGACCGGGAACATCAGCATGCGTCCGGCGGAGGTGATCGCCAGCAGCATATCGCTTTCGTTCTCGATCACCAGCGGCGTCATCACGCGAGCGTTGTCCGGCAGGCTAATCAGCGCTTTACCGGCACGGTTACGCGACACAAGATCGTTAAAGGTACAGATAAAGCCATAACCCGCGTCAGACGCCATCAGCAGCTTCTGGTCATCGGCTTCCATCAGCATATGATCAACCGTCGCCCCCGGCGGCAGCGTCAGCTTACCGGTAAGCGGTTCGCCCTGGCCGCGCGCGGAAGGCAGCGTGATCGGGTCGATGGCGTAGCTGCGACCGGTGGAGTCGATAAATGCCACCGGCTGGTTACTCTTGCCTTTCACCGCCGCTTTAAAGCTGTCTCCGGCTTTGTAGCTGAGACCCGGCGCGTCGATATCATGGCCTTTGGCGCTGCGCACCCAGCCGCTTTGCGACAGCACAATGGTCACCGGCTCGGAAGGCTGCATGTCATGCTCGTTCATCGCCTTCGCTTCTTCGCGCTCGTGCAGCGGAGAACGACGATCGTCGCCGAAAGCATCAGCATCCGCCTGCAGCTCTTTCTTCAGCAGGTTATTCATCTTGCGCTCGGACGCGAGGATCGCCTGCAGCTGATCGCGCTCTTTTTCCAGCTCGTTCTGTTCACCGCGGATCTTCATCTCTTCCAGTTTGGCGAGATGGCGCAGTTTCAGTTCGAGGATCGCTTCCGCCTGCGTCTCGCTGATGCCAAAGCGCGACATCAGGGCCGGCTTCGGCTCGTCCTCGGTACGGATGATCTCAATGACTTCGTCGATATTGAGGAACGCCACCAGCAAACCTTCGAGGATATGCAGGCGCTTCAGCACTTTCTCCAGACGATGGTTAAGACGACGGCGGACCGTATCGCGACGGAACGTTAGCCATTCGGAGAGGATCTCCAGCAGGTTTTTCACCGCCGGGCGTCCGTCAAGGCCGATCATGTTCAGGTTGATGCGGTAGCTTTTTTCCAGATCGGTGGTGGCAAACAGGTGGTTCATCACCTGCTCCATGTCCACGCGGTTGGAGCGCGGCACGATCACCAGACGGGTCGGGTTCTCGTGGTCAGATTCGTCGCGCAGGTCGTCCACCATCGGCAGCTTTTTATTGCGCATCTGGGAGGCGATCTGCTCCAGCACTTTCGCGCCGGAAACCTGGTGCGGCAGCGCGGTGATCACCACAGCGCCGTCTTCTTTATTCCACACCGCGCGCATGCGCACGGAGCCGCGACCGTTCTGGTAGATTTTGCGGATTTCCGCACGCGAGGTGATGATTTCCGCTTCAGTCGGATAATCCGGCCCCTGAACGATATCCAGCAGCTCGTCGAGCGACGTTTTAGGCTGCTCAATCAGGGTGATGGCGGCTTTCGCCACTTCACGCAGGTTGTGGGGCGGAATATCTGTCGCCATACCGACCGCAATACCGGTGGTACCGTTCAGCAGGATGTTTGGCAGACGCGCAGGCAGCATCTTCGGCTCCTGCATCGTACCGTCGAAGTTTGGCACCCAGTCAACGGTTCCCTGACCCAGCTCGCCCAGCAGCACTTCGGCATACTTAGAGAGACGAGATTCGGTATAACGCATCGCCGCGAAGGATTTCGGATCGTCCGGTGCCCCCCAGTTCCCCTGACCATCCACCAGCGGATAGCGGTAAGAGAACGGCTGCGCCATCAGGACCATCGCTTCATAACAGGCGCTGTCGCCGTGCGGATGGTATTTACCCAGCACGTCACCGACGGTACGGGCGGATTTCTTGAACTTGGCGGTGGCGTTCAGCCCCAGTTCGGACATCGCATAGACGATGCGGCGCTGAACCGGCTTCAGGCCATCCCCGATAAACGGCAACGCCCTGTCCATGATGACGTACATGGAGTAGTTCAGGTAGGCGTTTTCCGTGAATTCATGTAGCGCGAGGCGCTCTGCCATATCGCTCATTACGTGTGATTCCTCAACTCAGAAACCGATGGGTTTCAGGCAATATTGCCGCAGATACTACCCTATCTGACGAGTTGAGTCACAAAGAAAAAGGGCCGGGTGAGCGGCCCTTTTCGGGTTATTTGTTCAGCTTGATAACCTGCTTCACATCGATTTCAAACTCGTTCCAGTCTTTATCGACTTTACCCTGCAGCTCCACTTTATCCTGCGGGGTCACGGTCACGCCGTTCCAGCGCTTGTGGTCAATTTCGACCACCACCGTACCGGACTCATCGCGGAAGGTGTAGCGGTCATCGGACAGGCGCTCGGTAATGTTCCCGCGCAGCTTCACCCAGGCATCGTCCTTCAGATCTTTCACTTTAGCCGCGGTGGTGAGGTTGGCGTTGTTATCGACAAAACCGCCCTGCTGAGTTTGCGTCTGGGCCGGCGTGGCGGATGGGCCACTAAAACCGCCCTGAGCAGCAAAGACCGGCGCGGTGGTCATCATCATGATGGCAGCAATTGCAGCGAATTTTTTCATCGTAATCTCTCCCTTTAATGTCGTTTCGCAGTCCATTAAACAGGGTAATCCTTAACAACTTCTTAAGGGGAAAATTTATTTATTTTTTCTGTACACCAGCCGCTTACAGAGGGTTTACTGACGGCATCAAGGAGGGAACATGCGCATTTTACTGGTAGAAGATGACAAGCTCATCGGCGATGGCATCAAAGCGGGCTTAAGCAAACTGGGCTTTAGCGTGGACTGGTTTACCGAGGGGAAAACCGGGCAGGCCGCGCTCGCTTCCGCGCCCTATGATGCCGTGGTGCTGGACCTGACGCTGCCGGAAATTGACGGCCTGGACATTCTGCGCGCCTGGCGTGAAGGCGGACACAGCGAGCCGGTACTGATCCTGACGGCGCGGGATGCGCTGAACCAGCGTGTTGAAGGGCTGCGCCTCGGGGCGGACGATTATCTCTGTAAGCCTTTCGCCCTGATCGAAGTGGCTGCCCGCCTTGAAGCGCTGGTGCGCCGCAGCCACGGCCAGACGCGCAGCGAACTGCGCCACGGCAAGGTCACGCTCGATCCAGCGAGCCTTATCGCCACGCTGGATGGCGAAACGTTAACGCTTAAGCCTAAAGAGTTCGCGCTGCTGGAGCTGTTAATGCGTAACGCAGGCCGGGTACTGCCGCGCAAGCTGATCGAGGAAAAACTCTATACCTGGGACGATGACGTCTCCAGCAACGCCGTCGAAGTCCATGTTCATCATTTACGCCGCAAGCTTGGAAGCGACTTTATCCGCACCGTACACGGCATCGGTTATACCCTGGGTGACGCATGAAATTGAGCCTGAAGCTGCGCCTGACGCTGCTGTTTTTAGTCCTCTCTCTGACGGCATGGTTCGCCGCCAGCCTGGTGGCCTGGCAGCAGACCACCCACAAGCTGGATAAGCTGTTCGATACGCAGCAGATGCTGTTTGCCAAACGACTGCTGACGATGGAACTGGACGAGCTTCATGCGCCAGCGCGCATGCGAGAGGTGCCGAAAAAAGCCAAACACGGGCATCTTGACGACGACGCGCTGGCCTTTGCGATTTACGCTTCAGACGGCACGATGATCCTGAACGACGGCGAAAACGGCCGCGATATCCCGTATCACTATCGCCGTGACGGCTTTGACGACGGACTGCTTCAGGACGATAACGACGAATGGCGCTTTTTATGGCTGACCTCGCCAGATGGGAAATACCGCGTGGTGGTCGGCCAGGAGTGGGAGTACCGGCAGGATATGGCGCTCGACGTCGTCAGCTCACAGCTGACGCCTTGGCTGGTGGCGCTGCCGGTAATGCTGCTGTTGCTTATTGTCCTGCTGAGTCGGGAACTGAAACCGCTGAAAAAGCTGGCACAGACCCTGCGCGCGCGCTCGCCGGATGCCACCGATGCCCTGCCCACCCAGAGCGTACCGGCGGAAGTGCGCCCCCTGCTCGACTCACTGAATCATCTCTTTGCGCGTACCCAGGAGATGATGACCCGCGAGCGCCGTTTTACCTCCGATGCCGCCCATGAATTACGCAGCCCGCTGGCGGCGCTGAAGGTGCAAACCGACGTGGCGCAGCTCTCTCAGGACGATCCGCAGGCGCAGGAAAAAGCGCTGAAGCAGCTGCACGCGGGCATCGATCGCGCGTCCCGTCTGGTGGATCAGCTCCTCACGCTGTCGCGTCTGGACTCGCTGGACAGCCTGGACGGTGTAGAACAGATAGCGATGGCCGATTTGCTGCAGTCCGCGGTAATGGATATCTACCCTCCGGCGCAGCAGGCGGGCATTGATATTCGTCTGAACATTAACGCGCCAGAGGTGACGCGCACGGGTCAGCAACTGCTCCTGAGCCTGCTGGTTCGTAACCTGCTGGATAACGCCACCCGTTACAGTCCGCGCGGCAGCGTGGTGGATGTGACGCTGGATGCGCGTCGCTTTACCGTGCGCGACAACGGCCCGGGTATTTCCCTCGATGCGCTGACGCGTCTCGGCGAGCGGTTTTACCGTCCGCCAGGTCAGGATGCCACCGGAAGCGGGCTGGGGTTATCCATTGTGAAACGCATCGCCGCCCTGCACGGGATGCACGTCGCGCTGGGCAACGCCCCTGAAGGCGGCTTCGAAGTGAACGTCAGTTGGTAAAAGATTATTGCATTTAACGCAAAAGACTTTGCACATTTTGCTCATTTTTCCGCTCCGTCCTCGCGCGTAGAATACCCGGCATACTCTCAGTCACGAGGACAAATAATGAGCAACATTTTGATTATCAACGGCGCAAAAGAATTTGCGCACTCTAAAGGCCAACTGAATGACACCCTGACCGAGGTCGCGGATGGTTTCCTGCGCGACGCCGGGCATGATGTTAAGGTCGTGCGTGCGGACAGCGAGTATGACGTGAAGGCGGAAGTGCAGAACTTCCTGTGGGCCGACGTGGTGATTTGGCAGATGCCGGGCTGGTGGATGGGCGCACCGTGGACGGTGAAAAAGTACATGGACGACGTCTTCACCGAAGGTCACGGTTCACTGTATGCCAGCGACGGCCGCACCCGTTCAGACGCGTCGAAAAAATACGGTTCCGGCGGTCTGATTCAGGGCAAAAAATATATGCTTTCCCTGACCTGGAACGCTCCTCTGGAAGCCTTCACCGAAAAAGATCAGTTCTTTGAAGGCGTGGGTGTCGACGGCGCGTATCTGCCGTTCCACAAGGCGAACCAGTTCCTGGGGATGGATCCGCTGCCGACCTTTATCGTCAACGACGTGATTAAAATGCCGGACGTCCCGAGCTATATCGCAGAATATCGCAAGCATCTCGCGAAAATTTTTGCTTAACTGGTAGCCTGGAATTAAAGGAGTAGTAACCATGCTTACAGTAATCGCAGAAATCCGTACTCGTCCAGGTCAACATCACCGTCAGGCGGTGCTGGATCAGTTCGCGAAAATTATCCCAACCGTACTGAAAGAAGAAGGCTGCCACGGCTACGCGCCGATGGTGGACGCCGCTACCGACGCAAGCTTCCAGGCCACCGCGCCAGACTCCATTATCATGGTTGAGCAGTGGGAAACCGTCGCCCATCTTGAAGCGCATTTGCAGACCGCACATATGAAAGCGTGGAGCGATGCGGTGAAAGGTGACGTGCTGGAGACCCACATCCGTATTCTGGAGCAAGGGGTTTAAGTTCGTGGAATTTGCCGGGTGGCACTGCGTTTACCCGGCCTACAAAACCTGAACCGTAGGCCCGGTAAGCGTTAGCGCCACCGGGCTTTTTTAGCACCTTAAACCTCAACTGCTATGCTTATTCTGACTTCATGATTAACAGGAGGATGGAATGGGTCTTTTTAACTTCGTAAAAGAAGCAGGCGAAAAGCTGTGGGATAACCTGACCGATCATAAAGGCCAGGGCGACAAAATCACCGAGCACCTCAAGAAACTCAACATTCCCGGTTCAGACAAAGTCCAGGTTAACGTTACCGACGGCAAGGCCAGCGTAACGGGCGACGGGCTGACCCAGGAGCAGAAAGAGAAAATCCAGGTCGCCGTCGGGAACATCGCGGGCGTCAGCGAAGTGGAGAACAATATCACCGCGACCGATGCCAAAGATGAAGCCACCTACTACACGGTAAAATCCGGCGATACCCTGAGCGCCATCTCCAAAACCGTGTACGGCGATGCCAACCAGTACAACAAGATTTTCGAGGCCAATCGCCCTATGCTCTCCAGCCCGGATAAAATCTACCCGGGCCAGACGCTGCGTATTCCGAAAGCGTGATCAACGAGTCGGGGTTACCCCCGACTGTTTTTAACCGCTTTTCTTCCCCGGCTTTAACCCACGATGCAACTCATTGATACGCTTCATCGACTTAATGGTGCGCTGCGGCTCGGTGGAGGCAACGGATAAAACAATCATCTCCAGACACAGCAGCACCGTGCCATGAAGCGGGATTTTACCCTTCTCTCCACCACGCGGGACGTGGATCACCACGCTGGCCTCTTTACTGAATTGTGAGTCGGTGGCATTGGTCAGCAAAACGGTGGGGATCCCCAGGCGTTTCGCCTCGCGCAGCGTGGTTTGTCCTTCCCGATGCGCAGATTTTTGCGCCATCATGATCAGCACATCGCCGCGCTGGAGCCCAATCAACTGTTCCGCAAGCCCTATCCCGGTACGGTTGAGCGGCATGGCGGGGAGTCCCATCCGGGTGAAGAGTCTGGCAGTGTATTCGGCCAGAATCCCGGACGCGCCAATACCAAATAGGGCAACCTGCCTCGCCTGAGCCAGCAGTGAGACCGCCTGCGCCATCGCGAGGCGGTTGTGGGGTTCAGACAAGACGTTACAGGTATGCTGGTGCCCCTCCAGCACGAAATCAATGCTCGCATTGACGTCGCTGGTAAGCGTATTCACCGTGGTGGAGATCTTTTCGCTGGAGGTCACCACCGGACCAAACCACTGCTCCAGCGTCTGCTTGAGATCGCGCAATCCACCAAAACCGAGTGCCTGGATGGCGCGGACGACGGTAGCATCCGACGTTTTAAGCAGCGTCGCAATCTCCATCGCCGTCTGTTCCATCACCGCTTCACGATTTTCATTGATATAGCGCGCCACCAGCAGCAGCCGCGGCGTAAGCTGGTGCGCCCGCGAGCGGAGGCGGTCGCCGAAAACATCGACTTTTCGGCTCATCGTGACGCCTCCGGCAAAGGACGTCCGGTAATCTGCGACTGCACCTGCGCGGCCATGAGCCCTAACGAGGCGAACGAGTTCGAGATGGCCTCTTCGCGCGAGATCAGTACGTAGTGGCCGGTTCGGCAGGCATTCAGGAACTGACACCAGCCGGGCATGACCGCATCCATTGCTGCCAGCTCATCCTGCGGTTTGCCGCCCGTATCCCCGCGCCAGGTAGCGAAAACGAAATCAGCATCCAGCTCCGGCAGCCGTTCAGCACTGACGTCAATCCGTCCGCCCTCCGGGATGGACTCAATCAGCGGCGGGAAGGTAAACCCGGCATCACGCAGGACGCGCCCCAGCGAATGGTAGCTGTGCATGGCGTTGATTTTCCCCTGATTAGCCTGAATCACAGACACGGTGATTTTGCGTGTGTCGATAGTCGCCTTCAGCGCCTTGATTTGTTCCTGATAGCGGCGTTCAAGAACCTTGAGCCGCGCCTGCGTGCCCGTCAGCTGCGCCAGTTTGCGGTAGATCTCCGGCGCGCCGCCGTCGAGATGATCGATACTCACCGTCGGGGCTATCTTTTCCAGCTGCTCAACCGGCGTGTTGCGGGTCGGCTCGGTAATGATCAGGTCCGGTTTTGCCGCGGCGATGGCCTCAATGTCGATATCGGCAGTGCCGATAAACTTGATGTCGGAATTATCGAAGTCGACGCCGGTCAACATGCCGCTGGACCGCAGAAAGTGGCTACCGTCCGGTCGCGTGCGGCCATGGCTCGCCACGGGCGGTACGCCAAGCTCAATCAGTGGAATGGTGATATCCAGATCGTGTAACGAGACGATCCGTTTCGGATGTACCGGTACCACCACTTTCCGGTTCAGATCGTCCGTAAACGTCTGGGTCGGCTCGGCCGCACCCACCGCAAAGCCTACCAGCACCAGCATCGCAAACAGTACGCGCATCATAGTCTCCTAAAATCTGTCCCGACGCTGCCAGAGCAGCAGCAGGAAAAAGGGTCCACCAATCAGTGAAATCACAATGCCCGCAGGCAGCTGCAGCGGGAGGAATGCCAGCCGCCCGACGTTATCCGCCAGCAGCACCAGCAGCGCCCCCAGCACGGCGCTTCCCGTCAGGAGCGCGGTTTGCCCGCCGCGCAGCAGCAGGCGCGCCATATGTGGCGCAATGAGCCCGACAAAACCAATACTGCCCACGCAGGAGACGCAGGCCGCCGTCAGCACCACCGGGGCGAGAACGCGCAGCAGCGCCAGTCGGTTTGTGCGCACCCCCAGTCCCGCCGCCGCGTGGTTGCCGAGCAGCGCCACGTCGGCAGCGCGGGCGGTTAATAACAGCAGCGCAAATGCCGGAAGCGACCAGGCCGCCGCAATGCTGACCAGCGTCCAGTTTGCCGCGTGCAGGCTTCCCGCCAGCCATAGCATCGCCGTCTGCACGTCGCGCACGTCCGCCGTGGTCATAAAGACGCCCATTGCCGCGGCGAAGGCCCATGAAACGCCGATGCCGATCAGAATGAATCGTGGACGCGAAATATCACGCGCCAGGGCCACCACCAGCAGCGCAGTGAGTAGGCCTCCGGCTATGCCGACCAGCGGCCGCCAGCCTAGTCCCAGCGCCGGAAACTGAAAAATCAGCAGCAGTACCGCCGCGCTACAACCCTCTTTCACGCCGATAAGCCCCGGGTCCGCCAGGCCATTGCGGGTAATGGACTGCATTGCCGCGCCAGCCATGCCGAGCATCGCGCCGCACAGTACCGCCATCAGCAGGCGCGGCAGACGGATATCCATCACGATGTAGTGCGTCTCTGGGGTCAGGCTTTCGGGATAAAACAGCGCTCGCCCGATGGCGGATGCGGGGACGGGAAGCGAGCCGTGCGTCAGGCCAAAAGCGGTTAGCAAGCAGGCCGCCAGCGTCAGGACGGCCAGGCACGCCAGCGCTTTTGGACGAACCAGCGCCGAGAAAGCCCCCACGCGTAACGCACGCAATCCAGCCCGGTTCATTTGAACATCCTTGCAGCCATGAAGATAAAGACGGGCGCGCCGACCAGGGCAGTCATGATGCCGGTTGCCAGCTCCCAGGGCGTAAACAGCGTGCGGGCAGCAATGTCCGCCAGCAGCAGAACCAGTGCCCCGCACAAGGCAGACAGCGGCACCATCACGCGCAGATCGACCGACACCACACGGCGAATGAGCTGCGGCACCACAAGGCCGATAAAGCCAATCGGCCCGGCGAGGGAGACCGCCGCCCCGCAGAGCAGCGCGATAGAAAGCAGAGCGAGCAGGCGGGTTTTCAGCAGCGACACGCCCAGCCCCTGCGCCATCCTGTCGCCCATCGCCAGCATATTGAGCGAGGGCGATAACCCGAGCGCCAGCACAAACCCCATGGCTGCCACCCACAGGGCAGCGGCGATCGTTTCACCGCTAAGCCCTGCTAAATCTCCCGCCAGCCAGGTCCGCATGGCGAGCAGCGTCTGTTCATCCAGAATGAGCACCGTGGCGGTAATCGACGCGGCAAACGCCGACATCGCCACGCCGCACAGGGTCACCTTCATCGGCGTGAGCCCGGCGCGGCCGGACGAGGAGAACATCAGTACCAGCAGAAACAGCGCAGCGGCGCCAGCGGCGGCAATCAGTGGGCGTCCAAACGGCAGCGTTAGCCCAAGCGCGCTCGTCAGTACCACCGCCAGTGCCGCCCCGGCATTGAGCCCCAGAATATGCGGTTCGCCGAGCGGGTTGCGGATCACGGATTGCAGCAGCACGCCCGCGACGCCGAGGGCAGCACCTGTCACCATCGCGCCGCAGAGACGCAGCAGCCGCAGTTTGATAATGATGTTATGGTCGAAATTGCGCGGGTCGAAATGGAAGAAGGCCTCCACCACCGTCTTCGGGGCGATAAAACGCGCACCGATACCCAGATGCGCAATCGCGCCCATCGCCAGCAGCAAGGTGAAAAGCAGGAAAGCCAGAGAGGTGCGCATCATGGCTGTTCCGTGACCTGGCGGAACGGCATAAAGAACGGTTTGCCGGTCAGCGGATTGATGGACATATGCACGTCGACATCAAATACCGCTTTAATCAACGCCGGCGTGCAGACGTCGCCCTCATGTAATACGCCCTCCACTTTTCCCTGGCGCAAAAAGACCAGTGAATCACCATAATTCACGGCGAAGTTAAGGTCGTGCAGCACCACTACCACGGTACGTCCATGCGCGCGCGTCAGCGTATGCAGCAGTTCGAGGATTTCCACCTGGTAGCGGAGATCGAGGAAGGTTGTCGGTTCATCCAGCAGGATATACGGCGTTTGCTGTGCCAGCGCCATGGCGATCCAGCAGCGCTGGCGCTGGCCGCCGGACAGGCTTTCGACGGGCATATGGGCAAACTCCGCCGTGCCGGTCAGGCGCAGCGCCTCTTCCACCGCCCGCTCATCTTCGTCGCTCCACTGGCGCATAAAATTCTGCCACGGGAAACGCCCGCGCGAGACCAGCTCGAAAACGGTTAACCCTTCCGGCAGCAGCGGCGACTGCGGCAGGATGCCAAGCTGGCGGGCGACCGCTTTCGTCGGCTGCGCGTGGATTGCCTTGCCGTCGAGAACGGCCGCGCCGCCCAGCGGCTGGAGTAAGCGCGCAATCGTACTCAGCAGCGTCGATTTTCCGCAGCCGTTCGCGCCCACCAGAACGGTTATTTTCTGCTGCGGGATCGCAAGGGAGATATCATCAACGATGATTTTTTTCTGGTAACCGGCAGAAAGATTCTCCAGAACCAGTCCCGGTTTTTGGGTGTTGTGAGCCACGTGAATGCCAACGTAATGAAAAACAGCAATAAATATAAATAAAAATCATTCTCTTTTGAGAAGTTTGCCGCCGCGTCATGTAGTAGTCAAGTGAAGAAATACCCTTGAAAAACCAGGGGTAACGGGGCATTTACACGCGACACAAAACACAAATAAGTATCTATTTTTCAATCAATTAAATGGTTAATCTTTTGTATTTCCGTCACGTTTCGCCTGTGTAGCCAATTTTTACCTTTTTTCATTTACTACTACATTTCCGCATGGTTGAATGATTCTCAATTACATGTTCGATGCCGGTTCTGGCTAACGAGCAGACCATTTAGGGCAATGACTCACACATTCTTCCGTGAAGGTGATTCACGGATATTTCGGGATAACAGATGTAATGGCTACGTTCACACCTTCACTCTCTGGGGTAAAAGGGCGCGCGCTCTTTTCTCTGCTGTTTATCGCACCGCTGGTACAGGCCGCAGACGCTAATACGGCTAAAGACGGCGAAACACTTACCGTTATCGCCGATCCCACTGCCGTGGCGGAGGCCACCAACGGCTACCAGCCGCTGAACACCTCCACCGCGACGCTGACCACCATGCCCATGCTGGATATCCCGCAGGTAGTGAATACCGTCAGCGATAAAGTGCTTGCGGATCAGCACGCTACCACGCTCGATGAAGCGCTGTATAACGTCAGCAACGTGGTTCAGACCAACACCCTGGGCGGTACGCAGGATGCCTTTGTGCGCCGTGGATTTGGCGCGAACCGTGACGGCTCGATCATGACCAACGGTCTGCGTACCGTCCTGCCGCGTAGCTTCAACGCCGCTACCGAACGCGTGGAGGTGCTGAAAGGCCCGGCCTCAACGCTTTATGGCATTCTCGATCCGGGCGGCCTGATTAATGTCGTCACTAAACGCCCGGAGAAAACCTTCGGCGGCGCAATTTCTGCCACCTCCTCCAGCTTTGGCGGCGGCACCGGACAGGTTGACGTGACCGGCCCGATTGACGGGACCCGTCTGGCGTACCGCCTGACGGGGGAGTATCAGGACGAGGACTACTGGCGCAATTTCGGTAACGAACGCAGCACCTTTATCGCCCCCTCCCTGACCTGGTTTGGCGATGATGCCACGGTGACCGTGCTCTATTCCCACCGCGACTATAAAACGCCGTTCGATCGCGGCACGATCTTCGACCTCAACACCAAACAGCCGGTGAACGTCGATCGCAATACCCGTTTTGACGAGCCGTTTAACATCACTGACGGGCAGTCCGATCTCGCTCAGCTTAACGCGGAATACCGCCTTAATAGCCAGTGGACCGCGAAGTTCGACTACAGCTACAGCCAGGATAAATACAGCGATAATCAGGCCCGCGTAATGGCCTACGATGCCAAAACCGGTAACCTCACCCGTCGCGTGGATGCGACCCAGGGCTCAACCCAGCGCATGCACAGCACCCGCGCGGATTTGCAGGGCAACGTGGATATCGCGGGCTTTTACAATGAGATCCTGACCGGCGTGTCGTATGAAAATTACGATCTGCTGCGTACGGACATGATGCGCTGTAAGAACGTCAAAGGTTTCAATATTTACCATCCGGTTTACGGCAAACTCGACAAGTGTACAACCGTCTCCGCCGCTGACAGCGACCAGACGCTGAAGCAGGAGAGTTACTCTGCCTACGCGCAGGATGCCCTGTACCTGACCGATAAATGGATCGCCGTCGCCGGGATGCGCTATCAGTATTACACCCAGTACGCCGGTAAAGGCCGTCCTTTCAACGTTAACACCGACAGTCGCGACGAACAGTGGACGCCAAAGCTGGGGCTGGTTTACAAACTCACGCCGTCCGTTTCGCTGTTTGCTAACTACTCCCAGACGTTTATGCCGCAGTCGTCCATTGCGAGCTATATTGGCGACCTGCCGCCGGAAACGTCGAATGCCTACGAAGTGGGCGCAAAGTTCGACCTGTTCGACGGGGTTACTGCCAACATCGCGCTGTTTGATATTCACAAACGCAACGTGCTGTATACCGAAAGCATCGGGGGCGAAACCATCGCCAAAACCGCGGGCCGCGTGCGTTCTCAGGGCGTAGAGGTGGATCTCGCCGGGTCGCTGACGGAGAACACCAACATTATCGCCAGCTACGGCTATACCGACGCGAAAGTGCTGGAAGACCCGGACTATGCGGGTAAACCGCTGCCAAACGTACCACGCCATACCGGTTCCCTGTTCCTGACCTACGATATTCATAATGCGTTTGCCGGGAATACGCTGACCCTCGGCGGCGGCGGACATGGCGTGAGCCGTCGCTCAGCGACCAACGGTGCGGATTATTATCTGCCGGGCTATTTCGTGGCGGATGCGTTTGCGGCGTACAAGATGAAGCTGCAGTATCCGGTGACGCTGCAGGTCAACGTGAAGAACCTGTTTGATAAGACCTACTACACGTCATCTATCGCGACCAATAATCTGGGCAACCAAATCGGCGATCCGCGTGAAGTGCAGTTTACGGTGAAGATGGAGTTTTGATGTAAAAAAGCCCGGTGGCGCTCACGCTTACCGGGCCTACGATCCATTCCCTCTCCCTGTGGGAGAGGGTTAGGGTGAGGGCATCAGGCCTCAATATCCGCCATATCACCCTTCTCCTGCAGCCAGTTACGTCGGTCTTCCGAACGTTTCTTGGCAAGGAGCATATCCATCATGGCATTCGTTTGCTGTTCGTCTTCGTCGCTGATGGTCAGCTGCACCAGACGGCGCGTATTCGGATCCAGCGTCGTTTCACGCAGCTGCATTGGGTTCATCTCACCCAGCCCTTTAAAGCGCTGGACGTTAGGCTTGCCCTTCTTACGCTTCAGCTGTTCCAGCACGCCCGCCTTCTCTTCTTCCGTCAGCGCGTAATAAACCTCTTTGCCGAGGTCGATACGGTACAGCGGCGGCAGCGCCACGTGGACGTGACCGTTTTTCACCAGCGTGCGGAAGTGCTTCACGAACAGCGCGCACAGCAGCGTGGCAATGTGCAGACCATCGGAGTCCGCATCCGCGAGGATACAGATCTTGCCGTAACGCAGCTGGCTCAGATCGTCGCTGTCAGGATCGATACCGATCGCTACGGAAATATCATGCACTTCCTGCGAAGCCAGCACTTCATCTGAAGAGACTTCCCAGGTGTTCAGGATCTTACCCTTAAGCGGCATGATCGCCTGATATTCACGATCGCGCGCCTGCTTGGCCGACCCGCCCGCCGAGTCCCCTTCCACGAGGAACAGCTCGGTACGGTTGAGGTCCTGTGCGGTACAGTCCGCCAGCTTGCCCGGCAGCGCAGGGCCGCTGGTCAGCTTTTTACGTACCACTTTCTTCGCCGCACGCAGACGGCGCTGGGCGCTGGAAATCGCCATTTCAGCCAGCATCTCTGCCGCCTGAACGTTCTGGTTCAGCCACAGGGTAAAGGCATCTTTCACCACGCCGGAGACGAATGCCGCACACTGACGTGACGACAGACGCTCTTTGGTCTGGCCGGCAAACTGCGGATCCTGCATCTTCACGGAGAGCACGTAGGCGCAGCGATCCCAGATATCTTCCGCCGACAGCTTCACGCCGCGCGGCAGAATGTTGCGGTATTCGCAGAACTCGCGCATCGCATCCAGCAGGCCCTGACGCAGGCCGTTGACGTGCGTACCGCCAAGCATGGTTGGAATCAGGTTGACGTAGCTTTCCGTCAGCAGCTCGCCGCCTTCCGGCAGCCACAGCAGCGCCCAGTCCACCGCTTCGGTGTCACCGCTAAAGTTACCGACGAACGGTTTTTCCGGCAGCGTCGGCAGGCCGTTTACCGCTTCGCACAGATAGTCATTAAGACCATCGGCGTAGCACCAGGTCTGCTGGGTGTTGTTGACATGATCGGTAAAGGTGATTTCTACGCCCGGACACAGCACCGCTTTCGCTTTCAGCAGGTGCGTCAGGCGAGAAACGGAAAAACGCGGGCTGTCGAAGAAGCTTTCGTCTGGCCAGAAGTGGACGCTGGTACCGGTGTTGCGTTTGCCGCATGTGCCGACAACCTGCAAATCCTGCACCTTTTCGCCGTTTTCAAACGCGATGTTATAGACCTGACCGTCGCGACGGACGTTCACTTCCACCCGTTTGGACAGGGCGTTAACCACAGAGATCCCCACGCCGTGCAAACCGCCGGAGAACTGGTAGTTTTTGTTGGAGAACTTACCGCCCGCGTGCAGACGACACAGGATCAGCTCAACGGCAGGCACGCCCTCTTCCGGGTGGATGTCCACCGGCATGCCGCGCCCGTCGTCGATAACTTCCAGCGACTGATCGGCATGCAGGATGACGTCAACGCGTTTGGCATGGCCCGCCAGCGCTTCGTCCACACTGTTATCAATAACTTCCTGGCCCAGGTGGTTTGGGCGCGTTGTATCGGTGTACATCCCCGGGCGGCGGCGAACCGGCTCAAGCCCGGTGAGGACCTCAATGGCATCAGCGTTATAGGTTTGCGTCATGATTTAAACTAGCAATTCGCATTGATTGTCAGTGGCTGTGCAGTCCAAGAAAATCGACAATCTGGGTGAAATGATTCTCAAAGCCCGTGAAAGCATGGTTTCCGCCTTCTTCTATAGTCTGGCGGCAGGATGCGTAATACGCCACTGCCTGGCGGTAATCCAGCACTTCATCACCCGTCTGTTGCAGCAGCCAGATGAGATCCGGCGCTTCAAGCGGGTCGACCTGCATAACTTTGAGATCGTAAATATGGCGTGACTCTAGCACATATTGCTGCCCGGTGTAGGGGTTCTCGTTTTCACCAAGAAAGTCCCTCAGCAGCTCAAATGGCCGTACCGCCGGATTCACCACAACGGCCGGCAGCATAAAGCATTGCGAGAGCCAGGTGGCGTAGTACCCGCCCAGCGATGAGCCGACCACACCAAACGATTCACCGCCGTGTTCAAGCACGATGGATTCGAGCATTTCCGCCGCCTCCGCCGGATAAGGCGGCAGCTGCGGGATAATCATCTCAACATGGGGGTGATGCTCGCTCAGCCACTGGCGAAACTGTGTCGCTTTTGCGGAGCGCGGCGAGCTGTTGAATCCGTGCAGATAAAGGAGCGTAGACATCAATAGCCTTCTGAAGCGGTATCTGGTCGGAATTGTGCGCCTGCCAGACGGCAGACTTCCGTGGTCAGCGTGCCGTCGGCATGCAGTTCCAGCCAGCGCCAGCCTGGCGCGATAGTATCCAGCGTAAAGTTGGCACAGTGCGGTTTAAACTGCACGCAGGTCGACGGCGTCGCCAGCATGCGGCGCCCGTTCCAGTCGAGATCCTGTTCCTGATGAATGTGTCCGCACAGCAGATGTTTCACGCGGGGGAACTTCGTCAGCACGCGATCCAGCGCGGCGGAGTTACGCAGGCTGTGTTGATCGAGCCAGCTGCAGCCCGCCGGGAGCGGATGATGATGCAGCAACAGCAGGGTATGACGTTCAGGTTCGGCAGCCAGTTTGGTCTCCAGCCAGTCGAGTTGAAACTCGCTTAACTCACCGTGCGGGACGCCAAATACCTGGCTGTCCAGCAGCAGGATCTGCCACTTTTCACCCGCAAAAACACACTTCGCCGGAGAAATCCCCGCGTCCTGGAGCGAGCTGTACATCGCGGGCTGGAAATCGTGGTTTCCCGGCAGCCAGACGCAAGGCACGCTAAAGCTCGCGATGCCTTCAGCAAAATGCTGGTAGGCCGCGGAGGATTGGTCCTGCGCCAGATCGCCTGTTGCAACTATCAGATCGCAGTCGCGATGTTCAGCGTGAATGGCGCTAAGTACTGCCTGATAGCTCTCCCAGGTATTTACCCCGAGCAGCGTCTCATGCTTTTCGGCAAAAAGGTGGGTATCGGTGATTTGTAATATCCTGACTGGCGCCCCACCAGCAACAGTCAGGTTCAACAGGCTTTCCAAATGGTGTCCTTAGGTAGGTTTATGACGCTAACAAACCGGAATCGCCATTGCTCCATGTGCTAAACAATATCTTAGCCAGTCGGCTAAAAACTGGTTAATTTGATGCTTTTCGTCGCGTTGATGCAACTTTTTATTCGGGTAATCATACCGCGCCTTGAAGCGAAAGATCTGCTGACTCGAACACACTTCAGCGACCATCGCATCATGATAGAGGCGCACCGTCATTGACGGCAGGCTCCAGTAGCTAATGCTGGGCGCCGTTTGTTCAATTTCGACCAGCGTAGTGTAGCGCGTTGATTCTGTTATCGTTAACCGATACTGCGCATTGCTCACCTGATAGCTTACCGTTTCGCCGGGTGCGTCATTTCTCGGCAGCAGGCGGCGCAATTGTGCGAAATTGGTTTCGCACAGGCGCATCATTTCTGGGAAGTCAGGTGTATAGCGCTTCATTTTTTCCACTCGTTTCGTAATGTCTGATAATGCAGTTGCAGCCATTGCAGGGCAATGACAGACGCTGCGTTGTCGATTTTCCCCTCTTCTACCCACTGATAAGCCTGTTCCCGGCTCACCACATGAACCCGAATATCTTCGTTTTCATCAGCCAGACCGTGGATCCCTTCCGCCGTCGTGGCGTCCACTTCGCCCACCATGATGGACAAGCGCTCGCTGGTGCCCCCCGGGCTCGCCAGATAACTCAACACCGGTTTTGTACGACCAACCACCAGCCCGGCCTCTTCCAGCGCCTCGCGGCGGGCGACGTCTTCAACCGTCTCGCCCTCTTCGATCATCCCGGCCACCATCTCCAGCAGCCACGGGCTCTCACTGACGTCATACGCGGCGATGCGGATCTGCTCCACCAGCACAACTTCATCACGCACTGGGTCAAAGGGTAGCAAGACAGCCGCATGTCCGCGCTCAAAAATTTCGCGTCTGATTTCGCCGCTCATTTCACCGTTAAACAGGCGATGCCTGAAACGGTAAAGATCCATTGAAAAAAAACCGCTATAAAGCGTTTCTCGTGCAATAATTTCTACATCGTTTTTGGCGAATGTCACGGGCAACTTTTCTGGTTTTTGCATGAGTCGAGTCCTGGTAGCAATGGTGATGAAATTGTGAATTTCAAGGCTGTTTGGCTGCCGTTTGTAAGGCTATATGGTAGATTGGTGCAAATTACCGCCAGATGGCACGTAACGCCAACCTTTTGGTGTGGATGATTCTGTTAGAATCGGCAATTATTTTTTAATTAGATCAGCGCTAATACTGCTTCACAACAAGGAATGCAAATGAAGAAATTGCTCCCCATCCTTATCGGCCTGAGCCTGACGGGCTTCAGTGCAATGAGCCAGGCGGAAAACCTGTTACAGGTCTACCAGCAGGCACGTCTGGGCAACCCTGATTTACGTAAATCAGCGGCCGATCGTGATGCTGCGTTTGAAAAGATTAACGAAGCGCGTAGCCCACTGCTGCCACAGTTAGGTTTAGGTGCAGATTATACCTACAGCAACGGTTTCCGCGACGCTAACGGCGTTAACTCCAATGCTACCAGCGCCTCACTGCAATTAACACAGACGCTGTTTGATATGTCCAAATGGCGTGCCCTGACCCTGCAGGAAAAGAGCGCGGGTATTCAGGACGTCACCTATCAGACCTATCAGCAGACGCTGATCCTGAACACGGCCACCGCGTATTTCAACGTGCTGAGCGCCATCGACGCGCTCTCCTACACTGAAGCGCAGAAACAGGCGATTTACCGTCAGTTGGATCAAACCACCCAGCGCTTCAACGTGGGTCTGGTGGCGATCACCGACGTACAAAACGCCCGTTCACAGTACGACACCGTGCTGGCTAACGAAGTGACCGCGCGTAATAACCTCGACAACGCGCTCGAAGCGCTGCGTCAGGTCACCGGCAACTACTATCCTGAGCTGGCCTCTCTGAACGTGGACAGCTTTAAGACGGATAAACCGCAGGCGGTTAACGCGCTGCTGAAAGAGGCGGAAAACCGCAACCTGAGCTTGCTGCAGGCGCGTCTGAGCCAGGATCTGGCCCGCGAGCAAATTCGTCAGGCGCAGGACGGTCACCTGCCAACCCTGAGCCTGAGCGCGTCAACCGGCGTCTCTGATACCAGCTACAGCGGCTCTAAAACCAATACGTCACAGTATGACGACAGCAATATGGGCCAGAACAAAGTGGGCCTGAGCTTCTCCCTGCCGCTGTACCAGGGTGGTCAGGTTAACTCGCAGGTGAAACAGGCGCAGTACAACTTTGTTGGCGCTAGCGAGCAGCTGGAAAGCGCGCACCGCAACGTGGTGCAGACCGTTCGCTCTTCCTTCAACAACGTGAACGCCTCTATCAGCAGCATCAACGCCTATAAACAGGCCGTGGTGTCTGCACAGAGCTCCCTGGATGCGATGGAAGCCGGTTACTCCGTGGGTACACGTACGATTGTTGACGTGCTCGACGCGACCACCACGTTGTACAACGCGAAACAGCAGCTCTCCAGCGCACGTTACCAGTACCTGATTAACCAGCTGAACATCAAACAGGCTCTGGGTACGCTGAACGAGCAGGATCTGCAGATGCTGAACAGCACGTTGGGCAAACCGGTTTCAACGTCGCCAGAAAGCGTCGCGCCTGAGAACCCGGATCAGGTTGCCGCCGTTGATAACTTCAACGCTAACGGTAGCACCCCTGCGGCACAGCCAGCCGCCGCGCGTAGCACGGCCCCCGCAAGCAGCGGTTCTAACCCGTTCCGTCATTAAGCATTGCCCGATGGCGCTTCGCTTATCGGGCCTACTTAATCGTAGGCCGGGTAAGCGAAGCGCCACCCGGCGCAAAATCACACCCGAACGTAAGCCAACGTAAAGATCCCCCTGATTCCGCCTCTCTTCGCTTCATTTTCAACCACTCATCCTCTATCCTGAGCGTTATTACCACTGGGTCCTGGAAGACAAATATGAAACGGACAAAAACGATTAATCACGCGTCGTTCCGCAAAAGCTGGAATGCGCGCCACCTCACTCCCGTTGCGCTGGCGGTTACGGCTGTCTTTATGCTGGCAGGCTGTGAGAAAAACGACGAAACGGTTTCGCTGTATCAAAACGCAGATGACTGTTCCGCTGCAACCGGTCAGGCCGCAGAATGTAAGACGGCGTACACCAACGCGCTGAAAGAAGCGGAACGCACTGCGCCGAAGTATGCCTCACGTGAAGACTGTGTGGCGGAGTTTGGTGAAGGCCAGTGCCAGCAGACGCCAGCTCAGGCAGGTATGGCGCCGGAAAATCAGGCGCAGGCGCAGTCCAGCGGCAGCTTCTGGATGCCATTAATGGCAGGTTACATGATGGGCCGCCTGATGGGTGGCGGCGCGGGTTACCAGCAGCAGCCGCTGTTTAGCTCGAAAAACCCGGCCAGCCCGGCCTATGGTCAATATACCGATGCCAGCGGCAAAGGCTACGGCGCAGCAACCCCGGGCCGTACCGTGACCGTTCCGAAAACCGCAATGGCGCCGAAACCTGCGACCACCAACACCATCACTCGCGGTGGGTTTGGTGAGTCTGTGGCGAAACAGACCAGCATGCAGCGCAGTGCGTCAGGCACCTCTAGTCGCTCAATGGGCGGCTGATCATGGAACGAGTCAGTATTACCGAACGCCCGGACTGGCGCGAAAAAGCGACCGAGTACGGGTTTAACTTCCACACCATGTACGGGGAACCGTACTGGTGTGAAGATGCTTACTACAAGCTCACGCTCGCTCAGGTGGAAAAGCTTGAAGACGTGACCGCAGAACTGCACCAGATGTGCCTGAAAGTGGTGGAGAAAGTCATCGACAGCGACGAGCTGATGACCAAATTCCGCATTCCAAAGCACACCTGGAGCTTTGTTCGTCAGTCATGGAAAACGAATCAGCCTTCGCTCTACTCTCGCCTCGATCTGGCATGGGACGGCGTGGGCGAGCCTAAGCTTCTGGAAAACAACGCGGATACGCCAACCTCTCTGTACGAGGCGGCATTCTTCCAGTGGATTTGGCTGGAAGATCAGATGAACGCCGGAAACCTGCCGGCAGGCAGCGACCAGTTCAACAGCCTGCAGGAGAAGCTTATCGCGCGTTTCGCCGAGCTGCGCGAGCAGTTTGGCTTCAACCTGCTGCACCTCGCCTGCTGCCGCGACACGGAAGAAGACCGTGGAACGGTGCAGTATCTGCAGGACTGTGCCGCCGAAGCCGACGTGGCGACTGAATTCCTTTATATCGAAGATATCGGTTTGGGAGAAAAAGGTCAGTTTACGGATATGCAGGATCAGGTGATCAGCAACCTCTTCAAGCTCTATCCGTGGGAATACATGCTGCGCGAAATGTTCTCCACCAAGCTGGAAGATGCGGGCGTGCGCTGGCTGGAACCAGCATGGAAAAGCATTATCTCTAACAAAGCTCTGCTGCCGATGCTGTGGGAAATGTTCCCGAACCACCCAAACCTGCTGCCAGCGTATTTTGCAGAAGATGATTTCCCGCCGATGGAGAAATACGTCGTTAAGCCGATTTTCTCCCGCGAAGGCGCGAACGTGTCGATTATCGAAAACGGCAAAACGGTGGAAGCGGTTGAAGGACCGTACGGCGAAGAAGGGATGATCGTCCAGGCATTCTATCAACTGCCGAAGTTTGGCGACAGCTATACGCTGATTGGCAGCTGGCTGATTAACGACCAGCCCGCCGGGATTGGCATTCGCGAAGATCGCGCGCTTATCACGCAGGATCTGTCACGGTTCTATCCGCATATTTTTGTAGAGTAAGATCTGCCGGGTGGCGGCTTCGCCTGACCCGGCCTACGGTTTTGTAGGCCCGGTAAGCGTAGCGCCACCGGGCATGTTTTCACCCTACCTGCACCGACAGCATACTCAAACTACCCATCTCAATACCATCGACCGGGAGTGTCACCGGCTCCTGACCATCCCACGCGCCAAGAACGTACAGCAGCGGCAGGAAGTGTTCCGGCGTCGGGTTAGAGAGCGAACCGCCTTCGTGATCCAGATAGTTCACTAACGGGTGCTCTTCACCCGGTCCCTGCCAGGTCAGATTGGCTTTCACGTAATCGTTGAAAGCAGTAGCCCACGGGTACGGCGTATTTTCACCGTGCCAGCGTGCCGTGCGCAGGTTATGCACCACGTTGCCGCTCGCCACCAGCATGATGCCTTCATCACGCAGCGTCGCCAGCTTACGCCCCATTTCCAGATGCCAGGCTGCCGGTTTGGTGCTGTCGATGCTGAGCTGCACCATCGGGATATCCGCATCAGGATACATTTTAATCAGCACGCCCCACGAGCCGTGGTCAAAGCCCCAGGCCTCTTTATCCAGCGCTACAGGAACAGGCGCCAGCAGTTCGACCAGACGCTCTGCCAGTGCAGGCGAGCCCGGTGCCGGATAGTGCGTGTCATAAAGCGCCTGCGGGAAGCCGCCAAAATCATGTATGGTTTTTGGCGTTTCCATGGCGGTCACGCCCGTTCCCCGGGTGAACCAGTGTGCAGATACCACCACAATCGCTTTCGGCCGCGGCAACGTCTCCCCCAGCTGACGCCAGGCGCGGGTATAGACGTTGTCTTCGAGAACATTCATTGGGCTTCCGTGGCCTATAAACAGGGCGGGCATACGGGAAGAAGTCATGATGATATCCTTACAGAAGGTGTTAATTTAATGGTGCTACATTACGCGCAATCTGGCGCAGATGAACGCAGATAAGCATGAAGATCATCATCAGGAAATTTGAACATCCGGAACAACTTAAGAAAAGATGAATGTCAGCGATGGGATTGAGCCTGGTTCTGCGCCAGGCAGCAGGCATCGGCGGTGGCAAACATACTAAAAATTAATAAATTCAATGAAAAAATAGTACTCACTGATAGTCTCTTTTTTTTACACGTATTTTTACATTTATTTATTTCCTGAAAGTCAACTTTTAAATAAGACATTATTATCGCTAATATGACCATTGTTTCACGCGACTGAAAAATCCATTTTTCGCTGTTAATCCGATACTAAAGATCACTTCAGATTATATTTTAATGTTGACTACATTTATTTTTAAGAGCAATTAATCGCACTCACTCTTTTTTCACAGGTATAATCTCATGGTAATTTTCTGAAAATTAATATTCAGAGTATGAATTCATTGGAAAAGGATATTTTCATGCATGCAGGTAAAAAAGCACTGTTAGCCGTTGCGATGGCAACAATTGTCTCTGGTTCAGCATTTGCCGCCGATCAGGGCTCCGGGAAAATTAAATTTAAAGGCGTTGTTATTGACGCGCCTTGCAGCATTGCACCAGACAGCGTTGATAAAGAGGTGGATCTCGGTGAAGTGACCACCGCCGTCATCAATGCAAACAAGAAGTCCACCCCCGTTGCGGTAGATATTAACCTGCAGAACTGCGTTCTGTCAGATCCCGACGATGAGACGGCGACGCCAATAACCAAAGTGGAAGTGACGTTCAGCAGCACCGCCACCTACGCATCAGATACCAGCCTTCTGAGCAACACCTATGCAAGCGGTGCTGAAAACGTCGGTGTCCGTCTGCTGGACAACGACGAAGCAAACATCACCCTTGGCTCGGCAAAAACGGTGGATCTGCTGCCTAATTCAGACACCCAGACGCTGCACTTTAAAGCGCGCATGGAAGTGCCAACAGGTACCACTGCCACCGCGGGCCAGGTTGAAGCTAACGCCAACTATGTGCTGATGTATAAATAACGATTAAACATGATCCGTTATACCGACTGGTGATGTTTACCAGTCGGCTTTTTTATTTATTCGAGTAACAGAATGATGAAAAATAAATCACAATCGATAATCATCATTACTGCCATCTTGCTTGCGCACGCCGCCTCTGCCACTGAATTTAATATTAATGCTATCGATAAAGATTTACGGTCTGGCATTGATCTCTCTCGCTTTAAAGAAGAGACGTCCGTTACGCCAGGACGTTATTTTGTCACCGTCGCGATCAACGATATTCCACTGGCAAACGGCTGGGAACTGACCTGGAAAGAGGTTGATAACAAAGCCGAAGTCTGTATTCCCGCAGAACTGGCAGACACCTTTGGCCTGCAGGACACTATTCGTCAGACCCTAACGCTTAAACAGGGCTGCGTGGATTTTACCCCGCAGGCGGATATTAAATTCCGCTTCGAGCAATCAACCCAAACGCTGCACGTCACCGTACCTCAGGCCATGATGCAATTTCGTCCGAACGACTGGATGCCCCCCTCCACCTGGGACAACGGCGTGGCCGGCGTGCTGCTGGACTACAACCTCTTTGCCAGCCATTATCAGCCACAGGAAGGTAGCAGCACGGATAACGCGAACGCCTACGGTACCGCAGGTGCCAACCTGGGTGCATGGCGTCTACGTAGCGATTATCAGTACAATCAAACGCATGCCGAGGGAGGGTCAACCCATAACGGCCGCTTCTCACGCGTCTATATGTTCCGTCCTCTGCCGACGCTTGGCGCGAAACTGACGCTGGGTGAGACAGACTTTCAGTCCGCTATCTTTGATGCCTTTACCTATACCGGGGCGTCGCTGATCAGCGATGAGCGCATGCTGCCCTGGTCTCTTCGCGGCTATGCACCGCAAATCGCCGGGATTGCGCAAACTAATGCCACCGTCACGGTGAGTCTCGCTGACCGCGTGATTTATCAAACTAAGGTGCCACCCGGCCCGTTTGTCATTCAGGATTTGAACCAATCCGTCCAGGGCACGCTGGACGTTAAAATTACCGAAGACGATGGCCGCGTGAGCACGTTTCAGGTGTCCGCCGCCTCCGTGCCCTTCCTGACGCGTAAGGGCCAGGTTCGCTACAAGCTTGCCGTGGGCAAACCCCGCGAAGATGCATCGCATGCCCTTGAAGACAGTGCCTTTATGAGCGGCGAGTTCTCGTGGGGCCTGTTCTCCAATACCTCACTGTACGGCGGCACGCTCGCCGATGGCGATAATTATCGCTCCATCGCAGCGGGCATCGGACAAAACCTCGCGCTGATCGGGGCCCTCTCCTTCGATGTGACCCAGGCGACCAGCCAGCTCCCGAACAAGCCCTCTCAGACGGGTTACAGCTATCGCTTCAACTACAGCAAACGCTTTGATACCACGGGAAGCCAGCTTACCCTGGCCAGCTACCGCTACTCCGACCCGCAGTTCCTCAGCTACGCACGCTTCCTGGACAGCGAAAATAATGACAGCCAGTCGGAAAAACAGACGTTTAGCATCACGGCCAGCCAGTACATTCCCGCGCTGTCACTCAATCTCTACCTTAGCCTGCTCCGACAGACCTGGTGGGACGAAGCGCCATCCAATACGGGCAGCCTGACCGCGGGGTATAACTTCGATCTGGGCCGCTGGAAAAACCTTGGCGTTTCGGCATCGTTCAGCAAAACCCACTATCAAGATCGCGAGGACGACAATCAGTTCTACCTGTCTCTCAGCGTGCCGCTGGATCCTGACCATCGCCTCAGCTATGACCTGCGCAACAGCGACAACCTGAGCCAGACCCTCTCGTGGTACGACACCTCTGACAAGAACAACACCTGGGGCGTTTCTGCCGGTACCGAAAGTCAGCAGACCGATGCAGGCGCGCAGTTCAGCGGAAACTACCAGCACTACTCCCCGCTCGGCGATCTCAACGTTTCCGGAAGTTATAAGGCGAATGACTACAGCTCCCTCAGCGCCAGCTGGAATGGGTCCTTCACCGGTACGGCAAAAGGCATGGCCCTGCACCGCCGCAGCTACGGCAACGAACCGCGTGTCATGGTGAGCACGGACGGCATCAGCAATATTCCGCTAAACATGTCGCGTGACCAGACCAACGCCTTCGGGATCGGTGTGCTTCCTTCGTTCTCCAGCTACTCACCGTCGAGCGTGCAGGTCAACCTGAACGATCTCCCCGAAGGCGTAGACGTGGATAACCGCGTCATGACTTCGACCTGGACAGAAGGGGCCATCGGCTACCGCCAGATCGCCACCCGGGCGGGAAATGATGTTCTGGGCATCCTGCGAACCGCGTCAGGCATGCCGCCGCTGGGTGCCCGCGTCCAGATGGCGGATAGCGGTAAAGACGTGGGTATCGTCGCCGACGAGGGCCATGTCTGGCTGGGCGCCGTACAGCCCGAGCAGCAATTCCTGGTAACCTGGGGCGACGCCAGCCAGTGTCGCTTCACGCTACCTTCACACCTCACTAACCTTTCGCAGCTTATGCTGCCGTGTCAGTAAATTATGATGAAACTCACTCCACTGAAAAGCCTGTGCCTGATGTTGATCGGTACAGCATTCGCTACCCAGGCGGCCATCAATCTGGATCGTACCCGCATCGTCTTTCCCGAAACCGACAAGGCCAGCAGCCTGAAGGTCGATAACCAGAGCAAAACGCTCCCCTATCTTGCGCTCTCCTGGATCGAAGACGAAAACGGTCGTAAGGAAGACAGCCACTTTATGGCGCTTCCTCCGATCCAGCGCATTGAGCCCGGATCGTCATCCCAGGTCAGGATCGTGAAGCAGGCGGCCACCAGCGCGCTGCCAAAAGATCGGGAATCGCTCTTCTACTTCAACCTGCGCGAAGTGCCACCAAAAAGCGCCAGCCTCGACGATGATCGCAGCGTCATGCAGGTCGCCATGCAGAGCCGTATCAAGCTGTTCTGGCGCCCGAAGGCTATCGTGAAAAAAGCAGGCGATCGTTCTGAAATGCGCATGGAGGTGACGGCAACGGCAAAAGGGCTGACAATTCATAACCCTACACCTTATTACCTCACCCTCGCCTGGCTAAGCAAAAATGGTAAAGCCATGCTGCCCGGCTTTGACAGCCTGATGCTGGCACCCTTTGCCAGCGCCTCTGTCACCACCGGCGGCTATCACGGCAGCTATTACAGCATTGGTTATATCGACGATTACGGCGCACTGCGAAAGCTTGACGCGACCTGTCAGGGGACGTCGACCTGCCAACTTAAGGATGCGAAGGCCACAAGCGATGCGAAAGCTCACTAATGTTTTGATCGCGATGCTGCTGGCGCTGCTGCCCTTAAAAGCCGCGCTGGCGCTCGATTGCTATCTGGGCGCTCAGGGCGGCCCGGTGGAAGAGACAAAAACGATCAGTCCGTTTGCTATCCCCAGCAATGCACAGGTGGGGCAAAAGATCTGGGAATCTGACGACATTAAAATCCCGGTCACCTGCAACCACGATGTGGCCGGCAGCTTCGAAAAAGAGGACGTCTATGCCTGGGTCAACCCCTATCCAGCCGCTTCCGACCCTTACTACGAGCTGGGGGTCACCTATGAAGGCATGGATTATGACGCGACGGGACAGCCAAACGGCGTAGATACCCGCCAGTGCCTTGATAATAACAACATCACCATGTACACCCCGGAACAAATCAAGCAAATGGGGTGGGAGAACCGGCTATGCTCAGGCAATGCCAATGATATTCACACCACGCGCACGTTCATTGCCCGACTGCGCCTTTACGTTCGTATAAAGGCCGTTCCGCCGCACGGCTATAAAAGTTCGCTGGGGGACTACGTCGTGGTGCAGTTTGACGGAAAAGGCGGGGTCAACCAGATGGCCGATGCAAAAAACCTCAAGTACCACATTAACGGATTAGAAAACATTACCGTCCTCGACTGCGGCGCAACGTTCAGTATTTATCCTGAAAACCAGGAGATTGATTTCGGTACCTTCAGTGCGCGCGACATCGTGAATCAGCAAACGCGCAACCGCACCTTTACGGTTAAAACCACGAAAGTGCAGGACGCCCAGTGTTCAGATGGCTTTAAAATGGACTCATCGTTTTACACGACGGAGTCGCTCTCCGAAAACGACACTGCCCTGTTGATTGGAAATGGCTTAAAGCTACGTATCCTCAATGGAACCCAGCCTTATACCTTCAACCACTACGAAGAGTATGCGGATTTCACCGGGAGTACGTTGAACTATGAACAAACCTATACCGCGGAGCTCTCCCCCGACGCGGGAAAAGCCATTCAGTCAGGTCCGTTCGAAACGGTGGTGCTGTTTAAAATTAACTACCACTAGCCACAAAAAAGCCGGGTTTCCCCGGCTTTTTCACATCAGCGGTTTCAGCTGGCTTTGCGCTCGTGCACCTGGCGGTACTCCACCAGATCTTCAATCGTGACTACCGGCATGTTGTGCAGACGCGCAAAGGTAATGCACTCCGGCGCGCGCGCCATGGTGCCATCATCGTTGGTCAATTCACACAGCACGCCAGCAGGTTTAAAGCCTGCCAGGGTCACCAGATCGATAGTCGCTTCGGTATGACCACCACGGGTCAGCACGCCGCCCGGCTGCGCACGCAGCGGGAAGACGTGGCCAGGACGGTGCAGATCGGAGGGTTTCGCCCCATCCGCAATGGCTGCACGCACGGTGGTCAAACGGTCAGCCGCCGACACACCAGTGGTTACGCCATGTGCAGCTTCAATGGTCACGGTAAAACCGGTCCCAAAGGCGCTGGTGTTGTTTTCAACCATCATTGGCAGATCAAGCTGCTGGCGGCGTTCTTCGTTGATACACAGGCATACGATGCCGCTACCGTGACGGATGGTCAGCGCCATCTGCTCAACGGTCATGTTTTCGGCAGCGAAAATCATGTCGCCTTCGTTTTCACGGTTTTCATCGTCAAGCACCATCACACCGCGGCCTTCGCGCAGTGCATCCAGTGCATGTTCAACACGTTGAATTGAAGTGCCAAAAGAGGAAAGTAGCGTCTGATTCATGGTAAAAAAACCTCATTAACATTATGGTTACCAGAATCAGGGCAGTCTTAGGAGCGCCGAACAAGCGGCAAAAAGATAACGTGAGCGGGCCCATGCCCGACTGGATCGTTACTCTCTCCCATCCGGACTCTAACCGTCGGCCCCGGAATTACACCGGATCTGCTGACCTTTGAGTAGTCACCCAAAGCGCTCGCGGGCTTTCAGCGTGAAGCTGATTTACCGCCGGTGGGGAATTTCGCCCCGCCCTGAGAATAAGCGAGATAACTATAACGCTATTGATTATGCTGGGCAATGCATAAGCATCAAACAATTTTGTTTACCCCGGGCATGACGCGCTACAATGGACACTGACACCTTTCCATCAAGGGAAACGACAATGATTGACCCAAAGAAAATTGAGCAAATTGCGCGTCAGGTTCATGAATCCATGCCAAAAGGCATTCGTGAATTTGGTGATGACGTTGAGAAGAAAATCCGCCAGACGCTGCAGGCGCAGTTGGTTCGCCTTGATTTAGTTAGCCGCGAAGAGTTCGACGTGCAGACGCAGGTTCTGCTGCGCACCCGCGAGAAGCTGGCGCTGCTGGAACAGCGTCTGAGCGAGCTGGAAAACCGTCATGCACCGGATGAAGTGAAGCCGGCACCGGCGATTCCACCGGTGGATGATCAGGCATAAGTGCGGCCTGTTGTGCCCGGTGGCGCTTCGCTTACCGGGCCTACATGATCCCGGCGCAGCCGCCACGCGACATGAAAAAAACGGGCCAACTGGCCCGTTTTTTTTACTGACTGTCTTTCTGGATCTTCCTGATGATGTTGGTGGTTGAACATCCGTCCTCAAAGTTGAGCACCATCACTTCACCACCGTTGGCCCAGACCTCTTCGCTACCTGCGATTTGCTCCGGCTTGTAATCACCGCCTTTGACCAGCAGGTCCGGCAGAATGCCAGCAATCAGGCGCTGCGGGGTATCTTCTTCAAACGACACCACCCAGTCCACCGCTTCCAGCGCGCCGAGCACAATCATGCGCTGCTCCAGCGGGTTCACCGGACGTGTTTCGCCTTTCAGACGTTTGGTCGACGCATCGCTGTTGACCGCCACAATCAGACGATCGCCCAGCTTGCGCGCATTCGCCAGATAAGAGACGTGACCCGCATGCAGAATGTCGAACACGCCGTTGGTCATCACCACTTTCTCGCCGCGTTTACGCGCAGCGGCAACAGCCACTTTCAGCTCGTCTTCGGTCATGACGCCAAAACCGGTGTCGGCACGCCCGCGCACCGCGTTTTCCAGCTCGATAGGGGAAACGGTTGAGGTCCCGAGTTTGCCGACGACCACACCCGCCGCAGCGTTCGCGAAGTAGCAGGCCTCTTCCAGGGAGTTACCCGCTGCCAGCGTCGCCGCCAGCACGCCGATCACCGTATCACCGGCACCGGTCACGTCGTACACTTCCTGCGCCTGGGTTGGCATATGTAGCGGCGCTTTGCCCGGCTGCAGCAGCGTCATCCCCTGCTCGGAGCGGGTCACCAGCAGCGCAGACAGCTCGAAGTCAGCAATGATCTTCATGCCGCGTTCAACCAGTTCTTCTTCGGTTTTGCACTTGCCCGCCACCGCTTCGAACTCAGAGAGGTTTGGCGTCAGCAGCGTCGCGCCGCGATAGCGCTCAAAATCGGTGCCTTTCGGGTCAATCAGCACCGGCACGTTAGCCTTACGCGCCAGCTGAATCATCGTCTGCACGCTCGCCAGCGCACCTTTCGCGTAGTCGGACAGCACCAGCGCACCGATATTACCCAGCGCCTGGTTAATGCGCTCGTGCAGCGGCTCAGGATCAACGCCTTCAAACCCTTCTTCAAAGTCGAGGCGGATCAGCTGCTGGTTGCGCGACAGCACGCGCAGCTTGGTAATCGTTGGGTGGGTCGGAACAGAAACGAAGTCGCACTTCACGTTCACGTCCGCCAGCGACTTGCTCAGCGCACGCGCCGCATCGTCGATGCCGGTCAGGCCAACCAGACGCGACTGTGCGCCCAGGGAGGCAATGTTCATCGCCACGTTTGCCGCGCCGCCGGGACGCTCTTCAATGGTGTCGACCTTAACCACCGGTACCGGCGCTTCCGGAGAGATACGGCTGGTTGGCCCATACCAGTAGCGATCCAGCATCACATCCCCGACAACCATTACTCCAGCACGTTCAAACTCTGGCAGTGTTACTTTCATTCCTGACTCCAGAAAGATTCACAATTTGCGCGCGATAATATCACACTTGATTTGTTACGCACGGCTCCACCAGCCATTTCTGCCAGCTTGCCGTCACCTGGGCGCGCTCTGCGGCAAAACAGTCCAGCGCGACATGTCCCGGCTGCTCCTGCAACGCCAGGTGATGAAGTTCATCGCGCAGCGTGGTGTAGGCGCGGGTTAAGGCCTGCGCCTCTTGCTCGTCCATAATATCGTTTTGCGCCAGCAGTTCCAGAATGCGCACGTTATCCGACCAGCGCGTCAGCTTCGGCTTATCGTGTGCGTGCAGCAGCACCAGATACTGAGTGATAAATTCAATATCGGTAATACCACCCTCGTCGGCTTTAATATCAAAGCGATCGCGATGCTTATTGCCCAGATGCGCGCGCATTTTCTCGCGCATCTCGCGCACCTCGGTCTGCAACGTACTGCCCTCGCGCGGGGTGGTCATGACCGCCCTGCGAATCGCATCGAACTGCGCGTGCAGCTGCGGATCGCCATAGACCACGCGGGCCCGCACCAGCGCCTGATGCTCCCACGTCCAGGCTTCGTTTTTCTGATAATCGGCGAAGGATTCCGTTGAGGTCACCAGCATGCCCGCCGCGCCGGACGGGCGCAGGCGCGCATCTACTTCATACAGAATGCCGGACGAAGTGCGGGTGCTGAACAGGTGCATAATGCGCTGGGCCAGGCGCAGATAGAACTGACGCCCGTCGATTTCGCGCTCGCCGTCGGTCATCACGTCCGCCGGGCAATCATGCAGGAAGATCAAATCCAGATCGGAACTGTATCCCAGCTCCCAGCCGCCGAGCTTGCCGTAACCCACCACCGCGAAGCCGCGCCCTTCTCGATCGGCCAGATGTTTTGGCTGACCGTAGCGGGCCACCATCTGCCCCCACGCCTGATGGACAACCGCGTCAATAATCGCTTCCGCAAGCCAGGTTAAGTGATCGCTCACTTTCATCACCGGCAGCGTTCCGGCAATATCGGCCGCCGCCACGCGCAGCATCTGTGCCTGTTTAAACTGGCGCAGCGCCTCAAGCTGTTGCTCTTCGTCCTCTTCAGGCACGCGCAGCAAATACTGGCGCAGCTCGTCACGATACGCATCCGTCGCCGTCGGCTGATAGAGCGTGTTCGGGTCGAGCAGTTCGTCCAGCAGCAGCGGGTAACGCGCCAGCTTGTTCGCCACCATCGGCGACGCGGCGCAGAGCGTTATCAGGTGCTTCAGCGCGCCCGGAAACTCGCTCAATAGCTCAAGATAGGTGGTACGCGTGATAATCCCGCTCAGCAGCGGCATCATGCGCGACAGCGGCACCGGCGCGTCTTCTCGCGAGCAGACCTCGCTCAGCAGATGCGGCATCAGATGATCCAGCACCTGACGACCGCGCGGCCCGATGGCGCGTTTGTTCAGTTCGAGACGGAAATCGGCAATTAAGGCCACCACACGATGACGGGCATCATCGCTTAAGTGCGTCAGCACCGGCGTGGTGTCATCTTCCTGGAGCGCATCCTGCCACAGCTCGCGCCAGTGCTCGGAGAGCGCATCATCCGGGGATTCACTTTCATCGTCGCCAATCAGATCGTTAAAGATGCGGCGCACGCCTGCCATGTGTGCGTCCAGCGTTTCGGTCAGTGCCGCCCAGTCGTCCGCACCCATGCCCCAGGCCAGACGCGCCCGGTTCAGCTCATCGCCCGGCAATGTCTGCGTCTGCTCGTCATTGATGCTTTGCAGCAAATTTTCCAGACGGCGCAGGAAAAGATAGGCTTCGCGCAGGGTTTGCGCGTCGCCATCCGGCAGCAGGTGCAGTTGCTCAATGGCGCTCAGCGTCGGCAGGAGCGAGCGCGACTGCAGCGACGGCTCTCGCCCGCCGCGAATGAGCTGGAAGACCTGAACGATAAATTCAATTTCACGAATGCCGCCCGCGCCGAGCTTAATATTGTCCTTCAGCCCACGGCGGCGGACCTCGCGGGCAATCATCCCTTTCATATTACGCAGGGACTGGATCACGCTGAAATCAATGTAGCGGCGGAAAACGAACGGGCGCAGCATGGCGCGAAGTTCGTTAGCATAAGCGTCGTCGCTGTCGCCCATGATCCGCGCTTTGACCATTGCGTAACGCTCCCAGTCGCGTCCCTGCTCCTGGTAATAATCCTCCAGCGCGGCAAAGCTCAGCACCAGTGGACCGCTGTCGCCAAACGGGCGCAGGCGCATGTCCACGCGGTAGACAAAGCCGTCCTGCGTCGGCTGGTCCAGTGCCTTGATCAGACGCTGGCCGAGGCGGGTAAAGAACTGGGCGTTGTCCAGCTCGCGGCGCCCGCCGCGCGTCGAGCCGTTTTCCGGCCAGGCAAAAATCAGGTCGATATCTGAGGAGAAGTTCAGCTCGCAACCGCCCAGCTTCCCCATCCCCAGAATCAACAGCGGCTGCGGAACCCCTTCTTCACTGCACGGCGTGCCCCACTCTTTACAGCAGGCGGCGTAGAGCCAGTCTCGCGCGGCGATGATCAGCGTTTGCGCCAGCTCGCTCAACTGCTGCAACGTACTCTCTTCGCTCACCAGCGCCAGCGACTGCGCCCAGGCAATGCGTACCATCACCCGGCGGCGAAACTGACGCAGAACGCGCATCAGCGTCGCTTCATCAGCCACATCTGCCAGCGCGGCTTGCAGCCAGCTGGCATACTGCCGCCACTCGTTCGCCTGCGGCGGTGCGCTCTCCAGCTCTGCCAGCCAGTCCGGGTTGGCACTCACACTTTCCTGAACAAAATCACTGAACGTGAGCACGCTTTTGGCCTGCTCACTTAACGATGACGCCGGTAAAGACTCGGGCAGACGTTCGCAAACGGTCTGCCAGTGCTGCTGTAACTGCGAAGAAAGCGGCATATCAGGGGTTCCTTGCCAGAATTAACGTTTTCCGCTGTGCAGCCAGTACGGATCCTGCGAAATGGCCTCGTTGCGGAAATGCTCGATCTCAATCTGCTGACGGGTTTCAATGGCATGCTTGAGCCCCTGCCAGTTTTCCAGCCAGGCCTGCGCCTTCACGCCCTCATACGCCCCCGACAGCAGCAACATGCTGTCGATATTACGCGCCAGACGGGGAAGCTGATCGCCGTACTGGTCACCCAGCGGATGTGCAAAGGTCGTTCTCAGCTCGGCAGCGTGACGGGATAGATGGATATCCGCGAAGCGTTTAAAATTATCCGCGATTTTGGTCTGCGCTTTTGCATCCAGGAAGCTGCGCCAGCCGCGCGTCACCAGAAACTCGGTCAGCGCCAGTTTTGCCGCGGCGTTTTGCGGGCTGTAGATCACCGTTTGCGCGGAGACATCGGAATGCATCAGCGTTTCAGTTTGGGTCAGCAGGTCACGTAAGTGAGCACTTGCTTTACGCGGTACGATACCGCCAAACAGTGCCAGGGCATGACGCACCAGCCCAATGGCGGCCAGCACCTGTTTGCTGGCATTTTTCACGTTACGCGCCCAGAGTTCCTCATGGTACTGCCATTGAGAGAGGGCCAGCTCCAGCGCCGCTTCCATGCCCTGTTCAATGCTGGCCTTCGGAACAACACGCAGAATCGGGGTCTCTCTCAGCAGGCGTGGCGCATTCCCGGCCGCCAAATGGTAACCGCGCGCCGCTTTGCTCAGGCTGCCCTGACGTAAACCCGGCTGGCTCACCAGCTTGCGCGCCAGTTTCAGCACGTCGCTCGCATCTCCTTCCAGCAGTTCCAGCTCCAGCTCGCAAATAGGCTCCTGGCACTCACCCGCCTTCACTTCGCCTAAATCCAGCGCGATTTCAATGCGGCTCTTACCTTCCGTCACCAGCCATTTCTCACGGCAAAAATCGGTGCTGAACAGCGGCTGTACCTGCTCTGCCAGCGTGGCAGGTAGTCCACCTTCCGGCCAGACCTCCGCCGGGAAACGATCCAGCTCAAGTTCTGGCTTACTGATGTCGATATTGTATTCCGGGCGCTGGTGCAAACCGCCGACCACGCGGCCGGCGATTTTCATCGTCATCTCGTAGCGCCCGTTTGCGCCGCGGATGCGCAGCCCCATATCGTGGCTACGCAGCCAGTTGTCCGGCGTTTCGTAGTAGATGTTGAGCAACTGTACGGGTTCATGGTGCTCGCCGGAGAGCGTATGCAGATGCTGGCGGAGCGCGTCAACGCTGTCTTTTTCGACGATAAATTTTAATTCGATTTCCTGAGCCATAGCCTTGTACTTTTGCGGGCGTCACAGACGCGTCAATGAGGGCGAACTTCCTCGCCATTTGTTTGTCAGTACATAGTATTTTGCGCCAAATTGCCATGCAATGAGCAATTTGACGGGCGTAAATGTGTAGAGTCGTGACACAGATGATTCTGATTGCTGACGAATGCTTTGCGTAGAGACACTGTTGCCACTACTATCGTTCCACTATTTATGAAAATAACGACTAATGATGCTTAAATTACGCCTGATTGGACTTACTTTACTCGCTTTTAGCGCCGCAACCGCAGTGCACGCTGAAGAGAAGCGTTACGTTTCTGACGAACTGAACACCTGGGTACGCAGTGGCCCCGGAGATAATTATCGCCTCGTGGGCACGGTGAATGCCGGCGAGGAAGTCACCCTGTTACAGACCAACGCGGACACCAACTATGGTCAGGTTCGCGACAGTACCGGTCGTACTTCCTGGATCCCGCTGAAAGAGCTGAGCACCGTACCAAGCCTGCGCACGCGCGTTCCGGATCTGGAAAACCAGGTGAAGACCCTGACCGACAAGCTGAACAACATCGACGGTACCTGGAACCAGCGCACCGCAGAGATGCAGCAGAAAGTGGCACAGAGCGACAGCGTGATTAACGGTCTGAAAGAAGAGAATCAAAAACTCAAAAACGAGCTGATCGTCGCGCAGAAAAAGGTAAACGCCGCGAATCTGCAGCTTGATGACAAGCAGCGCACCATCATCATGCAGTGGTTTATGTATGGCGGCGGCGTGCTGGGCGTGGGTCTGGTGCTGGGTCTGGTCCTGCCGCATCTTATCCCAAGCCGCAAGCGTAAAGACCGCTGGATGAACTAATTCGTCTTCTCTGCCAGACTTACGTATCATTCTGGAAAAGAGAAAACGGGAGAGTTGGGCGTGAAGAGTTATCTGGTCGGTGGTGCGGTACGTGATGCGTTGTTAGGTCTGCCGGTCAAAGATAAAGACTGGGTTGTCGTTGGCGCCACCCCGGAAGAGATGCTCGACGCGGGCTACCAGCAGGTAGGCCGCGATTTTCCCGTGTTTCTTCATCCGAAAAGCCGCGAAGAGTACGCTCTGGCGCGTACCGAACGGAAATCCGGCTCCGGCTATACGGGTTTCACCTGCTACGCCGCGCCGGATGTGACGCTGGAGCAGGATTTGCTGCGCCGCGATCTCACAATTAACGCCCTGGCACAGGACGAAAACGGCCATATCATCGATGCCTACGGCGGGCAGGATGACCTGCGCAACCGTCTTTTACGTCACGTCTCCCCGGCATTTTCTGAAGATCCGCTCCGCGTTCTGCGCGTGGCGCGCTTTGCCGCGCGTTACGCCCATCTGAGCTTCCGCATTGCGGATGAGACGATGGCGCTGATGACGGCCATGACCGAGGCGGGCGAATTAGAACACCTGACGCCGGAGCGCGTCTGGAAAGAGACGGAAAATGCCCTGACCACCCGCAACCCACAGGTCTTTTTCCAGGTCCTGCGTGACTGCGGCGCACTGAAGGTGCTGTTCCCTGAAATCGACGCGCTGTTTGGCGTACCCGCGCCGGCAAAATGGCATCCGGAAATTGATACCGGCGTGCACACGCTGATGACGCTGAGCATGGCGGCCATGCTCAGTCCTGAAGTAGACGTGCGTTTTTCCACCCTCTGCCACGATCTCGGCAAAGGCTTAACGCCGAAAGAATTCTGGCCACGGCATCATGGTCACGGCCCGGCAGGCGTAAAGCTGGTAGAAGGGCTTTGCCAGCGCCTGCGCGTGCCGAATGAGATCCGTGACCTGGCAAAACTGGTCGCTGAATTCCACGACCTGATCCACACCTTCCCGATCCTGAAACCCGCCACTATCGTGAAGCTGTTCGATAATATCGACGCCTGGCGCAAGCCGCAGCGCGTGGAGCAGATCGCACTCACCAGCGAAGCCGACGTTCGCGGCCGCACCGGGTTTGAAGCATCCGATTACCCGCAGGGGCGACTGCTGCGCGAAGCGTGGATTGTGGCAAAAGCGGTGCCGACGAAAGACGTTGTCGAGGCAGGATTTAAAGGCCCGGAAATTCGTGAAGAGCTGACGAAACGGCGAATTGAGGCCGTAACGGCGTGGAAGGAAAAGCGTTGCCCTCAGCCGAAAGACTGAGGGCAGTGGGTCATCAGAAGAAGACCACGTAAACGGCAGCCGCGACAATAAAGCGGTAGATCGCGAACGGAATGAACGAGATACGCTTAATCAGCTGCAGGAAGGTTTTGATGGCAATCAGCGCCACGATAAAGGCGGTGATAAAGCCCACGGCAAACATCGGAATGTCACCCGTGGTCAGGAAGCCAATGCTTTTGTAGAGATCCAGCGCGGTGGCGCCCATCATCATTGGCACCGCCAGCAGGAACGAGAACTCCGACGCCGCGTAACGGCTCACGCCCATCAACATCCCGCCGGAAATCGTTGCCCCAGAACGGGAGAAGCCCGGCCACAGCGCCAGACACTGGAAGCAGCCAATGATAAATGCCTGACGATACGTCATATCGTCCAGCCCTTCCGCACGCGGGGTTTTAGGCTTCAGCACTTCGGCAGCAATCAGCAGGAAGCCACCGACCACCAGCGCGTACATCACGTTAATAGGGTTAAACAGCGATTTGATGGCATCGTGGAAAACCAGGCCCAGCACCACTGCGGGGATCATCCCGAGCAGAATATGAATGAGCGTCAGGCGTCCCGAGCCTTCGCCTTCACGCTGCGGCAGACGGCCAAAGTGGATGCCGATCAGGCCAAACAGGCGACGCCAGAACATCACGACCACCGCCAGAATAGAACCGAGCTGAATGACGACTTCAAACGTCTTTGCGGTATCGCCTTCAAAGCCCAGCAGATGGCCAACGATAATCATATGGCCCGTACTGGAAACTGGCAAAAACTCCGTCAATCCTTCGACCACACCCAGTATTGCCGCCACCAGCAGCGAGTGCATATCGCTCATCTATAAACCCCTAAAAAGATATAAAAAAACGGTCGCCCCAACGGCTCCCGTGAAAGATACAGCTATAAGACCGATATAACCTAAAATGGTTTAGCAATTATGACGTTAAATCTTGCCTTTCAGATTTGTGCCACGCTCGATAATCACGCCCACATTGGCCGCACGCGCTACCGCTCCCGGCTTGCTCAGCTTGATGCGCACCCACGGTGAGTTGAATTTGGTCAGCAGCAGTTCCGCCACCTCTTCCGCCACACGTTCCACCAGCGCAAAACGCTGTCCTTCCACATGGCCGATGACCGTTTCACTGATGTCGGCGTAGCTCAGACAGTCATTCACATCATCGCTTTTTGCTGACTTGCGGTTGTCCCAGCCCATTTCGATATCGAACACTAACTTCTGCTCGATGGTCTGTTCCCAGTCGTAAACACCAATTGTGGTGATTACCGAAAGTTGCTCTATAAATACAATATCCATCACGACCTGCCTGCTTTTTGGCTAAACCGGATACCACTTCCGGCGAATTATGCGTATTATCCACAGATGCTGAGAATACAGATACATTTTCAAAACGGAACAGCGTTATGAGTGCAATCGCGCCTGGAATGATCCTCCTCGCCTATCTTTGCGGCTCAATCTCCAGCGCCATTCTGGTCTGCCGCATTGCCGGGTTACCTGACCCGCGTGAAAGTGGTTCCGGGAATCCGGGAGCGACCAACGTACTTAGAATTGGCGGCAAGGGAGCAGCCGTAGCGGTTTTGATTTTTGATGTTCTGAAAGGGATGCTACCCGTCTGGGGCGCTTATGCGCTGGGCGTCACGCCGTTCTGGCTGGGGCTCATTGCGATTGCGGCCTGCGTCGGCCACATCTGGCCCGTTTTCTTCGGTTTTAAAGGTGGTAAAGGCGTTGCAACCGCCTTTGGCGCTATCGCCCCTATCGGCTGGGATCTTACCGGCGTAATGGCGGGCACCTGGCTGCTCACCATCTTGCTGAGCGGTTATTCCTCGCTCGGCGCCATCGTCAGCGCGCTCATCGCCCCGTTTTACGTCTGGTGGTTCAAACCCCAGTTCACCTTCCCGGTGTCAATGCTCTCCTGCCTGATCCTGCTGCGTCATCACGATAATATTCAGCGTCTGTGGCGTCGTCAGGAGACCAAAATCTGGACGAAGCTCAAGCGAAAGAAAAAAGATCCGGAGTAAAACGCGCAACGCCGGCAGCAGAAAACGTATCCATAAGCGACTCATATGACAGCCTTCATTTCCGCCAGGGCATACTGAAACGTATCCCGATGGTGTGGAAATGGATGCAGCATGTTAGCAGCTCAGGTTACTGATAATACGTATAAAGGCTGGCAGGCATCGCTTGCCCTGCTGTTTTGTCACACCCCTGAGAAAACCCTCCTGCACGCCGCCCACCACGTCGGGCCGCTCACCGTTCAACGCCCGTTTTATCCCGAAGGGGAAACCTGTCACCTCTATTTACTGCATCCGCCCGGCGGCATTGTGGGCGGCGATACGCTGGACATTTCCGTTCGGCTGGACGCCAAAAGCCACGCGCTTATCACCATGCCCGGCGCCAGTAAGTTCTATCGCAGCAGCGGCCCGCAGGCCTGTCTGAATCAACACTTTTATCTCGATGATGGATCCACGCTGGAGTGGCTGCCGCAGGATACCATCCTCTTTCCCGGTGCCAATGCCGCACTGCGCTCCGTCTTCCACCTGAAGGCCTCCAGCACGCTGCTGGCGTGGGAGTTGTATTGCCTGGGTCGCCCGGTAATCGGTGAAACCTTCAGCCACGGCACGCTGGAGAGCCGCCTTGAGGTCTGGGTAGACGATGAACCGCGCCTGATTGAGCGTCAGCACCTGAGCGACGGCGATCTTGCGCCCGTTGACGGACATCCGTGGCTCGGAACGCTGCTGTTCTATCCGGCCGGGGAAACGCATCTTGATACGGTCCGCGAGCGCCTCGCACCGCTGGGAAATTATGCAGGTGCAACGCTTACCGACGATCTGCTGTCGGTGCGTTTCCTCTCCCACGATAACCTGATATGCCAGCGGGTGATGCGCGACATCTGGCAGTCGCTTCGCCCGCTTCTCACCCCTAAAAATGCCTGTTCGCCGCGTATCTGGCAGACATAAGAGAAACGTTATGGAACTGACCCCCAGAGAAAAAGACAAGCTGTTGCTGTTCACCGCCGCGCTGGTTGCCGAACGCCGCCTTGCGCGCGGGGTTAAGCTCAATTATCCGGAATCGGTCGCGCTGATCAGCGCCTTTATTATGGAAGGCGCGCGCGATGGCGAAACCGTCGCCTCGCTGATGGAAGCGGGTCGTCACGTACTGACGCGCGACCAGGTAATGGAGGGCGTACCGGAGATGATCCCGGATATTCAGGTGGAGGCCACCTTCCCGGACGGCTCCAAGCTCGTCACAGTCCACAATCCGATCGTCTAAGGAGCACGTCATGATCCCTGGCGAATACCAGATCCAGCCCGGCACGGTTGCCCTCAACGTCGGGCGTGAAACCCAACAAGTGATTGTTGAAAACCACGGCGACAGGCCGATACAGGTCGGATCGCACTATCACTTTTACGAGGTCAACCCGGCGCTGAAGTTCGACCGGGAAGCCACCAGAGGCTACCGGCTGAATATTCCGGCAGGCACCGCCGTGCGTTTCGAGCCCGGCCAGAAGCGGGAAGTCACGCTGGTACAGGTGACGGGCGCGCAGCGTATTTTCGGGTTTCGCGGCGAGGTGATGGGGGAGGTGAAAAATGGCTGACATTTCACGCCGGGCGTATGCCGATATGTTCGGCCCCACCATCGGCGATAAAGTGCGGCTGGCCGACAGCGAGCTATGGATCGAAGTGGAAGACGATCTCACGGTCTACGGTGAAGAGGTCAAATTCGGCGGCGGAAAGGTGATCCGCGACGGTATGGGCCAGGGGCAGATGACCGCCGACGACTGCGTAGATCTGGTGCTCACCAACGCGTTGATCGTCGATCACTGGGGGATCGTGAAAGCCGATATCGGCGTCAAGAACGGGCGGATCTTTGCCGTCGGTAAAGCCGGTAACCCGGATATTCAGCCCGGCGTGACGATCCCAATCGGCGCCGCAACGGAAGTGATTGCCGCCGAAGGGAAGATCGTGACCGCGGGCGGGATCGACACCCATATTCACTGGATCTGCCCGCAGCAGGCGGAAGAGGCGCTGGTTTCCGGCGTGACCACCATGATCGGCGGCGGCACCGGCCCTGCGGCGGGCACCAACGCCACCACCTGCACGCCAGGGCCGTGGTACATCGCGCGTATGCTGCAGGCAGCCGATACGCTACCAGTGAATATCGGCCTCCTCGGCAAAGGTAATGGCTCTAACCCGGACGCCCTGCGCGAGCAGGTCGCGGCTGGCGCTATTGGGCTGAAGATCCACGAAGACTGGGGCGCAACGCCCGCGGCGATCAACTGCTCGCTGGAGGTTGCCGAAGAGATGGATATTCAGGTGGCGCTGCACAGCGACACGCTGAACGAGTCCGGGTTTGTCGAGGACACGCTGGCCGCGATTGGCGGGCGCACCATCCACACCTTCCATACCGAAGGCGCGGGCGGCGGCCATGCGCCGGATATTATCACCGCCTGCGCGCATCCGAATATTCTGCCCTCCTCCACCAACCCGACGCTGCCCTACACGGTGAACACCATCGACGAGCATCTCGACATGCTGATGGTCTGCCACCACCTCGACCCGGATATTGCCGAGGACGTGGCGTTTGCCGAGTCGCGCATTCGCCGGGAGACCATCGCCGCTGAAGACGTGCTGCACGATATCGGCGCGTTCTCGCTCACTTCGTCAGATTCACAGGCCATGGGCCGCGTGGGAGAAGTGATTATCCGTACCTGGCAGGTTGCGCACCGCATGAAGGTCCAGCGCGGCGCCCTGCCGGAAGAGACCGGCGATAACGACAACTTCCGCGTGAAGCGCTATGTCGCTAAGTACACCATCAACCCGGCGCTGACCCACGGCATCGCCCATGAGGTCGGTTCCATTGAGGCGGGCAAGCTGGCGGATCTGGTGGTCTGGTCACCGGCGTTTTTTGGTGTCAAACCTGCCACCATCGTCAAAGGTGGAATGATCGCCTGCGCGCCGATGGGCGATATTAACGCCTCGATCCCCACGCCGCAGCCGGTGCATTACCGCCCGATGTTTGGCGCGCTGGGTGCCGCGCGCCACGCCACCCGGCTGACGTTTATCTCCCAGGCCGCCAGCGCGAACGGCGTCCCGCAGCAGCTCAATCTGCAAAGCGCCACGGCGGTGGTGAAAGGCTGCCGGACGGTGAAGAAGACCGACATGATCCACAACGGTTTACTGCCCAATATTACCGTCGATTCGCAAACCTACGAGGTGCGCGTCGACGGTGAACTGATAACCAGCGAACCGGCCGACGTTCTGCCGATGGCGCAACGCTATTTCCTGTTCTGAGGAGTGATGATGATCTATTTAACCCAACGCCTGGACCACGCGCACCCGATTACCGCCAGCGTGACGCTGCCGATTGACGTGCGGGTGAAAAGCCGCGCCCGTGTGGCGCTGAACGACGGCCGCGACGCCGGGCTGATGTTGCCGCGCGGCCTGCTGCTGCGCGGGGGCGACCTGCTGACGACAGACGACGGTAGTGAGGTCATCGAAGTGATCGCAGCGGCAGAGTCGGTCTCCGTGGTGCGCTGCGCCGACCCGTTCCTGCTCGCCCGCGCCTGCTACCACCTGGGCAACCGCCACGTGCCGCTGCAGATCATGCCCGGCGAACTGCGCTATCACCACGATCACGTTCTCGACGACATGCTGCGCCCGTTCGGGCTGGAGGTGACCTTCGACTCCCTGCCGTTTGAACCGGAAGCGGGCGCCTATGCCAGCGATGCCCACAGCCATAGCCACTCTCACGCTCATTCACATTAAGGATTAATTATGCGCAAGCTCCTCCCCCTGTTACTGCTGGCCTTTTCCGTTCCGGCGCTCGCCCATCCAGGCCATGGTGCCGACAGCTTCCAGGCCGGTTTTTTCCATCCCCTGACCGGGCTCGATCACCTGCTGATGCTTACCGGCGCGGGCGTGCTCTCGGCGCTGAGTGGCCGCAAACTCCTGCTACCGTTTGCCACTCTCGGGATGATGCTCGTTGGCGCTGTTGCAGGCAGTCTGCTCGGCGGATTTAGCGGCATGGAGATGCTGATTATCGCCTCGCTGGCGGTCTGCGGCGTGATGATGTTTAAAACTGAAAACCGTCTGCTGCTGGCGGTACCTGCTCTGGCGATGTTCCACGGCTGGGCACACGGTGTGGAGATGTCCGGCCACAGCTTCTGGCTTTTCACCAGCGGGTTTATGTTCGCCAGCGCCACGGTGCTGTGCGCCAGCTTCGCGGCAGGTTTACTGCTGCGCCGTCATGACGGCCTGCGTAAAACGTTCGGCGGTGGGTTGATTGTCTCTGCCCTGCTGGCGTTGATGAGCTGATGGAGCACGCCCGCCAGTGGCTGCGCCTGATGCAGCTCTCCAGCAGTAGCCTGCCGGTTGGGTCGTTTACCTGGTCGCAGGGGCTGGAGTGGGCGGTAGAGGCAGGCTGGGTCACGAATGCCGACGCCTTTAAACGCTGGCAAATCCAGCAGATGGAGCAGAGCTTTTACTGCGTCGATCTGCCGCTCTTTACTCGCCTGTATCTCGCCTGCGAACAACAGGATTGGGTGGCGGCAAAACGCTGGACGGCATACCTGCTCGCCTGCCGGGAAACGCGCGAGCTGCGCGATGAGGAGCGCAACCGTGGCGCGGCCTTTACGCGCCTGATTAAAAGCTGGGAGCCAGACTGCCCGACTGAATGGCTGACACTGTGTATGCAGAGCCAGCTCTGCGGCATGGCGTGGCTCGGCGTGCGCTGGAGCATTGGCGCGCGCGAACTGGCGCTCAGTCTCGGCTACAGCTGGATTGAGAGCGCGGTGATGGCGGGCGTTAAGCTGGTGCCGTTTGGGCAGCAGGCGGCGCAGCAGTTGATTATCGACCTGAGCGACCACTTCGCCGCCGGGTTCGAAGAGGCATTTTTACGTGACGACGACGCACTGGGCGCAGCCACGCCGCTGTCTGCCATCGCCTCCGCGCGGCACGAAACACAATATTCACGACTATTCCGTTCCTGAGGAGTCAACATGGCTGATTACAAACATCCCCTGCGCGTCGGCGTCGGCGGCCCGGTAGGGTCGGGTAAAACCGCCCTGCTGGAAGCGCTCTGCAAGGCAATGCGCGATACATATCATCTTGCGGTAGTCACTAACGATATCTACACCAAAGAGGATCAGCGCATCCTGACCGAGGCGGGCGCACTGGAGCCAGAGCGCATTGTTGGCGTGGAGACCGGCGGCTGCCCGCATACCGCCATCCGCGAAGATGCCTCGATGAACCTGGCGGCGGTGGAAGCGTTAAGCGAGAAATTCGGCAATCTGGACCTGATCTTCGTCGAAAGCGGCGGGGATAACCTGAGCGCGACGTTCAGCCCGGAACTGGCGGATCTCACTATCTACGTGATAGACGTGGCCGAAGGGGAAAAAATCCCGCGTAAGGGCGGGCCGGGGATCACCAAATCTGACTTTCTGGTGATCAACAAAACCGATCTCGCGCCCTACGTGGGTGCGTCGCTCGACGTGATGGCGCGCGATACCAACCGCATGCGTGGCGAACGTCCGTGGACGTTTACCAATCTGAAAGCGGGTGACGGTCTGGCGACGATTATTGCGTTTCTGGAAGAAAAAGGGATGTTGCGGGTGTAATGCGGTTTATCGCCGGGTGGCGGCTTCGCCTGACCCGGCCTACGGTTTTTGTAGGCCCAGTAAGCGCAGCGCCACCGGGCAAAAAACTCACGCCTCAGGCAGTTCCGCCAGCGGCCAGCGCGGACGCACGGACACGCTCAGGTCAGACGTTGCCCCCGCGTTAAGACGCACCATCCCGGCGTAAGCGATCATCGCGCCGTTATCGGTACAGAACTCTGGACGGGCATAAAACACTTCCCCGCGACGCTTTTGCATCATCTCAGCCAGCTTCGCGCGCAGCGTGCGGTTGGCGCTGACGCCGCCCGCCATCACCAGACGCTTAAAGCCGGTCTGATCCAGCGCGCGCTTGCACTTGATCATCAGCGTATCGACCACCGCATCTTCGAACGCGCGGGCGATATCGGCACGGGTCTGTTCGCTGTCGTCGTTATTACGAATCGTATTCGCCGCGAAGGTTTTCAGCCCGGAGAAGCTGAAGTCCAGCCCTGGACGGTCGGTCATCGGACGCGGGAAGACAAAGCGCCCTTCCGTTCCCTGCGACGCCATTTTCGAGAGCATCGGGCCGCCAGGATAATCCAGCCCCAGCAGCTTGGCGGTTTTGTCGAACGCTTCACCGGCGGCGTCGTCGATCGACTCGCCCAACAGCGCGTATTTGCCAATGCCCGTTACGCTAATCAGCTGCGTATGACCGCCGGAAACCAGCAGCGCAACAAAGGGGAACTCAGGCGGATTCTCTTCCAGCATCGGCGCCAGAAGGTGACCTTCCATATGGTGAACCGGAATGGCCGGCACGTCCCACGCGAACGCCAGCGAACGGCCTACCGTCGCGCCAACCAGCAGCGCACCCACCAGACCCGGACCCGCGGTATAGGCCACGGCATCAATATCAGTTGAACGTAACCCGGCCTCTTTCAGCGCCGCCTGAATCAGGGGAACCGTTTTACGCACGTGGTCACGAGAGGCCAGTTCCGGCACGACGCCGCCGTAGTCAGCGTGCAATTTCACCTGACTATACAGTTGGTTGGCCAGAAGGCCTTTTTCGTCGTCGTAAATGGCGATGCCGGTTTCATCGCAGGATGTTTCAATACCCAGTACACGCATGACTTGTTTTACCTCGTTTCACTACCGCGCAGTGTAGAGCCTGGGCGGGGTGATGTAAAACTTTGTTCGCCCCAGGAAGAAGGCTCGTGTATACTCCTCACCCTTATTAAAGTCCCTTTCAAAATCGCATCGGTGCTTTACAAAGCAGCAGCATTTGCAGTAAAATTCCGCACCATTTTGAAATAAGCTGGCGTTGATGCCAGCGGCAAACCGAATTTATTAAAGGTGAGAGTTACATGCCGGTAATTAAAGTACGTGAAAACGAGCCGTTCGACGTAGCACTGCGTCGCTTCAAACGTTCATGCGAGAAAGCAGGTGTTCTGGCTGAAGTTCGTCGTCGTGAGTTTTATGAAAAACCAACGACCGAACGTAAGCGCGCTAAAGCTTCCGCTGTGAAACGTCACGCGAAGAAACTGGCTCGCGAAAACGCACGCCGTACTCGTCTGTACTAATCGCTTGAGGGCCTCAGCCCTCAATTGACAGACAGAGTAGTAGTCGTAAGGCCGTGCTTCCGGAAGGAATGCGCGGCTTGTTTTCGTTTATAAGTCGCTTAAATTTTTGGGGCATATGGCCGGAAGAATCCCACGCGTTTTCATCAACGATCTGCTTGCCAGAACCGACATCGTCGATCTCATCGACGCGCGGGTAAAGCTGAAAAAGCAGGGCAAGAACTACCATGCGTGCTGTCCGTTCCATAACGAAAAAACCCCCTCTTTCACCGTTAACGGTGAAAAGCAGTTCTACCATTGCTTTGGCTGTGGCGCACACGGTAATGCCGTCGATTTTTTGATGAACTACGACAAGCTCGAGTTCGTTGAAACCGTCGAAGAGCTGGCGGCGATGCATAACCTTGAAGTGCCGTATGAAGCAGGCAGTGGGCCAAGTCAGATCGAGCGCCATCAACGGCAAACGCTGTATCAACTGATGGATGGCCTGAATTCGTTTTACCAACAGTCTCTTAAGCACTCTGCGGCTGAGCCTGCGCGTCAATACCTGACAAAGCGCGGACTGAGCGACGATGTGATTGCGCGTTTCGCTATTGGTTACGCCCCGCCCGGCTGGGACAACGTGTTAAAACGTTTTGGCGGCAATAGCGAAGATCGTAAGTCTCTCATCGACGCAGGCATGCTGGTCACCAACGACCAGGGACGAAGCTACGACCGCTTCCGTGAACGGGTGATGTTCCCGATCCGCGATAAGCGTGGCCGGGTGATTGGTTTTGGTGGTCGCGTGCTGGGTGATGCCCTGCCGAAATACCTCAACTCCCCGGAAACCGATATTTTCCATAAGGGCCGCCAGCTTTACGGTCTTTATGAGGCGCAGCAGGATAACGCGGAACCTCCGCGTCTTCTGGTCGTCGAAGGCTATATGGACGTTGTCGCGCTGGCGCAGTACGACATTAACTACGCGGTGGCGTCATTAGGAACGTCCACGACGGCAGACCATATCCAGCTGCTGTTTCGCGTCACCAACAACGTGATTTGCTGTTACGACGGTGACCGCGCAGGACGCGATGCCGCCTGGCGTGCGCTGGAAACGGCGCTACCGTATATGACCGACGGGCGTCAGCTACGCTTTATGTTCCTGCCGGATGGCGAAGATCCGGATACGCTGGTGCGTAAAGAGGGCAAGGCGGCGTTTGAAGCGCGGATGGATCAGGCTCAGCCGCTCTCCACGTTTCTGTTTAACAGCCTGATGCCGCAGGTGGATTTAAGTACCCCTGACGGGCGCGCGCAGCTCAGTACGCTGGCGCTGCCGTTAATCAGCCAGGTGCCCGGCGAAACGCTGCGTATCTATCTGCGTCAGGAGTTAGGCAACAAGCTCGGCATTCTGGATGACAGCCAGCTTGAACGTTTAATGCCTAAACAGGCTGAAAACGGCACGGTTCGCCCCGCGCCTCAGCTAAAACGCACAACCATGCGTATACTGATAGGGTTACTGGTACAAAACCCCGAACTTGCGCCGCAAGTGCCATCGCTGGCGGGTTTGAACCACGAAAAATTGCCCGGACTTGGCTTATTTTCAGAACTGGTCAACACGTGTTTGTCTCAGCCAGGTCTGACCACCGGACAACTTTTAGAACATTATCGCGGCACAAAAGAGGCCGCTACCCTTGAAAAATTGTCGATGTGGGACGATATAGCAGATAAGGACATTGCAGAAAAAACGTTCACCGACTCGCTCAACCATATGTTTGATTCGATGCTTGAGTTGCGCCAGGAAGAGTTGATAGCTCGCGAGCGCACGCACGGCTTAAGCAGCGAAGAACGCCGGGAGCTCTGGATGATTAACCAGGAACTGGCGAAGAAATAAGTGAAAGACAAAAGTATTTAACGGCTTAAGTGCCGAATATCGATCGGGGAGCCCCCGGCAGCCGCACTGAGAGGCAGCGGCAAAAATATAAGTACGCCCTCGCTTTAAAGGTTGGCAGCCCCATCGCCGACACCAATCAAACGAATTAAGTGTGGATACCGTCTTATGGAGCAAAACCCGCAGTCACAGCTGAAACTTCTTGTCCAACGCGGTAAGGAGCAAGGCTATCTGACCTATGCCGAGGTCAATGACCATCTGCCGGAAGATATCGTCGATTCAGATCAGATCGAAGACATCATCCAAATGATCAATGACATGGGCATTCAGGTGATGGAAGAAGCACCGGATGCCGATGATCTGTTGCTGGCTGAAACCTCCAACAATACCGACGAAGATGCGGAAGAAGCTGCCGCACAGGTACTGTCCAGCGTTGAATCTGAAATCGGGCGTACCACTGACCCGGTCCGCATGTACATGCGTGAAATGGGTACCGTTGAACTGTTGACCCGCGAAGGCGAAATTGACATCGCAAAACGCATCGAAGACGGGATCAACCAGGTTCAGTGTTCTGTTGCCGAATACCCTGAAGCGATCACCTATCTGCTGGAGCAGTACGATCGCGTTGAAGCGGAAGAAGCGCGCCTGTCTGACCTGATCACCGGGTTTGTTGACCCGAACGCGGAAGAAGATCTGGCGCCTACCGCGACTCACGTTGGTTCCGAACTGTCTCAGGAAGAGATGGATGACGACGAAGACGAAGATGAGGAAGAAGACGACGACAGCGCGGACGATGACAACAGCATCGACCCGGAACTGGCGCGTGAGAAGTTTGCCGAGCTGCGTACCCAGTACGAAGTCACGCGTGACACCATCAAAGCGAAAGGCCGCAGCCATGCCGCCGCGCAGGAAGAGATCCTGAAACTGTCTGAAGTATTCAAACAGTTCCGCCTGGTGCCAAAACAGTTCGACTACCTGGTAAACAGCATGCGCGTGATGATGGATCGCGTACGCACCCAGGAACGCATCATCATGAAGCTGTGCGTTGAGCAGTGCAAAATGCCGAAGAAGAACTTCATCACCCTCTTCACCGGCAACGAAACCAGCGAAACCTGGTTCAACGCCGCTATCGCGATGAACAAGCCATGGTCTGAAAAACTGCACGACGTGAAGGACGATGTCTATCGTGGTCTGCAGAAGCTGCATCAGATTGAAGAAGAGACCGGCCTGACCATCGAGCAAGTCAAGGACATCAACCGTCGTATGTCTATCGGTGAAGCGAAAGCCCGCCGTGCGAAGAAAGAGATGGTTGAGGCGAACTTGCGTCTGGTTATCTCTATCGCCAAGAAATACACCAACCGTGGCCTGCAGTTCCTGGATCTGATCCAGGAAGGCAACATCGGTCTGATGAAAGCGGTAGATAAGTTCGAATACCGTCGTGGTTACAAGTTCTCCACCTACGCTACCTGGTGGATCCGTCAGGCTATCACCCGCTCTATCGCGGATCAGGCGCGCACCATCCGTATTCCGGTGCATATGATTGAGACCATCAACAAGCTCAACCGTATCTCCCGCCAGATGCTGCAGGAGATGGGCCGCGAGCCAACGCCGGAAGAGCTGGCTGAGCGCATGCTGATGCCGGAAGACAAGATCCGTAAAGTGCTGAAGATCGCCAAAGAGCCAATCTCCATGGAAACACCAATTGGTGATGATGAAGATTCGCATCTGGGTGATTTCATCGAGGATACCACCCTCGAGCTGCCGCTGGACTCTGCCACCACCGAGAGCCTGCGCGCTGCGACGCACGACGTTCTGGCCGGCCTGACCGCCCGTGAAGCAAAAGTGCTGCGTATGCGTTTCGGTATTGATATGAACACCGACCACACGCTGGAAGAAGTGGGTAAACAGTTCGACGTGACCCGCGAACGTATCCGTCAGATCGAAGCGAAGGCGCTGCGTAAGCTGCGTCATCCAAGCCGCTCTGAAGTGCTGCGTAGCTTCCTGGACGATTAACCTGTCCTGACAGTGAAAAAGCTCCCTTCGGGGAGCTTTTTTTTTGTGTATTCCATCTTCCTGTGGGCTGTGGGATCCCAGTAATTTATAAGCAGAAGCAATAACGTTGTTTCAGAGCGAATGCAGGCTTTCAGCGATGCTCTGATCCGGCTGTAAATCGCTGAGGCGTTTTCTGCAGGCCGGGGCGAGGCGCATGGATGCGCCGAGAGGGCGGGCTTTACAGGGACGTTACCTCCGCCCGTCCCCGATAAGCCGGAAGGAATAAGCCGAGGGCACCGCGAAGCGGCGATTTACCGCCGGGAGCCCGGGTCGCCAGGGTGGTGGCGACTGAGCCACCCTGGCACGTTCACAGGTCATGTCGTGACAGAGTAGCAAGGAACATAAAGTGAACGGAATGACCACCACAGCCGTATATTCCCCTCACCCTAACCCTCTCCCCGGAGGGGCGAGGGGACTGTTCCGTGCTGCTATAACGTTGTGGAGATCCCTTAGTCATGTGAGGTGAGGGCGTCAGGCCGCAGAACCCCTAAAGCCCCCGCACCATTAGCGCCTCATCCAGCTCCCGATACGCCTCCACCAGCTTATCCAGCGTTGCCCTGTTGAGCCCGCTCGGGTTCGGCAGCACCCACACCTGCGTCACGCCGATGGTGATGCTCTGCTTACCCCATTTAGCGCCGCGCTGACTAAACGCCTGCTCGTAGGCCTGCTTGCCGAGGATCGCCAGCGCTGCGGGCTGATAGTCCTCAATCTTTTTGACCAACTCCCGTCCGCCGCTGCGGAGCTCATGCAGATTGACCTCGCTCGCCTGCACCGTCGGGCGCTCAACAAGCATAGTAATGCCGCAGCGCGTATCCAGCAGGTGCTGTTCCTCTTCGGGCCTGAGTAATCTGTCGGTAAACCCGGCCTGGTGGATCACTTTCCAGAAGCGATTGCCCGGATGGGCGAAGTGAAAGCCGGTGTGCGCCGAGGACTTACCCGGGTTGATTCCGCAGAACACCACCCGCAGGCCAGGGGCCAGAATATCGTTGATCATTTTTACTCCCGATCAATCCATCGTAAGGGAAGTATAAAGGATTGATTATGCATTGTTTATAAAAACAGCAGGCAGGTGTGAATGGCTGGATTGCTGTAGAGAGTTACTTTATAATTCACCGCCACGGCCCCTTAGCTCAGTGGTTAGAGCAGGCGACTCATAATCGCTTGGTCGCTGGTTCAAGTCCAGCAGGGGCCACCAAATTTTAGCTTTAAAATCAAAAATTTAAGCCACTCAAATGAGTGGCTTTTTTTATTGGTTATTTTGAGCCGGTGGCGTAGCCGCTAACTTCGCGCCAGTGAAGCCGTTCGGACACTCTCAGAGGCGCCGGGCGTCGCAATCAGACGCTCCACGGACTCCATCGTCACGAACGTACAGCTGCAGTCCACATTGGTACACTGGTGGTAGCGCTCTTTGGTATTTTCACTGAGATAGCGACTGGTACGCGCATGCGCTGAATGCTTGCACTTAGGACAATGAAACATGTACCCCTCCACTTGATTCACATTTTGTGAATCAATAATACCCAAAATAAAACCAATAGCAACTACATTACTCACTATCAACAGTAAATTTTTCGTCGCTGACGTTCAGCTCAAGCTTAAGCTGCGTGGTAAATCCGCTATCGTTGAGGGTATGCACCACCTCGCTGATGATCCACGCCTGCTCGTCAATGACGCGTTTAAAACCGTTTACCAGCACCGGCGTTTCGGGGAACAGATCGGCGCGTCCCAGCGCAAGCTGGATGGAAAACTCCACGGTTCCCCGCTGAAGCGCGCGCCACTTCGCCTCTGCAGCCCTGAGCGCCTGTTCTTCAGAGGCATAAACCGTGGTGAGCTCAAATACGTTCTCCGCCGATCCCACCAGCCTCTCTTGCGGTTTCTGCTCCTTGCCTGCTGCTCCCGCTACCGGTGCGGCGGCATCCGGGTGGTGCAGTGCTTCTGTCTGCTGCCCTCCGGACTGACGATTAATACTCAATTGAGGATTTTGTTGTTTGGGGTCACGCGTTTGCAGCCATTTGGCCGTTACGCCGGAATAATTTTCACGGTCAGCTACGGAAAAAAGGTGCTTATCTCCATCCCCACGTTCAATCATCATTAAGGAAAGCGGAGTGCCGCTGGCCGTCACGGCCTGGCCCGCTTTCATAAAGATAATCTTCCCGGCTTTGATTGAAACAAATGCTCCATTACGTTCAGCAAGGCGGGAGAGGAACGCCGCGTCTGTCTCCTGAGACTGGTCAATATGAGAGATGGCGATGGATGCAAGCCCCGACCCGACGCTGGCGGTCAACTGGTTACGCTGAGCGATGGTATCGACTATCGCGCCAATCGTCGTGTCATGCCACGACTGTTCGCGCCGCACGTTTAGCTTTCCACGAAAATCTGCGCTGAATCCCTGGATGGTCAGCGTGTCCGGCGCGCCCCGGAATCGAATCGAATCAATCGTAAAGTCCCCTTTCTCCTCGAGCGGGGTTCCCTCCCATCCCAGCCATAAGGACAGCCTTGCCCCCCGGGCAGGCAAGTCCAGCAGCCCGTCGGAATCATCCAGTTGAATATCCAGCTGATCGGCTTCCAGCCCCCGTTTGTCGGTCATGGTCAGGCTGATAAGACGATGGCTGAAATTTTGCGTGATATCACGATCGTCAAGCTTAAGCATAAAATCAGGGGCGATTTTTCCACCCGCCCGGATATTCATTTCGGTGATCATCCCACCAGCCCTCCAATGCTATTCCGTGCGCTTTCCACCAGCTCTGAGGCCTGCGTTCGCAGGTCGCCAAACGTCGTCATCAGCGATTCATCCACGCGTTTAAGCTCCAGAGTAAAATTAATTTTTCGAGCGGTACCGTCACTGTAAAAATCCGAATGCGTGTGCGTGACTTTCTCAATGATAAACATGCCATGAATGATGCCGGTACCGTCTATCAACGGCCATGCCCGCCCCTCATTCGCCATCAGCTCAACCGCCTTGAGCGAAAGCCGCCCTCCCGTGAGTTCCGGGTAAAGTAAGCCGGAGAGGCTAAAGGATGTCTCACCTTCGCCAAGGTACTGCCAGGCTTTGGGTTTCCCGATGCGAGCGCTGGATGCCCAGCGGTAGTCTTTTGTGAATATCATTGACTGATACGGTAAGGTTCGTCGTTCAAAGACAAACAGACCCAGCACCATTAACATTTTCTCTCTCCTCAACTATACATAAAGCTGGATTGCTGCCGTCTCGCTTTATCCTGTTCAATATTATCTATCGTCTCCCGGATTTGACGCGTCAGATCCATTCCGGAGGCCGTGCCCCCCTGCAGCGTGATGTTATATTCGCTTTTACTCTGATCGACGTAAGAGCGTCCTCCAGTAGCGATGGTCGGCTGATACCCCAGGCTGCCGCCAGAGATCCCCGTGCCCGGAATATAAGCGCTGCCCGCCGGTGAGGATGCCGATTCTGCTTTTGCCGCAGCGGCGTCGAGATCGCCCGACTCGTTTTTGATAATACCGAGCTTCTCCAGCAGCCAGCTGGCCTTACCGCTCAGGCTGTTAAAGAGATTCAGCGGTGCCATTAGCGCCTCTCCCAGCGCCTGCCCAAAAATCACGCCTGCATTTTTACAGCCATCCAGCGTTTCCTGCGTCGCCTTAATCGGCGAGATCAGGTCAGTGAACCACTGCCAGATACCGCCCACCTTCTCCGAGATAACATCAAATACCGTCATCAGCGGTGAGAACAACTCGCCTAACGGTGCGAAGGCCGCCGAAAGCCCCTCCATCACGCCGCCAAAGAAGGCGCTGATGGGCTCCCAGTATTTGAAAATGAGTAATGCGCCTGCGGCAATCGCTGCGCCAAGGGCAATCACCGGCCAGCTAAGGGCACCCAGCACCGTCATGATGGCGCCGCCCACCACGCTGAATACCGTTCCCAACATCCCGGCTGCGGTAATGACCATATTGACGCCCGTCAGAACCGGGCCGATAGCCATACCGACTCCCCCCAGCACGCCTGAAAACGCCTGCGCACCGACAACGATGCTGGCGAGGGTCTGCGTCAACGCGGGGTTGGCATTCACCCAAAGGGAGGCCGTGCTAAGCCAGCCGGTTGCGGTTGTTATCAGTTTACGCAGAGCGCCATCCGCTTTATCGAACACGTCAATCTTCAACCCGCTCCACGCGGCCTGAAATCGGTTGATATCGCCGTCAAGATTATCGGTCTGCACGGACGCCGCAATCGCGGTACTGCCTTTTGCCCCCTGCAACTGCTGGCGTTTTTCATCAAGCGATCCATCACCCGCAGCGGAAGCCAGCGCCCCCGCGGCTTTTATGGCATCCGGCGTCTGAACGTGACGCAACATCGCGCTGAGCGCGTCCCCGGCGGCGGCGCCTTTCATCCCTTTTTCCGCCAGAACGCCCAGCAGCGCGGTGGTCTCTTCAAGCCCCATACCGGATGCATCCGCAGCGGGCGCAGCGGAGGTGACGGCCGCCACCATCTCAGCGAGGCTGGTATTTGAAGAGGTAGAACCGCGCATAAGCACATCTGCGATGCGTCCCGCGTCCGTATCGGCCAGGCTATACGCGGCCTGCGTGCTGGCGATCATATCGGCCGCTTTAGCCGCGTCGACACTCCCCGCCAGGCTGAGGTTGACCGTTGGCGCGGTGGCCGCAAGCAGCCCATCGGCGTCATAGCCTGAACGAGTCAGTTCGGTTTGTGCCCGGAGGACCGTATCTGCAGGTACTCCGGTGCTGGCGCTGACCTCCCGCGCCTGCTGGCGAATCGCCTCAAGCCGGGAATCCCCCTTCGCCAGGCCAAGGTTTGCCTGAATGGCCGACATCTGCTTTTCAAAGCTGATGCCAGGCGCCATAAACCGGGACGTCTGGTCAAAGCCCGCTTTTGCCATTCCCACCCCCGCAGTCGCCAGCTGGTTCACCCGCGCGGTAACGCGTTTGCCTGACTCGTAGCGATTCTGAACGGTACTCAGCCGCTCCTGCTGCTGATTGACGCGGGCCAGCGCATCCCGCTGTCGGTTAAGCTGCTGCGTTTTTTCGCTGATGTGAGTTCGTAAACGACGCTCATCAGACGAGAGCGTGCGCGTGTTGACTCCCGCCTGAGCGAGTTCAGCGCGCTGACGCTGTAACGAGTAGCGTAAGCTGTTGTACTCAAGCTTAAGGTCGGCCGCCGATTTTCGGGCTGCAGTCAGCGCATCAGCCTGCGCCTGGCTGGGGTTTTGCGTGTTTTTAAACTGCACCGCCAGCGCCGCGGCCTGCTGTTTCGCCTGAGCAAGCGACTGCTCCGTCGTGGCGAGCCGGGCATTTGCTTTTCTGAAGCCGTTAATGCGCCCCGCCTGCTCATCGAGCGCCCCCAGCGCCGTCTGTGAATCACGGATATCGCTTGCGAGAGTGCGGCTCGCGTTATGGAGAGCGTTAAGCGGTCGGGTTGCCCGGTCGACTGCCTTAAGCAGCTCCTGAAGTCTGACATTATTACTCATGGTGGTTTCCGCTTCGCTGCAGCGCTTTTTCGCGCCATAAGAGGAGTTCGGTCACGCTCAGGGAGTACAGTTCTGACGGCGGCCAGTGAAAGATCACCGCGATATCCGCCATCAGATCGTCGACCGACAGGTTTTCGGGAAATTTCAGCGAGCCGAAGCCGGTGACAAAAAACCGATCACCTTACCTGCAAAAGAGAGCAGATCGCAGGCATCCAGGCGCGCGACCTCATGCTCGGTCAGTGCTGGTGAGGTCATTCGCGGCAGCACCTTGATCAACGCATCGACATCGGATTGCGCCAGCGACGCCAGCGATACCCCACGCAGGGTTCCCGCATTGGGTTTTGCAACGGTCACTTTTTCAATTTTTTGCTCGCCGCGCAAAACGGGGCTATCAAGCGTGACGATGTATGGATTTTCACTTTCGTTCATGGTGGTCTCGTTGATATTTTCCATTTCGATACTCTTCAGAAAGTTAACTTACCGGCCGGCGATCCCGGCCGGTTAAAGGGTTACAGGCCGATGGCCTTACGGTGTTCTGCCAGGCGATCAACGCCATCGACTTTCAGCACCATGTTGATGATGTCGATTTCAATGATCTCTTTGCCATCGATGGTCAGCTGGTAGTACGCGCATTCGGTGGACATCTTGGTGGTGCCGCTCTCGCCCTGCTTGTTTTCACCGCCATCAAACTCTTTGTGACGGCCGCGCATGACGATTTCGACGGCGGAGATTTCGCCGGTATCATCGCGCTGATAAGAGCCGGTAAAGCGCAGAGGCACGCTGTCCGCGCCCGGAGAGGCATACTGTGCCCACAGCGCGGCGTCCGGCAGACCGCCAACGGTCCACTCCAGCGCCAGGGCATCATCGTCCAGGCCAAGGTCAACAGAGACCGAGCCCGGCATGCCGCCACCGCGATACTTCTCCAGCTTGCGGGTAAGTTTGGGTAAGGTGACAGACTCAACAACGCCCATATAGCTCAGGCCATCGTTGAACATATTCAGATATTTCAGTTTGCGTGGTAACGCCATGCTTCAGCTCCTTAGCTATTAACCGAATCTGACAGGTCAGCCAGATAGGTATCGGTGATGCGCTGGCGCAAGGTCAGATTTTCCAGCGGCGGGACAGGGGTGTAGTCGTAATCGATATACAGTTTCCCCGCTTTCAGGGTGGATGCATCGTTCGATTCAGGGTCATACCAGCAGGAGCCGTCAACGATATAGCCGTTGGTTTTGAGCTCGCGGAACTTGGCATTGATACCGGACACGATGTCGCGGATAAGCGTAGGGGTAATGGGTTTATCCATCGCCCATGCATGCGCTTCAGCCATGGTATCGGCCAGCACCTGTGCGGTACGGGTGTAGTTTTCAAAGACGAATAACGGATCGTCTGAACAGGTACGGTTGCCCCAGAATTTGAATCCATCGTTACGAATCAACGTGGTGACACCGGCCTGGTTAAGCAGGTTGGCATCGGTCGCTTGCTCCTGCAGATCCCAGGAAACAGAGGCGCTTACGCCCGTGACGCCGTTGACGCCCACGTTCGACAAGGTTTTATGCCAGCCCATTGTCTGGTCGATTTTGGCGCGCAGGCCAAGGGCGCGAGCGGTCGCCCATGCCATCGTCGTCGCATTCGTGGTGGTATCCCATGCCAGAAAATCAGGGTGGATAACCATCAGCTCGCGCTGGCTGAAGTTTTTGCGGTACTCGATCGCGTCAGAAATGGTTTTACAACCCCATGCGCTGACATAGCCGAAAGCGCGCAGGCTCTGGCACATTGCGGCCAGTGCGGTTGCCACTTCCTGAGAGTCCAGCCCCGGTACGCCGAGAATACGCGGCTTAACGCCGGTGACCGTTTTCGCGGTCAGAAGCGCCTTCAGGCCGGTGTATTTGCCGTTTTCGTCGGTAGTACCGATGATGTTAGAGATAGTCTCTTTCTGCGCCGCTTCAGGATCTTCCGGGTCGTCGATACCTTCGGCAACACGCACAACCACAACGACCGGCTTGCACTGGTCAGCGATAGCCTGGAGGGAAGCGGACAGCGTCCCCTGTTTACCAGCTTTCGCAATGGCGGATTGCACATTAGTAATGAGCACGGGCTCGTTAAGAGGAAATGTCTGTTCGTCAGCATCGCTGGCCGTACAGACCATGCCGATGATTGCCGTCGAGACGGTGGAAATAGTGCGGGTGCCATCGTTGATTTCAATGACTTCCACGCCGTGGTGATAGTCGCCCATCCGTTTAACTCCTTCGTTTAGTGGTGAGGCTATTGTCTGCGGAGAGCGTGATTGATGCGACGAATTGGGGTTGGGGAGAGGATTACACAACAAACGAAAAACCCTCCGGATGGAGGGTTTGGGGTCAGGCTGGGCGTTTGGGCCATTGAATTTCTGGCGCTTTGCTGGTATCAACACGATTGAGCAGAACCCTGTATTTTTTCCATTCGACTAACAATTCAGACTCTTCTTTTGTGGCCATACCCAGGCCGGAAGCATCCTCCAGCGGGGCAATTGCTGTTGTTGCGGCACTCATAAGGCTCTGTTTTTTTGATTCAGCCTGATAAACATAATTGACGGGCACAGGAATTATTTTTTCACCATCAAACATCCATTCTCCTTTGTCACTAAGGCCATCAGGAACAAGTTTTTTGCTGATATCGGCAACCGATTTACCAATCGGCCAAAGCATAGACACATCATATGAATAACGCGTGATAATGCCCTTCTCATCATATTCGAACTTTAACTTATCCTTATCAAATAAAGCTTGAGACTCATACCAATCCTTATCATCCTCTGAAACAAGGTTTGCTATGTTGTAATCCTGAATTTGTTCTGTACCAGCCAGACGGAATTTTTCAATAATCATAAAACACCTTCATGAAGTAATTGTTTTCCATGTACCGTTTATATTTATCTGTAAGGCGCGGGTATACCACACGGAATAACGTGCATCACCATTGTTACTGTTTCGACCCGTTATGAAACTTCCTACTGGTGCATCAATATCGGCTGAACCGCTTGAAGCCGACCCCATGCTTCCCCTTGCGCCAACACGCATGCCAAGAACAGTTGTTGTTTTAAGCGGATAACGCCCATCCGATTCAGCTTTAGTGTAAGCCTGACCAGCAGGTGTGTAACTACCTTTTGCCTGAAACCTCGAATCACTTTCAGTTTTGGTGTAATAGCGGGCGTCAAAATACTGAAAGTTTGTTAAGTTCAGCTTACCTATGGTTAAATCACCAGAAGACAAGCTAACCGCTAAAGGGCGAAGGCCGTTATAATTACCATACTGGTCACCGCTGTTAGTCAGCATGAGATATAAATTACTCCCATCCTGCCGCCAGAATGTACCGTAATTACCGTACACCATGCGATAGCTGTTGGCAGAAATACTTTGAAATTCTGCTGAGTTTCTTACTACCCCACTTACAGCGGTGCTGCCCGCCAATGGGATCGCACTAACATCTATTGCCGTAGGTTTATTTTCCGCGTCATATTGTTTAGTCCAGGCTGACCACGTTCCACTGTAGAGGGTTCGAATGTAGGTGCGAGAACTATTATAAATCCGATAAATTTGTGTATTACCGGCATGTTTATATACCTCAAGCGAGCCGGCATTCGATTCAGGATAGTTTTTACCTGTCTGTGCCTGGGCATTCGCTGGCTGGTAATACAGCCCGGGGGTGGTATAGGCATTAAGATCCTCTGCATTACCAATCCCCACAGCCTGACCGTTAAAGATATCCTGTGCAGTAACATTAATGTCGCCTGTTAACGCACGGCCATTAACCTTACGCCCAGACGGTACTCTCCCATTGGCATTATCATTGGCTGCCTTAACCGATTTTGCTGTTGCCGCTAGCGTCTCAGACGCGCTATCGGTTGCACTGCTAAGCTGAACGATGCCCTTTTGCGTCGTCGTTGCATCTGCAGCCGTATACTTCCCTTTCGCCAAATCATACGCTGCCTTCACCGCCTTCGGCGTCGCCGCCAGCACCTCAGAGACACTATCAATAGCGCTGCTTAGCTGGACAATTCCTTTGCGCGCAGTTGTCGCATCCACCGCGGTGTACTTACCATTTGCCAAATCGTACGCCGCCTTCACCGCTTTCGGCGTTGCAGCGAGCACCTCGGAGGCGCTGTCGATTGCGCTGCTAAGTTGTGTAAAACCCTTAGCGGCAAGGGTCGCGTCCGGATGGCGCCGCGACTGTTCATGCTCCGCGAGCTTACCGTCTACATAATCCTGCGTCGCCATCACCGTTGAGGTGTCAATCGTCAACTCAACCGAAGAAATATCGCTCACCATAATGACCATACGTACAGTCTGTGCGCGTCCCGAGCCCTCTTCCAGCTTGGGCTTGTAACTTTCTGCCATATTCCCGACCGCAATCAGCGTCCCGGTATCGTCATACAGCCCCATCTCGCGCATCCAGAAACCGCCAACCTCAGGAGGAATCAGCAGCTCCGCCACGACATAGTTTTTATTCTTTTTGTCCTGGCTAATTTTATTCAGCGCATGCCGCCAGACTTCATTGACGAGTTTCGTCTGGTTTGCGTTTGGCGCTGGCAATGTACCGCCACCGTCACCTACGGCCATCGCCGTAAAGTTCACTTTCTTGCCGTTCGGGACGGTCGCGGCAGCCAGTTTTTCGGCACCGGCTTTGGTGATAACCGTTTTATATTTCACTGTCATTGTGCTCTCACTTATCCGGGATAAACCGTGATGATGTCGCCGTCATAGCTCAGGGCACCGGTGTAGAGATAACCCGGTATGTCCTGGATGATATTCAGGCCAATAAGGTGGCGGCTGGCAGGCTTTGCATCAGCAATAAGCCTCTCCATTTCGTAATACATTTCCTCGGTGATGCCCGTATCCAAGACGCCGATATCAAGGCGAAAGGTGCCGGGCGGATCGTTGGTTTGCCACCATTCGGTGACGTTGATCAGATAGCCAAGCGGTTCCACCACACGACGCACGGCGCCAATCGTCCCCTTATGGGCATGAATAAACCACGCCGCGCGAATCACATCCCGCCTGGTGGCTTCCGGCCAGTTCTCATCCCAGCGATCAACCGAAAACGCCCACGCCAGCCAGGGCAGCAGATTCGCCGGGCAAGTGTCCGCACTCCAGAGATGCCGCAGCGGAACAGGCGTATTTTCAATGTCTGCACAGGCGCGCGCGGCCGCCACCTCAAGAGATGACGAGCCAACCGGTAAAAGGCGGGTATTACTCATCGTTCCCCCCCACGGTTACGCTGTAGTGGCTGCACCATGAGGCCTGAGTTTCATCAAGTACAATGTCAGCCGCGGGCGCGGTCAGCTCTACGCGTTGCACCCCTTCAACATGCAGTGCCGCGTAAATGGCGGACTTGCGAATATCGCGTCCAAGCCGATGTTGAGCCGTGATATAGGCCTGTAACCGGGCTCTTGCCGCGCTGAGTACAGGTTCACTTTCAGGGCCGGGAAAAAGGAAAAGCGATGCCTCAATTCGGTAGTCAACAATGTTGGCCGACTGGACGGTCACACGGTCGGCAACGGGCCTGACGTCCTCATCGTTCAGCGCATTGCGAACAACGGCGAGCAGTTCCTCAGAAGCCACGCCGTTATTCTCCCGGGAGAGCACAGAGACCGTGACGTTCGCCGGCTGTGGACTGATAACGGAAATATCCGCCACCCGGCCATCTGCACTGCGACCGTGGAACTGATAAGCGCCCGTCGAACCGGCCACGCTCAGCCCTTCCGGCGCTTGCTGGATGCGCAAACGAAAGTCGGTATCAGACTCCATCACAGCTGGCGTGGGCGGAAACGTCGTATCGTCGGCGGGGGTAATGACCAGACGCGCAAGGTTAGCGTTAGCCCCAAGCTGGTCGAGATCGCGGCCGGCAGCGTAGGCCAGCATGACCGCACGCGCGGCCTCGTTCACGCGCTGGCGCCACATGACCTCCCGATAGGCGTTCTCCTGCAGCAGCTTCACAATCGGCTCTGATTCCAGCGTCAACGTCCGTGCAATCGCCTCTCGCTCCTCTTCCGGATAGAGCGAGACAAAGGTGGCCTTTCGTTCTGCCAACAGCGTTTCATAATCCACCTCCTCCACGACATCAGGCGCGGCGAGCTGGCTCAGATCAACAATAGCCATAGCGTTTAACTCAGTGAAATGGTGATAGAAAAAGATTGTCCGGAAGTCGGGCGCGTGCCGGTGATATCGACATACAACGTCCCGTCATTCTCCGAACGCTCGAAAGTGATGGCCGTCAGGCTGATCCGCGGTTCCCATTTCTGGATAGCGGAATAACATGCCGCCATGATTTGCAGACGCAGCGCAGGGCTCTGTGGCCTGTCGATCATCGCCGCCAGCAGCGAGCCGTAATCCCGGCGCATAACCCGCGAGCCGACAGGCGTCACCAGAATATCGCGCACGCTCTGCCGGATGTGTTCTGCCTCTGAAATGCTGAGCCCGGTCTGCCTGTTCATCCCCCTGTAACGCACCGTCATTGTGTCCCCTTAGTCCAGCTTCCGCCGCTTTGCACACTGCCGTGCGCGTGGTTGTCCACCTGCACCCCGTTGGAGGTGAATTGACCGCCGGAATGCGCAATATTCCCGGCCATTACCCCGCCCTTCTGCACCTCAAGCGAGGCGGTAATTAACTTGTTGGTACACACCACCTCAGGCGTATCCAGCGTGATGCGGGACGTTGACGTCAAACGCACCTCCGGCACGGTGGCGGTCAGCGATTCAGAGGCGGTAATGTCGGCTGTTTTAATACCTGAAACCGTCAGCGCCCCGCGTTCGGGTTCGTACTCGATCACCGCGCCGTCAGGAAACGAGACGTGGAACGCATCAGGCGAACCGGACGGCGCCGGATGGTCATCCGAGAAAATACCCGGTAGAACAAAGGCGGTATCGAGCTCGCCGCCGATGGCCAGCAGCAGTACCTGTTCTCCCTCGGAAGGGGCCCACCACACGCGAGAACGTCCCGCACGACAGGTTAGCCAGTTCAGCCAGGTGGTTTTCATCCCACCGGTCTGCACACGACAAAGCCCTCTGTTGAGGTCAACATCGGTTACAACACCGATACGAATAAGATTGCGGATCGCGCGAGCGATGCCGTTCATGGAAGTTAGCGTATTCATAAGAAGAGAATGCCGTTCAGAAAGAACGGCAGCAACGAGACGGGGTTTGGTGCGGGATGAGACAACAAGCTGGCAAGACAACAGACCGCAGGCGGCCCTCAGCGCGGGGAAATTACGCCTCCCACTCGCTGACCAGCTCCCCGTTGATGTATAGGGCCTTCGGACGCGTGACGGGCTCCGGCAGCGGCGGTTCGGGGGAATACGTTGCGTGCAAACCGCCCTCTTCCTGAGAAACAAGAATGCGCTCGGTTAATTGTACTTTGATGCTGATATCCATCGTATCGTCATCGTTTAAAACGATCGTGAAGGAACAGCCGTTTTTGCGGCCTTCATCGAGGGTAAAAATGTCCGGCTGGTTTTCCCCAAGCCAGGCCACTACCGGGACGAAAACGCCCTCGCTGTCGCCGGAGAAGCTGTTGACCTTCGCATTCAGCTCATAGTGCTTTTCAAAGGAGAGCGAGGAGGCCAGCCGGGCATCGATATTGCCGCTGCCGACCGACATCTGCAGCCGATCCGGGTTTGCTTTCAGTTGGGGAATCGCGTCAATTAATGCCTGACGCAGGCTCTTGAGTTTGTGCATCGATTTTATCCTGACAGTCTTTAATGGTTTCAACCTGCAGCGCGCAGGCGATAAGGGCATACTCAAGCCTGCGAATATCTGCGCTGAGATCGCCGTTAGTGGCGGGTTCGCTTCCCGGCATCGGGCAGCGGCTCACCTTCGGGCAGGCGTTGTAAACAATGGGCTGCAGAGGCGCAGGCGGTGCGGGTGTGCAACCGGCGGACAGCATCAGGCAACTGAGTGGTATACCAGCGGCGTAACGCGTCATTTTCATTGAGTAATCTCCCGATAGTCGCTTCCCGTCTCGCGCGTTCCTCACTCGCAGTGAGCAGTTCTTCACGAAGCCTGACCTGAGCGACTTCATGTGTTCGGGCAACCCGTTGCGACAGGGAAAGCTGTTGGTTAAGCGTGGCGAGGGCGTTTTTTTGTTCACTGGCAACCCGGTTCGCGCTGGCTAAGGAACGGGACAGCGTCAGGTTGTCATGCCGAAGCCACAGCGTGATAGCCAGCAGACCGGCCAGCAACAGCATCAGGACTTTCACGGCAGCCCCTTCATGCACCAGGCCTTCTCGCGGATACGACGATTTTCCAGCCCGGCATTTTTAACGCCATTCACATATACCCAGCGGGTAAGTTGCCCGCATGCCTGCGACCACTGTTTACGCTTAATAAACGACACCAGGGTCGAACGGCAGGCGGCGCCCGTGCCAACATTAAACGTGAAACTCACTAGCGCGTCGTAGACCCGGGGTGGCATCTCAACCGACGCGCACGCTGCCAGCCGACGTTCAACATTGAGCACATCAGCGACCAGATTTACCGCTGCCTCACGCTCGGTAATATCCCGTGCAGGCACAACGTTTGCCGTGTGGCCAATGCCAGACGTCCACACGCCAGCGCTACACCGGTAGGGCGAGAGGCGACATCCTTCGAGATCGGCAATCAACGCCAGCCCATCAGGGGACGTTTTCAGTAACCGAAAGTCAGGTATCAGCACCGCCAGGGCCAGCACGCCGGCGACGCTGCAACGCTTAATGATTGAGTTCACGAATACTCTTCTTATCGAGTCCAAGAGACTGGAGATAGCGCCAGGTTTTTCGTTTGAACCAGTAATTCGTCAGCGCGGTAAAAATGGCGCACAGACTTCCCACGTACAGCGCGACTTTTTCAGGAGACATCGCCCCGAACCAGGCCAGTGCCACGGCCAGCCAGTAGGCGATAAACGTGGTGATTTTCTCCAGGCTCAGTCCCATAGGTTTACGGATTCTTTTGTGGGGGCGCTATCAACCTCCGGCATCTCTACCGGCGTGCCATGAGGCAAGATAACGCCTGATTCGGCGAGGCCAGAATTGGCCTTCAGAACGGCTTCAACGACGCCTGCCGTGCGCCCATAAAAACGGGCGCAAATGGCATCAAGCGTGTCCCCCTGCATTGCATAGATCTTCATCAGACGCTCCCAACATCCGGTTTTCCAGGTACTGTAGAGTTTCCTGGGCCAGCGGCTTTTTCGCTATCGATGAGAGATGGGCAATCCCGGACACAACAGACCGTCCGCGAGCAACAATGCGCGGTTTAAGGGAAACGCAAAATCTGAATGAAGTGTTCGTTCCGGGTAATGACGCAGGGCTAGCGCCAGCTTTCATCTTCCCAGACTTCCCGGAGAATAGAATCCAGCGCCTCGCGATCGGCCTCCCTTTCAAGCCCCTGGAGCTCAACCCCCGTTACCGACCCTATTTTCACGGTTACCCGCGATGAGGGAAACAAGGCTCCTATCCTGCGGGTCAATTCACACTGAAATGCCTCAACGATGGACTGGCCAATCAGCTGATCTTTATCGAGCGTGATGTTCACCCGAACATTGCTCTCTTTTTTGATTCGTTCCGGAACAGGCGATGCCGAGAAAACAACGGTGAACGCGTTGTTCTTGATTAAATTTCCCCGCGCAATCTCAGCAATTAAATTCAGGGCAATTTCACGATCTCTCTCCTGACACGTTCCTTCTGTCGTCAGTCGCGCAATCATCTCGACTCGTTCAATCATGACTTGCTCGTTCAACTCTCTGTCCACACAACCTCCACCACGAGATACTGTATAAACATACAGTAGCACGTATTCATAAAAAGAGTGAAGCGAAAAATCAGAACACTTTACGGTATGTACATGATATCGATGGAGATTAGCATGCTCGCTGGGTTAACAGATCCGTTAAATGCCCAATACGTTCAAGGATTTTCCGCCTCTTTTCCTGATAAGAACACGCTGCCGGAAATAGCGCTCCGTCAGCTGCGCCTCGACACCATTTGGTGTGAAAGCGGCTGACGCCGCCCGCCATAAGATGCAGCGCCTCGGCACGGCTAATGACGATCCCGGTGGCGAGGCGTATCTCGTCAATCACCCTCTCAGGTATCCCGTTCTGTGGATCCCGCTCATAGACAACGGGGGTTCTCGCGCCGGGCCGAACGCGTTTGATGCGTTCGGTTAATGCCCGTCTCGCACGCCGGTTAAGGGGCTGTGAGAGATCGTTCACCGTACAGTTATTGACAGAACTCCGAGAGGGCACGGGGACATCCTGACGATCCACGGCCCGCTTCGGCACAATTTTCCACTGCGTGAGCCGGGTTAAAATCGGGCTGCCCGCGCCGACGGCGGAGTCGTACACGCCGCGGATGCAGATCGTTTCCTCGCCGTACTGGTTAAACCCGACGCGCGGCGCATACAGCGTGCGTACCTGTAAATCATCGCGACGGACAAATGGCCCGCCCTGCGCGGTGACGTAACCCGCCCAGTCCCCAGCGTCGGCAGCTTCATGGACGGCGGCAAACTCCACGCTCAAACCGCGCACGGCCTCGTTATCAGCCAGACGGCGCAGCTCGCGATAGACCGTGACCGGCGCCCCGCCGATAAACTGAAACTGGCGAATGTGCCAGCGTCCCGCCCAGGCTGAAACAGCAGAAGCCGTCTCCTTCAACAGCCCACCGCTTTCATAATCGGTCTCACCATCGAGCGCAAAGCCGTCGATATTCTTTGAGATGTATTTGGCAACATAGCCGGTCGCGCTGCCCTTCAGGGGATCGATCGCCTCCGCGTGAAAACGTGCCTTTCTGGCACTTTCGCTACGCAGTTCTGTGGCCTCTTCCTGGCAGGCATAATCATTCATAATTTGGCGAACGTGCCCGACATCTTCCGGCAGCATAAACATCAGCATGTGCCAGTGGGGCGTGCCGTCGTGATGAGGTTCCGCAACGCGGATACCAAAAATTCGGCGCTCCTCACGGTGCAGCTTTGCGCGGATGCGCGCCCACAGACGGGTGAAGTAGCTTTGCGTATCCGCCGGGCTGGCCCCGTTCCACTTCGCGTTGGGGTAGCCTGATTTCACCGTCGCGTGATATGCCGAAGGCGCGGTTAAGGTATAGAACTCGCCCACATAGCCCAGTGCCTGGCAGATATTTTCAAACCCGCGAATGCGGGTCATCAGTTCACAGCGACGTATCGCCGGGTTAGCGACCGAGGTATCGATTTTTTCAATCAGGCTGATGCGGTTGCCCTCTTCATCTTCGAGTTCCATGCCCTTAAGAAATTCACGGGTGCGGCGCTTCTGCTCGCGCCATTCGGTCACGCAGCGCTTGCTCGCATACGCCGTTCTTGTTTTGCTGACGTTGCCAAGGGCAATCTGTAAATGCTCGCGCCAGGCAGACGCAATCCGACGCAATCGCCCGCGCCACCACGTCTCTGAAAACAGGCGGATCACCGCTGCGGCAACATCGTCTTTGTTGAAAAACGTCTTCGACACCCGTTCCCAGTGTGGAGGTGACACCTTGAACTGCCGGGCGATCAGGCCGGCGCGCTGATACCAGACGTAAAGCGTCTGGTATTCACCCAGGTCAGCATCATTTATATTCGCCAGCTCACCGCGAATAAAGCTGGCGATATCTGCGGCCAGCAGGTCGATATCCGCGCGGGACATATCCGCAAGTCGGTTAAAGCGTGCAACCAGATCAACCATGCGGGAAGCTAGATATTGCTGAAGCGGAGTGTCGAAATGGCCGTCAAACACGGCCCTGGCGACCGTGTCATGCAGGCCTGCGCAGGCATAGCGTTCAGAGACCAGCCGCAGACGGGGTAACATCCTGTTGCAGAAACGGACCAAAAAGGCATTGGCATGCGGGCTGCCCTGACGCTGTTCGAGGTCATCAACCGTGCGCCAGACGTCGAAACGCACGCAGTCAGGTTGCAGGGAGAGGGCAATCCTTGCCTCCCGTAGCGCCGCGAAAAAACGATCGCGGCGCTGCTGCTGGGCATGGGAAAGGTAAGGGCTGGCAATGGCCGACCGTGGAGCATTCCACGGATACGCAAATGACGTAGCCAACTCACCCTCCCCGGATATGTTTATTTTTCATCTCCGCAATCTCCTGGCAGGTGATGCACAAGGCCACACCAGGCACCGCCATTCGGCGCGCCTCCGGTATCGGGGCCTCGCAGTCCTCGCAAAGGAAACGCGAGGGCGTTGCGGGCCGTCTGCGGGCGCTATTAATATGCCGCTCTCTGTCTTCCTGCTCGCGCGCTTGCGCAAGATCGATAAAATCGGCCATCAGTGCAGCTCCTGGGATTCACGTTCGTAGCGAGCCGCCTCGTGGCACAGCAGTTCGGCAACGTCTTCTCCGCTCATGCCGGTTTTATAGATATGGCTTGCCAGCGCCTCCAGGCGCAGGGAGACCGCGAGGGCTCGCGCGCAGCGTTCCTCTGTTTTTGCCTCCGCCAGCAGGCGTTTCAGTTCCTCACTTCCGGTCGGATAAGGGCGGTTTTCACTGTTTCGCATCACGCGTTCTCCTTAAATTCAGGCAATAGAATGCCCGGCGGGTTTACGCCATTAGGTTTGTGGTTGGGTTATATCGGCATGGTCAGCCGTTCAGGAAATAAACTCACGACAGCACGAAAATGGTTCATGGCATTAATCAGCGCCTTTTTCTCCTCTGTCGTCAGCTCACTGATATCGCACTCATGACGGGCGACGGGTAATCTCGCCAGGAAAAAGATGGCGGCCAGCGCCCTGCCGTTCTCCTCAAAACAGGGATCGCGCTTATCGCGCATCTCTGCCATAAACCGTGCCAGCTCTTTTCCGCTATCGTTCCCGTATCGGGCACGCAGTTCTGCGATGTGGTTAAGCCCGTTAAGACGAGCCCCCACGCTGAGTGGAACGCTTGCACGGGCAGCCTCTATCGCCATATCTCCCCTCGCGTAAATTCACGCACGCCAGTGCGCTGAAAACGGGCAGAGCACGGTTTTTTCCGCCGTTTGATGATTGCGATTTCAGATGCCATGCTGCATGATTCCCATTTTGATAATGTCTGCAATCAATAGCCTCTGTTTGCCAACGTCTGCTGCTGATTGCTCGAATTTGCAATGATATTAATACCCAAATGAGTATTAGTAAACACTCAAAGGAATATATTTTGATCTTAGATTCTCAAGTGAATAATGAAGAGTTACTCGATAGAATCTGTCAGGTATATGGTTTCACGCAGAAAATTCAGCTGGCACGCCACTTTAATATCGCCGCCAGTTCGCTTCAGAACCGCTACGCACGCGGTACCATCTCTTACGACTTTGCGGTTCAGTGCGTGCTGGATACCGGCGCCAGCCTTCGCTGGCTGATGACCGGACAAGGTGCGCAATTTGAAGGTAACCCCGCGCCGGGCGATCCTGTGTCAGTATCCACATTCACACTCAGTGATGGAAGACTGGAAGAAAATACCACTTTGAGTATTGATTCTACTTTCTTTAGTAAACCACTGGCGCGCGGCATCGCCGTCCGGGCGGAAGGTAAGCTGCACTTTATCGAGAAAGAGGCGTCGTTAACCGACGGCGTGTGGCTGGTTGAGATTGAAGGCACCGCCAGCATCCGCGACTTAACGCTGCTTCCGGGTAAAAAACTCCACGTGGCGGGCGGCAAAGTGCCCTTTGAATGCGGTATCGACGAGATAAAAACGGTGGGTCGCGTGGTGGGTATTTACAGCGAGGTGAGCTGAGGGCGGTTAGTAAACATTCGCCGCCAATGGGGGCGCTCGCTTGCGGGCAGGACACGGATAAAGTGAGCGCGACACAACCACTCATTAAAGAAATCCCCCATCGCGCCGATCATCATCCGTGTGTATTATTTCCTGTAGCGTTGCCCACAACTACCCTTAACTCAAATACTTAAGCGCCAAAGCGAAAGGCATCATGAGCACACCGATCAAACGGCTAGAAATCATTAAAAATGCCATTGAACTGGAAGATGACGACATCATCCAGAGCCAGCTGACACGGCTGAAGAATGAAGCGTTTGACGATGAGCTACAGGCAATCGTCGTGGCGCTTGAGCAGAAGAACTACACCGCCGCCATCAGGGCCATTACCGCCTGGCTGCAAGGCCAGCGCGCCATCACCCCGTGGCGCGACCCGCAAGTGGCAGCCAGCAAGCTGGAGCTGAAGGCGCTGGAAGAGCGTCTGCGCGATCTCATCGATCGCCGCAACGCGCGGGTGCAGCAGCTTGATGAGTTCAACGATCTCTATTTCTCCCGTCTGGGTCCCCTGATGCAGCAGATCCTCGCTCTGCGTAAAACCCTGGCGGAGCTGAACCTGCGTCGTCAGCAGGCGGAGGCGCGTCGTCGCGAGGAAGATTACCGTCGCTGCCAGCGCTATATGGCGCAGGCGGTAGAGGTGCTGGCGACGCTCACCCAGCGCTGGCGCGATCTGCCAGCCGACTCCGTGCAGGCGGCTGAAGCGCGCAAGCATCTGGAGCAGCAAAGTAATTTGATTGCTAATTTGCTGGCCGAGGCGCTGGAGCTGGAGAGCGGCTTAACGCGCGAAGAGGAGCCTGCTCGCCAGGCGCGTGACGAAGCCAACGAAGAGTACGAGAAGTATCGCGAGCAACATCACGATGTCGAAATGCGGCTGCGCAAAGGGAAGCTCCTCTCTGAAGAAGATCAGAACGAACTCAAGCGTCTCTGGCGACAGGCGAGCAAACTCTGTCATCCGGACCTGGTGGCGGACGACCTGAAAGAGGAAGCCAACGCGATGATGGTGCAGCTCAACCAGGCCAAACAGCGTGGCGACGTCAAGGCTATTCGCTCGCTGGTCGCCCGCCTGCAGCAGGGCTTCGAGCCGCTGATGGCCAGCGACAGGCTGAACGATCTGGAACGTATCCGCAAAAAAATGGCGCAGGTACGCGAGCAAATCGACACCTTAGTGAACGAGCTGGCGGAGCTGGAGAAAGAAGAGTCCTGGCTGCTGGTGTCGTCGCTGAGCAATATGGAGGCGTACTTTGCTCAGCAGGAGAAAGCCCTGCACGAGGTTCGCGCCTCGCTCGAACACCAGGTGAACGAAGCGCAAATGGATTCAGCAGCCTGATTATTTAGCGTGCCAGTAGGCGCTGGCACGCACCAACTGTTGATCAATCGCGTCAGTGTCAAACTGACGGCTCAGGCTTTTTACTACCTTTCCTTCCCCGGTCAGCCAGATAAAGTACTCTTCCGCCGGAACGGTCAACGCCGCCAGACGATCCGCCACCGCCTGCTCGCTGTGGCCCACTACCCAGGTGATGTCGACGTCGCTCAGGTGCGCCAGATAGTCCTTATATGCGTCGTTCCCGACCGTTACTACCGCGTGAATTTCTGGGCGAACCGGCAGTTTAGCAAGACTCTCTAAGCGTCGACGTAGCGCAGGCATACCGGATTCATCACACACGTACAGTTGCCAGGCGTAATCTTCCGGCACCACCAGCGAACCGCGCGGCCCACCAATGGTCAACGTGTCCCCCGCTTTCGCCTCAACCGCCCAGTTGCTGGCAATGCCGCCGTCATGAATGAAGAAATCGAGCACCAGTTCATGGCGAGACTCATCATACAGCGGCGTATAGTCGCGCGTCTGCGGACGCACGCCGTCGCCCCAGTCGATGCCTTCATCAGTCACCACGGGTGGCACAAACACCGCCCCCGGTGCCGGGAAAAAGACTTTGGTGTGGTCGTCGAAGCCGCGGGAGCTAAACCCCTCCAGCGCCTCGCCACCTAATACAACGCGCTGGAAACCCGCGCTCACGCGTTCCACGCGGAGCACCGTCAGCTCGCGAAAACGCAGGTCATTACGAACACGCTGTGGGTAACGGGTAGATGCCATTTTTAGCCCCTTCTCTGATGAATACGATATATCTAAATTAATTTTTAAATGATAATGATTACTAATCAGTAAAAAAGCAAGATCTTTTAGATTGCATCTGAATATATCTTAGATATAGTTTAGATATATCAAATTGAAGGAATTACTATGCGACACGAACATGATGGCGGCGGACGCCGACCGCGCTTTTTCGGCCACGGCGATCTGCGGCTGGTGATTCTGGATATCCTGACCCGCAATGCGAGCCACGGCTATGAGCTGATCAAAGAGATTGAGAACCTGACCCAGGGTAATTACACCCCGAGCCCTGGGGTGATCTACCCGACGCTGGATTATCTGCAGGATCAGACCTTTATCACCATTACGGAAGAAGAGAACGGCAGAAAGCGAATTGCGATTACCGTGACGGGCCAGCAGTGGCTGGATGAGAACCAGGAACAGCTTGAGCACATACAGGCACGCATCAAAGCGCGTTCTGTCGGCTTCCAGCTGCGCAAAAAACCGCAGATGAAGCGGGCGCTGGATAACTTTAAAGCGGTGTTAGACCTGAAGGTGAATCAGGGAGAGCTCAGCGACGCGCAGCTTAAGCAGATTATCGGCGTCATTGACCGCGCGGCGCTCGAGATCTCCCAGTTGGATTAAGCCGGAGCGTGTTCGCTCACGCGGAAGACGCGTACCAGCTCTTTCAGGTGCATCGCCTGTTCGTTAAGCGATGCCGCCGCGGCGACGGACTCCTCCACCAGCGCGGAGTTCTGCTGGGTGGTGGCATCAATCAGGCCAATCGCGCTGTTAATCTGCGAGATCCCTTCCGTCTGCTCATGGCTGGCCTGGCGGATCTCACGCAGGATGACGTCCATCTCTTCCACGTTGCCCACCATCCCGTTGATCAGTGCGCTCGCTTTTTCCACCAGGTTCATGCCGTCCTGGGTCTGACTGGTGGAGCTCTCAATCAGCTCACGGATTTCGCTGGCCGACGACGCGCTCTTCTGGGCAAGCTGGCGCACCTCACCGGCCACCACCGCAAAGCCACGACCGTGCTCACCGGCGCGCGCTGCTTCCACGGCCGCGTTCAGCGCCAGAATGTTGGTCTGGAAAGCAATGGCGTCGATCAGGTCGATAATGTCGGACATCCGGTTCGACGTCTCGTTAATCAGGCGCATTTTGCTGGTCACCTGCTTCATCATCTCACCGTTGTTTTTGACCACCGTGGCAGCATCTGCCGAGAGGTTGGTCGCTTCGCCAGTGTGCGAGGCGGTGTTTTTCACCGTCGCGGTGATCTGCTCCATCGAGGCTGCTGTCTGTTCAACGGAACTTGCCTGCTCTTCCGTGCGCGCGGCGAGATCCTGGTTACCCGCAACGATCTGCGCGGCTGCGCTGGAGATATTCTCCGAGCCGGTTTGCACCTGCTGCACAATGTCCAGCAGACGGTTTTTCATCTCCATCAACGCATGCAGCAGTAAGCCCGTTTCGTCTTTGCCGTGCGGCGTGATGCTGCCCGTCAGATCGCCCTCTGAAATGGCCTTCGCAAAATTCACCGCCTCGCCGAGCGGACGGGTGATAGTGCGCACGATAAACCAGCCGATCAGGCTGCCTGCCGCGACGCTAAAGAGGGTGATGAGGATCAGCAGCAGTCGGTTAGACCTGAAATCCCCTTCTACCTGCGCGCCTGCACTCTGCATCTCGCTGTTTTGAATGGCAATCAGCTCCTTCACCTTCGCTTTATAAGCCTGCTGCACGGCAAGGGTGGTGGTCATCATCTCTTGAATGGCACCCGCACGATTGTTGTTCTGCACCGCCTGCAGGATGCGATAGCGCGAGTCCAGATACTGCTGGCGCACGCTGCGGATATCTGCCAGCACCTGCTGAGACTTTTCATCCTGCAACGCGTTGTTCAGCTCGCCCAGGATCACCGTGATGTGCTCGCTGATCTCTTTCAGGTGCTGCTGAGATTGCCCCGTGTAAGTGCCCTGCTCGTCCAGCAGCATCAGCTGTTGAGTGCTAATAAATTCCTGGAAGTTATCGATTAACTGGTTCGCTTTTACCGTGGTCGGATAATCACGGGTAATAATGGATTGCATCCCATTATTTGCCCGGTTCAGACTCAGCAGAGACAGGCTCGCGCTGATTGCCATCAGGACAATAAAGAAACCAAACGCCAGAAATAATTTCGTGCCGATCTTTACGTCATGTAAGAACATATTTACTCCATCGATGTGATTATTTCTCAGACGATCGCTGTTATCGGTAACGAATTCGCTAACTTTATGACTTTGATCGTTTTTTTATTTCATAACCATCACAATGGATAGGCAGAGGCTATTGATTTCGTCTCATCGATCGTTACCAGACCACCAGAAGCGTGTTTTGCAAAACAGCATCATGGAAAACTGACTTAGGCAGGAATAAATAACTGAGGAACTTTTTTTAGTTATTTAATATTATATTAACAATAAAGCACATTAATAGTCACAAGCAGCCATAAAAAAGCCGTTTATTCCTTACGGAATAAACGGCTTTTCCGGAACTTTACTGACTCAATGGAGCACGGTTACCGCATCCTTCAGACGCCCGGCACGGTGTTTCACCATGGCAGAAATGTGCGCGCTCTCCTCGACCAGGTCGGCATTTTTCTGCGTGATGCTGTCCAGCTCGGCCACCGCACGGGTTAATTCTGAGAGCCCGGTGGCCTGCTCGGAGGTGGAGTGACTGATCTGAGCGATAAGCTGCGTCACGTTTTTCACCTGCTCGACAATGTCATCCATCGTGCGGCCGGCGGCGTGCACCTGCTCGGAGCCGGACTGCACTTTGCTGGCGCTGGCATCGATGAGTTTACGAATATCGTTAGCCGCACTGGCGCTGCGGCTGGCGAGATGGCGGACTTCGCCCGCGACCACGGCAAACCCTTTCCCCTGCTCACCCGCCCGTGCCGCTTCAACTGCCGCATTGAGCGCCAGGATATTGGTCTGGAAAGCGATGTCGTTTATCAGGGAGGTAATCGAGCCAATTCGCTGCGTGCTGTCGGCGATGTCATCCATGGTTTTGACCACGGTCTGCATCGCATTGCCGCCCTTCGTCGCCGCACTGCTCGCGGCAACGGAGAGTTTATCCACCTCGGCGGCAGTTTCAGAGTTGCTCTGCACGGACGCGGCCATCTGGTTCATCGTTGCGACGGTCTGCTGCACATTCGCTACCGTCTGACGCGTACGATCGTTCAGATCTTCATTACCCCGGGCCAGCCTGTCGCTGCCGTCACGCACGCTCACCACCTGGCTCGAGACGTCGTTGATCAACCAGCGGCACATCAGCCCAAGCTGGCCTATCGCGCGCAGGGTCAGTCCCAGCTCGTCACTGCGGTTCAGATGCTGCACGCTGTTGCGCTCCCCGGTAGCCACCCTCAGCGCCTGTCGCGCCACGTTTTCGACCGGACGCACAATCTGTTGCTCAAACAGCAGCGTCCCCAGCAGCATGACCACCGCAGCCGCAACGAGCGGCATCCACCCTGCGGAGGTGGCGATCAGCGTGGCGGCGAGGACGGCAAAAAGCACCGCCATTACGCTACGCACCCGCCAGCGCAGCGGCATGGCCGGCAGTTTACCCAGCCAGCCCTTTCCCACCACCAGTCCTTTATGAATACGTTTCTTACAGCTGCCGTCATTCAGCGCGCGGTAGAGCGGCTCCACGGTGGCTATCTCTTCCGCCGTGGCTTTGGTGCGGATCGACATATAGCCCGTCACCTTCCCGTGACGCACCATTGGCACCGCATTCGCGCGCACCCAGTAGTGGTCACCGTTTTTGCGCCGATTTTTGACAATCCCGCTCCACGGTTCCCCCTGTTGCAGGGTGTACCACATATCGGCAAAGGCGGCTTTTGGCATATCAGGGTGGCGCACCATATTGTGCGGCTGGCCCGTCAGCTCATCAAGCGGGTAACCGCTCACCTGCACAAACGTGTCGTTGGCGTGAGTAATGTAGCTGTGGATGTCTGTGGTAGACATTAAGGTGGTGTCATCGTCCAGAGGATATTCATTCTGGGTGACATAGGTTGGAGAGGACATTGTGAGCATCCCTTGCAGGTTATTTGAATGTTAAATTTGTGGGTAATTGTTTTTTCGGCGGTAACCAATTTATCTTTAGTTGTTAAACTTGATGGAGATCGCAGATTTCACTTAAACCGCACTTTTTGTGAGAATTTATAATTCATTGATTTGAAATACTTTCTATTTGAAATTACCTGCAAAGCATGACCTGTTAACGCCCGCTTAAGTGGCATGCAGTGCACTCCTTTCGTGCAATTGCGCTTTTATGCCCCGTCCTGCACGTGCTGTGCCTTATCGCTAAATCCCGTTTCGGTTGTATCGGCATGATTAAATATTGTGCAACATTATTTTAACCTGGCGTTTATCCCGATTTTCGTTAAGTCCTCTGAAGTGGCGTAATCCCTGCAATACTTAAACCAGTATCATGTGATACGCGATCCCCGGGAGCATATTTTGAACAGGTTACCTTCCAGCGCCTCGGCTCTTGCCTGTACCGCGCACGCATTGAATCTCATAGAGAAGCAAACGCTCGATCATGAGGAGATGAAACAACTTAACCGAGAGGTCATCGATTACTTTAAAGAGCACGTCAATCCAGGATTTCTGGAGTATCGCAAATCTGTTACCGCCGGCGGGGATTACGGAGCCGTAGAGTGGCAAGCGGGAAGTCTGAACACGCTTGTCGACACCCAGGGACAGGAGTTTATCGATTGCCTTGGTGGTTTTGGTATCTTCAACGTGGGGCACCGTAATCCAGTTGTGGTTTCCGCCGTACAGAATCAACTTGCGAAACAACCTCTCCATAGCCAGGAACTGCTCGACCCGCTTCGCGCCATGCTCGCGAAAACGCTGGCGGCCTTAACGCCCGGCAAACTGAAATACAGCTTCTTTAGTAACAGCGGCACGGAATCGGTCGAAGCGGCGATTAAACTCGCCAAAGCGTACCAGTCGCCGCGTGGGAAATTCACCTTCATTGCCACCAGCGGCGCGTTCCACGGTAAATCCCTGGGCGCACTGTCGGCGACCGCTAAATCCACCTTCCGCAAGCCGTTTATGCCGCTGCTGCCGGGCTTCCGCCACGTGCCGTTCGGCGACATTAACGCCATGCGCACCGCGCTGAGTGAATGCCGTAAAACCGGCGATGACGTGGCGGCGGTGATACTGGAGCCGATTCAGGGCGAAGGCGGCGTGATCCTGCCTCCGCAGGGCTATTTGCCTGCCGTGCGTCAGCTGTGCGATGAGTTTGGCGCCCTGCTGATCCTCGACGAAGTCCAGACCGGGATGGGACGCACCGGCAAGATGTTTGCCTGCGAGCACGAGAACGTTCAGCCAGACATTCTGTGTCTGGCGAAAGCGCTCGGCGGCGGCGTGATGCCGATTGGTGCTACGGTAGCCACCGAGGAGGTATTCTCGGTGCTGTTCGACAACCCGTTCCTGCATACCACGACCTTTGGCGGTAACCCGCTGGCCTGTGCGGCCGCGCTGGCGACCATCAACGTGCTGCTGGAACAAAACCTGCCTGCGCAGGCAGAGCAGAAAGGCGACATGCTGCTGGATGGCTTCCGCCAGCTGGGCCGGGAATATCCGGATCTGGTGCAGGATGCACGCGGCAGAGGGTTATTGATGGCGATTGAGTTTGTCGACAACGAAATCGGCTATAGCTTCGCGAGCGAGATGTTCCGCCAGCGGGTACTGGTGGCCGGAACGCTCAACAACTCGAAAACCATCCGTATTGAACCGCCGCTGACGCTGACGATTGAGCAGTGCGAGCAGGTGCTGAAAGCGGCACGTAAAGCGCTGGCAGCACTGCGTGTGAGCGTGGAAGAGGCGTAAAAAGCGCCGGGTGACGCTACGCTTACCCGGCCTAAGCAAGCCCGGTAAGCGTTAGCGCCACCGGGCAGTTTTTTACCGGTGAAACTCCGCCACCGTCATGGTGAAGCGAAGCACGGTATCGCCTTCATTCCCGTAGCCGTGCGCCATTTCGGTTTTGGCGACCGCCGACGCGCCAGCCTCAACCTGCGTCACCGTCTCGCCCACCGTCAGCGACAATACCCCCTCGTTCACGTGTAGCAGTTCACATGTGCCTGCCGGGTGCCCCGGTGAAGAGAAGTGTTCCCCCGGCTGCATCTCCCACTGCCACAGTTCAATCATGTCCGGGCCAGCGGTACCCGCCAGTAATCTGGCAGAACCGCCCTTTGCGCCCTGCCACAGAACCGGGATGGCCTGTTTTTCAATAACATGCACGACTGGTTCGCTGGAGACGTTAACAATATCCGCCACGGAAACGCCCAGCGCGGCAGCCAGTTTGCACAGGATAGCGATACTGGGATTTGCGGCCCCCTTTTCGATTTCCACCAGCATGCCTTTGCTGACGCTGGCGCGGCGGGATAGCTCATCCAGCGACAATTTTTTATCTTTACGCCAGTTGCGGATGCGGTTCGCCACGGCCAGGCTTACCTGGGCAACATCGGCCCCCTGCTCAGTCATTATATTGACTTTATCAGTCATTGGTCACTACCATGGTATAAAACAGTCAATACAGGATTATTTATGTCTCTCGTTACGCCGTCAATAGACCCGCGTCTTGCCGGGATTGCCCCGGGCTTTCGGGCGCTGAGCATTCTGGTTGAAGCCGCACAGATTACCCATCCAGAAGTTGCCCCCGCCGCGCTGACGCAGGCTTGCCAGCAGGTGTTGAATGATGATGTACCGTGGGCACAAGCGCATCTCGCTGCATGGGATGAGGTATTTAAAAACTTTGGCGCGAAGCCAAAACGTACCCCCTGCTCAGCCTCCGCACTGCGAAAGCGGGTGCTTAAAGACGGTTCGCTACCTTCACTCGACCCGGTGGTGGACATCTATAATGCGGTCAGTATTCGCTACGCCATTCCGTTAGGGGGCGAGAATCTCGCGGCCTATTCCGGTGCGCCGCGCCTGACGCTGGCCGAGGGCAATGAACCCTTTGACACCCTGAAAGAGGGCCAGCCGGTGGTGGAATACCCGGATGCTGGCGAGGTCATCTGGCGCGACGATATGGGCGTCACCTGTCGTCGCTGGAACTGGCGACAAGGGATACGCACCCGTCTTGATAGCCAGGCGCAGACCATGTGGTTTATTCTCGAAAGTCTGCCAACGATGCCGTCAGGTGCGCTCGAAGAAGCGGGCGAGGAGCTGGTCAGCAATCTGCAACGATTAATGCCAGGCGCAACGGCTCAGGTTCAACTGCTGGAACTGTAAGAGGACAACACGATGTTTCACGGGTTAAGTGCGTTTCCGTTAACGCCCCTGAAAGAGGGGAAGTTTGACGAGCAGGCCTTTATCAACCTGCTGCGCCCCCTGATCGACGCGGGGGTGGATTCGCTGGGTATTCTGGGTTCAACGGGCAGCTATGCCTACCTCACGGTTGAGGAGCGCACGCATATTACCCGCTGCGCGGTGGAACATGCCAATGACATTCCGGTCATGGTCAGTATTGGCGCACTGAGGCTGGATGACATTCTGCGTCTGGCTGAGCACGCGCAGAAGGCGGGAGCATCCAGCGTGCTGATGGCACCGGTGTCGTACCAGCGTTTGACGACGGACGAGGTCTATTCGCTATATGAGACGGTAACTCGCCAGCTCTCCGTCCCGCTGTGCGTTTATGATAATCCCGCCACCACCGGGTTTGAGTTTAGCGACGAGCTGATGTTTGCCGTGGCGGCGCTGCCCAATATTGGCTCGGTGAAAATGGGCCACATGCCGGAGGATGTGTCGCAGGTGCGGGCGCGTCTTCCGAAGACGGTCACGCTGGGGATAAGCGGCGACTGGCGGGCAGCATCCGCCCTGCAGGCCGGGTTTGACGTCTGGTATTCCGTCGTCGGCGGGCTGTTCCCTCAGGCGGCACTGGCAATTGCGCACTCGAAGGACAGCATGGAATCAGAACGTCTGGAGCCACTGTGGGCGCTGTTCCGCCGTTACGGCAGCGTGCGGGTGATGGCAGCGGCAGCCGAGATGATGGGAAAAGTGGAGGCACCGGCGCTCCCCTTCCCACTGCAGGCGATTCAGGGCGAGCCGCGCGAGGCGCTTGCTGCGATCCTGGCGGATCTGAAGCTGGCCTGAAAAATGCCGGGTGGCGCTAGCGCTTACCCGGCCTACAAAGCCTTCACTACGTTTTCTACTCCGGCAACAACCCCACAAAACTGCGTTTTTTGCGCGGCTCCGACATCAGGTCCTCAAGCTTATCCACGCACGCCAGATAGTGCGGCGTCTGCTTATGCGCCAGCACCGCCGCTTCGTCTTTATAAGCTTCGTAGATAAAGAACCGGGTTTTCACCCTCGGATCCTGCAGAACGTCAAAACGCAGGTTTCCCGGCTCCTTAATCGCCCCTTCATGGTTGGCGCGAAACACCGTCAGAAACTCGTCCACCCGCTCGGGTTTGATGTTGATCTCCACTAACGTCACGTTCATTTTGCTTCTCCCTGTTTCTCTTCCTGCCAGAACTGGAACGCTTCACGGGCGCTCATGTTCTCGTGAACCACTTTTTTCACTGCCTTCAGCATGGCGAGCGGCGCGCTGGACTGGAAAATATTGCGCCCCATGTCCACACCGGATGCGCCCTGGTCAATCGCGCGCCAGCACATCTCCAGCGCCTCGTGCTCCGGCAGCTTTTTGCCGCCGGCGATGACGATCGGCACCGGGCAGCTGGCGGTGACTTTTTCAAAGCCCTCATCCACATAATAGGTTTTGACGAACTGCGCCCCCATTTCGGCGGCAATGCGGCTGGCAAGTGAGAAATACCGCGCGTCGCGCGCCATCTCTTTCCCCACTCCTGTCACCGCGAGGGTTGGCATGCCGAAGCGGGCACCGGCGTCGACAAGCTTGATGATGTTGTTGATCGACTGATGCTCGAACTCGCTGCCAATGTAGACCTGTGCTGCGACCGCGCAGACGTTCAGCCGGAGCGCATCTTCCATTGCCACCGCCACGCACTCGTTGGACAATTCGCCCAGAATTGAGTTACCGCCGGAGGCACGCAGCACAACCGGTTTGTTGGTGGCCGCAGGCACGGTGCTCCGCAGGATACCGCGGGTACACATCAGCACATCGGTTTCGCCAAACAGCGGCGCGATGGAGAGATCGATACGCTCAAGGCCGGTGGTCGGCCCCTGGAAATAACCGTGGTCAAAGGCCAGCATCACCGTGCGGTTGCTTTGCGGGTTGAAGATGCGCGAAAGCCTGGACTGCATCCCCCAGTCCAGCGAACCACAGCCCTTCAGGGTAAACGGCACATTTTGCTGTGGCGTGCCGATGCCAAAATCCTTCCCGTCTTTGATGTCGTCTAAATCAGCCATTTGTTCCCCCGTCAGAAATCGTATTTGTTGATGTTCTCTTTAGTGAACACCACGCGTTCCGGCAGCAGCACGATGCCGTTACCTTTCGCCTCATACTGGTAGCCCTGCACGCTGTTCGGTTCGACCTTCAGCGTACCGATCTCTTTCACGTCCACGCTGTCGCCAACGTTAAGATCGCCTTTTTTCAGTAAACGATCGGCGACATTGACCGCAATTTTGCCCTGTTGCACCACGTCCCACAGGCCGAAGGCTTTTACCGTGCCGCGCTCCACGTATGGACGCATGACGTTTGGCGTGCTGAACCCGACAATCGCCACCCCTTCCCGCTTCAGGTTTTCTGCTGCCTGCGCAGCGGCAGGCAGGGCGTTGGCATCCGGGGCGATGATCGCATCCAGATCCGGATACGCTTTTAAGATCCCCTCGGCGGTTTGCAGGGATTTGGTGGCATCGTTATAGCCAAACTGAGTGGTCACGATCTGCCACTGAGGATGATCTTTCTCGATTTTAGCCTTCGCCTCTTTCACCCACTGGTTCTGGTCGGTGACCGTTGGGCTGGAGTAGAAGAATGCCACTTTGGCATTCGGTTTGGTGACCTGCTTGCCCGCCATCTCCACCAGCAGGCCGCCGAGCTGTTCCGGCGTCCCCTGGTTGATATATATGCTGCGGCACTCCGGTTTGGTGTCGGAATCCCAGGTCAGCACTTTGACGCCGCGCTGCATCGCGCGTTTTAAGGCCGGGCAGAGGCCGTCCGGCGACACGGCAGAGACGATAATCGCGTTGTAGCCCTGGTTAACGAAGTTGTTGATGAGCTGCACCTGGCCGGAAACGCTCGGCTCGGTTGGACCGTCATAGGTGACGTCCACCCCGAGGTCTTTCCCCGCCTCTTTCGCACCGTTGCCGCCGCTGGTGAAGAAGCCAACCCCCACCAGTTTCGGGATAAAGGCAATCCGATCCGCCGCCTGCGCCGAGGCGAAGCTGAGGGCCATTGCCAGGACTATCAGTTTTGTTTTCATCTTACGCTCCGGAAAGTTTTCTAAAGAGAGAACGCACCCATTCGCGGTGCAGACTCAGCGAACGCCCCATCACCACCACAACCAGCAGCGCTCCTGAAAGCGCGCTCGATACCTGGTTGGGGATGCCGACCATCTGTAAACCCTGTTGCAGGTACCCCACCAGCAGCGCCGCCAGCGCCGTACCGACAACCGAACCTGACCCGCCGTAGATATTCGCCCCGCCGAGTACGGCGGCGGTGAGCGCAGGCATCAGCAAATCGCGCCCCAGATCTGACCGCGCGGAACCGAAATAGGAGACCATGACCAGCGCGGCAATGGCCGAGGCCACGCCCACCAGACCGTACAGCGCGTAGGGCATACCGTTAACCGACAGCGCCGCATAGCGTGCCGCACGCGGGTTCTGGCCAATCAAAAACAGATGACGGCCAAAGCGCCCGCGGTGGGTAATCAGCCAGAAGAAAACGGTAATCACAGCGAACAGCACCAGCGGGAGCGGCAGGCCAACGACCGTGAGATTCGCGAACGCGGTAAAGCTGTCCGGGAAGCCGCCGATGCCCTCATAGCCTGTCGCCCCCGCCATGCCGGAAAGCAGCAACGCCCCGCCACCGTAGAGATAGAGCGTGCCGAGGGTAATCACCAGTGGACTGATGCCGGTGTAGTGGATCAGCGCCGCATTCACCAGCCCGCACAGCAGGCCGAGCAGCAGCGTCAGCGGAATGGCCACCGCCATCGGCCACCCGGCCTGCATCATCACCCCCAGCGCGATGGCGCACAGGCCGATGGTCGAACCCAGCGAGATGTCGATCCCGCCGCTGATAATGACAAGCGTGAGCGGCAGCGCCACGATACCGATACAGATGAAGTCGCTGGTGCTGAACAGCAGCATATTGATGTCGAGCATGCGCGGGTTAATGGCGCCAAAGAGCAGGATCTCCAGCACCAGCAAAACCAGCAGCGCGCTTTCCCAGTTAAGCTTCATTTACGCCACCTCTTTTTTGCGTTTGGGAAAGGGAGTGACGTGCTTTCCCCCTCTGTGACCTGGCTGGAAGCGGCCGTATTTCAGCGCCCGCTGATGGCGCGCCAGCGCCTGACGCAGCCGCCCGTCGAGCACCAGTACGCCCAGCAGCACCAGCCCGGCGATAAAGTCATTCCACCAGGCTGGCAGCCTGAACAGCACCAGTACGGTGTCGATTTGGGTGAGGAAGAAAGCCCCAAGCAAGGCACCGATCAGCGTGCCGGTGCCGCCCAGCAGAGAGATCCCCCCGAGCACGCAGGCGGCGATGGCCTTCATCTCCAGCCCGCTGCCGGTCTGGTTGGGGACAAAACCAATTTGCGCGGCAAAGACAATCCCTGCGCAGGCCGCCAGCATGCCGTTCAGGGTAAAGGCGAGCATGCGGGTGCGGTTCACCGCTACGCCCAGCTGACGCGCGGCGGCGAGGTTATCCCCCACCGCGTAGAAATCACGGCCGAACGCGGTACGCGACAGCGTCCACGCGCCCGCGGCTGCGATAATTAACACCACCATACCGAGTGGCGACATGCCGATGGCAAGCGGTTCAGAGAGAGATTTCAGCCCCGGCGGCAACCCTTCAATCCACTTCCCGCCCGTCCAGAGCAGCATCGCCCCGCGATACAGCCCCAACGTGCCGAGGGTGGCGACAATCGCCGGGATGCGCAGCCCCACCACCAGCACGCCGTTGAACGCCCCGGCCAGTGCGCCAATCGACAGTGCGAAGAGGATGGAAACGGGCAGGCTGTAGCCGCCATTGAGCGCCACGCCGACGGCGATTGCCGACAGCCCAACGGTCGAGCCCACCGAGACGTCAATATTGCGGGTCAGCATGACCAGCGCGGCACCGATGGCCAGCAGGATCAGGATCTGGGCACTGGCGAAGATCATCCCCAGCGTTTGCAGGCTGAAGTAAGACGGGTTCAGCACCACCAGCACGGCAAACAGTGCCAGAATGGCGAGAAACGCGCTCAACTCACGGTTCTTTAATAAGGTCTTCATGATTGCCCTCCGAACGCCAGCGCCATCATCCTGTCGAGGCTAACGGCATGGCGCGGCAGCTCACCGCTGAGTACGCCCTGATGCATCACCAGCACGCGATCGGCAAGGCCCGGGAACTCATCGAGATCGCTTGAGATCATCAGTACCGCGACGTTCTGCGCGGCCACGCTTTTGATGAGCTGGTAGATATCGGCGCGCGCGGAGACGTCCACGCCACGCGTCGGTTCATCAACAATAAGGAGTAAAGGATTGGCCTCCAGACAGCGCGCCAGCAGTACCTTCTGCTGGTTGCCGCCGGAGAGCGTACGCACGGTTTGATCCGCATGGTTGAGCTTAATCCCGAGCGCACGGTGATAGCGCTCTACCACCGCCGACTCCCGCTTGCGCTGCTGCCAGAGAGACGGCTCGTTCAGCACCACGGTGTTCCAGCGGATCGGCGCGTCGAGGAACAGGCCGGAAACCTGCCTGTCTTCCGGCAGGTAAACCAGCCCTTTTTCCAGACGTGAACCAGGCGGCTCGGCAGTGATTTCCTGATTCTCCAGCCAGACCCGCCCCCCGCGCACCGGGCGCAGGCCGTAAAGCGTTTCGGCAAACTCGGTGCGCCCGGATCCCACCAGCCCGGCCAGGCCGACGATCTCACCGGCGAAGATCTCAAGACTCAGATCGATAAACCCCTCCCCGGTGAGATCCTCCACGCGCAGCACCGGGAAATCCTGCGGCTGGGTGCGGCGGTTGCCCGGCAACGCCAGCCACAGCTTTTGCGTCTCGCTCAGAGATTTTTCCCGACTCACTGGCGTCATGGCGGCAATCAGGGCGTTATCGTCAAACTGCGCGGTTTCACCGCTCAGCACCACTGCACCGTCGCGCATCACCGAGATGTGGCTCGAAAGCAGGCGAATTTCCGGCAGCTTATGCGAGATAAAAACAATGCCGACGCCAAGCGCCTGCAACGCGCGGATCTGGCGGAACAGGCGTTCGGTTTCGCCGGGCGTGAGCGAGGCGGTGGGTTCGTCGAGGATCAGGATCCTGGCGTTGCGCATTAGTCCGCGGAGGATCTCTACCATCTGCTGATCCGCCACTTCCAGTGTGCTGGCGGTGGCATCAAGGTTAAGCTGGCATTGCAGCTGCTGGAGCTTATCGGCCAGGCGCGGTTCCAGATCCCGTTCACGGGGCAGGCGAAAGAGGATGTTTTCCCGCACCGTCAGGTTGGGGAACAGCAGCGGCTCCTGCGGTACCAGATAAATGCCGAGCTTATGCGCCTGCGCTGGCGTAAGCCGTGCAAAAGACTCCCCCGCAACCGAAAGTTCACCGCTGTCGGGCGTTTCAACTCCGGCGATGATCTTCATCAGCGTCGATTTTCCCGCGCCGTTCCCGCCCATCAGGGCGTGTACCTGGCCCGCGAGCAGCGTGAAATCAATGCCTTTTAACACCGGCACGCCCGAGAACTGCTTGCTGATCCCCCGCGCTTCAATAAGTGGTGTCATCATCGCTCCGCTATTGAACAAATGATTTTTAGATTTAATAATGTTCAAAAGCGTAGACGGTGAACTATATTTACAACCGTGCAGGGATCACAGTTTTATTGATTAAGATCCAGATAAAACAGAAACCCGCTTAAAGATCCGTTTTGTCGCGTGGCTCACATTTTCCCTTCGCGTCATCACGAACATATGATCTAAATTTTTATAAGAGTTCAATTATGAGCGATAAACGCACTGCGGAAGAAGGACGGTTTGCCGGGCTGGCGCTGGCGGAAGAGGAGCTGGTGGCGCGCGTGGCCTGGTGCTATTACCACGACGGGCTGACCCAGAACGACATCGGTGAGCGACTCGGGCTGCCGCGTTTGAAGATCTCCCGTCTGCTGGAGAAAGGCCGCCAGTCCGGGGTGATCCGCGTGCAGATCAACTCCCGTTACGAGGGCTGTCTGGCGCTGGAAACCGAACTACAGCAGCGCTTTGGGCTGAAGCTGGTGCGCGTGATGCCCGCCCTGAATACGCCGCCGATGAACGTGCGGCTGGGCATTGGCGCGGCGCAGTCGCTAATGGGCGTGCTGGAGCCCGGCCAGCTGTTGGCGGTGGGATTTGGTGAAACGACCATGAGCAGCCTGCAGCACCTGAGCGGCTTTATCAGCTCGCAGCAGATCCGCCTGGTGACGCTCTCCGGCGGCGTCGGGCCGTATATGACCGGTATCGGCCAGCTGGACGCGGCCTGCAGCGTCAGCATGATCCCCGCCCCGCTGCGCGTGTCATCCGCCTCCGTTGCCGGGATCTTAAAACGTGAAACCAGCGTGCGGGACGTGATCCTCGCCGCCACCGCCGCCGACGTGGCGGTGGTTGGCATTGGTTCGGTGAACCAGCGCCGTGACGCCACGATACTGCGCTCCGGCTATATCAGCGAAGGTGAACAGCTGATGTACGCCCGCAAAGGCGCAGTCGGCGACATTCTCGGTTATTTCCTTAATGCCGAGGGGGAATGCGTTGAGGAGCTGGAGATCCATAAAGAATTACTCGGCGTCACGCTCGATGAACTGGCGCAACTGCCCACCATCGTTGGCGTGGCCGGCGGGGAAGAGAAAGCCGATGCGATTTATGCCGCACTTAAGGGTCGCCGTATCAATGGCCTGGTGACGGAGGAGACGACAGCCCGCGCGGTGCTGGCCCTGACGTAACGGGGATGCCCTGCGCTAACAACGAGGCAAGCTCATGAGTTACCTTTTAGCGTTAGATGCAGGGACCGGCAGCGTTCGCGCCGTGATTTTCGATTTACAGGGCAGCCAGATTGCCGTCGGTCAGGCCGAGTGGAAGCACCTGAGCGTGGAGAACGTACCGGGATCGATGGAGTTCGATCTCGACACCAACTGGCGGCTGACCTGCCAGTGCATTCATCAGGCGCTGGAGCGTGCGCACCTGACCGCGGCGGATATCCAGTCCGTTGCCTGCTGCTCCATGCGCGAAGGGATTGTGCTGTACGACCGCAACGGCGAGGCCATCTGGGCCTGCGCCAACGTCGACGCCCGCGCCAGCCGCGAGGTGGCCGAGCTCAAAGAGATCCACGACAACCGCTTTGAATCCGAAGTGTATGACGTCTCCGGGCAAACTCTCGCCCTGAGCGCCATGCCGCGCCTTCTGTGGCTGGCGCACCATCGCCCCGACATCTACCGCAAGGCCGCGACCATCACCATGATCAGCGACTGGCTGGCGGCGAAGCTTTCCGGCGAGCTGGCGGTGGATCCCTCCAATGCGGGCACCACGGGCATGCTCGATCTCTTTTCCCGCGACTGGCGTCCGGCGCTGCTCGACATGGCCGGGCTGCGCGCCGATATTCTCTCCCCGGTGAAAGAGACCGGCAGCGTACTGGGAGCCATTACCCATGAAGCCGCGCAGCAAAGCGGCCTGCGCGAAGGCACGCCGGTGGTAATGGGCGGTGGCGATGTACAGCTGGGCTGCCTGGGGCTGGGCGTGGTCCGCGCCGGACAAACGGCGGTGCTGGGCGGCACCTTCTGGCAGCAGGTGGTGAACCTGCCGCAGGTGCGCACCGATCCCGATATGAATATCCGCGTGAACCCGCACGTCATCCCCGGCATGGCCCAGGCGGAGTCGATCAGCTTCTTCACCGGGCTGACCATGCGCTGGTTCCGCGACGCCTTTTGCGCAGAAGAAAAGCTGATTGCCGGGCGGATGGGAGTGGACACCTATACCCTGCTGGAAGAGATGGCGAGCCGCGTGCCGGCAGGCTCCCATGGGGTGATGCCGATCTTCTCCGACGCGATGCATTTCAAGCAGTGGTACCACGCCGCGCCGTCGTTTATTAACCTCTCTATCGACCCGGAAAAGTGCAACAAAGCGACGCTGTTCCGTGCCCTGGAAGAGAATGCGGCAATCGTTTCGGCCTGCAACCTGGCGCAGATTTCGCGCTTCTCCGGCGTGACGTTTGAAAGTTTAGTTTTTGCGGGCGGAGGGGCAAAAGGCGCCCTGTGGAGTCAGATCTTAAGCGACGTCACCGGGTTGCCGGTACGCGTGCCGGAAGTGAAAGAGGCGACAGCGCTCGGCTGCGCGATTGCGGCAGGCGCAGGCGCGGGATTATTTGCAGATATGGCCTCAACGGGCGAGCGGCTGGTGAAGTGGAGCCGCGAGTTCACGCCAAATCCCCAGCATCGTGAGCTGTATGACGGCATGATGCAAAAATGGCAGGCGGTGTATGCCGACCAGCTTGGGCTGGTGGATAGCGGGCTGACCACATCGATGTGGCAGGCCCCGGGATTGGTACGGGCAGCGGCGCCGTAAAATACGCCGGATGGCGCTGCGCTTATTCGGCCTACGGTTTTGTAGCCCCGGTAAGCGCAGCGCCACCGGGGAAGTTCTTTGAGATCTATCACAATCATTCGATCCCGCTTTTACCTTTCCGCTGCCGCTGGCTAAATTAGTAACTCATCCGACCACATAACAATAATTTTACACTGGAAGAGACTATGAGCCGCTACCCGTCGTTGTTCGCCCCCCTGGATCTGGGGTTCACCACCCTTAAAAACCGCGTGTTAATGGGCTCGATGCACACTGGGCTGGAAGAGCGTCCGGACGGTGCCGAGCGTCTGGCGGCCTTCTACGCCGAGCGCGCGCGGCATGGCGTGGCGCTGATTGTCACCGGTGGCGTAGCACCTGCGTCTTCAGGCGTGACGATGGAAGGTGGCGCGGTGTTGAACGATGCGAGCCAGCTTGCACATCACCGTATCGTTACCGACGCGGTTCACAAAGAGGGCGGCAAAATCGCCCTGCAAATCCTGCACACCGGGCGCTACAGCTATCAGCCGAAACTGGTCGCGCCGTCGGCCATTCAGGCGCCGATTAACCGCTTCACACCGCATGCCCTCAGCCACGACGAGATCATAGCGCTGATTGACGACTTCGCCCGCTGCGCGGCGCTGGCGCGTGAAGCAGGTTATGACGGCGTCGAAGTTATGGGCTCAGAAGGTTATCTGATTAACGAATTCCTTGCCGCCCGCACTAACCAGCGCGAGGACGAATGGGGCGGCGACTATGTCCGCCGCATGCGCTTTGCCGTTGAAGTTGTGCGCGCGGTGCGCGAACGAACAGGAACAGATTTTATTATCATCTTCCGCCTGTCGATGCTCGACCTGGTGGAGGGCGGCGGGACGTTCGACGAAACCGTGCAGCTGGCGCAGGCGATTGAAGCCGCTGGTGCCACCCTCATTAACACCGGGATTGGCTGGCACGAAGCCCGTATTCCGACCATCGCCACACCGGTGCCGCGCGCGGCATTCAGCTGGGTGACGCGTAAGCTGAAAGGCAAAGTGTCTGTTCCGCTGGTCACCACCAACCGCATTAACGACCCGCAGGTGGCGGACGATGTGATATCGCGCGGCGATGCCGACATGGTGTCGATGGCGCGGCCGTTCCTTGCGGATGCCGAGCTGCTGTCCAAAGCGCAAAGCGGACGCGCGGATGAGATCAACACCTGCATCGGCTGTAACCAGGCCTGCCTGGATCAGATCTTCGTCGGCAAGGTGACCTCCTGCCTCGTCAACCCGAGAGCCTGCCACGAAACTAAAATGCCGGTCGTTCCGGCGGCCAGCATAAAACGCCTGGCCGTCGTGGGCGCAGGCCCGGCGGGCCTGGCGTTTGCAGTGAATGCCGCCTCGCGCGGCCACAGCGTGACGCTTTTTGACGCTGCAGGCGAGATTGGCGGGCAGTTTAATATCGCCAAACAGATCCCCGGCAAAGAGGAGTTCTACGAGACCCTGCGCTACTACCGCCGGATGATCGACCTGACGGGCGTCGAGCTCCGGCTCAATCAGTTTGTCAGCGCGGCGGATCTGATCGGTTTTGATGAGGTGATCCTGGCGAGCGGGATCGTACCGCGAACGCCTGCGATCGCAGGTATCGATCATCCAAAAGTGCTGAGCTATCTCGACGTATTGCGTGACAAAGTGCCGGTCGGGAAAAGCGTAGCGATTATCGGCTGCGGCGGAATTGGCTTTGATACCGCCATGTACTTAAGCCAGCCGGGTGAGGCTACCAGCCAGAACATTGCCGAGTTTTGCGTGGAATGGGGTATCGACACCAGCCTGAGCCAGTCCGGCGGCCTGCGTCCGGAAGGACCGCAATTGCCGAAAAGCCCTCGTCAGATTGTGATGCTGCAGCGTAAAGCCAGCAAGCCGGGCGAAGGACTGGGTAAAACCACGGGCTGGATCCACCGGGCAACCCTGCTTTCACGCGGGGTGAAGATGATCCCGGCGGTGAGCTACGAAAAGATCGACGACGAGGGTCTGCACGTTACGATCGGCGGTGAACCGCAGCTGTTGCGTGTGGATCATGTGATTTTGTGTGCCGGGCAGGAGCCGAGAAGGGATCTGGCGGATCCGCTGCGCGAAGCCGGAAGAACGGTGCATTTGATTGGCGGATGCGATGTGGCGATGGAGCTGGACGCACGGCGGGCGATTGCACAGGGGACGAAGCTGGCATTAGCGATTTGATTTCTTTCCCGGTGGCGCTGCGCTTACCGGGCCTACAAAACCGTAGGCCTGTGCAAGCGCAGCGCCGCCAGGCAAAACAACCTTAACGACGACGCCCCAGCTTCACCGCCTTCAGCACCACAAACTTGTTGTTCGTCGCGATGGTGACGCAGTTGCCAAAAATTTTCTTCAGCTTGTGGAAGTAGTCCAGGTGGCGGTTCGCCACGATATACAGCTCGCCGTTGATTTTCAGACAGCGGCGCGCGTGGTGGAACATCTCCCAGGCGACGTTATCCGTCAGAGCATGCTTCTGATGGAACGGCGGGTTACAGAACACGGCGTTGAAGCGGAACGGCTCCACGCCGGAGAGCGCGTTGTTGATCATAAACTCGCAGCGATCCAGCGCCTCTGGCAGGTTAGTTTCCACGTTCAGACGGCTGGAGGCCACCGCCATTGGCGATTCGTCGCTAAACACCACGCTGGCGTCCGGGTTTTTCGCCAGCAGCGTCAGGCCAATCACACCGTTCCCGCAGCCCAGGTCGACGATCTCCCCTTCCAGATTTTCCGGCAGATGTTCCATAAAGAAGCGTGCGCCGATATCCAGGCCGGTACGGGAGAAGACGTTCGCATGGTTGTGGATGGTCCAGTCGGTGCCTTCCAGCTTCCAGCTCAGCGTCTCTGGCGCGTCGGCCAGCTCCGGTGCGCTAAACGTACAGTTGATCAGGCGCGCTTTTTTCCAGGCAAGCGTAGTGGTGGTTGGACCGAGGACTTTCTCGAACAGCTCCAGCGTCGACGTGTGGATATCGCGTGCCTTGGCGCCCGCGATAATACGGGTTTCTGGCGTGACGACTTTTCGCAGCGCGCGCAGCTGTTGCTCCAGCAGCGCCATGGTTTTTGGCACTTTAATCAGCACCACACCCGGCGCATGCGGGTACTCCGCGGTGCTGTCGAGGAACTTCACGCTGGATTCGTCGATTTCGTTATGGCGCAGGTTTTCACGCGTCGCCAGCTCGCTTAAGTAAGAATCGCCGATGCTGTAAGGTTTGTGCTCCGCCAGCGCGCAGCCCAGCGCGCCGAATGCATCATTCAGGATCAGAACCGGCCCGAGGATTTCGGTATCATCCAACTGCTGCAGCAGATACTCATCCGCCGCTTCCCACGCCTGAAGCGGGTTAACGTCGTCCGTTTCCGGGAAACGTTTAAGGTTGAGTGAACGGAAACCGTTGTCTAAGTGGCTCATCGGCCCTCCTGAATGGTAAAATTTGGCGTATCCCTGAAAAGGGTGCGTGAGTATACCCGTTTTATTGTCGATTTGGGGCGTTGATGAACCAACTTACTTATCTCCAGGGCTACCCGGAGCATTTACTTTCTCAGGTTCGCAGCCTGATTGCCGAGCAGAAGCTGGGCGCGGTGCTGGAAAAACGCTACCCCGGTACGCACGATTTCACGACCGATAAAGCCCTCTGGGGGTATACGCAGGATCTAAAAAGCCGGTATCTGAAGAGCGCGCCGCCGATCAACAAGGTGATGTACGACAACAAAATCCACGTTCTGAAAAACGCGCTCGGCCTGCACACCGCTATCTCCCGCGTGCAGGGCGGCAAGCTGAAAGCCAAAGCCGAGATCCGCGTGGCGACGGTTTTCCGTAACGCACCGGAAGCCTTTCTGCGGATGATCGTGGTCCATGAGCTGGCGCACCTGAAAGAGAAAGAGCACGACAAAGCCTTCTATTCCCTGTGCTGCCACATGGAGCCGCAGTATCACCAGCTGGAGTTTGATACCCGGCTGTGGCTGACGCATTTATCGTTAAAGAGTAATGCGCAGTAACGCACGCGAATTGTCATGATGACGTGCTACAGTGGTTAAAGGTTCCCCGCTACGGAGTACGTAAACGTTTATGATACGTTTCGCAGTCATTGGAACGAACTGGATCACGCGCCAGTTCGTCGACGCCGCCCACGAAACCGGCAAACTTAAACTCACCGCAGTCTATTCCCGCAGCCTTGAGCAGGCGCAGAGTTTTGCGAATGATTACCTCGTCGAGCATCTCTTCACCTCTCTCGACGAGATGGCGCAAAGCGACGCCATAGACGCGGTGTATATCGCCAGCCCGAATTCCCTGCACTTCCCCCAAACGAAGCTGTTTCTCAGCCATAAAAAGCATGTGATTTGCGAGAAGCCGCTGGCGTCGAATATCCAGGAAGTGGAAGCAGCCATCGCGCTTGCCCGCGAAAACCAGGTGGTGCTGTTCGAAGCGTTCAAAACGGCCAGCCTGCCGAATTTCCTGCTATTGCAGCAGTCGCTGCCGAAAATAGGCAAAGTGCGTAAAGCCTTCATCAACTATTGCCAGTACTCGTCGCGCTATCAGCGTTATCTGGACGGCGAGAACCCCAATACCTTTAACCCGGCCTTCTCTAACGGCTCGATTATGGATATCGGTTTTTACTGCCTGGCCTCTGCAATCGCGCTGTGGGGCGAGCCGCACGGCGTCACGGCCACGGCCAGCCTGCTGGAAAGCGGTGTGGATGCGCACGGGGTCGTGGTGCTGGATTACGGCGATTTCAGCGTCACGCTGCAGCACTCTAAAGTCAGTGATTCTGTGCTGCCGAGCGAAATTCAGGGCGAAGCCGGGTCGCTGGTGATTGAGAAGATTTCCGAGTGTCAGAAAGTGAGCTTTGTGCCGCGCGGCGGTAAAGCGCAGGAGCTGACGCAGCCTCAGCATATTAACACTATGCTCTATGAGGCAGAGGTCTTCGCCCGTCTCGTGGAAGACAACGAAGTGAATCACCCGGGCCTCGCGGTGAGCCGCACCACGGCGAAGCTGCAAACGGAGATCCGCCGTCAGACCGGCGTGGTGTTCCCGGCAGACGGCGTGGGCGCAGAGGCTATCGCGTAAAGCTGTGTAATGAAAAGGCGCAGACCATTGACGAAACCGATGGTCTGACATATTTTGTTACCTGCAAAGGGGAGTAACTTCTTCGCCGGTGGATCGTCATTACGATGCGTGCAAAATCGCATCCGGTCGCCGGGCAACCTTCGTGGTTGTAAGTGAGACCTTGCCGGAAGGCGAGGTCTATGCATAAAAAGCTAACGGCTATCGTCTTCTGACCATAGCCGTTTTTGTTTTTTATGTGTAAGGAAAATAGTATGCATTCTGTCGGCACTCCAATGTTGTGGGGCGGATTCGCGGTTGTCGTGCTCATCATGCTGGCGATCGACCTCTTTTTGCAGGGGCGTCGCGGTGAGCACGGCATGTCCATAAAGCAGGCCGCCGTCTGGTCCCTGGTATGGGTCACCCTCTCTCTGCTCTTCTGTGCTGCCTTCTGGTGGTACCTGGCCTCAACCGAAGGCCGCGCGGTGGCCGATCCTCAGGCGCTCGCCTTCCTCACCGGCTATCTGATTGAAAAAGCCCTCGCGGTCGATAACGTCTTCGTCTGGCTGATGCTGTTCAGTTACTTTGCCGTGCCTGCGGCGCTTCAGCGCCGTGTGCTGGTCTATGGCGTGCTGGGCGCGATTATCCTGCGTACGATCATGATCTTCGCCGGTAGCTGGCTGATTACCCAGTTCGAATGGCTGCTGTACGTCTTCGGCGCGTTCCTGCTGTTCACCGGGGTCAAAATGGCGCTGGCGAAGGAAGATGAAACCGGTATTGGCGAAAAGCCGCTGGTCAAGTGGTTCCGCAGCCACCTGCGCATGACGGATAAGATCGAGAGTGAGCACTTTTTCGTGCGCAAGAACGGTCTGCTGTTTGCGACTCCGCTACTGCTGGTGCTGATTCTGGTTGAGCTGAGCGACGTGATTTTCGCCGTAGACAGCATTCCGGCCATCTTTGCGGTGACGACAGATCCGTTCATCGTCCTGACCTCTAACCTGTTCGCGATCCTTGGCCTGCGCGCCATGTACTTCCTGCTGGCAGGTGCCGCAGAGCGCTTCTCGATGCTGAAGTATGGCCTGTCGGTGATCCTCGTGTTCATCGGTATCAAGATGCTGATCGTCGATTTCTACCATATCCCGATCGCTATCTCGCTCGGCGTGGTGTTCGGCATTCTGATCGTGACGCTGATTATCAATACCTGGGTTAACCGCCAGCACGATAAGAAGCAGCAGGTTTAGTGCGTTTTGCCGGGTAAGCTCAGCGCCACCCGGCACTTCCGTTAACCAATAGTTAAAAAACATGACGCAACACGTAAAATCCAGCATTTTACTCTTCCGCCTTGCCCTGCTTTCCCTGATACTCAACCAGGCAAACAAATACTTACATCCGGACATAAATGTGACTTAGAGCACATACAGGATGGAACGCAATTTCACTCAGGAATAACGTATGAGCACACAATCAAGCGGTCTGTTCGCGCGCCTGGCGCAGGGCAGCCTCGTTAAACAAATTCTCGTCGGGTTGGTACTGGGCATTCTGCTGGCAATGGTGTCAAAACCCGCTGCAGAAGCCACCGGGCTTCTCGGCACCCTCTTTGTTGGCGCCCTGAAGGCCGTCGCACCGGTTCTGGTTCTGATGCTGGTCATGGCCTCCATTGCCAACCACCAGCACGGACAAAAAACCAACATTCGCCCTATTCTGTTCCTGTATCTTCTGGGAACCTTCTCCGCTGCCTTAACGGCCGTGGTATTTAGCTTCCTGTTCCCGTCTACGCTGCACCTGACCAGCGCGGCCGGTGACATCACACCGCCGTCCGGCATTGTGGAAGTGCTGCGCGGTCTGCTGATGAGCATGGTATCCAACCCCATCACGGCGCTGATGAACGCGAACTACATCGGCATCCTGGTCTGGGCGATTGGTCTGGGCTTCGCGCTGCGTCACGGCAACGAGACCACGAAAAATCTGGTCAACGATTTATCGAATGCCGTCACCTTTATGGTGAAACTGGTGATTCGTTTTGCGCCAATCGGTATTTTCGGGCTGGTCTCCTCCACGCTGGCCACCACCGGTTTCGACGCGCTGTGGGGCTACGCGCAGCTGCTGGTTGTTCTGGTCGGCTGTATGCTGCTGGTGGCGCTGGTGATCAACCCGCTGCTGGTGTTCTGGCAGATCCGCCGCAACCCGTATCCGCTGGTGCTAACCTGCCTGCGTGAGAGCGGTGTGTATGCCTTCTTCACCCGCAGCTCTGCGGCAAATATCCCGGTTAACATGGCGCTGGCGGAGAAGCTGAATCTGGACCGCGATACCTATTCCGTGTCGATCCCGCTAGGTGCGACCGTGAACATGGCGGGCGCGGCAATCACCATCACCGTGCTGACCCTGGCAGCGGTACATACCTTAGGTGTTCCGGTCGATCTACCAACGGCGCTGCTGCTGAGCGTGGTGGCTTCTCTGTGTGCCTGTGGCGCGTCCGGCGTGGCGGGTGGCTCGCTGCTGCTGATCCCACTGGCATGTAACATGTTCGGTATCCCGAACGAGATCGCCATGCAGGTTGTGGCCGTCGGCTTTATCATCGGCGTATTGCAGGACTCCTGCGAAACGGCGCTGAACTCCTCCACCGATGTGCTGTTCACCGCAGCGGCCTGTCAGGCGGAAGACGCGCGTTTAGCGAAGAACGCTCTGCGCAGTTAAAAAGAAAAGCCCGGTGGCGGCTACGCCTTACCGGGCCTACAAGGTAAATGCAAAACGGCAACATGTGTTGCCGTTTTTAATGTTTGTACCCTCTCCCCGTGAGAGGGCCAGGGTGAGGGCACCAGCCCGCACTCAACCTAAAGCGTCACACCACTCTTAAAGATCGCCAGCTCGCGAAAATCGTTCTTCTCATTGCAGGTCTGTCTGCCGCTGGCAAACGCCACGATGGCGTCCACAAACTCCGTCAGCAGCTGCGGCATCGCTTTGCCGTGAATCAGCTGGCCTGCGTCGAAATCAATCCAGTGCTTTTTCTTCGCCGCCAGCTCGCTGTTGGTCGCGATTTTGACCGTCGGCACAAAACCACCATACGGCGTGCCGCGACCGGTACTGAACAGCACCATGTGGCAGCCAGCCCCCGCCAGCGCGCTGGTGGCGACCGCATCGTTACCCGGTGCGCTCAGCAGGTTCAGACCGTGGGTTTTCAGGCGCTCGCCGTAACGCAGGACGTCCACGACCTGGCTTGCCCCCGCTTTCTGGGTACAGCCGAGGGATTTCTCTTCAAGCGTCGTGATCCCGCCCGCTTTGTTACCCGGCGACGGGTTCTCATAAATCGGCTGATTATGGGCGATGAAGTACTGTTTGAAGTCGTTCACCATGGTGACGGTCTTCTCAAACGTCTCTTCGTCGCGGCAGTGGCTCATCAGAATGCGCTCTGCGCCGAACATTTCCGGCACCTCGGTCAGCACCGTTGTGCCGCCGTTAGCGATCACGTAATCCGAGAAGCGGCCCAGCATCGGGTTCGCCGTGATGCCGGACAGGCCATCGGACCCGCCGCACTCCAGACCAAACTTCAGCTCGCTTAGCTTGCCCGGCTGGCGTTTATCGTGACGCATCACCTCGTACAGCTGGTGCAGATGTTCCACGCCCGCCTCCACTTCGTCATCCTGGTGCTGACACACCATAAAATGAACGCGCGCCGGGTCAAATTCGCCCAGCGTGTCGCGGAAGGCATCGACCTGGTTGTTTTCACAGCCGAGGCCAATCACCAGCACCGCTCCCGCGTTAGGGTGGCGCACCATGTTTTGCAGCATGGTGCGGGTGTTGATATGGTCGTCGCCGAGCTGCGAACAGCCGTAGGTATGGCTGAAGAGATGTACGCCGTCGGTACCTTCAGCATCGTGAGTTTCTTTCAGAAAACGCATCTGGATCTGGCGTGCAATGCCGTTCACGCAGCCGACGGTTGGAAGGATCCACAGCTCGTTGCGGATCCCCACCTCACCGTTCGCACGACGGTAGATCTGCACGTCCCGATCCGCCGCCTGCTCTTCTTCCGACTGAAAATCAGGTTGATAGCTGTACTCGTCAAGATCGCTCAGATTTGTGCGGGTGTTGTGGGAATGAATATATTCACCCGGCGCAATATCCGCCAGTGCATGACCGATGGGCAAGCCGTACTTCACCACGTTCTCCCCTTTCGCAATGGGGATCAGGGCAAACTTGTGTCCACGCCCAACGGCCTGGCGTAACGTCACCGACTGGTTGTTGAAGGTCACTTCCGTCCCTTCGGTCAAATCTGCCAGCGCGACGGCAACGTTATCCAGCGAATGGATTTTGATGTATTGCATATCAACCTCAGACGGCCTTAGTTCAGTTCAATGGCGAAGTAGTCACGCGCATTGTTAAAGCAGATGTTTTTCACCATGTCGCCCAGCAGCTGGATATCGGCTGGCGCTTCGCCTGCATGAACCCAACGGCCAATCATCTGGCACAAAATGCGGCGGAAATATTCATGGCGCGTATAGGACAGGAAGCTGCGGCTGTCAGTCAGCATGCCGACAAAGCGGCTCAGCAGGCCAAGCTGTGCCAGCTGCGTCATCTGACGCTCCATGCCATCTTTCTGGTCGTTGAACCACCAGCCGGAACCGAACTGCATCTTGCCCGGCATCCCTTCGCCCTGGAAGTTGCCAATCATGGTGCCCAGCACTTCGTTATCGCGCGGGTTCAGGCAGTACAGGATGGTTTTGGGCAGCAGGTTTTGTTCGTTCTGTTTGCTCAGCAGTTTAGATAACTCTTCCGCCAGTGGGCGATCGTTGATGGAGTCGAAGCCCACGTCAGCACCGAGCAGTTTGAACTGACGCTGGTTGTTGTTGCGCAGCGCGCCGATGTGGTACTGCTGTACCCAGCCGCGACGGGCGTATTCCGCACCGAGGAACACCAGCACCGCCGTTTTAAACTGCGCCACGTCGTGCTCGTTAAGCGTTTCACCCGAGAGACGACGCGCCAGAATGCTGTCCAGCTCGGCTTCGCTGGCGTCCGCAAACAGCACCACGTCCAGCGCATGGTCAGAGACTTTACAGCCATGTGCCGCAAAGTGGTCCAGACGTTTGGTCAGCGCGGTTTGCAGATCGGCGAAACGGCGGATATCGGTATCGGACACCTCGGCCAGCTTCGCCATGTAATCGTTGAAGGTGGCCTGTTCGATGTTGAAAGCTTTGTCCGGGCGCCAGCTTGGCAACACTTTGATATCAAACGAAGTGTCTTTAGCAACTGCCGCATGATGCTCCAGCGAATCGACAGGATCGTCGGTAGTTCCAACCATCTTCACGTTCATCTGCTTCATGATGCCGCGTGCGGAGAAGTTATCCTGCGCCAGCAGTTCGTTGCACTGGTCCCAGATTTCATCCGCAGTAGCAGGTGAAAGCAGTTTGCCGGTGATGCCAAACGGACGGCGCAGTTCCAGATGGGTCCAGTGAAAGAGCGGGTTGCCGATGGTGTGTGGAACGGTCGCGGCCCAGGCGTCAAACTTCTCGCGGTCGCTGGCGTCGCCGGTACACAGGCGCTCAGCCACACCGTTGGTGCGCATCGCACGCCATTTATAGTGGTCACCCTTCAGCCAGATGTCATACAGGTTTTTGAAACGGTAATTTTCGGCAACCTGCTGCGGCGGCAAGTGGCAGTGGTAGTCGAAAATCGGCTGGTCTTTGGCATAGTCATGGTACAGACGGCGAGCAAATTCGGTATCTAGCAGAAAATCGTCGGTCATAAACGGCGTCATTATCGTCATCCTCATTACGGGAGCGTCAGAAAGCGTATGTTCATATGCTGCAAAGTTATCACACCAATTTCCATCGGCAGACGTTTTTTTCGTGAGTAAGATCAATAAACGCCAACAAATAAATCCCCCTGAATGACGTAAACTCTTCTCCACCCCGCGCCAGTACTGGCTTCATCCGCAAAGCAGAATGCCCACACAAATAATCATACATTTGTGATGTCACTCACCTTTTAAAGTTGTATGACAAGTTATCTTTTCGCCGTCGCAAACCATAAGCCGACGGAATGCATTGCCGGTGTGAAACATCGGATTTAACGGTACGGATACCGACTGAAAGACGCTTACTGATGGCAAAGTTCGGGCCGTTCCGGAAACACCTTCCGGCTACGCCCCTCCCGTTACACAGCTGCTCCCGGAAACGGTTGAGAGGTTGCCGTGCTCTGGCACGGAAATAACATAACGATGAGGTTTTAGATGCGTAAAATTAAAGGGTTACGTTGGTATATGATCGCACTGGTGACGCTGGGCACCGTGCTGGGCTACCTGACGCGTAACACCATAGCGGCGGCGGCGCCTACGCTAATGGAAGAGCTGCACATTTCAACCCAGCAATATTCCTACATCATTGCGGCCTACTCCGCGGCTTATACCATTATGCAGCCGGTTGCTGGCTATGTTCTGGATATTTTAGGCACCAAAATCGGCTATGCCTTCTTCGCCGTCACCTGGGCCATTTTCTGTGGCGCAACGGCGCTGGCAGGCAGCTGGGGCGGGCTCGCGCTGGCGCGTGGTGCAGTAGGTGCCGCCGAAGCGGCAATGATCCCGGCAGGGCTGAAAGCCAGCTCCGAATGGTTCCCGGCGAAAGAGCGTTCCATTGCTGTCGGATACTTCAACGTGGGGTCGTCGATTGGCGCGATGATTGCACCGCCGCTGGTGGTGTGGGCTATCGTGATGCACAGCTGGCAGCTGGCGTTCATTATCTCAGGCGTGCTGAGCTTCGCATGGGCAATGGCGTGGCTGATTTTCTACAAGCATCCGCGCGACCAGAAAAAACTCTCCGAAGAAGAACGCGAATACATTATTGGCGGTCAGGAAGCGCAGCATCAGGTCAACAACGGCAAGAAACTGTCCGTCTGGCAGATCCTGGGCACCCGTCAGTTCTGGGGTATTGCCCTACCGCGCTTCCTCGCTGAGCCTGCCTGGGGGACGTTCAACGCGTGGATCCCGCTGTTCATGTTTAAGGTCTACGGCTTTAACCTGAAAGAGATCGCGATGTTCGCCTGGATGCCGATGCTGTTCGCCGATCTGGGCTGTATCGTGGGTGGCTACCTGCCTCCGCTGTTCCAGCGCTGGTTTGGTGTGAACCTGATTGTCTCCCGTAAGATGGTCGTGACCATGGGCGCGCTGCTGATGATTGGACCGGGGATGATTGGCCTGTTCACCAGCCCTTACGTGGCTATCGCGCTGCTGTGCGTTGGCGGTTTTGCTCACCAGTCACTTTCCGGCGCGCTGATTACGCTCTCGTCTGACGTCTTCGGCCGTAACGAAGTCGCCACCGCTAACGGCCTGACCGGGATGGCGGCATGGACTGCAAGTACGCTGTTTGCGCTGGTAGTGGGTGCCCTGGCAGACACCATCGGCTTTAGCCCGCTGTTCGCCGTGCTGGCCGTCTTCGACCTGATGGGTGCGGTAGTGATCTGGACGGTACTGAAAAACAAATCCGCCGAGGAGCTGCAGAAAGAGACGCTCGGGAAACCGGCCACGCAGAGTTAGCATCGCTGTGCCGGGTGGCGGCTTCGCCTTACCCGGCCTACAAAACCCGTAGGCCCGTGCAAGCGAAGCGCCGCCGGGCATTAAAGGCCGCTCCGTAGCGGCTTTTTTCATGTCAAAATCTGGAGAGTGGCACGCAGAAGTGGTATAACAAATCATCTGCCGTACCCTGCCTGGAGCGCATATGGACATCACCGAACCACGTCGTTTATATCAACAACTTGCTGCGGAGCTGAAAGATCGCATCGAGCAAGGCGTCTATCTTGTCGGTGATAAACTCCCCGCCGAGCGTTTCATTGCCGATGAAAAAAGCGTGAGCCGTACCGTCGTGCGTGAAGCCATTATCATGCTGGAAGTGGAAGGCTATGTTGAGGTCCGCAAAGGCTCCGGTATTCATGTGATTTCCAATCAGCCTAAACACTCTCCGGTAACGGATGAAAGTCTGGAATTCGCCAGCTATGGTCCGTTTGAGCTGCTCCAGGCTCGCCAGTTAATCGAAAGTAATATTGCCGAATTTGCCGCGACGCAGGTGACCAAGCAGGACATCATGAAGTTAATGGAAATCCAGGAGAACGCCCGCAAAGAAAAATGTTTCCGGGATTCTGAGTGGGACCTGCAGTTTCACGTCCAGGTTGCGCTGGCAACCCAGAATACGGCGCTGGCGGCAATCGTTGAGAAAATGTGGACTCAGCGCGTTCACAACCCTTACTGGAAAAAACTGCACGATCATATCGATTCCCGCACCGTCGACAACTGGTGTGACGATCATGATCAAATCCTTAAAGCGCTGATTCGTAAAGATCCTCACGCGGCAAAACTGGCGATGTGGCAACATCTGGAAAACACCAAGCAGATGCTGTTCAATGAAACCAGCGACGACTTCGAATTTAACGCAGATCGCTATCTTTTTGCTGATAATCCAGTGGTTCATCTTGATACGGCACCCAGTGCCGCAAAATAGATGACCTTTCTGCTGGCAGGCGCTTCGCTGCGCCTTCCGGCTTAAGTGGGTAAGCAAAACATATATAGTGTCAGCCTTTGTAAATCCCCTCGCTCACTTCCAGGGCTTACGCCAAAATCACCTCACCCTGCAAATTCTGTGACGCAGAACGTTGGGCTTTGTTACAATTGGATTCACTTCGTTATTTTGTAAGTTAGTGCTTGCTAACCAGCCAATTAACAGGGAACAGTGTTGGCCACACCGCAATGTGTCCGCGAGCGACCATAATGAAATCACAACAATGTCGCCGTGCTGTTTGTCCCGGCTAACAGGCGTGACGTTAACCGATTTCCAGGAACACTGAATGGAACTTTTGACTCAACTACTGCAAGCCCTCTGGGCGCAGGATTTTGAAACGCTGGCCAACCCTTCCATGATTGGCATGCTCTATTTTGTCTTATTTATGATCCTGTTCCTGGAGAATGGTTTGCTGCCTGCGGCCTTCTTACCGGGTGACAGTTTGCTGGTGCTTGTCGGTGTGCTGTGTGCCAAAGGGGCAATGGCATTCCCGCAAACCGTTTTATTACTGACCATCGCGGCCAGCCTCGGCTGCTGGGTGAGTTATATCCAGGGAAGATGGCTGGGCAATACCCGGATCGTACAGAACTGGCTTTCTCATCTGCCGGCGCATTACCACCAGCGGGCGCATCACCTTTTCCATAAGCACGGGCTTTCCGCACTGCTGATGGGCCGCTTTATTGCCTTTGTGCGCACCCTGCTGCCCACCATTGCCGGGCTGTCCGGGTTGAGCAGCACGCGCTTCCAGTTCTTTAACTGGATGAGCGGCCTGCTGTGGGTGCTGATCCTGACGACGCTGGGCTATGCGCTGGGTAAAACGCCGGTCTTCATGAAATACGAAGATCAGCTGATGTCCTGTCTGATGCTGCTTCCAGTGGTTCTGCTGGTCTTCGGCCTGATTGGCTCGCTGGTCGTTCTGTGGAAGAAAAAGTACGGAGCGCGAGGTTAACGATGGTTATCTCTCCCCTCGCCCTGCGCCGTTCTGCCTGTGCATTCATTGTACTGATGTTCCTCTGCGCCCTTCTGCTGGCCTGGAGCGCGCTTTCACATGAGGAATCTACGCTGGCCATTCGTCCGGTTAATCAGGGCGCAAGCGTGCCCGACGGTTTCTCTGTCTGGCATCATCTGGACGCGAACGGGATCCGCTTTAAAAGCATTACGCCGAAAGACGATGTGCTACTGATCAAATTTGACTCCCGCACGCAAAGCGCCGCGGCGAAAGCGGTTCTTGACCGTACGCTGCCGCGTGGGTATATCATTGCCCAGCAGGAAGATGACAACCAGCCAGCGGCGTGGCTGTCATTGATTCGCGATACGTCGCATCGGTTTGGATAATTACCAGGATTCCGAATCTTTTCACTCACTTTGGTGAATCCCCCGTTTACTTACTATGCTTAAGTACGCGGAGCACCCCTCGAATGTACTCCGCATCATTCTGGAAAGCGGCTTACGCCGCAACACAATGGAAGGTTTCGATAATGAAATTCCGCATGACTCTGGCTCTGGCCCTTTTTTCTTTAAGCACAGCGACCTTCGCCAACTCTCTCTGTCAGGAGAAAGAACAGGATATTCAGCGTGAGATCGGTTATGCCGAAAAGCATAACAATCAGCACCGTGTTGATGGTCTTAAAAAAGCGCTGAGCGAAGTGAAAGCAAACTGTACAGACAGCAAGCTACGTGCCGATCATCAGAAAAAAATCGCTGAACAGAAGGACGAGATAGCCGAGCGCCGTCAAGACCTGCAGGAAGCGAAAGAGAAAGGGGATGCGGAAAAAATTGCTAAGCGCGAGAAGAAGTTGAAAGAAGCGCAGGACGACCTGAAAGCGCTGGAAGCTCGCGATTATTGAGTTAACGGAAATCTCAACAGGAGAGAATCATGTCAAAAGATACGACGTCTGAACATCTGCGCGCTGAACTGAAATCCCTGGCCGATACCCTTGAGGAGGTGTTGAACTCTTCCGCCGACAAGTCGAAAGAAGAAGTGAGCAAGCTGCGTAGCAAAGCGGAGCAGGCGCTGAAAGAGAGCCGCTACCGCCTGGGTGAAACCGGTGATGCACTGGCAAAACAGACCCGTGAAGCGGCGGCTCGCGCGGACGAATATGTGCGCGATAATCCATGGACGGGGGTAGGTATTGGTGCCGCCGTCGGTGTGGTACTGGGTGTTCTTCTGACGCGTCGTTGATATGGAAGATCCTCGTCACGCACAAGGGCCTGCTAACAACGTCCTCGGCATCGGCCAGCGTATTTTAACCACGCTGGTCGGGATTGCCGAAACGCGCGTCCGGCTGGCAGTGGTCGAGCTGGAAGAGGAGAAAGCAAATCTCTTCCAGATGCTGCTGATGCTCGGCCTGACCATGCTCTTCGCCGCGTTTGGTCTGATGAGCCTGATGGTGTTAATCATCTGGGCCATTGATCCGCAGTATCGACTCAACGCGATGATTGCCACCACCGTCGTTTTGCTGGTCGCCGCGTTGATTGGCGGCATCTGGACGCTGCGCAAAGCACGCAAGTCGACTTTCCTGCGCCATACACGTCAGGAGCTGGCTAACGATCGCGCCCTGCTGGAGGATGACAAGCCGTGAGCGACAAAGCCGAACGTCAGAAGCGCAAAGCCTACCTGTTGAGTCAGATCCAGCAGCAACGGCTGGATCTTTCTGCCAGCCGTCGCGACTGGATTGACGCGACGCGGCGGTTTGACCGTGGCTGGAATACCTTTCTGAGCCTGCGTTCATGGGCGCTGGTCGGCAGTAGCGTAATGGCTATCTGGACGGTTCGTCATCCAAATATGCTCATCCGCTGGGCACGCCGCGGTTTTGGTGCCTGGAGCGCCTGGCGTCTGGTGAAAGCGACGTTGCGTCAGCAGCAGCTGAGGTAGCCTTCTCGCCGGGTGGCGGCTTCGAGGTAAAAGCAAAACGGTAACTCAGGTTACCGTTTTTGTTTTTGCGCCCTCTCCCCGTGGGAGAGGGTTGGGGTGAGGGCACCAGCGCGCACCTGTTTTTACTCAATATCTTTGAAGAAGATTGACAGTTTTCCTTGCTAACAATTGTCACCCGCCCCGTTTATTATCCTCTCCATCGACAGCAAATCCGCGGTATCTACCCGGAATTGCACACAAATAAAGTTCAGCCGCTGATGTGGTTTCCTGGAGAGTAAAATGAAAAAATTAGAAGATGTTGGTGTACTGGTAGCGCGTATTCTGATGCCAATCCTGTTTATCGTAGCGGGTTGGGGAAAAATCACCGGTTATGCGGGTACCCAGCAGTACATGGAAGCCATGGGCGTGCCGGGGTTCCTGCTGCCTCTGACCATTCTGCTTGAGTTCGGCGGCGGCCTGGCGGTTCTGTTCGGTTTCCTGACCCGTACCACCGCGCTGTTTACCGCGGGCTTCACCGTGCTGACAGCGTTCATCTTCCACAGCAACTTTGCGGAAGGCGTGAACTCTCTGATGTTCATGAAAAACCTGACCATCGCGGGTGGCTTCCTGCTGCTGGCAGTCACTGGCCCGGGCGCATACAGCATCGACCGCCTTCTGAATAAGAAGTGGTAAGCACGCTATACTGAATAAACACAAAGCGAGGAGACATCTCCTCGCTTTTGCTATCTGACGGAGGAGAAAAAATGGGACAACTCGTAGACGGCGTCTGGCAGGATGTCTGGTATGACACAAAATCCACCGGAGGACGCTTTAAGCGCTCTGTTTCGGCCTTCCGTAACTGGCTGACCGCCGATGGCGCACCTGGCCCGAGCGGTGAAGGCGGCTTCGCGGCCGAGAAAGATCGTTATCATCTTTATGTTTCTCTGGCCTGCCCGTGGGCACACCGCACGCTGATTGTGCGCAAACTTAAAGGCCTTGAATCCCTCATTCCGGTTTCGGTGGTCAACCCGCTGATGCTGGAAAACGGCTGGACGTTTGACAGTGATTTCCCCGCCGCGACCGGCGACGATCTTTACCACCACGATTTCCTCTACCAGCTTTATTTGCGCGCCGATCCGCACTACACCGGACGCGTTACTGTCCCGGTACTGTGGGACAAGAAAAACCAGACGATTGTCAGCAACGAATCTGCGGAAATCATCCGCATGTTCAATACCGCGTTTGATGCACACGGCGCCCGCGCCGGGGACTACTACCCGGTTGAGCTGCGCGATAAAATTGACGAGCTGAACAGCTGGATCTACGACAACGTCAACAACGGTGTCTATAAAGCCGGGTTTGCGACCAGCCAGGAAGCCTATGACGACGCGGTCGGGAAAGTGTTTGAATCGCTGGAGCGTCTGGAGCAGATCCTCGGCCAGCATCGCTATCTGACAGGCGACCGCCTGACGGAAGCCGATATTCGTCTGTGGACCACGCTGGTGCGCTTTGATCCGGTCTATGTCACTCACTTTAAGTGCGACAAGCATCGTATCAGTGACTATCTGAACCTGTATGGTTTCCTGCGCGACATCTACCAGATGCCGGGCATTGCCGAAACGGTCGACTTCGACCATATCCGCACCCACTATTTCCGCAGCCACAAGACCATTAATCCGACGGGCATTATCTCCATCGGCCCGTGGCAGGATCTGGATGAGCCGCACGGTCGCGACGTGCGTTTTGGATAAATATCAAGGGCATCACCAGATGCCCTTTTTTAATTCACAATCTCCATCTATCCTTATCTCGATCGCTTAAAAAACAAGTGATTGACCGATTATTGAGGCAAGGAAAAATGGACTGGTATTTAAACGTACTGCGCAACTATATTGGATTTGGTGGCCGCGCCCGCCGCAAAGAGTACTGGATGTTCATTCTGGTGAACTTCATCTTCGCGCTGGTGCTAAGCATCGTGGATAAAATTCTGGGCTGGGAGTGGGCGAGCGGGGAAGGCGTTCTCACCTCAATTTACGGCTTATTTATTCTGTTGCCTTCCTGGGCCGTGCAGTTTCGACGCCTCCACGATACCGATCGTTCGGCGTGGTGGCTGTTGCTGCTGCTGATCCCGATCGTGGGATGGATTGTGATTTTGATCTTCAACTGCCAGTCCGGTACGCCGGGCGAAAACCGCTTTGGTCCGGATCCTAAGATCGCTGCGTAAATTATTGCCCGGTGGCGCTTACGCTTACCGGGCCTACACGCTTATTTGTTGTGGTGCGCAAAGAGTTTGGGTATTTCGCGCAGGCACCACGATTTGGCTTCGCCCATGCTGTCGCGACGCCAGGCCATAATAATGTCCACTTCGCTGGTGTACTCCGGGCTCACAACGCGCAGACGCCCTTCCGCAATATCTTTTTCCACAAACGGATACGGCATGGTTGCCACGCCAAGCCCGGCCAGCAGCGCCTGTCGTTTGTCTTCCAGTGAAGTGACCGTCAGACGAGGCTGTTTATCCAGCAACTGCACCGTCAGCACCGGACGTTCACGCGCGGTATCAGCGACCGCCACGCCGCGATACTTCACGCGCGTCACCTCAGAGAGCGGCTCTGGCTCCTGGTGAATCGGGTGATTGGGTGCGGCAACGTAAACGTTCATCACGCTGTAGAGCTTGCGCGAGTTGATTTCCGACGACGAGCGGAAGTGCATATCCGGCGCAATAACGATATCCGCCCTGCCCGTCTCCAGGCGCTCCCACGCGCCTGCCAGCACTTCGGTAATGATCGACAGCTGCGTGTTCGCTTTATCAGCCAGACGGTCAACCAGCGGGAACAGCGCTTCAGTAGGCACCAGCGCTTCGGTCACTAACGTCAGATGGGTTTCCCAACCGCGCGCCAGCGCTTCGGCATCGGTCGTTAACTTATCCGCCGCTTCCAGCAACACGCGACCGCGCTCCAGCAGCATTCGGCCCACGTTGGTGAATTTTGTTCGATGACCGGAGCGGTCAAACAGCACCACGTCCAGCTCCTCTTCCAGCTTCTGCATGGTGTAACTCAGCGCCGACGGAACGCGCCCCAGTTCATCAGCGGCTGCCGCAAAACTGCCGCGCCGGTCAATCGCGTCCATGACGCGAAGCGCCTCAAGCGTCAATGCTCTCTCTTTAGCCATCTCGTTCTCATTCAGGAAATTTGAACATACCGGGCAGAATATCTGGCTAACAATGCAGCGTCCATACCTTTACCATTGTTTTAGTGTAAAGAGAGGTCAAGTTTATGATTACGACAAGAACAGCTAAACAGTGCGGACAAGCCGATTTCGGCTGGCTGCAGGCCCGCTACACCTTTTCTTTTGGACACTACTTTGACCCTAAACTCCTCGGTTACGCTTCATTACGCGTGTTGAATCAGGAAGTGCTCGCCCCTGGCGCGTCCTTCCAGCCGCGTACGTACCCGAAAGTCGATATCCTGAACCTGATCCTGGAAGGCGAGGCAGAATACCGCGATAGCGAGGGCAATCATGTCCAGGCAAAGGCTGGCGAAGCGTTGTTAATTTCGACGCAGCCGGGCATCAGTTACAGCGAGCATAACCTCAGCAAAGATAAAACGCTGACCCGTATGCAGTTGTGGCTGGACGCCTGCCCTGAGCGGGAAAATCCGCTGGTACAAAAGGTAGATTTAACGGGCGATAAGCAGCAGCTGATTGCGTCGCCTGATGGCAGCAAAGGCAGCCTGCAGCTGCGTCAGCAGGTATGGCTGCATCATATCGAACTGAAGAAAGGTGAGCAGGCGAGCTTCCAGCTTCATGGGCCGCGTGCGTATTTACAGTCCATCCACGGTACGGTGCATGCGGTAACGCATACGGAAGAGAAAGAGGCGCTCACCTGTGGTGACGGGGCGTTTATTCGTGATGAAGCGAATATTACCCTGGAGGCCGATACGGCATTGCGGGCGCTACTGATTGATTTACCGGTGTAATTAACCTTACCCCTCTCCCAAACGGGAGAGGGGTATTCTTTACACCTTACTCGCCATAATCTCGATAATCTGCCGATCCGTTGCCTGCATCGAGCGGCACGCCAGTGCGCACAGGTTGGAAATAGACTGTTCCACATCGTGCGCCACAATCCCCTCATTGCCCGTTACGGCAGAATCGTCCAGCGCCATCATGACTGCTTTCCAGGCACTGTTGACGCTGGTGGAGACTTTCATCGCGCAGCTATTGGAGGCGCCATCACAGATCATCCCACTGACATCCCCGATCATACTGCCGATTGCCATCGCAACCGTCTTGTAGCTTCCGTCCATCAGCCACGCCATACCTGCCGCTGCGCCCATTGCCGCCGTCGTTGCTGCACACAATGCGGACAAGCGCGGAAGCTGGTAGTGGATATAAATGGCCGACAGATGTGAAAGCATCAGCGCCCGCGCCAGCCGCTCGTCGTCAGCCTGAACGTGTTCAGCCACAACAACAACCGGCATAGTCGCGGTGATCCCCTGGTTTCCTGACCCGGAATTACTCATCGCTGGCAGTGTCGCACCGCCCATGCGGGCATCCGAGGCCGCGCTAGTGCGGATAACAATATCTGAACCCAGATCCTGTGCCATCCATCCGCGGGTGCGCTGTTTATCGAGCGTCGCACCAATGTGCAACCCCCATTGCCCGCTGAGCCCTTCACGTGAGAGCGCATCGTTCAAACGCCCGGCATCAAGGATAAACCGGATCGCATCGAACGGGACCTGCTCGACAAACTCCAGGATCTGCGAAAGCGTCGTGGTTGACAGCACCGCCAGGGGGTCACTCCCTGCCTCTGCCTGTTGATCGTCCAGCCTGAAGCGCGTTTCGCCCTGACACACCACCTCCACCACACGGGTATGCCCGCCCGCGATAGTCACCATCGCCGAGGCATCACCGGCGTATACACAGGCTCGTGAATAGAGAATCTCTTCGCACGGTTCCTGAAGTTTCACCTGCACCTGACCGGCATTCAGCAGCGCTTTAGCCCGTACCAGCGCATCCGCGCTGGCATCTTTCAGTACCTCCAGCCCCGCCTGCGCATTACCACCGATGGCGCCCAGCGCCGCCGCAATCGGCAACCCGACCATTCCGGTACCCGGCACCGTTACGCCCAGCCCGTTCTTCATCAGGTTCGGCGATACCCACGCCTCAATCTGTGTTACGTCGCCTGACAGGTGCTCTGCGGCAATTGCACAAGCCAGCGCCAGAGAAACGGGTTCGGTGCACCCCAGTGCAGGTTTAACTTCTTCCTGCACCACGCGAATAAATTGATTCCATAAAGGATGAGTTTGCTCAGACATCGTTACGACCTTAATTACCCTCAGGAGAATGCGAGGAAAGGAGAAACACAAAGCAGCAGCCCGGTGATAACAATAATCACCAGCGACACGCCTTTATATTTATGCAGTGCTGGCACTTTATAGACCAGCCATGCAGGGATCAGGCAGCCCACCATGCCGAAGATAGGGCTACAAATGGAGGTGAAGCTCAATACCGGCGCGTTTAAGACAATCGCGCTCCAGGCCAGCAGAATGGCGAATAACATGATGCCGCGCTGAACGGTGCTTTCATTGATTTTCTCTGTTGGCATTTTGCGGCGCAGGACGTTCATCACGATCCCCTGCGTGGCCTCACGAAAGCCCAGATAGACGCCGAAGAACGCCGTCATCACGGCAAAGATATTGAGAATTACGCTGACGATTTTGACCCAGCCCGCACCGTCGCCGCTGATAAATTGCGCCGCGATCGCCAGGGCAGAGATATTCTGCTCGTAGGCTTTGACCGCTTCGTCGTGTCCCATTGCCAGGGTGAAAGAGACAGCGTAAAAGAAGACCGTCACAAACAGTACGCCAAAAGCGATATTCATTGCCCGCAATGCTTTGTGTCGCGCCACTTCAACGGACTTTTCCCGTGAGCGGTACGAGATAACCATCGGGCTTAAAGTCTGAATAAACAGAATGGAGGTTAAGGTAAAGGGCAACGTAATAATGGCGTTTTTAATCAGCAGACCCACCGGTGGCAGCATGCCCACATTGGCTAAATGCCAGAGGCCAATCATCGACAGCCCCAGCGCGGCAACCACGAATAGTTTGGTCAGCACCATCAGGCTGGAGACCTTAAACAGCAGCTTTTCACCGCGTGAAGAAATGGCGACCAGAATGCAGATCAGGAATAAACCGTAGAAGGGATTGTCAGACAGTAACCCGTCGGTCACACCGAAAGTATGCAAATACGATGCGCTGTCGTTGGTGATGGCAGTGGAATAAACAAACATCCAGATCACCAGCATCACGAAATAGAGCGCACCTAATAGGATGCCCCAGTTTTTACCTAAGTAACCGCTAATTACGCTTGGGTAGTCTTTGCATTCCGGAGACTCCGCCAGCGTATTAATAAACAAACGCTGGAACAGATACATGGCCGGATAACCAATAATCGACGAGAGCAAAAAGACCCACAATCCCATTAATCCAACCTGCACAGGGAGAAAAACAATCCCCGCGCCGATGGCCATCCCGATACTCATGATGACCCACCCCGTGTCGGTGCTGTCGAATTTAATCGCTTCTCGCCACTCGCTTTCACTCATTCCCGCCCGCCTTGCCGCAGGGGAATCATTCACAATCACACTGCTGTTTGTTGCCGTTTCCATTGGGTACTCGCTTATTTTGTAGGGTAAACAGTTGTTTTTATTAGATTCCGATCGCCAGCGATTGCGAGTCAGAGAATGCAGGTGCTTGTTATTGGTGTGGGAAGATCATATCCGGAGCGAGGGAGAAAAAAGTCACAAGTTTTATGGGGATTTTCAAAGACTGGAGGAAAAATTTCCTTTTTTAATTCTTTAAATGCATAACTTTTCTAAAAGTGACGACGATCAAGAAATAAAAACCCGCGCCGTGCGCGGGTAGGAAATCACTCAGCCAGCGCGTTAGCCATATCAGTTTTGACCTGCTTACGCTGCTCCGGCGTCAGCACCTGGCTGACGTCAAAGTAATATTTCACGCGGTAATAACGGGTCTGCTCTTCAATTTTGCTGAAGGCGGTAAGCTGGCTTTTCACCGTGCTTTCGTCCCATTTACCCGCCTGGAACATGTCGATCAGCGCACCGTCCTTCACGCCCGTCATTGGGATCTTGCTGACGTTTTGCTCCAGTTGCTGATGCAACTCTTTAATCTTATTAATCTGCTCATTGCTGAGCTTCAGGTGCTGTACCAGCGGATCCTGCGATGGAGACGGGGCTGCCTCAACGTTCGCGGCCTGCGCGGTAAAACTGCACACCGCCAACGACGCTGCAATCAAAGCAATACGGGTCATTTTCATCATCTTACTGTCCTTACATTTTGTTATTGGGAAAAGCAGGAACATTGTTTTTCAAGAGCGGATGAATATGTGTGAGTAATTATATAAACAATTTTGTATGTTTAGCGGGCAAAAAAGTGCCCCCTGCGTTGAGGGGGCATGTGAACACACTTTTAGATAGATTGAGTAAACGTCCTCGATATCACATCCTGCTGCTGCTCGCGCGTCAGGGCATTAAAGCGCACGGCATAGCCTGAAACACGAATGGTCAGATTCGGGTAATTTTCCGGATGCGCAATGGCGTCCAGCAGCATTTCCCGGTTCATTACGTTGACGTTCAGGTGCTGCCCGCCTTCAATGGCCGCTTCATGGTGGAAGTACCCGTCCAGCAGCCCCACCAGGTTGGTTTTGCGCACCAGCTCATCTTTGCCCAGCGCCTGCGGCACGATAGAGAAGGTGTAGGAGATCCCGTCCTTCGCATAGGTGAACGGCAGCTTGGCCACCGACGTCAGCGAGGCCACCGCCCCTTTTCTGTCACGGCCGTGCATCGGGTTCGCGCCAGGGGCAAACGGCGTGCCGCCGCGGCGACCGTCCGGCGTATTCCCGGTCTTCTGACCGTAAACCACGTTGGAGGTAATGGTCAGAATAGACTGGGTCGGCACCGCATTGCGATAGGTCGGCAGCGCCTGAATTTTCTTCATAAAGCGCTCAACCAGGTCGCAGGCGATGCTGTCCACGCGGTCGTCGTTGTTGCCGTACTGCGGATAGTCACCTTCGATGACGAAATCAACCGCCAGACCGGTGTGGTCGCGCACCGGTTTCACCGTGGCGTATTTAATCGCGGAGAGAGAGTCCGCCGCGACCGACAGCCCGGCGATGCCGCAGGCCATGGTGCGATAGACGTCACGGTCATGCAGCGCCATCAGTGAGGCTTCGTAGCTGTACTTATCGTGCATGTAGTGAATGAGATTCAGCGCGCTGATGTACTGCACCGCCAGCCAGTCCATAAAGTGATCGAGGCTGGCCATCACGGTGTCGTAATCCAGCACCTCATCCAGCAATGGCGCGGTTTTCGGGCCGACCTGAATCTTCAGCTTCTCATCCACTCCGCCGTTGATGGCGTACAGCAGCGTTTTCGCGAGGTTGGCGCGGGCGCCAAAGAACTGCATCTGCTTGCCGATCACCATCGGGCTGACACAGCAGGCAATGGCGTAGTCGTCGCTGTTGAAGTCGGCTCGCATCAGATCGTCGTTCTCGTACTGCAGTGAGGAGGTGACAATCGACACCTGCGCGGCGTATTTCTTAAATGCAATCGGCAGCTGTTCAGACCAGAGGATCGTCAGATTGGGCTCCGGCGCAGGCCCCATGGTGTGCAGGGTGTGCAAATAGCGGAAGCTGTTTTTGGTCACCAGCGTGCGGCCGTCCAGCCCCATTCCGCCAATCACTTCCGTCGCCCAGATCGGATCGCCCGAGAAGAGCGTGTCGAACTCCGGCGTGCGCAGGAAGCGGACCATGCGGATCTTCATGATGAAGTGGTCGATCAGCTCCTGCGCCTGCGCCTCATTTAGCCGTCCGGCCTGCATGTCGCGCTCAATGTAGATATCAAGGAACGACGCCGTGCGTCCCAGCGACATCGCCCCGCCGTTCTGGGATTTCACCGCCGCCAGGTAGGCAAAGTAGACCCACTGCACCGCTTCCTGCGCGTTCATCGCCGGACGCGCAATATCAAAGCCGTAGTTCGCCGCCATCTGCTGGATCTGGAGCAAAGCACGCTTGTGCTCCGCCAGCTCTTCACGCAGGCGGATCGTCGCTTCGAGATCGTCACCGCGTTCCAGCTTCGGCTGGAGATCCGCAAACTGCAGCTCACGCTCGCGCACCAGATAGGTGATGCCGTACAGCGCCACGCGTCGGTAGTCACCGATGATGCGCCCGCGTCCGTAGCCGTCCGGCAGACCGGTCAGCACGCCGGATTTACGGCAGCGCATCATCTCCGGCGAGTAGACGTCAAACACGCCCTGGTTATGGGTTTTACGCAGGTCGGTAAACAGGTATTCAAACTGCGGATCCATCTCGCGGCCATAGGCTTCAAACGAGCTGCGGATCATGTTGATCCCGCCATACGGATGCAGGGCGCGCTTGAGCGGTTTATCGGTTTGCAGCCCGACGATCGTCTCCAGATCCTGATCGATATAACCCGGCCCGTGAGCGGTAATGGTGGTGGCAATGTTAGTATCAAAATCTACCGGGGCGTGGGTGGCATTCTCCTGACGAATGCCGACCATCACCTTCTGCCACAGCGCCGTCGTTGCTGGCGTCGCCTGCGCGAGGAAAGCTTCGTCGCCTTCATAAGGGGTGTAGTTATGCTGAATAAAATCGCGCACGTTGACGGCGTTTTTCCATTCTTCACCGCGAAAGCCAGCCCATGCGTCGCTGTAGGGCGCGACGCCTGTATCGATTGTTACGTTCATGTGTTTCTCGCTATATCAGGCGTAAGCCGCAGCCGGAGTGACCTTCCCAAGACGGAGGGCGTCCAGCGCGATCATTTTTTCTTCATTGGTAGGGACAACCGCGCAGACTACGCGGGAGGAATCGGTGCTGATGACGCGCTCGCCCGCGCTGCCCGGCAGGGCATTTTTAGCCTCGTCGAGGAGGATGCCGAAGACCTTAAGATGCTCCGCCACCAGCGCGCGGATCAGTTTCGAGTTTTCGCCAATACCACCGGTAAAGATCACGCCATCCAGACGATGCAGCGATGCCGCGTGACCGGCGATATGCCGCGCAATCCGGTGGACAAAGGTGTGGATCGCCAGCTGCGCCCGTTGATTGCCTTCGTGCCAGGCTTTCTCCAGCGCACGTAAATCGGAGGAGATGCCGGATATCCCCAGCAACCCGGACTCTTTGTTAACCACGCGCTCCAGATCATCAAATGACTGGCCGGTTTGCTGGGCAATCCACGCCATCGCGCCAAAATCCACGTCGCCACAGCGCGTGCCCATCACCAGCCCTTCCAGCGGCGTCATGCCCATGGAGGTATCGACGCTCTCACCGTTGCGCACCGCGCAGATGGAGGCCCCGTTACCAAGATGAGCAATCACCAGCCCGCTGTCGTCGGGGGACAGCCCGAGAAGCGTATGCGCCTGTCCGGCCACGTAACGATGGGAAGTGCCGTGAAAACCGTAACGCCGTACGCCCAGCGCTTCAAAATAGCGGTACGGCAAGCCGTACAGATACGCCTGAGGCGGCAGCGTCTGATGGAAGCTGGTATCGAATACCGCCACCTGCTGCACGCCCGGGAACAACCGCTCTGCGGCTTCCACGCCGCTTAAGTTGGCGTAGTTATGCAGCGGTGCCAGCGGGGAAACCTGACGGATCTGCTCAATCACCTCTTTCGTAATCAGGGTCGACTCGCTGAAGAGGTCGCCGCCGTGCGCAATACGGTGGCCAATTAAGGCCACGCTGCTCATCAGGTTGCGCTTCTCCAGCTCCAGGGCGATGGCTGCCAGCGCCCCTTCGTAGTCCTGGTGAGCCAGTTTGACTGGCTCACCCCCGTTCACGGAAATAAAGGCCTTTTCGGTGTTGATACCGTCCGCAATGCCCGTCATCAGGGTCTCACAGCTGCTGGCGTCGAGCACCGAAAACTTAACAGAGGACGAACCGCAGTTAATAACCAGTACTACCGGAAACTCAATCATCATATGACTCCGCTCTTCCTGAGCTATGGGTTAGAACAGTTTGTAAACAATATTCAGAATGGTCAGCAGGCCCACAACCGTGACGAAGATGTTCTCGGGTTTGCCCTTATATTTCGCCATGGCTGGCGCTTTGCGGATGGCGTACATCGGCAGCAGGCACAGCAGAGAGGCGATGATCGGTGCGCCCATGGCTTCGATAAGGTCGAGAATGTTCGGGTTGGCATAGGCCACAACCCAGGTGGAGCCCATGATGAAGACCATGCTGATGGTGTTCAGCTTGCCAACGGAAACCTTCTTCTTATCCCCCTTATAACCGAACTTGAGGATCAGGCCGTTCAGCCCTTCCAGGGTGCCCAGATAGTGCCCAAAGAAGGATTTAAAGATAGCGACCAGCGCGATGATGGACGCACCGTATTCCAGCACCGTGGCAAACGTCGATTTGGTTCCCGACATGGAGGCAAAGTGGTTCGCCAGATAAGAGAGCACCGGAATGTTCTGCGCTTTGGCATCCGCCATGTTCTGCGGAGAGAGCGTAAACAGGCAGCTAAAGGCGAAGAACATCACTACGGCGACCATCAGCATGCTGGCGCGACCGATGATTTTGGAACATTTCTGCTCGGTAAACGCTTTACCGAACTCGGGCTCGTACTCTTCACGCTTGGAGACCACAAATGAGGAGACGATGGGCGAGAAGTTGAAGGAGAAGACCATGATGGAGATCCCCAGCCACACCGTGACCAGAATGCCGTCATGACCGGTAAAGGAAATATCGCTCAGGTTGACCTGGTCGATCACCGCCGAGTTCCAGTATGGGATCAGCGACAGGGAAATCAGCACCAGGCTGGCGATGAACGGGAACACCAGGAAGCTCATCACCTTCACCATCAGATCTTTACCAAACCAGATCACAAAGGCCATCATCAGCAGCAGGAACAGCGCCACTACACCACGGTTCAGCGCAGGCAGCTGGAGCTGGTTTTCCCAGAACGTCATAAAGGTGTTGGTAATGGTCACGCCGTAAATCCACAGCAGTGGGCAAATGGCAAAGAAGTAGAGGAAGGTGATGACCACCCCGCCGGTCTTGCCGAAGTGCTCTTCCACCGTTTCGGTAATGTTGCCTGAGACATTACTGCCGGACAGGCACAGACGCGCCAGCGCGCGGTGACAGTAAAATGCAATCGGGAACGCGAGGACCAGCATCAGCAGGATGGGGATCAACCCGCCAAAGCCTGCGCGAATAGGGAAGAACAGCACGCCTGCGCCAATGGCGGTTCCGAACAGGCCCAGCGTCCAGGTGGTATCAGACTTACGCCAGGAGGACGTTTTTGTCTGGCCAACGATAATGCTTTCTGTGTTGCTCATAGGTCACCTTTATGCGTCAACGAAGCCGGTAATTTGGGAAACACGGGAGAGATCGATATTGCCGCCGGAAATAATGCAGACGGTTTTTCGGCCCTGAATATAGTGGTCAAGTTTGCCGCTTAATAATGCCGCGCAGGCCAGCGCGCCAGCACCTTCCGTCACCACTTTATTTCGCTGAATAAGCGCAATCATGCTGTTGCGAATATCGTCTTCGCTCACCAGCACAATGTCATCAACCAGTTCGCGGACGATTTCGAAGGTTAATTTACCCGGACGAGATACGTCGCAACCGTCAGCTAATGTACCGGTGACGCGATGGTTGGTGATTTCTCCGGCCTGGTATGATGCCGCCATCCCATGAACATTTTCAGACTGTACGCCAATAATATTAATGGTCGGGTTAATGGATTTAATGGCCGTTGCAATCCCGGCAATTAATCCGCCACCGCCGATGGGAACAATCACGTTATCCACATCATACAAATCTTCAAGAATTTCCAGGCCAATGGTGCCCTGTCCGGCGATCACTTTCGGATCGTCATACGGCGGGATAAAAATGCGCCCTTCCATCTCGACGATTTCACTCACTTTCGCGATGGTGTCGTTGAAGTTCTCGCCGTGCAGCACCACTTCAGCCGAGTAGTCACGCGTCGCGGCTACTTTAGACTTTGGCGCGCCCATCGGCATCACCACTTTGCCGTCAATGCCGAGCATTGCACACGAGAGCGACACACCCTGCGCGTGGTTTCCCGCCGAGCAGGCGACGACGCCCTTACGCTTTTCAGCATCGGTCAGCGAGCTTAATTTATTAAACGCACCGCGAATTTTAAACGAGCCGGTACGCTGCATATTTTCAAACTTCAGGAATATTTCACCCTTACAGCGCTCGCTGAGATAATTCGAACGCGGCATGCCGGTTTTATAGATTTTACCCGCCAGGCGTTTTCTGGCGTCCTGAATATCTTCAATCGTTACCGGAAGGTCGTAGGTAATGTGCATAATATCCTCGTTATAATAATTCATTCTTTTCAGGCAAAGTCAGGGTATCAGAGCATAAAATTATCTCTGGGTGTTTTTTATAAAATGTTTATTGCTTCTAAGGAGATCAATATTTCATCGTCGTCTTTCACCGGTGAGTGAGGCATATTGTTTTGCCAGTTCAACCAATACTGACGCGGATTTTTTAATTCTGTAATTTTTCGACCACACGGCGGCATAACGCGCCACGGGTAATTCATCCTCTACCGGCAGAACAATAAATTGATCCGAGCCGAACGGAGCAATCATGTCGCGTGGAATCACCGTCAGATAATCGGCATTCAGGACAAGGTTATAAATGGTGACCACGGAATCGGTCTGGACGATGTTTTCAATACTGATGTGGTTGTCTTGCAGAGTGGTCAGAAGTTCTTTGTAGTAGCCCATATCGGTTTGCGGCATCACCCACTGCTCATGCGTGAGCGATGCCAGTGTCCTCGGGCCGGTGCACGTTCGTGATTTACTGGCGACCAGCACAAATTCTGACTCAAACAAGGGCTCGACGTGCAGATCCTGCAGCAGCATCTCATCACTCAGCGTGCCGATGGCAAAGTCCAGACGCCCGTCACGAATGGCCGGAAGGAAAGAAGAGAGCTGTGCTTCATACATGGAGACCCGCGCTTTCGGGAACACTTCCTTGAATTTTTTGATCATTTCGGACAGGAAGGTGAAACCAATCAGTGATGGGTAGCCAAAGGAAACGTCCATCACGGTGCTGAAACTCAGGCTGTTGATCTCGCTCACCATGTTTTTCATTTCGCGGGTGATCGACTCTGAGTAGGAGAGCAGCACCTGGCCTGCGGCAGTCAGTTTTACGCCCGTGTTTTTACGCACCATGACTTCCACGCCGAAGTAGGATTCGATATCGCTGATAATTTTGCTGACGGCGGGTTGCGTCAGACCCAGTTGTCTTGCTGCAGAACCTATGGAGCCACTTTTAATGACTTCCTGAAATACCACGAGGTGCTGTGTTTTCGGTAGAATAATAGTGTTCATAATATTCTGCGCTTATTTCCCTATGACGCAGCGGATTCTACCCAATATTGTTTAAGGGGGTATGTGCTGTTACTCACAATTTGCCTTCCCGTGTTATTCACCGGAACAACAAAAAACACAAAAATCCTTTACAATCAATCAGATAAGAATGTCGAATCACACCATTACGCTGATATCGATCAACAAAACCAACAGTAATAAATTTATTTTATGGCGATAACCTGGATAAATTTTCCTGCGTTAACAAAATCAATAAAGACGATCTTTCAGGCAATTAAAGACCAATAAATAACCGTTATTCAGTTGAAACATTCTTTCAATTTATCAAATTTTACAGATGCTTTTAGGCTGGCTTTCGATAAAAAGAGGAATACGTCACACATTCGCAGGATGAATGTTTTTAAATGCAATATGTAGATATCAAACATGAAAACATATTGATTCATTAAGACAACAATCACAACAAATTAACAACACTGTGGATTAACCCCTTTTCAGCGCGAAATTTTGTGATAACGATCGCCTGTAGATTGCTTGAGGCCATTGAAGAGATAAAAACAGTGAAATGTGCTTAATGTCGCAAATATGAGAATTGATGTCGTTTGTGGGGTTGTCGGGTGGCGCAGCACTTAACCGACCTACAACCTCCTGAAAGCAAAAACCCCGCCGAAGCGGGGTTTTTTAAGAAGTTGAAGCTGACCGATAAGCCGGGTTCTGTCGTGGACAGTCATTCATCTAGGCCAGCAATCGCTCACTGGCTCAAGCAGCCTACCCGGGTTCAGTACGGGCCGTACCATGTGAACCCCTATTTGGCCTTGCTCCGGGTGGAGTTTACCGTGCCACGGACTGTTACCAGCCGCGCGGTGCGCTCTTACCGCACCCTTTCACCCTTACCTGATCCCGCTTGCGCGGGCCATCGGCGGTTTGCTCTCTGTTGCACTGGTCGTGGGTTTCCCCCCCAGGCGTTACCTGGCACCCTGCCCTATGGAGCCCGGACTTTCCTCCCCTCCGCCCGTCTCCCCCGAAAGGGACGACGACGAAGCGGCGACTGTCTGGTCAGCTTCGGCGCGCAGTATAGAGGGTTTGCGCGCCGCTGTCACCTTCAGGTGCAGACAAGACGTAATTAACGCGCGACTTCTACCTTTGCCAGTTTTTCGTAGTAGCACGCAATCGCGCTGTGATCGGCCGTGCCCAGACCATCTGCACGCAACGCCTGCATCATCTCCATCACCGCCGCGGTCAGCGGCAGCTGTGCGCCTACGCCGTGGGACGTATCGAGCGCGTTCGCCAGATCTTTAATGTGCAGATCGATACGGAATCCCGGCTTGAAGTTACGGTCCATCACCATCGGCGCTTTGGCATCCAGCACGGTACTTCCCGCCAGACCACCGCGAATCGCCTGATAGACCAGGTCCGGGTTAACGCCCGCTTTGGTTGCCAGCGTCAGCGCTTCAGACATCGCGGCGATGTTCAGCGCCACAATGACCTGGTTCGCCAGCTTGGTCACGTTGCCCGCGCCAATTTCCCCCGTATGCACCACGGAGCCTGCCATCGCTTTCATCAGGTCATAGTATTTATCGAAAATAGCTTTATCCCCGCCGACCATCACCGACAGCGTGCCGTCGATCGCTTTCGGCTCACCGCCGCTGACCGGCGCGTCCAGCATATCCACGCCCTTCGCTCTTAGCGCCTCGCTGATTTCACGACTTGCAAGCGGTGCGATAGAGCTCATATCAATCAGCACCAGGCCGGGCTTCGCGCCCTCAATGATGCCGTTCTCCCCCAGCGCGACCTCTTTAACATGCGGGGAGTTTGGCAGCATGGTAATGATGACATCGCACTGCTCAGCAATCGCTTTGGCGGTGGAGGCGGTTTCTGCGCCAGCCGCCATCACCTCGGCCACAGATTGCGGATTATGATCGGAGACCACCAGTGAGTAACCCGCTTTGATGAGGTTCTTACTCATTGGTTTACCCATGATCCCCAGGCCAATAAAACCCACTTTCAGCGTCATAACTGTTTCCTCAATGATGGTTATTTTTTAAAAGCGTCCGCTAATTTCTGCGTCGCTGAGCGGAACACCCCGAGATCGCTGCCGACGGCAACAAAGGTGGCTCCCCACTCCAGATAACGTCGGGCGTCGGCTTCAACCGGCGCCAGTATGCCGCTCGGTTTACCGTGTGCTTTGGCGCGAGCAAATATGTGCTGGATCGCACGCTGCACGTCAGGGTGGCTGGCATTGCCCAGGTGGCCAAAGGCGGCAGCCAGATCGCTTGGGCCGACAAAGATACCGTCCACACCGTTTGTGGCTGCAATAGCGTCGAGGTTATCAACCCCCTGCTGGCTCTCAATCTGCACCAGAACAGTGATGTTGCTATTGGACTGCGCGAAGTAGTCCGGCACGGTGCCGAACATGTTGGCGCGGTGTGAGACGGAGACGCCGCGTATCCCTTCCGGCGGGTAGCGCGTTGACGCCACGGCCAGCGCCGCTTGTTCCTGGGTTTCCACAAACGGGATGAGGAAATTGTAGAACCCGATATCCAGCAAACGTTTGACGATCACCGGGTCATTGGTTGGCACTCGCACCACCGGGGCGCTGGCGCTGCCTTTCAGGGCCATCAGTTGCGGAATAAAGGTGCTGATATCATTTGGCGCATGTTCGCCGTCGAGCACCAGCCAGTCAAAACCAGCAAGGCCCAGCACTTCAGTACTTATTGGGTTTGCCAGCGCAGACCAACAGCCAATCTGGATCTGGTGCGCCGCAAGGGCCGCTTTAAACGTATTCGGGAAGATATTGTTATTCATCACTTATACCTTTTTAATTCCGCAGTTTGAGCCGGGATTATTTATTGCGAAACATATTGTTTTTATATTTATTTCTCTGACTGAATGTTGGCAATATAAAATCGTCCTTCAGTATAATCGTCACTTCACTACAGCACATTGTTTTTATGCTCAAGTATTGCGCCTCATTTCAACGCCATTTTGAGCATCTGCCCAACGCTGTGGGCGCTAATGCACAGAATCAGGGATTAGTCAGCCTGACGCGATCGCGATCACATTTTTACCGGTCTTCTGCTGACATTCTTTATTTCCTCGAGAATAAAACGATTATCCAACGGGTTAAATTTACTATCTGACACTTTGCCGGAGAAATGTGAATAATGGCCGATATTGAAATGAGAGAGGCATCGCCGACGGCGTTTTATATAAAAGTTCACGATACGGATAACGTGGCGATTATTGTCAATGACAATGGCTTAAAAGCGGGAACACGCTTCCCGGACGGACTGACGTTAATTGAACATATTCCCCAGGGGCATAAGGTCGCACTGGTCGATATTCCTGCCCATGGGGAGATCGTGCGTTACGGTGAAGTCATCGGCTATGCCGTTCGCGCAATTCCGCAGGGAAGCTGGATTGAGGAGTCGCTGGTTGAACTGCCAAAAGCGCCACCGCTGAACACCCTGCCACTTGCCACCCGCGTACCGGAACCGCTTCCCCCACTGGAAGGCTATACCTTTGAAGGCTATCGCAATCCGGACGGCAGCGTCGGTACCAAAAATCTTCTTGGTCTCACCACCAGCGTACACTGCGTGGCGGGCGTGGTGGATTACGTGGTGAAAATCATCGAACGCGATCTGCTGCCGAAATACCCGAACGTCGATGGCGTGGTTGGCCTGAACCATCTCTATGGCTGTGGCGTAGCGATCAACGCGCCAGCGGCGGTCGTGCCGATCCGTACCATTCATAATATTGCCCTCAACCCGAATTTTGGCGGCGAGGTGATGGTGATTGGTCTGGGGTGCGAAAAACTGCAGCCTGAGCGTCTGCTCCAGGGTACCGAAGACGTCAAAGCCATTCCGGCAGGCGAGGCCAGCATTGTACGCCTGCAGGACGAACGCCACATTGGGTTCCGGTCTATGGTCGACGATATTCTGCAGGTTGCTGAGCGTCATCTGGATAAGCTCAACCGACGCCAGCGCGAAACCTGCCCCGTGTCTGACCTGGTGGTGGGAACCCAGTGCGGCGGCAGCGATGCGTTCTCTGGCGTGACGGCCAACCCGGCGGTGGGCTTCGCGTCCGACCTGCTTGTTCGTTGCGGTGCGACGGTGATGTTCTCTGAAGTGACCGAAGTCCGTGATGCCATCCATTTACTGACGCCGCGCGCCGTCAATGAAGAAGTGGGCCAGCGCCTGCTTGAGGAGATGGCCTGGTACGATAACTATCTCGACATGGGTAAAACCGACCGTAGCGCGAATCCGTCTCCGGGAAACAAAAAAGGGGGCCTGGCGAACGTCGTGGAAAAAGCCCTGGGTTCGATTGCTAAATCCGGCCAAAGCGCGATTGTGGAAGTCCTCTCTCCGGGACAGCGGCCGACCAAACGCGGCCTGATCTACGCGGCAACGCCTGCCAGCGATTTTGTTTGCGGCACCCAGCAGGTGGCATCCGGCATTACGGTGCAGGTCTTTACCACCGGACGCGGCACGCCGTATGGCCTGATGGCAGTCCCGGTGATCAAAATGGCGACGCGCACCGAGCTGGCAAACCGCTGGTACGACTTAATGGATATCAACGCGGGAACCATCGCCACCGGAGAAGAGAGCATTGAGGACGTGGGCTGGAAGCTATTCCACTTCATTCTGGACGTGGCAAGCGGGCGGAAGAAAACGTTCTCGGACCAATGGGGATTACATAACCAGCTGGCGGTGTTTAACCCGGCACCAGTGACGTGAGTTTACTATAAACCTCTTTCAGCATGGCTTCGGCCATGCTTTTTTTTGTTTTCGATTCTTTCGCATTCTTATCTTTCATTTCGAATCTTTCATTTCTAAGATACCAATCACAAAAAAGCATTCCGAAACCCTATATTGTCTTTCGCACAAACAAAACGAAAGGTTTCGGAGGAAAGATGTATATCATCTCGTCAAAAGCGATGCTGATAAAGGCACAGCGTGAAGGTTACGCGGTCCCTGCATTTAATATTCATAATCTCGAAACACTGCAGGTAGTCGTCGAAACGGCCTCAGAGATGCGGTCTCCTCTGATTGTCGCGGGCACGCCCGGTACGTTTAGCTATGCCGGAACCGGGAATGTGGTAGCCATTGCTGGCGATCTAGCCAAAACGTACAACCAGCCACTGGCGATCCACCTCGATCATCATGAAGATTTCGACGATATCGCGCAGAAAGTACGGAGCGGGATCCGCTCTGCAATGATCGACGGCTCTCATCATCCGTTCTCTGAAAACGTATTGCTCGTAAAGAAAGTGACGGACTACTGCCACCGCTACGACGTTAGCGTAGAGGCTGAACTTGGCCGTCTTGGCGGTCAGGAGGATGACCTTGTCGTCGACAGCAAAGATGCGCTCTACACCAATCCACAACAGGCTCGCGAGTATGTTGAGCTGACGGGTATCGACTCGCTGGCTGTAGCCATCGGCACCGCGCACGGCCTGTATAAAGCTACGCCAAGGCTGGATTTCGAACGCCTGGCAGAGATCCGTAATCTGGTTGATATCCCGCTGGTACTGCACGGTGCCTCAGGATTGTCGACAGAAGATATCCGTAAGGCTATTAGCCTCGGGATCTGCAAGGTCAATGTCGCCACAGAACTCAAAATCGCCTTCTCGAATGCGCTGAAAACCTATCTCGCTTCATATCCCGATGCCAGCGACCCCCGTCATTACATGGTACCCGCCAAAAGTGCCATGCAAGAGGTCGTACGCAAGGTTATTGCCGATTGTGGTTGTGAAGGAAAGCTCTAACAACGAAAGATTAATGCCCTAATCCGGAGGAAATGTGAAAGATATTATTGCCCGCCATAAAGCGGGAGAGCATCTCGGTATTTGTTCTGTCTGTTCCGCACACCCGCTGGTCATTAAAGCTGCACTGCGTTTTGATTTGAATACCGACAATAAAGTGCTGATTGAGGCCACTTCAAATCAGGTGAATCAGTTTGGCGGCTATACCGGCATGACTCCTGCTGATTTTCGCGATTTTGTATTGAATATCGCCAGGGACGTTGGTTTTCCCCGAGAACGCCTGATTCTTGGAGGGGATCACCTGGGGCCTAACTGCTGGCAAAACGAACCGGCTGAAGCCGCGATGGAAAAATCCGTTGAGCTGATCAAAACCTATGTCGCTGCCGGATTTACCAAGATCCATCTGGATGCTTCCATGTCATGCGCCGACGACCCCGTCCCGCTAGCACCAGTAGTGGTAGCCCAGCGGGCTGCACAGTTATGCAAAGCTGCAGAAGAGACGGCTAATGAGGAACAAAAAGCGGCACTAACCTACGTTATTGGCACTGAAGTTCCCGTACCGGGTGGGGAAGCCAGCAGTATTAACTGCGTGCATGTTACCTGTGTTGAAGATGCCGCACAGACGCTCGATACCCACCGCGCTGCCTTTAGCGCACTCGGTCTGGAAGATGCTATGACACGCGTGATCGCTATCGTGGTGCAACCGGGCGTGGAGTTCGACCATACCCAAATCATTCACTATCAACCCCACGCGGCCGAGGCACTATCCGGCTGGATCCGCCAGACACCAATGGTCTACGAGGCGCATTCAACCGACTACCAGACCCGTCAGGCTTATCAGGCCCTGGTGCGCGATCACTTCGCGATCCTGAAAGTGGGCCCGGCGCTCACCTTTGCTCTGCGTGAAGCCATCTTTGCCCTGGCACAAATGGAGAGAGAACTTATCGCCCCTGAGCAGCGCAGCCACGTGCTGGAGGTGATTGACGAAGTGATGCTGAACGAGCCGGATTACTGGAAAAAGTATTACCGTCCAACCTGGAGCCAGGCGATGGTGGATATCCATTTCAGTCTTTCTGATCGCATTCGCTACTACTGGCCGCATCCACGTATCCGTCAGGGCGTGGAGAAATTACTCACCAACATGAGTAATACCTCCCTACCGCTGGGTCTTATTAGCCAGTTTATGCCCGTTCAGTTCGAACGATTGTCAATGAATGAGATCGTTGCAACACCGCACAATCTCATCATCGACAAAATACAGGATGTATTACGTGCCTATCGATTTGGCTGTACCCCTGAATACGTCTGATGCCCGGAGAGTCTATGAGTCACGTTTTTGTCCGTACCGGAATTGAGTTTGAAAACTGTCAGCTTGCGCTGGCACACATTGGTGAGGAGATGTTGGCGAAAGGTGTTGTGCATGCCACTTACCCAGCCGCACTTCTCGAAAGGGAGATCAACTACCCCACCGGCATAACCCTTGAACGCCATGCGGTTGCAATCCCGCATTGTGAGGCGGTACATGCCAAAATCCCCGCGATTTACCTGATTCGCCCGGACAAACCGGTGAATTTTCAGCAGGCTGATGATGATGGAGAGGTCGCCGTTTCACTCATCATCGCATTAATTGTTGAAAACCCTGCGGCGCAAATAAAACTGCTGCGCCGTCTTTTCAGCGAGCTACAAAACCCGGACACGCTGGACCTGTTGTTGGTCACACCAGCCGATCGCCTGGCTGAGCAATTCCGGGAGACGATCCTTGAGCCTGACTCCTGTGCACAGGCTTCATAACATACTGATAATAAAAAGGAGTACCCTATGAAATGTAAAGTTATTGTTGCCTGTGGTGGTGCCGTAGCAACCTCAACCATGGCGGCTGAAGAGATCAAAGAACTGTGTGAAGCCCACCATATAGCGCTTGATCTGGTCCAGTGTCGTGTGACGGAAATTGAAACCTATATGGACGGTGCAGACCTCATTTGCACCACGGCAAAAGTCGACAGATCGTTTGGTGACATTCCGGTAGTTCATGGGATGCCGTTTGTATCGGGCGTCGGTATCGAAGCCCTGCAACAAAAAATCCTCACTATCCTCGAGGGGTGAAATCATGTTTACCGAAATCATGCGGTATATCCTCGACCTCGGTCCCACCGTCATGCTGCCCATCGTTATCATTATCTTCTCAAAACTTTTGGGGATGAAACTGGGCGATTGCTTCAAGTCCGGCCTGCATATCGGCATAGGCTTCGTGGGAATTGGATTGGTCATTGGCCTGATGCTCGACTCCATTGGTCCGGCAGCTAAAGCGATGGCAGAACAATTCCAGATTAACCTTCACGTAGTGGATATCGGCTGGCCAGGTTCTTCACCCATGACCTGGGCCTCACAAATCGCACTGGTGGCGATCCCGATAGCGATCGGCGTCAATGTCATCATGCTGGTCACTCGTATGACCCGTGTAGTTAACGTGGACATCTGGAACATCTGGCACATGACCTTCACCGGCGCAATGCTGCACCTGGCCACTGGCTCTTACTGGCTGGGGATCCTTGGTGTGGTGGTTCACGCAGCCTTTGTCTACAAGCTGGGTGACTGGTTTGCCAAAGACACGCGAGACTTCTTCGGCCTGGAAGGAATTGCTATTCCACACGGCTCGTCGGCGTATCTCGGTCCCGTCGCGGTGCTGGTCGATACGATTATCAACCACATTCCAGGTCTTAAGCGGATCCACTTTAGCGCAGACGATGTCCAGAAACGTTTTGGTCCGTTTGGCGAACCGGTCACCGTCGGTTTTGTCATGGGACTGGTCATTGGCATGCTGGCAGGCTACGACGCGAAATCCGTTCTGCAACTGGCAGTGAAAACCGCTGCAGTGATGCTGTTGATGCCGCGGGTCATCAAGCCGATTATGGATGGCCTGACGCCGATTGCTAAACACGCTCGCAAACGCCTGCAGGCCAAATTTGGTGGTCAGGAGTTCTTAATTGGTCTTGATCCCGCACTGCTGCTGGGTCATACGTCAGTGGTTTCCGCCAGTCTCATTTTCATCCCGTTAACCATTCTGATCGCGGTGCTGGTGCCAGGTAACCAGGTGCTACCTTTTGGCGACCTTGCGACTATCGGTTTCTTCGTGGCAATGGCGGTCGCGATTCACCAGGGTAATCTGTTCCGTACACTCATCTCCGGCGTCATCATCATGGGGATCACACTATGGATCGCCACACAGACCATCGGCCTGCATACCCAGCTTGCACAGAACGCTGGTGCGTTAAAAGCAGGTGGGCTTGTGGCATCCATGGATCAGGGTGGTTCGCCAGTCACCTGGTTGCTCATCCAGCTCCTTACCTGGCAAAACGTGGTGGGATTCATTGTGATTGGCGCGATCTACTTCACAGGCGTACTGCTCACCTGGCGACGTGCCCGGACGTTTACGACGGCAGAGAAAACCGCCGCTAACCCGCAAAGCCAGACGGTATCTTAATATCCGGGGAGCCATGCTCCCCTTCTTTTCTGGAGTAAATCATGAAATCAGTGGTAATTCACGCTGAGGGCAGCGTGCGCGTTGAAGAACGTCCGATCCCTCAAATACAGGATGCGGATGAAGTTCTGGTGCGCATTGTTTGCTCAGGGTTATGCGGCTCAGATATCCCGCGTATTTTTGCCAAAGGGGCACACTATTACCCTATCATCCTGGGCCATGAATTTAGCGGACACGTCGAAGCCTGTGGTGCAGATGTAAAGGACCTCCAGGCGGGAGATGCTGTGGCCTGCATTCCACTTCTGCCCTGTTTTTCCTGCCCAGAGTGTGGGCAAGGCTACTACTCGCTGTGTAAGCAGTACCAGTTTGTCGGCTCACGCAGTGACGGTGGCAATGCCGAATATATTGTCGTGAAGCGCGCGAACTTGTTCCGCCTGCCAGCAGAGATGGCAATCGAAGACGGGGCATTTATCGAACCTGTCACCGTAGGTTTGCACGCGTTTCATCTGGCTTCAGGCTGCAAAGGTAAAAATGTCATTATCGTCGGAGCGGGGACGATCGGTCTGCTGGCGATGCAGTGCGCGTTGGCGCTCGGGGCAAAGAGCGTAACTGCGATTGATATCAACGACGATAAACTCGCCCTGGCGAAAACACTGGGTGCGACTCAAGTATTCAACAGCCGTACCTTGAGCACCGATGACATTCTCAACGCGCAGAGTGACAGTCGATTTGATCAACTGGTACTGGAGACCGCAGGAACACCACAAACTGTCTCGCTTGCCATTGATATTGCTGGCCCTCACGCACAAGTTGCGCTGGTCGGTACATTGCATCATGACCTGAATTTATCTGCCGCAACCTTTGGTAAAATATTACGTAAGGAACTGACGCTTTTGGGTAGCTGGATGAACTACTCTGCACCGTGGCCAGGGGAAGAGTGGGAAACAGCAGTCCGCCTGCTCACCGGGAAAAAACTGCAACTGGAGCCGCTCATTGCTCATACTGGCGACAGTGAAAGCTTCGCTCAGGCCGTGCAGGCACTGAATGGGGCACCGATGCAGGGCAAAATTATGCTGCGTTTCGCCTAATCTCTCGAGCCAGCAACCTGAGCTGGCTCACATTTACTTTCGAATATAGCCTTACACCTTTCGCATACCTTCGATTAGAATAGGAACAGTTAATTATCAGGCAAATCAATATGAACTCATTTGAGCGAAGGAACAAAATCGTTGACCTCGTCAACGCTCAGGGTAGCGTGATGGTGCAGGATCTTTCTAACCTGTTCGGCATCTCGGAAGTGACCATTCGAACCGACCTGCGCCTGCTGGAAGAAAAAGGCTTAGTCACGCGCTTCCATGGAGGCGCAGCAAAACCAGGCAGTAACCTGGCTGAAAGTGAGAATCAGGAAGTCATACTGGAGGAGCGTTACCAGCTGGCAAGCGACCCGAAAAAACGTATTGCTCAGGCCGCTGCTGCCCTGATCGAAGAAGGAATGACGATTATTTTAGACAGCGGCAGTACCACTATGCTGATAGCCGAAGCCCTGTCGAGAAAAGCCAATATTACCGTCATTACCAACAGCTTGCCCGCTGCGTTTGCTCTTTCGGAAAATAAAGATATTACGCTGGTGGTTTGCGGCGGCACGGTACGCCATAAGACGCATTCAATGCACGGTACCATTGCCGAGCGTTCGCTTGCAGGTATTAGCGCGGACTTGATGTTTGTTGGGGCGGACGGTATTGATGCGACAAACGGCATCACCACCTTCAATGAAGGCTATTCCATCAGCAGCGTGATGGCCGCCGCCGCCCATAAAGTGATTGCCGTACTCGATGCGAGCAAGTTTAATCGTCGCGGGTTTAACCAGGTACTGCCAATGGAGAAGATTGATTGTGTGATTACGGATGATGGGATCGGAAAACATGATAAAGATCTGCTGAGCAAAACGGGCACTGAGGTCATTACGGTTTAGCTAACAACGCAGGTCAGCGCATGACCTGCGCAATTTTCTTTTCCGACATTTGTACCGACATTTGTACCGACATTTTATAAAGTTGCAGGCAAAGTAAGGCGCAGCCGCCGCCCGGCAAAAAGACGGCTGGGGCTTACTCCCCCTGCTGCTCCAGCGCGTACTTATACAGGGCATTCTTCTTCACGCCGTGAATTTCCGCCGCCAGCGCAGCCGCTTTTTTAAGCGGCAATTCGGCCTGTAGCAATGCCAGCGTGCGCAGCGCATCGGCTGGCAGGGCATCCTCTTCTGCTTTATGCCCTTCGACAATCAGCACCATTTCACCTTTGCGGCGGTTTTCGTCTTCCTTCACCCACGCCAGCAGTTCACCCACCGGTGCGCCGTGAATGGTTTCCCAGGTTTTGGTCAGCTCGCGCGCCAGCACGACGTAGCGGGACTCACCCCAGACGGTAACCATATCGTCCAGGCTTTCCAGCAGGCGGTGGGTGGATTCGTAGAAAATCAGGGTGCGCGGTTCCGCTTCCAGGTCTTTTAAGACGTCGCGACGGCCTTTGGATTTGGCGGGCAGAAAACCTTCATAGCAGAAACGGTCAGACGGCAGACCTGCGGCGCTTAACGCAGCAATCGCGGCGCACGGTCCCGGCAGGGGCACAACGCGAATGCCGGCTTCACGGCAAGTACGCACCAGATGGTAGCCGGGGTCGTTAATCAGCGGCGTTCCCGCGTCGGAGACCAGCGCAATGTTCTGCCCCTCCTTGAGCTTCGCCACCAGCGTGTCGGCTTTTTGTTGCTCATTGTGATCGTGCAGGGCAAACAAACGGGCGTTAATCGCGAAATGCTGCAGCAGTAAACCGGTATGACGAGTGTCCTCAGCCGCAATTAAATCAACGGCTTGCAATACAGTGAGTGCACGTTGGGTAATATCAGACAAATTCCCGATAGGAGTAGGTACAATATAAAGCTGGCCTTGAGAATTATCTGCCGTTTCGTGTTGTTTCATTGTTTCGTCCGTATTGCCGATTTAATATTGAGCATTGCGTAAAAAAATCACTGGATACAGTATGGTACCGTTAACGTTTCTTCGAAAAAAAGCCACGCGCAGCGTGCCGCTTCTGCTGGCAGCCCTGATCTTTGCAGGCTGCGGCACCCAGGCACCTGACCAGAGCACCGCCCATCTTGAGGGTTCCGCTCAGGCTGATTCTGGCTTTTATCTGCAACAAATGTCGCAGAGTTCAAATGATACCAGGATCAACTGGCAATTACTCGCCATTCGTGCACTGCTGAAAGAGGGAAAAACCCAGCAGGCTGCAGAGCTGTTCGGCCAGCTGCCGAAAGATCTTAACGATACCCAGCGTCTTGAGCAGAGCCTGCTCTCTGCCGAGCTGAAGGTCGCGCAGAAAGAGTATGACGGCGCGAAAAAGATCCTGGGTAGCATCGACCTGAGCGCGCTGGATAAAAACCAGCAGGCACGCTTCTGGCAGGCGGGTATCACCGCTGAACAGGGGCGTCCTTCCCTGACGCTGCTCCGCGCGCTTATCGCTCAGGAACCGCTGCTTGCCGGTGCCGACAAGCAGAAAAATATTGATGCCACCTGGCAGGCTCTTGCCGCCATGACCCCGGATCAGGCAAAGGCGCTGGTCATCAACGCGGATGAGAACGTGCTGCAGGGCTGGCTTGATCTCCAACAGATGTGGTTTAACAACCGCACCGACCCTAAGATGCTGAAGGCCGGTATTACCGACTGGCAGACTCGCTACCCGCAAAACCCGGGCGCCAAAATGCTGCCAACCCAGCTGGTGAACGTGCAGAACTTTAAGCCAGCATCGACCAGCAAAATTGCACTGCTTCTGCCGCTGAATGGTCAGGCGGCGGTGTTTGGCCGTACGATTCAACAGGGCTTTGAAGCGGCGAAAAACGGCACTATGCCGGTGACGGGCAGCGCGGTGCCGGTGCAGGCAGCACAGGCGGCCAACGTGAACGATGTTGTCAGCCCTTCCGCCGCCGAGACCAGCGATCTGACCACGGCGCAAACCCCGGCGCAAGGCACGATGCAAAACCCGGTGACCGCACCGACGACGCCTCCGCCTGCTGCAGCACCAGCAACACAGGCGCCAGTGGAGACACCTGCTTCCCCTGCAGCGCCTGAGGCATCAACAGAACAAACTCAACAACAGCCAGCACAACCAACCACTCCCCCTGCCGCGCAGCCGCAGGCCGTGGCGACCACCAGCGCTAATCTTGGCACCGAACTGAAAATTTACGACACCAGTTCGCAGCCGCTTGACCAGGTACTGGCTCAGGTGCAACAGGACGGGGCGAGCATCGTTGTCGGTCCGCTGTTGAAAAACAACGTGGAAGAGCTGATGAAGAGCAATACCACGCTAAACGTGCTGGCGCTCAACCAGCCGGAGCAGGTTCAGAACCGGGCCAATATTTGCTACTTCGCGCTCTCTCCGGAAGACGAAGCTCGCGATGCGGCACGTCATATCCACGAGCAGGGTAAACAGGCTCCACTGTTGCTCATCCCGCGCAGTACGCTGGGCGATCGCGTAGCGAATGCCTTCGCCGATGAGTGGCAGAAGCTGGGCGGCGGTATCGTGCTGCAGCAGAAATTCGGTTCCGTCTCAGAACTGCGCGCGGGCGTAAACGGCGGATCGGGTATCGCGCTTAATGGCAGCCCGGTGACCGCCAGCCTGCCACAGCAGCAGGGCGTGACCATTGGTGGGCTGACCATCCCTGCCCCACCTACCGATGCGCAGATCGGCGGCGGTGGAAAAGTGGATGCGGCTTATATCGTTGCCACACCGCAAGAGATCGCCTTTATCAAACCGATGATTGCGATGCGTAACGGCAGCCAGAGCGGCGCAACGCTCTATGCCAGTTCCCGCAGCGCGCAAGGCACCGCTGGCCCGGATTTCCGTCTGGAAATGGACGGCCTGCAGTACAGTGAAATTCCGATGCTCGCGGGCAGCAACCCGGCGCTGATGCAGCAGGCGCTGAGCAGCGTACGTAACGACTACTCACTGGCGCGTCTGTATGCCATGGGAGTCGATGCATGGGCGCTGGCGAACCACTTTACCCAGATGCGTCAGGTACCGGGCTTTGAGCTTAACGGCAACACCGGCGATCTGACCGCGACGCAGGACTGCGTGATCAACAGGAAGTTATCATGGCTCAAATACCAGCAGGGACAAATCGTCCCGGCCAGTTAAGCCGTAAAGAGACCGGCGATGCGTGGGAGTTAAAAGCGCGTCGCTGGCTTGAAGGCAAAGGACTGCATTTTATCGCCGCTAACGTTCGCGGACGTGGCGGCGAAATTGATCTGATCATGAAAGAGGGTCAGGTGATTGTGTTTGTAGAAGTCCGCTTTCGACAGTCTTCCCGTTTTGGCGGTGCTGCCGCCAGCGTGACGCTCGCCAAACAACATAAATTATTACAGACTGCCCACTTGTGGCTTGCCCGCCATAATGGGAGTTTTGATACTGTGGATTGCCGGTTCGATGTGATAGCCTTCACCGGAAATGAGATCGAATGGCTTAAAAACGCTTTTGGCGAAGACGCATAATTACGATTTAAAAGGGATAACGTGCTCGAAAGAATTAAAGTGTGCTTCACAGAAAGCATCCAGACTCAGATTGCCGCGGCGGAAGCCCTTCCGGACGCGATCTCTCGTGCTGCAATGACGCTGGTGCAATCCCTGCTTAATGGCAACAAAATCCTCTGTTGTGGCAACGGTACCTCAGCCGCCAACGCACAGCATTTTGCTGCCAGCATGATTAATCGTTTTGAAACCGAACGCCCGAGTTTACCTGCCATTGCACTTAATACCGATAATGTGGTCTTAACAGCGATTGCTAACGATCGTCTGCATGACGAAATTTACGCAAAGCAGGTGCGCGCCCTGGGGCATGCCGGTGATGTGCTGCTGGCCATCTCCACGCGCGGCAACAGCCGGGACATTGTCAAAGCCGTTGAAGCCGCGGTCACCCGTGACATGACTATCGTCGCCTTAACCGGCTATGACGGTGGTGAACTGGCGGGTCTGCTGGGGCCGCAGGATGTGGAAATCCGCATTCCGTCTCACCGTAGCGCACGCATTCAGGAGATGCATATGCTCACGGTAAACTGCTTATGCGATTTGATCGATAACACGCTTTTCCCTCACCAGGATGATTAAGGAGTTTTTATGAAGGCTTTATCGACCCTCGCAGTCCTTATGTCTGCATTGCTGCTTCAGGGATGTATCGCTGCGGCTGTCGTGGGTACTGCCGCAGTAGGCACCAAAGCGGCGACCGATCCACGCTCTGTAGGAACGCAGGTGGATGACGGTACGCTGGAGCTGCGCGTCAACAGTGCGCTGTCGAAAGACGAACAAATTAAGAAAGAAGCGCGTATCAACGTGACGGCTTATCAGGGCAAAGTCCTGCTGACGGGTCAGTCACCGAATACCGAACTCTCCAGCCGCGCGAAGCAGATCGCCATGGGCGTTGAGGGCACTACGGAAGTCTTCAATGAAATCCGTCAGGGCCAGCCAATCAGCCTGGGTACGGCGTCGTCTGACACCTGGATCACCACAAAAGTCCGTTCCCAGCTGCTGGGTTCAGATCAGGTGAAATCCTCAAACGTAAAAGTGACGACCGAAAACGGTGAAGTGTTCCTGCTGGGTCTGGTTACCGACCGTGAAGGGAAAGCGGCAGCGGATATCGCCAGCCGGGTCAGCGGCGTGAAGCACGTCACCACCGCGTTTACTTACATCAAATAAAAAAACCTCACTTGAAGGGATTTTTGTAGGCCCGGTAAGCGTAGCGCCACCGGGCTTTTTTTCACAGAAGCGCAATGCTTCCCACCAGCACCCCACTTAACGCTACCAGCCCCGCTGTCAGCCACAGCGCTTTTGCCGGGAAAGACTTACGCAGCATGACAAGCGACGGCAAACTAATGGCCGGCAAGGTGATAAGCAGCGCCAGCGCGGGCGCGGTGCCCATGCCAGCCAGCATCATGGTCTGAACAATCGGAATTTCAGCCGCCGTTGGGATCACAAACAGGCAGCCAGCAACGGCCATCGCAATCACCCACATCAGCGTGTTATCAATCGCGCCATCCGCATGCGGGAACAGCCAGACGCGCGCCGCGCCGAGCACCAGAACCGCCAGGATATAAACCGGAATGGTGCTCCAGAAAAGTTGCCACAGCGCTTTACCCCAGCGGGCAAAGAAACTGCCCTGCGGCTCGCTGATGTCCAGCTCAACAGAAGCGGGCTCTGGCGCTTTCTCTTTCACCAGATTTTGCACCAGCGTCGCCACCACCAGCACCGTCAGCAGCCCGGCAACCAGGCGGATAGCCGCAAAATGCCAGCCGAGCACAAAGCCCATAAACACCAGCGTTGCCGGGTTGAGCAGCGGGTTGCCCATCCAGAACGCCAGCGCACCGCCCATCGAGACACGCTGACGGCGCATTCCTGCGGCCACAGGGGCTGCACAGCATGAACACATCATGCCCGGCAGAGAGAAAATCGTCCCCAGCAAGGTGCCCTGAAAGCGTGGCTGCCCGAGGGTTTTCACCAGCCAGTTTCGCGGAATAAGTACCTGAATCAGCGACCCTAACAAGACGCCTAATACCGCAGCTTTCCAGACAGCAAGGAAGTAGACCATGGCGTAATCCCACGCCGCCTTAAGCGGGCTGGCATCCGCCTGCGCGAGTATCGATTTACCAATGCTGTGCGTTTCGGCGGCGGTGAAGGCCTTGCCATAGTACGGCTGCCATTTCACATACCAGAGGCCAATGATGACCACGAGAAAGAAGAGTGCGGGCTTCCACCATTGGACAGGTGTCGCCGCCTGAGATGAAGACTGACCAGTCATACCATTCCCCGGAGAGTGTTATTGAATAAGCCGGAGAAGTTTACGCCTCGCCCTGCGCGATTTCACGCAGTTTTGCCGAAGGGATGATATTGACCCCTTCCTGCGACGGTGCCAGCGCCTCTTTCAGCATCGCCTGCGCGACATCCCGCGCCTCAATGGACTTCCAGTTACCCGGCAGGATGCGAAACAGCGGAGCGAAAACAGACTCGTTAAAGCGCCGTTCATCGCGGTGCCCCATCAGCATGGAAGGCCGCACAATGGTCAGATATTCCCACTTCTGGGCAATCAGCGCCTCTTCCATCTTGCCCTTCACCTGGTTGTAAAAAAACGGCGAGCCGGTGCTCGCGCCGTGCGAACTGACCACCAGAAAATGCTTTGCCCCCAATTTTTTCGCCGTCAGTGCGGTATCCACCACCAGGGTGTAATCCGCATGGACAAAGGCTTCTTTACTGCCCGCCTCACGCCGCGTCGTACCGAGGCAGCAAAAGGCGATATCAATCGGGTCCTGCACCTGCGCCAGCGCGTCAGTGAGCTGCGGGTCGTGCGGGTTAAAGACGCCGGAGATATCCAGCAGCGGTCGACGCATCGGTGCGGCGATATAGTTAATATGGCGATCCTGGATCAGCAGCCGCAGCAGATGCCCGCCGACCAGCCCGGTTGCGCCCGTAATCAGTACCTGGCTCATCGTATCCCCTTTACAGAATTGTCCGTTTGCGAACTCAGCGTGGTCGACCACACTTAGAAGTCTGTTACAGGTAAGTATTTACCACAAGCGGAGAAAAATCAGTCTGAAGACAAAACAACGGAGGAAGCATGGGCAAGAAAATCGCAGTCTTGATTACCGACGAGTTTGAAGATTCAGAATTCACCTCTCCTGCTGAGGCATTCCGCAAGGCGGGCCATGAGGTCATTACCATTGAGAAAGAAGCGGGCAAAACGGTGAAAGGCCATAAGGGCGAAGCCAGCGTGACCATCGACGAAACCATCGATAACGTCAGCCCGTCTGATTTCGACGCCCTGCTGTTACCCGGCGGCCATTCACCGGATTCCCTGCGCGGGGACGAGCGTTTCGTCACTTTCACACGTGACTTTGTCGCTACCGGAAAACCGGTCTTTGCTATCTGTCACGGCCCGCAGCTGCTGATCAGCGCCGACGTGGTCCGAGGACGTAAGCTGACGGCGGTGAAACCGATCGTGATCGATCTGAAAAATGCGGGGGCTGAGTTTTACGATCAGGAAGTGGTCAACGACAAAGACCAGTTGATCACCAGCCGGACCCCGGACGATCTTCCGGCGTTTAACCGGGAAGCGCTACGCCTGCTCGGCGCGTAGCCAGTGAAGCTTCTTGCCAAAGCCCAGCGTGTTGTCGGTAAATTTCAGCTCATCGAGGCGGATTTCCCACACCGGGGCTTTTAGCGCAGCGGCAACCGGGAAGCGGCGCGTGTAGTGCTTACGGCGCGCGTCGCTCTCTTCTCCCTCCAGCCGACGGATCTCTCCCTTGAACTGCACGCCACGGATCAACGCGACCGTTTTGGGCTGGCCATTTACCGTACCCGCCACCTTCGCCTGCTGGCCGGTCATTTGCGCATGCCGCGTTTTGTCTTCGCTCATGACATAGAAGGCTACGCGCTCGGGATCGTAGTAATAAAAGGCGTTCGCGCACCACATCTCTTCGTCTTTACAGACGCACCAGGTGACGACATGCTGCTTCGCCAGCCAGCGGTTAATGGCTGCCAGTGTTTCCATTTTCGCTCTCTCTCATGCTATGGTGCGTTCACCTTAACATACTGAATCTGTTTACCGTGTGCTGGTTTCTCTATCTCGTCCGAACCGCTGATAACGCACTCTACACCGGGATCACTACCGATGTGGCGCGGCGTTTTTTACAACATCAAACGGGGAAAGGGGCAAAAGCGCTGCGGGGGAAAGGTGAACTTCAGCTGGCTTTTTACGCCGCCGTCGGCGACAGGTCGCTGGCGCTCAGGCTGGAATACCGAATTAAACAGCTGACGAAGCGCCAGAAAGAGCGCCTCGTTACCGGAGACGGCTCCTTTGAGGCGCTACGCGAAAGCCTGCTCAGAAACGATTGAAGTGATCGTGGTAATCAACCAGGCCACTCACACCATTCAGGGCATCATCCGCCAGGCGATGTACCTGGAAGGCGGATTCGGTACCCGGCCAGCGGCAGCGCAGATCGTAATGCGCGGCCTGCTCGAAGCCTAAGCGGCCATAAAATGCCGGATCGCCCAGCGTGACCACGGCGGCATAGCCAAACTCATTCAGCGAGTCCAGCCCTTCATACACCAGCTGGCGCGCCAGGCCCTGGCCGCGATAGTTCTCATCGACCGCCAGCGGTGCCATGCCTACCCACTGCAGATCTTCGCCCTGAACAATTACCGGGCTGAAGGCAACATAGCCAACAACCTGACCTTCGTCATCGGTGGCTACCAGCCCTAAAGTAATCAGGCCGTCTTCACGGAGATCGTGGACCAGTTGGGCCTCCGCATCGCTCTCAAAAGCGCGGCGTAACAACGCATCGATACCCGGTGCATCAATCCCAATTTCGACTCGAATCAGCATGGCTCACCTACTGAAGTGTGTTTACTGTCAGGCGGGGTTTTCAGCCCAGCCTCAACGAAATCTGCCATTTGCATCAGCATCACGCGCAGCGCTTTCGGCATCTGCTCCAGCTCAATGGCATCCATTAAATTTTTCACGTACAGACCCAGCTCCGTATCGCCTTCAATGACCAGACGGCGCTGGAAGAATAACGTATCCGGATCCTGTTTACGCGCGGCGATCATCAGCAGATCGCTGGCACTGGCGCTAAAGCTCACATCCGCCTCGGCGGACTCACGCACAATGAGTTGATCATTCTCAACCGAGGTAAACCAGCGCAGCCCGATGTCACGCACCTCAATGCTCAGCCAGCGGCCTTCCAGAAACTCCAGCTCGCCGTCCTGCAGCGCCTGGCGGAATTGCCAGCTCAGGACCTGCTCGAGCACCTGACGTTTTAGCGCGAACGGCGCCAGTTTCACCGGCACGCTCAGCATTGATGGACCGAATTGTACGAGACGTGAACGCAGTTTATCCAGCACGAGCTTTACTCCCTGATAGCAATAATCCCGTTATTTTGCCATATCCGACGCACAACATAGCGGCGTAAATCAACAAACCGTCGTCCGGTGACGCTCATTATTGGTGTCATCAATACGCCATTAGCTGCCTTAAATCAAAAATTGTCGCCCAGGGGTTAATTAAAATCCCAGCTCGTTAACAATTTTGCGATCGACTACATCAGGATAATTTATGGAGCTGCTCTGCCCTGCCGGTAACCTACCGGCGCTTAAGGCGGCCATCGAAAATGGGGCCGATGCGGTCTATATCGGGCTGAAAGATGATACCAACGCCCGCCATTTTGCTGGCCTCAACTTTACGGAGAAAAAGCTTCAGGAAGCCGTTAACTTCGTTCACCAGCACCGCCGCAAACTGCATATTGCCATTAATACCTTTGCGCATCCTGACGGCTATGCCCGCTGGCAGCGCGCGGTAGATATGGCCGCACAGCTGGGTGCCGATGCGTTAATCCTGGCCGACCTCGCCATGCTTGAGTATGCGGCAGAACGCTATCCGCATATTGAGCGCCACGTCTCTGTTCAGGCATCAGCCACGAATGAAGAGGCCGTGCGTTTTTATCATCAACACTTTGACGTCGCTCGCGTGGTGCTGCCCCGCGTGCTCTCCATTCATCAGGTTAAGCAACTCGCGCGCGTCACGCCAGTGCCGCTGGAAGTTTTTGCCTTTGGCAGCCTGTGCATCATGGCCGAAGGCCGTTGCTACCTTTCTTCTTATTTAACCGGTGAATCACCCAATACCGTTGGGGCCTGCTCTCCTGCCCGCTTTGTCCGCTGGCAACAAACCCCGCAGGGGCTGGAATCACGCCTGAATGAAGTGTTGATTGACCGCTATCAGGACGGCGAAAACGCGGGTTATCCAACGTTATGCAAAGGCCGATATCTGGTTGACGGTGAGCGCTACCACGCGCTGGAAGAGCCTACCAGCCTCAACACGCTGGAGCTGCTGCCGGAACTGCTGGCGGCGAATATTGCCTCGGTAAAAATTGAAGGTCGCCAGCGTAGCCCGGCCTATGTGAGCCAGGTGGCGAAAGTCTGGCGTCAGGCTATCGACCGCTGCATGGCGGACCCGCAAAACTATGCTCCGCAGGCAGCCTGGATGGAGACGCTCGGTTCTATGTCCGAAGGCACGCAAACGACGCTTGGCGCGTATCACCGTAAATGGCAGTGAGATAACCATGAAATATTCATTAGGACCGGTGCTCTACTACTGGCCAAAAGAGACGCTGGAAGATTTTTACCAACAGGCCGCCACCAGCAGCGCTGATGTGATTTATCTCGGTGAAGCCGTGTGCAGCAAGCGCCGCGCCACCAAAGTGGGCGACTGGCTGGAGATGGCGAAAAGTCTCGCCGGAAGCGGTAAACAGGTGGTGCTCTCGACGCTCGCGCTGGTGCAAGCCTCGTCCGAACTGGGTGAACTGAAACGCTACGTTGAAAACGGTGAATTCCTGCTGGAAGCGAGCGACCTGGGCGTAGTGAACATGTGCGCCGAACGTAAGTTACCGTTCGTCGCGGGTCATGCATTAAACTGCTATAACGCCGTCACGCTGCGCCTGCTGCTCAAACAGGGAATGACGCGCTGGTGTATGCCGGTGGAACTCTCCCGCGACTGGCTGGTAAACCTGCTGACGCAGTGTGACGATCTCGGCATTCGCAATCAGTTTGAAGTGGAAGTGCTGAGCTACGGCCATCTTCCGCTGGCTTATTCCGCGCGCTGCTTTACCGCGCGTTCGGAAGATCGCCCGAAAGACGAGTGTGAAACCTGCTGCATCAAGTACCCGAACGGGCGCAGCGTGCTATCCCAGGAAAATCAGCAGGTGTTTGTCCTGAACGGGATCCAGACCATGAGCGGCTATGTCTATAACCTGGGCAACGAACTGGCGTCAATGGACGGCCTGGTGGACATGGTGCGCTTATCCCCTCTGGATACCGGCGTGTTCACGATGCTGGACGCCTTCCGCGCAAATGAAACCGGCGCAGCTCCGCTGCCGCTAACGGCAAACAGCGACTGTAATGGTTACTGGAAACGCCTGGCCGGGCTGGAACTGCAGGCCTAAAAAAGGCTCACTTTGTTAACAACGGTTATCATTTTTTAATGCAGTATTAAAGATTGACCGTCGACAAAGTGAGCTGTTATGACTGACAAAACCCTTCCGTTTTCGGTGCTGGACCTGGCGCCGATCCCACAAGGCTCCTCGGCCAGAGAAGCCTTTTCGCATTCTCTCGATCTGGCTCAACTGGCTGAAAAGCGTGGCTACCATCGCTACTGGCTGGCCGAGCACCACAACATGGTTGGCATTGCCAGCGCCGCCACCTCGGTTCTGATTGGTTATCTGGCGGCGAACACAACGACATTGCACCTGGGCTCCGGTGGCGTGATGCTGCCGAACCACGCCCCGCTGGTGATTGCCGAGCAGTTTGGCACGCTGAATACCCTCTATCCTGGCCGTATTGATTTGGGGCTGGGTCGTGCGCCGGGTAGCGACCAGCCGACCATGCGCGCCCTGCGTCGCCATATGAGCGGCGATATCGACAACTTCCCGCGCGATGTGGCTGAACTGGTTGACTGGTTTGACGCGCGCGATCCGAACCCACACGTGCGCCCGGTGCCGGGCTACGGCGAGAAGATCCCGGTGTGGCTGCTGGGTTCGAGTCTTTATAGCGCGCAGCTTGCCGCGCAGCTGGGTCTGCCGTTTGCGTTTGCCTCGCATTTCGCACCGGATATGCTGCATCAGGCTCTGCATCTCTATCGTACGAACTTTAAACCGTCTGAACGTCTGGAGAAACCGTACGCGATGGTGTGTATTAACATCATTGCCGCCGACAGTAATCGCGATGCTGAATTCCTGTTTACCTCCATGCAGCAGGCGTTTGTGAAGCTGCGCCGCGGTGAGACCGGGCAACTTCCACCGCCAGTGGAGAATATGCATCAGCTGTGGTCTGCCTCTGAGCAGTATGGCGTGCAGCAGGCGCTGAGCATGTCGCTGGTGGGGGATAAAGCGAAAGTGCGGCACGGTCTGGAAGCGGTGCTGCGTGAAACGCAGGCGGATGAGATTATGGTTAACGGCCAGATTTTCGATCACCAGGCGCGTTTGCATTCGTTTGATTTAGCGATGCAGGTGAAAGAGGAGTTGGTGGGGTAGTTTTTTGCTTTGCTCCCTCTCCCTTTGGGAGAGGGTCGGGGTGAGGGGGCAAGCCGCACGTTTTACTGGTATACCGGCAACAGATTAAAGCTCGACAGCACGTGAACCACCGCGTTACCCACCCCAAATACCAGGATCAGTGCAATCATCGGTTTGCCACCCCAGACGCGGAATTTAGGGCTACCGAAGCGTTTACGTGATTTACGCGCCAGCAGCGCCGGCACAATTGCCGCCCAAATGGTTGCCGCCAGACCCGCATAGCCGATGGCGTACAGGAAACCGTTCGGCCACAGCAGCCCCCCCGCAACGGGCGGCAGGAACGTCAGCAGCGCCGTTTTGAAACGTCCCATCGCGGAATCATCAAAGCCAAACAGATCCGCCAGGTAGTCAAACAGACCCAGCGTCACGCCGAGGAAAGAGCTCGCCACGGCAAAGTTGGAGAAGATCACCAGCAGCAGATCCAGGCTACGGCTGTTCAGCACGCCGCTCAACGCTTGAACCAGCACATCAATGTTACCGCCTTTCTGCGCAATGCCGATAAACTCTGGACGCGGGATGTTGCCCATCGTCCCCAGCAGCCAAATCACATACAGCCCCAGCGCCAGCAGCGTACCGTAGACCAGACACTTCACGATGGTGCGTGGATCTTTGCCGTAGTACTTCATCAGGCTCGGCACGTTACCGTGGTAGCCAAACGATGCCAGACAGAACGGCAGCGTCATCAGCAGATACGGGGTGTAGGAAGTATTCGCTTCCGCGACATTAAACAGCGTGGCGGGCGTGACGTGCCCCAGCAGGCTACCGAAGGTCAGGAAGAAGGTGATGACCTTTGCACCCAACACAATCGCCGTCATGCGGCTCACCGCTTTGGTACTCATCCAGACGATAAAGGCCACGCCCAGAGCAAAACACAGACCCGCCAGACGCGCCGGAACGTTTAGCGACATCTCAGCAAAGGTGTGGTGCAGTATCGAACCGCTCGCGGAAATGTACGCGTAGGTCAGAATGTAGAGCACAAACGCGATGGAAAGCCCGTTGACCAGGTTCCAGCCCTTGCCCAGCAGATCTTTGGTGATGGTGTCGAAGCTGGAGCCAATGCGGTAGTTGAGGTTCGCCTCAAGGATCATCAGCCCGGAATGGAGCATACAGAACCAGGTAAAGACCAGCGCCGCCAGCGACCAGAAGAACCACGCACCGGACATGACCACAGGCAGGGAAAACATCCCGGCACCTATAATGGTTCCGCCGATGATCACCACGCCGCCAAGCAGCGAAGGTGACGTTTGGGTGGTGGTTAGTGTCGCCATACAGCCTTTTCTCCAGTCAAATATGCGGTTCTGCATTTTAGTGTGACGCACTGTACCAGTACAAGAGTACAAAGGGAATAAAAAAAGCCCCGATAGCATTTATCGGGGCTGTATATTTTACTTTACGTCAGAAGCGTAAGGCTTACGCGTCACCGAAACGACGACGGCTGGTGCCTTCTTCACGACGTGGGCCACGGTTTTCGCGGCGCTCGCCGGAGAAACGACGACCTTCACCACCGCGACCTTCTGTGCGACCGCCTTCACGACGCTCGCCGCCGAAACTGCGACCACCGCCACGACGTTCGCCGCCACGGTCAGGACGTGGCTGAGCATCGCCCAGCAGCTGCATGTTCATCGGCTTGTTCAGGATGCGGGTGCGAGTAAAGTGCTGCAGTACTTCGCCCGGCATACCTTTTGGCAGCTCGATGGTAGAGTGGGATGCGAACAGCTTGATGTTACCGATGTAACGGCTGCTGATGTCGCCTTCGTTAGCGATAGCGCCAACGATGTGACGAACTTCAACACCATCATCACGGCCCACTTCAATGCGGTACAGTTCCATATCGCCCGCTTCACGGCGTTCACGACGTGGACGGTCTTCACCACCACGCTCTGGACGGTCACCACGTGGGCCACGATCGTTACGGTCGCCACGACGTTCAAAGCGATCGTCACGGTCACGGAATTCACGCTTAGGACGCATTGGCGCATCAGGTGGCACGATCAGAGTACGTTCGCCCTGCGCCATTTTCAGCAGTGCCGCAGCCAGGGTTTCCATGTCCAGCTCTTCGCCTTCAGCCGTAGGCTGAATCTGCGACAGCAGTGCACGGTACTGATCCAGATCGCTGCTTTCCAGCTGCTGCTGTACTTTCGCGGCGAATTTTTCCAGACGGCGTTTGCCCAGCAGTTCTGCGTTTGGCAGTTCAGCTTCTGGAATAGTCAGCTTCATGGTGCGTTCGATGTTACGCAGCAGACGACGCTCGCGGTTCTCAACGAACAGCAGCGCACGGCCCGCACGACCCGCACGACCGGTACGGCCGATACGGTGAACGTAAGACTCGGAATCCATCGGGATGTCGTAGTTAACAACCAGGCTGATACGCTCAACGTCCAGACCACGTGCTGCCACGTCGGTTGCAATCAGGATATCCAGACGACCGTCTTTCAGGCGCTCCAGCGTCTGCTCACGCAGAGCCTGGTTCATGTCACCGTTCAGTGCTGCGCTGTTGTAGCCGTTACGCTCCAGCGCTTCAGCCACTTCCAGGGTCGCGTTTTTGGTACGCACGAAGATAATCGCCGCATCAAAATCTTCCGCTTCCAGGAAACGTACCAGCGCTTCGTTTTTGCGCATGCCGTACACAGACCAGTAGCTCTGGCTGATGTCCGGGCGAGTGGTGACGCTGGACTGAATACGCACTTCCTGAGGATCTTTCATGAAGCGTTTGGTGATACGACGAATCGCTTCTGGCATGGTAGCAGAGAACAGCGCGGTCTGATGACCTTCTGGGATCTGCGCCATGATGGTTTCGACGTCTTCGATGAAGCCCATACGCAGCATTTCATCTGCTTCGTCCAGTACCAGACCGCTCAGTTTAGAGAGATCCAGCGTACCGCGCTTCAGGTGATCCAGCAGACGGCCCGGCGTACCGACAACAATCTGTGGGCCCTGGCGCAGGGCGCGTAACTGCACGTCATAACGCTGGCCACCGTAAAGGGCTACCACGTTTACGCCGCGCATATGTTTAGAGAATTCCGTCATGGCTTCAGCAACCTGAACAGCCAGTTCACGGGTTGGAGCCAGGACAAGGATCTGCGGTGCACGCAGGTCCGGATCGATGTTGTTCAGCAGCGGCAGCGAGAACGCTGCAGTTTTACCGCTACCAGTCTGGGCCATGCCCAGCACGTCACGACCAGAAAGCAGGTGTGGGATACACTCAGCCTGGATCGGAGATGGTTTTTCGTAACCCAGATCGTTAAGGGCTTCAAGGATAGGAGCCTTCAGGCCCAGATCTGCAAAAGTGGTTTCGAATTCAGCCATGTAGTACAAGTGCCTCGATATTAATGGCGGCCAGTCTACTTAGCTCATCGTGAAAATGATTAGCAATTTTCATTGAAAAGTGTGAACCGGCTCAAAGTAGGTGTATTGACGAACAACAACGCCCTCACCAGTTAAGGTGATGGCAATCAAAAGATTACGGGCTGATGTTTATGTCGTCAGCTATTGCTGGTCCGATTCTGCCAGGTCGTCTTGCTCCTGGCCCAAGAGCGATAATTCCAACAATGCATAACGGTGCTCAACGAAGTTGTGTACGTTGTTAGCAACCGCTAATTTGAACAGTGCCGTAGCGCTGTCCTTATCCCCCAGACTTAGGTAGTACTTACCTAAATAGAAGTTGGTTTCACTGAGATGCTCAGCGAGCGAGGTGTTATCCGTTGCGTCCGCCTTGAGGCGTTCCATCAGCGTTGCTTCGCTAATGTTGCCCAGGTAGAACTCGACAATGTTCCATCCCCACTGTTCCTTGTCCGATTTATCGAAGCGCTGTTTCAGGGCCTCTTTTGCCTGCTTCTCATCGAGCTTCTGCTCAACGATGTAAAGCCACAGGCTACGGAAAGGATCATTAGGATCGTCTTGATAAAACGCCAGCAGATCATCTTGCGCTAACTTATCACGACCGCCGTAGTACAATGCGATACCGCGATTCAAGTGCGCGTAGTTGTAAGTTGGATCAAGCTCAAGTACAGAATCAAACGCTTCATAGGCAGCATCAAAATTGCCTGCCTGCGTTAAATAAATGCCTAAGTAATTGAATACTTCAGGCATATCAGGTCGGATAGCCAGCGCTTGTGAAAAATCATTTCGCGCCAATGCCCTCAGACCGAGACTATCATACAACACTCCGCGCTCATATAAAAGCTGTGCGCGTTCGTCATCGGTTAAAGCCCGACTGGCAAGAATTTGTTCCATGCGTGCCAGAATCACTTCCTGCTGCAAAGTCGGTTGCAATGGCACTGCGAGGACTTCGCTCTTACGCCAGGCAGAGTTGCTGCATCCTGCCAGCGTTAAAGCTGTCGCAACGAAACACCAGCGCAAAAAAGGCTTCATTTCCCACTCCCGAAGACAACTATTGGATGAACGTCCTGTCCCCCGGCGGCTTAACAAGGCGTCCTGCCTGATACCAGGCCCTCCGCAATGCGGAGGGCAAATGGCAACCTTACTCGCCTTGCTGTTCAGCAGCCGGAGTTTCCGGTGCCGCAGCAGGCTGAGACTGCTCGGTTGCTTCTTTAATGCTCAGACGGATACGGCCCTGGCGGTCAACTTCCAGAACTTTAACCGGTACTTCCTGACCCATCTGCAGGTAATCGGTCACTTTCTCAACGCGCTTGTCAGCGATCTGAGAGATGTGAACCAGACCTTCTTTACCGCCACCGATGGCAACGAACGCGCCAAAGTCAACGATACGGGTCACTTTACCGTTGTAGATACGGCCCACTTCGATTTCAGCGGTGATCTCTTCGATACGACGGATAGCGAATTTCGCTTTCTCGCCGTCGGTTGCTGCGATCTTCACAGTACCGTCATCTTCGATTTCGATGGTGGTGCCCGTCTCTTCGGTCAGCGCACGGATTACGGAACCGCCCTTACCGATAACATCTTTGATCTTGTCTGGATTGATCTTGATGGTGTGGATACGTGGAGCGAACTGAGAAATGTCGCCACGCGGCGCGTTAATCGCCTGTTCCATCACGCCCAGGATGTGCAGACGCGCACCTTTAGCCTGGTTCAGAGCAACCTGCATGATCTCTTTGGTGATACCTTCAATTTTGATATCCATCTGCAGTGCAGAGATACCGTCGCGGGAACCCGCCACTTTGAAGTCCATATCGCCGAGGTGATCTTCGTCACCCAGAATGTCAGACAGAACAACGAAGTTGTCACCTTCTTTCACCAGGCCCATTGCGATACCTGCAACAGCGGCTTTGATCGGCACGCCAGCATCCATCAGTGCCAGAGAAGCACCACATACGGAAGCCATGGAAGAAGAACCGTTAGATTCGGTGATTTCAGACACCACACGAACGGTGTACGGGAATTTGTCAGCTTCTGGCATCACGGCCAGCACGCCGCGCTTCGCCAGACGACCGTGACCAATTTCACGACGCTTCGGCGAGCCAACCATGCCGGTTTCCCCTACGGAGTACGGAGGGAAGTTGTAGTGGAACAGGAAGTTGTCAGTGCGCTCGCCCATCAGTTCGTCGATGATCTGTGCGTCACGAGCGGTACCCAGGGTCGCGGTGACCAGGGCCTGCGTTTCACCACGGGTAAACAGTGCGGAACCGTGAGTACGTGGCAGTACGCCAGTACGCACATCCAGACCACGGATCATGTCTTTTTCACGGCCATCAATACGCGGCTCGCCGGCCAGTACGCGGCTACGAACAACGTTTTTCTCGATAGCGTGCAGGATTTCGCCAATTTCGTTAGCGTCCAGCGTTTCGTCTTCAGCAACCAGGGTCGCGGTCACTTCAGATTTGATCACATCAACCTGAGCATAGCGCTCCTGTTTGTCGGTGATGCGGTACGCGTCGCTCAGACGAGACTCTGCCAGTGCCGCAACACGTGCGTTCAGCGCGTCGTTTGCTGCTTCTGGCTGCCAGTCCCAACGTGGCTTACCGGCTTCTTTCACCAGGTCGTTGATGTTCTGGATAACGATCTGCTGCTGATCGTGGCCGAAGACCACTGCGCCCAGCATCTGGTCTTCGCTCAGCAGTTCTGCTTCGGATTCAACCATCAGAACCGCCGCTTCAGTACCGGCAACAACCAGGTCCAGCTTACTTTCTTTCAGCTCTTCCTGAGTTGGGTTCAGCACGTACTGGTCATTGATGTAACCCACGCGCGCGGCACCGATTGGGCCATTGAATGGAATACCAGACAGTGACAGGGCAGCAGATGCACCGATCATCGCAACGATGTCCGGGTTAACCTGTGGGTTAACGGAAACTACGGTTGCGATAACCTGTACTTCGTTAACGAAGCCTTCCGGGAACAGCGGACGAACCGGGCGGTCAATCAGACGCGCGATCAGAGTTTCGCCTTCGCTTGGACGGCCTTCACGACGGAAGAAACCACCAGGGATTTTACCGGCAGCGTAGGTACGCTCCTGGTAGTTAACGGTCAGCGGGAAGAAGTCCTGACCTGGTTTAGCTTTTTTCTGGCCCACTACGGTGACGAACACCGCGGTGTCATCCATGCTTACCATAACGGCAGCAGTAGCCTGACGTGCCATCATGCCGGTTTCCAGCGTGACGGTATGTTGACCATACTGGAATTTACGAACGATCGGATTCAGCAAAATTCTGTCCTTTCTTAAATGTATGACAGCACACCACCGGCGTGCTGTCGATTTAACCCGACCTTCTTCGCATCCTCGCGACTAATGACAACCGACACCCCCATGGGTGAAGCCTCTCATTAGCCGCGCGAACCTCTGCAATGAAGATCATTTATAGCAACAATACAATAGTTTCCAGTGAATTGCTGCCGTCTGGTTGAAAAAAGGGGCCATCAGGCCCCCTTTTCTGAAACTCGCAAGACTTAGCGACGCAGACCCAGACGCTCGATCAGCGCGGTGTAACGTGCAACATCTTTACGTTTCAGGTAGTCGAGCAGTTTACGACGCTGAGAAACCATACGCAGCAGACCACGACGGCTGTGGTGATCTTTTTTGTGCTCTGCAAAGTGACCCTGCAGGTGGTTAATCTGTGCAGTCAGCAGAGCAACCTGAACTTCGGTAGAACCGCTGTCGTTAGTACCACGACCAAACTCAGAAACGATTTTAGCTTTAGCTTCAACGCTTAGAGACATTTTAAAACTCCAAAGTATAAAGAATGTAAGGGTGCCGATCTCTAATTCAGCGACCCCATGTACGCCTCGCAGATTGTTAAACAATTTACCAGGCGTTAAGCGGCAATATTCTACTCGTCTCCCCTGCTTATCGCAAGATGAGGCGTTATCACCGTCACGCGTCGACCGGATATTCGACGACCAGACGACGCGGCGCAACGCGCCCTTCGCCATCCATTTCGCCCATGCCGATAAACTTACCGTCGTCACCTTCGGTCACGCGCACCAGCCCTTCCAGCGGAGCTTCCGCCGTGCGAACCGGGTTGCCGTTCTTAAAGTAAACGGACGATGTTAAAGGAAGATTAACCACCGGGAAGTCCGCTGCCGGACTGTCCATTGGCATCAGCAAGGGATCCAGCAACGCTGCTGGCGCGATCCCCTGTACTTCCGCCTGTTCAACCAGCTCGCGCAGGTGCTCAAGCGTCACCATCCGCTCAACCGGGTACTTACTCACCGCCAGACGGCGCAGGTAGATAACATGCGCACCGCAGCCCAGTTTTTCACCGAGGTCGTCGATGATGGTACGAATGTACGTCCCTTTGGAACAGTGCACTTCCAGCTCCAGTTCATCACCTTCGTGGCGAATAAAGAGCAGCTCATACACGGTTATCGGACGGGCTTCGCGCGGAACGTCAATGCCCTGACGCGCATATTCGTAGAGTTTCTTGCCCTGGTATTTCAGGGCGGAATACATCGACGGCACCTGCATCGTGTCCCCGCGGAAGCTCTCCAGCGCAGCGTCAAGCTGTTCAGCACTGAAGGTCACCGGACGTTCTTCCACGACCTGGCCATCCGCGTCGGAGGTATCCGTGCGCTGGCCGAGCTTCGCGATAACGCGGTAACGCTTATCGGAGTCGAGCAGATACTGGGAAAACTTTGTCGCCTCTCCCAGGCAGATCGGCAGCATACCGGTCGCCAGCGGATCGAGCGCGCCGGTGTGGCCCGCCCGGTTGGCGTTATAAAGACGCTTCACTTTTTGCAGCACGTCGTTGCTGGATGCCCCCTGCGGTTTGTCCAGCAGCAGCACGCCATGCACGTCGCGACCACGACGACGAGGACGACTCATTAGTCCTCCTTGCTGTCGTCCGTCGGGTTAACACGACGTTCGTCGTCATGTTTCACCACGCTGGTCACCAGATTGGACATGCGCATACCTTCTACCAGCGAGTTGTCGTAGAAGAAGGTCAGCTCAGGCACGATACGCAGACGCATCGCTTTGCCGAGCAGAGAGCGGATAAACCCGGAGGCTTCCTGCAGCGCTTTAATGCCGTTCTTCACGGCCACTTCGTCCTGATCGTTCAGGAAGGTGACGAACACTTTGGCGTAGGCCAGGTCACGGGACATTTCCACGCCGGACACGGTGGTCATCACGCCGATGCGAGGGTCTTTAATTTCGCGTTGCAGGATAAGCGCGATCTCTTTTTGCATTTCCTGCGCCACGCGCTGTGGGCGACCAAATTCTTTCGCCATAATAAATTCTCCAGACAAAAAAGGGGCTTAAGCCCCTTTTGAAATAATTGCCGGATGGCGCTTCGCTAACCCGGCCTACGATCTCAATTAATCGATGCTGCGTTGGATCTCGATGATTTCGAACACTTCGATCATATCGCCAACGCGTACGTCGTTGTAGTTCTTCACACCGATACCACATTCCATGCCGTTACGGACTTCGTTAACGTCATCTTTGAAGCGGCGCAGAGATTCCAGCTCACCTTCGTAGATAACCACGTTGTCACGCAGTACGCGGATTGGGTTGTGACGCTTGATGGTACCTTCGGTAACCATACAGCCCGCGATCGCACCGAATTTCGGTGATTTGAACACGTCACGCACTTCAGCCAGACCGATGATCTGCTGTTTCAGCTCAGGAGACAGCATGCCGCTCATCGCCGCTTTCACTTCGTCGATCAGGTTATAGATGACGGAGTAGTAGCGCAGATCCAGGCTTTCCGCTTCGATCACGCGGCGAGCAGAAGCATCAGCACGCACGTTGAAGCCTACCAGGATGGCGTTGGACGCAGCAGCCAGGGTCGCGTCGGTTTCGGTGATACCACCTACGCCAGAACCGATGATCTTCACTTTCACTTCGTCGGTAGACAGTTTCAGCAAGGAGTCGGAGATCGCTTCCACAGAACCCTGAACGTCAGCTTTCAGCACAACGTTCACTTCGTGAACTTCACCCTCGGTCATGTTGGCAAACATGTTCTCGAGTTTAGATTTCTGCTGACGAGCCAGTTTAACTTCACGGAATTTGCCCTGACGATACAGTGCCACTTCACGCGCTTTCTTCTCGTCACGCACGACGGTCACTTCGTCACCGGCAGCCGGCACACCGGACAGACCGAGGATTTCAACTGGAATGGACGGACCCGCTTCCAGCACTTCCTGACCCAGTTCGTTACGCATCGCACGAACACGACCGTATTCGAAGCCACACAGAACGATATCGCCCTTAAGCAGGGTACCTTCACGAACCAGAACGGTTGCAACCGGGCCACGACCTTTATCCAGGAAGGATTCGATCACCGCACCGCTCGCCATACCTTTACGCACGGCTTTCAGCTCCAGAACTTCAGCCTGCAGCAGGATAGCGTTCAGAAGGTCGTCAATACCGGTACCCGCTTTAGCAGATACTGGGATGAACTGTGCTTCACCGCCCCACTCTTCCGGCATAACGCCATACTGAGACAGTTCGTTTTTAACACGGTCCAGATCGGCTTCTGGCTTATCGATTTTGTTGACTGCAACAACCAGAGGCACCTGCGCCGCTTTCGCGTGCTGGATAGCTTCGATGGTTTGCGGCATTACGCCGTCGTCTGCAGCAACAACCAGCACAACGATATCCGTTGCCTGAGCACCACGAGCACGCATAGACGTAAACGCTGCGTGGCCTGGGGTATCCAGGAAGGTAATCATACCGTTGTCGGTTTCTACGTGGTAAGCACCGATGTGCTGGGTAATACCACCCGCTTCGCCAGAGGCAACTTTCGTAGAACGAATGTAGTCAAGCAGAGAAGTTTTACCGTGGTCAACGTGACCCATAATGGTCACAACCGGTGCACGCGGTTCAGCCGCAGCGCCAGTATCACGGTCGCTCATTACGGCTTCTTCCAGCTCGTTTTCACGACGCAGGATAACTTTGTGGCCCATCTCTTCGGCAACCAGCTGCGCGGTTTCCTGGTCGATAACCTGGTTGATGGTCGCCATTGCACCCAGCTTCATCATCGCTTTGATGACCTGAGAGCCTTTAACCGCCATCTTGTTCGCCAGTTCGCCAACGGTGATGGTTTCGCCGATCACGACGTCACGGTTAACAGCCTGAGCGGGCTTCTGGAAGCTCTGCTGCAGAGCGGAACCTTTACGCTTGCCACCTTTACCACCGCGAACAGCAGCGCGTGCTTCTTCACGATCGGCTTTGGATTCAGCGTGCTTGTTACCTTTCTTCGCCGGACGCGCAGCTTTTGCATTACGACCACGGCCACGGCCGCCTTCTACTTCACGGTCGTTGTCATCTTCAGCCTGACGTGCGTGCTGAGAAGTGGTGACGTGGTAGTCGCTGGTGTCTTCAGTCGGTTCAACGGTATTCACACCGTTCTTCTCGTTTTCTTCTGCCATACGGCGTGCTTCTTCAGCGACGCGGCGAGCTTCTTCTTCGAGCTTGCGGCGTGCTTCTTCTTCGGCTTTACGCTTCAGTTCGGCAGCTTCATTTTCACGACGGGCTTTTTCAGCCTGGGCAGTTTTGGTCATTTCGTCTGTCTGTTGATTGCTCACTTTGTCTTTTTCCGCAGCGTCACGCTTCACTTTATCACTGGCGTCGCGTTTCGCTTTTTCTGCGGCCTCACGTTCAGCTTTTAATTCTGCCTCGCGTTTGGCGGCAGCTTCCGCCTCACGCTGAGCTTGTTCTTCCGCTTCACGCTGTGCCTGCTCTTCCGCGGCAAGGCGTTCTGCCTCTTGCGGATCACGTTTTACAAAGGTGCGCGTCTTGCGGACTTCAATTTGTACCGATTTACTTTTGCCACCGGTACCAGGAATATTCAACGTGCTGCGCGTTTTGCGCTGCAGCGTTAACTTGTCAGGCGTAGAACCGTGCTCACGGTTCAGGTGCGTTAACAAGGTTTGTTTTTCTTGCGCGGTCACCGAGTCATCAGCGGACTTCGGGATCCCTGCATCAGCAAATTGCTGTACCAGGCGGTCCACGGAGGTCTGAATCTCAGCAGCCAGCGATTTTACAGTTACATCAGTCATGCTGTTCCTTCCTGCTACAGTTTATTACGCTTCGTCGCCGAACCAGCAAATATTACGTGCGGCCATGATGAGTTCGCCGGCTTTCTCGTCGGTTAAACCTTCGATATCAGCCAGGTCATCAACGCCTTGCTCAGCGAGATCTTCCAGCGTACAAACACCACGGGCAGCCAGCTTGAACGCAATCGCACGATCAAGACCTTCCAGATTCAGCAGGTCATCAGCCGGCTTCTTATCGCCAAGGCTTTCTTCCTGAGCCAGTGCCAGGGTGGTCAGTGCGTTTTTAGCGCGTTCACGCAGGGCTTCAACGGTTGGTTCATCCAGACCGTCAATTTCCAGCAGCTCTTTCATTGGCACATAGGCCAGTTCTTCCAGCGTAGAGAAACCTTCCTCAACCAGAACAGTGGCGAAATCTTCGTCAATGTCGAGGTATTTGGTGAAGGTATCGATCGCCGCATGGGCTTCAGCCTGATGCTTGGCCTGCAGGTCGTCAACGGTCATTACGTTGAGTTCCCAGCCGCTCAGCTGTGACGCCAGACGTACGTTCTGACCGTTACGGCCAATCGCCTGCGCCAGGTTGCCCGCTTCAACAGCGATATCCATGGTGTGTTTGTCTTCGTCAACAACGATAGACGCCACATCTGCCGGAGCCATTGCGTTGATCACGAATTGCGCCGGGTTATCATCCCACAGAACGATATCAATACGTTCGCCACCCAGCTCGGTAGACACCGCCTGAACACGCGCACCACGCATACCAACGCAAGCACCGACCGGGTCGATACGCTTGTCGTTCGTTTTCACCGCAATTTTCGCACGGGAGCCCGGATCGCGAGCCGCCGCTTTGATTTCGATGACTTCTTCACCGATTTCCGGTACTTCGATACGGAACAGTTCAACCAGCATTTCCGGTTTAGAACGGGTCACGAACAGTTGAGCACCACGCGCTTCAGGACGCACGGCGTACAGCACACCACGGATACGGTCGCCCGGGCGGAAGTTTTCACGCGGCAGCATGTCTTCACGCAGGATCACCGCTTCAGCGTTACCCGGCATCCCTTCGGATTTGATCTCCAGAGAGATGTTGTCGCGGTTTACTTTCTTCACCACGCCGGTAATGATTTCGCCTTCCTGATCGCGGAACTGGTCAACCACCAGTGCGCGCTCGGCTTCGCGCACTTTCTGCACGATAACCTGTTTCGCGGTCTGGGTAGTGATACGGTCAAAGGTGACAGATTCAATCTGATCTTCAACGTAGTCACCCACGTTCAGACTTTCGTCTTCAAAACGTGCCGCTTCCAGCGTGATCTCTTTGGTCGGCTGGGTCACTTCTTCAACAATTACCCAACGACGGAATGTATCGAAGTCACCGCTTTTACGATCGATTTCTACGCGAACATCGATCTCTTGTTCGTATTTTTTCTTGGTTGCTGTAGCCAGTGCACTTTCCAGCGCTTCGAAAATCTTCTCACGCGGCAGTGATTTCTCGTTGGAGACGGCTTCAACAACAGCCAAAATTTCTTTGTTCATCGCGGGCTTTTCACCTCAATCCAGACTGTTAAAAGTGGGGAACCAGGTTCGCCTTCTGGATATTACTCAGCGCGAACACTTCATCTTTGCCTTCGACTGTCACCGTGATCATTTCACCATCAACGGCTTTGATAATTCCCTGCCATTTACGGCGGTTCTGTACGGCCATACGCAGAACGAGAGCCACTTCTTCACCGGTAAAGCGCACATAGTGCTCGGCCGTGAACATCGGACGATCGAGGCCAGGTGAGGAAACTTCCAGGTTGTACGCAACGGTAATTGGGTCTTCAACATCAAGAACCGCACTCACCTGGTGGCTGACATCAGCACAATCATCAACATTGATGCCATCTTCACTATCAATATAGATGCGCAGCGTCGATGTACGGCCGCGAACGAATTCGATGCCGACCAGTTCGTAGCCCAGTGCTTCGACCGGTGCAGTAATCATCTCTGTTAATTTTTGCTCTAATGTGGACAAGCCCACCCCCAAGACATAAAAAAAGGGCGTAAAGCCCAGTTATTCTGTAGTCAGATAACAAAAAACCCCGATAAATCGGGGCTTTAGATAACTGAACCCTATAGCCACAACTGTGGCCTGGAGCACTCTCCGAAAGAATTTTTTCAAATCCAGCTACGAAGGCTCTGAGTCTTCACAGTATATTTGAAAAAGAACTTTATGGGAAAGTGGTTGCGGGGGCCGGATTTGAACCGACGACCTTCGGGTTATGAGCCCGACGAGCTACCAGGCTGCTCCACCCCGCGCCTGAAACGTGGCAAATTCTACGCGTTTTGGACAGAATTTGCAAATAATGCTGGGATTTGGTACCGAAGACGGGACGTAAAATCGGCGTTTAGTATATTGATAGTTGACCCCACCTGTCAACCCAACTTCCATCAGACGAAACAGACCAAATTTTTTACAAAAAACGCACGAGTCTCTTCCGGTATTCGATAAAAGATGATTAAATGAATACTCACTTATTTTGCATAAAAATGCACAAGAGAGCGAAAGCGGTCTCTAATCAGTCAATCAAGCAGGGTTTTATTCTATGACGACGATTCTCAAGCATCTTCCGGTAGGACAACGTATTGGCATCGCTTTCTCAGGCGGCCTGGATACCAGCGCTGCACTGCTGTGGATGCGCCAGAAGGGAGCGGTTCCGTATGCATATACTGCGAACCTGGGTCAGCCGGATGAGGACGACTACGATGCTATTCCTCGTCGCGCGAAAGAGTATGGCGCAGAAAACGCGCGCCTGATTGACTGCCGTAAGCAACTGGTCGCAGAAGGTATTGCGGCTATTCAGTGTGGTGCGTTCCATAACACCACCGGCGGTCTGACCTATTTCAACACCACTCCACTGGGTCGCGCCGTTACCGGCACGATGCTGGTTGCCGCGATGAAAGAAGATGGCGTGAACATCTGGGGTGACGGCAGCACCTATAAAGGTAACGATATCGAACGTTTCTATCGTTATGGCCTGCTGACCAACGCCGAGCTGCAGATCTACAAACCCTGGCTGGATACCGACTTCATCGACGAGCTGGGTGGCCGTCATGAAATGTCCGAGTTTATGATTGCCTGCGGCTTTGACTACAAGATGTCCGTCGAGAAAGCCTACTCTACCGACTCCAACATGCTGGGTGCAACGCACGAAGCGAAAGACCTGGAATTCCTGAACTCCAGCGTGAAGATCGTTAACCCAATCATGGGCGTGAAGTTCTGGGATGAGAACGTGAAGATCGCGGCAGAAGAGGTGACCGTGCGTTTCGAACGTGGTCATCCGGTTGCCCTGAACGGCAAAACGTTCTCTGACGACGTAGAGTTGATGCTGGAAGCAAACCGCATTGGCGGCCGTCACGGTCTGGGCATGAGCGACCAGATTGAGAACCGTATTATCGAAGCGAAAAGCCGTGGCATTTATGAAGCCCCGGGGATGGCGCTGCTGCATATCGCTTACGAGCGTCTGCTGACCGGGATCCACAACGAAGACACCATTGAGCAGTATCACTCTCATGGTCGTCAGCTGGGTAAACTGCTGTATCAGGGTCGCTGGTTCGATCCGCAGGCGCTGATGCTGCGTGATGCGCTGCAGCGCTGGGTGGCGAGTGCCATTACCGGTGAGGTCACTCTGGAACTGCGTCGCGGTAACGACTACTCCATCCTGAACACCGTGTCTGACAACCTGACCTATAAAGCAGAGCGTCTGACCATGGAGAAAGGTGAGTCGGTGTTCTCGCCAGATGACCGTATTGGTCAGCTGACCATGCGTAACCTGGACATCACCGATACCCGTGAAAAGCTGTTCAACTATGTTGAGAATGGTCTGCTCTCCGCAAGCTCCGGTAACGGCCTGCCGCAGGTGGAAAACCTGGAGCACAGCGATAAGAAGTAATCGCTATTCAGAAATGCAGAAGGCACTCTTAGGGTGCCTTTTTTATGCCCTTTTGTAGGGCGGGTAAGCGCAGAGCCACCCGCCATTTTGCCCGGTGGCGCTGCGCTTACCGGGCCTACGAAAACAAAAAGTACAGACGAAAAAAAAGACGTCATTCGACGTCTTTCTTCTGGAATATTGGTACCGAGGATGGGACTCGAACCCACAAGCCCGTTAGGGCACTACCACCTCAAGGTAGCGTGTCTACCAATTCCACCACCTCGGTACGGAATACTTACTGCGGGATATCGCTGGTTGGCTTCGCCGGTGCAGCTGGCTGAGTCTGCTCAGTTTTCGCTGGCGCGCTCAGGTTTTCCCACTCGCTTCCTTTACTGGTCTTGTTGCTGTTGATATTGCCCAGCACCAGACTGATGATGAAGAACAGCGTAGCCAGAATCGCTGTCGTACGGGTCATGAAGTTCGCAGAACCACTTGAACCGAACAGCGTACCGGAAGCGCCTGCTCCGAAGGAGGCTCCCATATCAGCGCCTTTACCTTGCTGCAGCATAATCAGCGCTACGAGAGCGATGGCTACAATAAGGAAAATAACTAAAAGAGCTTCGTACATAATCAACCTGTTCCTTGCGGATTTGCCGCATACCAATGCTTCGACCAATTAGCAGGATTTTTGTTTCCCACTGAAGCGGGTGTGAATACTAACCAAAGCGAATGGCCTTCGCAAGGGCATTTTTGAGCCATTGTATCAACTGCGGAAAAAAACAGCAAAAAGCCATTAATTGCTTAAAACAAAGGCGACAAAAGTCGCCTTTTTAAACAGTTAGCGTGCAAGTTTATGCAGCTTTAACGGCATCAGCAATACGGTGGGCAAATTCAGTCACCTGCGCTTCATCCTCACCTTCCACCATAACGCGAATCAGTGGTTCAGTTCCGGACTTACGCAGCAGCACGCGGCCACGGCTTCCCAGCGCCGCTTCAACGTCAGCCATTACCGCTTTCACATTGTCATTTTCCAGCGGATCGCCTTTACCTGCCGTGAAACGCACGTTCACCAGGATCTGCGGGAACATTTTCATGCCGCTGCAGAGATCGTGCAGGCTCATATGGTTACGGGCCATCGCTGCGACGACCTGAAGCGCAGCCACGATGCCGTCACCGGTGGTGGTTTTGTCGAGCAGGATCACGTGGCCTGAGTTTTCTGCGCCAATGCGCCAGCCTTTCTCCTGAAGCTTCTCCAGCACGTAACGGTCACCCACTTTCGCGCGAACAAACGGGATACCCAGCTGTTTCAGCGCCAGCTCCAGACCCATGTTGCTCATCAGCGTGCCGACGGCACCACCGCGCAGTTGACCCTGACGCAGCCCTTCGCGGGCGATGATGTAGAGGATCTGATCGCCATCAACCTTGTTGCCTTCGTGGTCGACCATGATCACGCGATCGCCGTCGCCATCCAGCGCAATACCCAGGTCGGCCTTCTCTGCCAGCACGCGCGCCTGCAGGGCACGCACGTCCGTCGCGCCAACCTGCTCGTTAATGTTCAGACCATCCGGCTCGCAGCCAATGGTGATCACTTTGGCGCCCAGCTCGCGGAATACGTTTGGCGCAATGTGGTAGGTCGCACCGTTGGCGCAGTCCACCACAATTTTAAGGTGGGCAAGGCTCAGTTCGTTCGGGAAGGTGCCTTTGCAAAACTCAATATAGCGACCCGCGGCATCGACGATACGGTTTGCTTTACCCAGCTCTGCGGAGTCCACGCAGGTGATCTCTTTTTCCATTTCGGCTTCAATGGCTTCTTCCACTTCATCCGGCAGCTTGGTGCCATCAATGGAGAAGAACTTGATGCCGTTGTCATAGAACGGGTTATGGGAGGCCGAAATCACAATTCCCGCTTCCGCGCGGAAGGTACGGGTCAGATACGCAACGGCCGGCGTTGGCATTGGGCCAGTAAAGGAAGCTGACAGCCCCGCGGCTGCCAGTCCGGCTTCCAGCGCCGATTCCAGCATATAACCTGAAATACGGGTATCTTTACCAATAATGATCTTACGGGAGCCATGACGTGCGAGTACCTTGCCAGCAGCCCAGCCGAGCTTAAGGACAAAATCAGGCGTGATAGGCGCATCGCCGACACGCCCACGGATACCATCGGTCCCAAAATATTTACGATTACTCATAGCGTTTGTTTTCCTTCGCTGCCAGTGTGGCTTCCACCACGCGCATGGCTTCTACTGTTTCTTTGACGTCATGGACACGAATAATATGCGCGCCTTGCATCGCCGCAATGACCGCGCAGGCCAGACTACCACTCAGGCGCTCGCTCGGCCCTACGTTAAGCAATTGGCCAATCATCGATTTTCTCGACATCCCCACCAGCAGCGGCAGGCCGAAGTGATGGAATTCCGATAAGCGCGCAAGCAGTGCATAGTTGTGGGAGAGATTTTTACCGAAACCGAACCCCGGGTCGAGCAGCAATTTCTCTTTTGGGATGCCTGCACGCTCACAGCGTTCAATATGCTCAATAAAGAAGCGATTCACATCAGCAAAGACATCGTCATACTTCGGCGCCTCCTGCATGGTTTTCGGCTGCCCCTGCATGTGCATCAGGCACACAGGTAACCCTGTCTCAGCAGCGGCTTCGATTGCACCGGGTTCAGTCAGCGAGCGGATATCATTAATAATGTGAGCACCCACTCTCGCCACTTCACGAATCACTTCTGCTTTGGAGGTATCGACGGAGATCCATACCTCAAAACGTTGTGCGATTGCCTCAACGACCGGCACCACGCGCGCCAGCTCTTCTTCCACCGACACATCCGCTGCCCCTGGGCGCGTCGATTCACCGCCGACATCAATGATGGTAGCACCCGCGTTGATCATTAAATTCGCGTGCTTAACCGCGTCGATAAGCGTGTTGTGCGTGCCGCCGTCAGAGAAGGAGTCAGGGGTAACATTCAGGATACCCATCACATGAGGATGTGAGAGATCGAGATGCGAGTCCTGGGCGAAGAGTTTCATGGCTAAATCCCTGGTATCAATATGGTTAAATGAAAAAGAAAAACCCCGGAGCAAGCTCCAGGGTTTGAGATACAGACAAACGCTTCAACAGCAGTGACTTACTTGTCGCCCAACTGTTCTGACATGGTGTTGCCCGGGTTCGGCGTACGCGGTTCATCGACCGGACGCGGCGCACGCGGGGTGCCATTGTTGTCAGAATTGTTGGAAGCACCTGGGTCTTCCCAGCCTGCTGGCGGACGCACTTCGCGGCGAGCCATCAGGTCGTCAATCTGCGGTGCATCGATGGTCTCATATTTCATGAGCGCATCTTTCATCGAATGCAGGATGTCCATATTGTCGTTCAGGATCTGACGCGCGCGACCGTAGTTACGTTCAATCAGCGCTTTCACTTCCTGGTCGATGATACGAGCCGTCTCATCGGACATATGTTTCGCTTTTGCCACGGAGCGGCCCAGGAATACTTCACCCTCTTCCTCTGCATAAAGCAGCGGACCGAGTTTGTCGGAGAAGCCCCACTGAGTGACCATGTTACGTGCCAGGTTTGTCGCCACTTTAATGTCGTTCGACGCACCGGTAGAAACATGTTCCGGCCCGTATATGATCTCTTCCGCCAGACGACCACCGTACAGGGTTGAAATCTGGCTTTCCAGTTTCTGACGGCTGGCGCTGATCGCGTCGCCTTCAGGCAGGAAGAAGGTCACACCCAGCGCACGACCGCGCGGAATAATCGTCACTTTGTGTACCGGATCGTGCTCCGGTACCAGGCGGCCAATAATCGCGTGACCGGCTTCGTGATATGCCGTGGACTCTTTCTGCGCTTCCGTCATCACCATGGAGCGACGTTCCGCACCCATCATGATTTTGTCTTTCGCTTTCTCGAACTCCACCATGGACACCACGCGCTTGTTACCGCGAGCGGCGAACAGAGCAGCTTCGTTGACCAGGTTAGCCAGATCCGCACCGGAGAAGCCCGGGGTACCACGCGCAATAATTGCCGCGTCGATATCTGGCGCCAGCGGTACGCGACGCATGTGCACTTTCAGAATCTGTTCACGACCACGAACATCTGGCAGACCGACCACAACCTGACGGTCGAAACGGCCTGGACGCAGCAGCGCCGGGTCAAGTACGTCCGGACGGTTAGTTGCGGCGATAACGATAATACCTTCGTTACCTTCGAAGCCGTCCATCTCAACCAGCATCTGGTTCAGAGTCTGTTCACGTTCATCGTGACCACCGCCCAGGCCCGCGCCACGCTGGCGGCCTACGGCGTCGATTTCATCGATGAAGATAATGCATGGTGCTGCCTTCTTAGCCTGCTCGAACATGTCACGCACACGAGATGCACCGACACCCACGAACATTTCGACGAAGTCAGAACCTGAAATAGTAAAGAACGGCACCTTCGCTTCACCTGCGATAGCTTTCGCCAGCAGGGTTTTACCGGTACCCGGAGGGCCGACCATCAGCACGCCTTTCGGGATCTTACCGCCCAGTTTCTGGAAACGGCTCGGCTCGCGCAGGTATTCAACCAGTTCACCGACTTCTTCTTTCGCTTCGTCACAACCTGCAACGTCAGCGAACGTAGTCTTAATCTGGTCTTCCGTCAGCATACGCGCCTTGCTCTTACCGAACGACATGGCACCTTTGCCACCGCCGCCCTGCATCTGGCGCATAAAGAAGATCCAGACGCCGATGAGAAGCAGCATCGGGAACCAGGAAATGAAGATTGAAGCCAACAGGCTTGGTTCTTCTGGCGGCTCGCCTACCACTTTGACGTTTTTGGTCAGAAGGTTATCAAGCAGCTTAGGATCGTTCACCGGGATGTAAGTCGTGTAACGGTTACTATCTTTCTTGGTAACGTTGATCTCACGTCCGTTGATACGCGCTTCGCGAACCTGGTCCTGATTGACCTCCTGCAGGAAGGTAGAATAATCCACCTTGCGGCCATTCGACTCGCTGGGCCCAAAGCTCTGGAATACTGACATCAGCACAACGGCAATGACCAGCCAGAGTATTAGGTTTTTCGCCATGTCACTCAAGGGATTAACCTCATATTACAACTGTGTTAAAAACAGCGTCAGGATACTCTATATCCAGTTTCATTCAAACTTTCGCCTGAAATCTACCGGTTATCATTTTCGCCCGGTCGCTACAATATACACTTCGCGGGAACGGGCCCGGGAAGAGTCCGGCTTACGAACTTTGACCTTCGCAAACAGGGAGCGAATTTCCTTAAGATACTCCTCGAAACCTTCGCCCTGAAACACCTTCACAACAAAACTACCACCAGGCGCTAGTACATCACGACACATTTCTAACGCTAGCTCCACCAGATACATGGCGCGGGGGATATCCACCGCCGGTGTTCCACACATATTTGGTGCCATATCTGACATGACAACCTGGACCTTACTGTCACCTACACGATCAAGTAACGCTTTAAGCACTAATTCATCACGAAAGTCGCCCTGAAGGAAGTCGACACCGACGATAGGATCCATTGGTAAAAGATCGCACGCGATGATTCGGCCCGTTCCGCCGATCTGCGTTACCGCATACTGGGACCATCCGCCAGGTGCCGCACCGAGGTCAACAACCGTCATCCCCGGCTTAAAAAGTTTGTCACTTTGCTGTATTTCATCAAGTTTAAACCAGGCACGGGAACGCAACCCCTTTTTCTGCGCCTGTTGAACATATTTATCGCTAAAGTGTTCCTGAAGCCAGCGGCTGGAGCTGGCAGAACGCTTTTTACCTGTCATTTAACATTTCCGTCCTGGTTCATCGTTACTTGCCTGTGACGTAAATTTCTACGCAGCTATTTGGCGATATAAGGGAGATGGCGGTAGAATGAACCGTTTTCAATCCCAACGTAAGCAAAAATATACGATGAATCTGAGTACTAAACAAAAACAGCACCTTAAAGGTCTGGCACATCCGCTCAAGCCTGTAGTGATGCTTGGCAACAATGGTTTGACCGAAGGGGTGCTTGCCGAGATTGAACAAGCGCTGGAACACCACGAGCTGATCAAGGTGAAAATCGCCTCTGAAGACAGAGACACTAAAAACCTGATCGTGGAAGCCATCGTGCGCGAAACCGGCGCCTGTAATGTACAGGTCATCGGTAAAACGCTGGTGCTCTACCGCCCATCTAAAGAGCGTAAAATCTCGCTGCCACGCTAAGGATATCCTGAATCAAACACATTTTCTGTGTGAAACGAGGGATTTCTGTCAGCAGGCGAGCAAAAATGCCATGCTCCTTGAGTTGATAAAAGGCCGCTATGCGGCCTTTTTCTTTTCTTTACAATGTATCAACATCTTACCAGAGATGCGAATTACAGGTATTCAACCTTGATAATTTCGTATTCCACTTCACCGCCAGGCGTGCGAATGGTAACAACATCATCCTGCTCTTTGCCAATCAGGCCGCGAGCAATCGGAGAGTTCACGGAAATCAGGTTCTGTTTGAAGTCTGCTTCATCATCACCCACGATGCGATAGGTCTGCTCTTCGTCGTTGTCCAGGTTCAGCACGGTCACGGTTGAACCAAAGATCACGCGCCCATTGTTAGGCATCTTGGTGATATCGATAACCTGCGCATTGGACAGTTTTGCTTCGATATCTTTGATACGTCCTTCACAGAAGCCCTGCTGCTCACGCGCCGCGTGGTATTCAGCGTTCTCCTTCAGGTCGCCATGCTCACGCGCATCCGCGATAGCGGCGATAATTTCAGGGCGACGAACGGATTTCAGGAAATCCAGCTCTTTGCGCAGTTTTTCGGCACCACGTAAGGTCATCGGAATAGCTTGCATTTGTTATACCTCTTAAACATTCCTGTTGGGAGCAGTGTTCCCTGCCCCTGCCCCCCTAAGCGGGCAAGAAGCAAAAAGAAAACCGACCCGGGAGCAACGCCCCAGGTCAGCAGCAATTTTTCAATTTGATACGCATTTTACCGCGAAGTTCACTATGGGTCATCGTTTACTTTGCAGTGCTATGCACCGTAGTATGACGGTTTGTTTTCGGGTTGTTAGCGCGAGATTATGCGATTTTCCAGATTTATCATCGGATTGACTACCAGTATAGCGTTCAGCGTTCAGGCCGCGAATGTTGATGAGTACATTAATCAGCTACCCGCAGGTGCTAACCTTGCATTGATGGTGCAGAAGGTCGGGGCGCAGACGCCAGAGATTGACTATCACAGTCAACAGATGGCGCTGCCTGCCAGTACCCAAAAGGTGATCACTGCCCTCGCCGCGCTGCTTCAGCTCGGCCCTGACTTTCGTTTTACCACCACGCTTGAGAGCAAAGGCAACATTGACGGCGGTGTGCTGAAAGGCGATCTTATCGCCCGTTTTGGCGGCGATCCGACCTTTAAGCGCCAGGATATCCGCAATATGGTGGCGGTGCTGAAAAAATCCGGTGTGACGAAAATCGAGGGTAACGTGCTGATCGACACCTCGATTTTTGCCAGCCATGATAAAGCGCCAGGCTGGCCGTGGAACGACATGACGCAATGCTTTAGCGCACCACCCGCCGCCGCGATTGTTGACCGCAACTGCTTTTCAATTTCCCTTTACAGCGCGCCCAAACCGGATGATTTAGCGTTTATCCGCGTGGCATCCTACTACCCGGTGACCATGTTTAGCCAGGTGCGTACGCTGGCCAAAGGCTCCCCGGATGCCCAGTATTGCGAACTGGACGTGGTGCCTGGCGATCTTAACCGTTTCACGCTCACCGGCTGTCTGACCCAGCGCGCCGATCCCCTGCCGCTGGCCTTTGCGATACAAGATGGCGCGAGCTACGCGGGCGCCATTCTGAAGGATGAACTGAAGCAGGCAGGTATTAGCTACTCCGGTACGCTGCTCCGCCAGACGCAGGTCAACCAGCCCGGAACGGTCATCGCCAGCAAACAGTCGCCTCCGCTGCACGATTTGCTGCGAATTATGCTGAAAAAGTCTGACAACATGATTGCTGATACGGTGTTCCGCATGATCGGCCACGCGCGTTTTGGCGTGCCGGGAACCTGGCGCGCGGGCTCAGACGCTGTGCGCCAGATCCTGCGCCAACAGGCGGGAATCGATCTGGGTAATACCATTGCTGTCGATGGTTCCGGATTATCGCGTCATAATTTGATCGCACCGGCAACCATGATGCACGTGCTTCAGTACATTGCACAACATGACTCTGAGCTAAACTTTATTTCAATGCTGCCGCTTGCCGGGCATGACGGTTCTCTGCAGTATCGCGCCGGGCTTCACGCGGCCGGCGTAGATGGCAAAGTATCCGCTAAAACAGGTTCACTGCAGGGCGTTTACAATCTTGCAGGGTTCATCACGACAGCCAGCGGACAACGCATGGCCTTCGTACAGTATCTTTCCGGCTATGCCGTCGAACCGACCGATCAGCGCAACCGTCGTATTCCGCTGGTTCGCTTCGAAAGCAGGCTTTATAAAGACATTTATCAGAATAACTAGCGATGAAACTACTCATAGTTGAAGATGATCTGTTATTGCAGGAAGGACTCGCGCTGGGGCTTGCCAACGAAGGATATGCTCTGGATTGTGCCGGTACCGCGGCAGAGGCGGATTCCCTGATCCAGAGCGGCGAGTACAGTCTGGTGATCCTCGATTTGGGTTTGCCGGACAAAGACGGCGCGACGCTGCTCACCCAATGGCGTCGGCGCGGCATCGCTAACCCGGTGTTGATCCTGACGGCACGCGATGCGATTGAAGATCGTATTACCGGTCTCGATGCTGGCGCAGATGACTATCTGGTGAAGCCCTTTGCGCTCGCAGAACTTCAGGCCCGCGTGCGGGCGCTTATCCGGCGCTATCAGGGGCACAGCGATAATCTGCTGACGGACGGCGACATCACGCTCAATCTGCAAACCCAGCAGGTACTGCGTCAGTCCCAGCCCGTTGAAGTGACCCCAAAAGAGTTCGCCCTCCTGACCCGCCTGATCATGCGCAGCGGGCAAACGGTGCACCGTGAAACGCTGCAACAGGACATTTACTCCTGGCAGGACGATCCCGGCTCTAACACCCTGGAAGTCCACATCCATAACCTGCGTCGCAAGCTTGGCAAAGACCGGATAAAAACCGTCCGCGGCGTTGGCTATCGTCTGGAGAGCCAGAAATGAACAGCATGCGTCGGCGATTAATGGTGTTGCTGGCGGTCATTCTGTTATTTTTCCAGCTGATAAGCGTGATTTGGTTGTGGCATGAAAGTCGTGAGCAGATTGGCTTTCTGGTGAATGAAACGCTGTCTGCAAAAGCCCGCAATAACCATGTCGAAAAAGAGATCCGCGAGGCGATTGCATCTCTTCTGGTCCCTTCCCTGGTGATGGTCAGTTTCACTCTGCTGTTTTCATTCTGGGCGGTCACCTGGATAACCCGGCCTCTGAATAAACTCCGCGACAGCCTCGCTAACCGTTCGGCGGATAACTTAACGCCGCTGCCTATGTATTCCGACATGGAAGAAATAGGCGCCGTTACCACCTCTCTCAACCAGCTACTCGCCAGGCTGGACAGTACCATTCAGCAGGAGCGTCTCTTCACCGCAGACGCCGCCCACGAACTGCGAACGCCACTGGCCGGGATCCGGCTTCATCTGGAGCTGATGGCGCAGTCAGGCTCTCCGCAGGCGACAACGTTAATCAGCCGTATCGATCAGCTCATGCATACCGTTGAACAACTGCTGATGCTGGCCCGTGCCGGACAGGCGATGGCGAGCGGTCACTATGAGACCATCAACTGGACGGACACGATCATCACGCCCCTTGGTCTTGAGCATGAAGCCAAAGAACATACGGTGATATGGCCGGCCAAAAGCACCCTTACGGTGCAGGGTGACGCGGTGCTTTTGCGACTGATGCTGCGTAACCTGCTGGAAAATGCCGGACGTTACAGTCCACCAGGCACAACAATCACCGTGGCACTAACCGAGGTTGCGGGAGGTACGCTGGTCAGCGTGAGCGATCAGGGGCCCGGCATCGATGAAGCACATCGACAGTCGATCACCGAGCCGTTCCGTCGGCTCGATCAGCGCTACGGCGGTAGCGGCCTGGGCCTGAGTATCGTACAGCGTATCCTGCAACTCCACCGCGGTAAGCTAGCGCTGGAGAACGGTGCTGAAGGCGGCCTGATAGCAAGCTGCTGGCTCCCCTCAACGCTGGAATAAAAAAAGCCCCCGGAATGGGGGCCTTAGACAGATATCAGTGCTTGTAGATGAACTCGACACCTTCTTCGTCGTCTTCATCCCAGTCATCGTCCCAGTCGTCTTCCTCTTCCGCTTCCAGCTCTTCAAGCTGCTGACGGTGGTAGTCATCCCACATGAATTCGACTTTTTCTGGCTGTTTCGCTTCTTCAGCCTGAACGACCGGGTTTTCGATGATAAAGGTCATCACATCCCAGCAGAGGTCTTTCACGCCAACCTGGCTTGCCGCGGAGATCAGGTAGTATTTATCTTCCCAGCCCATCGCTTCAGCAATCGCTTTAGCTTTCGCTTCCGCTTCCGCTTTATCCATCAGGTCGATCTTGTTGAAGACCAGCCAGCGCGGTTTAGACGCCAGTTTTTCGCTGTATTTTTCCAGCTCACCGATGATGATCCGGGCATTTTCAACCGGATCGGAACCATCAATAGGATCGATATCAATGAGGTGCAGCAGTACGCGGCAACGCTCAAGGTGTTTCAGGAAGCGAATGCCGAGACCGGCACCTTCCGCTGCACCTTCGATCAGACCCGGGATGTCAGCAACAACGAAGCTCTTCTCGTTATCCATACGGACAACACCCAGGCTCGGTACCAGCGTGGTAAACGGATAGTCCGCCACTTTTGGTTTCGCCGCAGAAACCGCGCGAATAAAGGTCGATTTACCGGCATTTGGCATACCCAGCATGCCCACGTCTGCCAGGAGCATCAGCTCCAGCTGCAGATCGCGCTTATCGCCCGGCGTACCCATCGTTTTCTGCCGCGGAGTACGGTTAACGGACGATTTGAAGCGGCTATTGCCCAGACCGTGCCAGCCGCCTTTTGCAACCATCAGGCGCTGACCGTGTTTGGTCATGTCACCCATGGTTTCACCGGTGCCCTGGTCAATCACGCGCGTACCAACCGGCACTTTAATGGTCACGTCTTTACCGCGTTTACCGGTACAGTCGCGGCTCTGACCGTTCTGACCACGTTCAGCGCGGAAGGATTTTTCGAAACGGTAGTCGATCAGCGTGTTGAGGTTCTCATCCGCCTCCAGCCACACATCACCACCATCCCCGCCGTCGCCGCCATCCGGGCCACCTCGAGGAATATATTTTTCACGGCGGAAGCTCACGCAACCGTTGCCGCCATCACCAGCCACAACCAGGATCGTTGCTTCATCAACAAACTTCATTTTACTCTCCGTAACTCATTCGCCTGAGCGGGGACCGCTTCATTTTTGCGCCAACGTCCCCAAAGACGATGACCAATGGCGGAATACATCGCGCCCGCAACCACGACAAACGCACCGAGATAGCCCAACAGGTTGAGCATCGGTCTGACGAAGACATCGGGCCAGGCCATTGATAACAAATCTGAAAATAACAGGGTAAACAGCGGAGTCAGCGTGATCAATGCGCTAACCTGTGCTGCCTGCCAGCGCGCCATTGCTTCAGCAAGCGCGCCATAACCAACCAGCGTGTTAAGCCCACAAAAAATGAGGCACGCCAGCTGCCAGTCGCTCAGCTGGGTAATGACACCCAGCTTTGCTAACGGCAATAATGCAACTGTACATAAAGTGTACAGCAAAAAAAGGATCTGCTGTGAGGCCAGGCGCCGCAATAACACCTTTTGCGCGACGCCATAGCTTACCCAGACCGTAGCTGCTCCCACACCAAAAATCACACCCCAGGTGTAATCCGTCAGGCGGGTAAAAATTTCGATCAGGCTGGTGTTAAAGAACATCACCAGACCACACAGCAACATGCTCGCCCCGATAATCTGCGTCCCACGCATCTTCTCCTTGAGGATAAACACGCTGGCGACCATCATGCCCACAGGTGAAAGCTGACCAATCACCTGTGACGCTGTAGGGCTAAGATACTGCAGAGAAGAGCTGAACAGGATGAAGTTACCAAACAGACCGCCCGTCGCGATAGCCAGCAGCACCAGCCAGCGCGGTTTGCGGAAAAGTCGCAAAGGCGGAAGCTTACCTTTGATAGCCAGAATGGCGCCGAGGCCGATGCTTGCCATCAGAAAGCGATAAAAGACCACCGTAGGCGGCTCCATCACTTCCAGTACTTGCTTCATTGCAATTGGCAGCGCACCCCAGCACATTGCGGTCGTGAGCGCCAAAAGAATACCAATGCCGGCCTGCTGCTTCATGCCCGTTTTCCCTACAGAAAATTTTCCGGGTTTCCAATGTAAAAAGCCCCGCAACACGTTGCGGGGCTTTAATCCGTTACCGGACCGAGAAAACCTTACTCAGCAACGATGCTGATGTATTTACGGTTGTTCGGGCCTTTAACTTCAAATTTCACTTTACCGTCTGCTTTAGCAAACAGAGTGTGGTCACGACCGCAACCTACGTTGTTGCCAGCGTGGAATTTGGTACCACGTTGACGAACAATGATGCTACCCGCCAGAACGGATTCGCCACCGAAACGCTTAACGCCCAGGCGTTTAGCTTCTGAATCGCGACCGTTACGTGTGGAGCCGCCAGCCTTTTTATGTGCCATTTAAATCTCTCCTCAGGTCTTAGGCGCTGATGCCAGTAATTTTCACATCAGTGAACCACTGACGGTGGCCCTGCTGCTTACGGTAGTGTTTACGACGACGAAACTTAACGATTTTAACTTTCTCGCCACGACCGTGAGCAACAACTTCAGCTTTGATAACGCCGCCATCAACGAAAGGAACGCCGATTTTGACTTCTTCACCGTTTGCGATCATCAGAACTTCTGCGAACTCAACAGATTCGCCAGTTGCGATGTCCAGCTTTTCCAGGCGAACGGTCTGACCTTCGCTTACTCGGTGTTGTTTACCACCACTTTGGAAAACCGCGTACATATAAACTCCGCTTCCGCGCACATCCTCGTATGATTCAGAGTGCGCTATAAATATTCACAATAGGGCGCGAATATTACGCAAAACGCGAGCCTTTGACAAGTGCTACCATCAATACATGAAGAAAAAAAACACAACACGTACGGTAACGTTTATCTGAGCCGTTTTTTCAGTACAATCAGCACTACTATTGATAAACCGAAACCCTTCGTTACCCCATTGAAGATGGGATCAACAGGATGAAAAGCCCGGCTTTTGCGATGAATTTAGAAAAAATCAATGAGTTAACCGCGCAAGATATGGCGGGTGTGAATGCAGCAATCCTGGAGCAACTCAACTCTGACGTTCAGTTGATCAATCAGTTGGGCTATTACATTGTCAGCGGCGGCGGTAAACGCATTCGCCCGATGATTGCCATTCTGGCAGCCAGAGCCGTTGGCTATCAGGGAAATGCCCACGTCACGATCGCCGCACTGATCGAATTTATTCACACAGCGACGCTTCTGCATGACGATGTTGTGGATGAATCCGATATGCGTCGCGGTAAGGCCACGGCCAATGCCGCCTTCGGTAATGCCGCCAGCGTTCTGGTCGGGGATTTTATCTATACCCGCGCCTTCCAGATGATGACCAGCCTGGGCTCGCTGAAAGTGCTGGAAGTGATGTCAGAAGCCGTAAACGTCATCGCTGAAGGCGAAGTGCTGCAGCTGATGAACGTCAACGATCCGGATATCACTGAAGAAAACTACATGCGCGTCATCTACAGCAAAACAGCACGCCTGTTTGAAGCGGCCGCGCAGTGCTCCGGCATCCTGGCTGGCTGTTCTGAGGCTCAGGAAAAAGGGCTCCAGGACTATGGTCGCTATCTGGGGACAGCCTTCCAGCTAATTGATGATTTGCTGGACTACAGTGCGGACGGCGAAACGCTCGGCAAAAACGTGGGCGATGACCTGAACGAAGGCAAACCGACCCTGCCGCTGCTCCATGCGATGCGCAACGGAACTGCAGATCAGGCGAAAATGATCCGTGAGGCGATCGAACAGGGAAATGGTCGCCATCTTCTGGAACCGGTACTGGAAACTATGGCGATCTGCGGTTCACTGGAATGGACGCGTCAGCGTGCCGAAGAAGAGGCTGATAAAGCCATCGCTGCCCTTCAGGTTATTCCAGACAGCCCGTGGCGTGATGCCCTTATTGGCCTTGCCCACATCGCTGTTCAACGCGATCGTTAATCCTTTCACGCCTCCCCGTTTCCATCGCGGGGAGGTTCTAAAACACCCCAGTAAATTCCGTATTCATGTAAATTCATCGGTTTAGAGACCGCATGAATAAAGGCATGTCTTATTCTGAATATCCCTTCAAGTAACGCGAACTTTTTAGAACAAGAGTTTGAAATGGGTATAGTAAGCCAGTCGTTTCAGAAGAAACGGCGTAGGTGAATCCGCACTTAAGGACAGCGTTATGGATACGAAATTTATCGACTGGCATACGGCAGATATCATTGCGGCACTGCGCAAAAGAGGGACGTCACTGGCAGCAGAGTCCCGCCGCCATGGTCTGAGTTCTTCCACCCTGGCCAACGCCCTGACCCGCCCCTGGCCAAAGGGAGAATTAATTATCGCGACGGCGCTGGAAACGCACCCGTGGGTGATCTGGCCCTCGCGCTACCACGATCCCATTACCCATGAATTCATCGACAGAACGCGCATGATGCGCCAGAGAAAGTTAAAGAAAGAACCACAGGAATAACGCGCTTTTTAGCAGGAACAGCAACCCCCCGGTCATCTCTGGCAGGGGGCTGCCGGAACGATTACTCGCCCTTCACACGCTCGATATTGGCACCCAGCGCGCGCAGTTTGTCTTCGATACGCTCATAACCACGATCGATGTGGTAAATACGATCCACCACCGTAGTACCTTCCGCAATACACCCCGCCAGCACCAGGCTTGCAGACGCACGCAGATCGGTTGCCATCACCTGAGCACCTGACAGTTTCTCCACGCCGTGGCAAATCACGGTATTGCTCTCGATCTCAGCATGCGCACCCATACGGATCAGTTCCGGTACGTGCATAAAGCGGTTCTCGAAAATGGTCTCTGTGATGAAGCCTGTCCCTTCGGCAACCAGGTTCAACAGGGTGAACTGCGCCTGCATGTCCGTTGGGAACGCCGGATGCGGCGCCGTACGTACATTGACCGCTTTTGGACGCTGACCGTGCATATCGAGGCTGATCCAGTCTTCGCCGATTTCGATATCCGCGCCTGCATCACGCAGTTTCGCCAGCACCGCATCCAGGGTATCAGGCTGCGCGTTGCGACAAACAATCTTACCGCCAGAGATCGCTGCGGCCACCAGGAAGGTGCCGGTTTCGATACGGTCGGGCAGAACACGATACACACCGCCGCCCAGACGCTCAACGCCTTCGATGGTGATACGGTCAGTACCCTGGCCGGAGATCTTCGCCCCCAGCGCCACGAGGAAGTTGGCAGTATCCACAATCTCAGGTTCACGCGCGGCGTTTTCGATGATGGTCGTGCCGTCTGCCAGCGTTGCCGCAGACATGATGGTGACGGTTGCGCCCACGCTCACTTTGTCCATGACAATGTGCGCGCCTTTCAGACGACCGTTGACGGAGGCTTTAACGTAACCTTCTTCCAGCTTGATCTCAGCGCCCAGTTTCTCCAGACCATAGATATGCAGATCAACCGGACGCGCACCGATGGCGCAACCGCCCGGCAGTGAAACCTGACCCTGACCAAAACGCGCCACCAGCGGGCCAAGCGCCCAGATGGATGCACGCATGGTTTTCACCAGATCGTAAGGCGCAGAGAAGTTGTTCACGTTGCTGGCATCGATCCAGACGGAACCGTTACGCTCAACTTTCGTGCCCAGCTGGGTGAGCAGCTTCATGGTGGTGTCGATATCTTTCAGCTTCGGTACGTTCTGAATTTCTACCGGCTCCTCCGCGAGCAGCGCAGCAAAGAGGATTGGCAGCGCGGCGTTTTTCGCGCCAGAAATTGTGACTTCGCCCTGGAGACGCGTTGGCCCCTGTACACGAAATTTATCCATTGTGTGCTCTCTTATAAATTCAACCGTGCTGCGGGCCTGTCGCCCTCAGCTCAAAAACCGTTTAGTTTGCGATCGCGTGCCCACTCTTGCGGGGTGAACGCTTTAATCGACAGGGCGTGGATGCGGTTATCCGCAATATATTCCATCAGCGGCGCGTACACAGCCTGCTGTTTCTTCACACGGCTCATACCGTCGAACATCTCACCCACAGCAATAACCTGGAAGTGACTGCCATCGCCAGTGACGTGGGCTTCCTGAAGGGAGAGTGCATTCATCAGCACTGTCTGGATTTCATGATTTTCCATGGGTTCTTAATCATCTGATAGTGAAAACAAGCCCAACATCTTAGAGCAAAGTGGCGTCGTCTTAAACAAGCAAAAAGCCCCGACGATGAAACTGTCAGGGCTTTCGGAAGTAACGCACTGAAAATATTAACGAGGCAGGACGTCCGGAGGCAAATTGTAGAGTTGGGCAAGGGTAACGACATTATCGCTCGCGCCATGAAGCCTGACGCTTGTCCCCTGCTTTTTCCCCACAGCGACCAGATGGGCGAGCAGCGCAACACCTGCCGTATCCACCCGCGTGACGTCGGTTAAGTCGATGAGCGTCACGCCCTGCATCGCGTCGTGGCGTTTATCCCACAGTGGGTTCAGCAGGTCCTGATCAAGTTCACCGGACAGCTTTAACGTCTCACCTTCACGCGACCAGCTGAGTTGCTGCGACATTACTTTTTCTCGTCCAGAGTAATTTTCTGACGCGCAATAGACTGCAGTTGCGCGGTCAGGCCATCAATACCTTTGGTGCGCAGCAGGTCACTCCACTCGTTCTGTTTGGTGGTGATCATGCTTACCCCTTCGGCAATCATGTCATAGGCCTGCCAGTGCCCGGTCTGGCTGTTTTTACGCCACTGGAAATCCAGGCGCACCGGTGGACGGCCGTTAGGATCGTTGATCGTCACGCGGATAGGCACAATGGTGGCATCACCCAGCGGCTGCTCGGGAGCAATCTGATAGGTCTGGCCGTGGTACATCGCCAGCGCCTGACCATACGCCTGTTTCAGGTATTCACGGAACGCAGCAAAGTAGGCTTCACGCTGCGCAGGCGTCGCATCTTTGTAATAACGTCCCAGCACCAGCGCACCAGCATATTTGATCTGCACATAGGGCAGCAGTTCCTGGTCTACCACGTCACGCAGATAATCAGGATTCGCGCGAATTTTTGGCTGTTCGTTTTTGAGACGGTCGAAGGTTTTCTTCGCAGCTTCGTCCATCAGTTTGTACGGGTTGCTTTGATCCGCAGCATGAGCCGCAGTCAGAGGAGCAATGACCAGCATGGCAACCATTAACAGTCGTTTAAACATGAATGACTTCTCCTGAATTAATTCGTCGCACCTGGGGTCGGCGCAGCGTTGGTATGGTCTTCACTCTGCGCAGGGGCATCGTCAGACTTTTTATCATCCCCTTTACTGTTGTAAAGGAACTGACCAATCATATCTTCCAGCACCATCGCGGACTTCGTATCCTGGATAACGCTACCGTCTTTAAGGATAGTCGTTCCAAGCTCAGGGTCTTCAAAGCCAACGTTGAGCGCCAGGTATTGCTCTCCAAGCAGGCCGGAAGTACGGATTGACAGGGAGCTGGTGTCCGGAATGTGGTTGTAACGCTCTTCGATATCCATCGCAACGCGCGGCAGATACGTTTTCTCATCAAGCGTTATGTCTGATACACGCCCGATAACAACGCCACCAATACGCACCGGTGAGCGCGCTTTCAGGCCGCCGATATTATCGAAGGTGGCATAGACACGGTATGTCGGCTCGGTGCGCACTGAGGTGATATCCGCCGCTCGCAGACAGATAAACAGTGCGGCCAGCAGCGCCAGCAGCAGAAACACGCCGACCCAAATTTCATTTTTTCTCGTTTGCATGAACTCAATTCCCAAACATCAGTGCGGTGAGCACAAAATCCAGACCCAGTACGGCCAGCGACGAATGTACGACAGTACGTGTAGTTGCACGGCTAATGCCCGCCGACGTCGGAATGGCATCATAACCATTGAACAAGGCGATCCAGGTGACCGTAATGGCAAATACCACGCTTTTAATCAGGCAGTTAACCAGATCCATTCGCAGATCGATGGCATCCTGCATGGCGGACCAGAAGAAACCGGCATCAATGCCTTTCCAGTGGACCCCCACCAGCGAACCACCCCAGATCCCCACGGCGACAAACAGAATAGTCAGTAGCGGTAACGAGATCACCCCCGCCCAGAAACGCGGAGAGATGACCCGACGCAGCGGGTCGACCGCCATCATCTCCATGCTGGAGAGTTGCTCGGTGGCGCGCATCAGGCCAATTTCTGCCGTGAGTGCTGACCCTGCACGACCGGCGAACAGCAGCGCCGCCACAACCGGCCCCAGTTCACGCAGCAGTGAGAGCGCCACCAGCATCCCGAGGCTGGTTTCCGCACTGTAGGTGGTCAGAACGAGGTAGCCCTGCAGCCCCAGCACCATACCGATAAACAGGCCGGAGACAATGATGATGAGCATCGACAGCACACCGACATTATAAAGCTGCCGCACCAGCAGAGGCGCGTGCTTGCGAAACTCCGGCTTGCCAACCAGCGCGTTGAATAACATTAATCCGGCACGCCCGAACGTCCTGATGGTTTTTATGCCACGGTGTCCAAGGGCGGCCAACGCATTTAACAGCATGAGTGGCTTAACTCCCTAATCCCAGTAAATCGTCACGATAATCGCCCGCCGGGTAGCGGAACGGTACGGGTCCGTCAGCAATACCATCGAGGAATTGCCGCACGCGCGGATCGCAATTTTCCTGAAGCGCCTGGGCGCTGCCGTGTGCGACGATCTTTTTGTCCGCCACGATATAGGCGTAATCGGCAATGCTCAACACTTCCGGTACATCGTGAGACACCACAATACAGGTTACGCCGAGCGCGCTATTTAGTTCAGAGATAAGCTTCACCAGCACGCCCATCGTGATGGGATCCTGTCCGACAAACGGTTCGTCGAACATGATTAAATCGGGTTCTAATGCAATGGCTCGCGCCAGTGCGGCACGTCGCGCCATCCCGCCAGACAGTTCTGAAGGCATCAGTTTCGCAGCCCCCCGCAGACCGACAGCTTCAAGCTTCATCATCACCGTGCTTTTCAGCAGTTCAGGCGGCAGGCTGGTATGTTCGCGCAGCGGATAAGCCACGTTATCAAAGACGTTCATGTCGGTGAACAGCGCCCCCGACTGAAAGAGCATACTCATACGTTTGCGGACAGTATACAGGCGCGAGCGCGACATCTCCGGGATGTTTTCGCCATCGAAGAGGATTTCACCGCTGTCAGGTGGTATCTGCCCACCAATAAGGCGCAGAAGGGTCGTTTTACCGATCCCGGACGGCCCCATGATGGCGGTAATTTTGCCACGCGGTACGGTCAACGAAATATCATCGAATATCAATCGATTACTACGCGAGAAACTCACACCGCGGACATCGACTAAATTCGCCATCGTTTGGCTCATTTATGGTTCCTTTCTTACCCTGCTCACGTTTAAGCGTGCAGCCTGAATCAGCCCTAAACTCAGCATTTTTACAGAATATTAGCCATTGAGGTTAGCGAAAGCTGGCATTTGTTTTACTTTTCCGGCGCATAAAGTCAAAATTAGGAATTCGTTACGCCTCAGACCGTATGCAGTCCAGCCATTCCCGCGCGATGGACCGACAAGTATACCTGAAGAAAGGACTTTTGATGCTTTTAGCAACAGCACTGTTAATAATTGGTTTACTTTTGGTGGTCTACAGTGCTGACCGTTTAGTGTTTGCTGCATCAATCCTGTGTCGCCTGACGGGCGTACCGCCGGTTGTCATCGGGATGACCGTTGTCAGTGTTGGCACGTCGCTTCCTGAAATCATCGTCTCTGTCTCGGCATCGTTGCACGGTCAGTTAGACCTTGCAATTGGCACCGCGATTGGCTCTAACATCGTCAACATCTTACTGATCCTGGGCCTGGCGGCGCTACTCCATCCATTTCGCGTGCATTCTGATGTTCTGCGCCGTGAATTGCCGCTAATGTTAATCGTAAGTCTGCTGGCAGGCTGCGTATTTTATGATGGCGTACTGAGCTACAGCGACGGCATTTTCCTGCTGGCGCTGGCCGTCATTTGGCTGCTGTATAGTGTTAAAATCGCCCGCCAGGCTGAGAAACTGGGTCATGACAGCCTCACGCGTGAGCAGGTCGCCGAACTCCCGCGCGAAGGTACGCTACCGGTCGCCCTGCTCTGGCTTGGCGTCGCGCTGATTATTATGCCGATGGCAACGCGCATGGTCGTGGATAACGCGACGGTGCTGGCGAACTTTTTCGCCATGAGTGAACTGACGATTGGCCTGACGGTGATTGCTATCGGCACCAGCCTGCCGGAGCTGGCCACCGCCATTGCGGGGGCACGTAAAGGGGAAGATGACATTGCCATTGGTAATATCATCGGTTCCAACATATTTAATATCGCGATTGTGATGGGTCTGCCGGCCCTGATTACGCCAGGGCCCTTCAACCCTCTGGCATTCTCTCGCGATTACGGAGTGATGTTGTTGGTCAGCGTGATATTCGCCCTGCTCTGCTGGCGGCGGCAACGACAGATCGGCAAAGGCGCAGGTGCGCTGCTGACAGGTGGATTTATCGTATGGATGGCGATGCTGTACTGGCTCTCGCCTCTTCTCTCTGGGTAAACGGAAACGCATTATGTCGCAAATAGAATTGCAGCCGGGTTTTGACTTTCAGAAAGCAGGCAAAGACGTTCTGGAGATTGAACGTGAAGGTCTGGCGCAGTTAGATCAGTACATTAATCAGGATTTTAGTCTGGCCTGTGAGAAGATGTTTTACTGTGCCGGTAAAGTCGTGGTGATGGGGATGGGCAAATCCGGTCATATTGGCCGCAAAATGGCGGCAACCTTTGCCAGCACCGGAACCTCCTCCTTCTTTGTCCACCCGGGAGAAGCCGCACACGGCGACCTGGGGATGGTCACGCCGCAGGATGTTGTCATCGCGCTGTCCAACTCCGGTGAATCCAATGAAATCCTGGCGCTAATCCCGGTACTGAAGCGCCTGCAGGTGCCGCTGATTTGCATGACCAGCCGCCCGGAAAGCAGCATGGCGCGTGCAGCCGATATTCACCTGTGCGTAAAAGTACCCAAAGAAGCCTGTCCTCTCGGTCTGGCGCCAACGTCCAGTACCACCGCGGCCCTGGTCATGGGCGATGCACTTGCCGTTGCGTTGCTGGAAGCGCGTGGTTTTACGCCGGAGGACTTCGCGCTTTCCCACCCGGGTGGCGCGCTGGGGCGCAAGCTGCTGCTTCGGGTAAACGACATTATGCACACCGGGGATGAGATCCCTCACGTCAGTAAAGAGGCCTCCCTACGTGATGCGCTGCTGGAAATCACCCGCAAGAATCTGGGCATGACGGTCGTGTGTGACGACCTGATGAAAATTCAGGGGATCTTCACCGATGGCGACCTGCGTCGCGTGTTCGACATGGGTGTAGATGTCCGTACACTTGGCATTGCCGATGTGATGACGCCCGGCGGGATTCGCGTGCGTCCGGGTACGCTGGCCGTGGATGTGCTGAACCTGATGCAGTCCCGCCATATCACCTCCGTTATGGTTGCCGATGGCGACCAGTTGCTGGGTGTGGTACATATGCATGATCTGCTGCGCGCAGGCGTAGTGTAATGAAGGATAAGACAATGAGTAATGCGGGTGCATCCCTTGCAACCTGTTATGGACCGGTTAGTACCCAGATGATGGCAAAGGCGGAAAATATTCGTCTGCTCATCCTTGATGTCGATGGCGTACTCTCCGATGGCCTGATTTACATGGGCAATCATGGCGAAGAGCTGAAAGCGTTTAACGTCCGCGATGGCTACGGAATTCGCTGCGCGCTCACCTCGGGTATCGAGGTGGCTATCATCACCGGGCGGAAAGCTAAACTGGTAGAAGACCGCTGTGAAACCTTAGGGATTACCCATCTGTATCAGGGGCAATCCGATAAAATGGCAGCGTTCAACGATTTACTGGGTAAACTGGCGATCGCGCCGGAAAACGTGGCCTATGTCGGGGACGATTTGATTGACTGGCCAGTGATGGCTGAAGTCGGTCTCAGCATTGCGGTTGCTGACGCTCACCCGCTGCTGCTCCCACGCGCTGACTACGTTACCCACATCAACGGTGGCCGCGGTGCCGTACGTGAAGTCTGCGACCTGCTTCTGCTGGCGCAGGGCAAGCTTGATGAGGCCAAAGGGCAATCAATATGAGTAAAACCAGACGTTGGGTTATCATTCTGCTTTCGCTTGTCGCACTGGTATTGATTGGCGTGAACCTGGCCGATCGCGACGATACGCAAAAGGAAGTGATCAACAATAACGATCCAACCTACAAAAGCGATCACAGCGACACCGTGGTCTATAGCCCGGAAGGTGCGCTGAACTATCGCCTGGTTGCCCAGCATGTGGAATATTTTTCCGATGAAGGCGTTTCGTGGTTTACCCAACCCGTCATGACCACATTCGATAAAGACAAAGTGCCGACGTGGTCAATTAAGTCAGATCGAGCCAAACTGACAAATGACCGTATGCTTTATCTGTATGGCCACGTTGAAGTCAACGCCCTGACCGCTGACTCGCAACTGCGGAAAATTACGACCGATAATGCCCAGATCAACCTGGTAACCCAGGACGTGACCTCGCAGGATCTGGTCACACTGTATGGCACAACATTTAATTCCAGCGGTTTAAGAATGCGCGGGAACTTACGCAGCAAGAACGCCGAGCTGATTGAAAAGGTTAGAACCTCCTATGAAATTCAAAACAAACAAACTCAGCCTTAAAGTAATTATCGCCAGCGCGATGCTGGCGGCCAGTCTCCCCGCGCTTGCTGTAACGGGCGATACCGACCAGCCGATCCACATCGAGTCTGACACTCAGTCCCTCGATATGCAGGGTAACGTCGTCACCTTCACGGGTAACGTCGTGATGACGCAGGGCACCATCAAAATTAACGCTGATAAAGTGGTCGTTACCCGTCCGGGTGGCGAGCAGGGCAAAGAGATCATTGATGGTTACGGCAACCCGGCCACCTTCTACCAGATGCAGGACAACGGCAAACCGGTGAAAGGCCGCGCCTCGCATATGCACTATGAGCTGGCGAAAGACCTGGTTATCCTGACCGGAAACGCGTATCTGGAACAGCTGGACAGCAACATTACCGGCGACAAGATCACCTATCTAGTGAAAGAGCAAAAAATGCAGGCCTCCAGCGAGAAAGGCAAACGCGTAACCACCGTGCTGGTTCCGTCTCAGCTGCAGGATAAAGGCAAGGGTCAGGCCCCGGCACAGAAGAAGAGTAACTAATTCGTTATGGCAACATTAACTGCAAAAAATCTCGCGAAGGCCTATAAGGGCCGCCGTGTCGTAGAAGATGTCAGTCTGACCGTCAACTCCGGCGAAATTGTGGGCCTGCTAGGCCCTAACGGTGCGGGTAAAACCACCACCTTCTACATGGTGGTTGGCATTGTCCCGCGTGATGCCGGCAACATCATCATCGATGATGAAGACATCAGCCTGCTGCCACTGCACGCGCGCGCGCGTCGTGGCATCGGCTATCTGCCGCAGGAAGCCTCTATTTTCCGCCGTCTGAGCGTCTTTGATAACCTGATGGCGGTTCTGCAAATTCGTGACGACCTGACCAGCGAACAGCGTCAGGATCGCGCCAACGAGCTGATGGAAGAGTTTCACATCGAGCACCTGCGCGACAGCCTGGGTCAGGCATTGTCCGGCGGTGAACGTCGTCGTGTTGAGATTGCGCGCGCGCTGGCTGCAAACCCGAAATTTATCCTTCTGGATGAACCGTTTGCCGGTGTTGACCCAATCTCCGTCATCGACATTAAACGTATCATTGAGCATCTGCGTGACAGCGGGCTTGGCGTGCTGATCACCGACCACAACGTGCGTGAAACGCTTGCCGTCTGTGAGCGCGCGTACATTGTGAGCCAGGGCAATCTGATCGCCCACGGTACGCCGCAGCAGATCCTCGAAAACGATCATGTTAAGCGCGTCTATCTTGGGGAAGACTTCAGACTCTGATAGGGTAGAGGTAACGTAACGCCGAACCGGAGAAAAATGCTCTGAACATGAAGCAAGGTTTGCAATTAAGGCTCAGCCAACAACTGGCGATGACGCCGCAGTTACAGCAGGCAATTCGTCTGTTGCAACTGTCCACCTTAGAACTCCAGCAGGAGCTCCAGCAAGCGCTGGACAGCAATCCCCTGCTGGAGCAAGCCGATCTTCATGATGAGGTAGATACACAGCAGTCCCAGGATACAGAATCGCTCGACACCGCAGATGCGCTCGAACAAAAAGAGATGCCGGACGAGCTTCCTCTGGATGCCAGCTGGGATGAAATTTATACCGCCGGCACCCCTTCCGGTACGCGTGCAGACTACCAGGACGATGAGCTACCGGTTTATCAGGGCGAAACCACCCAGTCGCTGCAGGATTACCTGATGTGGCAGGTGGAGCTGACCCCGTTCTCCGATACCGATCGTGCCATTGCCACCTCCATTGTCGACGCCGTTGATGACACCGGCTATCTGACCGTCACGCTGGACGACATTCTGGAGAGCATGGGCGATGAAGAGATTGAGCTGGAAGAGATTGAAGCCGTTCTGAAACGTATTCAGCGTTTCGATCCCGTAGGCGTGGCAGCGAAAGATCTGCGCGACTGCCTGCTGATCCAGCTTTCTCAGTTCAGCAAAGAGACGCCATGGCTCGACGAAGCACGCTTAATCATCAGCGATCATCTGGATCTTCTCGCTAACCACGACTTTCGTAGCCTGATGCGCGTTACGCGCCTCAAAGAAGAGGTGCTGAAAGAGGCGGTGAATCTGATTCAGTCCCTCGATCCGCGGCCTGGTCAGTCGATCCAGACGAGTGAACCCGAGTACGTGATCCCGGACGTGCTGGTCAGAAAACATAACGACCGCTGGGTCGTTGAACTGAACTCTGACAGCATCCCTCGCCTGCAAATCAACCAGCAGTACGCCTCCATGTGCACCAGCGCGCGCAACGACGCCGATAATCAATATATTCGTAGCAACCTTCAGGAAGCGCGATGGTTGATCAAGAGTCTGGAGAGCCGAAATGATACCCTGCTTCGCGTGAGCCGCTGTATCGTCGAACAGCAGCAGGCATTCTTTGAACAGGGCGAAGAATATATGAAACCGATGGTACTGGCGGATATCGCTCAGGCCGTCGAGATGCATGAATCAACCATTTCCCGCGTCACCACGCAGAAGTATCTGCACAGTCCGCGCGGTATTTTTGAGCTTAAGTATTTCTTCTCCAGCCACGTGAGTACCGAGGGCGGCGGCGAAGCGTCGTCAACGGCGATTCGCGCACTGGTGAAGAAGTTGATCGCCGCGGAGAACCCCGCGAAGCCACTGAGTGACAGTAAGTTAACCACCATGCTGTCCGATCAGGGTATTATGGTGGCACGTCGTACTGTTGCGAAGTATCGAGAGTCTTTATCCATTCCGCCGTCAAACCAGCGTAAACAACTGGTGTGACACAACCGATAAGGAAGACACTATGCAGCTCAATATCACAGGACACAATGTCGAGATTACTGAGGCCTTACGTGATTTTGTGAACGCTAAGTTCGCGAAACTCGAGCAGTATTTCGAAAGGATCAACCAGGTCTACGTCGTGTTGAAAGTGGAGAAAGTGACTCATATCTCGGATGCGACCCTGCATGTAAACGGGGGTGAACTCCATGCCAGTGCGGAAGGGCAAGACATGTACGCTGCTATCGACGGCTTGATTGATAAGCTTGCGCGACAGCTCAATAAACATAAAGATAAACTGAAACAACACTAATTGTCCGGGCAGTTAACGGGTGCAGGACGGCCTGTTGTGAAAAACAACAGGCCATTTGTACAGTTAGCGCTTAGGTGAAATTATGATGAACAACGATTCCGCTCTTCAACTGAGCAATGTCCTTAACCAGGAATGTACCCGCAGTGCCGTTCACTGCCAGAGCAAAAAACGTGCGCTGGAGATCATCAGTGAACTGGCTGCAAAACAGCTGGGCCTGCCGCCGCAGGTGGTGTTCGAAGCGATCCTGACCCGTGAAAAGATGGGCAGTACCGGTATCGGCAACGGCATCGCGATCCCGCACGGCAAACTGGAAGAGGACACCCTGCGTGCCGTCGGTGTGTTTGTGCAACTGGAAACGCCAATTGCCTTTGATGCCATTGATAATCAGCCCGTCGATCTCCTCTTCGCGCTGCTGGTTCCTGCCGACCAGACCAAAACCCATCTGCACACGCTTTCGCTGGTCGCTAAACGTCTGGCCGATAAAACCATCTGCCGTCGACTGCGCTCAGCCCAAAGTGATGAAGAGCTTTATCAGATTATCACTGAAGCAGAAGGCAATCAGGATGACGCGTAACCAGGAGATGGCCTTCACATCTGTTGTCCTGAGGAGAAACGGAACATGGTGCTGATGATTGTCAGCGGTCGTTCAGGGTCGGGGAAATCCGTTGCCCTGCGCGCGCTGGAAGACATGGGTTTTTACTGCGTAGATAACCTGCCGGTGGTGTTATTGCCCGATCTGGCGCGTACCCTGGCGGAGAGACAAACCTCTGCTGCCGTCAGTATCGACGTTCGTAACATGCCCGAGTCGCCTGAAATCTTCGAGCAGGCAATGAGTAACCTGCCTGACGCATTCTCGCCTCAGCTGCTGTTTCTCGATGCCGATCGCAATACCCTGATCCGCCGCTACAGCGATACCCGGCGTTTGCACCCGCTTTCCAGTAAAAATCTCTCGCTGGAAAGCGCCATCGACGAAGAGAGCGATCTGCTGGAACCGCTGCGTTCACGCGCCGACCTGATTGTCGATACCTCAGAGATGTCCGTTCATGAACTGGCGGAAATGCTGCGTACCCGCCTGCTGGGCAAACGCGAGCGCGAACTGACGATGGTGTTCGAATCCTTTGGCTTTAAGCACGGTATTCCGATTGATGCGGACTATGTTTTCGACGTGCGCTTCCTGCCGAACCCGCACTGGGATCCTAAACTGCGTCCTATGACCGGCCTGGATAAACCCGTTGCGGCGTTCCTCGACAGGCACACAGAAGTTCACAATTTTATCTACCAGACGCGAAGCTACCTTGAGCTATGGTTACCTATGCTGGAGACAAACAATCGTAGCTACCTGACGGTGGCGATTGGCTGTACCGGCGGTAAACATCGTTCGGTCTACATTGCCGAACAGCTGGCCGACTATTTCCGCTCGCGCGGCAAGAACGTTCAGTCCCGTCATCGCACGCTGGAAAAACGTAAAACATGACCGTAAAACAAACCGTTGAGATCACCAACAAGCTGGGAATGCATGCACGCCCGGCGATGAAACTGTTTGAGCTGATGCAGGGTTTTGATGCAGAAGTTCTGTTGCGCAATGATGAAGGCACCGAAGCGGAAGCGAACAGCGTTATCGCCCTGCTGATGCTGGATTCTGCCAAAGGGCGCCAGATTGAGGTCGAAGCCACCGGCCCTCAGGAAGAGGAAGCGCTGGCGGCGGTGATTGCGCTGTTTAATGCCGGGTTTGACGAAGATTAGGTCTGCCATTCTGGCGGGTGGCGCTGCGCTTACCCGCCCTACATCAGATGATTACGCTGCATAAACCCCTCTCCACCCAGCTGTCGCATCTGACGCATGATCCACGCCTGACGGCTTCGCACGTAGCCTGATGGGGCACTGGCCTTAAAGCGAAGAGGATTAGGCAGTACAGCGGCTAACAGCGCGGCCTCCGACATGCTTAGCCTGCTGGCAGGTTTATTAAAATAGCGTTGTGATGCAGCTTCGACACCAAATACCCCCTCCCCAAACTCGGCAATATTGAGATAGACGGTCAGAATGCGCTTTTTGCTCCAGACTGTTTCCATTCCCAGGGTCAGCCCCGCTTCCAGCCCTTTTCGCACCCAGCTTCGGCCATCCCACAGGAACAGATTTTTTGCCGTCTGTTGCGACAGGGTAGACGCACCGCGCACGCGATTTTCATGGCGTTCGTTATGGGCAAGCGCCTTTTCAATCGCGGCCACATCGAACCCCCAGTGCTCCGGGAACTTCTGATCTTCCGCCGCGATGACTGCCAGCCCCATCCACGGTGAGATCTCGTCCGTACTCACCCAGTCAGAATGCGCGACATAGCCAAAATCACCGGAGAACCACGCGCTGAGCTGACGCTCAACCATAACGGCTGAAAACGGTACTGGCAAAATGCTGAACACGGCCAGTCCGCCTCCCCAGAACACCGCCAGCACGAGTACGATGCGCAAAAGAAGGTATTTCACCCATTTTCCTGCGGAAGACTGTCGGCTCATTCCGTCAGCACCAGTACCCGGGCTACCAGTTTTTCAATACCCTCAGCCGCTTGCGCGATATTCTGCGCCAGCATGTACGCGGGCGTGGTGACGATTTTGTTCTCTTCATCCACGACAATGTCATCGACCGGGCACGGAACGTGTTCGCCACCCATCTCCTCGATGACCTCAGCAGTATCGATATCGGTCCCGATTGTCAGCCGTAACGGGAAATCAAAAATGTTTGGCAGCATGGCCGGTGCAATGCAGATAAAGCCCAGCGGCTTACCCGCCGCATGCATCGCCTGCGCCAGCGCTTTTAAATCCGCGTCCACCTTGCAAGCCGCGCCTTCAGCAGCAAAAGTGCTGAGATTTTTCGCGGCACCAAAGCCACCCGGCACAATGAGCGCATCCAGTTCAGCAGCATTTGCCTGGGCCAGCGGACGAATTTCTCCCCGGGCAATACGCGCGGCTTCAATCAACACATTACGGGTTTCGGCCATTGGCTCGCCGGTCAGATGGTTAATGACATCCGCCTGATTTTTATCTGGCGCAAAACACATCACCTCTGCGCCCTGTTTTGCCAGAGCCAGTAGGGTAATTACGGCTTCATGTATCTCTGAGCCATCATAAACACCGCATCCGCTCAGGACGACACCCATTTTTTTCATCTTGACGATCCTTCTTTGCAACTTGCTGAAGCACATTAATAATTTTGATTAAAACGCTATGCTTCACACATTTCACTGATTCATGTAACAAACCATTTAAGATTTGCTATCTTATCTGCGTGCGGCCTAAATTTTTCAGGCGGCGCCCATTCGAAAATAACGTTTAAAAACAGGCGCAGCCACGATTTCCCTGGTGTTGGCGCAGTATTCGCGCACCCCGGTTAAACCGGGGTCATTTTTTTCTGGCGTCCACCCAGGCTTTAAGCACCGCCACATCGTTCTGCCACTCTTGTTTCATCTCTTCAACCCAATCACCCACGTTATCTTCCCAGGCGGGTAAATCAGGCGACTGAATCTGTTGGCCCAGCTGCTGCAGGTGGCGTAACCCGACCGAGCCGGCGGCCCCTTTGATTTTATGCCCTTCTTCCACGATGCCCTTCTGGTCCCGTGCCGTCAGGTTTGACTCCAGCACGCTCAGATAGCCCGGCATCATTTTTTCAAACACAGCCAGACCGTCGGTAATCAGTTTCGGGCCGACCAGGTCAATGTACTGCTCCAGCATCGCGGTATCGAGTATCGTTTGGGCTTTTGCGCTATCAACAGACGTCATGGTGCTCTCCTCTTCATCACGGGTATCCCAGAACTTCTTGATCATGGCGGTCAGAGCAGGCACCGCCAGCGGCTTGCTGAGTACATCGTCCATACCGGCGTCGAGATACTCTTTTTTGTCTTTCAGTACGTTTGCCGTTAGCGCCACCAGCGGCGGCAGTTCGTCAGCCGCGTACTGACGCGTCAGTTCACGCGAGATATCCAGCCCGGTCATATCCGGCAACTGGATATCCAGCAGAACGAGGTCATATTCGCCCGGTGTAAACATCTCCAGCGCGGCTTTACCGGTCATTGCCACATCCACGCTGTTGCCCAGTTTTTCCAGCACCGAGCGCGCCACAATGACGTTCAGCTCAATATCTTCCACCAGCAGGACGTGCAGGGCTGGCAGCGGCATATCGTCGTTTTCAAAGGTATCCTCAACTTCTTCCGCCACCGCTGGCGCATGCACCGTCAGCGTAAAGGTCGATCCTTTGCCCGGCTGGCTGGCAACGGTAATATCACCGCCCATGCTCTTCGCCAGCCGTTTAGACACCGCCAGGCCAATACCGGTCCCGGTGGCAGGTTTTCCGCCGTTGCTGTCCTTCACCTGGTAGTACATCGCGAAAATTTTGTCCTGCTCTTCCTGTGGAATACCGATCCCGGAGTCCTCCACCTCGAAGTGCAGCATGTCGCCTGCGTCATAGCGGATACGCACCGCCACCTGCCCTTTCTGGGTAAATTTCACCGCGTTGCTGATCAGGTTCCACAGGATCTGGCGCAACCGCGTACCGTCGGTAACCACTTTATGCGGCAGCGGCAGGGTGGGCTCCATGACGAACCTCAGCCCTTTCTGCTGCGCCTGAAGACCAGACAGATTTTCCAGATCGGCAAGGAAACTGGTGAAATCAATCGGCTGGTTATCAAGCTGAACCTTACGGCGTTCCATCTTATCCATATCGATAATATCGTTGAAGATATTACCCAGCGTAACCGCCGAGACATGAATTGTTTTCAGGTACTTTTCCTGCTCTGCAGTGAGATCGGTATCCAGCAAAATACGGCTCAGCCCCACAATGCCATTGAGCGGCGTACGCAGTTCGTGGCTAATGGTGGAGATAAAGGTGGTTTTATCGCGGCTGGCGCGCTCCAGGGCATCCTGATAGCGCTTACGCTCGGTGATATCACGGCCGAAGCCCATCAGGCCGTGGCGTTTCCCTACGCGGTCATAATAGGGCACCTTACGGATCTCAAAGCAGGCTTTGCGGCCATCCGGATAATCCAGCCACTGCTCGTAGGTCAGCGAGACGTTATGGCGGAACACTTTTTCGTCCGTTTCCATAACCTTGGCGGCCGCCTCCTCAGAGTAAACGTCCTGCGGCTTCAGGTGAATCAACTGCTTCTCGCTTTTTCCGGTCAGGAGTTCCATCGCCCGGTTACAGCCGGAAAACTCTTTATCTTCGTTGCGGTAGAACACCAGATCCGGCGAAGCATCCAGGAACGAACGCAGGAAAGAGGATTGCTGCTCAAGCTGGATCTGCGTCACCTCGCGCTCTTTCATTTCAACTTTCAGCTGTTCCAGCGTGGCCTGACGCTCCGCCTCCGCCTTCTCACGATCTGAAATTTCCTGATTCAGCTGCGCAATGTTGTCTTTAAGCTGAACGTTGAGTTTCAGATCGCGCTCGCGCATCTCCTCCAGCTTATCCACCAGTTTTGACAAGCGCTGACGGGACTCCTCAAGCTGTTCAACCACGACGGAAAGGAAATAGACGGCCCAGGGGGTAATAAGCAAGCCAAAGAAGATAGAGCGGATGACGTCGATACTCTCGACCTGGCCATGCAGAACCATGGTGACGGCCATTTGCACGACAATGGCCAGAACGACCAGCGCCAGCGCCAGCAGCATGGAGAAACGCACCAGCCCAAGCTTCATCATCAGGTCGACGTAATACTGGGCAAGCATTCGAATTTGCTTCATAGAGGATCCCTTCACGACTTTATCGCTCAATAATACTCAAATTCGGGGCAGGACGTTGAAGGTTGTGAGAAAAAGTGCGGGGTGAAACAGGAGATTAGCCTCGCTCCCGGTCAACCGGAAGCGAGGAGAGGTCTGTCAGGAGCGTTTCAAAAGCAGCCAGAGGCTGATCAGGAAGAAACTGGCACTCGGTAGCAGCGCGCCAATAATCGGCGGGATACCGTACACCAGCGTCAGCGGTCCGAAGATCTGATCGAGAACGTAGAAGACAAAGCCGAAGCTGATCCCCGTTACCACGCGCACGCCCATCGGTACGCTACGCAGCGGACCGAAGATAAACGACAGCGCCATCAGCATCATTACGGCCACGGACATCGGCTGGAAGATCTTGCTCCACATGTTGAGCTGATAACGTCCGGCATCCTGCCCGCTCGCCTTCAGGTACTTCACATAGTTGTGCAAGCCGCTGATAGAGAGCGCATCAGGATCCAGCGCCACGACGCCGAGTTTATCCGGCGTGAGGTTGGTCTTCCACGTGCCGCTGACGGTCTGCGAACCGGTGATCTGTTTTGGATCGGTCAGGTCAGATTCATCCACCTGCGACAAACGCCACTGCTTATGTTCGGGGTCAAACTTTGCCGAAGAGGCATGTCGTACTGACTCCAGGCGGCGCTGGTCATTGAAGGCGTAGATGCTCACGCCGCCCAGTTCATCATCGCCTTTTACCCGTTCGATGTAGACGAAGTTTTTACCATCTTTCGCCCACAGCCCTTGCTGCGTCGAGAGTAGTGAACCACCGTACATCGCCTGAGCACGATAGTTACGCGCCATCTGCTCGCCCTGCGGTGCCACCCACTCACCAATCGCCATGGTCAACAGCACCAGCGGGATAGCGGTTTTCATTACCGACAGCGCAACCTGCATACGGGTAAAGCCTGAGGCCTGCATCACCACCAGCTCGCTGCGCTGTGCCAGCATGCCTAGCCCGAGGAGTGCCCCCAGCAGGGCCGCCATTGGGAAGAAGATCTGCACATCTTTTGGCACGCTGAGCAGGGTGTACATCCCCGCGCCCAGCGCGTCATAACTGCCCTGCCCGGCTTTTTTCAGCTGGTCGACAAATTTGATAATGCCGGAGAGCGACACCAGCATGAACAACGTCATCATGATGGTGGTAAAAATGGTTTTACCGATATAGCGGTCAAGAACGCCAAACGCCTGCATTAGATGGCTCCTTTACGCGAAAACCGGGCACGTATGCGGCGCACTGGCACCGTATCCCACAGGTTTAATCCCAGCGCCAGTAAGATGTACAAGCTGTTAACGAACCACGTCCAGACCATAGGATCCAGCTTACCCTTCGCGCCGTTAGAGCGAATAGAGGTTTGCAGCAGGAAATAGATCAGATAAAGCAGCATCGCTGGCAGCATAGAGAGCACGCGCCCCTGACGCGGGTTCACCACGCTCAGCGGTACCACAATCAGTGCCATCATAAACACGGTGAATACGAGCGTAATACGCCAGTGGAACTCCGCACGCGCTCTGTCGGTGTTAGTGTTCCACAATGTACGCATATCCATTTGCTCGGTATCCGTCGGATCGAGCGCCACCGCCTGATGGCCGATAATAGCCTGATAGTTCTGGAAATCCGTAATACGGAAGTCGCGCAGCATCGCGGTGCCTTCAAAGCGAGTGCCTTTATTCAGCGTGACAATCTGCGAACCATCTTTACTCTGCGCCAGCTGACCGGAATCTGCCACCACGACGGATGGACGCGCGTTACCTTTAGGTCGCAGCTGGGCCAGGAATACATCGTTGAATTTACTGCCGTCAACGCTCTCAATGAACAGCACAGAGTTACCGTCGGTCGCCTGCTGGAACTGCCCCTGCGCTAACGCCGCCATGCCGGGGTTCGCTTTCGCTTCGGCCAGCACTTCGTCCTGATGACGAGAAGACATGGGGCCCGCCCACATTACATTCACTGCCGCCACGATCCCCGTGAACAGCGCCAGTATCATCGCCGCTTTCACCAGTACGGCTTTGCTCAGGCCACAGGCATGCATCACCGTGATTTCACTCTCGGTGTACAGCTTGCCGAGCGTCATGAGCAGGCCGAGGAAAAGACTCAGCGGCAGGATCAGCTGCGCCATTTCCGGGATCCCTAAACCAAGCAGGGAAAGCACCAGATTCGTTGGAATTTCGCCGTCAACGGCCGCACCGAGGATCTTAACCAGCTTCTGACAGAAAAAAATCAGCAGCAGGATGAAGAGGATCGCCAGTTGGCTTTTGAGCGTCTCCCGCACCAGATATCTTATGATTATCACTTTAAATACGCCCGTAAAAACCCGTCTCTTTGCTGGAAAATCGCTTGTTTCATGGCTTAAACGTCATTTATTCTCTTGAGTCGTCGAAATCATCGCTAAGATTAAAACATCCGGCGGATTCACGCTTCAGGACTTTTTCTGACGTGTCGAAACCGTAGTAACGTAAGATTAACACGAAGTCACCACAACAGCGGACATGAGTTACGAAAGGTTTCAATTCTATCCGTAGCAGCCGCTGTTGTCTTTAAGATTCAGGAGCGTAGTGCATGGAGTTCAGTGTAAAAAGCGGTAGCCCGGAGAAACAGCGGAGTGCCTGCATCGTTGTGGGCGTCTTTGAACCGCGCCGACTCTCCCCGATCGCCGAGCAACTCGATAAAATCAGTGACGGCTATATCAGCGCCCTGCTGCGCCGTGGCGAACTGGAAGGCAAACCTGGGCAGACGCTGTTACTGCACCATGTTCCAAACGTCCTGTCAGAGCGTATTCTACTGATTGGCTGCGGCAAAGAGCGCGAGCTGGACGAGCGTCAGTATAAGCAGGTCATTCAGAAAACCATTAATACGCTGAATGATACCGGTTCAATGGAAGCCGTCTGCTTCCTGACCGAGCTGCACGTTAAAGGCCGTAACACTTACTGGAAAGTCCGTCAGGCGGTCGAAACCGCAAAAGAGAGCCTGTACAGCTTCGATCAGCTGAAGACCAATAAAAGCGAGCCGCGTCGTCCGCTGCGTAAAATGGTCTTCAATGTGCCAACCCGTCGCGAACTGACCAGCGGCGAACGCGCTATTCAGCATGGTCTGGCGATTGCCGCCGGTATTAAAGCGGCGAAAGACCTCGGCAACATGCCGCCGAACATCTGTAACGCTGCCTATCTGGCCTCTCAGGCGCGCCAGCTGGCAGACTCCTACAGCAAAAACGTCATCACTCGCGTCATCGGTGAACAGCAGATGAAAGAGCTGGGGATGCACTCCTATCTGGCGGTCGGCAACGGCTCGCAGAACGAATCCTTAATGTCGGTCATCGAATACAAGGGCAACCCGTCCGAAGATGCGCGCCCTGTCGTGCTCGTCGGTAAAGGCCTGACCTTCGACTCCGGCGGCATCTCCATCAAGCCTGCCGAAGGCATGGATGAGATGAAGTACGACATGTGCGGCGCGGCGGCGGTTTACGGCGTGATGCGCATGGTCGCGGAGCTCCAGCTGCCCATTAACGTGATCGGCGTTCTGGCAGGCTGCGAAAACATGCCTGGCGGACGCGCCTATCGTCCGGGTGACGTGCTGACCACGATGTCAGGCCAGACCGTTGAAGTGCTGAACACCGATGCCGAAGGCCGTCTGGTGCTGTGCGACGTGCTGACCTACGTTGAGCGCTTCGAGCCTGAAGCGGTGATTGACGTCGCCACATTGACGGGTGCCTGCGTGATTGCACTGGGCCACCACATCACCGGACTGATGTCGAACCACAATCCGCTGGCGCACGAGCTTATCGGGGCATCTGAACAGGCTGGCGATCGCGCATGGCGTCTGCCGCTGGGTGACGAGTACCAGGAACAGCTGGAGTCTAACTTTGCGGATATGGCGAACATCGGCGGTCGTCCTGGCGGGGCTATCACCGCGGGCTGCTTCCTGGCACGCTTCACCCGCAAGTATAACTGGGCACACCTGGATATCGCGGGTACCGCATGGCGCTCCGGTAAAGCCAAAGGTGCCACCGGCCGTCCGGTGGCGCTGCTGTCGCAGTTCCTGCTCAATCGTGCGGGTTTTAACGGCGACGAGTGATGTAAAACGCCGGGTAGCGGCTTCGCCTTACCCGGCCGACAACGTCGCTCAACCGTAGGCCGGGTAAGCGTAGCGCCACCCGGCTTTGCATTTAAATCCACGACAAGAAGCCCCATATATGAAGAATGCAACGTTCTACCTTCTGGACAACGACACCCATCAGGATGGCCTCAGCGCCGTCGAACAGCTGGTGTGTGACATTGCCGCAGAACGTTGGCGCGCAGGTAAACGCGTTCTGATTGCCTGTGAAGATGAACAGCAGGCGATTCGCCTTGATGAAGCCCTGTGGGCCCGCCCACCGGAGAGTTTTGTCCCGCATAACCTGTCGGGCGAAGGTCCGCGCGGTGGCGCCCCGGTCGAGATCGCCTGGCCACAAAAGCGCAACAGCAGCGCGCGCGATATTCTCATTAGCCTGCGGGCAGACTTTGCAGATTTTGCCACCGCTTTCACAGAAGTGGTAGACTTTGTCCCTTACGAAGAATCTTTGAAACAACTGGCGCGCGAACGCTATAAAGCGTACCGCCTGGCTGGTTTTAACCTGAATACGGCAACCTGGAAATAATGGAAAAGACATATAACCCACGCGATATCGAACAGCCGCTTTACGAGCACTGGGAACAGCAGGGCTATTTCAAGCCTAACGGCGACGAAAGCAAAGAGTCCTTCTGCATCATGATCCCGCCGCCGAACGTCACCGGCAGTTTGCATATGGGACATGCTTTCCAGCAGACCATCATGGACACCATGATCCGCTACCAGCGCATGCAGGGTAAAAACACCCTGTGGCAGGCGGGGACTGACCACGCGGGTATCGCGACCCAGATGGTGGTTGAGCGTAAAATTGCCGCTGAAGAAGGAAAAACCCGCCACGACTACGGTCGCGACGCCTTCATCGACAAAATCTGGCAGTGGAAAGCGGAATCCGGCGGCACCATTACCCGTCAGATGCGCCGCCTCGGCAACTCCGTGGACTGGGAGCGCGAGCGCTTCACCATGGATGAAGGCCTGTCCAATGCCGTGAAAGAAGTTTTCGTCCGTCTGTACAAAGAAGACCTGATTTACCGTGGCAAGCGCCTGGTGAACTGGGATCCGAAACTGCGTACTGCCATCTCTGACCTGGAAGTGGAAAACCGCGAGTCTAAAGGCTCCATGTGGCACATCCGCTATCCGCTGGCTGACGGCGCGAAAACCGCAGACGGTAAAGATTATCTGGTCGTTGCCACCACCCGTCCGGAAACCCTGCTGGGCGATACCGGCGTGGCCGTTAACCCGGAAGATCCGCGTTATAAAGATCTGATCGGCAAATTTGTGGTGCTGCCGCTGGTAAACCGCCGTATTCCGATTGTGGGCGACGAACACGCCGACATGGAAAAAGGCACTGGCTGCGTGAAAATCACTCCGGCGCACGACTTCAACGACTATGAAGTGGGTCGTCGTCACGCCCTGCCAATGATCAACATTCTGACCTTCGACGGTGATATCCGTGAAAGCGCAGAAGTGTTCGACACCAAAGGCAACGAATCTGACGTTTACTCCAGCGAGATCCCGGCTGAATTCCAGAAACTGGAACGTTTTGCCGCGCGTAAAGCGATTGTGGCTGCCGTTGACGCACTCGGCCTGCTGGAAGAGATTAAACCTCACGACCTGACCGTGCCGTACGGCGATCGTGGTGGCGTAGTTATCGAGCCAATGCTGACCGACCAGTGGTACGTCCGTGCCGATGTGCTGGCGAAACCGGCGGTGGAAGCGGTTGAAAACGGCAGCATCCAGTTTGTGCCGAAGCAGTACGAAAACATGTACTTCTCCTGGATGCGTGATATTCAGGACTGGTGTATCTCCCGTCAGCTGTGGTGGGGTCACCGCATCCCGGCGTGGTATGACAACGAAGGCAACGTCTACGTTGGCCGCAGCGAAGACGAAGTGCGTCAGGAAAACAACCTGAGCGCTGACGTTGCGCTGCGTCAGGACGAAGACGTACTGGATACCTGGTTCTCTTCCGCGCTGTGGACCTTCTCCACCCTTGGCTGGCCTGAGAACACCGACGCGCTGCGTCAGTTCCACCCAACCAGCGTGATGGTGTCCGGTTTCGACATCATCTTCTTCTGGATTGCGCGCATGATCATGATGACCATGCACTTCATCAAAGACGAAGACGGCAAGCCTCAGGTTCCGTTCCATACCGTCTACATGACCGGTCTGATCCGTGATGATGAAGGCCAGAAGATGTCCAAATCCAAGGGTAACGTTATCGACCCACTGGATATGGTTGACGGTATTTCGCTGGAAGATTTGCTGGAAAAACGTACCGGCAACATGATGCAGCCGCAGCTGGCAGAGAAAATCCGCAAGCGCACCGAGAAGCAGTTCCCGAACGGGATTGAGTCTCACGGTACCGACGCCCTGCGCTTCACCCTGGCGGCGCTGGCCTCGACCGGCCGCGACATCAACTGGGACATGAAGCGTCTGGAAGGTTACCGTAACTTCTGTAACAAGCTGTGGAATGCCAGCCGCTTCGTGCTGATGAACACCGAAGATCAGGATTGCGGCTTCAACGGCGGCGAGATGACCCTGTCCCTGGCGGACCGCTGGATCCTGGCGGAATTCAACCAGACCGTGAAAGCGTTCCGTGAGGCGCTGGACAGCTACCGCTTCGATATCGCAGCGGGCATTCTGTATGAATTCACCTGGAACCAGTTCTGCGACTGGTACCTGGAGCTGGCGAAGCCGGTGATGAACGGCGGTTCTGAAGCGGAGCTGCGCGGCACGCGCAACACGCTGATTACCGTTCTGGAAGGTCTGCTGCGCCTGGCGCATCCGGTCATTCCATTCATTACCGAAACCATCTGGCAGCGCGTGAAGGTGATTGCAGGTATCAATGCCGATACCATCATGCTGCAGCCGTTCCCGGAATTCGATGCTGCGCGCGTTGATGAAGCCGCCGCTGCCGATACCGAATGGCTGAAGCAGGCGATTGTTGCCGTACGTAACGTGCGTGCAGAAATGAACATCGCCCCGAGCAAGCCGCTGGAACTGCTGCTGCGCGGCTGCAGCGAGGCTGCCGTGCGTCGCGTGAACGAGAACAGCACCTTCCTGAAAACGATGGCGCGTCTGGAAAGCATCACCGTGCTGCCTGCAGATGACAAAGGTCCGGTTTCCGTGACCAAAATCATCGACGGCGCCGAGCTGCTGATCCCGATGGCAGGCCTGATCGACAAAGATGCTGAGCTGGCGCGTCTGGCGAAAGAAGTGGCGAAAGTCGACGTAGAAATTGGCAAAATCGAAAGCAAACTGGCGAACGAAGGCTTTGTCGCCCGTGCGCCGGAGGCGGTCATTGCCAAAGAGCGTGAACGTCTGGTTGCCTTCGCGAATGCGAAGACCAAGCTGATTGAGCAGCAGGCGGTTATTGCTGCCCTGTAATGCTTTTACCCCTTACGCTTCAGGGCGTAAGGGGTACCCTTCCTGAAAACTCCTCGCTTGCACTCCCTTTTCTGCGGTGCTATTAACAGCAGTTGTGTGTCAATTTTTGTCATGAGTAATACTATGAGCGTGATTACCCCCGTCGCGACGACGATGCGTCGGATCACTGAGCAGGACAATCCGGCTATTGCCACCGTTATCCGCACCGTTTCTGCGGAGTATGGGCTGACAGCGGATAAAGGCTATACCGTTGCTGACCCCAATCTTGACGAGCTTTTTCAGCTCTACAGCCAACCGGGCCACGCCTATTGGGTCATAGAGCAGAACGGCCAGGTAGTAGGCGGTGGCGGCGTTGCGCCGCTGAGCTGCAGCGAGCCGGACATCTGTGAGCTACAGAAAATGTATTTCCTGCCGTCCGCTCGCGGACAAGGGCTGGCAAAAAAACTGGCGCAGCTCGCCCTTGATCATGCTCGTACTCAGGGTTTTACGCGCTGTTACCTCGAAACAACCGCCTTCCTCAAAGAGGCCATCGGCCTGTATGAACATCTTGGCTTTGAGCATATCGATGCGCCGCTGGGCTGCACGGGCCACGTCGACTGCGAAGTGAGAATGCTGAAAAATCTGTAAATTTTGTTCCTGCCCCCTTCTGTTAAGCGGCCGTAAACTGAATGCTCTACACTCTCAGTTCACACCACAATGGGGGAAACACGATGTCGAAGATAAAAAGCTACGCCGCACCGCAGGCGGGTGCAGAACTTGAGCTGTACGAATACGATGCGGGCGAACTAAAAGCAGAAGACGTCGAAGTGCAGGTTGATTACTGCGGGATCTGTCACTCGGATCTCTCGATGATCGACAACGAATGGGGCTTCTCGAGCTATCCACTGATTGCCGGGCATGAAGTCATTGGTCGCGTCGCGGCGCTCGGTAGCGCCGCCCAGGACAAAGGGCTGAAGGTCGGCCAGCGCGTAGGTATTGGCTGGACGGCACGCAGCTGCGGTCATTGTGATGCTTGTATCAGCGGCAACCAGATCAACTGCCTTGAAGGCGCGGTGCCAACCATTCTGAACAAAGGCGGATTTGCCGATAAACTGCGTGCCGACTGGCAATGGGTTATCCCCCTGCCGGAGAGCATTGATATTGAATCCGCCGGTCCGCTGCTGTGTGGCGGTATCACCGTCTTTAAACCACTGCTGATGCACCACGTCACTGCGACCAGCCGCGTAGGCGTCATTGGTATTGGCGGCCTGGGACATATTGCCATCAAACTGCTGCACGCAATGGGCTGTGAAGTGACGGCGTTCAGCTCGAACCCGGCAAAAGAACAGGAAGTGCTGGCGATGGGTGCGGATAAAGTGGTGAACAGCCGCGATCCTGAAGCGCTGAAGGCGCTGGCGGGTCAGTTTGATCTGATCATCAACACCGTCAACGTCGATCTCAACTGGCAGCCATACTTTGAAGCGCTGGCCTACGGCGGTAACTTCCACACCGTGGGTGCGGTAATGAAGCCTCTGCCGGTTCCGGCGTTTACCCTGATCGGCGGGGATCGCAGCGTATCCGGTTCCGCAACCGGTACGCCGTACGAGTTGCGCAAGCTGATGAAGTTCGCCGGACGCACCAAAGTGGCACCCACCACCGAGCTTTATCCGATGTCGAAAATTAACGAAGCTATCCAGCACGTACGCGACGGGAAAGCCCGGTATCGCGTGGTGTTGAAAGCGGATTTTTGATGTGAGTTTGCCGGGTGGCGGCTTCGCCTTACCCGGCCTACTTTTACCGCTGTGCCAATACGTTAAATACTTCTGCCACCGCAACCGCCCCCGGATCCATCACGCCATCCAGGTTCTCTTTGTTCACATATGACGAGCGCCCAGCTCCTGCTTTCTCCATTTTTGCCGTTGCTTCTGCCCCCTGCTGCGCTGCCTGCGCCGCTGCCTGAAGATCATTTTTCTGCAACGCCTCCAGCGCCGGTTGGATCGCATCGATCAGGGTGCGATCGCCGAGATCCGCGCCGCCATACTGCTTCATTTGCGCCAGCCCGCTCAGCAGCGCATCCGGAAGCGATTTTCCGTCATGCAGCTTTTGCCCCGCTGCCGTAAAGAAGATCGACATCAGTACGCCACTCGATCCGCCCATCACCGTTGCCAGCCGCTCCCCTACCAGCAGCAGAAGCTTAGAGACATCATCAAGCGGAAGCGCATGCTCCTCCAGACGCTGCGCAATATCCCGCGCGCCTTGCGCAAAGGTGGAGCCGGTATCGCCGTCGCCCACTTTGGCATCCAGCGCGTTCAGACGATTTTCCAGTTGGATCAGCGTCCTGGCTACCGAGGAGACAGACTTTTCGACCTGTGGGTTTTCCGACGGAGTGTATTCCACGCGGTCATGGATGGCACTATGTGCGACGGTACGCAGTGGCGCAAACGCCACGGGTTTCTGCCAGCCCAGCGTTTCCACCTCTTCATGAAGCGCTTTTTCGAATAGATCGTTGAGCTTCAGCAGCGTCAGCGAAAAACCCTTCATATCCAGGGCGCTTACCAGCGGGGCCGGGCCAATAAGATAAGCAATACTCTCTTTCAGCGCCGAGTGCGCCAGCTCTTTGGTTAGTAACGCCATTTCCAGCGCCGATACGCCACCAAGATTGTTAATCAGCACCGCAAAGCGCCCTTCACCCGCCTGCGCTTTCAGCGGGGTCACCAGCGTGTCGATAATCGCTTTGCTGTTTTGTGTGTCGACAACGGAAGCGCCCGGCTCACCGTGGATCCCCAGCCCCAGCTCGACATGACCCTGCTTAATGCGTCCCTCTTCATCGTCACTGCCCGGCAGGTTGCAGGTTTGCATCGCCACGCCCAGACTCCAGAGGTTATCGCAGGCCTGTTGCGCAATATCCCGCACTTCACTCAACGATTTCCCCTGCTCCGCCGCATAGCCCGCAATCTTATGCACCAGCGCCGTACCGGCAATACCGCGCGGCTGTTTGTTGTCGGGCAGCGCGATATCGTCCGCCACAATCACCATTTCGACCTTCAGCCCGTAACGTTTGGCCTTCTCGGCCGCCAGACCGAAGTTCAGCCGATCGCCGGTGTAATTTTTGACAATCAGCAGACAGCCGCGATCGCCCGTGACCGCGACAATGGCATTCAGCACCGCATCCACGCTCGGCGAGGCAAACAGATCGCCGCAGACGGCAGCCGTCAGCATGCCTTTGCCGACAAACCCGGCATGCGCGGGCTCGTGGCCAGAGCCGCCGCCGGAGATCACCGCCACGCGGCTTTTGTCCCAGTCACCGCGCGCGACAATCCTGATGGCAGGATCAATATCGAGTTTGACGAGATTCGCGTGTGGCGCAGAAAGCAGTATGCCTTCAATGGCATCGTTGACCAGCTGTTTGCGATCGTTAAAGAAGAATCTGGACATAGTTTCCCACTATTTTGTTAACCGTATGCAAAAGCATAGTCCGCGCTGGATAATGCGCCGCAAAGTCAGCAATTTACTCAGCCATTTTGCCGTCAGGTTGCCTATACTCCACCCAGGACTAAGAGAGGAAGCGCATTATGAGTACACCATTGTTAATTGCCCGGACGCTGGAAAAAGAGCTGTATCTGCTGCCCGCGATGGCGAACCGCCACGGCCTGATCACCGGCGCGACCGGGACGGGGAAAACCGTCACCCTGCAGAAGCTGGCGGAGTCGCTTTCAGAGATTGGCGTACCGGTCTTTATGGCTGACGTGAAAGGCGATTTAACCGGTGTGGCTCAGGAGGGTATCGCCTCTGAAAAATTGCTTGAGCGGCTGAAGAATATTGGCATCACGGACTGGACGCCGCATGGCAACCCGGTGGTGGTATGGGATATCTTCGGTGAGAAAGGCCACCCGGTCCGCGCCACCGTCTCCGACCTCGGCCCGCTGCTGCTCGCCCGTCTGCTTAACCTTAACGATGTCCAGTCCGGGGTACTGAATATTATCTTCCGCATCGCCGATGACCAGGGACTGCTGCTGCTCGATTTCAAAGATCTGCGGGCCATTACCCAGTACATCGGGGATAACGCTAAATCTTTCCAGAACCAGTACGGCAATATCAGCAGCGCTTCTGTCGGCGCGATTCAACGCGGGTTACTGACTCTGGAACAACAGGGTGCCGAACACTTCTTTGGTGAACCGATGCTGGATATCAAAGACTGGATGCGCACCGACAGCAGTGGAAAAGGCATCATCAACATTCTGAGCTCAGAGAAGCTCTACCAGATGCCGAAACTCTACGCCGCCAGCCTGCTGTGGATGCTCTCCGAGCTTTATGAACAGCTGCCCGAAGCGGGTGACCTGGAAAAACCGAAGCTGGTGTTCTTCTTTGACGAAGCGCACCTGCTGTTCAACGACGCCCCACAGGTCTTGCTGGATAAGATTGAACAGGTCATCCGCCTCATCCGCTCCAAAGGCGTCGGCGTCTGGTTTGTCTCGCAAAATCCGTCGGATATCCCCGATAACGTGCTCGGGCAGCTCGGCAACCGCGTCCAGCATGCCCTGCGCGCCTTCACGCCAAAGGATCAGAAAGCGGTGAAAGCCGCCGCGCAAACCATGCGTGCGAATCCAGCCTTTGATACCGAAGCCGCCATTCAGGCACTGGGCACCGGTGAAGCGCTGATATCGTTCCTTGATGCGAAGGGCAGCCCATCCATCGTGGAACGTGCGATGGTGATTGCGCCCTGCTCGCGTATGGGGCCCGTCACTGATGATGAACGTAACGGCCTGATTAACCATTCTCCGGTTTACGGTAAGTACGAAGACGAGGTGGATCGCGAGTCCGCGTTTGAGATGCTGCAAAAAGGCGTGCAGGCAACAACGGAGTCCCAGGAGGCTCCTGCCGCAAAAGGGCAGTCCGTCGCCGTAGATGACGGCATTCTCGGTGGACTCAAAGACATTCTGTTTGGCAGCACCGGTCCGCGCGGCGGCAAACGCGACGGCGTGGTGCAAACCATGGCGAAAAGCGCGGCGCGGCAGGTCACCAATCAGATTGTACGCGGCATGCTGGGGAGTTTGCTAGGCGGCCGTCGCCGGTAGACGGGGAACCCACGGGCGCCCCAGCGCCGAACCCTGTACGCCGTTTTCCTGCAGATAGCGGTCAATTTCCACCATTCCCGTCCAGCGGTTCTCACACCAGAGCGGTGCCAGAAGCGTTGGACGGCGGGCGCTGGCCGAGATGCGATGGTAAACAATCTCCGGCGGCGTGTGGCGAATCATCTCCCCCGCGGTCACCGTATAGTCCTCAAGCTCAATACCGCTTAACCGCCCCGCTTGCCAGGCTTTCGCCATAATGCTTCCCGTAACGATGTGCAGCGGATGCAGCTTGATACCGTCCACGCCGGTCTCAACGACCTTTTCCAGCGTCTCCAGGCCGTGCTGCTGCCCTTCGCCAGGGAGACCAACAATCAGGTGCGAACAGACCTTCAGCCCACGCGCGCGGGCGAGGCGCGTAGTTCGCTGGTAGCAGGCGAAATCATGGCCACGGTTAATGCGGTGCAGGGTATTGTCATGTGCGGTCTGCAGGCCCAGCTCCAGCCAGATCTCGTAGCCTTGCTCCTTATACTCGCTGAGCAAGTCCAGCACCGCCTCCGGCACACAGTCCGGACGCGTACCGACGCACAACCCCACAATGTTCGCCTGCGTGACTGCCTGCTGATACATGGACCGAAGCACCTGCACTTCCGCCCAGGTACTGGTGTACGCCTGGAAATAGGCCAGATACTGCTTTGCGCGGTTAACCCGGCTGGCCTGATGTGCGAGCTGCTCTGCAATAGATTTATGCTGCTGAGCTTCGTCAGCAAAGGAGGCCACGTTACAGAAAGTGCAGCCACCGCGCCCGATGGTGCCATCGCGATTCGGACAGCTAAAACCGCCGTGCAGCGTCAGCTTGTGAACCTTTTGCCCGTAGCGCTGCAAAAGATCCCCACCAAACATATTGACTAATTTCTGTAACTGCATAATCTGATAGACCGTCCCGAAGAAAGGGGACAAGCCTGCCATTTTTAGCCTCTGTCGGCGATGACCTGGATCAATCGCCCAGGACGGCCTTTATCTATATGAATAAATACTCAAGATTACTGCAGTTTCATTCACACCACCTGTGATTACTTTTCCTTATGTTCTGATTGTTTTTTTCATTTATAGCGCCAGCACTGAAAAACAGTGACTTTATGCGGGTTTAGAACCCATGCCAGATTATTGTTCTGCGTTAAAACCACTATTCAGCACGCTACGTTGATAATACCGCTTACATATAGTGAGACAGATCACACTCCGTTGCGGTCTACAAGGGCTTTCAATCAATGTAAAAATAGTTAAATACCCTTTATTTACAAATACATAGGCACTCTTTAGCACATTTTTGGATAAATAAGATTGCCATTTGACCTGTGTACCAATTCCCGATAAGTTGGAAATCCGCTGGAAGCTTTCTGGATGAGCGGCCTGCTCATCATATTTATGCAGTAATTGAGATTCCCTCTGAAGCAAGTCCTCAAACTTGTTTACCTGCGCGAAAGGATGAAAAGAGGGCGAATGCGAGGTACGCGTATGAAGCGCAAACCCCGTCGCCATGCTCTTTCTGCGCCTGTGCGCCACGGTAAAGTTCAGAGAGAAGCCCGACGAGCCTGGGGAGGTTCACTGATATGTTGTACGATAAATCCCTTGAGAAGGATAACTGTGGTTTCGGCCTGATCGCCCACATAGAAGGCGAACCTAGCCACAAGGTAGTGCGTACCGCTATTCACGCACTGGCCCGTATGCAGCACCGTGGCGCCATCCTTGCTGATGGTAAAACCGGCGACGGTTGTGGCCTGCTGCTGCAAAAACCGGATCGTTTCTTCCGTATCGTTGCGGAAGAGCGCGGCTGGCGTTTAGCCAAAAACTACGCTGTCGGTATGCTGTTCCTGAACCAGGATCCTGAAAAGGCTGCCGCTTCACGCCGCATCGTTGAAGAAGAACTTCAGCGTGAAACCCTGTCGATTGTCGGCTGGCGCGATGTGCCAACCAACGAAGGGGTGCTCGGTGAAATCGCCCTCTCCTCACTGCCTCGTATTGAGCAGATTTTTGTTAACGCGCCTGCGGGCTGGCGTCCACGCGATATGGAACGCCGCCTGTTTATCGCCCGTCGCCGCATTGAAAAACGCCTCCAGGACGATAAAGAGTTCTACGTCTGTAGCCTCTCGAACTTGGTCAACATCTATAAAGGTCTGTGTATGCCGGCTGACCTGCCGCGCTTCTACCTGGACCTGGCGGACCTGCGTCTGGAATCGGCCATTTGCCTGTTCCACCAGCGCTTCTCCACCAACACCGTTCCACGCTGGCCGCTGGCGCAACCGTTCCGCTATCTGGCGCACAACGGCGAGATCAACACCATCACCGGTAACCGCCAGTGGGCTCGCGCCCGTACTTATAAGTTCCAGACGCCACTGATCCCTGACCTGCACGATGCCGCGCCGTTCGTGAATGAAACCGGCTCGGACTCAAGCTCCATGGACAACATGCTGGAGCTGCTGCTGGCGGGCGGGATGGACATCGTGCGCGCCATGCGTCTGCTGGTGCCACCGGCATGGCAGAACAATCCGGATATGGACCCTGAGCTGCGCGCCTTCTTCGACTTTAACTCCATGCACATGGAGCCGTGGGACGGCCCGGCGGGCATCGTTATGTCCGACGGTCGTTTTGCCGCCTGCAACCTGGACCGTAACGGTCTGCGTCCGGCGCGATACGTCATCACAAAAGACAAGCTCATCACCTGTGCCTCTGAAGTCGGTATCTGGGATTACCAGCCTGATGAAGTGGTCGAGAAAGGCCGCGTCGGTCCGGGCGAGCTGATGGTTATTGACACCCGCGGTGGGCGCATCCTGCACTCTGCCGAAACCGATCACGATCTGAAGAGCCGTCATCCATACAAAGAGTGGATGGAGAAGAACGTGCGTCGTCTGGTGCCGTTTGAAGATTTGTCGGACGAAGAAGTGGGCAGCCGCGAGCTGGACGACGATACGCTTGCAAGTTTTCAGAAACAGTTTAACTACAGCGCGGAAGAGCTGGACTCGGTTATCCGTGTGCTCGGCGAAAACGGCCAGGAAGCAGTCGGCTCCATGGGTGACGATACCCCATTTGCCGTGCTCTCCAGCCAGCCACGCATCATTTATGACTACTTCCGCCAGCAGTTCGCGCAGGTTACTAACCCGCCAATCGATCCGCTGCGTGAAGCCCACGTGATGTCCCTGGCCACCAGCATCGGTCGCGAGATGAACGTCTTCTGCGAAGCCGAAGGCCAGGCGCACCGTCTGACCTTTAAATCGCCGATCCTGCTGTACTCCGACTTCAAACAGCTCACCACCATGACCGAGGAGCACTACCGCGCCGACACGCTCGACATTACGTTTGACGTGAACGACGCGAGCCTCGAAGAGACGGTGAATGCGCTGTGTGACAAAGCCGAACAGATGGTGCGTAACGGTACCGTTCTGCTGGTACTGTCTGACCGCAATATCGCGAAAAACCGTCTGCCGGTGCCTGCGCCAATGGCGGTGGGTGCTATCCAGACGCGTCTGGTGGATAAGAGCCTGCGCTGCGATGCCAACATCATTGTTGAAACCGCCAGCGCCCGCGACCCGCACCACTTTGCCGTGCTGTTAGGCTTTGGCGCGACGGCGATCTACCCGTACCTGGCCTACGAAACGCTGGCCCGTCTGGTGGATACCCGCGCGATCGACAAAGATTACCGTACTGTGATGCTGAACTACCGTAACGGCATCAACAAAGGCCTGTACAAGATCATGTCCAAAATGGGCATCTCGACCATTGCCTCTTATCGCTGTTCGAAGCTCTTTGAAGCGGTCGGCCTGCATGATGACGTGGCAAATCTCTGCTTCCAGGGCGTGGTTAGCCGTATCGGTGGAGCCGGTTTTGCTGACTTCCAGCAGGATCTGGTGAACCTGTCCAAACGTGCCTGGCTGGCACGTAAGCCGCTGGATCAAGGCGGTCTGCTGAAATACGTTCACGGTGGTGAATACCACGCCTATAACCCGGACGTTGTGCGCACGCTGCAGCAGGCGGTGCAGAGCGGTGAATACAGCGATTATCAGCAGTATGCTGAGCTGGTGAACAACCGTCCGGCGGCGACGCTGCGCGATCTCATTGCCCTGAATCCGGGTGATGAAGCGGTCAGTATTGACGACGTTGAGCCAGCTTCCGAGCTGTTCAAACGCTTCGACACCGCGGCAATGTCCATCGGCGCCCTGAGCCCGGAAGCCCACGAGGCGCTGGCCGAGGCCATGAACAGCATCGGCGGTAACTCCAACTCCGGTGAAGGCGGTGAAGATCCGGCGCGTTACGGCACCAATAAAGTGTCCCGTATCAAGCAGGTGGCATCCGGTCGTTTTGGCGTGACGCCTGCGTACCTGGTCAACGCCGACGTGATTCAGATTAAAGTCGCTCAGGGTGCGAAACCGGGCGAAGGCGGTCAGCTGCCGGGGGATAAAGTTACCCCGTACATCGCCAAACTACGCTACTCGGTGCCGGGCGTGACGCTGATATCCCCGCCACCGCACCACGATATCTACTCTATCGAGGACTTAGCGCAGCTAATTTTCGACCTGAAACAGGTCAACCCGAAAGCGATGATCTCCGTGAAGCTGGTTTCCGAACCGGGTGTGGGCACCATCGCCACCGGGGTGGCGAAAGCCTATGCGGATCTCATTACCATCGCCGGTTACGACGGTGGTACCGGTGCAAGCCCGCTCTCCTCCGTGAAATACGCGGGCTGCCCGTGGGAGCTGGGCCTGGTGGAAACCCAGCAGGCGCTGGTGGCGAACGGTCTGCGTCATAAGATCCGTCTTCAGGTGGACGGTGGCCTGAAAACGGGCCTCGACATCATCAAAGCCGCGATCCTCGGTGCGGAAAGCTTCGGCTTCGGTACAGGCCCAATGGTGGCGCTCGGCTGTAAATACCTGCGTATTTGCCACCTGAACAACTGCGCAACCGGTGTGGCGACCCAGGATGAGAAGCTGCGTAAGAACCACTATCACGGGCTGCCGTTCAAAGTGACCAACTACTTTGACTTCATCGCCCGGGAAACCCGCGAGCTGATGGCGCAGCTGGGCGTGAAGCGTCTGGTGGATCTGATTGGCCGTACCGACCTGCTGAAAGAGCTGGAAGGCTTCACGGCGAAGCAGCAGAAGCTGGAGCTCAGCAAGCTGCTGGAAACCGCGCAGCCACACCCAGGCAAAGCGGTGTACTGCACCGAGAACAACCCACCGTTCGACAATGGCGTGTTGAATGCGCAGCTGTTGCAGCAAGCGAAACCGTATGTGGACGAGAAGCAGAGCAAGACGTTCTGGTTTGATATCCGCAACACCGACCGTTCTGTAGGCGCGTCGCTCTCCGGTTATATCGCGCAAACGCACGGTGACCAGGGGCTGGCAGCGGATCCGATTACCGCGCACTTCAGCGGCACTGCGGGTCAGAGCTTCGGTGTGTGGAACGCAGGCGGCGTTGAGCTGTACCTGACTGGTGACGCCAACGACTACGTCGGTAAAGGCATGGCGGGTGGTCTGCTGGCAGTGCGCCCTCCGGTCGGCTCTGCCTTCCGCAGCCACGAAGCGAGCATCATCGGTAACACCTGTCTGTACGGCGCGACCGGCGGTCGTCTGTTCGCTGCGGGCCGTGCGGGTGAGCGTTTTGCGGTGCGTAACTCCGGTGCCATCACCGTGGTGGAAGGCATTGGCGATAACGGTTGTGAATACATGACGGGCGGGATTGTTTGCGTTCTGGGTAAAACCGGCGTGAACTTTGGCGCAGGCATGACGGGCGGTTTTGCCTACGTCCTGGATGAAGACGGTGAGTTCCGCAAACGCGTGAACCCGGAACTGGTGGAAGTGCTGGACGTTGATACGCTGGCTATCCATGAAGAACACCTGCGCGGTTTGATTACCGAACACGTGCAGCATACCGGTTCTTCGCGCGGCGAAGAGATCCTGGCGAACTGGCCGGCGTTCTCAGCGAAATTTGCGCTGGTTAAACCGAAGTCCAGCGATGTTAAAGCCCTGTTGGGTCACCGTAGTCGTAGCGCAGCAGAGCTGCGCGTGCAGGCGCAGTAAGGAATTCAGATGAGCCAGAACGTATACCAGTTTATCGACCTGCAGCGTGTTGATCCGCCAAAGAAACCGCTGAAGATCCGTAAAATTGAATTTGTTGAGATTTACGAGCCGTTTTCAGAAGGCCAGGCCAAAGCGCAGGCAGACCGCTGCCTGTCCTGCGGTAACCCTTATTGCGAATGGAAATGCCCGGTCCATAACTACATCCCGAACTGGCTGAAGCTGGCCAACGAAGGGCGTATTTTTGAAGCCGCCGAACTCTCACACCAGACCAACACCCTGCCGGAAGTGTGCGGCCGTGTGTGTCCTCAGGACCGCCTGTGTGAAGGCTCCTGTACCCTGAACGACGAGTTTGGTGCGGTGACCATCGGTAACATTGAGCGCTACATCAATGATAAAGCGTTCGAGATGGGCTGGCGTCCGGATATGACCGGCGTGAAGCAAACCGATAAGCGCGTGGCGATCATCGGTGCGGGCCCGGCGGGCCTGGCCTGTGCGGACGTGCTGACCCGCAACGGCGTGAAGGCGGTGGTCTTTGACCGTCATCCGGAAATCGGTGGTCTGCTGACCTTTGGTATTCCGGCCTTCAAGCTGGAAAAAGAGGTCATGACCCGTCGCCGTGAAATCTTCACCGGCATGGGCATTGAGTTCAAACTGAATGTGGAAGTGGGCCGCGACGTGCAGCTCGACGATCTGCTGAAGGATTACGACGCGGTGTTCCTCGGCGTGGGCACCTATCAGTCCATGCGCGGCGGTCTGGAGAACGAAGATGCGCCGGGCGTGTTTGATGCCCTGCCGTTCCTGATTGCCAATACTAAGCAGATTATGGGCTACGGCGAAACCGCCGACGAGCCGTTCGTCAGCATGGAAGGCAAACGCGTGGTGGTGCTGGGCGGCGGTGATACCGCGATGGACTGCGTGCGTACCTCTATTCGTCAGAATGCGGCGCACGTCATCTGCGCCTACCGCCGTGACGAAGAGAACATGCCGGGCTCTAAACGCGAAGTGAAAAACGCGCGTGAAGAGGGCGTGGAATTCCAGTTCAACATCCAGCCTCTGGGTATTGAAGTGAATGCTAACGGCAAAGTGAGCGGCGTGAAGATGGCGCGCACGGAGATGGGTGCGCCGGATGCGAAAGGCCGTCGTCGTGCAGAGATTGTCGCAGGCTCTGAGCATGTGATCCCGGCTGATGCCGTGGTGATGGCGTTCGGTTTCCGTCCTCACAGCATGGAGTGGCTGGCGAAGCACAGCGTTGAGCTTGACTCTCAGGGTCGTATTATCGCCCCTGAAGGCAGCGATAACGCTTTCCAGACCAGCAACCCAAAAATCTTCGCGGGTGGCGATATCGTTCGCGGATCTGACCTGGTGGTGACAGCCATTGCCGAAGGGCGTAAAGCGGCCGACGGGATTATGAACTACCTGGAAGTGTAAGAAAAAAGCCGGAGGGTATTTACCCTCCGGCTTTTTTTATGCGGTTTACAGCCATTGATTATCACCCTACCCCACATGCAGCTCCGCTTTTAAGGAGTGCCGCGAAGAGAAGGGTTACTTCGTCAATAAACTCCAGGACAAATCACTTTCCAGCGTAGTTTGATCTGTCAGATGGCTGAACGCGCTATCGTTGAGAACCGGCGAGAGCGTTACGTTGAAACTCATCTGCTGGCCGGAAGGAACCTGGTTATTCTCAAGCGCAATCACCGCCTCGTTATTACGCAGGTAGAGAGGTGTCGGCGTACCGTTTTCAGGCGTAAAATTTAGCTGATCAACTGTTTTACCCACACTGTAACTTTTGCCATCAACGGTCATGTTGTCAATTTTGACCGCGACACCACCGGACTGCCCAAAAAGAAACCGCCCCTTATCTCCAGCTGTACCGCGCAGTAACACCGCCATCTGCTGAGTCTGAGGACAGAAAACGTTGACCGTGATGTCACGATCGGCCATTTTGTGCCAGTCCTGTTGCGTCGTTTCGATCGTATCCCGACGCATCTCGTGATAATCCACCACCGGCTGTGAGAGGCTGATCTGGCAGTCTTCAGCATGGGTTACCCCTGTCATACCGAGCATCAGCAAGGCTACTAAGCCCGATAAGTGTCGACTGTTCATCGGCAGACTCCGTTCACTTCTTCGTAGAAGGCATTTTCGTCACGCTTATCAGCCAGAGTGTAATCAATCTTACACAGTCGGTTATTGTTACCGTCTAGCGCGTAGAGGGCGCTCAGCTGATCGGCATCGTTAATAAAGACGTGGCCATCATCAACCGTGGTCACGATATAGTTACCTTTCTCATCAACAATCGAGATCCCTTTATTCAGGGGCTGACCGTTAGCCTGCTTTACGCTCAGCATGACGCGGCGGCTGTTGAGTACTTTGAAATCAATCTCGCTGACCGAAGCATGGCCTGCGGCGATATATTTCGTGCCGTTAGCCAGCGTCATACTCTGCGGCAGCTTGTTAGCATCAATTTCTATGCGGGAGTTATGCCATTCGTTGAGAGAAGGCACCACGGCCTGGCCCCATGGATCGGTCCAGACGGTGCCTTGCGGAGTGGAAATTTCAACGCCGCTCTTCTTCTCGCTCAGTCTGGCAATCGCGAAGGTATCCTGAATCTAATACGGCGAGAAAGTCACGCCCTCTTTATGCATGGCCACGCCGCCCGACAATGTCGCACTGTAGTTCCGCTGATTATCACCACTGGTTCCGCCCCCCACGCTTAGCTGCGTATAGTGGAGGTTAGTGTTGATGTTGCCATTGAAGCTGTTGTCTTTGGTATCCTGATCGCGATCGGCTGAGATGTAATAGTGCGTATTGTCTCCCAGCGAGCCGCTGTTAGACACGCCATAGGTGGTGCTATCACCCTGTTTACGCATATAGGAGCTGATCGACTGACTGCCACCGATCGGGATGCTCACGTTGACGTAGAACATCTCATTGTCCTGATCGTCATCGACATTACCGACCGCACTTTGCCAGTTCATGGACACTGACGCGTACGAAAAGGTCTTGCCCCAGGACAGCAGGAGATAACGTGAGTCATCCCTACCACCATTGGTCTGGTTGTAGTTGAACCCTGCGCTAAATACCCCCGCCAGAGGGGAGGAGAAACGAACGTTGCCAGAATAGGTATTGTCATATCCCTGATAATCGTCATCCATTGCGTCAGCCATTTCGCGGTACTCGCCGCTGTAATGCGTCGCACTGCCTGAAAGACCGACATACTCGTTCAGGATATAATCACTTTGCAGATCGGTTTTTACTCCGCTGCTGCTGTCACTAAAGTTCGCACTGCTGACTGCTGCGCCCGTTGAAAGAGTCCAGTCATCGTTTATCTGGAACTCTGTTCTGCCGCCTGCTGCCTGGTAGTTTTCCGCAGCTGCACCAGAAGCCAGGAGATTCATCCACGGTGAGATGCGCCAGCCGTCAGAAATGTTCATTACCAGCGGATCGCTATATTCGCTTTCGATGCTGCGCACCTGACCTACAGAAAGGGTCAGCCCCTGTGGGCGTGAAAGGTTGCGCGCCCTTACCTGAGACGCCGGGACAATAAACCGGTTAGTCGCACCATCGGACTCTACCACCGAGACGTCCAGATCCACATTGTTGCGAACCACGGGCACGTCATCCAGCGTGAAGGGGCCAGCAGGCACAAGGGTACTGAAGACCAACTGCCCGTTCTGGCGGACTTCTACACGTGCCTGGGAAGACTGGGCGATACCGGAAACACTCACGCCAGAGCTTGTTTTCGCCAGGCCGCTGGTCGGCATAAACTGCACGCCGGTAATCGGCACGCCGCTCAACACGTTAGACATGGCGTTGATTTCACCCACCTGCATCGTCATCTTCTGCGCGGCAAATACATGTTCTGCATAGGTGTAAATGCTTTCAGCATTTCGGCTACCGTTGTCATCCGTCAGGATATAACGGCTGCGCAGCGCCCAGTCCATCGTGTTGAATCCGGCTTCCAGGCTGGCCTGAGAGTAGCGGCTAGTGTCGTTGTCACCATAGTCGTTATGGGTACTGAACAATGAATAGTTCAGCAGCGCCGCCGTTCCGCCATGCTGAAAGTTTTTGATATCTCCCGACAGACTGTTCATCGCTTCAGCTGGCAGATAGAGTTCAACGGCTTCCTGGTTAGGCAAAGCGTTGATGATGGCTTTAGGATAGTTATCACGAATATCGTGACACGCCTCATCGGACTTTATTGGCACAGGCATCAGCCCGGCAAACTCCATGAGATCGTTGTCAAAGCAAAGCACGCCATCTTTGTTGAAACGAACTGCGGCCATTCCTCGCTCTTTCCCATTGACCTTCACCGAAACGGAGTGGGTTCCGGGTAAAAATCGCGGTGCTTCAGCGAAGTAATGGTTGAGATCTTTATTCAACCCCAGCGTTTGCATAATCCCCGTATCGAAGGTGACTTCCCTCGCCAGGACGGATGTCGAATCAAGTAATACCAGAGGTAATGTGCCGCAAAGAATGGCGCGGACACAAAATGCAAGGCGGCTTTGTTTAATCACCGTCATATCCCTATTTATTTAATTCCGATGTAAAGCTCGGTACCTCAACGCCATAGCGGCTGGCCGGGAAAAACTTAACGCTGCTGTCACCGCTGACTTTCTTTTTCATATCAGCCGTTAGCGTTTCGCCAGGAAGAATGTAGGTTTTGGACAGAGTGGCGCTCACACCTGAAGGCAGCAGCATTACGTTCTGCCCAAGACGGACCACATATTTGCTAGGGTTTTTCACGGTGACAGACGCGCCGTTTGAAGACCACTTAAGGAACTTCCAGGCATCAGTAACCACTCCCAGAGATGCCGGACGAATAAGCACGGGGATATCCTGGCGAATGTTTATACCGATCTTGATTTTTTTATCATCGTTTTTAGGTGGAATACCGTCGAACGTGACGCGTTTATAATGCTCAACGTCCAACGGTTGTTTATTCTGAAGAATAAAGCGCAACTGCTGCGTCTGACCTGGCTCAAGACGTACCACTGGCTGCGTCGCAATAAGCTTAAGACCGGTATCATCCGGCAGATCAACGACATTCGTATATAAAAGTGAAGGGTGCGAGTCGGTATTCTTGACGTTTATCGTTCCACTGTGCGTCGCTTCATCAATGATTAACAGACTGGTTTCAGGCACCATGCCTTCTGCATGTACAGCAACACTGGCAGACAATAATGTGGCAGTAATAAGTGTATTAATTAAAGTGGATTTTAAACCTTGCATAATAATATCTCCTTGAAAGCAACAACAGAACAGTCCATGTTTATCGCGCCGTTAAAAAGAGAGTAAATGCAGCGCATTTACTCTCCGGTAATTAAATAACATTTACTCGATTAAAAAGTCTTACAGATAACGCAGACTGATTGTTACCTGACCGTCAAGCTGGGTGTCATCAGTGATCGCCAGCGTGGTGGTATCCTGGATCGCCAGGGAGGTTACCAGCGGGAAGGTTGCAGTTTCGAACGCCAGAGGAGCCAAAGAGCCAACAGTCGCAACGGTGAAATCACGATAGTTGTCGCCCTGAGTAGAACCGTTGTTGCTCTTAGTCCATACACCCGCAGAGCCCTGCTGGTAAATTGGATCAACAGTAGCGCCATCAGCCACTACGCTGTCAGTTTTAACAAACAGTGAATAAGAACCGATGTTCACTGGTGTTGCACCTGCAGTTTTACCGACACCATAAAGCTGGCTTTCAGAAGTCTGAGAATCCCCACCAAACATGCCATTCTCAACTTCGAGTTTCGCGTTTGAATCTTTGCGATCGTCAACCATGTTCCAGGAGACTTTCGTTGCCGCGGTGCAATTAATGGTCAGGTCGATATTTTTCTGACCCAGCTGGTTAACCGCTGTAGCACTCAAAGTGCCCAGATTAATTGTACCGTAGTCAACGGTACCACCATTACTTAATGTTGGCGTACATGCTGCATTTGTCAGCGTACCCTTAACCTTCAGAACAGCGGTAGGGTTAGCAGCAAATGCTGATGTTACACACAGAGAAAGGGCGGTAGCGAGTAATACTTTTTTCACTTGTTAATCCTTAACATACGAGAAATTGCAATATTAAATCACGTAATGGTAAATGCCTTTACCGATTACTGATTGTAGTCATGCTTGTCAGCATGCGCCCATAATATTATTTTTATAAATACATGCAATTTAGCAAAATTAATTTTGATATTAAGAATATCAAAAAAATGATTATTTCCTTAATTTATTAAGGAATTACTCGTTTAAAAAGGAGATTAACATCAAAAAAATAATATTACCCAAAATTTACCTTTACTTTTATCACTGTTTTGATATTGGCTTAAATCACAATAATTCACAGGAATTATAAATCCATTTAATTATTAACCAAGTGATGAAGAATCAAGAGGTATAAACAATGCTTGTTTATACCTATCGTCACGATTATTTGAAATAAGAATAAAAAAAAGCCAGTGATATCACTGGCTTTTAATAAACAGGCCGCAAGCGGATTTATTTCACTACGCGTAGTGCTGGACGACCACCGCGCGGCGGCGGTGTGTCATCAGGATCGTCGTCGTCGTGATGGTCGGGCTTATCGCCGTCGATCACCGACATGACCGTTTCACCTTCAGCGCCAGCTTCTTCATCGTCATTGACGTGAATTGCGTCTTCGTCATACGCCGCTTCCGGCTCAAACATGGTGCCTGCACCGTTTTCACGCGCATAAATCGCCAGCACCGCAGCCAGCGGCACAGAAACCTGACGCGGTACACCGCCGAAACGCGCGTTAAAGCGCACTTCGTCGTTGGCCAGTTCGAGGTTACCCACCGCGCGTGGCGCGATGTTCAGTACGATTTGTCCGTCGCGTGCATATTCCATTGGAACCAGCACGCCCGGCAACGTCACATCCACAACCAGGTGCGGCGTGAGCTGGTTATCCAGCAGCCATTCATAGAAGGCGCGCAGCAGATACGGACGGCGTGGGGTCAGTTGTGACATTTCCACAGTCATTAGCCTCGGCCGAGACGCATTTCACGTTCCGGTTCAGTTAAAGATGCCAGGAAAGAGTCGCGCTCAAATACGCGGGTCATATAGCCCTTCAGCTCTTTCGCGCCAGGACCGCTGAACTCTACGCCCAGGGTTGGCAGACGCCACAGCAGCGGCGCCAGGTAGCAATCCACCAGGCTGAACTCATCGCTCAGGAAGAAGGGTTTTTGGCCAAACACAGGGGCAATGGCGAGCAGCTCTTCACGCAGTTGCTTACGCGCTGCATCGGCTTCAGAAGCAGAACCGCTGGTGATGACGTTCATCAGCGAGTACCAGTCTTTTTCGATACGCTGCATGTACAGGCGGCTTTCACCACGCGCAACAGGGTAAACAGGCATCAGCGGCGGATGCGGGAAACGCTCATCCAGGTATTCCATAATGATACGGGATTCCCACAGGGTCAGCTCGCGATCCACCAGCGTCGGTACGCTTTGGCTCGGGTTGAGATCGATCAGATCCTGAGGCGGGTTATCCTTTTCCACATGCTCGATCTCAAAACTGACACCTTTCTCGGCCAGCACGATACGAACCTGATGGCTATAAATGTCAGTAGGACCAGAAAACAGCGTCATTACCGAACGTTTGTTGGCAGCGACAGCCATGAAAACCTCCAGGTATATTCAGAATTTTTACTGCTACCGGCCCAACAGGGGCCAGCCAGATGTTGTATCGCCCATCCCAGAGAAGACACATTGTTCAGGAATCGAACAAAAATCGAGTATTCACCGACATTTGGGCAGAAAATTGGATGATAGTTTACCAGATTTTGATGGCTTTGTGGTGAGGGGATTCTGGAAAAGAGGAAAAAGAGAAGATATATGCATGGATATTGTGGATAACCTGCGCATTATCCATAAAAAAACCCGCCGAAGCGGGTTTTTCGCCAATCGTTCTGCGTAAGCAGAATGGATTAACGTTTGGAGAACTGTGGACGACGACGTGCTTTACGCAGACCCACTTTCTTACGTTCAACCTGACGAGCGTCACGAGTAACGAAGCCAGCTTTACGCAGTTCAGAACGCAGGGATTCGTCGTACTCCATCAGAGCGCGGGTGATACCGTGACGGATCGCACCTGCCTGACCGGAGATACCACCACCTTTAACGGTGATGTACAGATCCAGTTTTTCTACCATGTCAACCAGTTCCAGCGGCTGGCGAACTACCATGCGGGCAGTTTCGCGACCGAAGTATTGTTCCAGAGAACGCTGGTTGATTACGATTTTACCACTGCCCGGTTTGATGAAAACGCGAGCTGCGGAACTTTTGCGGCGACCAGTGCCGTAGTATTGATTTTCAGCCATTGCCTATAATCCCGATTAGATGTCAAGAACTTGCGGTTGCTGTGCCGCGTGGTTGTGCTCGTTGCCTGCGTAAACTTTCAGTTTACGGAACATAGCACGACCCAGCGGGCCTTTTGGCAGCATGCCTTTAACCGCGATTTCAATCACACGCTCAGGACGGCGAGCAATCATCTCTTCAAAGGTCGCTTCTTTGATACCACCGATGTGGCCGGTGTGGTGGTAGTACATTTTGTCAGTACGCTTGTTGCCGGTTACAGCAACTTTATCAGCGTTCAGAACGATGATGTAATCACCGGTATCAACGTGCGGAGTGTATTCCGCTTTATGCTTACCGCGCAGGCGACGAGCCAGTTCAGTAGCCAGACGGCCCAGAGTTTTACCGGTCGCGTCAACAACATACCAGTCGCGCTGTACGGTTTCTGGTTTAGCTGTAAAAGTTTTCATTAAAAGCTTACCCAAATAATAAGTTACACGTTGGTGAACACCCAAACGTTTAGTCAGTTGAGGTTCACACGACAAAGTCCGGCAAACCTACCCCTTCGAATAGCACATGCCGACACATAGAAAGTTTCGGGAAAAAAACCTTCTCGTAACGTGGGGTCGCAAGATTATAGAGAAGTTGAGGTCAAAGATCGACCCTTAAATGTGATTTGGAATGGGTTTTTCGGGGGTGGGTATTGTGCGGTCTGGTGGCCGGGGGGGGGGGGGGGGGGGGGGGGGGGGGGGGGGGGGGGGGGGGGGGGG
>NZ_JBMKIZ010000003.1:654893-710947 GCF_049237505.1 Enterobacter cloacae complex sp. SHL012
GGGTGGCATTTATGGCATATGCTCCCGCTTCAGGTATTCCTCGCTCTGCATCTCCTGCAGGCGCGACAGGCAGCGCTGGAACTCAAACTTAAGCCGCTCGCCCTGGTAGATCTCATATAAAGGTACCTCGGCGCTGACCACCAGCTTAACGTGGCGCTCATAAAACTCGTCCACCAGGGCAATGAAGCGTCGCGCTTCACTTTCCATCAGTTTCGTCATCACCGGCACATCCAGTACCATCACGGTGTGGAAGAGACGCGAAAGCGCAATGTAGTCGTGCTGACTACGGGCATCCACGCAGAGCGTCGTAAAGGAGACCGCCAGCGTTTGGTTTTCGACGCCGAGCGTTGGCAGCGGGCGATGGTTTATCTCCAGCGTCGGTGCATGTTCACGTTTTGTGCCCGCCAGCGCCAGCCACAGTTTATCCATCTCGCGGGTAGTCTGCGCATTGAGCGGTGAAAGCCACAAATGGGCCTGGGTCAGCGTGCGTAACCGGTAATCTACCCCGGCATCCACGTTCATGATGTCGCAGTGTTGCTTAATAGCATCAATAGCGGGCAAGAAGCGCGCCCGTTGCAGGCCGTTGCGATAGAGCTCGTCCGGCGGAATATTCGAAGTCGCCACCAGCGTGATCCCTCGGGCGAACAGGGCTTTCATCAGGCCACCTAGCAGCATGGCGTCGGTGATGTCAGACACAAAAAACTCATCGAAGCAGAGCACGTCTGTTTCCGCCTTGAATCTGTCGGCCACAATCTCCAGCGGATCGCTTTTGCCCTGCAGCGCGGTCAGTTCCTCATGCACCCGCAGCATAAAACGGTGAAAGTGCAGACGCTGCTTACGTGCGCCAGGCAGGCTGAGATAGAACAGGTCCATCAGCCAGGTTTTTCCGCGCCCGACCCCGCCCCACATATATAAACCACGCACCGGAGCCTGAGTCTGTGGCGTTTTTTTACCGAGCAATCGTCCAAATGCCGCTTTTAGCCCACTGCTCTGATCAACGTCAGCGGGTTTTGCCGTGAGTTCCTGATAAATCATCTCCAGGCGGTTTACCGCCTCACGTTGAACATCATCTGGTTGGTGCGTGCCCTCGTTAAGGGCCTGTTGATATCGCGACGCAGGGGACAGGTTTTGCATAATCTTATTGTTATTCCTTCAATTAACGCTCACCAGCAGGCGTGACTGATGAAAAAAAGGCCGTTCTACACTACGCGATGATACGTCAGGATTCCACTTCTGCGGAAATAGCGGTTATAGTGGCATTATCAGGCACAGGCAGGAGCCGAGCCAACACCCTACGGAACAACAAGACAACGGGAGAAGTTCATGACCTGGGAATATGCGCTAATCGGTTTAGTCGTCGGCATCGTGATCGGTGCTGTGGCCATGCGTTTCGGTAACCGCAAATTGCGTCAGCAGCAGTCACTGCAGTACGAACTGGAAAAGAACAAAGCAGAGCTGGAAGAGTATCGCGAAGAGCTGGTTAGCCACTTTGCCCGTAGCGCTGAGCTGCTGGACAATATGGCAACCGACTACCGTCAGCTGTATCAGCATATGGCGAAGAGCTCCAGCAGCCTGCTGCCGGAAATGACCGCGGAAACGAACCCGTTCCGCAACCGTCTGGCAGACTCGGAGGCCGGTAACGATCAGGCTCCAGTTCAGATGCCTCGTGACTATTCTGACGGCGCATCCGGTCTGCTACGCGGTGGCGCAAAACGCGATTAATCGCACAACCTGAATATATTTTACGGGCGCATCCCTTGCGCCCGTCCTTTCTTCCCGTCCCCAGCTATTATTTAGTCAAACGCCTCATTGTTCAGCGGTATAAAATTCAATAACATCATTATGATTTTGGGCCGTTCTTCTTTCATTCCAGGATACGAGAGTCAGCATCAATGAAGAAAAAAAACCAGCTGTTGAGCGCTTTAGCGTTAAGTGTCGGGTTATCCCTCTCGGCGTCCTTCCCTGCCAGTGCGGCGTTGCCCTCACAGGTGCCGGGACAAGCAGCCATTCCAAGCCTCGCGCCGATGCTGGAAAAAGTGTTGCCTGCGGTTGTCAGCGTGCAGGTTGAAGGCACGGCAGTACAAAGCCAGCGCGTACCGGAAGAACTGAAAAAATATTTTGGCGATGAGGGCCCTGACCAGCAGGCACAACCCTTTGAAGGTCTGGGTTCCGGCGTCATTATTGATGCGGCCAAAGGCTATATCCTGACCAACAATCATGTCATCAGCCAGGCCGATAAAATCAGCGTACAGCTGAACGATGGTCGCGAATTTGACGCCAAACTGATTGGCGGCGATGACCAGAGTGACATCGCACTGCTGCAGGTACAAAACCCGAGCAACCTGACCCAGATTGCCATTGCGGATTCCGACAAACTTCGCGTCGGTGATTTTGCCGTTGCCGTGGGCAACCCCTTTGGTTTAGGACAAACCGCCACCTCCGGCATTATCTCTGCGCTGGGGCGTAGCGGCCTGAATCTGGAAGGTCTGGAAAACTTTATCCAGACCGATGCCTCGATCAACCGCGGGAACTCCGGCGGGGCGTTGCTCAACCTTAACGGTGAGCTGATTGGGATTAACACAGCGATACTGGCGCCGGGCGGCGGCAGTATCGGGATCGGCTTTGCTATCCCGAGCAATATGGCCAAAACGCTGGCACAGCAGCTTATCCAGTTTGGCGAAGTCAAACGCGGGCTGTTGGGTATCAAAGGCATGGAGATGAGTGCGGATATTGCGAAAGCGTTCAATATTAACGTGCAGCGTGGTGCTTTTGTCAGTGAAGTGCTGCCAAACTCCGGCTCGGCAAAAGCAGGCATCAAATCAGGCGATGTAATCGTCAGCCTCAACGATAAGCCATTGAGCAGCTTTGCTGAATTGCGCTCGCGTATTGCCACGACTGAGCCCGGTGCGAAGGTGAAACTCGGTCTGATCCGTGACGGTAAGCCGTTGAACGTCGAAGTGACGCTGGATAAGAGTACCTCGTCATCGGCCAGCGCGGAGCTTATCGCCCCTGCGCTGCAAGGGGCAACGTTGAGCGACGGGCAACTGAAAGACGGTACGAAAGGCATTCGCATCGACACCGTTGAGAAGAGCAGCCCTGCCGCGCAGGCCGGATTGCATCAGGAAGACGTCATCATTGGCGTAAACCGTAATCGCGTGCAATCCATCGCTGAACTTCGCAAAGTGCTGGAGAGCAAGCCGGCGGTCATTGCCCTGCAGGTGATGCGCGGCAATGAGTCCATCTACATTCTGTTGCGCTAAGCATTTGCTATCCCGGACATCACCGCTGCGTGTGATGTCCGGATAACTCATGTTATGCTGCAAATCGTTCCTTTTATCACGACACGCGCATCATGCTTTCAAAGCTCTTACGTTCCATTGTTATCGGTTTGATTGTCGCTGGCCTGCTGCTGCTGGCGATGCCGTCTTTGCGTCAGTTCAATAAACTGTCCGCTCCCCAGTTCGACAGCGCGGATGAAACGCCAGCAACCTATAATACGGCCGTTCGCCGTGCCGCCCCTGCCGTGGTTAACGTTTATAACCGCGGCCTCAATAGCTCGGCCCATAACCAGCTTGAGATCCGCACGCTGGGCTCCGGGGTGATTATGGACGAGCGCGGCTACATTATTACCAACAAACATGTGATCAATGATGCCGACCAAATCATCGTTGCCCTGCAGGATGGCCGCGTGTTTGAAGCATTGCTGGTGGGTTCTGACAGCCTGACCGACCTTGCCGTGCTCAAAATCAATGCCACCGGGGGTTTGCCGGTCATTCCGATTAACCGCAAACGCACGCCACACATTGGCGATGTGGTCCTGGCTATCGGTAACCCTTACAACCTCGGCCAGACGATCACGCAGGGGATTATCAGCGCAACCGGTCGAATTGGCCTTAACCCGTCAGGGCGGCAGAATTTCCTGCAAACCGATGCGTCAATCAACCACGGTAACTCGGGTGGCGCGCTGGTTAACTCGCTGGGCGAACTGATGGGCATCAATACCCTCTCGTTCGATAAGAGCAACGACGGCGAGACGCCGGAGGGGATCGGCTTTGCTATTCCCTTCCAGCTGGCGACCAAGATTATGGATAAGCTGATTCGCGACGGGCGCGTCATCCGCGGCTATATCGGCATTGGCGGGCGCGAAATTGCACCGATGCATACCCAGGGCGGCGGTATCGATCAGATTCAGGGCATTGTGGTCAACGAGGTATCGCCTGGCGGTCCGGCGGCTAACGCGGGGATTCAGGTAAATGATGTCATTGTCTCGGTTAACGGCACACCGGCCGTGTCTGCCCTGGAGACGATGGACCAGGTGGCAGAAATTCGTCCGGGTTCGATCATCCCTGTTGAAGTCATGCGTAACGATAAAAAACTGACGCTGCATGTGACGGTTCAGGAATATCCGGCAACAAACTGACAGCCATAAAAAAACCGAAGCCAGTCAGTGCTTCGGTTTGTTTTTGCCGGGTGGCGCTAACGCTTACCCGGCCTACGGCAGTTGGCTCGTTTTACTTATTAACGAACTCTTCGCCCAGCGTGATATCTTTCTTCAGCGTATCCAGCATGCCTTCCATCGCGTTTTGCTCAAACGCGCTCAGCGTACCGATAGACTTACGTTCTTCAATACCATTTTTACCCAGCAGCAGCGGCTGAGAGAAGAAGCGGGCATGTTCGCCATCGCCTTCAACGTAAGCGCATTCAACAACGCCTTTTTCGCCCTGCAGAGCGCGAACCAGTGACAGACCGAAACGTGCCGCCGCCTGGCCCATAGACAGCGTTGCAGAACCGCCACCCGCCTTCGCTTCCACCACTTCGGTGCCCGCGTTCTGGATACGTTTGGTCAGGTCAGCCACTTCCTGCTCGGTAAAGCTCACGCCTGGGATCTGCGACAGCAGAGGCAGAATGGTGACACCAGAGTGACCGCCAATGACAGGCACTTCCACTTCTGTTGGCTGTTTGCCTTTCAGCTCAGCAACAAAGGTGTTGGAACGGATGATATCCAGCGTGGTCACGCCGAACAGTTTGTTTTTATCGTAAACACCTGCTTTCTTCAGCACTTCTGCCGCGATTGCGACGGTGGTGTTCACTGGGTTAGTGATGATGCCGATGCACGCTTTCGGGCAGACTTCAGCGATCTGCTGCACCAGGTTTTTCACGATGCCCGCGTTGACGTTGAACAGGTCTGAACGATCCATGCCTGGCTTACGCGCCACGCCTGCAGAAATCAGCACCACGTCAGCACCCTGCAGTGCAGGACGTGCATCTTCACCGGAGAAGCCTTTGATTTTTACAGCTGTCGGGATGTGGCTTAGGTCAACCGCCACACCTGGGGTTACCGGAGCAATATCGTACAGGGAGAGTTCTGAGCCTGAAGGCAGTTGGGTTTTCAGTAGTAGGGCAAGCGCCTGGCCGATACCACCAGCAGCGCCGAGGACTGCGACTTTCATCCTAAACTCCTTATTATGGTTAACTTAAGTATCTGTAAATCCGTTGCCGCGACCTTAATTCAGCACGTCTTTAATTACAATTTTCGAAGCTAAAGAATTTGAGGTCACGCGTCTTTATCTCTCATCAGAAGGCTATCTGACGACAGAAGGCAACGCATTAAGAGGGGGTTACAATACACCCTGCCCCGCTACCAAAACAACATCATTTTGATAACATTTAATTTACTTTTAAGCTTATTTGCGTGGCGTGACCCAGGCATGTTTTCTGATAACGAAATCTGATAAAATCACTCCCTTTCATAACATTATTTCAGCCTTGCGCTGAGTAGATAATTTGCATAAAAATTCATCCACACGCATAATAATGTTGTTTCTTTCGTCATATTCCGGGTGACTTATGCGAAGCTCGTCTAAGCAAGAAGAATTAGTAAAGGCGTTTAAAGCGCTACTCAAAGAAGAGAAATTCAGTTCTCAGGGAGAAATTGTTCAGGCGCTGCAGGAACAAGGTTTCGATAACATCAATCAGTCGAAAGTCTCCCGCATGTTAACTAAGTTTGGCGCGGTACGTACCCGTAACGCGAAGATGGAGATGGTCTATTGCCTGCCGGCTGAACTTGGCGTGCCGACCACTTCCAGCCCCCTCAAAAATCTGGTTCTGGATATCGACTATAACGACGCCGTGGTGGTGATCCACACAAGCCCTGGTGCCGCACAGCTGATTGCCCGCATGCTGGACTCGTTAGGTAAAACGGAGGGCATCCTGGGTACCATCGCAGGCGACGACACCATTTTTACCACCCCGGCCAGCGGTTTCTCCGTAAAAGATCTCCACGAAGCGATTCTGGTTCTGTTCGAACAGGAACTGTAATCCTCTCTCCCCGTAGCGCTGCTACGGGGAACATCCTGCTCCAGCCTCGTTTTCCCCTGCATTCCACTGCCTCTGGTTTTAACAAATAGTGCTTTTTACCACCTATTAACATTCATCTGGTGAATGATAAATCAAAAAATCGCACAAAAAATCAAAAGCAGATATCCATATGATTTTCTTAGATTTAAACACACTTGATGCTCAAAAATCACTCAATATTATGCGTTTTGGTTATAAAAAACGGTATGTTTAACACGTAATAACACAGGAAACCATTAGTCTGGTATTAATTTTTGCCGTTATTAGTGTATACTTGATTTTGTGATGAGGGTCACGAAACAAGACCCCACTAAAAAATTCGACGAGGTAAGAATCATGAAAATCAAAACCACTGTAGCGGCGCTAAGCGTCCTGTCTGTCCTGTCCTTCGGTGCTTTCGCGGCTGACGCTATTAATGCTGACCAGGCACAATCCCGTGAAGCAATCGGTACGGTTTCGGTCGGTGCAGTCGGCACGTCGCCAATGGACATGCATGAAATGCTGAACAAAAAAGCGGAAGAAAAAGGTGCATCATCTTATCGCATCATCGAAGCGCGTTCCGGTGACCACTGGCACGCAACCGCAGAACTGTACAAATAAGTTTTAGTTATCACTGAAGATGTAATTCTCCACTCAACGGCACCAGGCATAAAAATAGCGGTTCAACCCTTCTCGCCGTTGAGCAAAAAACCTTTTCCAGGAGTAAAGACTATGAAAACCAAATTGATCATCGCAACCCTCGGTCTGGCATCCGTTCTCTCTTTCGGCGCGAGCGCAGCCGTACAGCAAGTGAATGCCGACCAGGCACAAAATCTGCAGCGTATGGGCAGCGTATCCGTCACGTCGGTCACCGGCTCACCGATGGATATCCGTCAGGAACTTGCCGCCAAAGCTGAAAAAGCAGGCGCCAGCAGCTATCGCGTCACCGAACTGAATCAGGGTGACCACTGGCATGCCACGGCAGAACTGTATAAATAAACCCTCGTCGTATCTCATCATACGACTTGCCCCTGGCCTGATGGTCAGGGGCTTTTTTATGGCTTGCTCAGTGGCGAGCATTGAAACGCAGTTGTCCTTCCAGCTCTTCTTCCGCTTCATCGAACAGTAATATCAGCGCCCCGAAACGTCTGCGCAGCTTATCGGGCAGATGGATAAACTCTATTTCCAGCGGTAGCGGCAACAGACTGCCGGTTACCACATCCCACAGCGTATCCAGGTTCGTCACGCTTTGTTGTTCAAGATCAAACACCCGTGTAAATTCCCGGTAGAAGTCTTCCTGACTGTCTATCTCATCAAAATCAAAGGTATAGGTTTTCATTACCAGCCACCAGTCCAGGCGAGCGGCAGATGCCGCTCCATCTATTATAATCCCCCGATATGCAGGGTTTTAACTTCCAGATACTCTTCCAGCCCCAGCACCGATCCCTCACGCCCCAGGCCGGATTCTTTCACGCCGCCAAAGGGCCCCAGTTCTGTGGAGACGGCGCACTCATTAATCCCAATCATTCCGCTTTCAATTGCCTGTGAAACGCGGAAGACCCGCGAGAGATTCTGGGTATAGAAGTACGCCGCCAGACCATAAGGCGTGTTGTTGGCACGCTGGATGACTTCATCTTCTGAGGTGAAACGGAAGCACGCCGCGACCGGGCCAAACGTCTCCTCTTCTGCCAGCTTCATCCCTTCATGACAGTCCCCCAGTACGGTCGGCATCCAGAAATTGCCGCCAAGGGAATGAGGTTTACCGCCCACCAGCACGGTCGCGCCACGCGCAACAGCGTCGTCAACATGTTCACGTACCTTGTGGACCGCTGCGCCTTCAATCAACGGCCCGACGACGACGCCGTCCTCAAGACCATTTCCCACCTTCAGCGCCTTCACCGCATCAGCGAGTTTATTCACAAATTTGTCGTAGACGGTTTCCTGAATATAGAAGCGGTTCACGCTGACGCAGACCTGCCCGGCATTGCGAAACTTATTGGCGATCGCGCCTTTCACAGCCGCGTCGATGTCTGCATCCTCAAAGACGATGTACGGAGCATTTCCCCCCAGCTCCATCGAGACTTTTTTCATGGTTTCTGCGGCGTTACGCACCAGCGTTTTGCCAACCGATGTCGAGCCGGTGAAGGAGATTTTTCGCACGTCCCGGCTGGCCATAATCGCGTCGCTGATTTCGTGCGTATTCCCGGCGACCGCGTTGAGTACCCCATCCGGTACGCCGGCCTGTTTTGCCAGCGTCAGCAGCGCAAAAGCGCTGAGCGGCGTGTTATTGGCCGGTTTGATTACCCCGGTGCATCCGGCTGCCAGCGCCGGGCCTAACTTGCGGGTGAGCATCGCCATCGGGAAGTTCCACGGCGTGATAGCCGCGACAACACCGATCGGTTCACGGGTCGCCAGAATGCGCGAGCCGGGTTTGATCGGCGGAATAATTTCACCGTTCGCACGCTTGGCCTCTTCGGCAAACCACTGGATAAAGCTGGCGGCGTACTCCACTTCACCTTCCGCTTCTTTCAGGGGCTTACCCTGTTCGGTGGTCATTAGCCGTCCGAGCCAGCTTTTATTCTCAATAATCAGTTCGTACCAGCGGTAAAGAATGGCCGAACGCTCTTTCGCGGTTTTGGCGCGCCATGCAGGGAAAGCCTGGGTGGCGGCAGCAATTGCGGCTTCGGTCTCTGCTTTGCCGGCTTTCGCGACGCGGGCGATGACTTCCCCGGTAGCCGGGTTAAGCACATCAAACGTCGTATCCAGCGGTTTCCAGAGGCCGTTAACCAGATAGCCGGTCTGAAAAAGGGTATTGTCCTGAAGCGCCTGGGTCGTCATGTGTCCTCCCTTTCTGAATGTAAGAACGTGCTGGAATAAGTATAGCCACAAAAAAACCGACGCTTTTGGCGTCGGTTTTTTTACTTCAGTCAGTTATCGGTGAGGGCATTTTGATAGCGACGCAGCATCAGCGCCAGCCGCCCTACCGGTTCGGTGACCTGAAGCGGTGCATCCCAGTGCTTAAGTTTTTCCTGATAGATATCGAGCTCTTCAAGCAGCTGCGTAAAGTAACGGCGACGTTTGTCATCACTGCTGGCGGAAAGCACATGGTCCGCGGTACGACGCAGCTGACGGTGCCAGGCGGAGAGATCGTCGTTGATCGGCACCGGTGCACTGCGCAGACGCTGGTGCGCGATAATCATGGTTAACGCCAGGCGGAACTTCGCGATGTCGCCCGGAAACTTGTTCAGCAGTAAAAACAGCTGCTGATAGAGCGCCGGGAGGTGGTTCTCTTTACGACGCGCGGTATTGGTGGTCATCGACGACACGGCGGCAGAAACAAACTGATTCAATAACACACGCCCCGTCCGCGCCTGTGAGTTATCTCGCACCAGCAGAATGACCATCATCGCCAGGAAACAGCCCACCAGCTGGCCCAGCGCGCTGTCGAGGAACTGGCTGAAATGGAAAGTCATCGGGTTATCGAGCACGATGATGTTAATCGTACTCGCCAGCGCCCCCAGCGATCCCAGGCGACGCTTTTGCACTTCAATGCCGATAAAGAACGCCATCACCGCCAGGCTAATACAGAGCAGCAACATGCTTTGTTGCGTCGACGGGATGATGACCAGGAAATAGAGCGCCCCTATCGGCAGGGCGGCAATGGTACCGTAGAGGAAATCAACGGCAACCATACGCGGGTTAGGCAGACGCATCGCCAGTGCGGTCACAACGGCAATCATCACCATCGCGCCGCTGCCAGACGTCCAGCCTGTCCACAACCAGAACAGCGTACCGAGCATACAGGCAAGCGTGGTACGCCAGAAGTTGACCATCGCGTGGTGACGTTCGGCAGATTCGGCCTTGATGACCACTTCACCCTGGAGGACTTCTTCTTCCGCCGCGCTAATTTTGGTGTTGCCGATCACGCCACGTTTCAGCAGCAGATAGCGCGTCGCGGCCCCGACCCAGGTGTAGATGGTCACCGGCGTGTCGCGCTCACCGGTCCAGGCGATCACCCGACGCATACGCTTAAGCTGTTTATGCACGTCCTGCACGGTTTCCACCGGCTCGGCAAACAGCTCACGGAACGTATCGGTGACCGCTTCCGGACGGGTGTTCTGGATGAGATACGTTTCACACGCCTGGGTAATCAGCGTCAGGGAGACAGTATTGAGGGCTTTCAGGCGGCGGTTCGCACGGGCCCAGCGCGAGGACTCCATGTTGAGGTTGCTACGCATCCCCTCCAGCGCCTGCGTCCGGCGAACCAGCCCGCTCCAGGCGTTATCCACCTCTTCACTGTCGCCATGCTTAATGCACAGCTGCATCAGCTGGTACTGGGCAACGATCAGCGCGTCAAGTTCACGGTCGACTTCCTGTTTGATGGAGCGTGGAGAGAAAAGCAGGTCAGCGACAATCGCACTCACAATACCGATCACAATCTCGCTGCAGCGCTCCACGGCAAACTGCGGCGCGAGCAAAGGTTCAGACTGAATGGTGATGATAATAATCAGCGCGGTATAACCCGCCAGCCCCCAGGCGTAGGAGTTTTCCACTTTCACCAGAGACGAAATCCAGGTGCAGAAACCCGCCCAGATACAGCACACCATCAGCATCAGCAATGGCGTGCGGATCATCAGAATAATAATGGTGAGTGCCGCGAAACAGCCGATAAACGTCCCGATGATACGCAGCATCCCACGATAGCGGATCGCGCCAGAATAGGGTTCCCCGCCCGCGGCAAAGGCAGGACCCGCCGCAACTATTGCAGCCGTCAGGACCGCCCAGCGAGGGGTTTCAAGCTGGAAGTGAAAGCCAACAAACAGCGCCAGCACAATGGCACAGGCCAGCTTCACGGCGAAGCGAATGTGCTGGCTGGCGATGGAAAAGATACCCATGGCGATTAACCAAACTCGCGCAGGCGATGGGCAATTTTACGGAAGAAGGAGTCCTGGCTGGCATCCCGATCTTTTTCACCGGTGATCACAACCGTCGCCGTGGTCCCCGCAGGCCACAGGTTGCCCTGCTGTTCATCAAGGTGAATACGTACCGGCACACGCTGCGCCAGACGCACCCATTCCAGGTTGGAATCCACCGTCGCCATTCCTTTGGTATCGTTAGAGCTGCTGGAGTTGGTCACCCCTGCAGCGACACTGTCGACGGTACCTTTGAAGACGCGGTTACTGCCCAGCGGCGTGATTTCCGCACGATAACCCGGACGCACGCCTTCCAGCTTGGTCTCTTCCATATAGGCGAGCACGTAGAAGGAGTTCTGTTTAACCAGCGCCACGGCAGTGGAGCCACGGGTAATAAACTCCCCGGCATAGACATTGAGGTTAGTGACCCAGCCGTCGGATGGCGCGCGGATCACGGTGCGCTCCAGATCGAGCTTAGCGAGATCGCGCGTGGCTTGCGCTTTCGCCAGCTGGTGCAGCACGGTTTGCAGCACGTTGTTAGACTGGTCTATCTCTTCACGGGACATGGCCTGAACGCCCAACTGGTTACGGCGGCCCGCCTCACGGCGTTTTTCCGATGCCAGCGCCTGGTAATAGGCGACATCTGCTTCCGCTTCTTCCAGCGCCTTCTGGTAACGAGGCTGGTCGATGGTGAACAGAACCTGATCTTTTTTCACCAGCTGGTTATCGTGAACATTCACCGCCGTGATTAGACCAGCCACATCGGGGGCGATGGCCACGACATCCGCGCTGAAGCGCGCATCACGCGTCCACGGTGATTCGGTGTAATAGACCCAGGCACGAAAAATAGCGATGAAGGCGAGGATAACCAGCGCCATCGTGATGGCAGTGCGGGAGATTTTTCTTGTTAGCGTTTTCACATCAACCTCAGACAAACATGCGCGATATCAGGTAAAACAGGCAGCAATACAGCGCGGTATTGAACAATGCAGGGTGCCAGACGAAATCGTAAATCCCGGTAGGGACCAGCACCTTGCGCACCAGCCAGAAGATCGCCAGTGATAAAAGTAGCTCGAAAAATATCGGTGGGAACGACAGACCGAACACCACGATAACGGGAAACAGACTCATGTTGACCTTGATAAGAGAGAGTGCAGGCTTCAGAATTTTTTAGCGCACGCCATCGCAGAAGAGCAAGAAACGTCGGGCGAGAATGGCGCAGCCGTTATGTAATTAATAATATATTAACGTAACTGTTATGCTGTTATCTATAATATGTGATCTAAATCACTTTTAAGCCAGAGTGAACAATGGAACGTTTAAAACGCATGTCGGTCTTCGCCAAAGTGGTTGAACTGGGTTCGTTTACCGCCGCGGCACGTCAGCTTCAGATGAGCGTCTCATCCATTAGCCAGACGGTCTCTAAACTGGAAGATGAGCTACAGGTCAAGCTGCTCAACCGCAGTACCCGCAGCATTGGGCTGACGGAGGCGGGTAAAATTTACTATCAGGGCTGCCGACGCATGATGCACGAAGTACAAGACGTCCATGAACAGCTCTACGCCTTTAACAACACCCCGATCGGCACACTCCGTATAGGGTGTTCTTCAACTATGGCACAAAATGTACTCGCTGCCATGACCGCGGATATGCTGAAGGAGTACCCCGGGCTTACCGTCAATCTGGTGACAGGTATCCCGGCGCCGGATCTGATCGCCGATGGTCTGGACGTGGTGATCCGCGTGGGGGCGTTGCAGGATTCCAGCCTCTTCTCGCGTCGACTGGGCAGCATGCCGATGGTTGTCTGCGCCTCGAAAAGCTATCTTGCGCAGTACGGCGTTCCGGAGAAACCCGCGGATCTCACCAACCACTCCTGGCTGGAGTACAGCGTGCGACCCGACAATGAATTCGAGTTGATTGCCCCGGAGGGGATCTCCACCCGGCTGCTGCCGGAAGGGCGATTCGTCACTAACGATCCGATGACTATTTCGCGCTGGCTGGTGGCCGGTGCGGGGATCGCCTACGTCCCGTTGATGTGGGTGATCAATGAGATCAACAGCGGCGTGCTGGAGATCCTTTTCCCTCGCTATCAATCCGATCCGCGCCCGGTCTACGCCCTGTATACCGAAAAGGACAAGCTGCCGCTCAAAGTGCAGGTGTGTATCAACTATCTGACCGACTATTTTGTGGACGTGGCAGAGCTGTTTCAGGGGATGCGGGGAAGAAGGAAAGAATAGGCCTTTCCCCTCTCCCGGTTAGGGAGAGGGTTAGGGTGAGGCGGTGAAAAACTACGCTGTACCGCCCACCGTCAGATTATCCACTTTCAGGGTTGGCTGGCCGACGCCAACCGGCAGGCTCTGGCCCTCTTTACCGCAGACGCCCACGCCGTTGTCCAGCTTCAGATCGTTACCGACCATAGAGATCTGCTGCATGGCTTCGATACCGGAACCAATCAGGGTCGCACCTTTTACCGCTTTGGTCACTTTTCCCTTCTCAATCAGATACGCTTCTGAGGTAGAGAAGACAAATTTACCGGAGGTGATGTCCACCTGGCCGCCGCCAAAGTTTGGCGCAAAGATACCGTAATCTACAGACTCGATAATCTCCTGCGGCGTGGATTTGCCCGGCAACATGTAAGTGTTGGTCATGCGCGGCATTGGCAGGTGCGCGTAGGATTCACGACGGCCGTTACCCGTTGGCGCGACGCCCATCAGGCGCGCGTTGAGTTTGTCCTGCATGTAACCTTTCAGCACGCCGTTTTCAATCAGAACATTGTACTGGCCTGGCGTACCTTCATCATCGATAGCCACCGAACCGCGACGGTCAGGCATAGTGCCATCATCCACCACGGTGCACAGCTCAGAGGAGACGAGCTGTCCAATCTGACCGCTGAACACGGATGTCCCGCGACGGTTAAAGTCGCCTTCCAGACCGTGGCCCACCGCTTCGTGCAGCAGCACGCCCGGCCAGCCTGCGCCCAGCACCACCGGGAATGTCCCGGCGGGAGCCGCAACAGCATTAAGATTCACCAGTGCCATACGCACGGCTTCTTTTGCCCACGCGTCAGCGCGCGCTTCGCCATCTACATCGCCCAGGAACCAGTCATAGCCGAAACGACCGCCGCCGCCGCTGGAGCCACGCTCGCGTTTACCGTTGTCATCAACCTGCACGCTGATGGAAAGACGCACCAGCGGACGCACATCGGCGGCCAGCGTACCGTCCGTTGCCGCCACCAGAATCAGTTCATAAACACCGCTCAGGCTGGCAGAGACTTCCTGAACGCGTTTATCTGCAGCACGCGCCACTTTGTCCACGCGGCGCAAAATATCCAGCTTCTCTTCGCGGCTCATGCTTTGCAGCGGATCGATACTGGTATAGAGCGCAGAGTGCGACACTTCACCGAGGGTTTTCACACGGCCATCGCCAGTATCACGCACAATGGTACGCGCAGCCTGCGCACTTTGCTCCAGCGCAGCCAGGCTAATCTGGTCGGCATAGGCAAAACCGGTTTTCTCACCGCTGACGGCGCGCACGCCGACGCCCTGGTCAATGTTATAAGAACCATCTTTGATGATGCTGTCTTCTAAAACCCAGGATTCGTGATAGCTCGACTGGAAATAGAGATCGCCGTAGTCGAGACGGCGTTCGGTCAGTTGACCAAGAATGGAGAACAGGTCCTGATGGCTCAGGCCGTTCGCTGCGAGCAAATGTTCACTTACCAGGTTCAGACTCATCGTATTGCTACTCGTTCGTTGCCGCCCGTGGCGGTATAAAAATCGTATTTATTGAGAGTGAGGCAATTACCTGCCCACGTCAAATCATTGCTGTGCATCTTTGCGCGGCTGGCGCAGTACCTCGTTAATCTGAGGTTTATCCACCGGACCGGTAATGCGATAGCGCAGAATCGAGACTTTGCTCCACAGCGGGCCCAGCACTTTACTGGCAGCAAATACCGCCGCACCGACTATCGGGTTCACCACAAACGCCGCCGCCACGCCCACGCTCGCGGAAATTTCCGGCGCCACCACGGCTTCCATATCCAGCTCACGGCGTACCAGATTGACTGAGCCTTTCATGGCGATATCCGCTTCCAGGCCGTCTACCAGCGTGTCATCCGTATGCATCACGCCGTCCTTTATCCACGCCGTGCTGCGGATGGAATCGTAGTAGAAACCTTCGCTGAAGGTGTCGCTGAAATCGAAGCGCAGCTTGCGCAGCAGCGCATCAAAACTCAGCAGGCGCAGGATCTGCCCGGCGCGCCCCGTGCTCACATCGGCGATTTCACCCTTGCCAAAGCGGGTTTTTAAAATACCGTTCAGTGACGCTTCGTCTGGCTTCCACGGCGCGTCTCGCCAGTGAAGATCGTAATTCACGTCAAATGACGATCCCCGCAGCGGCGTAGTGATGCCAAAGAAATTGGTTGCCGCATCCAGTTTGTTGCCTTTAATGTCGCCCTTCAGGGAGGTCCGCTGTTCGCCCGGGTTATTGACCCATTCCCCTGCGGCCGTCATGCGGCCAAAACCGGTATCGACCAGGCCGCCGGAGAGCGTAAGCGTATTCCCCTGGATGGCAAAATCGCCGTCGATACGGCCATATTTTTGCCCCCACAGCCAGCATTCCGCGCAGCGCAGCTGGAGATCGGGCCAGCCGCTAAAATCGACGCGGGAGGCTTGACTCAGCGGCGATGTATTCGCCGGTTGATCTTTACTCGCGGTGGACGGGTTGTAGTAGAGATAGCGAATCGCTGCCTGCCACGGCGCGTTATTACGCATGGTAAGCGTGCCGTTGATCTCCCGACCCTGCGCCTCCACTTTGGAGCCATTCGCGGTGGGCTGAGAAACAATGCTAAGGTTGTTCCACTGCTGTCCGCCCAACATCAGCGACGGCGTGCGTACCGTAACGGTTTGCGGGAACTGGGCGGCTTCATCCACGTTTTGTCCAACGCCTTTCTGGAACAGCGCCAGCCACTCCGCGCCATCCATCGGCGGAAGATTGAGCTCAACGCCCTCATGGTCGGGCAGTGGCGGCGTGGTTTTGCTGTCCGTCGTCCAGATAGCCCTGTCGAGGGTGAGTTTGCGATTAAGCAGCCAGCGGCTGTTGAAATGGTTTGTGCTGCCCGCATTTCCGGTCAACGCAAAGCTGTTCAGGTTGCCATCGACGTTGACCTTCACCGGCAGCGATTGTCCGGCCTGTTTATCCAGCGGCGCGGGCAACTGGCTGTGGATGTTTTTCAGGTCACCCGTGATATCGACCTTATACTGCACGCCTGCGTGATAAGGCAGCTCAATAGCCACTTTGCCATTCCAGGCTACCGCGCCATCCACTGATGACGCGATCGGCTTCGGCAGGACGTCCATACGCGCAGGCTGCCAGTTACCGTCCAGATTGACGGCCACCTGGTAAGCTTTTTCACCCTCAGTGGTTGTGAAGTCAATATTCACCGGCTGATTAAACCAGCTGGCGGTCAGCGGCTCGCTCTTGAGGTTACCATTCACAAAACTGAACTGCCCGCTGAGGTTTTTCAGGGTGCTCTCAAGCGGTTTAATGTACAGACTGTTGTTCTTCAGACGGACATCACCTTTGGCGGTGGTCATCTCACCGTCCAGCGGGATATCAAGATGTAAGCGAGCATTCACATCGCCATCAAGCTGGAGCTGCTGCAGCGTCGCCGCCAGAGACTCTTTCAGCGGCGTCTCCTCAAAGTACGGCCCCACCGCTTTACCTGGACCGTTAATGTCGGCATCAATAAGCAGCTTCTCTTTTGAGTAGTCCGGGATGTTAGCCGTCAGGTTGCTGGCCGTCACGCCGCCCAGCGCAACGCTGTCTGACTTCATCCATAAGCCGTCATTGAGGAAGTTAAGTTCGATATCCAGGTTTTTCAGCGCAGGCCAGCCAGGCTGGAACGCGAAGGTGGCGTTGTGCAGCGGCACCAGCACCTGGAACTGACCTTCATTATGTTTGTACGGGAAAAGATGCGGATTACCACCGTAGACCAGTGTGGCATTATCCGCCTGACCGCCCTGAATCGCGCCGCTCAGATAGTCGACCAGCGCTTTCCCCATCAGGTTTTCCGGGAAATAGCGCCAGGCCTGAGAACCATCATCGGTACTGATGCCGGCCAGAATACCCAGCCAGGGCTCATCGCCATCTGGCTGCAGGTAGCGGAAATCGCCGCGTGCATGCACCGCTTTGGCTTTGACGTCGATATGCCTGCCATCAAGCTGGAAGCCCTTATCATTACGGAGCCAGTTCAGCACCGCATTGCCCTGTTCAATTTCCAGCGGCGCACGGAAGACCGTCTCGTAAGGCATTTTGGCGTTGTGCATATCCACCGTCAGCCTGCCGTTTTCCACACTGCCTTCCAGCTTGCCGCTGAAGTGTTCGGCTCCCGGAAGCAGCTTCCACTGCTTCCAGGCAAGATCGTTCCACAAGGCCTGGAAACGGGTTTTATCTGTGGCCTGAAGCGGGATATCCAGCGCCAGCGCATCAATCTTGCCGCTCGGCTGCGTTGCCAGCCAAATCTCGCCCAAATCCGGGGAGAGTTTCGCCGCCATCGAGCGCAGGCCTTCGATGGCTGTCAGATCCAGGTTACTGGCGCGGATACGCAGCTCATCGCTGCGTTTACTGGCCGCGCCGCCCACGTCCTGCTCCGGCATCCAGGCCAGCGTCAGCGCACCGCGCGGCCACGGCTTGCCGTCCATCGTGATGCGCGTATCCGGAATAGCAAACTGCCAGCCCTCTTTCTCCTGCGTCACATGCGCGGTGAGGTTATCGACGGAAAGCTGATGCTGCTGATTTTCGCCCTTCCAGCTTGCGCCCCCTTGCTTGAGCCAGATATCGCCGCTGGCGAATTTTCCCTTCGTCAGGGTTAGCCAGCCCTCAAGGCTAAAGCGGGCGGTTTCCAGCTGCATGTTTTGCTGTAACCAGTCGCCGAGCCAGGGCTTCACGTCCACATCGTCGGCCTGCAGCCAGACTTTACCGTTGTTTAACAGACCGTCATCGTCGCGCAGATCCATACGTACCTGCATCACGCCGTGCTGGCCGTTCAGGCTGGACAGGCTCACCAGTCCTTCCGCGCGGTGTCGGTTCTTGCCGTTAAGCCAGGTTAGCTGTGGGATCGCCAGTTCGGCGCGCTGGCCGGAAAGGGTAATAAAGCTCACTTCGCTGTCGCGCAGATCGAAATGATCGAACTGACGGAGGAAGAGATCGCTGAAGCGGTTGGCTTCCAGGCCCTGATTATCCTCACCGCCCGTTAGCGGCGTATTGGTCAGAAACTGAAGCTGGTAAAAGGTGAGATCGCGAAACTGCCAGCGCAGATGCAGCAGGCTTTGCCAGACGTCCAGCGCCAGGGTCACGCGTTTGATTTTCAGATGGCCGCCATCTTTCAGGCTGGCATTGATATCCCGGACGTCGAGCGTCGGGCCAAAATTTTGCCAGCTGGCGCTTAGCTGGCTTACGTCGACCGGCACACCGGTGGTGGATTCGATTTTTGCCAGCAGCTGCGGACGCCAGCTGTCGAGATGCGGCAAAACGAGGCGTAGCCCGCTCACGAGCAACGCGACAATCACGACCAGCGTTGCCCCTGTAAGCAATAAAATCCCCGGCAATCGCCTCACGCATCTCTCCTTGTCAGCTTTCGTCACGCAGCGTACTGCGTTTTACATCATCACAACGTCAAACTGCTCCTGGTTATAGAGCGGTTCAATTTGTACTTTTACCTGTTTGCCGACAAAGATTTCCACTTCCGCCAGCGCGTGCGACTCTTCGCCTTTCAACGCTTCCGCCACCGCAGGGGAAGCATAGACCAGAAAACGGTCGGAGTCGTAGGCGTGATGAACACGGACGATTTCACGCATAATTTCGTAGCAGACGGTCTCAACCGTCTTTACCGTTCCGCGTCCATGGCAGGTTGGGCATTCATTACACAGCACATGCTCAACGCTTTCTCGGGTGCGCTTACGCGTCATTTCCACCAGCCCCAGCTGCGAGAAACCGTTAATGCTGGTTTTCACGCGATCCTTACTCAGCGCCTGCTCCAGTGAATGCAGCACGCGGCGGCGGTGATCTTCATTACTCATATCGATGAAGTCGATGATGATAATGCCGCCGAGATTGCGCAGACGCAGCTGGCGGGCAATCGCCTGCGTGGCTTCAATGTTGGTGTTGAAGATGGTGTCATCGAGGTTGCGATGGCCAACAAACGCGCCGGTGTTGATATCGACGGTGGTCATCGCTTCGGTCTGATCGATAATCAGATACCCGCCGGACTTGAGCTCAACCTTACGCTCCAGGGCACGCTGGATCTCGTTTTCGACATCATAGAGATCGAAGATAGGCTGACGCCCGGTGTAGTGCTCCAGCAGGCCCGGCATTTCCGGGATGTATTCAGCGGTAAATTCCAGCAGCGCTTCATATGTCAGGCGAGAGTCCACGCGAATGCGGTCGAGCTGCGCATCGGCAAAGTCACGCAGAACGCGCTGAGCCAGCGCCAGCTCACCGTAAAGCTGGTAGCGGGTCTGGTTGCGTTTTTTACGCTCCATCACTTTGGTCCAGACGCGCTTAAGGTATGCGGCATCGGATGCCAGATCGTCTTCGCTGATCCCTTCCGCGGCGGTGCGGATAATAAACCCGCCCTGTTCATCGCAGTAGGCGCTGACCACTTTCTTCAGACGCTCGCGCTCGCTTTCGCTCTCAATGCGCTGCGAAACGCCGACGTGTGACGCGCCGGGCATAAAGACCAGATAACGGGAGGGTAAGGTAATGTCGGTAGTCAGACGGGCGCCTTTGGTGCCCAGGGGATCTTTCACCACCTGCACCATTAAGTCCTGTCCCTGACGCACCAGTTCGGAAATATCGCGCACGGCAAACTGCTTTTGCTCTTCGCCCGCAACGCACTCGGTGTGCGGCATGATATCGGAGGCATGTAAAAATGCCGCCTTATCCAGACCAATATCTACAAAAGCCGCCTGCATACCCGGCAGTACACGACTGACACGACCTTTGTAGATATTGCCTACTATTCCGCGCCGCGCTTCACGCTCAATATGAATTTCCTGAAGAATGCCACCGTCAATATAGGCCACACGGGTTTCCGATGGCGTTACGTTTACCAACAATTCAGCCGTCATAATTATCCCTTCCCTCACGCAGTGAGTTAAAATTGCTCAGCAACTCATACGTTTCCACCAGCGGTAAGCCGACTACGGCGTGATAGCTGCCATGAATCTTCCTGACAAAACAGCCACCCAGCCCCTGAATACCGTATGCACCTGCTTTATCCATCGGTTCACCGCTGGCAATATAAGCGGCGATCTCGTCGTCGGTAAGTACTCTGAACGTGACATCGGTTACCACCAGACAATCCAGCACGTGCTGGCTATCTGCCAGCGCGACCGCCGTCATTACCTGATGCGTTTGCCCGGACATTTTGCGCAGCATACGCGCCGCATGTTCGGTATCGTGCGGTTTCTCAAGCACTTCACCATTAAGGATAACGATGGTATCTGCTCCCAGCACCGGCAGATCGCGGGGCACTAACGCCACGCCCGCCTGCGCTTTCTCGCGCGCCAGGCGAGAGACGTATTGCTGCGCACTTTCGCCCTCAGCACGTTTTTCTTCAATGCCGGTCACGATGCGTTCAAAAGATACCCCTAACTGGGTCAGGAGTTCCTGACGGCGCGGGGAACCGGAAGCGAGATACAAAGACGTCATAGAAACCTTTTTATTGCACGGCAAACTGCTGGCGAACCTTACGCATCAGCAGGAACAGCCACGGCCAGAGCACACCGTTTACTACACTACTCCAGAACACTTCCGGTCGGAAAGAGACGTTGATCACTAAAAACTCTGCCCAGAAAACAACGATATCCGCAGCAAGCGACAACAACATCACGACCAGGGCCTGTTGCCAGAGCGCGAGGTTACGAAAGAGCTGGAATTTTAGTGCGACGAGGTACGCAATAATGCTCATGGACAGGGCGCGAACGCCCAGCGTAGAGCCACTAATGAGATCCAGTATGGCACCCATAACAAAACCCGTGCCGACATTTACGCGGTGCGGCAGGGCAAGGATCCAGTAAAGTAAAATGAGCAAGACCCAGTTTGGCCGGAAAACGAGAATGTTATCCGGCCAGGGCATAATCTGCAGCAACAGTGCAATGAGGAACGAGAGCCAGATGACCCAGCGTCCCTGGCTACGATAACTTGCCACTACTGCCCTCCCGAAGAGAGTTTAGGCGGTGGCGGCGCATCAGGCAGCGGCTGCGTTAACCCGGTTGCCGGCGCGGGCACTGGCGCAGGTGGCCCCATGGAGTCCGCAGGCGGAAGAACCTGCGGCATCATCTGCATCAGGCGTTCGTTTGCGACACGGTGCACCTCTTCAGGCGTCATCGGATTCGTGCCATTACGATCGGCACCCCAGAGCAGCAGCAGGTAGCGCAGACGCTGTAAACCCGCAGTCGGACGAGCCTGAATGACGGTGTACGCACGCTGAGTATCGAGCTTCACGGAAGAGACCACCGCAACCGGGTAGCCCTCAGGGAAGCGTCCACCCAAACCGGAAGTCACCAGGACATCACCGACACGGATGTCCGTGTTCGCAGGCAGGTGTTCCAGCTGCAGATCGTCCGTACAGCCGTTACCGGCCGCAATCACGCGGATATCGTTACGCAGGACCTGGATAGGCAGCGCATGCGTGGCATCGCAAATCAGCAGCACGCGGCTGGTCAGCTTGGCGACGGCAACAACCTGCCCCACTACGCCTTTATCACTGATTACAGGCTGGCCTTCATACACACCGTTCACACTCCCTTTGTCGATCACAACCTGATCGCTGTAAGGATCGTTCACGGTGGAGATCACCTGGGTGACCATCTTCTGCTCATCCTGACGCAGCGGCGAGCCGAGCAGTTCACGCAGACGCGCGTTTTCCTGCTTATATTGCCCCAGCATCAGCAGTTCGCTGTTTTTCAGCAGCAGTTCCTGGCGTAATGCCCGGTTTTCAAGTTCGAGCTGGTCTCGTGAAGACAGCGTTTGAGAAACGGAGTCGAGCAGTTCACGGGGACCATTTGATATAAAGTAGAAAGGACTGACGGCGGTATCCATGTACGTTCTGATCTGGCTGAACGTACCGAGGCGGCTATCGGCAATAATGACGCCAAGCGCAACCAGAACCGCCAGAATAAGGCGAAACTGTAGCGATGGGCCACGGCTAAAAATTGGCTTCATAGGCTATGCGTATTCTCGTGTCAGAGAGAAAGGGTAGCGATTCGCTACCCTTTCACAATGACTACTCTTCGCTGAACAAGTCGCCGCCGTGCATGTCGATCATTTCCAGCGCCTTGCCACCACCACGGGCGACGCAAGTCAGTGGATCTTCTGCAACTACGACAGGAATACCTGTCTCTTCCATTAACAGGCGGTCGAGGTTACGCAGCAGCGCACCACCACCGGTCAGAACCATACCGCGCTCGGAGATATCGGACGCCAGTTCTGGTGGGCACTGTTCCAGCGCAACCATTACCGCGCTCACGATGCCAGTCAGCGGTTCCTGCAGCGCTTCAAGAATTTCGTTGGAGTTCAGGGTAAAGCCGCGTGGCACACCTTCCGCCAGGTTACGACCACGCACTTCGATCTCGCGCACTTCATCGCCCGGGTAAGCAGAGCCGATTTCGTGTTTGATACGCTCTGCGGTCGCTTCACCGATCAGAGAGCCGTAGTTACGGCGCACGTAATTAATGATGGCTTCATCGAAGCGGTCACCACCGATACGTACGGAGGAGGAGTACACCACACCGTTCAGAGAGATAACGGCCACTTCTGTGGTACCACCACCGATATCCACTACCATTGAGCCAGTTGCTTCAGACACAGGCAGACCTGCACCGATTGCCGCCGCCATTGGCTCTTCAATCAGGAACACTTCACGAGCACCCGCCCCCTGAGCAGATTCACGGATTGCGCGACGTTCTACCTGGGTTGCGCCAACCGGCACACACACCAGAACACGCGGGCTTGGACGCATGAAGCTGTTGCTGTGAACCTGCTTGATGAAGTGCTGAAGCATTTTTTCAGTCACGAAGAAGTCAGCGATAACGCCGTCTTTCATTGGGCGAATTGCGGCGATGTTGCCAGGGGTACGACCCAGCATCTGCTTCGCGTCATGACCCACTGCGGCGACGCTTTTCGGCGAGCCTGCACGATCCTGACGAATGGCCACAACAGAAGGCTCATTCAAAACGATGCCTTGTCCTTTTACGTAAATAAGGGTATTCGCGGTACCCAGGTCAATGGACAGGTCATTGGAAAACATGCCACGAAATTTTTTCAACATACTAAGGGATAATCCTGAAAGCTGGGGCGGAAAACAAAATCCGCTTACTTTACCAACCACACGCAGCAGCGACAAGGCGCAAAAATCATCTGCAACGGTGAAAATTTGTGCAGTACGTTTCCTGATGTTACAAAATTGATCCCTGACTCCCTCAGGGCTGAGTCAACAGCAGCATTCCTTACTGACCTTTGTAACCCGTTAAAGGTCGTTCACTGGCTTTTTGCTCGACATACTCAAAGCTACAGGCGCGATATTCTACGTGAAAACAACGTAAACGGCAGGTCAAACAGAGTATCTTTGCAAATATTTTTTCACGTTGGTGTCAAGCGGTTGAGAGGCGGCAAAAAAATCGCCCTGACCGCCCATGACACCGCGCTCTGTTAACATCTGCCATTCGCCCCTGGAGCGCACGCCCGCGGCAAAGACTTGTGTTCGGGTTCCTTTACACGCTTCAACCAGACTCTGAACCAGCAGCTGATTTTCCGTGCGCTTTTCAATATTTCTTACCAGCCCCGGATGCAGCTTTAATAGCTCCACATCCAGTTCCTTGATCCAGTCGGTACTGACCAGCGTTAAACCAGCTTGTGTCACCGCCACACGCGCACCGAGCGCGTTGATCAAACGAACCACTGGACGTAACCGGCTGATGTGTTGACCCACATCCGCCTCAGCAAGTTCAAAAATAATGCGTTTGCGTTGCGATTTTTCGCATTGCATTAATGTATCACGCAGCCAGCGCTGAAAACGCGGGCGTATTAACGACTCAACGGTGACCTGTAACGCCAGACTTTCTTCCGGCCAGAAAGATAAAAACGGAATCAGGCGGGTAATTTGCTGGCGGTCATACTCTTCAGACAGCCCAAATTGCAGCACCATTGGCAGATATTCCGCAGAAATAACCTCTTCCGTACCGTCAAAAATACGGCACATCAGTTCGCGATGATGGACATAGCCGTTTTTCATGACCGCCGGTTTTTGATAAATGCGTGGCCCACCGCGGCTCAGCATTTGCTCAATCAACGTACGCCACCGCACGTTTCCACGCCCTTTTTCCGGTAACGAGTCATCGTAAACGGCCCATCCGTTCGCCCCCTGCAACACGGCGTTGCGGGTAGCCGATTCCGCATGCTCCATCACCTGCTCCGTCGACTGACCGCCACGCCAGGCGCAGATCCCCATATGCACCATGTCGTCGCGGTCGAGCATTTTACTCTGGGGCAGCGCGTCTACCGCCTTCAGCAGCTGGCTGGCAATGCTTTCCGACTCTTTTAGCGTGCGATGCGGCAATAACACGGCAAAGTCGCTACGGTGATAGCGGGCCAACAGTGCCCCCGGGTAGCGCATGATAAAGGTGGAGAGCAGGTTGATCAGCGTAAAGAGATTTTCTTCCGCGGCCCGCTGCCCCCATGTGTCGCGCAGCAGATCGAAATCGGGCAGGCGAATCATCATCACCACGCCGTGAGTGCCCACTTTTTCCGAATCGTCGAGCAGCGTGGCCAGTTGATTATCAAAGAAAAGGCGGTTGTTAAGGCCGGTTTTATTATCCTGCGCGGCATAAGAGCGGATCAGCGTATCCATACGGCTGCGCTGGTCGCTGGCAAACTGAATTTCTGAGAGCAACGTATCCAGCGCACTGCTGGTGCGTGACGGCCATTCATGAACAGAGCCGCGCACCTGCGGGCCGCGCTCACCGTTCAGGATGCGGACGGAGCGGATTTCCAGCAGTTCCTGCCCTGAGAGCTGGCGGCGCAACCAGCGAACCGCGAGAAAAATGAGCAGAATAATGAATGCAACCGCGATCGTGAGCGGCGCGGTGGTCATCATGGAACGGAAATAGCTGGCCATCGGATCGAGATAGACCATGTGAATGGTCATACCCGGGTTTTTAAGGGAGTGCACCGTTACTTCCCGGTACTGACTCACTACGCCCGCAGGGCGATAACTTCCCTGCCGTTCATGGCTTAAAACCTGATGCTTTCCCTGCTGAATATCGATCCGAATAATATCAACCGGCACCATCAACTCATCCAGTTCCCGGGAGAGCGACGGGAGTGGCGTGGTCAGCAGACGCGTATCAATGACCGACGCAACAGACTGCACCCGGTTGACCAGTTTGTCCTGAATGGCGTTATAAAAGCTCAAAGAGCAACCCAGAAGCGTGACAAAGATGGTCAGCCCCGTTAGCAAGGTGATAAAAGCCGAGAACTTCGTCGTTAATCGCATCCTTGAGATTACTCCGTGGGTTGAGGGGGTAGCGAGTAAGCGCTAACTTGCATTTCAAATGCGGCATACTACCAAATCGGGCGTATCTGGCAATTTATTGCGTTAAATCGGCATTGAATTACCCTGAGCGAGTATAGTCTTCAGAAATTATTTTCCAATCATCTGAGTCGTGAGGACCCCGTATGCAGGCTTTGATCTTAGAACAGCAGGACGGCAAAACGCTTGCCTCAGTACAGGCCGTAGAAGAGAGCCGTCTGCCGGAAGGCGACGTCACCGTCGACATCGACTGGTCCAGTTTAAATTACAAAGATGCGCTGGCGATCACCGGTAAGGGTAAAATCATCCGAAATTTCCCTATGGTGCCGGGTATTGATTTTGCTGGCCGGGTCCACAGCAGCGAAGACCCTCGCTTCCATGCGGGCCAGCACGTGCTGCTCACCGGCTGGGGTGTGGGTGAAAATCACTGGGGCGGGCTGGCAACACAGGCGCGCGTAAAAGGCGACTGGCTGGTGCCGATGCCGAAAGGCATGGATGGTCGCAAAGCGATGATCATCGGCACCGCAGGCTTTACCGCCATGCTGTGCGTGATGGCGCTGGAAGAGGCGGGGGTTCACCCTGAGTCGGGTGACATTGTCGTGACCGGCGCCAGCGGTGGCGTGGGGAGCACGGCGGTAACGTTGCTGCACAAACTGGGTTACCAGGTCACGGCGGTTTCCGGCCGGGAAAGTACGCATGATTATCTTCGCCAGCTCGGTGCCAGCCGCATTCTTGGCCGCGATGAATTCGCCGAAACCCGTCCACTGGAAAAACAGGTCTGGGCGGGCGCGGTAGATACCGTCGGCGATAAAGTGCTGGCGAAGGTCCTGGCGCAGATGAACTACGGCGGCTGCGTGGCAGCCTGCGGTCTGGCGGGCGGCTTTGCCCTGCCAACTACCGTCATGCCGTTTATTTTGCGTAACGTTCGCCTGCAGGGCGTGGACTCCGTGATGACGCCAGCGGCTCGCCGCACGGAGGCCTGGGAACGTCTGGTACGCGATCTGCCGGAATCGTTCTTTACCCAGAGCGCAACGGAGATAAGCCTCAGCCAGGCGCCAGACTATGCCAGTAAAATCATGGATAACCAGTTCCACGGTCGCGCGCTGGTGAAAATCGCCTAATCTTCAAATTTTCGTGACATATTCGCGTGAAGCGCTCTCCTCCGTCATGCTTAGAAAAACGCATGACGGAGGATGCCATGAAAAACCGAAAACTGACGGATGCCGACGTAACGTCCGAGTCTGTCTTTATGTTACAGCGCCGCCAGATCCTGAAAATGCTTGGCATCAGCGCCACTGCACTGACGCTCTCCCCTGCGGCACATGCCGACCTGCTCGACTGGTTTAAAGGTAACGATCGCCCTAAGGCGCCTTCCGGTGCCCCGCTTACGTTTACGAAACCCGCCGAGTGGCAAAACAAACTGACGCTCACCCCTGAAGACAAAGTCACCGGCTATAACAACTTTTACGAATTTGGTCTGGATAAAGCCGATCCTGCCGCCAATGCAGGCAGCATGAAAACCGATCCGTGGACGTTGAAAATTGATGGCGAGGTGGCTAAACCCCTGACGCTCGACCACCACGATCTGACCACCCGCTTCCCGCTCGAAGAGCGCATCTATCGCATGCGCTGCGTGGAAGCCTGGTCGATGGTGGTACCCTGGGTCGGCTTCCCGCTGCATAAGCTGCTGGCGTTGGTTGAGCCCACCAGCAATGCAAAATATGTCGCCTTCCAGACGCGCTACGCTCCGGACGAGATGCCGGGCCAGAAAGATCGGTTTATCGGCGGTGGACTGGACTATCCGTACGTTGAAGGGCTACGCCTCGACGAAGCCATGCATCCCCTTACCCTGCTGACCGTTGGCGTATACGGCAAGGCGCTTCCTCCTCAAAACGGCGCCCCCATTCGGTTAACCGTACCGTGGAAATACGGCTTCAAAGGAATTAAGTCTATCGTCAGCATTAAGCTGACCCGCGAGCGTCCGCCAACGACCTGGAACCTGGCAGCACCGGGTGAATACGGTTTCTTCGCGAATGTGAATCCGCATGTGGATCATCCCCGCTGGTCGCAGGCGACTGAGCGCTTTATTGGCGCGGGTGGTGCGCTGGACGTTAAGCGTCAGCCCACGCTGTTGTTTAACGGGTATGCGGATGAAGTGGCTTCGCTTTACCGTGGCCTTAATTTACGGGAGAACTTCTGAGTGCGTTTAACGGCAAAGCAGATTACCTGGCTGAAAGTGCTGCTGCATTTAGCCGGGATACTTCCTTTTATCTGGTTGTTCTGGGCCGCCAGTCAGGGCCTCTTTAGCGCCGATCCAGCAAAAGATATCCAGCATTTTACGGGTCGGATGGCTCTGAAATTTTTACTGGCAACCTTGCTCGTCTCGCCGCTGGCGCGCTACGCTAAACAGCCATTATTGATACGTACCCGTCGGCTTTTGGGGCTATGGTGTTTTGCCTGGGCGACGCTGCACCTTACCAGCTACGCCCTGCTGGAACTGGGAATTAACAATCTGACACTGCTTGGCCGAGAGCTGGTGACACGCCCTTATCTGACGCTGGGTATCGTAAGCTGGCTGGTTTTACTGGCGTTAGCGCTGACGTCCACGCAATATGCGCAGCGAAAGCTGGGCAGACGCTGGCAGTTACTGCACAACTTCGTCTATCTTGTCGCGATCCTCGCCCCCATTCATTATCTGTGGTCGGTGAAGATCCTCTCCCCGCAGCCAGTCCTGTATGCGCTGGCGGCAGTGGCGCTTTTAGCATGGCGTTACAAGAAGTTCCGCCAGTGGTTGCGATAGTTCGCGAAACTGTGCGTTTTCCCGCAGATTGCCCCTCAACCGCAAATCTTTTTTGGATTGCGGTTGATAATCTTCCCTGATAAGACCAGTATTTAGCTGCCAAATGCTACGAAATCGTTATAATGTGCGACCTTGGTTCGCCTGACAGTGGTTTTTGGCCTCTGAAAAGGTGACATTTGCGCTTCGACGGTATATTTTGTTTTTTACCCGAAAATCGCAGGAGATAGCGGCATAATGACTGACAAGTTCCATATCTTAGTATTGAACGGACCGAACCTGAACATGCTCGGCACCCGTGAGCCAGAGAAGTACGGCACGCTAACATTGAGCGAAATTGTTAACCGTCTGAGCACGGAAGCAGCGTCGCTGAATGTGGATTTGGATCATTTTCAGTCAAACGCGGAGTACGCAATCATCGACCGTATTCATCAGGCTAAAGACAATGTGGACTATATCCTGATCAATCCGGCCGCGTTTACGCACACCAGTGTTGCTATCCGCGACGCACTGCTCGCGGTGAGTATCCCGTTCATCGAGATCCACCTGAGTAACGTGCACGCCCGAGAGCCGTTCCGCCACCATTCGTATCTGTCGGATATCGCTACTGGCGTTATCTGCGGACTGGGCGCTGACGGTTATTCATACGCTTTACAGACAGCGGTAAAACGCTTGTCACAATCACACTAAACAAGAGTACGGAACCCACTCATGGATATTCGTAAGATTAAAAAACTGATCGAGCTGGTTGAAGAATCAGGCATCTCCGAACTGGAAATTTCTGAAGGCGAAGAGTCTGTACGCATCAGCCGTGCAGCCCCAGCCGCTAGCTTCCCGGTAATGCAGCAGGCTTACGCTGCGCCAGTGCAGCAGCCTGCGCTCTCCGCAGCCGTTGCACCAGCAGCTGAAGCCGCACCTGCCGCTGCAGCAGAAATCAGTGGTCACATCGTACGTTCCCCAATGGTTGGTACTTTCTACCGCACCCCGAGCCCGGACGCGAAGGCGTTCATCGAAGTGGGTCAGAAAGTCAACGTAGGCGATACCCTGTGCATCGTTGAAGCGATGAAAATGATGAACCAGATCGAAGCAGACAAATCAGGTACTGTGAAAGCGATTCTGGTCGAAAGTGGTCAGCCGGTTGAATTTGACGAGCCGCTGGTCGTCATCGAGTAACGAGGCGAACATGCTGGATAAAATTGTTATCGCCAACCGCGGCGAGATTGCACTGCGTATTCTTCGTGCCTGTAAAGAACTGGGCATCAAGACCGTCGCGGTGCACTCAAGTGCGGATCGCGATTTAAAACACGTATTGCTGGCGGATGAGACGGTCTGTATTGGCCCGGCTCCGTCCGTAAAAAGCTATCTGAACATCCCGGCTATCATCAGCGCCGCTGAAATCACCGGCGCGGTGGCAATTCATCCGGGTTATGGCTTCCTCTCTGAGAACGCCAACTTTGCTGAGCAGGTTGAACGCTCTGGCTTTATCTTCATCGGCCCGAAAGCCGACACTATCCGCCTGATGGGCGACAAAGTGTCTGCGATCACCGCGATGAAAAAAGCCGGTGTGCCAACCGTACCAGGCTCTGACGGTCCTCTGACCGACGACATGGATGCTAACCGTGCTCATGCTAAACGCATTGGCTACCCGGTTATCATCAAGGCGTCCGGCGGTGGCGGCGGTCGCGGTATGCGCGTAGTACGCAGCGATGCTGAACTGGCGCAGTCCATCTCCATGACCAAAGCGGAAGCGAAAGCGGCTTTCAGCAATGACATGGTGTACATGGAAAAATACCTTGAAAACCCACGCCACATCGAAATTCAGGTGTTGGCTGACGGTCAGGGTAACGCGATCTATCTGGCAGAACGTGACTGCTCCATGCAGCGTCGTCACCAGAAAGTCGTCGAAGAAGCACCTGCGCCGGGCATTACCCCGGAACTGCGTCGCTACATCGGTGAGCGTTGCGCCAAGGCGTGTGTCGATATCGGCTATCGCGGGGCGGGTACTTTTGAGTTCCTGTTCGAAAACGGCGAGTTCTACTTCATCGAGATGAACACCCGTATTCAGGTTGAACACCCGGTTACCGAAATGATCACCGGCGTTGACCTGATCAAAGAACAGCTGCGTATCGCTGCGGGTCAGCCGTTGTCCATCAAGCAGGAAGAAGTCGTGGTGAAAGGCCATGCGGTTGAATGCCGTATCAACGCCGAAGACCCGAACACCTTCCTGCCAAGCCCGGGTAAAATCACGCGTTTCCACGCGCCGGGTGGCTTTGGTGTGCGTTGGGAGTCTCATATCTACGCCGGTTACACCGTACCGCCGTACTATGACTCAATGATCGGCAAGCTCATCTGCTACGGAGAAAACCGTGACGTGGCGATTGCCCGCATGAAGAATGCCCTGCAGGAGTTGATCATCGACGGTATTAAAACCAACGTTGATCTCCAGATGCGCATCATGAGCGACGAGCACTTCCAGAATGGTGGAACTAACATCCACTATCTTGAGAAGAAACTCGGCCTCAACGAGAAGTAATCTAAAAACACGCCTGTTTATCAGGCGTGTTTATTTTTGCGTCCTTGTTTCTCCCCCCAAACTATTTACCGTCACTATATCTCCAACCCAACCTAGAAATATTCAATATCATCATTTTTTCTACATTTACTTTTCATTATTCCTTGGTTCTTAACGATATTACAGCGTGATGTAATGAGTCCGTTTTTCTTAATATTTTTTCGATAACGGACATATCTTTTATGAATATACTGAAGAGTGGCATACAGAAAAAATGCGTTGCTGCTGCGCTGTTATGTGCATCGGTAACGTCTTTGCCTTTATACGCTGAAACCACGGCCAACTGGTGGGAAAGATGGCAGGATAACCAGGCCTTCAATGAAGCTCTGGATGAACTCGGTATGAGTTATCAACTGTTATCTGAAGATCCACAAAAAACCCTCACCCGTTCAGCCGACCCGACTGATGTTCTCTACTGGCAAAAGCGCACCATGCAAATTTATGGTGATGCTGACAAAGACATTTATTATATTCCAGCCATTGAAGATCATGATGAAGCTCGTGCCAGAACAGGCTTCACAGGTCGCAATCCCTATTTTAATACCTATTATTATGGTGAACAGGGTGATACGTTCACATTGACCACCTCTTCCCAACCCGATGATGTGGTCTGCTACGCAGGACTGGAAAATCAATACAGCGGTACAATCACCACTAAATATCAGGTGCAGTTAAATGCCAATCACTCAACGCAATATACCCTGAGTGAAAATGGATTAATGCTGCTGGCCTGCTGGGATAAAAGTGGTACCTATAGCCATATGAACACACTCGTTCGTGTGGATGTCACATCGACGACCGCGAAAAAACACCCGTTATTTGTCTTTGGTCTTAACACAAAAGAAGAGTGGAAGGCCCTTAGCCAGCAGAGTACACCGACTGGGCAAACGCTGCTCTTTGACGGGCGCTCTCGATATGTTGTGAATAATTCCACCGCCAAAGCATCGCAGAATACCAACGTGCTGCAAATGCTGCGCGAACAATTAAGCTACGTCATGGACTATGATAGGGTTAACGGGCTTGATGGGTCATCGTATTTACATCAGCCTCTGCGCGGTTTGAATTTCGGTATTTTTAACAGCTGCTGCTGGTCTCAGGGCGGTGCCGGACGTATTGGGATCGGCTTTGGCAACAGCTTACCAACGGAAACCAGCTGGGGTCATTGGCATGAATATGGTCATCAAAATCAGATGACCTGGGCATGGAACGGGTTAACTGAAGTGACAAATAATATTATGTCCCTTTCAGCCTGCCGCCTATTACGCGGAGAAGTCACGGATAAATCCTGTCACGAAAACTTGTATTACAACAATTTCTCCTGGGATCAGCAGGCCGTAGGTTCTTTCCTGAACTCTGGCGAAACACACCAGTTTGATACTGACACTGACGTCTTCCGTAAATTAATGATGTTTGCGCAGCTGAAAACATCGTGGCCCGATCTCTTCGCTTATATTGGCAAAGCCTACCGCGAAACCTATAACGAGGGTAAAGGTAAATCTCTGGTTGCAACCAATCAACAAAAAATTGATTTCTTTGTGATCAATGCCAGCAAAGCAGCAGGGCATGATTTACGTGAATTCTTTACACGTTGGGGGTTAGGCTATTCCGCTGATGCTGACTCACAAATTGCTGCCCTGAAATTACCTCAGCCGAACAAAGTGACAAAAACCTTTACCAGTAGCCTGAACGGCTCTTCCCCGATTACGATTGAAGTTCCGGCTGAAGATAACACTGTGAATATTGCTTTTGTGACCAACACACCTAAGGCTGGCCCTACCTCTCTGGTCTGGGTTGAGGATGGTGAAACGCCACTGTATGCGCAGGTTGTCGATAGTCGTAACAGAAGCTTCATCGTGAAACTGCGTGGCCAGAACAGCCATGGCGGCTGCAATATTCATTCCGTTAACACCGCGGTTAACTGCAACTCAGGAACAAGCGCATATTTAAGAGTCGCTTATAAAGCAGAAGATAACCCGCATCTGCCTCAGGGCGGCTATACGGGTGTTCTTCATCTGATTGCGCGTGACTGGCACAACACGGGCTGGACGGCAAACGTGAATGTCGATCTCTCCATTGTGAAGTAAATGCCTTATTGCTGCGCCAGTTTCTGGCGCAGCAATAAAATGATTCGGCCTGACTTGCATATTTATCAGATTCACTACAATGAGTATTAATTAGTTCTACATTTAATAATCCGTTACGAAATGTTGCAATTAAAAAAGCTTCACCTCATATTTAATTACGGATATTTTAACTATGAATATATTTCAACATGGAATAAAGAAAACTTTTTCCATCGCAGCACTACTCTATGTGTCTGTTTCTTCCGCTTGTTATGCGGCGGAGACGATCTCTACTAACCAAACGATGTGGGACGAGTGGAAAAATAATCCTGGATTTACTGAAGCACTCGATGAATTAGGTATTGACTACAATAATTTAATCAATCCAGCTTATGCATCAACCTATGATGTACAAAATGTCAATAACCCCCTGTTCTGGCTCAACCGTACACTGAAAATATACGGTGAAAGCGAACAAGGACGCTATCAAATTCCTGTCAGCGAAGTTCATGCTGATGGTCGAGCCAGAACCACCAGCCATGGACGTAATAGTTTCTTCTTAACGCATACGTGGGGCGTCAAGAACGAAAGCGTCACCCTCCGTCTTGGTAATGTTCCGCAAAATGTTTCCTGCTATGCCGCCATTGATCCAAACTACGAGGGTATAGGTAGCCCTATTAAAGATCTTGTTCTTAATGCAAATGGTGAGACAACCTACACGTTTTCTCAGGATGCGCTGCTTGTCGTCGGCTGCCAGGATCAAACCCAAAAAATGGAGAATGTGGATAAATTTGTCTCCGTTGATATTGTTAACGGCGGCACATATCACCCCCTCTTTATCTTTGGTATAAATGACAGGGCCGAGTGGCACCAGCAGGCACAGGCCACAACATCATCAAGCTACCACTTTATGTTTGATGGCAGGACACGCTTTGTTGCGAGTCAGACAGTCTCGAAAAACTCAGCGGATAAAAATATACTGCAGACTCTCCGCCAGTCGCTACTGCGTACTATCACTTATGACAAACTCGATGGTCTGGATGGTTCCAGCTGGCTGCACCAGCCTAGCCGTGGTTTACTCTTCGCTACTTATCAGGCCTGCTGTTGGGCAAATGGCGGACAGGGGCTGACAGGCATAGGCGGTGACAGCTCAATCCCTGAGACGCCGAGCTGGCTCGACTGGCACGAGTACGGTCACCATTTCCAGATGGCCTGGTCCTGGGATTCACTGACTGAAATAACCGTTAATCTGTATTCCCTCGCGGCGTGTTATACCACGCTCGGTGATGTAGATATCAAAAAATGCCATAGTAATTCTGGCCTTAGCGGCTTCAGCTGGGATCAACAAGCTGTCGGAACACTGCTGAAATCAGGCCACACATGGGATTTCAATACAGAAAACCAATTCCGCCGGGCGACTTTCTTTGGTGAACTGATGACAAGCTGGCCGCAGCTTTACCCGGCCCTGGGGAAAGCGTACCGTGAAGTTAACCAGAATGACCCAATCCGGGTTAATAGCAACCAGAAAAAAATCGACTGGTTCACGCTTAATGCCAGTAAAATCGCCGGCGTTAATCTGAACCAGTATTTCCAGCAGTGGAATATTCCCCTTTCCCCAGAGGCGGTTGCAGCGATTAATGCGCTGAACTTACCTCAGCCTAAAAAAGTGGAGAAAACCTTTACCGGTAGCCTCAACGGCTCTTCCCCGATAACGATTGGAAGTTCCGGCTGAAGATAACACCGTGAATGTTGCTTTTGTGACCAACACACCTGAAGCAGGTCCTACCTCTCTGGTCTGGGTAGAGAATAATGAAACACCACTGTATGCACAGGTTGTCGATAGCCGTAACAGAAGTTTCATCGTGAAACTGCGTGGGCAAACCAGCCATGGTGGTTGCAGCCTCCATTCCGTTAACAGCGTGGTTAACTGCAACTCAGGAACAAGTGCATATTTAAGAGTCGCTTATAAAGCAGAAGATAACCCGCTTCTGCCTCAGGGCAGCTATACCGGTGTCCTTCACCTGATCGCGAATGACTGGCACAACACGGACTGGACGGCAAACGTGAATGTCGATCTCTCCATTGTGAAGTAAGTGCTTTATTGCTGCGCCAGTTTCTGGCGCAGCAGAAAATGATTCGGCCTGACTTGCTTATTTATCAGATTCACTACAATGAATATTAATTAGTTCTACATTTAATAATTCGTTACGAAATGTTGTAATTAAACAAGCTTCACCTCATGTTTAATTACGGACATTTTAACTATGAATATATTTCAACATGGAATAAAGAAAACTTTTTCCATCGCAGCACTACTCTGTGTGTCTGTTTCTTCCGCTTGTTATGCGGCGGAGACGGTCCCTACTAACCAAACGATGTGGGACGAGTGGAAAAATAATCCGGGATTTACTGAAGCACTCGATGAATTAGGTATTGACTACAATAATTTAATCAATCCAGCTTATGCATCAACCTATGATGTACAAAACGTCAATAACCCCCTGTTCTGGCTCAACCGTACTTTAAAAGTTTATGGTGAGGCTGAACAAGGTCGCTATCAAATTCCTGTTACCGAAGTTCATGGCAATGGCACAAACAGAACTACCAACGGTGGACGTAATAATTACTTCTTAACGCATACATGGGGCGTCAAGGGTGAAAACGTCACCCTCCGTCTCGGTGATGTTCCGCAAAATGTTTCCTGTTATGCTGCCGTTGATCCTAACTACGAAGGTATTGTCGGTCCTGCTAATGAGCTTCTTCTGAATGCAAACGGTGACACAACCTACACCTTCTCTCAGAACGCGCTGCTTATCGTTGGGTGTCAGGATAAAACCAAAAAAATGGAGAATATTGATACATTCGTCTCCGTTGATATTGTTAACGGCGGTACGTATCACCCCCTCTTTATCTTTGGTATGAATGACAGAGCCGAGTGGCGCCAGCAGGCACAGGCCACAACGCCATCAGGCTACCACTTTATGTTTGATGGCAGGACACGCTTCGTTGCAAATCAGGCAATTGCGCAAAACTCAGCAACTAAAAATATAGAACAGACTCTCCGCCAGTCCCTGCTGCGAACCATTACTTATGACAAAGTCGATGGGCTGGATGGCTCGAGCTGGTTGCACCAGCCTAGCCGTGGTTTGCTCTTCGTCTCTTATCAGAGCTGCTGCTGGGCAAATAGCGGGCAAGGGCTGATTGGCGTGGGTGGTGACAGCTCAATCCCTGAGACGCCGAGCTGGCTCGACTGGCACGAATACGGTCATCAGTTCCAGATGGGATGGTCCTGGAGTGACCAGGGAGAAGTTACCGTCAACCTTTATTCTATCGCTGCATGTTACACCACCCTCGGCGATACCGATTTCAAAAACTGTCATAGTAATGAAGGCTTTTACGGTTTCGGTTGGGATCAACAAGCTATCGGCACTCTGCTGAAATCCGGGCACACCTGGAATTTTGCTAAAGAAGATCTGTTCCGTCGGGCGTCTTTCTTTGGTGAAATAATGACGAGCTGGCCACAGCTTTACCCGGCACTGTCGAAAGCTTACCGTGAAGTTAACCAGAATGACCCAACCCTGGTTAATAGCAGCCAGAAAAAAATCGACTGGTTTACGCTTAATGCCAGTAAAATCGCCGGCTTAAATCTGAATCAGTATTTCCAGCAGTGGAATATTCCCCTTTCCGCAGAGGCGGTTGCAGCGATTAATGCGCTGAATTTACCTCAGCCGAATAAAGTGGAGAAAACCTTTACCGGTAGCCTGAATGGCTCTTCCCCAGCCAATATTGAAGTACCGGCTGAAGATAAAAATTTCAATATTGCTTTTGTAACCAACACACCTGAAGCAGGTCCTACCTCTCTGGTCTGGGTTGAGGATGTTGAAACACCACTGTATGCGCAGGTTGTCGATAATCGTAACAGAACCTTCATCGTGAAACTGCGTGGCCAGAACAGCCATGGCGATTGCAATATTCATTCCGTTAATACCGCGGTTAACTGCTCCGTAGGAACAAGTGCACATTTAAGAGTCACTTATAAAGCAGAAGATAACCCGCTTCTGCCTCAGGGCAGCTACACCGGTGTCCTTCATCTGATTGCGCGTGACTGGCACAAAACGGACTGGACGGCAAACGTGAATGTCGATCTCTCCATTGTGAAGTAAGTACTTTATTGCTGCGCCAGTTTCTGGCGCAGCAGAAAATGATTTGGTATCCCCCCTGCAATGCGTACAATCCGCCTCTCACTATGAATTATCCAGGAGAGTGGATGGACGCTCGTTTTGTTCAGGCCCATAAAGAAGCGCGCTGGGCGCTGTGGCTGACCCTTCTCTATCTTGCCGCATGGTTGGTAACCGCTTACTTACCTAATTCAGACATCGGTATTACCGGCCTGCCACACTGGTTTGAAATGGCGTGCCTGCTGGTACCGCTGGTATTTATCCTGCTGTGCTGGGCGATGGTTAAATTTATCTACCGGGATATTCCGCTGGAGGACGATGATGCAGCTTGAAGTCATTCTGCCGCTTGTCGCATACCTGCTGGTCGTATTTGGCTTGTCCATTTATGCCATGCGTAAAAGGGCGACCGGCGCCTTTCTGAATGAGTATTTCCTCGGTAGCCGTTCGATGGGTGGCGTCGTGCTGGCCATGACGCTGACGGCCACCTACATCAGCGCCAGTTCATTTATCGGCGGTCCCGGTGCCGCGTATAAGTACGGGTTAGGCTGGGTACTGCTGGCCATGATCCAGCTACCTGCCGTCTGGCTCTCTCTGGGTATTCTGGGTAAAAAGTTTGCCATTCTGGCACGGCGCTATAATGCCGTGACGCTCAACGATATGCTGTTTGCACGCTACCAAAGTCGCTTGCTGGTGTGGCTGGCAAGCCTGAGCCTGCTGGTCGCCTTTATTGGTGCGATGACGGTGCAGTTTATCGGTGGAGCACGTCTGCTGGAAACGGCAGCCGGGATCCCCTACGAGACAGGGTTGATTATCTTCGGGGTAAGCATTGCGCTGTATACTGCGTTTGGCGGATTCCGCGCCAGCGTGCTGAACGATACGCTGCAGGGAATGGTCATGCTGATTGGCACGATCGTTCTGCTGGTGGGCATCGTTCATGCTGCGGGTGGACTTACGCATGCGGTGGAAACCCTGGAAGCCATAGATCCGAAACTGGTCTCGCCGCAAGGCGCGGATGATATTCTTTCTCCGGCATTTATGACGTCGTTCTGGGTGTTAGTCTGCTTTGGGGTGATTGGTCTGCCCCATACCGCCGTGCGCTGTATCTCCTATAAAGACAGCAAAGCCGTTCACAAAGGCATTATTATCGGGACGATTGTCGTCGCGATCCTGATGTTCGGTATGCATCTGGCGGGTGCATTAGGACGTGCAGTCATCCCTGACCTTACCGTGCCGGATCTGGTGATCCCGACACTGATGGTTAAAGTGCTGCCGCCATTTGCCGCCGGGATTTTCCTTGCTGCGCCAATGGCCGCTATTATGTCCACTATCAACGCCCAGCTACTGCAAAGCTCCGCGACGATCATTAAAGATCTCTATCTCAACCTGCGTCCTGAGCAGGTAGAAAATGAACGTCGCCTGAAGCGTATGTCAGCCATTATTACGCTGGTGTTAGGGGCATTGCTGCTGTTAGCCGCATGGCGCCCGCCGGAGATGATCATCTGGCTGAACCTGCTGGCGTTCGGCGGCCTTGAAGCCGTTTTCCTCTGGCCGCTGGTGTTGGGTCTCTACTGGGAACGAGCCAATGCTGCAGGCGCGCTGGGCGCGATGATTGTTGGCGGTGTGCTGTATGCCGTACTCGCAACGTTTAAGATTCAGTACCTGGGCTTCCATCCTATTGTGCCTTCGTTACTGCTAAGTTTACTGGCGTTTGTGGTGGGGAACCGTTTCGGTCAGCCCGTCCCACAGTCCGCTATGATTTCTACTGATAAATAAAGAGTTTTGCCATGCCGTGGATCCAATTAAAACTGAACACAACCGGCGCGAACGCCGAGGAACTGAGCGATGCGCTGATGGAGGCCGGCTCGGTCTCCATCACCTTCCAGGACACGCATGACACGCCGGTCTTCGAGCCGCTGCCGGGCGAAACGCGCCTGTGGGGTGATACCGACGTCATTGGACTTTTCGATGCCGAGACCGACATGAAAGAGGTCGTCGCGATTCTGGAAAACCATCCACTGTTAGGTGCAGGTTTCGTGCACAAAATCGAACAGCTGGAAGATAAAGACTGGGAACGGGAGTGGATGGATAACTTCCACCCGATGCAATTTGGCAAGCGTCTGTGGATCTGCCCAAGCTGGCGCGAAGTGCCAGATCAAAACGCCGTCAACGTGATGCTCGACCCGGGCCTGGCATTTGGTACCGGCACCCACCCGACCACTTCCCTGTGCCTGCAGTGGCTGGACGGTCTGGATCTGGCAGGAAAAACCGTGATCGACTTCGGCTGCGGCTCCGGGATCCTCGCTATCGCGGCGCTGAAACTGGGTGCGGCAAAAGCGATTGGGATCGACATCGATCCGCAGGCAATTCAGGCCAGCCGCGATAACGCCGAGCGTAACGGCGTCTCCGATCGTCTGGAGCTGTATTTGCCGGATGCGCAGCCAGCGGCCATGAAAGCCGACGTGGTGGTCGCCAACATCCTGGCAGGCCCGTTACGTGAACTGGCACCGTTAATCAGCGTACTGCCCGTTGAGGGCGGTCTGCTGGGGCTTTCAGGTATCCTGGCAAGCCAGGCCGACAGCGTGTGTGAAGCCTACGCGGATCTCTTCGCCCTTGACCCGGTGGTAGAGAAAGAAGAGTGGTGCAGAATCACCGGTCGTAAAAAATAAGCATTTGGCGTGGTCATCTGACCACGCCTCTCCTCCACTGATAGTCCTCTCTCCCCGCGCATTTCTCCGGTAAAATAACCACACAAATCATAATGATTTGAATTACAACAATTCACCGGAAGAATATTATGAAACACATTACTGGCAAGGCAGCGCTGATTGCGCTGAGTATGATCTCGGCATCAGCTTTCGCTTCACACTGGAGCTACGAAGGGGAAGGTTCACCGGAACACTGGGGTGAACTGGACGAGGCCTACAAGACCTGTCAAAACGGGATGTATCAGTCTCCGATTAACATTGAATCGACTGCAAACGCCCATTTCTCTCCGCTTAAAACGCACTACATTGATGGCCCCATGACGTTGACGAACAATGGCCATACCATTCAGGCCAGTGAGAAAGCGGATACCCGCGACACGATAACCCTGGATAATCAAGCCTGGACTCTGCAGCAGTTCCATTTCCACGCGCCGAGCGAGAACACCGTGCATGGCAAAAAATACGCAATGGAAATGCATCTGGTGCATAAAAATAGCGCAGGTGAGCTGACCGTAGTGGCCGTCATGTTTGATAAAGGCGCCGCGAACCCGGAGCTTGATAAACTGTGGAGCGTGATGCCCCAACAGGCCGAACAGAACATCTCCATTAAGCAGGATCTCAACCTGAACAAGCTGCTCCCGGTCAACAAAACTTACTGGCGCTTCAGCGGTTCACTGACCACCCCACCTTGTTCTGAAGGCGTCACCTGGATTGTGCTTAAGCACCCTCTCACGCTCTCAGCAGAGCAGCTGGAGAAATTCACCCATACAATGCATCACGATAACAACCGCCCGGTACAGGCCCTGCATGGCCGTCTTGTGGTCGAATAATCTGCATTTTTTGCCCTGAGATCATGTTCTAAAATGCGACAGAGATCGCAAAGAAGTGAGGAAATCTGCTGCGAAAAACAGCAGATTATCCCGCTCAACTGTCGCGTTTAATGAGAAATGATGAGAAGTTACGGGAAATTGTAAGCGCTCATAAAACAATCATTTAATTATAACCCAATGATTTAAATGATGAATAATTTTTATCGGAATGATTGAGCGGCGATTCCTTGATCTACAACAGTGGATTGTTCAAAGTTTGGCCTTTCATCTCGTGCAAAAAATGCGTAATATACGCCGCCTTGCAGTCACAGTATGGTCATTTCTTAACTCATGCGCATCGGACACCACCAGCTTAGAAATCGCCTGATCGCAGCCCCAATGGCAGGTATTACCGACCGGCCGTTCAGGACGCTGTGCTATGAGATGGGAGCCGGTTTAACCGTATCCGAGATGATGTCGTCTAACCCGCAGGTCTGGGAAAGCGATAAATCCCGCCTTCGGATGGTGCACATTGATGAGCCAGGTATCCGCACCGTGCAAATCGCCGGAAGCGTGCCTGAAGAGATGGCAGATGCCGCGCGTATTAACGTGGAAAGTGGCGCCCAGATTATTGATATCAATATGGGTTGCCCGGCCAAGAAAGTGAATCGCAAGCTTGCAGGTTCAGCCCTTCTGCAATACCCCGATCAGGTGAAGTCTATCCTGACGGCGGTTGTCAGCGCGGTGGACGTTCCTGTTACGTTGAAGATTCGCACGGGTTGGTCGCCGGAACACCGTAACTGTGTAGAGATTGCCCAACTGGCCGAAGACTGTGGCATTCAGGCCCTGACCATTCATGGACGCACTCGCGCCTGTTTGTTCAATGGTGAAGCTGAATACGACAGCATTCGGGCAGTTAAGCAGAAGGTTTCCATTCCGATTATCGCGAATGGCGACATAACTGACCCGCTTAAAGCCAGGGCTGTGCTCGACTATACGGGAGCTGATGCTCTGATGATAGGACGTGCAGCTCAGGGAAGACCCTGGATCTTCCGGGAAATCCAGCATTATCTGGACACTGGGGAGCTGCTTGCCCCACTGCCTCTGGCAGAGGTTAAGCGCTTGCTTTGTTCGCATGTTCGGGAACTGCATGACCATTACGGTCAGGCAAAAGGGTACCGAATTGCGCGTAAACACGTCTCCTGGTATCTCCAGGAGCACGCTCCAGATGACCAGTTTCGGCGCACATTCAACGCCATAGAGGATGCCAGCGAACAGCTGGAGGCGTTGGAGGCATACTTCGAAAATCTTGCGTAATGAAATAAAGAGCTGACAGAACTATGTTCGAACAACGCGTAAATTCTGACGTACTGACCGTTTCTACCGTTAACTCTCAGGACCAGGTAACTCAAAAGCCCCTGCGTGACTCGGTTAAACAGGCACTGAAGAACTATTTTGCTCAACTGAATGGTCAGGATGTTAATGACCTGTATGAGCTGGTACTGGCTGAAGTTGAACAGCCACTGTTGGACATGGTGATGCAATACACCCGCGGTAACCAGACCCGCGCTGCGCTGATGATGGGTATCAACCGTGGTACTCTGCGTAAGAAACTGAAAAAATACGGCATGAACTAATTTCGATTAGCGAAATGCTTGTTTAAAAAGGCGCTACTCGGCATGGGGATGCGCCTTTTTTATTGCCTGTTAATGCTATCGTCAACGCTTTGTAAACCCTCGCGTATCCCGCTTTTAAACCGCAACTTTTCGTGTATATTTCCACCACTTCAGTGGTTCTCTTCTCGCGGAATGACACAATGATTCGTAAATACTGGTGGCTGGTTGTCTTTGCAATCTCCATTTTCCTCTTCGATGCCCTTTTGATGCAGTGGATTGAACTGATGAGCACTGAAACCGACAAGTGCCGCAATATGAACTCCGTGAACCCGCTCAAATTAGTGAACTGCTCAGAACTCGATTAACGCCCTGACGTCACTGCCCCCGAATTACCCACTAAAAACGGGGATTTAAAACCCTTTGAGCCATTACCTTACGGTGATAATGTCTCGCCCTTCTCAACCTCTCCTGCTTAACGTCAGACACGAGTAGAACCGACCATGCTGGTTAGCCAATACAACCTTATCCTTGTAGTTCTCTCCTTCGTTGTGGCCATCCTCGCGTCGTATACCGCACTGAATATGGCGGCACGCGTCGCCGGAAGTCAGGGCGTCGCCGCCCGCGTCTGGTTGGCTGGCGGCGGTATTGCGATGGGCATTGGCGTGTGGGCTATGCACTTTATCGGCATGCTGGCGATGGACCTCTCCATGAGCATGAGTTACAACGTAAGCCTGACCATTTTATCCATGGTCATTGCCGTGGGTTCTTCACTGTTTGCACTCTGGCTCGTCAGCTGTGAACAACTGCGCTTGCGCCGTCTGCTACCCGGCGCGCTGATGATGGGAAGCGGTATTATCGCCATGCATTACACCGGTATGGCCGCGCTGGAAGTGAGACCCGGTATCGTCTGGGACACGTTGTGGGTGGCCATTTCAGTCGTCATTGCCCTTGCCGCTTCGCTTGCTGCATTGTGGCTGACCTTCCGCCTGCGTCACGAAGCGGCTCAGGTCGTGCTGATGCGTCTGGGTGCCGCCATCACAATGGGCATTGCCATTGCCGGTATGCACTACGCCGGGATGAGAGCCGCGCAGTTTCCAATGTCGACGATGACGCACCATGTTGGTATTAACAGCAGCTGGCTCGCCATGTTGGTCAGCGTCGTCGCGCTCTCTATTCTTGGGATCACCCTGCTGGTGTCGATGCTGGATGCCCGTCTTCAGGCACGTACTGCCCTTCTGGCCTCATCGCTTGCAGAAGCGAACCGGGAACTTGCTCAACTGGCGCTGCAGGATACGCTAACGCGTCTGCCCAACCGCATCCTGCTGGAAGACCGACTCGATCAGGCGATCAGTAAAGCCGATCGTGAAGGAACCCATTTTGCGCTGATGTTTATGGATCTCGACGGCTTTAAAGCCATCAATGACGCCTATGGTCATGATGTCGGTGACAAACTGCTGGTCGCCGTTACGCAGCGTCTGCTGCTGCTTCTGAAGGGCCAGTTCACTCTTGCACGTATCGGCGGTGATGAGTTTGTTCTGCTGGCTGAGGGCGAAGGCCCGGACGATGCGGCCTCGCTGGCAAATTCGCTGGTACGCGCGATCGATAGCCCGTTCAACCTCGACCCGTATGAACTGATGGTGACCCTCAGCATTGGTATCGCTTTTTATCCTCACGACGGCAAAACCGAACGCGAGTTGATGTTTAACGCCGACGCGGCGATGTACCACACCAAGCATATGGGCCGAAACGGTTATCACTTTTTCCAGCCTTCCATGAACACCCTGGCGCAGACCCATCTTCAGTTAATGAACGATCTGTGGATGGCCATCGAACGCAATGAGCTGCGCCTGTTGTATCAGCCAAAATTTCACGCGCCCGCAGGACCTCTCCTCGGGTTTGAGGCACTGTTGCGCTGGCAACATCCTAAGCAGGGACTACTGACGCCGGATCTTTTCCTGCCACTGGCGGAAAAGACGGGGCTTATCATCCCTATTGGTAACTGGGTGATCAATGAAGCCTGCCGCCAGCTGAGAGAATGGCATCTGCAGGGACATCAAGACTGGTCAATGGCTGTAAACCTGTCGACATTGCAGTTTGAACAACCATCACTGGTTAAAACAGTTCTCGACTGCCTGGAGTGCCATCAGGTACCGCCGGAAATGCTGATCCTGGAAGTTACGGAAACGACGGCAATGAGCAACCCGGATGAGAGCGTACGGGTGCTGACAGAATTGACGAATGCAGGCGTGAAAGCGTCCATTGATGACTTTGGAACCGGGTATTCAAGCCTGCTGTATCTCAAGCGCTTACCGGCCTGTGAACTGAAGATCGACAGAGCATTTGTAAAAGAGTTAAGCGGGGAAAGCGAGGATGCCACCATTGTCTCGGCGATTGTGGCTCTCGCAAAAACACTTAACCTGAAAGTCGTGGCTGAAGGTGTGGAAACCGAAGCCCAGCAAACCTTTTTAACAGAGCTGGGTTGTAACACCCTTCAGGGTTATCTGTTAGGCAAACCAGCCAGCGCGCAGACCATAGAGGCGCTTTGTGCGCGAGGTGAAATGTTGCCTGGCGCTGAGCTGTAGTCATCCTGCGGCGACACGCGCAAGACAGGGAGTGTCGCCAGAATACTGTCGACCAGCGCGGGTGCCTGTTGATAGAGATTAAAACTGTCGGTATTCATTAACCAGTTTTTAATGATTCCGCTAAAAAAGCCATGCAATACAATCATGGTCAGTTCAACATTCATCTGCGCCGCAACGATTCCCTGAGAAATACATTTCTCCAGCGTAATGCGTAAAGAATCATAATTAAAGCCAATGCGTTTACGGATTTCATCTTCTGAAATCATCTCGCTATGAAACTCACATTTATGATACAGAATTTGTAAAAGCGCGCATTGCCGGGGTTCATGCGCGATATACTGCAACGCAGTAATAAATTGCTCACGGAGCATTAACAACGGGTCATCATTTTCGGAAAGAGAAAGCCTGTCGCGAATAATGTCACGCAGCGGTAATTGCTGTTCCCAGATCGCATTAAATATCTCTGCTTTACTGGTAAAGTGCCAGTAGATGGCACCGCGCGTAACCTTTGCGGCATCCGCGATATCCGTCAGCGTCGTGCTGGCCACGCCACGCGTCGCAAACTGCTCGATAGCCGCCTCAATCAACTGCTGCCGGGTCTGTTGAGCCTCTTCTTTCTTTTTACGCGCCATAGGCAGCTACTCGTTATTCACTGGGTTTATACGTAACCTCGGGTTCGGATGGCTGAAATTATTCCCTAAAACCCGTTTTCATTTTGCACAAAAAAAGTCAATTCCCTTAATTCATAATTAATACAAATGCATAATCAATATTTAATTCATGGCATGAATACTTTAAGGCATTAAACCCTCTTTCTCTGGTTAGCCAGGCGGGGAGTATATTCATAGCTTCTCCGGGCCCCATTCTGATTTTCCCTTCAAGCCTCGTCATTCGCACTTATAAATTAAAAAACATTAAATATCCTCATTATTATACGCAGCTACATTTTATTTTTTATCCCTCTGCCCCAACGACCGTTCTACGGCAAATCTCGGTTAATGGGTATTTAAAGGAACAGTAATGACGAATCATTTCAGACGTTTGCCCTTATCCGGTTTCATTGTCTGCGCTGTACTGCTCTCTGGATGCGATGGCCAGGAAAACCAACAACAACATCCCCAGGCACCTCAGGTCAGTGTGCATATCGTGAAAAGCGCGCCGCTGGCGGTCACCACTGAACTCCCGGGCAGAACGGATGCATTCCGCGTGGCGGAGGTTCGTCCGCAGGTTAGCGGTATCATCCTGCGTCGTAACTTCACGGAAGGTAGCGATGTAAAAGCAGGAGATTCGCTTTACCAGATTGATCCTGCGACCTATCAGGCGGCTTACGACAGCGCGAAAGGTGAGCTGGCGAAGGCCCAGGCGGCGGCCAATATTGCGCATCTGACAGTGAAACGTTATCTCCCGCTGGTAGGCACCCAGTATGTCAGCAAGCAGGAGTATGACCAGGCCGTGGCAACAGCCCAACAGGCCGATGCCAGTGTTATCGCCGCCAAAGCCGGCGTCGAAAGTGCACGTATTAACCTTGCCTATACCAAAGTGACGTCTCCCGTCGATGGGCGCATCGGCAAATCCAGCGTGACAGAAGGTGCTCTCGTCACGAACGGGCAGGCCTCTGCACTGGCAACAGTCCAGCAGCTTGATCCGATTTACGTCGACGTCACCCAGTCCAGCAATGAATTTATGCGCCTGAAACAGACAAGCCTGCAAAAAGGCGACACGGCCAGCAGCGTTGAACTGCTGATGGAAAATGGTCAGCCTTATCCGCTGAAAGGAACGTTGCAGTTCTCAGACGTCACGGTGGATGAAAGCACCGGTTCGATTACCTTGCGCGCTATTTTCCCTAACCCTCAACACCTTCTGTTACCCGGGATGTTCGTTCGCGCCCGCATTGATGAAGGCACACAGCCGAATGCAATTCTGATTCCCCAGCAGGGTCTGACCCGTACGCCGCGAGGTGATGCAACCGTCATGGTGGTTAACGATAAAAACCAGGTTGAGCCACGCACCGTCGTTGCGCCTCAGGCCATTGGCGATCGCTGGCTGGTGACGGAAGGGCTGAAAAACGGTGACCGCGTGATTGTCAGCGGATTACAAAAAGCCAGGCCAGGTGCCACCGTCGTCGCCACCCCAGATACCACCACAGCGCCCGCCAGTTAAGGAACGACGACATGGCTAATTTCTTTATTCAGCGGCCGGTTTTCGCCTGGGTACTTGCCATCATTTTGATGATTGCAGGCGGGCTGGCTATTCTCAAACTGCCCGTTGCCCAGTATCCAACGATTGCCCCGCCAGCCGTTGCGATTTCCGCAACCTACCCCGGCGCAGATGCCCAGACGGTACAGGATACCGTGACCCAGGTTATCGAACAGAACATGAACGGTATCGATAACCTGATGTATATGTCCTCCACCAGCGATTCAGCGGGTAATGTCACCATCACCCTGACCTTCGAGTCGGGAACAGACCCGGACATCGCCCAGGTGCAGGTGCAGAACAAGTTGCAGCTGGCCATGCCGCTGCTGCCGCAAGAAGTTCAGCAGCAAGGGATTGGCGTTGAGAAGTCCAGCAGCAGCTTCCTGTTGGTCGCCGGTTTTGTTTCGGACAATAAAAGCCTTACTCAGGATGATATCTCCGACTACGTCGCTTCGAACGTCAAGGATGCCATCAGCCGAACATCGGGTGTCGGCGACGTTCAGCTGTTTGGTGCCCAGTATGCGATGCGCATCTGGCTCGACAGTAACGCGATGAACAAATACCAACTGACGCCGCTGGATATTATCAATCAGTTAAAAACGCAGAACGACCAGATAGCGGCAGGCCAGTTGGGTGGAACACCATCAGTCCCTGGACAGCAGCTGAATGCCTCCATCATCGCGCAAACTCGCCTGAAATCACCGGAAGAGTTTGGTCGCGTCACGCTCAAAGTGAACCAGGACGGCTCAATGGTTCATCTGAAGGATGTGGCTCGCATTGAGTTGGGTGGCGAAAACTACAATATGGTGACCAAAATCAACGGGCAGGCGGCAACCGGTCTGGGGATTAAGCTCGCTACTGGTGCAAACGCGCTGGATACGGCGGCAGCCATCAAGAGCAAGCTGGCACAACTGCAACAGTTCTTCCCGCAGGGACTGAAGGTCGTCTACCCCTACGACACCACGCCTTTTGTGAAAATCTCGATTCATGAAGTGGTGAAGACCCTGTTTGAGGCGATCATTCTGGTCTTCCTGGTCATGTATCTGTTCCTGCAAAACCTGCGGGCAACGCTGATCCCAACGATCGCCGTGCCGGTTGTTCTGCTGGGGACCTTCGCCGTGCTGGCTGCGTTCGGTTTCTCCATCAATACCCTGACGATGTTTGGGATGGTGCTGGCAATAGGGCTACTGGTTGATGACGCCATCGTGGTCGTCGAGAACGTTGAGCGCGTGATGGTGGAAGATAAACTGCCGCCGAAAGAGGCCACGCAGAAGTCGATGGAGCAGATTCAGGGCGCGCTGGTGGGGATCGCCATGGTCCTCTCGGCGGTCTTTGTTCCGATGGCCTTTTTTGGTGGCTCGACTGGGGCCATCTATCGCCAGTTCTCGTTAACTATCGTTTCTGCGATGGCGCTATCCGTGCTGGTCGCGCTGATCCTGACCCCAGCACTCTGCGCAACGTTGCTTAAGCCCGTCTCCAGCGACCACCATGAGAAGAAAGGGGGATTCTTTGGCTGGTTCAATGCGCTCTTTGATAAGAGTGTGGAACACTACAGCAACAGCGTGAGCGGTATTTTGCGTAATACCGGTCGCTATCTGGTGGTGTATGTCATTATTGTTGGTGGCATGGCGGTGTTGTTCCTGCGCTTACCGACCTCCTTCCTGCCCGAAGAGGACCAGGGGGTCTTTATGACAATGGTTCAACTCCCGGCGGGGGCGACCCAGACGCGTACTCAGGCGGTCCTCGACCAGGTTCAGGACTACTATCTGGGCAAAGAGAAGGCGAACGTTGAATCCGTCTTCACCGTAAACGGCTTTAGCTTTAGCGGCCAGGGTCAGAACTCCGGTATTGCCTTTGTCAGCCTGAAGCCCTGGGAGGAGCGCCCGGGCGAGAAAAATAGCGTTGAAGCCATCGTGGGCCGCGCGACAAAAGCGTTCAGTCAGATTAAAGACGGCCTGGTGTTCCCGTTTAACCTGCCTGCGATTATTGAGCTTGGAACCGCAACGGGATTCGACTTTGAACTTATCGATCAGGCTAACCTGGGACATACCCAGCTGACGCAGGCACGTAATCAACTGCTCGGGATGGTAAAAGAGCACCCAGACCTGCTGGTGCGCGTGCGTCCAAACGGACTGGAAGATACGCCTCAGTTCAAGCTGGATGTCGATCAGGAAAAGGCGCAGGCATTGGGCGTCAGCCTTTCCGACGTCAACCAGACCATCTCGACGGCGTTGGGTGGCACCTATGTGAACGACTTTATCGACCACGGGCGCGTGAAAAAAGTTTACGTGCAGGCAGATGCCCGTTTCCGCATGCTGCCGGGGGACATTAACAACCTTTACGTGCGCAGCGCGAACGGAGAGATGGTTCCCTTCTCCGCCTTTAGCTACTCTCACTGGGTTTATGGCTCACCTCGCCTGGAACGCTTCAATGGGATGCCTTCAATGGAGATCCTCGGGGAATCCGCACCGGGTAAAAGTACCGGCGAAGCGATGGTGTTGATGGAAAGCCTTGCCGCAAAACTGCCTGCAGGAATTGGCTATGACTGGACGGGCATGTCTTATCAGGAACGCCTTTCCGGTAACCAGGCGCCCGCACTGTATGCCATTTCACTGATCGTGGTGTTCCTGTGTCTGGCGGCCCTGTATGAGAGCTGGTCCATCCCATTCTCCGTGATGCTGGTTGTGCCGCTGGGTGTTATCGGTGCTCTGCTCGCCGCGTCGCTGCGCGGATTGAACAATGACGTCTATTTCCAGGTCGGCCTGCTGACGACAATTGGCCTGTCGGCGAAAAACGCCATCCTGATTGTCGAATTTGCTAAGGACCTGATGGATAAAGAAGGTAAAGGGATTATTGAAGCCACCCTGGAAGCATCAAGGATGCGCCTTCGACCGATCCTGATGACCTCCCTGGCCTTTATCCTTGGCGTCATGCCGCTGGTAATCAGTACCGGAGCCGGGAGCGGTGCGCAAAATGCTGTCGGTACGGGCGTTATGGGAGGCATGCTTTCCGCGACGCTGCTGGCGATTTTCTTCGTTCCCGTTTTCTTTGTGGTTGTCCGGCGACGGTTTACCCGCCATAAAGAGTAACGCCCCCATGAAAGGCACCCTGCGGTGCCTTTTTTATTTTTAATATAAACAATAAATTAGACATTATTGAATTGCAGTGTTAAAAATGCGGTGATTTACATTAAGTAGAAACGCCCTGTTGTGTCTCCATAATTTCTCCATTAATTCATCCTGAAACCGACTTTTCTCCACGATTTTTACAAACGACATACTTTGAGATTATTCCCCGTGCAACGAGGTGTTACCCCGGTGGTAAAATAGCCTCCAGTTCGTTAATAGCCCTCCTGGCTTTATAGCGAATGAGAAATAATACTGAGGTAACATCATGAAAAGATTCATTTCCGTTGCACTTCTCGCTGCGCTACTTGCTGGATGCGCGCACGATTCTCCATGTGTACCGGTTTACGATGACCAGGGTCGACTGGTTCATACCAATACCTGTATGAAAGGCACCACCCAGGATAACTGGGAAACCGCGGGTGCTATCGCCGGCGGAGCGGCTGCCGTGGCGGGTTTGACGCTGGGTATCGTTGCCCTGACGAAGTAACATCAATTAAGAAAGCGCGGCTCGGGCCGCGCTTTTGCGTTTAAAAAGTGCATTGTTTTCTAATAAGTAAAAAAATAGCCCCGTTTTTATTCAAGAAATTAATTCCCATCGACTGGCTATCACATCTTTTTAGTATATAAAAGTTTATTTCATATTTTATCGTGATGATTTTCACACATTAATCTTATTGAATACCCTGCCAATATTCACTTCAGAAACTATCTCTTGATTTATCTCATCCTCATCGAAACTTTTGCTCCGATTTGTGGCACAGGTTGTAATTTCGCACCGTTTCGGGGCGTTCGTTTTATTTAAGCGTGTCTACACTCAGCATTAAGCGTTCTGTTATCACTTATTTTGTGGAACGCAAAACTGGCATTACGTTTGCTTTATAAACGTTGGCCAAAGCCACAGACAGGTTTAGCGCTTAAAAAGCGCTTCTATAACGATAAATTTCGCCACACAGGATGCATTATGAAAAAGACGATGATAGCCAGCCTGACCGCTGCAGGCATGTTGTTTGCCGTAGCGGGCCAGGCCCATGCGGGTACGACACTGGATGCCGTTAAAAAGAAAGGTTTTGTTCAATGTGGTATCAGTGATGGTCTGCCTGGCTTCTCATATGCCGATGCGAACGGCAAATTTACCGGTATTGATGTGGATGTCTGCCGCGGCGTCGCAGCTGCCGTTTTTGGGGATGACAGCAAAGTAAAATACACCCCGCTGACGGCGAAAGAACGCTTTACGGCGCTGCAATCTGGTGAAGTTGACATGCTCTCGCGTAATACCACCTGGACCTCCTCTCGTGATGCAGGTATGGGGATGTCATTTACCGGCGTGACCTATTATGACGGCATCGGATTCCTGACCCACAATAAAGCGGGCCTGAAAAGTGCCAAAGAACTGGATGGCGCCACCGTGTGTATCCAGGCGGGTACGGATACGGAGCTGAACGTCGCGGATTATTTCAAAGCCAATAAGATGAAATACACCCCTGTGACGTTTGATCGCTCGGATGAATCAGCCAAAGCACTGGAATCCGGCCGTTGCGACACGCTGGCCTCTGATCAGTCACAGCTGTATGCCTTACGTATTAAGCTGAGCAACCCGGCAGAATGGATTGTGCTGCCAGAAGTGATCTCCAAAGAACCTCTCGGACCTGTTGTTCGTCGTGGTGATGAAGACTGGTTCTCCATTGTTCGCTGGACCCTGTTTGCCATGCTGAACGCGGAAGAGATGGGCATCAACTCGAAAAACGTTGATGAGAAAGCCGCTAATCCATCCAACCCGGATATGGCTCACCTGCTCGGTAAAGAGGGTGATTTCGGCAAGGATCTGAAGCTGGATAACAAGTGGGCTTACAACATCATCAAGCAGGTGGGTAACTATTCTGAGATCTTTGAGCGCAACGTGGGATCGGAAAGCCCGCTGAAGATCAAACGCGGCCAGAACAATCTCTGGAATAACGGCGGCATTCAGTACGCGCCACCAGTACGTTAAGTCAAAGCTGTAACGGGCACTGCTCAGGCGGTGCCCAGTCCAGAGTCATGGTTACTGAGGTTTCTTTATGTCCCATCGCCGCTCAGCCGTAAAAGGAACGCTATCCTTTTCTCATCCCGCGGTCCGCGCCTGGCTATTCCAGATCATTGCTATTGTTGCGGTTGTTCTCATCGCCGTGTATCTCATCCATAACACCATCACCAACCTGAATAACCGCGGTATTACCTCCGGTTTTGCGTTCCTGGATCGCAGTGCAGGGTTTGGTATTGTTCAGCATCTTATTGATTATGAGGAAGGTGACACGTACGGACGCGTGTTTGTGGTCGGTTTACTGAATACGCTGCTGGTATCGGCGCTTTGTATTGTCTTCGCCTCGATATTGGGTTTCTTTATTGGCCTGGCTCGTCTTTCTGAAAACTGGCTCCTGCGGAAGCTTTCAACCTTTTATATTGAGACTTTCCGCAACATCCCACCGCTGCTGCAGATCTTTTTCTGGTATTTCGCGGTCCTGCGTAACCTTCCTGGCCCACGCCAGGCCGTCGATGCGTTTGAGCTGTTTTTCCTGAGTAATCGTGGGCTATACATTCCCTCTCCGCAGTTCGCCGAAGGGCTTTACGCCTTCATCGTCGCAGTTATTATTGCGATCGCCATTTCTGTCGGGCTGTTCCGTTATAACCGCAAGCACCAGATTAAAACAGGGCAGCTTCGTAAAACATGGCCCGTTGGCGCTGTGCTAATTGTTGGCTTACCGTTAGTCGCACACTGGCTTTTTGGTGCGGCTTTGCACTGGGATATCCCCCATCTGCGCGGGTTCAATTTCCAGGGCGGGATGGTGTTAATTCCTGAACTGGCAGCACTCACGCTGGCGCTCTCGATTTATACCTCCGCATTTATTGCAGAAATCATTCGCTCCGGGATCCAGGCGGTGCCTTACGGACAGCACGAGGCGGCGCGTTCACTTGGTTTACCGAATACCGTGACGCTGCGCCAGGTCATTATTCCCCAGGCCCTGCGGGTAATCATTCCGCCACTGACCAGTCAGTATCTCAACATTGTCAAAAACTCCTCGCTGGCCGCCGCGATTGGTTACCCGGATATGGTGTCTCTCTTCGCCGGCACCGTGCTTAACCAGACCGGACAAGCTATAGAAACCATTGCCATCACCATGTCTGTCTATCTGATCATCAGTCTGGCGATTTCATTGCTGATGAACCTTTATAACCGCCGTATTGCACTGGTCGAGCGCTAAGGATTTATGATGTCGAAAGCGATACTGTCGCACTCCTCGCGTCCAGCCAGCACAACCGGTGGACGTTTCATTATCTGGGCACGTAAGAACCTGTTCTCCAGCTGGAGCAACAGCCTGCTGACAATAGTCTGCCTGTGGTTGATGTGGGAACTGATCCCGCCGCTACTCAACTGGGCATTCCTGCAGGCGAACTGGGTGGGTTCCACGCGTGCCGACTGTACGAAAGCGGGCGCATGCTGGGTGTTTATTCACGAGCGTTTTGGCCAGTTCATGTATGGATTGTATCCTCATGAACAGCGCTGGCGGATTAATCTGGCGCTGGTTATCGGTCTGCTTTCCATCGCCGTAATGTTCTGGAAAAAGCTACCTCATCGCGGACGCTATATTGCCGGCTGGGCTGTGGCGTATCCCATTATTGTTTGGGTGTTGTTGTATGGCGGCTTCCTGGGGCTGGAACGCGTTGAAACACGCCAGTGGGGTGGTCTGACGCTGACGTTGATTATCGCTTCTGTGGGGATAGCTGGCGCTCTGCCGTGGGGCATTTTACTCGCTCTGGGGCGTCGTTCAACAATGCCGGTCGTGCGTGTGCTCTCCGTGATCTTCATTGAGTTCTGGCGTGGCGTACCACTGATCACCGTATTGTTTATGTCTTCGGTCATGCTGCCGCTGTTTATGGCAGAAGGTACAACGATCGACAAACTGATTCGTGCCCTGGTCGGGGTGATTCTGTTTCAGTCTGCCTATGTCGCTGAAGTTGTTCGTGGTGGCCTGCAGGCGTTACCTAAAGGCCAGTACGAAGCAGCGGAATCACTGGCTCTCGGATACTGGAAAACGCAGGGGTTGGTCATCCTTCCACAAGCACTCAAGCTGGTGATCCCGGGCCTGGTCAACACGATCATTGCCCTCTTCAAAGATACCAGCCTGGTCATCATCATCGGATTGTTCGATCTCTTTAGCAGCGTGCAGCAGGCAACCGTTGACCCTGCCTGGCTGGGCATGTCCACCGAGGGATATGTCTTTGCTGCTCTGATCTACTGGATCTTTTGTTTTAGCATGTCGCGCTACAGCCAGCACCTGGAAAAGCGCTTTAACACCGGGCGTACACCGCACTGAGGAAATTATGAGCCAAATTACTATGACACCCGCCGACGCGATGATTACGCTGGAAAACGTGAATAAATGGTATGGACAGTTTCATGTCCTGAAAGACATTAATCTCAAGGTAAAGCAAGGCGAACGAATCGTTCTTTGCGGCCCTTCCGGTTCAGGGAAATCGACAACCATTCGCTGTATCAACCATCTTGAAGAGCATCAGCAGGGACGCATTGTGGTTGATGGTATCGAGCTGAATGAAGATATTCGCAATATCGAACGCGTACGCCAGGAAGTGGGGATGGTATTTCAGCACTTTAATCTATTTCCCCACCTGACCGTTCTGCAGAACTGTACGCTTGCGCCGATTTGGGTACGAAAGATGCCGAAACAGGAAGCGGAGGCGTTGGCAATGCATTACCTCGAACGCGTACGTATTGCAGAGCACGCCAATAAGTTTCCCGGCCAGATCTCAGGCGGACAACAGCAGCGTGTGGCTATCGCCCGTTCGCTATGCATGAAACCCAAAATTATGCTGTTTGACGAACCGACATCTGCGCTGGATCCGGAAATGGTGAAAGAAGTGCTGGATACTATGATTGGGCTGGCGCAATCCGGGATGACGATGTTGTGCGTGACGCATGAGATGGGTTTTGCCAGAACGGTGGCAGACCGGGTGATCTTTATGGACCGCGGTGAGATCGTTGAACAGGCCCCACCGGATGAGTTCTTTGCGCATCCGAAGTCGGAACGTACGCGTGCATTCCTGTCGCAGGTGATTCATTAGTCATTTGCTTTGCCGGGTGGAGGCTTTGCCTTACCCGGCCTACCGTTTTTTCTGCACATAAACGCAAAAAGGCCATCCTTTCGGATGGCCTTTTCACTTATTTGATGTCTGGCAGTTCCCTACTCTAACATGGGGAGACCCCACACTACCATCGGCGCTACGGCGTTTCACTTCTGAGTTCGGCATGGGGTCAGGTGGGACCACCGCGCTAAAGCCGCCAGACAAATTCTTTTACTTCTTGCCGAACTTTAACCTAAGTATAAAGTGGTGCTGATACCCAGAGTCGAACTGGGGACCTCACCCTTACCAAGGGTGCGCTCTACCAACTGAGCCATATCAGCACACTAAATTTGATGCCTGGCAGTTCCCTACTCTCACATGGGGAGACCCCACACTACCATCGGCGCTACGGCGTTTCACTTCTGAGTTCGGCATGGGGTCAGGTGGGACCACC
>NZ_JBMKIZ010000004.1:0-467049 GCF_049237505.1 Enterobacter cloacae complex sp. SHL012
ATCTGAGCCATGATCAAACTCTTCAATTTAAGTTTGATGCTCGTGAATTAAACTTCGTAATGAATTACGTATGTTCACTCAGAGACTTGGTATTCATTTTTCGTCCGGGGACGTTAAGAATCCATGTCACTTTGAGTGCCCACACAGATTGTCTGATAAATTGTTAAAGAGCAGTTGCAACGCGGCTTTCGCTCACCGTTGCGAGGTGGCGTATATTACGCTTTCCTCTTTCAGAGTCAACCCGTTATTTCAGGATTTTTTCTCTTCAACCGACCGGGTTGTCTGTGAAGTGATTCACATCTGCCGTGTCGATGGAGGCGCATTATAGGGAGCTGCCGAGGAATGACAAGTGGAAATATGCATTTTTATTTCGACCGCTCACCTTTTCACCAGAACGGCTATTTTTGGTGCTTTTTTATCTCTTTTGGCAGTTCGGCCAGGCTATTAATCACCCAATCCGCGGCATTTTCAGCTTCTGGCGTAACAGGCTTACCCGTGCGCACTAATATTTTGGTCCCCACACCTGCAGCTGCAGCTGCCTGCATATCTTCCAGTTTATCGCCCACCATATAAGAAGCGGCCATATCGATGTGCAGAAACTCTTGCGCGGAGATAAACATTCCCGGATGCGGTTTACGGCAATCACAGGTCTGGCGATACGCTTCTACGGTTCCCTGAGGGTGGTGTGGGCAATAATAAATGCCATCAAGATCGACCCCGCGATCCGCCAGCGACCAGTCCATCCATTCTGTCAGCGTCTCGAATTGCGCTTCGGTGAATTTACCGCGCGCAATACCAGACTGGTTCGTTACGACCACCAGCGCGTAGCCCATCTCTTTCAGCTGGCGCATTGCCTCTATAACGCCTTCGATAAATTCGAACTCATCAATCTCATGGACATAACCGTGATCCACATTAATAGTGCCATCACGATCGAGAAAAATTGCGGGTACTGATTTTGCCACCGGTTTGCTCCTGAAAAAGGCCTGTTGAGCTAGTATCTCATGAAACGCAGCGCAATAAAGTGCTCATCGTACAGAGTTGGATTGATTTAGACGTCTGGATGCCTTAACATCCGTTTTGTTTACGGTCATCACCCGTATCTGGCAGAACAAAATGCCACGGCTAACTTACATACGATAAAAATAATCTAATGATTAAACTTTCCAATATCACCAAAGTGTTCCAGCAGGGGAACCGAACCATTCAGGCGCTGAACAATGTCAGCCTGCATGTTCCTGCTGGTCAAATTTATGGCGTCATTGGCGCATCGGGTGCAGGTAAAAGCACGCTGATCCGTTGTGTTAACCTGCTTGAGCGTCCAACCCAGGGTAACGTAGAAGTTGGCGGCCAGGAACTTACCGCTCTTTCAGAGAAAGAACTCACCAAAGCGCGTCGTCAGATTGGCATGATCTTCCAGCACTTCAACCTGCTGGCTTCCCGCACCGTTTTCGGCAACGTCGCCTTGCCGCTGGAGCTGGACAACACACCGAAAGAAGAAGTGAAGCGTCGCGTTACCGAACTGCTCGACCTCGTGGGTCTGGGTGACAAACATGACAGCTACCCGGCAAATCTGTCTGGTGGTCAAAAGCAGCGTGTGGCGATTGCCCGCGCACTGGCTAGCAATCCTAAGGTATTGCTGTGTGATGAAGCGACCAGCGCACTGGATCCGGCTACCACGCGTTCTATTCTGGAACTGCTGAAAGACATTAACCGTCGCCTCGGCCTGACGATCCTCCTTATTACGCACGAGATGGATGTGGTGAAACGCATCTGCGACTGCGTGGCGGTCATCAGCAACGGTGAACTGATTGAGCAGGATACCGTCAGCGAAGTGTTCTCCCATCCGAAGACCCCGCTGGCGCAGCAGTTCATTCAGTCGACGCTGCACCTGGATATTCCGGAAGATTATCTGGAGCGTTTGAAAACTGAACCCGCGGCAGACAGTGTCCCAATGCTGCGCATGGAGTTCACCGGTCAGTCCGTTGATGCCCCTCTGCTTTCCGAAACCGCGCGTCGCTTTAACGTGAACAACAACATTATCAGCGCCCAGATGGATTACGCCGGTGGCGTGAAGTTCGGCATCATGCTGACGGAAATGCACGGCACACAAGAAGAAACCCAGGCGGCAATCGCCTGGCTGCAAGAACACCACGTAAAAGTAGAGGTACTGGGTTATGTCTGAGCCGATGATGTGGCTGCTGGTTCGCGGCGTTTGGGAAACGCTGGCAATGACCTTCGTATCGGGTTTCTTTGGTTTTGTGATTGGCCTGCCGGTCGGCGTACTGCTGTATGTCACGCGTCCGGGTCAAATCATTGAGAACGCGAAGCTCTACCGTACGCTCTCTGCGCTGGTTAACATCTTCCGTTCCATCCCGTTCATTATTCTGCTGGTGTGGATGATTCCATTTACCCGCGTGATCGTTGGTACGTCAATCGGTCTGCAGGCGGCCATTGTTCCGTTGACGGTAGGCGCTGCGCCGTTTATCGCCCGTATGGTGGAAAACGCCCTGCTGGAGATCCCGACGGGTTTGATCGAGGCCTCTCGTGCGATGGGCGCAACACCAATGCAGATCGTCCGCAAGGTACTGCTGCCTGAAGCACTGCCAGGCCTGGTGAATGCGGCCACGATTACGCTTATTACTCTGGTGGGGTATTCCGCGATGGGTGGTGCCGTAGGTGCCGGCGGTTTAGGCCAGATTGGCTACCAGTACGGCTATATTGGTTATAACGCTACCGTAATGAATACCGTTCTGGTATTGCTGGTTGTGCTGGTTTACTTAATCCAGTTCTCTGGCGATCGCATCGTCCGGGCTGTTACTCACAAATAACGTTACACACAACACAAACTCGACGAGTTAAGGATAAAACATGGCGTTTAAATTAAAGACCTTTGCAGCAGTAGGCGCGCTTATTGGCTCTCTGGCACTGGTGGGTTGCGGTCAGGACGAAAAAGATCCAAACCACATCAAAGTGGGCGTTATCGTTGGTGCAGAACAGCAGGTTGCTGAAGTTGCCCAGAAAGTGGCGAAAGAGAAATACGGCCTGGACGTTGAGCTGGTGACCTTCAACGATTACGTTCTGCCAAACGAAGCGCTGAGCAAAGGCGATATCGACGCTAACGCCTTCCAGCATAAGCCTTACCTGGATCAGCAGATCAAAGATCGTGGCTATAAGCTGGTAGGTGTCGGTAACACCTTCGTTTATCCGATTGCCGGTTACTCCAAGAAAATTAAATCATTGGACGAACTGCAGCCGGGCTCTCAGGTTGCGGTGCCTAACGACCCAACCAACCTCGGTCGTTCCCTGCTGCTGCTGCAGAAAGTGGGCCTGATCAAATTGAAAGACGGTGTTGGCCTGCTGCCAACCGTTCTGGATGTCACCGAGAACCCGAAAAATCTGAAAATTGTTGAGCTGGAAGCCCCACAGCTGCCACGTTCTCTGGACGATGCGCAGATTGCTCTGGCCGTTATCAACACCACTTACGCCAGCCAGATTGGCCTGACGCCAGCGAAAGACGGTATCTTCGTTGAAGATAAAGACTCCCCGTACGTTAACCTGATCGTGACTCGCGAAGACAACAAAGACGCGGAAAACGTGAAGAAGTTCGTACAGGCTTATCAGTCTGACGAAGTTTACCAGGAAGCCAACAAAGTGTTTAACGGTGGCGCGGTTAAAGGCTGGTAATCTCACCTCAGTGTAATATCATCAGGACGGGCTTATGCCCGTCTTGTCATTTGTGCAGTCAACTGATTCAATATCTGACGTTTTGATTATCCATTGAGGAATTATTATGCGTGCTTTACCGATCTGTCTTTTAGCACTCATGCTGAGCGGCTGTTCTATGCTAAGCAGATCTCCTGTTGAACCTGTTCAAAGCACGGCAACCCCGCCAAAAACAGAGCCTGCGAAACCGAAAGTGGTTCGCCCTGCGCCGGTTCGCATTATCACGAAAGCTGACGAACTCGTCGGTAAACCGTTCCGTGAACTGGGTGAAGTAAGCGGTGAATCCTGTCAGGCAACCAATCAGGACTCTCCGCCGAATATCCCGACAGCGCGTAAACGCATGCAGATTAACGCTGCCAAAATGAAAGCCAACGCGGTTCTGCTGCACAGCTGTGAAGTCACCAGCGGCACGCCGGGCTGCTATCGTCAGGCGGTTTGCATCGGTTCTGCGCTGAACATTACGGCGAAATGAGTGCATTTCAGTTTGAGCAGATAGGCGTTATCCACTCTCCCTATAAAGAGAAGTTCGCCGTGCCTCGCCAGCCGGGTCTGGTGACCAGCGGCGGGGGCGAGCTTCATCTTCTGGCGCCTTACAACCAGGCCGATGCGGTACGCGGGCTTGAGGCCTTCAGCCATTTATGGGTGGTATTTGTCTTTCATCAGACGATGGAAGGCGGCTGGCGACCAACCGTGCGCCCTCCTCGTCTGGGTGGAAATGCGCGAATGGGCGTATTTGCGACTCGCTCGACCTTCCGTCCAAACCCGATCGGGATGTCGTTGGTTGAACTGAAAGGCATACGTTGTCAGAAAGATCGGGTGATACTGGAATTAGGCAGTCTGGACCTGGTGGACGGCACGCCGGTTATCGACATCAAACCCTATTTGCCCTTCGCGGAAGCGCTCCCGGACGCGCGCGCAAGTTATGCTCAGGATGCACCGCAGGCGGATATGCCTGTCTCTTTTACCCCTGAGATCGCCTCGCAGCTTAGCCAGATGGAGAAGCGCTATCCTCGTTTGCGGAATTTTATCACCGAAGTGCTGGCACAGGACCCCCGTCCAGCCTACCGTAAAGAAGAGGAAGCAGGAAAAATATACGCCGTCTGGCTGCTGGATTTTAACGTGCGCTGGCGCGTCACCGGGGCAGGTTTTGAAGTGTTTGCCCTTGAACCCAGGTAATTTTGTTCTCCTCTCTTTTGGCATCTTTGCCACACTGGTAAACTAAACCACTTTTTTTGTGTCAGGCTGGTGTTTCAGCCTGTTCCAATCGTCGAAATGGAACCGTAACAACATGCGTACTAGCCAATATCTGCTCTCCACTCTGAAGGAGACGCCTGCCGACGCCGAAGTGATCAGCCATCAGCTGATGCTGCGCGCCGGGATGATCCGCAAGCTGGCCTCCGGGTTATATACCTGGCTGCCGACCGGCGTGCGCGTCCTGAAAAAAGTCGAAAACATCGTGCGTGAAGAGATGAACAACGCCGGTGCTATCGAGGTGTCCATGCCTGTGGTTCAGCCCGCTGACCTGTGGCAGGAGAGCGGCCGTTGGGAACAATATGGCCCAGAGCTGCTGCGCTTCGTCGATCGCGGCGAGCGTCCATTCGTTCTCGGCCCAACGCATGAAGAGGTCATCACCGACCTGATCCGTAACGAGCTGAGCTCTTACAAACAGCTGCCGCTGAACTTCTTCCAGATTCAGACCAAGTTCCGTGATGAAGTTCGTCCTCGTTTCGGGGTGATGCGCTCTCGCGAATTCCTGATGAAAGATGCTTACTCTTTCCATACCTCTCAGGAATCGCTGCAAGAGACCTACGACAAAATGTACGAGGCATACAGCAAAATCTTCTCCCGCATGGGTCTGGATTTCCGCGCTGTGCAGGCTGATACCGGCTCCATCGGTGGCAGCGCATCCCATGAGTTCCAGGTACTGGCGCAGAGCGGTGAAGACGATGTGATCTTCTCGGACTCTTCAGATTACGCCGCGAACATCGAATTTGCAGAAGCGCTGGCACCAAAAGAACCACGCGGCGCTGCAACGCAGGAGATGACGCTGGTTGATACGCCAAACGCGAAAACCATTGCTGAGCTGGTTGAGCAGTTCGGTCTGCCGATTGAAAAAACCGTCAAAACGCTGCTGGTGAAATCTACCGAAGGCAGCGCTTACCCGCTGGTTGCCCTGCTGGTGCGTGGCGATCACGAGCTGAACGAAGTGAAAGCAGAGAAGCTGCCGCAGGTCGCGAGCCCGCTGACGTTTGCAACAGAAGCGGAAATCCGTGCCGTGGTCAATGCAGGTCCTGGCTCTCTCGGCCCGGTTAATATGCCGGTTCCGGTTGTTATTGACCGCACTGTTGCTGCGATGAGCGACTTCTCCGCCGGCGCTAACATCGACGGTAAACATTACTTCGGTATTAACTGGGATCGCGACGTGGCGACGCCTGAAGTGGCAGACATCCGTAACGTGGTCGCAGGCGATCCAAGTCCGGACGGTCAGGGCACCCTGATGATTAAGCGCGGTATCGAAGTCGGTCACATCTTCCAGCTGGGTGACAAATACTCTCGCGCACTGAACGCCGCCGTTCAGGGTGAAGATGGCCGTAACCAGATCCTGACCATGGGCTGCTACGGTATCGGGGTCACTCGTGTGGTCGCGGCGGCCATTGAACAGAACTACGACGAGCGCGGCATCGTCTGGCCGGACAATATCGCTCCGTTCCAGGTTGCGATTCTGCCAATGAACATGCACAAATCCTACCGTGTGCAGGAGCTGGCTGAGAAGCTGTACGCCGAGCTGCGTGCTCAGGGTATCGAAGTGCTGATGGATGACCGTAAAGAGCGTCCGGGCGTGATGTTCGCCGATATGGAACTGATTGGTATTCCACACACGGTGGTCATCGGTGACCGTAACCTCGACAGCGATGAGATCGAATACAAATACCGTCGTAGCGGCGAGAAACAGATGATCAAGACAGGCGATATTCTTGATTACCTGGTGAAAGCCATCAAAGGCTAAACAAAAAACCCCGCTCAGGCGGGGTTTTTTAATGGATAATCGTCAGCTTATTGACTGTTACAGTCTTTGCCTGCGATAAATTTCGCCTCTTTATCCACCACCAGCGTTTTCACGCTCTCTCCGCTATCCGGGTTTGGCTCCAGCGTAAAGTGACCATCTACGGTCAGCAATACCGGCTTGCTGTCATTGCCACGCGCCACGGCGTAATCACGTTCAAGCTGCGCGTTGTTCGCCACGCTGACTTTCTTACCCGTTGCACAGTCGGTAAAGATCACCGCATCCGCCATATAGAAATACATACCCCGCATTGGCATCGGCGTAGCAGGCAGGGCCGCTTTCACCGGCGCAAGCGTATAATTGAACTGGGATTCAATCGGGTTGCCCTCGCGGTCGAGCATCTCCATCCCCTCACCTTTGGCGCGGAAATACGTTTTCTCACCCGTGGTATCCGTCAGGACCAGCTTTTCCGCCGTACGCGCCCAGGTTCCGTAGGTCGCAAACGAAGAGGGTTCTTTAGCGCCCTGATAACGCTGGTTCATAACCCAGGTGCCGTCTTTTTGCAGGAACAGGGACGTTTCGATGCCTTCACAGTCTGCACAAGGCAATACGCCGCGCCAGCTCTGCTGCATAGGCTTTAACGCTTCATTCTGCGAGGGCTGCAAAACCTGCGTTTCAGAACGGTTGTTACACCCGAAAAGCGCAAACAGCGTACTCACTGCCAGCGCTGAAAATAATGCTTTTTTCACAATGAATTCCTTATGAAAAGTGTGTTCCCTTTCGTCACTCCATCGGGCGACGAACTTTACCGCGTAGTGCTTTCACTGTGGATTTTTGGGCTTTCGAGGACAACCGACGCTCTTTCGATGCGCGGGTTGGCCGCGTTGCCCGGCGGCTTTTTTGTACTGCTGTTAATTCTTTAATAACGGCCACCAGCCTGGCTATCGCCGCTTCCCGGTTTAACTCCTGGCTGCGGTACTCCTGGGCTTTAATCACGATCACACCTTCGCTGGTGATCAGGTGATGGCTGGCAGCAAGCAGACTCTCTTTATAATACTCTGGCAGGCTTGATGCCCGAATGTCAAAACGCAAATGGATCGCCGTTGACGCCTTATTGACGTGCTGTCCACCCGCCCCCTGAGCACGGATGGCGGTGATCTCCAGCTCATTATCAGGGATGCTGACGTTTAGGGACAAAACAATCATGACGCAGGCTGCCAGGCCGCCAGATGAATTTCCAGATTATTCTGAGAATCGGAGAGCCAGATGGCGCCGTCCTGAATGGTTGCCTGCAGCACCATCGTCCGGCCGGCAAACTCACTGAGCTGCGCCAGCTGTTCATCATCCAGATACCAGACGGTGAGATTTTTATACTGCGCACATTTATTCTTGTTTTGTTGCCACCAGATCTCCGCCGCGCGCTGGTTATAGGCGAATAACGCCACTTCAGCGGACTGGGTACAGGCCTTTTTAATCCGACGCTCGTCCGGCAGACCGAGCTCGATCCACAGGTCGATGCCCAGATGATCGTTTCGCAGCCAGGCTTCTGGCTCGTCCTCTGCGCTTAAGCCGCGGGTAAACTGCAGCCGCTCGTTGGCGTATTTAATCCACGCCAGCAGGCGCAGCATCATACGCTCCTGGGTTTCGGAGGGGTGGCGCGCCAGCGTCAGCGACGCATCCAGAAACTGGTTGCGATCAAGATCGGCCACATTGACCACTGCTTTATAAATTGTCGCTTTAAGCGCCATGAGAGAACTCCATTCGAATCAGGGGCACATTGTAGCGAAAACAGAGGCAAAAGGCTGTCACGCGGTGATAAATCACACCTGTCAAGGCGCTGATATTGCTTAAATGAGTATGGTATAGTCACCTTGCTAAACCGAGTTTATCTTCGTAGGCTTAATGATATCTCACAGTAAGTCAGTGCGCTGGCGGGAGGGGATGTGAATAATTATTGTGAGTTAATTCGCAAACGGTATGCGGAAATCGCCAGCGGAGATCTGGGGTATGTCCCGGACGCGTTGGGCTGTGTATTGAAAGTGCTTAATGAAGTGGCCTCTGATGAGAGCCTTTCAGAGTCGGTCAGGGAAAAAGCAGCGTACGCTGCGGCGAATTTACTGGTGAGCGATTATGTCGATGAATGATACTTATCAACCCATCAATTGTGATGACTATGACAACCTCGAACTCGCCTGCCAGCATCATTTAATACTGACGCTGGAGCTAAAAGATGGCGAAGTATTGAAGGCAAAAGCCAGCGATCTGGTTTCACGTAAGAACGTGGAATATCTGGTTGTTGAAGACGGCAGTGCAGCGCGTGAGCTACGTCTGGATAAAATAGCCAGCTTCAGCCACCCGCAAATCGGCACCGTCGTGGTGAGCGAATCCTGATGACACTTACGGGCAGCCTGGCTGCCCGTTACACTTTCTGCCAATCAAAACTGCCCCCTTCTTCTGACCATCCCTCTTCCGTGATGAAAACCCCGGCAGCAGCCATCAACGTTTCACCGTAAAACAGCAGTGGCGTGGTATCACGTCGCCACGGCGGCACGCTGCACTCCTGCCATATCTTCTTAAGCTTCCGTCCCCCGTTGCGCCCGACAATATGCAGCAAACCACCAGCCTTGAAGCGTACGGTTACCGGCTCACCAGGCTTCGGCAGACGCACATGACCGGACGGGCTCAAAGAGACGCTCCCTGCATCACAGGGCAATATCAGCGGTACCTCTGGCGACGCCCAGTCGAGTACCACCTCGGTCAGTGAAGGCGTGGATTTGACCCACCAGAGTTTGCCTTTATAGCGCCTGACCTCAAAACCATTCAGATACACGCAGGGGGAAGCATCTTCCCGCGCCTGCGCGACTTCGTCCCAGATCCGGCTCAGCATCGCCCGCGACGGCATCGCTGCATGATGAGTAGCCAGCCAGCGGCGTAACAGTGCGGCGCGACGCACCGGGCTCATCGCCTCCAGGGGCGCTATCGCCAGTGCTCCGTCTTCAGAAATCAGGTCAGCCAGATCCGCACTCAACAGTTCATCCAGCAACAATTCCTGTTCAGCACACAGCATGGCGCTTCTCGCTGTCGCGTCGGCGAAATGCGGCCAGCGCTCGCTCAACAGCGGCAGGATGCGCAGGCGCAGGAAATTACGATCGTAACTGTCGTCCTGGTTACTCTCGTCTTCTATCCAGTTCAGCTGATATTCCCGCGCCCAGGCTTCCAGCGACGCCCGCGTCTCGCCCAGCAGCGGGCGCAGCAATTGCGTCCCGGCAAACTCAGATCGTGCAGGCATGGCGGACAGCCCCGCCGGTCCGCTTCCCCGCTTAAGCGCCAGCAAAAAAGTTTCGCACTGATCGTCCCGATGCTGAGCCGTGACCAGCGCTTCGCCAGGAAGTAATGCCGCGGAAAAAGCGGCATAGCGGGCTTTCCGCGCCTGTGCCTCGATGCCCTTCCCCTCATCAATGAGCGTGACGCGCTCAACGATGAACGGGATCGCCCAGGCCGCACACAAGGCTTCACAGTGCGCCACCCACTCCTCAGCGTGAGGACTTAATCCATGATGGATGTGCATAGCCCGAAGCTGGACGTCAGGCTCCCGGTCGCGCCAGCGTTTCAGGCGATGGAGCAGAACGGTGGAATCCAGGCCACCGCTAAACCCCACCAGCAGCTGGCGGTACGGTGAAACAGCTTGTGCGATAGCGGGTAAGGTCATAGGAAATTACACATAAAAAATGCCCGAACTGAGCGGGCATTATCACACAGGACAAACATTACTGCTGGTAAAGCTCCAGCGGCAAACCATCCGGGTCGTTAAAAAAGGTAAAACGCTTGTCGGTGAAGGGATCGACACGGATCGGTTCACACGTCACGCCGTGCGCTTCCAGATGTTTTACTGCGTTATCCAGGTCATCAACGCTGAAGGCAAGATGGCGCAGTCCACAGGCTTCCGGGCGCGACGGGCGCGCAGGCGGGAAGGGAAAAGAGAACAGCTCAATCACATATTGCCCGTTTAAAGCGAGATCCCCCTTCCAGGAGTCACGCTCCTCGCGGTAGGCCTCGCTCAACAGCGTAAAGCCAAGAATGTCAGAATAGAAGGCCTTACTTTTCGCGTAATCGGTAGCAATGATCGCAATATGGTGAACCGCTTTTAAACCCAGCATAGCTTCTCCTTTTTATGATGCCTGAACGTTACAACCGAGAACCCGCACCTGGCAAGCGGTCACCCTTATTTTAGGACTCGCACCCAGTAAACGCCGTGCTCATCGCGCTTCGCACCGTGAATATCCGTCTCGAAACCCGGATAGTGACGCCCCACCGAACAGAGCATCAGCAGAAAATCGAGCACTGCCCGGCTCTCCTCGGTGATCATTTCCCCCGGCATCAGCAGCGGTACACCCGGTGGGTAAGGCAGGATCATATTGGCCGACACGCGCCCGACCAGATTTTCCAGCTCAACGGTTTCTACCTCACCTTTTACCTGCCGCTGCCAGGCCTTGTGAGGCGTCAGCTTCATGTCAGGCAGGACGTCAAACGCCTGAAGCATGAGGCGCGGCAGATCGTGCTGGCGGATCAATCTGTGGATCCCCTGAGCCAGATCCTGAATGCGCATATTGCGGTAGAAGTCAGGATCTTCCGCGTAGAGATCCGGCAGCATGTTCTTCACCCGCAGGTTGAGATCGTAGGCACGCTTAAACTCCATCAGCCCGCGCAGCAGACCCATTGCCCGGGTTTTATCGATCCCGATACTGAACAGGAACAACAAATTATAGGGGCCGGTCTTCTCCACTACCACGCCGCGCTCATCAAGGAACTTCGCCACCAGCGCGGCGGGAATACCTTCATCACCCATTACACCCTGCTCGTCCATGCCTGGCGTCAGGATCGTCACCTTAACCGGATCGAGGAACATGTGGTCCGCATCGGCATCGCGGAAGCCGTGCCAGCTCTCCCCAGGCGCAACGGGCCAGCACTCGGCCTCGTCGATCTCTTCCGGCTGCCAGATATCAAAGAACCAGCCGTCTGCCTCATCTTTCAGCCGCTGGACCTCTTTACGGAAATGCAGCGCCCGCTCCACCGAGCGGTTTATCAGGCGTTTACCCGGGTTGCCGCGCAGCATCGCCGCCGCGGTTTCGATAGATGCCACCAGCGGATAGCTCGGTGAAGTGGTGGTATGCATCATAAAGGCTTCGTTGAAGGTCTCCTCGTCGTACTCGCCTTTGATGTGAATAAGAGACGCCTGGGAAAAGGCGGCCAGCATTTTGTGGGTCGACTGCGTTTCGAAGAACACTTTGCCCGGCACGCGCTCGCCGCTCATCCCGCTCTTACCCGAATAAATCGGGTGAAAATTGGTATAAGGCACCCACGCAGAATCGAAGTGGATCGACGGCACGTCCAGCGTCTGCTTGATCCAGTTGGTGTTGTATAACAGGCCGTCATAGGTGGAATTGGTGATCACCGCATGAACAGGCCAGCTTGCGCCAGGGATCGCCGCAACTTTCTTTTCAATGGTTTGATGCGTGAACTCCCGGCGTGGAATGCCGCCGAGAATCCCCAGCGCGTTACGCGTAGGGGATAACCAGAGCGGCACCACGTCGCTCATCATCAGCAGGTGCGCCAGCGATTTATGGCAGTTGCGGTCAATCAGCAGCGTGCTGCCCGCAGGCGCAGCGTACATCCCGACGATTTTGTTCGAGGTCGAGGTGCCATTGGTCACCATATAGCTCTGCTCAGCGCCAAAGGTGCGGGCAATATACTCCTCGGCCTCCAGATGCGGGCCGGTGTGATCCAGCAGAGAGCCCAGTTCCGTGACCGAAATTGACACGTCCGCTTTCAGCGTGTTGCCCCCGAAAAAATCATAGAACAGACAGCCTACCGGGCTTTTTTGATAGGCTGTTCCGGCCATATGCCCTGGCGTGCAGAAGGTGTATTTCCCCTCTTTCACATAGGTAAAAAGCGCGCGGGTAAAGGGCGGCGTAATGTTATCGAGGTATTCACCCGTGTACTGCTGAATGCGGGTCGCGATATCTTCCGCCACGCCGAGAGAATATTCAAAGAACCACAGCGCCATCCGCATATCATGCGCGCTGACGTCCATGGTCGAGTGGGTATTGATAAAGGCATACAGCGGGAGATATTCGTTCAGCTTGTTGATCTCGCTGCACAGCTCCAGATCGTATTCGTCCCAGTCGAAGATCACGCCACAGATTCGCGGGTTATGCTCAATAAACTTCAGCAGGTCGGCGCTGTTGTGCGGCCAGATGAGCTGATACCCGCGCGACTGAAGGGCTTGCTCCAGCTCCTTGATGGGCTCGTCTTTATAAAAGACGCCGTGCGGCCCCATAATGGCAATGATGTTCACGGTCTACCTCCTTGAAAAACATTAGCTAAGCATAGTTAAGGTAAATGGCGGGTATAAAAAAAGCCGCAACATTGTGCGGCTTTTCAGATAATTGTGAAGCTTACGCGTAGCCGTAAGTCATCAGACGCTGATAACGACGGTTGAGCAGGTCTTCTTTGCTCAGGACGTCCAGATCGGCCAGGTCAGCCAGCAGCTGGGCTTTCAGGGAAGCAGCCATCACTTCCGGCTTACGATGCGCGCCACCCAGCGGTTCAGGGATCACGGTATCGATCAGCTTCAGCTCTTTCAGACGTGGGGCAATGATGCCCATCGCTTCTGCGGCCAGCGGCGCTTTATCAGCGCTTTTCCACAGAATGGACGCACAGCCTTCCGGAGAGATAACGGAATAGGTGCTGTACTGCAGCATATTCACTTTATCGCCCACGCCAATGGCCAGCGCACCACCTGAACCACCTTCACCGATGACGGTACAGATGACCGGCACCTTCAGGCGGGACATCTCGCGCAGGTTACGGGCGATGGCTTCAGACTGACCGCGCTCTTCCGCGCCCACGCCAGGGTATGCACCCGGGGTGTCGATGAAGGTGATGATTGGCATGTTGAAACGCTCAGCCATCTCCATCAGACGCAGGGCCTTGCGGTAGCCTTCAGGTGCAGGCATACCGAAGTTACGACGGATTTTCTCTTTGGTTTCACGCCCTTTCTGATGACCAATGATCATCACCGGGCGTCCGTCCAGACGCGCGATACCGCCGACGATAGCTTTGTCGTCAGCGTATGCGCGATCGCCTGCCAGTTCGTCAAATTCGTCAAACGCCAGGCGGACATAATCCAGGGTGTACGGACGCTGTGGATGACGCGCCAGCTGGGCGATCTGCCATGCGCCGAGATCGGCAAAGATTTTGCGCGTCAGCTCTACGCTTTTTTCACGCAGACGATGCACTTCTTCGTCGATGTTAATATCCAGTTTTTCATCCTGACGGCTTACCGCTGTCAGAGAATCGATTTTCGCTTCCAGCTCAGCAATCGGCTGTTCGAAATCAAGGAAATTCAGACTCATAGTATTCCTGTATTAGTCAAACTCCAGTTCCACCTGCTCCGAACCAATGAGGCCACGGAGATCGTTCAGTAAACGATCGCTCGGAGAGACACGCCACGTTGCACCAAAGCGCAACCGCGCACGTGCATCCGCCCTCTGATAGTAGAGATGTACTGGAATTGTCCCCGAGCGGTGGGGTTCCAGAGACTGACGGAGTCGGTTTAAAAGCTGGTCATCAATTTGCCTGTCCGTCAGCGAGATAGCAAGCCCGCGAGCATATTTTTCCCGGGCTTCGTCAATGTCCATCACTTCGCGGGCGGTCATTTTAAGCCCCCCACTGAAGTCATCAAAGCTGACCTGTCCGCTGACGATAAGTATGCGGTCTTTTTCCAGCAATTGCTGGTATTTATCCAGCGCGTCGGTGAACAACATCACCTCCAGACGCCCGGAACGGTCATCCAACGTACAGATGCCGATACGATTGCCGCGCTTGGTGACCATAACCCTTGCAGCAATCACGAGCCCCGCAGCCGTGGTAATTTTACCACGTTCTGTCGGATGCATGTCTTTTAGCCTGTGGCCGCCGACATAGCGCTCAATTTCTTTGATGTACTGGTTGATCGGGTGACCCGTCAGGTACAAGCCTAACGTTTCACGCTCGCCATCCAGCACGACCTGTTCTGGCCATGGCTGGCAGTTAGAATACGACTGCTCAATCTGCTCCGGCTCCTCCGCCAGCACACCGAACATATCTGCCTGCCCAATGGCTTCCGCTTTCGCGTGCTGGTCCGCCGCTTTCAGGGCATCGCCGAGGGAGTTCATCAACGCAGCGCGGTGCGGCCCCAGCCTGTCGAACGCGCCGGACATGATCAGCTTTTCCAGTACGCGGCGGTTCAGTTTTTTGGTATCGGTACGGGCGCACAGATCGAACAGCTCGCGGAAATAGCCGCCGTTGTTACGCGCTTCGATGATCGCCTCGATCGGCCCTTCACCCACGCCCTTGATCGCACCGATCCCGTAAACGATCTCCCCGTCGTCGTTGACGTGGAAATGGTAAAGCCCCGAGTTAATATCCGGCGGCAGGATCTTGAGCCCCATGCGCCAGCACTCATCCACCAGGCCAACGACCTTCTCGGTGTTATCCATATCGGCAGTCATTACCGCCGCCATAAATTCAGCAGGATAGTGCGCTTTCAGCCACAGCGTCTGGTATGAGACTAGGGCATAGGCGGCAGAGTGGGATTTGTTAAATCCGTACCCGGCGAATTTCTCCACAAGGTCGAAGATTTTCATCGCCAGCTCGCCGTCAACGCCGTTTTTCTTCGCGCCGTCTTCAAAGATGGAGCGCTGCTTGGCCATCTCTTCAGGTTTTTTCTTCCCCATCGCACGACGCAGCATGTCCGCGCCGCCGAGGGTATAACCAGAAAGCACCTGAGCAATCTGCATGACCTGTTCCTGGTACAGGATGATGCCGTAGGTCGGCTCCAGTACCGGTTTCAGGCTTTCATGCTGCCACTGCACGTCCGGGTAGGAAATCTCTTCGCGACCGTGCTTACGGTCGATAAAGTTATCTACCATCCCCGACTGCAGCGGCCCCGGGCGGAACAGCGCCACCAGTGCGATCATATCTTCGAAGCAGTCAGGCTGCAGGCGCTTGATCAGGTCTTTCATGCCGCGGGATTCAAGCTGGAAGACCGCGGTGGTCTCCGAGCGCTGCAGCATGTCGAAACTTTTCTTGTCATCCAGCGGGATGGCAGCAATGTCTATCGGTTCAAGGCCCTGCTTTTCCCGGCGCGGGTTGATCATCTTCAGTGCCCAGTCGATGATCGTCAGCGTACGCAGGCCGAGGAAGTCAAACTTCACCAGCCCGGCGTATTCCACGTCGTTCTTATCAAACTGAGTGACTGGATGCTCACCCGCTTCATCGCAGTAGAGCGGCGCGAAGTCGGTAATTTTGGTCGGAGCAATAACCACGCCACCCGCATGCTTACCGGCGTTACGCGTGACGCCTTCCAGCTTGCGCGCCATGTCGATCAGGGCTTTGACTTCTTCGTCAGCTTCGTAGATTTCCGGCAGCTGAGGTTCGGCTTCAAACGCTTTTGCCAGCGTCATGCCCGGATCGGGCGGCACCAGCTTAGAAATACGATCGACGAAACCGTACGGGTGGCCGAGTACACGACCCACGTCGCGGATAACCGCTTTCGCCGCCATGGTACCGAAGGTAATGATCTGCGATACCGCGTCACGGCCATACATGTCCGCTACGTGCTCGATCACCTGATCGCGTTTCTCCATGCAGAAGTCGACGTCGAAGTCGGGCATGGAAACACGTTCCGGGTTGAGGAAACGTTCGAACAGCAGGTCGAATTCCAGCGGATCGAGGTCGGTAATTTTTAATGCATACGCCACCAGCGAGCCCGCACCGGATCCACGGCCCGGACCTACCGGCACCCCGTTATCCTTCGACCACTGTATGAACTCCATAACGATCAGGAAGTAGCCGGGGAAGCCCATCTGGTTGATAACCTGAAGCTCTATATCCAGACGCTCGTCATACTCCGGACGACGTTTTTTACGTTCTTCTTCATCCGGGAAGAGGAATTCGAGACGCTCTTCCAGACCCTCCTTCGATTTCATGACCAGGAAATCTTCCGTCGTCATGTCACCCGTCGGGAACTGCGGCAGGAAGTATTCGCCGAGGCGCACGGTGACGTTACAGCGCTTGGCAATCTCTACGCTGTTTTCCAGCGCTTCAGGGATATCGGAAAAGAGCTCGCACATCTCCTCTTCGCTGCGCATATACTGCTGCGATGAGTAATTACGCGGGCGCTTTGGATCGTCAAGGGTGAAGCCATCATGGATCGCCACACGAATTTCGTGGGCGTCAAAATCGCCGGATTCCAGGAAACGCACATCATTCGTCGCCACCACGGGCAAACCGCGCTCTTCAGCCAGCGCAACAGCGGCGTGCAGATAGCTCTCTTCGTCCTGGCGGCCGGTGCGGATCAATTCCAGATAGTAACGATCCGGGAAATATTCTTCATAAAACGAGACGCACTGATCCACCAGCGCGCTGTTGCCACGCAGCAGGCATTTGCCGACGTCGCCCATGCGGCCACCGGAGATCAGCAGCAGCCCTTCGTTCAGTTCCGCCAGCCAGTCCCGGTCGATCCACGGGCCCAGCGCACCATAGCCGCGCTGATAGGCTTTCGAAATAAGCAGAGTGAGGTTCTGGTAGCCGGTGTTGTTCATGGCCAGCACGGAAATTTGCGTCAGTTCATCGCCGATGAGATCGCTCTGAACATGAAAATCCGCACCGACGACAGGCTTCATCCCCGCGCCATGTGCCGTTCCGTAGAACTTCACCAGGCCACACAGGTTGGTAAAATCGGTGATCGCCAGCGCAGGCATGCCAAGCGCGGCCGCCTTTTTTACAAGCGGCCCGGTCTTCGCCAGCCCATCGATCATGGAGTAGTCGCTATGCACCCGCAGGTGTACGAAACGTGGTTCAGCCATCTTCAGATTCCGCGTTACTTAATTGCTTGCGTATTGATTCAGGACACCCGTCCCAGCGCGCGTTTCACCGGGCCAAAGCTGCGCCGGTGATGTTCAGTTGCGCCATGTTCAGCCAGCTTTTCCAGATGGAAAGCCGTAGGATACCCCTTGTGCTGGGCGAAGCCATACTGAGGGTAAGTGAGGTCCAGCGCGGCCATTTCAGCGTCGCGTGTCACCTTGGCAATAATAGATGCTGCGCTGATCTCGGCGACACGGCTATCGCCTTTGACGACCGCCATCGAAGGCATCGGCAGTGCCGGACAGCGGTTGCCGTCAATCAGGACATATTCCGGGGCAATTTTCAGGCCCGCTACCGCGCGCTGCATGGCCAGCATTGTAGCATGCAAAATATTCAACTCGTCGATTTCATGCGGCTCAGCGCGCCCCAGGCTCCAGGCCAGAGCCTTCTCCTGAATCTCACTGAACAGGGCCAGTCGACGTTTTTCGGATAATTTTTTTGAGTCGTTTAGCCCGACGATCGGGCGGGCGGGATCGAGGATCACCGCGGCGGTCACAACAGCCCCCACTAACGGGCCACGACCGACTTCGTCCACCCCTGCCACAAGATGCGTGTGAGGGTATACAAATTCCATCATTTTGCTAACTCCAGCACTGCATCGGCCGCTTGCTCATCTGCATTGCAGCGGATCAGTTGATGCAGTTCACGGAAGGTATCATGCATCTGGTGGCTGGTCTTGCCGTTGGCGAGCAGCGGCAGCAGGGCCTCCGCCAGCGCCTGAGGCTGGCACTCATCCTGTAAGAGCTCTTTTACCAGCTCGCGCCCGGCAAGCAGGTTTGGCAGGGAAACATAATCCGTTTTCACCAGACGTTTTGCCAGCCAGAAGGTAAACGGCTTCATACGATAACCGACCACCATCGGGCATTTCGCCAGCATACATTCCAGCGCAGCCGTGCCAGAGGCCAGCAGTGCGGCATCGCTCGCAAACATCGCTTCCCGACCTTTCCCGTCCAGCAGGCGGACGTGAAGATCCGGGGCGACTTCCGCTTTAATGCGTTCGAACTGCTCGCGGCGTTTGGCATTCACCAGCGGCACGACCACTTCAAGATCGGGATACGTCTTGCGAAGAATCTGCGCGGTTTTCAGGAAATCAGCGCTCAGCATCTCCACTTCTGCGCCACGGCTTCCTGGCAGCAATGCCAGACAGTGCACATCATGAGGGATACCGAGCACGTCGCGCGCCGCGTTTTTATCCGGATCCAGCGGCATCGCATCCGCCATGGTATGACCGATAAAACGGCACGGAACATTAAATTTGTCGTAAAACGCTTTTTCGAAAGGCAGAAAAGCCAGCACCAGGTTGGTGGACCGTCCAATTTTGAAAACACGTTTCTGTCGCCACGCCCAAACGGACGGACTGACGTAATGAATGGTTTTGATGCCCTGCTTTTTCAGATTACCTTCGAGGGTAATGTTGAAGTCGGGTGCATCGATACCGACAAACACATCGGGTTTGAGCTCGGTAAAGCGGCGGGTAAGATCGGCACGAATATGCAGCAAGCGTCGCAAACGCCCCAGCACCTCAACAATGCCCATCACGGCCAGCTCTTCCATTTCATACCAGGCTTCACAGCCTTCGGCCTGCATCAGCGGGCCAGCCACGCCAACAAAGCGGGCGTTAGGTACGCGAGCTTTGAGCGCGCGGATGAGACCGGCACCAAGAATATCGCCGGAGGTTTCTCCGGCGACCAGGGCTATCGTAAGCGGACGACTGTCGACCATTAACGAATCAGACCCCTTGTTGAACGGTCAAAGAACTCCATGAACGCGTTCACTTCCGGGAACTTATCCGCCAGTTCGGCAATGTCCGGCTTCGCCTCTTCCAGCGTTTTACCGCTACGGTACAGCAGTTTGTACGCGTTACGGATGGCCGTAATCGCTTCGCGACTAAAACCACGACGCTTGAGGCCTTCGATGTTCACGCCAAACGGCGTGGCATGGTTGCCCTGCGCAATCACATACGGTGGGACGTCCTGCGCCACACCGGAGCAGCCACCGACCATCACGTGTGCACCAATGATGCAGAACTGATGGACTGCGGTCATGCCGCCAATAATTGCGAAGTCATCAACAGATACGTGTCCTGCCAGCGTTGCGTTGTTGGCAAGAATACAGCGATCGCCCACGGTACAGTCATGCGCAATATGCGCATTCACCATAAACAGGTTATCGCTACCCACCTTCGTCAACCCACCACCCTGTACTGTTCCACGATGAATGGTGACGCTTTCGCGAATACGGTTACGATCGCCAATTTCCAGACGGGTCGACTCACCAGCATATTTCAGATCCTGGTTAACTTCACCGATGGAAGCGAACTGATAGATCTCGTTATTGCTGCCAATGGTTGTATGACCATTCACGACAACGTGAGATTTCAGTACTGTACCCTCACCAATTTCGACATTGGGTCCAACAATACAGAACGGGCCAATGTGAACGTTGGCACCAATGATGGCGCCGGTTTCCACAATAGCAGTAGGATGAATAAAGGCGGATTTATCAATCACGTATCAGGACTCCCGGCTACGAGCACACATCATCGTCGCTTCGCAAACAACTTTGCCGTCAACCAGCGCTACGCCTTTGAAGCGAGTCAGGCCACGACGCGTTTTTTCAAAAGTGACTTCCATGATCATCTGATCACCAGGCACGACAGGACGCTTAAAGCGCGCTTCATCAATACCTGCGAAGTAATAGAGTTCACCTGGCTCCAGTTTACCGACGCTTTTAAACGCCAGAATACCGGTAGCCTGAGCCATCGCTTCCAGAATCAACACACCCGGGAAGATAGGCTTACCCGGGAAGTGTCCCTGGAAGAACGGTTCGTTCACGGAAACATTTTTCACTGCGCGCAGAAAACGACCTTCTTCAAAATCCAGCACACGGTCTACCAGCAAAAACGGGTAGCGGTGCGGCAGAAGTTCTAAAATCTCTTCAATATGCAGAGTATGAGTGTCAGTAGTCAAAATACTCTTCCTGTCAAAATGTACTGATAACAATAATAACACGGCCTGCCGGTTTATTAGAAAGCCGACAGGCCGGGAAAGATAGCGTTAAACGGGTGACGTTTAGTCTTGTTGATCGATCTTACGCTCAAGAGACTTGAGTCGCTTGCTCATATCATCAATGTTCATCACCAGTGCTGCTGTTTTACGCCATACCTTGTTGGGTTGCAGCGGAATGCCCGAGGAATAGACGCCAGGTTCGGTGATCGGACGCATTACCATGCCCATGCCCGTCACCGTCACCTTGTCGCATATTTCCATGTGGCCATTAATCACGCTCGCACCGCCAATCATGCAATAACGACCAATTTTCAGGCTGCCCGCCATGATGACGCCCCCCGCAACTGCGGTATTGTCGCCAATCACAACGTTATGCGCAATCTGGCACTGGTTATCGATGATAACACCATTGCCAATGATCGTGTCGTCGAGTGCACCACGGTCGATCGTGGTACAGGCCCCAATCTCCACGCGATCGCCAATAATAACGCGACCAAGCTGCGGGATCTTAACCCAGTTACCGCGATCGTTCGCGTAACCAAAGCCATCAGAACCAATCACGGTGCTGGACTGGACGAGGCAATTTTCGCCGATTTCAACTTCATGATAAATGGACACATTGGCCCATAAACGGGTTCCTGCGCCGATTTTCGTATTTTTCCCAACGAAGCACCCCGGGCCAATCACGACGTTATCACCCAGCACAACGCCAGACTCGATAACCGCATTCGCACCAACGGCAACGTTGTTACCAAGCTTAGCCGTCGGATCGATTGCTGCACTGGCAGCAATGTTCTGAGCCGGCTGCGGCGTGGTATCAAGAATTTGAGCCATGCGTGCATACGTCAGGTAGGGGTTTTTCACTACCAGTGCACTTCCAGTGGCAAAGGGAAGATCGTCCTGCGTCAGAACAACAGCTGACGCCTGGCATTGAGCCAGTTGTTCACGGTACTTAGGGCTTACCATGAAGGTAATCGTGCCAGCTTTAGCAGATTGCATGGACGCAACAGCGGTGATGACGATATCGCCATCACCGTGTAATTCTGCATCCAACTGCTGAGCTAAATCAGCCAGTCGAATTGAAGGCATTACTTATTTAACCTGTTTCAGAACATCAGCGGTGATGTCTTTAACATCGCTGCTGTTGAAAGCAACGGCATTCGCATCAACAACCAGATCGATGCTCTGATCGGCAGCCACTGCTTTAACAGCAGTCTGAATGCGAGTGACCAGCTTGCCACGCTCTTCGTTAGAACGACGCTGACGATCCTGCTCGAAAGCCTGCGCTTTCTGAGAGAAGGTCTGGCGCTGAGCCATAACGTCTTTTTCCAGTTTGCTGCGATCGCTTGCTTTCATGGTAGAACCATCACGCTGCAGACGCTGCATTTTGGACTGAAGATCGCCTTCCATACGCTGCAGTTCGCTCGCACGGCCTTTGAATTCGTTTTCCAGTGTTGCAGAAACACCCGTTTTCTGTGCAACCTGCTGGAACAAATTACCCATGTTGACGATTGCGATTTTGTCTGCTGCCTGAGCAGAAGTTGCCATCGCTAAACCGAGACCTGCAGCTAATAACCACTTTTTCACAATTAACTCCTTACCATCCCATTGGCACCAGAAGGTACCGTTCTTTGCGTGGCAAGGCGACCGTTTTACCGATCGCCGGTTGTCAGCGCTACACTGCCAACGCATTCCTTTGCAGCGGATTATTACCAGGTTTTACCAATGTTAAACTGGAATTGCTCCGCTTTGTCTCCATCGTATTTCTTAAACGGCTGGGCGTAAGAGAAGACCAACGGTCCCAGCGGTGACATCCATTGTAATGCGATACCAGCAGACATGCGAATATTGCTCGGATCGCTGTAGTCCGGAACGCCAGCATCACGCATCTGTGCAGTATTCTGCCAGTTGGTGTCCCACACCGTACCGGCATCCCAGAAGAAGGACGTACGGACGGAGTTCGCGTATTTATCACTGATAAACGGCGTTGGTGTGATGAACTCGAGGCTCGCCACGGCCATGGCGTTACCGCCCACTGCATCATCAGAGCTACACACTTCGGAAGATGAAGATTTATAGCAGTTATCTTTATCGTTACCGCCGTAGTAAACCGCTTTCGGACCAATGTTGTTGGACTGGAAGCCACGCACGGTGCTGGAACCACCCGCGTAGAAGTTCTCGTAGAACGGCAACTCTTTACTGCCGATACCATCACCATAGCCCCAACGGGTACGACCCAGAACGACCCACTTGTGGTCATCATCAATTGGGAAGTAGGACGCGGTATCCAGGGTTACCTTGTAGAACTCATTGTCAGAGCCCGGAACGGTCACTTTACCGTTCAGGTTGACGCGAGAACCTTCCGTTGGGAAGTAACCACGGTCGAGGCGGTTATAGGTCCAGCCATAGTTGAAGGTGAAGTCATCCGCGGCGAAGCCATTGTTATCGCCGGTTTTACTCGCAGACTGGCCAATAGAGTCCAGATAACGCCACATCGCCACCTGAGGTTGCATGTTGGACAGGTCGTTATGCACGTAACCTAAGCCCGCACGCAGGGTGTTGTATTCGTTAACCGGGAAGCCGAGCGTTCCGTCTACACCATAGCTCTTGTTGGTATAGGAGGAGAGATCCGCGTCGTCTGCTTTAAAGTCGTTATAGAAGATACGACCGCCCAGGCTTACACCGTCAACGGTGAAGTATGGGTTGGTAACAGAGAACTCAGAGTAGGTCTGGTAGTCGTTTTTGGTGCCGTTAATACCGACAGAGTAACCTGTACCCAGCCAGTTATCCTGCTGGACGCCAACCTGGAAGCTCACGCCACTTTCAGTACCGTAGCCCACACCGAAGTTGAAGCTACCGGTGTTACGCTCTTTCACCTTATACACGACATCAACCTGATCCGGGCTGCCGGGTATACGCTGCGTTTCCGTGTCCACGGTTTCGAAATAGCCCAGACGGTTCAGACGCTCTTTACCCTGGTCAACGAGGTCGCTACCCAACCATGCCCCTTCCATCTGACGCATTTCGCGACGCAGAACGGAGTCTTTGGAGGTATCGTTACCGACGAAGCGGATCTTACGTACGTAGAAACGGTTACCCGCATCAACGTTAACATGCAGCTTAACGGTTTTATCCGCGTCGTTGATTTCCGGCTGTGTTTGTACACGCGGGTAAGCATAACCATAGCGGCCGAGCAGCTTCTTAATGCCGTCTTCCATTTTGGTGACTTTAGAACCGCTGTACAGATCGCCCGGCTGAATTTTAGTCAGCGCTTCAATTTCAGCTGAATGCCCGGCCAGGTTACCACTGACTTCAACACCGGAAAGCTTGTACTGATCGCCTTCAGTGATGTTAATCGTGATGTAGATACCTTTCTTGTCCGGCGTCAGACTGACCTGAGTCGAATCAATGTTGAAACGGGCGTAACCGCGATCCAGATAGTAGCTGCGCAGGGTTTCGAGATCCCCCGCCAGTTTCTGTTTCTGGTATTTACGATCGCCAACCACGTTCCACCACGGCACTTCATCGCGCAGCTGGAAAGTGGAGATCAGTTCGTCGGTGCTAAACGCGTGGTTACCCACGATGTTGATCTGCTGGATCTTCGCGGAAACACCTTCCTGGAAGACCAGCTTCAGGTCAACACGGTTACGTGGGAGCGGCGTAACCACCGCTTTCACGCTGGCACTGTATTTACCGACGCTGTAGTAGAAGTCTTCCAGACCTTTTTCAATGTCTGAAAGGGTTGTGCGGTCCAGAGATTCCCCCACACGAACACCGGATGCTTCAAGGTTTTGCTTGAGCATGTCATCTTTCACCGACTTGTTACCGGAGAAAGTGATACTGGCGATCGTTGGACGTTCTTTTACCTGTACCAGCAGCGTATCACCATCGCGCAGGACGCGGACATCCTCGAAGTTGCCGGTGGCAAACAGAGCACGGATGGTGTTACTGATATCTTCATCATTAACCGTATCGCCGGGGCGCACAGGCATACTGAGGAGGGCCGCACCAACGGCGACACGCTGAAGGCCTTCGAAATGAATGTCTTTCACTACGAACCCGTCAGCACCGTATACGGTGGCGCTGCTAAACAGCAGCGACGCTATGAGCAACTTTTTCATCGCCATCGTTATTATGCGTTCTTCCTAACTAACTCTCTTACAACCGAGAGAAATCATTGAAAAGTGCAAGCCCCATTAACAGCACCAGCAAAATCGAGCCGATGCGGTAACTAAAGTCTTGAACTCGCTCGGATACCGGTCCGCCTTTTAGCTTTTCAATCGCTAAAAACAGCAGATGACCCCCGTCTAACACGGGAAGCGGGAACAGGTTGATTATCCCAAGGTTCACGCTAATGAGCGCGAGGAACATGAGATAGTAAATCACCCCGAATTCCGCTGACATCCCAGCCCCCTGAGCAATCGAGATTGGCCCACTGAGGTTGTTCAGTTTCACATCACCGGTTATCAATTTCCCCAACATGTTGACCGTCAGCTTCATCAGTTGCCATGTTTTATCCGTGGCTTCAAGGATGGCGCTGAACGGCCCATACTGGCGTATTGTCTTGTACTCATCTGGCAGCGGGATCACTTTTGGCACAACGCCTGCGAACCCTTCTGCCTTTTTGCCGACCGACTTCGTATCCGGGATCAGCGTCAGCGAAAGCGGACTGCCTTGCCTTTCAACTTCAAGCGCGAGGGACGTCCCCGGATTATCGCGCACCAGAGTAACAAAGGTCATCCACTCTGTTAATGGTTGACCATCGACTTTAACGATCCTGTCGCCCGCTTGCAAACCCGCTTTGCTCGCCGCCGAATTTGGCTGGACTTCAGCTAATACCGGCTCAATCTGCGCACCGCGGGGACGAATACCCAGCGCTGCGACGGGATCTTCTTTATCGGGCTCGAAACGCCAGTGGCGTAAATCCAGTACTTTGTCCTGACGCGCGTCTGACCCAAACGGCGATACGCTGAGGGTTGTCTGCGCATCGCCAATTTTGGCTACCAGTTGCAGTCGCACGGCATCCCAATCAGGGGTTTCGATGCCATCAATCGCTTTAAGTTCCATCCCGGACGTAATTTGCGCATTCGCCGCGATAGAGTTGGGCGCAATTTCCCCCACCACCGGACGCACGCCAGGGACGCCGATAATAAACACCAGCCAGTAAGCGAAAATTGCAAAGATGAAGTTGGCTACCGGTCCGGCAGCGATGATGGCAGCGCGTTGTCCAACGGTTTTGTTGTTAAACGCACTGTGTCGCAGCTCGGGTGCGACAGGCTCGACGCGTTCGTCGAGCATTTTGACGTAGCCGCCAAGCGGGATAAGTGCAATGACAAATTCCGTGCCGTGACGGTCGGTGCGCGTCCAGAGTGATTTGCCAAAACCAATGGAGAATCGCTCTACCCGCACACCACAACGGCGAGCAACCCAGAAATGGCCAAATTCATGCACGGTAATCAGCACACCCAGTGCAACAATGAACGCCGCCAGATTCCAGAGAATGCTCAGCATAAAACCTTCCGTTAAATCGTCCCGAATACCAGTAAAAGCAGGCAAGCAAACACTGGAACAGCCGCTGTCAGGCTGTCAATGCGATCCAGTATACCGCCATGCCCTGGAATCAGATGTCCGCTGTCCTTAATCCCTGCTTCACGCTTAAACATACTTTCGGTTAAATCACCGAGCACTGAGGCAAGCGCTGCAAAAATAGAGCATACCAGCAGTATTGACGGAGCCACTGCCAGATCCGCCCAGACGCCATAGCCCCAGGAGATAACTGCAGCCGTAAACAAGCCGCCGATGAATCCTTGCCAGGTTTTCCCTGGAGACACCTTCGGCGCCAGTTTATGTTTGCCGAACAGTTTACCAAACATATAGGCCCCGGAGTCAGCCCCCCAGACGAGAATCATCACATAAAGCAGCCAGATCGCACCGCTATAGTGGTTTTCGTCATAGTGCCAGGCGCGTAGCGCGACCATCCCCCAGAAAAAAGGCACAATGGTGAGCAGACCAAAAATGAGTCGCAACACTTTTGAATTACGCCATAACGCCGCAGAGCCTGGATAAAAAAGAACCAGCAGCAATGCAGCCACCCACCAGGCCAGCGATATCCACAAGGAACCGGCAACCAGCGGCTGATGAATATCGTGGTGATATTCAGGCAACGTAAACAGCATTATGGCCAGAATAAAGCCACAGAGTACCGCAAGCCATACTCGCTGATTGCGCGAGGAAAAGCCGCTAAACTGTCCCCATTCCCACGCCGCGAGCATGCAGACCACCAGCGTGACAATAGCGAATCCCACCGGGGGCAGTAAAAACAGCGCCGCAATGACAATGGGTATTAATACAAAAGCGGAAATCAGGCGATACTTCAGCAAAAGCTACCCCCATCAGGCATTGTCGCCACCTGGCTCGGTGCCGCCGAAACGACGCTCTCGATTGGCAAAGGCATGCAGCGCACCTTCAAAGTCTTGTTCATCAAAATCGGGCCAAAGAACATCTGTAAAGTAAAGTTCGGCATAGGCAATTTGCCATATCAAAAAGTTACTTATGCGATGTTCCCCCCCTGTCCTAATTACCAAATCCACAGGTGCCAGCTCATTCATGCAGATTTGCTTGCTCAGCGCCTCTTCATCAATCTGGTCGGGTCTCAACAGCCCTTCCTGAACCTGTTCGGCCAGATGCCGAACGCCCTGGATAATATCCCAGCGTCCGCCGTAATTCGCCGCGATATTGAGCGTCAGACCGGTATTATTTTCAGTCAGCGCTTCTGCTTTACGAATCCGTTCCTGCAAACGTGAGTTAAAACGACTGGTATCGCCAATGATACGCAGGCGGACGTTGTGGCGGTGCAGGCTTTTTACTTCGCTGTCGAGCGCCCACACAAACAGTTCCATCAACGCAGTCACTTCCTGCGGCGGTCGATTCCAGTTTTCACTGCTAAAAGCATAGAGCGTTAACGCATCAATGCCGTTATTCGCGGCAAAAGAAACGGCGCGGCGAACGGATTTCGCCCCTGCTTTATGCCCAAAGGCTCGTATCTTCCCTTGTCTTTTCGCCCAGCGGCCATTGCCATCCATAATGATTGCTACATGACGGCAGCCATGAGCTGGCAAGTTTTCGCTTATTGGTTGATTCGCAGACAACATAACGCGTTTTTTGTCCCTGAAAAGGATTTAACGGTACTCAGGAATACTTAAGCCTGTACATAAAAAAGCCGTGTCAAACCACGGCTTACCTGATCACATAAAGTCAAATTCCTGCGATCAGGTGGCGCAGACTATATCACTGAAGCCCAAAGCTAACAAATAGCACGACGACTAGTGCTTGCTTTATCACCAGCTTGCGAGGCGGCTCACCTGTTTACGCGCAATATCACGTGCAGCAGCATCGACCGCCAGCACCTCTTCCACACTTTGAGGCTCACGCAAATCCATTATTTCCAGTACCGATAAATTCAACGTTGCGATATCGGTAAAGCGGATTTGCTGATGCAGAAATGCGTCAACGGTAATTTCGTTGGCTGCATTCAGTGCCGTCGTCGCCGCCTGTCCCTGGTCGAAGGCGTTCATCGCAAGCTTCAGACAAGGATAGCGATCGTAATCGGGTTCACTGAACGTCAGGGAACTTAGCTTACAAAAATCAAGCGGCTTCACGCCCGATTTCACCCGGTTTGGCCACGCCATTGTATGGGCGATGGGCGTACGCATATCCGGCTCGCCCAGCTGTGCCAGCACGCTGCCATCCTGATAGCGCACCATCGAGTGAATGACCGATTGCGGGTGAATCAGAACTTCCATCTGTTTCGCTGACGCATTAAACAGCCAGCGAGCTTCAATGTATTCCAGACCTTTGTTCATCATGGTGGCGGAGTCAACGGAGATTTTACGCCCCATTGACCAGTTCGGATGACGACACGCCTGATCCGGCGTCATTGCGCTCAGTTCAGACAGTGGCGTTTCACGGAACGGGCCACCAGACCCGGTAAGCAGAATCGACACGACGCCATTCTGCTCCAGGTCAGCGTACCCCAGGTTCTGTTGAAAAGGTTGCGGTAAACTCTGAAAAATGGCGTTGTGCTCGCTGTCGACCGGCAAAAGACGCGCCCCGCGCTGCTTCACCGCGTCCATAAACAGGCGTCCGCAGGTCACCAGCGACTCTTTGTTGGCCAGCAGAACATCTTTACCCGCATCTATTGCCGCAAGCGTCGGCAACAACCCGGCCGCACCGACAATGGCCGCCATGACCTGGTCAACCTCATCCAGCGCCGCCATGTCGCAGGCCGCCTGCGACCCACTCAGCACCTCGGTTCGACTGCCCTTCTCAAGCAGCAGAGTTTTCAGCTGACGCGCGCTCTCATCGTCATCCATCACCGCATAACGTGGCATAAACTCCAGGCACTGCTCGACCATGCGCTGCACGTTCTTACCGGCGACCAGCGCGGTCACGGTATAATGTTCAGGATTGTGGCGGACGACGTCGAGAGTACTGCAACCGATAGAGCCGGTTGAGCCAAGGAGAGTTAAATGCTTCATGGGATGCCCGAAAAAGTTAGACCAGATAAAAGCAAAACGCCGCCAGCAAGACCCGAAGTCCCTCTGAACGGCGTTTATCAGTGTACGATAGAAATCAGAACTGCATCAGTTCCGCTTCTTTATCTGCCAGCGCCGCATCAATTTTCTTGATCGCTGCATCGGTCATTTTCTGAATGTCGTCCTGAGAACGACGATCGTCATCTTCACTGATCTCTTTTTCTTTCAGCAGCGCTTTCACTTTATCGTTCGCGTCGCGGCGAACGTTACGCACGGATACGCGACCCTGCTCAGCTTCGCCACGCACCACTTTGATCAGATCTTTACGACGCTCTTCCGTCAGTGGAGGCAGTGGAACGCGGATATCAGAACCGGCAGAGCTTGGGTTCAGACCGAGGTCAGAGGCCATGATCGCTTTCTCAACCGCCGGGCTCATAGAGCGATCGAACACGTTGATTTTCAGCGTACGGGTATCTTCTACCGTCACGCTCGCCAGCTGACGCAGAGGGGTTGGCGTACCGTAGTATTCCACGATGATGCCATCCAGCAGGCTTGGGGAAGCACGGCCAGTACGGATTTTGCTGATTTGGGTTTTGAACGCTTCTACGCATTTTTCCATGCGTACTTCAGCATCTTTTCTGATGTCGTTAATCACGTTACGAATCCTTGAAAACTTGTCTCAGGCAGACTATCCGCCAGCACAGCGCTACAGGTGTGCTAAGTATAGTCGCGTTTAATTCATGACAACGCCAAAGGCGCGCCCGGGTAAGATACCACTACAAAATAAAGCGGAATCTTACCTGTATTTATCGCCGACGGAAATTATTCCGTGATCAAAGTGCCTTCTTTTTCGCCCATGACCACGCGACGCAGTGCGCCTGGCTTATTCATGTTGAAGACACGGATCGGCAGTTTGTGGTCGCGAGCCAGCGTGAAGGCTGCAAGATCCATCACTTTCAGCTCTTTTTCCAGCACTTCGCCGTAGCTCAGCTGATCGTACATGGTGGCGGAAGGATCTTTTGCCGGATCGGCAGTAAACACGCCGTCTACTTTGGTCGCTTTCAGTACCACATCGGCTTCGATCTCAATACCGCGCAGGCAGGCAGCGGAATCGGTCGTAAAGAACGGGTTACCCGTACCGGCGGAGAGGATCACCACGCGGTTGTTGCGCAGCAGGCTGATCGCCTCTGCCCAGCTATAATTATCGCATACGCCATTCAGTGGAATCGCGGACATCAGGCGGGCATTCACATAGGCGCGGTGGAGCGCATCACGCATCGCCAGGCCATTCATGACGGTTGCCAGCATACCCATGTGGTCACCCACAACGCGGTTCATCCCCGCTTTCGCCAGACCAGCACCACGGAAAAGGTTGCCACCGCCAATGACCACGCCAACCTGGATACCCAGTTCGACCAGTTCTTTGATTTCCTGTGCCATGCGATCAAGGATGCTTGCGTCAATACCGAAGCCTTCCGATCCCTGCAGCGCTTCGCCACTCAGCTTAAGCAGAATGCGTTTGTACACGGGTTTTGCATTGGTAGCCATGTTTCTTTCCTGAGACTGTCAACGATTAAGATGGGAGTTAATTCTGGCGACATGATATGCCGCAAATCAGCACAGCGATACTGGAGCCTGTCTGATTTCATATGACGGGTGACAAAAAGAAGCCGCCCTCAGGCGGCTCCTTTTCAATCATTAAGACTGCTTGGACATTGCAGCAACTTCTGCTGCGAAGTCAGTCTCAACTTTCTCGATGCCTTCGCCCACTTCGAAGCGGATGAAGCCAGTTACGTCAGCGTTGTGCTCTTTCAGCAGCTGAGCAACAGACTTGCTTGGATCCATAACGAAAGGCTGGCCAGTCAGAGAAACTTCGCCGGTGAATTTCTTCATACGGCCTTCAACCATTTTCTCTGCGATTTCTTTTGGCTTACCAGACTGCATCGCGATGTCCAGCTGAACCTGGTACTCTTTTTCTACCACTTCAGCAGACACGTCTTCTGGCTTAACGAATTCTGGTTTGCTTGCAGCGATGTGCATAGCCAGCTGTTTAACCAGCTCTTCGTCAGCGCCTTTAGCCGCAACCAGAACACCGATACGTGCACCGTGCTGGTAAGAGCCCAGAACGTCGCCTTCCAGAGAAGAAACGCGACGGATGTTGATGTTCTCACCGATTTTAGCAACCAGCGCAACACGTTCTTCTTCGAACTGTGCTTTCAGAACTTCAACGTCAGTGATTTTGCCAGCAACCGCTGCGTCCAGAACTTTGTTCGCAAATGCCTGGAAACCGCCATCTTTAGCAACGAAGTCAGTCTGGCAGTTAACTTCCAGAATGATGCCGTAGTTGCCGTCGATTTTGGTGATGATCACGCCGTCAGCAGCAACGTTGCCTGCTTTTTTAGCTGCTTTGATCGCACCGGATTTACGCATGTTTTCGATTGCCAGCTCGATGTCGCCGTTCGCTTCAGTCAGCGCTTTTTTGCAATCCATCATGCCTGCGCCAGTACGCTCGCGCAGCTCTTTTACCAGGGATGCGGTAATTTCAGCCATTCTTAAATCCTCGGGAGATGTGAACTGCCCGGCCGGGGGCCAAACAGTGTAAATTGAAAAAAGGGGCCGGTAATGGGCCCCTATTCATACACGGTACTAATAAGGGGTAAAACCTTATTATTCAGCTTCTACGAAGCTTTCTTCCGCCTGAGAAGCCAGATCCTGGGAACGGCCTTCACGAACGGTAGCAGCTACAGCGCTCAGGTACAGGCTAACAGCACGGATTGCGTCGTCGTTACCCGGGATAACGAAGTCAACACCGTCCGGATCGGAGTTGGTATCAACGATAGCGAATACCGGGATACCCAGGTTGTTAGCTTCTTTGATAGCGATGTGCTCGTGGTCTGCATCGATTACGAACAGCGCGTCTGGCAGGCCGCCCATATCTTTGATACCGCCCAGGCTGTTTTCCAGCTTGTCCAGTTCACGAGTGCGCATCAGCGCTTCTTTCTTAGTCAGCTTGTCGAAAGTACCGTCCTGAGACTGGGTTTCCAGATCTTTCAGGCGCTTGATGGACTGACGAACAGTTTTCCAGTTGGTCAGCATGCCGCCCAACCAGCGATGGTTCACGAAGAACTGGTCGCAGCTGTTAGCAGCATCTTTCACAGCTTCGCTTGCAGCGCGCTTAGTACCAACGAACAGAATCTTACCTTTACGGGAAGAGATCTTGTTCAGCTCAGCCAGGGCTTCGTTGAACATTGGTACAGTTTTCTCAAGGTTGATGATGTGAACTTTGTTACGCGCGCCGAAGATGAAAGGCTTCATTTTCGGGTTCCAGTAACGGGTCTGGTGACCAAAGTGAACACCAGCCTTGAGCATGTCGCGCATGGAAACAGTTGCCATGTTTAAAACCTCTATATTGAAAGTTGGGGTTATGCCTCCACGTATCCCATATTACCGACCCCGAAGGGCACCCCGGAATATGTGCCGATACGTGTGTGTTGTTACACAAAGTGAGATTTGTCGCTCCCGTCCAGCCTGTGTATCTGAGATGGATCGGAAGTCCGGCGCGCTTTATACCACAAAACACGACCAGAAACCAACAGTTGTTGGCGGAGTGTGCTGTTAATGATTCTCAATTTGGCACGGAGCGTGCCTGACTGATACCATTGACGACACTTAGACTAGTATTGTCGAAAAAATCGACACCGATGGACAGATTACATGGCTATCTCTATTAAGACACCTGAAGAAATTGAAAAGATGCGCGTCGCCGGTCGTCTGGCCGCGGAAGTGCTGGAAATGATCGAACCGTTCGTGAAGCCGGGCGTCAGCACCGGTGAACTGGACCGCATCTGTAACGACTATATCGTGAACGAGCAGCACGCGGTTTCCGCCTGCCTCGGCTACCACGGTTTCCCGAAATCCGTCTGCATTTCTATTAATGAAGTGGTTTGTCACGGTATCCCGGACGACGAAAAACTGCTGAAAGATGGCGACATCGTCAACATCGACGTGACCGTCATTAAAGACGAGTACCACGGTGACACCTCTAAGATGTTCATTGTCGGCAAGCCAACGATTCTGGGCGAGCGTCTGTGCAAAGTGACACAAGAGAGCCTGTACCTGGCGCTGAAAATGGTTAAGCCGGGTATTCGCCTGCGTACCATTGGTGCTGCCATCCAGAAGTTTGTAGAAGCGGAAGGGTTCTCCGTCGTGCGCGAATACTGCGGTCACGGTATTGGCCGCGTTTTCCATGAAGAACCCCAGGTTCTGCACTATGATGCCGATGACGGCGGCGTGGTGCTGCAAAAGGGTATGACCTTCACCATCGAGCCGATGGTGAACGCCGGTGACTACCGCATCCGCACCATGAAAGATGGCTGGACGGTGAAAACCAAAGACAGAAGCTTGTCTGCTCAGTACGAGCATACTATTGTGGTAACAGACAACGGCTGCGAAATTATGACGTTGCGCAAGGATGACACCATCCCGGCGATACTGACGAACATTGAGTGATAAGAAGCCGGCAAATGCCGGCTTTTTTAATGGCGATAGCTTTTTCTTATGGGTGGCGCACGATGAGTAATCTCTTACCCGAACAGTATGCTAACACAGCACTTCCCACCCTTCCCGACCAGCCCGATAACCCGGGCGTCTGGCCGTCGCACGAGCTGACCTGCGCGCATATCAAAGCCCATATGGATGTTTTCCATCGCTGGCTGGGCAGCGCGTTCGACGCAGGGGTCTCAGCCGAGCAACTTATTGAAGCGCGCACCGAATTTATCGACCAGCTCCTGCAGCGTCTGTGGATCGACTACGGTTTCGGGCAGGTGAGCGACATCGCGCTGGTTGCCGTCGGGGGCTATGGCCGCGGTGAACTTCATCCACTTTCCGATATCGATCTCCTGATCTTAAGCCGTAAAAAGCTACCGGACGAACAGGCGCAGAAGATTGGCGAGCTGCTGACCCTGCTCTGGGACGTGAAACTGGAAGTGGGACACAGCGTGAGAACCCTGGAAGAGTGCCTGCTGGAGGGCTTATCTGACCTGACCGTCGCCACCAACCTGATTGAAACCCGTCTGCTGATCGGTGACGTGGCGCTGTTCCTGGAGCTGCAAAAGCACATCTTCAGCGACGGCTTTTGGCCGTCAGAAAAATTCTTCGCCGCGAAGGTCGAGGAGCAAAATCAGCGCCATCAGCGCTACCACGGCACCAGTTACAATCTTGAACCCGATATTAAAAGCAGCCCCGGCGGCCTGCGCGACATCCACACGCTACAGTGGGTGGCCCGCCGCCACTTTGGCGCCACCTCAATGGACGAGATGGTCGGCTTTGGCTTTTTAACCGAGGCCGAACGTAACGAACTGAACGAGTGCCTGCATCTGCTGTGGCGCATCCGTTTTGCCCTGCATCTGGAAGTGACCCGCTACGATAACCGCCTGCTGTTTGACCGCCAGCTCAGCGTGGCGCAGCGATTGAATTATCAGGGCGAAGGTAACGAACCGGTTGAGCAGATGATGAAGGATTTCTTCCGCGTCACCCGCCGGGTGACCGAGCTGAACCAGATGCTGTTGCAGCTGTTCGACGAGGCCATTCTGGCCCTGACGGCGGACGAAAAGCCGCGCCCAATTGATGACGAATTCCAGCTGCGCGGCACGCTTATCGACCTGCGGGACGAAACGCTGTTTATCCGCGAGCCGGAAGCGATCCTGCGAATGTTCTACACCATGGTGCGCAACAGCACGATTACCGGGATCTACTCCACCACCCTGCGCCATCTGCGCCATGCGCGCCGTCATCTGACGCAGCCGCTGTGCTATATCCCGGAAGCGCGCTCGCTGTTTTTGAGTATGCTCCGTCATCCTGGCGCCGTCAGCCGTGGTCTGCTGCCAATGCACCGTCATAGCGTGCTGTGGGCCTATATGCCGCAGTGGTCGCACATCGTCGGACAGATGCAGTTCGATCTCTTTCACGCCTACACGGTGGATGAGCACACGATCCGCGTCATGCTCAAGCTGGAAAGCTTTGCGAAAGAAGAGACGCGATCCCGCCACCCGCTTTGCGTGGAGCTGTGGCCGCGCCTCACCCATCCGGAACTGATCCTGATTGCCGCCCTGTTCCACGACATCGCCAAAGGCCGCGGTGGAGACCACTCGGTGCTGGGTGCGCAGGACGTGCTGAAATTTGCCGAGCTGCATGGGCTCAACTCGCGCGAAACGCAGCTGGTCGCCTGGCTGGTACGCCATCACCTGCTGATGTCAGTCACTGCCCAGCGTCGTGATATTCAGGATCCAGAGGTGATTAAGCAATTCGCCGAAGAGGTCCAGACGGAGAACCGTCTGCGCTATCTGGTGTGCCTGACGGTCGCGGATATTTGTGCCACCAATGAAACCCTGTGGAACAGCTGGAAGCAAAGCCTGCTGCGCGAGCTCTATTTCGCTACCGAAAAACAGCTGCGTCGCGGGATGCAAAACACCCCGGACATGCGCGAACGCGTGCGCCATCACCAGCTGCAGGCCCTGGCGCTGCTGCGGATGGATAACATTGATGAAGAAGCACTGCATCAGATTTGGGCCCGCTGCCGTGCCAACTATTTTGTCCGCCACAGCCCAAACCAGCTTGCCTGGCACGCGCGACATCTGCTGAAGCACGATCTGTCGCAGCCGATGATCCTGCTTAGCCCACAGGCGACGCGCGGCGGGACGGAGATCTTCATCTGGAGCCCGGATCGGCCTTATCTGTTTGCTGCGGTCTGCGCCGAGCTGGACAGGCGTAACCTGAGCGTTCACGACGCGCAGATTTTTACCACCCGCGACGGCATGGCGATGGATACCTTTATCGTGCTGGAGCCGGACGGCAGTCCGCTCTCGTCGGACAGACATGAAGGGATACGCTTCGGTCTGGAACAGGCGATCACTCAGCGCAGCTGGCAGCCACCGCAGCCGCGTCGCCAGTCGGCGAAATTGCGCCACTTTACCGTCGATACCGAGGTCAATTTCCTGCCGACCCACACCGACCGTAAATCGTTCCTGGAGCTGATCGCGCTCGACCAGCCAGGGCTGCTCGCCCGCGTCGGCCAGGTTTTTGCCGATCTGGGAATTTCGCTTCATGGCGCCCGAATTACAACCATTGGCGAGCGAGTAGAAGATTTATTTATAATCGCCACCGCCGACCGGCGTGCCCTTAATAATGACCTGCAACTTGAAGTGCAACAACGGTTGACAGCAGCCCTCAATCCAAACGATAAAGGGTGACGTGTTTTTTAGTGAAATGGAAAGAGTAAACAATGCAGCAGTTACAGAACGTTATTGAGTCCGCTTTTGAGCGTCGCGCCGAGATTACCCCGGCAAATGTGGATACCGTGACCCGTGAAGCGGTAAACCAGGTGATTTCCCTGCTGGATTCCGGCGCGCTGCGCGTGGCAGAAAAAATCGACGGTCAGTGGGTTACTCATCAATGGCTGAAGAAAGCGGTGCTGCTCTCTTTCCGTATCAACGATAACCAGGTTATCGACGGAGCAGAAAGCCGCTACTTCGATAAAGTCCCAATGAAATTCGCTGATTACGACGAAGCGCGTTTCCAGAAAGAAGGCTTCCGCGTGGTGCCGCCTGCGGCAGTGCGTCAGGGCGCGTTCATCGCACGCAACACCGTGCTGATGCCATCCTACGTGAACATCGGTGCCTACGTTGACGAAGGTACGATGGTGGATACCTGGGCTACCGTCGGTTCCTGTGCCCAAATCGGTAAAAACGTTCACCTGTCCGGCGGCGTGGGCATCGGTGGTGTTCTGGAGCCACTGCAGGCTAACCCAACCATCATCGAAGACAACTGCTTCATCGGCGCGCGTTCAGAAGTGGTTGAAGGCGTGATCGTGGAAGAGGGTTCCGTGATCTCCATGGGCGTTTACATCGGCCAGAGCACCCGTATTTACGATCGCGAAACCGGCGAAGTTCACTACGGCCGCGTTCCGGCGGGTTCCGTGGTCGTTTCCGGTAACCTGCCGTCGAAAGATGGCAAATACAGCCTGTACTGTGCCGTTATCGTGAAGAAAGTGGATGCGAAAACCCGCGGTAAAGTCGGTATCAACGAACTGCTGCGCACCATCGACTAATCGCTGACCCGTTGATACACCGGGACCCGCCTGTGCGTCCCGGTGTAATCATCAAAGACGTCCGTTTCCGCAGTCACGATTGCCATTCCCTTTCTTCTCAACCCTGCAATATCCGCCGCCATACGCTGGCTCCCCAACCAGAAAAGCCCGTCAAGCGCAGTCACAGCCAGACCCGATTCCAGCGCCAGCTTCAGTCGCTCACGCGGCGCTTTGACCTCTCTGGCAATCTGCCGGAATGGCTCCGCCGTAAGCCCGGTGGGATCGACCCGTCGAATGCGGGTGGTCATGCGGTATTGAAAAGCGTCGGGGATCGCATCCAGATCGCCTTTCAGGCTGTAAACGCAGCCAAAGCGCTTGCCGTTGAAGATGACGTTCTTCTGGTTTAGCTGAAACTCATCGCGCAGCCCGGCGATTAGCTGCGGGGCGCGGGTCAGTATCAGCCGAAATGGCAGTTCGAAGCTGGTGACATAATCCACGTTGAGCAAGGCAATGCGTAAACGCTCCTCCGCCCCCGCCTGAAGCTGGCGGCATTCGGCGGCGACTTCTGCCCACTGATGCGTGAGTCTTTGGTTCTCCTCTACGGCACCAAAGCTATATTTTTCGATTTGATAATCAATGCGTCCTGACATGTCATTATCCCCGCAGCCTACGCTTTCGTGCGATAACTTTGCCTGAATTCCCCGGCTTTGAATACCGTCTCGCTCGCCTTTTCTCACGACTCTCACGATGCTGCATTAACGTTGAGAGAAATGATTACCTTATTACGTTGATTTCCGCTTGACGTGGTCGTTAAAAACAACAATAAACGAGTGGGAGCATTTATTTTCCCTGCTCGGTAATGTCAGTGAAAGGTAATCAGGATCGACCCCGCTTTTTTTGAACCCGAGGGTGGCAAAAAGGAATTTTTTCATTAATTATTCAAAGGTTATGTTGAGATAAGGGTACCGCTATGTACGATAATCTGAAAAGTCTGGGCATTACCAATCCTGATGAAATTGATCGTTACAGCCTCCGCCAGGAAGCCAACAACGACATCTTAAAAATTTATTTTCACAAGGATAAAGGCGAGTTTTTCGCCAAAAGCGTGAAGTTTAAATATCCACGCCAGCGTAAGACCGTCGTCGCGGACGGCGTAGGCCAGGGGTACAAAGAAGTTCAGGAAATCAGCCCTAACCTGCGCTATGTGATCGATGAACTCGATCAGATTTGTCAGCGCGACCGCACTGAAGTCGATCTCAAGCGTAAGATCCTTGACGATCTGCGTCACCTTGAAAGCGTTGTTACCAATAAGATCAGCGAGATTGAAGCGGATCTTGAGAAGTTAACTCGGAAATAAAAGCAAAACGGCAGTCCCTGATTGCCGTTTTTAATGTTTGCGCCCTCTCCCCGTGGGAGAGGGATGGGGTGAGGGCACCAGCCCGCACTCAGTCATCTCTGCTCATCCAGCTGCAACGCCACATACAGCAGCAGCCTGTCGTCAAAATTCCCCAGATCCAGCCCCGTTAGCTCCGAAATCCGGTTAAGCCGGTACTCCAGCGTATTGCGATGAATAAACAACGCCTTCGACGTCGCCAGCGGCTGCACGTTATGGCGGAACCACGCCTGCAGCGTCCGGCGCAGCAGGCCGTTGTTGTCCATCGCTTTCAGGCGCGCTAAGGGCCGCGCCAGCTCGTTGGCCTGCCAGCCGCCACGCAGGCTGTCGAGCAGCACCGGCAGCATCAGGTCCTGATAGAAATAACTGCGGCTCTCCGGCATCCGCTGCTTACCCACCATCATGGTGGTGCGTGCGGTGCGCCAGGAGCGGGCAATACTGCCCGGCCCGGAAAAGTAATTGCCGAGCGCAACGCGAAAACGCAGTTGACCGTTCTCCTGCATCCGGGAAATCAGCAGTTCCACGCGACGGCGATGATCTTCGGCATCCCAGCGGCCAAACGGATTGAGCGCGGGTTTGAGCACCACCATTTCCGTCAGCGAGACTATCGCCACCAGGTTATCGCGTTCCGGTGTCGTCAGCGCATTTTGCAGCTGCTGCAGTTCGGCCATCGCGCTGTCTACGCCAAGCTGACCGCTATCGACCTCGATCACCGCCACCACGCGCGGCTGATTGAGGTCGATCCCCAGGCGCTGCGCCCATTCGCTGAGTGCAGGCGTAAGCTCTTCCGCCTGAATAAGGTTCATCACCAGCTCTTCGCGCAGGCGGCTGTCCTGGGCGAGCAGATGCATCAGGCGCGACTGCTCCAGCATCATTTCCGCCGTCATACAGACCAGCTCGCCATATTTACGCAGGGACTCCGGCTCGCCGGTCAGGCCGATAACCCCCACAATCTCGCCTTCAAGGCGCAGCGGTAAATTGATGCCCTGACGCACGCCGTGCAGGTGTTTCGCAACCGCATCGTCGATATCAACCACACGCCCCTGAGAGAGCACCAAAAGCGCGCCTTCGTGCAATTCACCAATGCGCTCACGATCGCCACTACCAATAATGCGCCCACGGGCATCCATTACATTGATGTTGGTATCAATGATGCGCATCGTGCGCGCCACAATATCCTGCGCCATTTTGGTATCAAGATGCCAGCCAGCCATGTCACCCTCCTCTGAGCAGAGCTCAAGCATAGGGAAGTTCATTGACGGCTGCATTGTGCGAATGCACAAAGAGAGCGGAAGAAGTATGGAGTTGTGGGAAAAGTCACAGAAACAAGAAAGCCCCTGCGTACAGGGGCTTAAGAGGATTACTGCATCAGCAGGTAGATAGAGGTATCACCACGCTGAATATTCAACGCCAGCACGGACGGTTTGCTGTCGAGAATTTTGCGCAGTTCAGCGATGTTTTTCACCGGCTGCTGGTTAGCGCCCATGATCACATCCCCTTTTTTCAGGCCGATACGGGCAGCAGGTGAATTCGCCTTCACGTTATTCACTACCACACCTTTGTCTGCGCCCTTATTGCTCATCTCAGCGCCTTCAATACCGCTGAAGATGGTGCTGGAATCAACCTGATTCTGGCTGCTCTGCTGCAGCTCCAGGCTCACGTTGACCGGCTTACCGTCACGCAGCAGACCGAGGGTCACTTTGCTGCCAATCGGCATAGAGCCGACTTCCGCACGCAGGGCTGCAAAGCTGCTGATCGGTTTACCGTTCAGGGAGGTGATCACGTCACCCGCTTTAATCCCTGCTTTCGCCGCAGAGGAGTTCGGCATCACCTGGCTGACGAACGCGCCGCGCTGGGCATCCACTTTCATCGCTTTTGCCAGCTCAGAGTTCAGCTCGGTGCCCAAAATGCCCAGCTCGCCGCGTTTCACCTGGCCGTACTGCACCATCTGCGCGGTCAGGTTTTTCACCATGTTGCTCGGGATAGCAAAGCCGATCCCGATGTTGCCGCCGTCCGGCGCCAGGATCGCGGTGTTAATACCGATCAGCTCGCCGTTCAGGTTCACCAGCGCACCGCCGGAGTTACCGCGGTTGATGGCCGCATCCGTCTGAATAAAGTTTTCATAGTTCTCTGCGTTCAGGCCGCTACGGCCCAGCGCAGAGACGATACCTGAGGTCACGGTTTCGCCCAGACCGAACGGGTTACCGATAGCCACTGTGTAGTCACCTACGCGCAGCGCATCAGAGTCGGCAATTTTAATCGCCGTCAGGTTTTTCGGATCCTGAATCTGGATCAGCGCAATATCGGAACGCGGGTCTTTGCCGACCACTTTTGCGTCGAACTTACGGCCATCGCTCAGCTGAACCTTAATGCTGTTCGCGTTATCAACCACGTGGTTGTTGGTCACGACGTAGCCTTTCGCTGCATCGATAATGACCCCCGAGCCAAGCGCCATGAATTTCTGTTGCTGGCCGCCGCCCTGGCTGTCATCCCCTGCACCACCGCCCTGACAGAACGGGGAACTCTGGAATGGCGAACCGTCCTGGCAGAACGGTGAGTTGTCACCAAAGAACTGCTGGAAGTTACGCGGCATACGCGGCGTATTGACGGTCGTACTCCCCTCAACGTTAATACTCACCACCGATGGCATCACTTTTTCGAGCATCGGTGCCAGGCTTGGCATCTGCTGCGCGGTTGCTGCCGATGACGCGGTCTCGGCTGCGGTAGCAGTCAGAGGAGACAGCGCTAAACCTAAACTCAGAGCCAGTGCACTCATTGCTAATGTGGTTTTTTTCATGTTTCTCAATCTCGATTTACAGGTAACGCAAAATTGCTGTGTAACTCAGATTCATTTTATACCGCTTAGTTCCGGCCATAAGTTTATGGAAAAGGTAAAAATTTATTGGCCGTCTTTACAAAACTCAGCGTTTATTCCACGGCCATTAGCTTGCGGTATTCATCCCAGGCATACAAATCCGTCATGCCGCTGATATAGTCCTGGATAAGACGGCAGCGATAATAATATTCCATTACCGGCCACTGCGTAGCGTGACGATCCAGCTTACTTATCGCTTCGACATAGGCCAGCCGATGACGGGTTGAAAGTTTTTGATAAAGCCGGGATTCGATAGGAATTCGTCGCACGCGTTCTTTTTCCACCAGCTCACTGAATTCGTCGACGGACAGCTGAAGCAACGGAGAATAAATTTCCAGTAACCCACTGATTACCCGGTAGCCCTGCAGTTCGAGCTGCTCAACATCCGGATGGCTGAACACATGCCGCATCGCCACATGTTTATAGAGCTCAAGGAGTTGACTAAAACTGCTGTCATCTTCCAGCAGCGCGTGATTGAATTCCCCGCTGAAAATCTGCGGCAGATTATCGATAAAGCGCGAGGCTGCGTAGGGCACCAGTTTATTTAATGTATTGACGCGCAAATACATAAAGAACTGGTCTTCCGTGCTGCGGCTTAATGTATTTGAGCGCGACTTTTCCCAGGCATTTTCGACAACCTGAGCAAACAGTGAACCTTTTTCGTGGTTTCCCCAGGCGGCATAAAGGTGCTGGTAAAGCTCCTCGACGCTGAATATTCTTTTCTCAACGGCGTCTTCCAGGTCAGCGACGCAATAGGAAATATCATCCGCGGCTTCCATAATCCAGGTTAATGGAAAGCGACCGTTTGGCGTCAATGAAAGTTCTTTACGCAGCCGTTCAATATAGGCCTCTTCGGAAAGGTAGTAGCCCGGTTTCTTCATTAAATAGCTGTGGGATGCGGGCGTCTCTCCCGTCCACCACGCGGGACGCGTATATTTCAGGATACAGCCGACCTGCGCCCAGGTCAGGTTCATGCGCATCAGGGAATGTACCAGTCGGATACCCTGGGCATTGCCCTCGAAGTGACAGAGATCCTGACGCACTTTGCGACGCAGATCGTTAAGCCGTTCTTCACCTTCACGCAGACGTAAATCCCGCACGATGCAGCGGTCATCGCTGAGCGGCTGGCTTGCCGCATCCGACGGATGAAGGCGTTGTTTAAACCAGTCATTAATTGCCGCCTCGCCAAAGTGACCAAAAGGCGGATTGCCGATGTCATGCATCAGGCAGGCCATCTCAACGATGCTCTCGAAGGGCCCCGTCAGCTCGTCCAGACCATAGGTTTCCAGTAAACGTAGCTCTTTGAGACGGCTTAAAATCTCTTTGGCAATATACCGCCCGACCTGCTGCACTTCCATTGAGTGGGTTAAGCGCGTGCGTACAGCGGCATTACGCTCCAGCGGAAACACCTGCGTTTTTTGCTGCAAACGCCGGATGGCGGGCGAGTTAATAATCCTTCCTCGATCGCTTTCGAAGATACGCAGGATCTCATGTTCGCTCTTCTCGCCCTGTGGCGAGCGGAAACGTCGGTGCCAGTTAATTTTGGTACGAAAATCGATTGGTGACATGTGCTCCCCCGCGTGAGAATGCGTTTCCCCTTAACCGCATGATAGACTATGCATCTTAACAAGGCACATCGCGAGTAAATCTATGAAAATCGGCATTATTGGTGCAATGGAAGAAGAAGTTACGCTCCTGCGTGACAAAATTGAGAACCGTCAGACCCTCTCTCTGGGGGGGTGTGAGATCTACACCGGTCAGCTTAACGGTGTTGACGTGGCTCTGCTGAAATCAGGCATCGGTAAAGTGGCTGCTGCGCTGGGTGCGACCCTGCTGCTTGAGCGCTGCAAGCCGGACGTGATCGTGAACACCGGTTCGGCTGGCGGCCTGGCGCCGACGCTGAAAGTGGGCGATATCGTTGTCTCCGACGAAGCGCGTTATCACGATGCCGACGTCACCGCGTTTGGCTACGAATACGGTCAACTCCCGGGCTGCCCGGCAGGGTTTAAAGCTGACGACAAACTGATTGCGGCGGCTGAAACCTGCATTGCTGAGCTCAATCTTAACGCGGTACGCGGCCTGATTGTCAGCGGTGATGCGTTCATCAATGGCTCCGTCGGTCTGGCAAAAATACGTCATAACTTCCCGCAGGCGGTTGCCGTTGAGATGGAAGCGACCGCGATTGCGCACGTTTGCCACAACTTCAGCGTACCGTTCGTGGTGGTTCGCGCCATCTCTGACGTCGCAGACCAGCAGTCTCACATCAGCTTCGACGAGTTCCTGACCGTTGCGGCAAAACAGTCCACCGTGATGGTGGAACGCCTGGTGCAGAACCTGGCACGTGGCTAAACCATCCCTCAGGGCGCTCGCCGCCCTGCTTCTGCTTGCTTCAGCGTGGCTCTGTGCCGCGCCTCGCGTAATTACGCTCTCTCCCGCTAACACCGAGCTGGCCTTTGCCGCTGGCATCACCCCCGTTGGCGTGAGTAGCTTTTCGGATTACCCCCCCCAGGCGGCCAACATTGAACACGTTGCGACCTGGCAAGGGATGAACCTTGAGCGCATCGTGGCGCTGAAACCCGATCTCGTGCTGGCCTGGCGTGGCGGTAACGCCGAACGGCAGGTCAATCAGCTTACCTCGCTTGGCATCAAGGTCATGTGGGTTGACGCCGTAAGTATTGAGCAAGTCGCTCAGGCACTGCGCGCCCTTGCCCCTTATAGCCCTGCGCCTGAAAAAGCCAGGCATGCGGCGAGCCAGATGCTCAATGACTATGCTGCGCTGAAAGCTCAATACGATACGTCCGTTAAAAAGCGCATCTTCCTGCAGTTTGGCAGTCAGCCGCTGTTTACCACAGGTAAAGGGTCAATTCAGAACCAGGTCCTGGAAGTGTGTGGCGGTGAAAATATTTTTGCTGCCAGCCGGGTACCGTGGCCGCAGGTTAGCCGTGAGCAGGTTCTGGCGCGCCAGCCGCAGGCCATCGTCGTGGTCGGAAATGCGAGCGAGATTCCTAAAATTAAACAATTCTGGCAAAGCCAGCTAAAAATTCCGGTGATCCCACTCAACAGTGACTGGTTTGAACGCGCCAGCCCGCGTATTATCCTCGCCGCAAAACAGCTCTGTGCCGCACTGGCAGAGAGTCACTAACAGAAGACCTTTTCGAGGATTTAACGATGCTCGTTTATTGGCTGGATATTCTTGGCACAGCCGTTTTTGCTATCTCCGGCGTTCTGCTCGCCGGAAAACTACGCATGGATCCGTTTGGCGTGCTGGTGCTTGGCGTAGTCACTGCCGTTGGCGGCGGGACTATCCGTGATATGGCGCTGGCGAATGGCCCGGTGTTTTGGGTGAAAGATCCGACCGATCTGGTGGTAGCCATGGTGACCTGTCTGTTAACCATTGTGCTGGTTCGCCAGCCCCGCAGATTACCGAAATGGATACTCCCGGTGCTGGATGCCGTGGGTCTGGCCGTGTTTGTCGGTATTGGCGTCAATAAAGCCTTCAATGCCGGAACCGGCCCGATGGTCGCGATCTGCATGGGCGTATTAACCGGCGTGGGCGGCGGCATTATTCGCGACATTCTGGCGCGTGAAGTACCGATGATCCTGCGTACCGAGATCTATGCTACTGCCTGTATTATTGGCGGGATTGTGCACGCCACGGCGTATTACACCTTTGCGGTGCCGCTGGAAAATGCTGCGATGCTGGGGATGGTCGTGACGCTGGTGATTCGTCTGGCGGCAATACGCTGGCACCTGAAGCTGCCGACGTTTGCGCTGGATGAAAATTCAAGATAGGCGTGGTTTATAAGCCCGGTGGCGCTTCGCTTACCGGGCCTACAAATCCGCATTCAGGCTTAAATACTGAACGAAGAACCACACCCGCAGGTGCTGGTTGCGTTCGGGTTAGTCACCACAAAGCGTGACCCTTCCAGACCTTCGGTGTAATCCACTGAACCGCCGACCAGATACTGCAGGCTCATCGGGTCAACCACCAGCGCAACGCCCTGCTTCTCGATGGTCATATCACCATCGTTCACCTGATCGTCAAAGGTAAAACCGTACTGGAAGCCGCTGCAGCCGCCACCGGTAATATAGACACGCAGTTTCAGATCCGGATTGTCTTCGTCGGCAATCAGGGTTTTCACTTTGTTGGCTGCTGCTTCGGTAAATTCCAGCGGCACAGCTACGTCATCACTCATCTTATGCTCCCATGAATACTGCTATTGGGTAAAATTCACCCAATTCTTTTCGTCATTATCTAATACCCTGGTAATTCATTCAAGTATTCTGCGCGGCGGCCCGCTCCGCCTCTTGCTTTGCCAGGGTACGCGCGAGGATGGTGGAGTATAGCGGTTTCCCGCCCAGGAATTGGGCTAATAGTGTCGCCCCGAGACAGGTAATGATCATTGGCAAAATGAGCTGGTAATTATCTGTCATCTCCAGCACCAGCACGATACCGGTCAACGGTGCACGCAGAGACGCTGCCAGCAGTGCCCCCATACCGGCCACCGCGAAGGTGCCAGCATCAAGGTGATACGCCGGGAAGCCCACTTTAGCTGCCATACCAAACGCGGTGCCCAGCAGCGTACCAAGCGCCAGCATCGGGGCGAAAATCCCGCCGGGTGCACCGGAGGAGAAGCACAGAACCGTTGTGATAACCCGGGAGATAAACATAAACAGCAGCAGACCGACGCTGAAATTTCCCGCTGCGGCGATGGGGATCAGCCCGAAGCCGCCGCCTGCGGCATTCGGCTCAACAAAGCCGAGCACGCCGCACATCCCGCCCAGCAGGCCGCCCATCAGCACCCATTTCGTCGTATTGCCGCCATGAATACGCTGGAACATATCCTGAGCACGTAAGATGCAGGTGTTAAACAGCGGCCCCACCACGCCAAAAATCATGCCGAGGATCAGGTAAAGCCACAGGGTGTTGACCGGCGCGTTGGTCAGTTTACCCACCTCAATTACCGCCCCTTCGCCATTGAAGAGGCGGAAAACAATGCTCGACATAATAACGCCGGTAAACACGGCTTTAATGGAGATCAGGTTGTAGCGGAACTGCGCGCGCATCTCTTCGATGATGAACAATATGCCCGCCAGCGGTGCGTTAAACGCCGCTGAAAGACCCGCCGCCGCACCGGTGGCGAGCAGCGTATGGCGCGCTTCGGCGCTTCGCATCCGGAACAGATCGCCCACCATGCGTCCGACGTTGCCCCCCAGTTGTACCGTTGGCCCTTCCCGGCCCAGCACCATCCCCGCGCCCAGCGTCCCCATACCGCCGATGAATTTAACCGGGATCACGCGCCACCAGCGCACCGGGCGCAACTCTTCCAGTGCACCTTCAATTTCCGGGATGCCAGACCCGCCGGCCTCCTGGGCGAATTTACGCACCAGAAAATACCCCACCATGGCAAACAGCGCCGACAGTCCAAATGCCCCGACCCAGACCAGCCACCGGCTATCGGCAAAACCCGCGACGGTGCCCACTCGCCAGTTGAGTACGGCATTGACCGCTTTTTCAAACGCCACGCCAACCAGACCGGCGAGAGTCCCCACCACGGCTGCAGCCAGCAGGATCGCCAGCGGCGTTTTATCGCGATTGAGCAGCCGCCGAATACTGATCCGGTGCTGAGCGCGCGTAAACTGTTGTTCTTCAAAAGACGGAGAATCTGATTTCATGTCCTGTTCTTATTCGTCATACAAAAAGCCGAGGAGATTTTACCAGAGACCTTCCCTCCGTCCCCTTAAAAATACTTAACAAATCTTAAAGCATTATCTGGCTAAAAATTTCATAACCTACTGCGAATCACTTAGAATAGTGTGCTTAATCATTTTATACGAACCAGGAACGACGCCATGAGCAAGTCTGAAAACCTCTACAGTGCAGCCCGGGAGCTTATTCCAGGTGGTGTGAACTCGCCTGTTCGCGCCTTTACCGGCGTGGGCGGTACGCCGCTGTTTATTGAACGTGCTGACGGCGCGTATCTGTATGATGTCGATGGCAAAGCCTATATCGATTATGTCGGTTCCTGGGGACCGATGGTGCTCGGGCACAACCACCCAGCCATTCGTAACGCGGTCATTGAAGCCGCTCAGCGTGGCCTGAGCTTCGGTGCGCCAACCGAAATGGAAGTGAAGATGGCGGAGCTGGTGACCGAACTGGTGCCGACCATGGACATGGTACGTATGGTGAACTCCGGTACCGAAGCGACCATGAGCGCGATCCGCCTGGCGCGCGGTTTTACCGGTCGCGATAAAATCATTAAATTCGAAGGCTGCTACCACGGCCACGCAGACTGTTTACTGGTGAAAGCAGGCTCCGGCGCGCTGACCCTCGGCCAGCCAAACTCGCCTGGCGTGCCGGCGGATTTCGCTAAGCATACCCTGACCTGTACCTATAACGATCTGAACACCGTTCGCGCGGCGTTCGAGCAGTATCCGCAGGAGATCGCCTGCATCATCGTTGAACCGGTAGCGGGCAACATGAACTGCATTCCACCGCAGCCGGACTTCCTGCCGGGCCTGCGCGCCCTGTGCGATGAGTTTGGTGCCCTGCTGATCATCGACGAAGTGATGACCGGCTTCCGCGTAGCGCTGGCGGGTGCCCAGTCTTATTATGGCGTTGAGCCGGACCTGACCTGCCTCGGCAAAATCATCGGCGGCGGAATGCCTGTTGGCGCATTCGGCGGCCGTAAGGATGTGATGGAAGCGCTGGCGCCAACGGGCCCGGTCTACCAGGCAGGTACCCTTTCCGGCAACCCGATTGCGATGGCCGCAGGCTTCGCCTGCCTGACCGAAGTGGCGCAACCAGGCATTCACGAAACCCTGACCGACCTGACGACTCAACTGGCTAACGGTCTGCTGGAAGCCGCGGAAGAGGCGGGTATCCCACTGGTGGTCAATCACGTCGGCGGCATGTTCGGGATTTTCTTCACCGATGCGCCAACCGTGACCAGCTATCAGGACGTCGTGAAGTGCGATGTTGAACGCTTCAAGCGCTTCTTCCACCTGATGCTGGAAGAAGGTGTGTACCTGGCGCCGTCGGCGTTTGAAGCGGGCTTTATGTCCGTGGCGCACAGCGAAGAAGATATCAATAACACCATCGACGCGGCGCGTAAGGTGTTTGCGAAGCTTTAAGGTCCGTGCGGGGTGATGCCCTCACCCCAACCCTCTCCCACAGGGAGAGGGAACAAACCCTAAAACGGAAATCTAAGGATTGCCGTTTTACTTTTATTACCGACTCTGCTTTCTCAACAGATAAATAAAATACGGCGCGCCTATAAAGGTCGACAGCAGTCCCGCCGGGATTTGGTAAGGGAACAGCACCATCCTTCCACACCAGTCCGCAAATACCAGAATGACTCCGCCCGTCAGGGCTGACATCACAATGTGCGGCATTGTCCGGCGGAACCCCATCATTCTGGCGATATGCGGTGCCATCAACCCGACGAAGCTCAGCGGGCCAATAGTCATGGTTGCCGTTGCCGTGAGGCACGCTGCCAGCAGGAGAAGTGCGACACGCGTAGGCGTCAGCGCAATGCCCACAGCCCGCGCCGTTTCGCCGCCGAGCGGCAGAATGGTCATCCAGCGACGACACAGCGGCACAATCGCCAGCAGCACAATCATTACGATCCCGGAATGCACAACCTGGCTGGCGGTAGCGTTGTAGGTTGAGCCAGAAATCCAGGTCAGGATCTTCGCCATTCGCGGATCGCCACTCGCCTGCAGCATCATCAACAGCATCGTAAAGGCCGTGCTGAGCGCCATCCCGGCCAGCAACATCCGGTGCGGGGAAAATCCGCCGCGGCCAGAGGCAATCAGAATAATCATCAGCGTCACCGCCGCACCGATACTCCCGGCAGGCATCAACCAGCCAAACGCGTTCCCTGGCACCAGGAACAGCATCAGCACCACGCCAAAGGCGGCACCGGAGCTGATCCCCAGCACTTCCGGGCTCGCCATCGGGTTACCGGTCAGACGCTGAATAATACAGCCCGCAACCGCCAGCATCACACCGGCAATAAGCGCGGAGAGGATCCGCGGCCAGCGCCATTGCAGTAATTCGTTGAGTAAATCACCCGTCGCCCAGTGCCAGCCTGCGGCATCGCGCCCAAACGCGAGTGCGGCAAACGAGGCGAGAAGCAAGACTCCCAGACCGGCAAGGCTAAACCACAGTACCGACTGACGTTCCGCGTAGACCTTATCGCCCGTGTCCATCGCAGGCGCGCTGATGCTGCGCAAACGCGGGAGCAACCACAGCAGCAGCGGCGCACCGATAAGCGCCGTTGCTGACCCGGTAGACACTTCCATCCAGACGCGGGCCAGCCAGAGAATGATCTGATCGGAAAGCCAGAGGATCAGCGCCCCGATCAACGGTGCGAGCAGCAGACGCGCCAGCAGCCGACGCGCCCCGAGCATTTTTGCCAGCAGCGGCGCAAAGAGACCGATAAAGCCGATAATGCCCACCGCGTTAACCAGCAGAGCGCTCAGCACAATCGCCAGCGTGAGCGCCGCCAGGCGTGCCAGCGACAGTGCCAGCCCCAGGTTGCGCGCCACGCCATCATCCAGCCCCATGAGCGTCAGCGGACGCAGGAGCAGCAGCGTCAGCACGACCCCGCCCGCCAGCTGCGGCCACAGACGCTGCACGATGCTCCAGTCGGTCTGGGTGAGCGTGCCGGTGCTCCACAGGAACATACTTTGCAGCTGATCGTGATGGAACAGCACCAGCAGCTGGTTAATCGCACCGCAATAGAGGCTGACAACCAGCCCGGCCAGAATCAGCGTTACCGGAGAAAGGCGTTTTCCCCAGGCCACACCAAAGACCAGCGCCCCTACGACACACGCCCCCGCGAGGGCCGCAAACTGCGAGGTTAACGCGCCGGGCAATGCCCACAGCGTGGTGATCGTGATCCCAAGCTGTGCCCCGGTAGCGACGCCCAACGTGGTTGGCTCCGCCAGCGGGTTACGTAATACCTGCTGGAATAAGACGCCTACCAGGCCTAAACCGGCCCCGACCAAAAGGGAGATCGCCAGACGCGGCAGCAGGCTGTAGTGGAACAGCATCTGCTGAATATTGTCGATATCCGGCGAGACCAGCGCGGCTCCCCACTGCGCACGCGGTAACGCCGTCGAGAGATTGAACCCGGTGAATGACAGTGCAGCCAGAAAAAGCACGGACAGCAGTAGAACCGGGAAACGCGCGATACGGGTACTCATGCTTTACCTCCAAGCGCGTTATCCAGTACGCGGGCAAAATGCATGGCCGATAGCGTCGCGCCGTAGAACCACACAGCGGGCGCACGCTGGAAGCGCTTCTCGCGCACAAACGGCATCGCCTGCCAGAGCGGCGTCGCCATCAGCGTTTGCATTTCGCGCTCGTTGCCGTGGTCGAAGCACAGCACATCCACATCACGAAACGCCGCCAGACGATCGATACCGACGGCGGTACTGCCCCAGAAGGTCATCTCCCCTTCCCACGCATTGCGAATGCCAAAGCTGTCCAGCACCTCCTGGAACAGACAGTTTTTACCGAATACCAGCATATGGCGGGCATCCAGCAGCGTCACCATCAGCAGCGGGCGATCGCCCCGCCCGGCAAAGCGCGGCTTCAGGGCGTCAATCAGGGCATCGAATTCATCGAGATGCTTTTTGGCTTCCGTTTCACGGTTGAGGAAATGCGCCATCTCGTTGATCGAGTTTTTCGCCACGGTCAGCGGTTTTTTACCGTCGCTAAAGGAAAAACCGCGCCCTGGCGCAATACGTGCCATGGTCTCTTCTGACGGGCCATAGCCCGCAGACCAGAACAGGAATGACGGTTTCATTTGGGTAAGCAGTTCGAGGTTTGGCTCCGTACGCAGGCCGATGTCAATCACCGAGTCCGGCAGCTTCGGCTCGTTCACCCAGAGGTTATAGTTAGGGATGTCCGCCACGCCATAGGGCGTGACACCCAGCGCCATCATCAGCTCTACCGGCAGCCACTCCAGCGCCACAATGCGGTGAGGATCGACTGCGGCAGCACGCGCCGTCGTCATGTTAAACAGCAGGGGTGAGAGCGCCATTGCCGTCAACAGGCGACGACGGCTGATAAATGTGTTGTCCAGCATCAGTACACGAAGCTCACCGGTGCAGCCCCAGCCGGGTGAGGCAAGATACCCATTGGAATACCGTAAATGTGTTCCAGCGTTTTGCTGCGCATCAACTCTGACGGTGTTCCCTGCGCAATCATTTCGCCGCCGCGTAGCGCGACAAGATAATCGCAGTAGCGAGCCGCCATGTTGATATCGTGCAGGACCGCAATCACCGTCAGGCCACGCTGCTGGCTTAACCGGTGTACCAGCGCCAGCACGTCGACCTGATGGGCAATATCAAGCGCAGAGGTAGGCTCATCCAGTAGCAGGCAACGGCTGTCCTGAGCCACCAGCATTGCAATCCACGCCCGCTGACGCTCACCGCCAGACAGGCTATCCACCAGACGGTGCGCCAGCGGTTTTAGCCCAACCAGCGCAATCGCCTCTTCCACTTTCTCCCGGTCAGCCACGCCGAAGCGCCCAAGCGCCCCGTGCCACGGATAACGCCCAATCGCCACCAGCTCACGCACCGTCATCCCTTCCGCCTGCGGCAACTGTTGCGGCAGATAGGCCACTTTGCGCGCAAAGGCTTTGCTGCTCCAGCTCTCCAGTTGCTGTCCGTCCAGCAGGATATCCCCTTCGGACGGCGGCTGATGGCGTCCCAGCATCTTAAGGAGCGTGGATTTACCGGAACCGTTGTGACCAATCAGGCCCGTCACTTTACCGGCCGGGAACGTCAGAGAGAGCGGATGCAGCAACGTGCGTCCGGGTACGCGAAAGGAGAGATGATTGAGCGTGAAGGTGGTGTCGGATTGCGTTTGATTATCCTGCATATCAGCCAACTTAAATAAAAAGGGCACGGCGAACCGTGCCCAAAGAGAGATTAGAAGCGGAAGGTCGCGGTGGCGACAACCTGACGTTCAGCACCCCAGAAGCAACCGTAGGTGTTAAAGCAGCTGGCAACATACTCGCGATCAAACAGGTTGTTCACGTGAAGTGCGACGTTCGAGCCTGCCATGCCCACGCGCGCCAGGTCGTATCTCACCAGCGCATCGACAACGGTGTAGCTGCCTACCGTGAAGGTGTTCGCCGGATCGCCTTTGCTGGAGCCGGTGTAACGCACCCCGGTACCCAGCGTCAGGCCGGACAGCGGGCCATCAAACAGCGTGTAATCGCCCCATACGGATGCCATGTGTTTAGGCACCTGAGCAGGCGTGTTGCCTTTGTAATTTGTATCGGTGGTGTATTCCGCATCGGTATAGGTGTAGGAACCGACAACGTTCACGCTCGCAGACAGCGCCGCTTTCGCTTCCAGCTCTACGCCACGCGCGCGGATTTCTCCCCCTTCAACCGAGAAGAACGAGCCAGCCGGGTCCGCCATCAGGTTGTTGGTTTTGGTCAGTTGGTACAACGCACCGGTGACAACGATCGGACGGTCATTCGGCACGTATTTCACGCCCGCTTCGTACTGCTTACCTTTAGACGGGGAGAACAGTTTGCCCTGAGCATCGGTCTGCGAAGCGGGCTCAAACGATTCGCTGTAGCTGAAGTACGGGGTTACGCCATTATCAAACAGGTAGTTAACACCACCACGCCAGGTGAACTGGGTATCATCACGTTTGGAGGTGGTATTCAACACGCGGTTATACGATTCCTGATCCGCCCAGTCATAACGGCCGCCCAGCGTAACCAGCACTTTATCCCACTGCGCCTGATCCTGAACGTACAGACCGGTCTGTTTCTGACGGTTGAGGATCTGATAAGGGCCGGAGGTCGCCGGATCTTTTGAACCGAAATCAAAATCGCTGTTCACCGGGTTGTAGAGATCCAGCAGCGGCACCGAGTCGTCATAGCCGAACCAGGAGTTAATGTCATTACGCATGCGCATAAAGTCAACGCCGGTCAGCAGGATGTGGTCCACCTCACCGGTAGCGAATTTGCTTTGCAACTGGGTATCAACGGTGAAGTTCTGCAGCTTTTCATTATCGACAACGTATTTACGCGCCAGATAATGGCCTTTGTCAGCAGGGGCTAACGCGGCGCACTGTTTGTTGCCTGCATTCGCCGGATCGGTACAGACGCCATAGCCGTAAACACTGTTTTGTGAGGTTTTATTCTCAGCAAAGCGCAGGTTCTGGCGTACGGTAAAGGTATCGTTGAATTCGTGATCGAAGCTGTATCCCACCATTTTCTGGTTGCGGGAATAGGTATTGTTCTTCGCGCCTTCATTGAAGTTCGTCGGCAGACGATCGCCGTTCGGCAGCGGATCAACCGTCCCCTCTTTTGGCAGCCAGCCGTAGTAGCCGGTTTCAGGCTCGTTCTGGAAGTAAGAGAGGAACGTGAAGGTAGTCTTATCATCCGGACGCCAGGAGAACGATGGCGCGATGGCGTAACGCTGCTCTTCCGCACGCTCCTGCTGAGCGTTATTAGAACGCGCAACACCCGTTAAGCGGTAAGAGTATACGCCGTCGTCATCGATGGCATCGCTGAAGTCAAACCCGGTCTGGAACAGGCTGTCCGTACCGACTTTGAACTGGATTTCTTTCAGCGGCTCGGTGGTTGGGCGCTTGCTTACCATGTTCAGCAAACCGCCAGGGCTGCTTTTGCCGTACAGAACGGAAACCGGACCGCGCATGATCTCGGCGCGTTCCAGCATGTAAGGGTCGATTACCGCGTCGTTATAGAAGTTGCCCTGCATCTTCATGCCGTCGAGGTAGTTATTCTGGCTCTGGCCGTCGGCCGCAAAGCCGCGAATCACCAGATAGTCATAGGTATTCGACGCACCACGGGTGCCAACCGCCACGCCCGGCGTATAGCTCAGGGCTTCTTTTACCGAACGCGGCTGGTGCAGCGCCATCTCTTCGGCGGTGACGACTGAAATAGACTGCGGCACCTTCTGAATTGGCGTATCGGTTTTCGTGCCGGTCGCGGATTGTCTTGCCGCGATAGTTGCCGCCGGTCCCCAGGCACTTTCCTGTGCCGCAGGCGCTGCGGTTACCGTAATGGTTTCTTCTTTTTTCGGGGTTTCGGCAGCATGTGCATAAGCCGACATGCCGGCAACCGCTGTGGCTACGACGACCGCGACTTTTCGCAGCGACGTGTTGATTGGCTGAGCAGTATTGGAAAGCGCCATGTTGTATCTCTGATGGAAAGGTTAATGATAACGTAAACGAGAATTATTATTATGAGCGCAAGAATAATAGGCGAAACGCCGGTTGCATAGCAAGCAATAAGCGGCCCTACGAGAATTGAGGGATTAAGAATTAACCAGATGAAAACAGGGGGTTAATGATGTTAGCGAAAGGATCGCCAAAACCCGCCGGAGCGGGCGGGAAGCATTAGCGGTAAAACAGCTCGAACGTGGCGACCGCCTCGACTTTTCCGGGTTTGACCTCCCCCGTTTTTACGTAGCGGGCCTTCAGGGGGATCTCTGCGGGCACCTTGTCCTGCGTAGCGGATATCGCAGTATAGGTCTGGTCAAACTGAAGGACGGTATCGTTGCTGTCGAGAATTTGAATCCCCAACCCTTGTGCGGCAGCATCACCGGATGCAATGCCCAAAACCGAGCCGTTGGTCACCCCCGTCGACCCCGTGCGGGTGAACTGATAGTCAATCTTTTTTCCCGCCGCGCAGTCGTTTATTGCGATCTTAAAGCTACCATCAGTCAGTATCTCTGAGTATTGCCCGTCAAAATCCTGAGAATTGACCGTTTTGAGAGGAACAAAAATGTTACGGTCAACCAGATTACAGGTATTGGTCGTAATATGGACGCTGGTGGGCGAAAAACGCATTTCACCGACCACGACACCGCCGAGCGTATCCTGCGAGGTCAGGCGCGAGGTATCCAGCATCCCGTCCTGGACCTGGCCGATGACCACCAGTTGAGCGGCGGCCCGAAAGACGTGGGTGCCATCAGACCCGCCATGTTTGTAGCCATAATACTGCCAGGGACGAATGAGGTCCTGCTCTATATAGTCGGGCAACCGTTCGCTTGACGCCGCCGCACGGATGCCAATCCCCGGCACGTTGGTTTTATAGACTCCCGGCAGAACGTCCTCACGCGCGTCGGCATCCGTCAGGGTCAAATAGCCGCGCCGGATTTGCGCGTCAGCTCCGCCACAGTGCACCGTAATTTCATTGGATTCGACGGCATTGTCATAAATTACGGTCCCCACAGGGGTATCGGGATCGAGCATAAAGACCGCTGGAAGCTGAAAGGTAACAATGCCGCCAGATCCATCCCCGCCGCTGAAAGTACATTGAGCAAATGCCGGATGTACCCGCGCGGCGGCGACCAGCAGTACGGCAGAGATAACGGTTCTCACCAGAATAGTCACGCGCATTTTCACTCCAGCCTCATTGGCAATTGACCGCGGTATTAATGATTCCCTCGCCATTGTCATCGGGTAAATCGATGACGCCATGACACTGTTCGTCGCCCGCCTCTCCCCACTGCGCGCTGAACGATGTGTGTCCGTTAAGTCCTGAGAGGTAGACCTCGCCCTCATCCCCGACAATCGCGGTGGTGTTATCAAGCGCCACGATGGCACCAAACGGCACCGGTTTACCCTGATGACGCAGAGTGACCAGCGCACGACGCCCAACGCGGGCCTCGAAGTTCGCCAGTATCGCCGCGCCTTTTGTCGGCACGAGATCTAACGTTGCCGCGTCAATATCAATATCGCTGCGTTCCTGCGTGTTTACCGTGAGGGTGTTGTGTCGGTAAGCGGTAAGCGACGGCACGATGGCATTACCAAACGCATCGGTATAAATGCCGCGGCCGCTCTGAACGTTGACATCCTCTCCGTCGTTGATGTGTACAATCGCGAAAGCGTCCCGCACGGGCTGCCCCAGCGTAACGCCCTGACCGTGAGCCACGATGGATCCCTGAGCGTTATAGTTCCACTGTCGGTTATCCCCGCCGTAGCTGTACCCCATGCCAACTTCGCCGGACGAGCCGCGATAGCGCCCGGATACGCTGCCGCCATAGCCCGTATCTTTGTTGGCGTAGGTCTGCTGGAGGTTATAGCTCAGCTTGTTATCCTCAAGCGCGGTCCCCCCGATCCCCACCTGGTGCGAGACATACCCGCCGCTTGCGGTATTTACGCTGTAGTTTGCCCACGCGTTAGAGAGCCAGTGCGATAACGGGATATTGACGTTCAGCGCCAGTTGCCGATCGGAATCGGCATCTGGCGTGCGGGTCAGGTTGTAGCTTATCGACCAGGTAATATCCCGCCAGCTGGAGCTCAGCCCGGCGCTGACGCTGCGCTCGTGGCCGTCCATATCCCAGTAATCCTGCTGATAGCCGTTAAGATACGCAGAGCCCCAGTCAGAAAGCCGCTGGGAAAGGTTTACCTGCATGCGGCTTCGCCGGTTGTTGGTTCTACGATAGGTATAAATGCCGTCATCAATCTCGCTGTCGCGCTGATCGATAGCCTCCTGAAAGGTATAAAACCCGGAGGTGGAATAGCGGTAGCTGGCAAGCGTGACGGTGGTATCTGTGTCAGGAATATCTTTTGAATACTGCGCTCGCCATGAGAGTCCATTTGCGTCATCACGTCCGTCATCAAAGGCGGTTCGCGCGGTAGTGATATCCACCGAGGCTGAGCCCAGATGACCCAAATCCGCGCCAACCCCCAGCAACAGCGCATGATATATCGACGCACCCTGAGCGCCGGTATAGGCCGTCACGCCATACGGCAGACCATAAATAGCCGTACCTTGCACAAAGGTGGGCTCATCTTCCCCTTCATTGCCGCGATAACGCCCGGCCGCCAGCGAATACTTAAACCCGCCCTCACGCTGGAGGACCGGCACCGACGCGCTGGCCTGTATGAAGCTATGCTCCGAGCCATCCGCCTCTTCAACGGTGACTTCCAGATCCGCGCCGGAGGCGACCTGGCTTAAATCACGGATCTCAAATGGCCCCGGCGAGACGTTGGTTTGATAAAGGGTGTAGCCGTTTTGCTTAATGGTGACTTTTGCATCGCTGTTGGCAATCCCCCGCACGACTGGCGCAAACCCCTGCTGGCTGACCGGTATCATCGCCGTATCCGTTTCCAGCGTCAGGCCGGTCATCTGCACGCTGTCGAACAGCTCGCTGTTGGTGTACGTCTGGCCCAGTTCAAGCTGGCTTTTCAGCGCTTTGATATCGCGCTGCAGGGTGGTGGCGATGGCTTCCCAGCCCGAAGAGTCACTCCAGGTACTGTTGTTGCGCAGCCGCCACGCGCCCAGATTAAGACCCGACGTCAGGCCAAGCCAGGTTGATGAGGTTTGACCCGTGCTGTAGTGCTGCTGAGAACCGCTGAGCTGATAGCTTGTCCAGGCCGCCGGAGCACCGTCATCCCAGAATTTCGGGTTAATGGCGCCCGCAGCCGCGCGGTTGCGGTAGGCCTGGGGAATGACCAGCGTCAGGGTCTGGTTATCCTGATTGTAATCGTAGCGAGCATGTTCGATAAAATGGGAGATATCCCGAATGCAGGCCGCATCGTCCATATCTTTGAGATCCGGCACCGCGTCGACGTTCACGCCAAATTCACGCAGATCCGCTTTGGTCAGCTCCGGCAGAAGCTGCTGCTTATCGTCAGAAAGCACATAGGTGACCTCGCGTTTATCCACGACGTCCCGATCCCACATGATGGTGGTCAGATAGCGCCCTGCCAGCAAGCCGTTATCATTAATGAAGTTTTTGAGCGTAGCGGTATTTTCCAGCGGCGTATCCAGCTCAAGGATCCGCAGGTTGAATTCGTCATCAGCCCACGCAGGTGGGATCGCGACGAACAGTGCGAGCACGATCCCGGACCATACCTGTTTTTGGCGAGAGGGAGAGGACATAGCATTCCAACACGATCCCGTTAAAGGGCCTGCTTGCGCTGAGGGGTTTGCGCCCCAAAATCATTGATTGCCGTCCAGGTCACCGCACCCGTCGCCCCTTTTGGCAACGCAAAATGCTGCTCGCTAAACGGTGCAACCATCATCGAAATAGCCCCCGGCGTGGTTTCGGTCTCTTTCACCGGTACGCTTTTCCCGCCCACGGCCAGCTCGCCAAAGGAGACGTAAAACGGCGTGGGGTTGTTGGCAATAAGCGTGTCGCCCTGACGACGGAACGTGATTTTTTCATCCGCCACCAGCGCATCGGCCTCTTTTAACTGAGACGGGCGCCAGAAAAGCTTCAGCCGCGTTTTCATCGCGAACTGCAGGGTATTTTTCTCTTTCAGCTCAGGCGACAGCGCGGAGACCGATTTCACATTCGCCAGGAACAGCGATTCACGGTCTGATGGCAGGCTTTTTTTATCGCCAGTAAAAATAACGTGTAAAAGGGTTTGACGATTTTCCTGCAGCTTATAAACAGGAGGGGTAATCACGAAGGGCGCTTTTGCATTATTGACATAGCTGACCCAGCTTTGTACCAGATAACGCGTATGGGGATCTTTATTTTTAAGGGCTATTTGTACTTCAGCTTTATTTGATGGATAAATAATACGCGTACCACCCAGAACCACGCTGGCCTGCGCTGACAGACAAGAAATAATTAAACAACCACATAACAATTTAAATAAAGTCTTCATACAACGTTCCAAAAGGCAGCCATAAAGGCTGCCAGTAATGACTTAGCGATAGACAACCTCGAAAGTTGCCGAAGAAGAATAGCGGCCTGCGGTGGGTGCAGTATCACCAATCTGAATCACCTTCGCGATATAGCTAAAGACCGACGCAGTTGCCCCCGTCGCATCGTTAGCCACATCCGTTCCCGTCGAAGGCAGGGAGCCATCAAATACCACATCGTCTTTCGTGCCGTTTTCATTGCTGACGATGATGCCAACGTTGGTGGCATTACCGGCGCCGCTGAGGTCGTTTTTCAGACGTTTATGGGCGGCATCCGTTGTCGTTCCGCTGAATTTGAGGTTGAGTTTGGCAACCAGCGGGTCACATTTTTTCACTTCAATATTAAACGTTTTGCTGGTGCCCACTGCGCCATCAGCGCCGAAGTCCGACGCATAGGTATCGGGGAACGTGACGGTTGACGAGGTCGTACCGGAGCCATCAACATTAATTTCACAGGTGTCGGCCACCACTTTCCCGGCAAAGTTCACCGTGCCAGAATCGTTTCCGGCAAATGCTGGCAGAGACAGCGCTGCCATTATGCTTGCAGCCAAAAATGAAGAAAGAACATACTTACTCATAATCATATCCTTATATATATCGATGCAGTCATCCATTCCCGCCCCAATACTGTGCGTCAGAATGTTATTTAAGCGCTCATATCACTCATACAGGGGTAATTAACCCAGCCATGTTTCAGGAAAGCCTGTGATTCCTTGAGGCGATTAAATCAGATCATTCTTACCAGTGTCCAGATAGCCTAAAAACCTCCTGCACATAATGGCGCACAAGACTATGTTTTAAATAAAAAATAATGAGTCTTAGGAATTCTTAATTTTGAATTAACTTTTTTTAAAGGATTGCGGACTGTAAACAATAAAAAAGGCCGCTTTAAAATAAAGCGGCCTTTTATTCAGGGAATTAATTAATTCCCGCCAAACATGTCCTTAATCCAGCCGGCTACGCCATCGCTGTCTTTCTTCTCATTCTGCTGCTGCGGCTGTTGTTGCTGCGGCTGCTGAGGCTGAGAAGATTGATCGAACGGGTTGCCCGTTGGCTGTTCAGGCTGGCTCTGCTGGCAGAGGGAGTCCGGGTTGGTGGTCCAGACCGGCAGGGTACGCATCCCACCGCCGCAAACAAAGTTACCGGAACCGTCCACGCCCATATCGACGATATCTTCCGGCGCAACCAGGTTCAGCGGCACCGGAGACTGATTCGCCAGATAGCGCTGGTAAATCGACATCGCCCCGCTTGCACCGTACAGCTTGGTTGGCTGGTTGTTATCACGGCCTACCCAGGTGATCACCACTTCACGGCCATCAATACCGGCAAACCAGGTATCGACGTTGTTGTTGGTGGTCCCGGTTTTACCCGCCAGATGCAGACCCGGATATTTCGCCCCCAGCTGACGGCCCGTACCGCGCTGCACAACCTGCTGCATGGTCCACAGCGTCATATAGGCCGCCTGCGCAGGCACCGCACGTTCTGCCTGTGGGAAGCTCTGATACAGCACGGAGCCATCCTCGGCAATCACCGAGCGCAGGGCCGAAAGCGGCGCACGGTTACCGCCGCTGGCAATGGTCTGGAACGCCTGTGCCACTTCGATCGGCGTCAGGTTAAGTGCCCCCAGAATCATCGCCGGAACCGGATGCAGCTGATCTTTCGACACGCCCAGTTTCTGCCAGGTGTCGACAATCGCAGGCAGGCCCAGCGCCATACCGAGGTTAACCGTTGGGACGTTCATGGAACGGGTCAACGCATCCACCAGCATAACCTGGCCGCTGAACTGTTTATCATCGTTCTGCGGGGACCAGACCTGACCGTTAGGCTGACGCAGTGAGATTGGCGCATCGGCAATCCAGGTGTTCAGACGATACAGATTCGGCTGACTCAGGGCGGTGAGATAGGTCGCCGGTTTTGCCAGAGAACCAATCGAACGACGCGCCTGCATGGCACGGTTATAGCCCGCATACTGCGGCTCGGCACCGCCCACCATCGCGCGTACTTCGCCGGTGTTACGGTCAACCACCACCATGGCGGTTTCCAGATCGCTCAGCTTGCGCTGTTTCTTCAGTGCCGGAATACCTTCCACCGCGGCTTTTTCTGCTGCATCCTGGGCCACGGAGTCAAAGGTGGTGAAGATCTTCACGCCGGAGAGATCTTTGACCTTATCACCGAGCTTGCTTTGCAGCTCCTGACGCACCATTTGCATAAACGCAGGCTGAGGAGAGATCACCCCACCGCGCGGCTGCACGCCAAGCGGACGCGCGCTCAGCATGTCGTACAGCTCCTGATCGATCACCTGCTGTTGTTGCAGCAGACGCAGGACCAGGTTACGACGCTCCAGCGCCAGTTTCGGGTTACGCCACGGGTTGTAGATGGACGCCCCTTTCACCATGCCCACCAGCAATGCCTGCTGGTCCAGGCTCAGCTCTTCCACCGGGCGGCCAAAGTAGTACAGGCTTGCCAGCGGGAAGCCGCGGATTTCGTTATCGCCGCTCTGACCGAGGTAAACCTCGTTCATGTACAGCTCAAGAATACGATCCTTGCTGTAACGCGCATCCATCAGCACGGCCATGTACGCTTCGTTGGCTTTACGCCAGTAAGAGCGTTCGCTGGAGAGGAACAGGTTCTTCACCAGCTGCTGAGTCAGCGTACTCGCCCCCTGCACGGTACGACCCGCGGTCAGGTTCGCCAGTACCGCACGGCCGATAGAGTAAAGACTGATGCCGTCGTGCTCGTAGAAGTGACGGTCCTCGGTTGCCAGCAGCGTATCCACCAGCAGATCCGGGAAGCCGTTACGCGCTACAAACAGGCGCTGCTCGCCGTTTGCCGACGAGAGCATGGTGATCAGACGCGGATCGAGACGGAAGAAACCGAACTGACGGTTGTTATCCATGTTCTCGATGGTATCCAGACGATCGCCGTCAAAGGTCAGACGCGCGCGCACCTGCCCCTCTTTGCTGTCCGGGAAGTCGAACGGACGGCGGATCATCTCAATGCTTTTCGCCTGAACGGTAAATTCGCCAGGGCGCGTCATCTTCGACACCTGACGATACTGGGTCGCTTCCAGCAGTTTCACCATCTCGTTCTTACTGATGGACATATCTGGCTCAAGGTTCACCATACGGCCATACACTGCCGCAGGTAACTGCCAGACTTTACCGTCGATACGGCTGCGGATCTTCTGATCCAGATAAACGCCGTAAATCGCCATCAGCACAACAAAAACAATGAACAGCTTCAGCAGCAGCCAGAACCAGCCGCGTTTGCCCCGAGGCTTGCGCCCTTTGCCTTTTCCTTTACGCGGCATCGGTTCTTCATCCTCATAATCGTCTTCATAGTCATCGTCATAGTCCTCATCTCTGAGGCGACGACGGCTTACCTTTTCTTTCGCCGGACGCGTGGGTTTTCCCTTACGTCCTATTGGCTCGCGGTCATTCCCCGCCATGCTTTTTCTCCGCAACGTTCAGGCGCAAAGGCCCGATTCTCATTTCTTCCACTGACCTGTGAAAGAAGAAATCTCTCAAAATTAGTTTTCTCCCTCTCCCCGTGGGAGAGGGCCGGGGTGAGGGCATCAGGCCGCACAATCCAGCCCGCACAATCCAGGCCGCACTCCCCTCTTCCCCTGATTCACGAATACTTCTTCGTCCGCCGTGTCGGCGCCGTGTTCGCCGGATCGTCCGGCCAGACGTGTTTGGGATAGCGCCCTTTCATCTCTTTCTGCACGTCCCGGTAACTTCCCGCCCAGAACGCGCCCAGATCGCGGGTGATCTGCAGCGGACGCTGCGCAGGCGACAGCAGCTCAAGCACCAACGGCACACGCCCTTCTGCGATAGACGGTGTGGTGGCTTCACCAAACATCTCCTGCATCCGTACCGCCAGCGCCGGAGGATTATCCTCATGATAACGAATGGCAATCCGGCTCCCGGTGGGCACAGTGTAATGCCCAGGCAGCTCACTATCCAGACGTTGACGTAATGACCAGTCCAGTAAATTCTGTAACGCGGTCTTAACATCAAGCGCCTTGAGCGCACGCAAGGAGTGTACGCCGCTCATTTGCGGCAGTAGCCAGTGCTCAAGCGTAGCCAGCAGCGTCTCATCATCCACCGCTGGCCAGCCGTGTTCCGGCAGCCACTTCGCGGCGCAGTGCAGGCGTATACGATACTGTTCAGCTTCCGGCGTCCAGTTCAGTACGCTCAGCCCTTTTTCCCGGATGCCGTTCAGCATCGCCTGGTGTAACTCTTCTTCTGACGGCTTCGCCAGCGGTTTCGTCCCGAGCGTCAGTTTGCCAATCTGACTGCGGCGAAACGCCTTTAGCGTGCCCTGAGTCTCATCCCATTCCACGATATCGGACTGCTGCAGCAGCTGCGGACAAGCGCGGGTCAGGGCATCAATGTCTACGGCAAACGCCTGTAAAATACGTGCGTCAGGAGAGTGGCTCCCCTGAAGCAAAAGCGGGGCAATCAGCCATTCGTGACGCGTTAACGCATCATCGCTGTCCAGCATCGCCCCCATGCCGTTTGCCAGCTGATAGCGCCCGTCCAGCCCGCGGCGGCGGGCAATTCTGTCCGGGAAGGCCTCTGACAGCAGGGAGGCAATTTTATCGCTGTCAGGTGAACCGCCCCGGCTATTCAGGCGTTTGGCCAGCTGCTGCGCCCGCTGCTGCCAGTTCCCCTGATTACGCGAAAATGCCTGTCCCAGATCGCTACTGCCACCGCGCGGCGGCTCCTCAAGGATAGCCGCCAGCCTGGCCGCCGTGGCAATTTCATCGTTCCCCTGCGCGGCCACCAGCATAGCAGCCAGACGCGGATCGTTACCCAGCGCCGCCATTTTCTGCCCGCGCGCCGTCAGACGCTCGCCTTCCAGCGCGCCAAGCTGAGTCAGCAGGCTGCGCGCCGCCGTGAGGTTAACCGCTGGCGGAGGGTTGAGCCATGTGAGCTGGGCAGGGTCAGGACAGCCCCATTGCAGGAGATCCATCACCAGGCCAGACAAATCACCTTGTAAAATTTCTGGCGTGCTTTGCTGTGCGGCACGCTCAGCTTGCTCCGCGCTGGTCAAATGCAGACAAATGCCCGGCGCAAGACGCCCGGCACGGCCCGCACGCTGGATCATCGACGCCTGGCTGATGCGCTGCGTGAGCAGCTTAGTCAGCCCGGTGCGCGGGTCAAAACTGGCCACCCTCTCCTGGGCGCTATCCACCACCAGGCGAATGCCTTCGATGGTCAAACTGGTTTCCGCGATATTGGTCGCCAGCACCACTTTGCGCTGCCCCGCCGGGGCGGGAAGGATCGCTTTACGCTGATCGGCCAGCGACAGCGCGCCATAGAGCGGACACAGAATAATGTCGCTACTCACCCGTGATGCCAGTTGCTCCTGTACGCGCTGGATTTCTCCCACACCGGGTAAAAATAGCAGCAACGACCCCGGCTCCTGACGAAGCAGTTCAGCCGTGGCGACAGCCACCGCTTCCTCAAAACGCTGATGGGCAGGTAGCGGCTGATAGCGCCGCTCCACCGGGAATGCACGACCTTCGGAGGCAATCACTGGGGCATCAGGCAGCGTCTGCTGCAGCCGCGCGTTATCCAGCGTCGCCGACATAATGAGCAGCCGGAGGTCGTCGCGCAGCCCCTGCTGGACGTCCAGCAACAGCGCCAGGGCCAGATCCGCCTGCAGGCTGCGTTCGTGGAATTCATCCAGGATCACCAGCCCCACGCCGGTCAGTTCCGGATCGTTTTGCAGCATGCGGGTGAGAATGCCCTCGGTAACCACTTCAAGGCGCGTGGACGGGCCAACGCAGGTTTCGGCACGCATCCGATAACCTACCGTTTCGCCCGGTTTTTCGTTCAGCAGTTCCGCCAGTCGCTGCGCCACATTGCGTGCGGCGAGCCTGCGCGGCTCCAGCAGGATGATTTTTCCGGCAATCTTCACTTCTTTGAGGATCTGTAGCGGCAGCCAGGTGGATTTGCCCGCCCCCGTAGGCGCGTTAAGCAAAACCTGCGGGGCGTGGTGTAAGGCGGCAAGAAGCTCGGGAAGGACGACGGCGACCGGCAATGAGGACACTAACAGCTCCAGAGGGTTAACATTAGTCGGCGTACATTGTAGCATCGGCGCATATCATTACCGAGTCCCCCGTATGTCTGAGTCAAAACGACTGTTTTTTGCCATTGAGCTGCCCGCCCCTGTTCAGCGGCAAATCGTACGCTGGCGCGCTGAACATTTTCAACCGGAAGCAGGTCGGCCCGTTGCGGCCGCGAACCTGCATCTGACGCTGGCATTCCTGGGCGACGTAAGTGCCGGGAAACAGCGGGCGTTAGCCGCCATGGCCGGGCGGATTTCTCAGCCGCCGTTTACGCTGCACCTCGACGATGCAGGACAATGGCTACGTTCGCGCGTGGTCTGGCTGGGCACGCGCCAGCCACCGCGCGGATTATTGCAGCTGGCAAATATGCTGCGCGCGCAGGCGGCACGCAGCGGCTGTTATCAGAGCCCGCAGCCATTTCATCCGCATATCACGCTGCTGCGCGATGCCGGTCAGGCCGTTGCCCTCCCGGCCCCGGGTTTTCACTGGGCTTTCCCGGTCAATGCATTCGCGCTTTATGAATCTGTCTTTGCTCAAGGACGCACACGCTATACGCCGCTACAGCGCTGGACGCTGGGCGACACGATGAAGGAATCCTGATGAAGTTTAGCCCTGCACTCCAGCCCGCCACGCTGATCCAACGCTACAAACGCTTCCTCGCCGACGTGGTGACACCTGAGGGGAAAACGCTCACTCTGCACTGCCCCAACACCGGAGCCATGACCGGTTGCGCCACGCCGGGTGACACGGTCTGGTATTCCACTTCAGAAAATACTAAACGCAAATATCCCCATACCTGGGAAATAACTGAGACACAAAGTGGGGCATTTATTTGCGTTAATACCCTGCGCGCCAATCAGCTGGTTAAGGAAGCGCTGACCCATGGCACTATTCCCGAACTGGTGGGTTATGGTACGCATAAAAGTGAAGTGAAATATGGCGATGAAAGCAGCAGAATTGACTTCATGTTACAGGCGGAAGACAGGCCGGAGTGCTATATTGAAGTAAAATCAGTGACGTTAGCGGAACAGGAAAATGGCTACTTCCCGGATGCGATTACGCTACGTGGACAGAAGCACCTGCGGGAGCTAATGAGTGTTGCGGCGGCGGGCAAACGCGCCGTACTGCTGTTTGCGGTACTGCATTCAGCCATTGAACGGTTCTCCCCTGCCCGCCATATTGACCCTAAATACGCGCAATTGTTGAATGAGGCACAAAAGCAGGGGGTAGAGGTTTTCGCTTATAAGGCGGAACTTTCTGCCGATAATATGACTCTGAGATCCTCTCTTCCCATTGTCTTATAAGGGATTAGACGATTGATGATTATGTGTTCTGGCCGCGTGCGCAAATACGCTTTTCCTCACAGGCTTGTCAAGTGTTACGTTTAGATAATTGCCATACGGAAAAGCATCTGCTATTTATAGCGACCTGATTTTTCCCCCAACACGGGGATCGATAGTGCGTGTTAAGGAGAAGCAACATGCAAGAAGGGCAAAACCGTAAAACATCGTCCCTGAGTATTCTCGCCATCGCTGGGGTGGAGCCGTATCAAGAGAAACCGGGCGAAGAGTATATGAACGAAGCCCAGCTGTCGCACTTCAAGCGTATTCTTGAAGCATGGCGTAATCAACTCAGGGATGAAGTCGATCGCACCGTTACGCATATGCAGGATGAAGCTGCAAACTTCCCGGATCCGGTAGACCGTGCCGCTCAGGAAGAAGAGTTCAGCCTCGAACTGCGTAACCGTGACCGCGAACGCAAACTGATCAAAAAGATCGAGAAAACGCTGAAAAAAGTCGAAGACGAAGATTTTGGCTACTGCGAATCGTGCGGTGTTGAAATCGGTATTCGTCGCCTGGAAGCGCGTCCAACCGCCGATCTGTGCATCGACTGTAAAACGCTGGCCGAAATCCGCGAAAAACAGATGGCCGGTTAATACCAGCGCTGTTTACCCACTCCAAAGGCGGGAGTCTCTCCCGCCTTGTTAACGTTGATATGTCTGAATCACACTATATCGGGCGCTTCGCGCCATCTCCCTCCGGTGAATTACACTTCGGCTCATTAATTGCCGCGCTCGGCAGCTACCTGCAGGCTCGCGCCAGCCAGGGCAAATGGCTCGTCCGCATAGAAGATATTGACCCGCCGCGTGAAGTTCCCGGTGCTGCAGAGACCATACTGCGTCAGCTGGAACATTACGGCCTGCACTGGGACGGCGAGGTTCTCTGGCAATCAAAACGCCACGAGGCGTATCGGGAGCGTCTGGCCTGGCTCGCTGAGCAAGGGCTTTCCTACAACTGCACCTGCACCCGCGCGCGTATCCAGAGCGTTGGCGGCGTCTATGACGGGCACTGCCGTACGCTCAATCATCCCCCGGAGAACGCCGCCGTGCGCCTGCTGCAACGTGCGCCCGTCACCCGTTTCCACGATCTGCTCTCCGGAGAGATCCGTGCCGATGAACGTCTGGCGCGCGAAGATTTTATTATTCACCGTCGTGATGGTCTGTTTGCTTATAACCTGGCCGTGGTCGTCGACGACCATTTCCAGGGCGTCACGGAAATTGTGCGTGGGGCAGACCTGGTCGAACCTACCGTGCGGCAAATATCGCTGTATCAGCAGTTTGGCTGGACGGTACCGGGTTATCTTCATCTGCCGCTGGCGGTCAATGCGCAGGGCATTAAACTGTCCAAGCAAAACCACGCCCCAGCCCTGCCAGACGGCGATCCGCGTCCTGTTTTGATCGACGCGCTGCGATTTCTCAACCAAAATGTAACCCACGAATGGCAGGATCTGCGTATTGACGAACTGCTGAAAATGGCCATCGCGCAATGGACGCTCACGGCGGTGCCAAAAATCCAGCATTCTCAAATGCGTTGCGCTGAGCTATGATTAGCCGCTTTTTTCATAACAAAACACACTACGAGGTGTACCATTTTTACCCGAGTCGCTAATTTTTGCCGTAAAGTGCTAAGCCGCGAAGAGAGCATGGCGAACGATGCTATTGCACAGCCACACATGTCGGTTATTCCGCGTGAGCAGCACACTATTTCCCGCAAAGATATCAGTGAAAATGCCCTCAAGGTGCTCTATCGTCTGAATAAAGCGGGCTACGAGGCCTATCTCGTTGGCGGTGGGGTGCGTGATTTACTGCTGGGCAAAAAACCAAAAGATTTCGACGTGACGACCAGCGCCACGCCTGAGCAGGTGCGCAAATTATTCCGTAACTGTCGTCTTGTTGGCCGCCGTTTCCGTCTTGCTCACGTCATGTTTGGGCCAGAAATTATCGAAGTGGCGACCTTCCGCGGCCACCACGAAGCGGGCGCATCCGATCGCACGACCTCCCAGCGCGGCCAGAACGGTATGTTGCTGCGTGACAATATTTTCGGTTCTATCGAAGAAGATGCCCAGCGCCGCGACTTCACCATCAACAGCCTCTATTACAGCGTGGCGGATTTCACCGTGCGTGATTACGTGGGCGGTATGCAGGACCTGAAAGAGGGCCTGATCCGCCTGATCGGCACGCCAGAAACGCGTTATCGCGAAGATCCTGTGCGTATGCTGCGTGCCGTGCGTTTCGCTGCCAAGCTCAACATGCGCATCAGCCCGGAGACGGCAGAGCCGATCCCGCGTCTGGCGACGCTGATCAACGACGTGCCGCCAGCCCGCCTGTTTGAAGAAGCGCTGAAGCTATTGCAGGCCGGCTACGGGTTTGAAACCTACAAGCTGCTGCGCGAATACAACCTGTTCCAGCCGCTGTTCCCGACCATTACGCGCTACTTCACCGAAAACGGTGACAGCCCGATGGAGCGCATGATTGCGCAGGTGCTGAAAAATACCGACACCCGCATCCAGAATGACATGCGCGTGAACCCGGCATTCCTGTTTGCGGCGATGTTCTGGTATCCCCTGCTGGAAACCGCGCAAAGAATTACTCAGGAGAGCGGCCTGGCCTATTACGATGCCTTCGCGCTGGCCGCAAACGACGTGCTGGACGAAGGGTGCCGTACGCTGGCGATCCCGAAACGTATTACCACGCTGGTGCGCGACATCTGGCAGCTTCAGCTGCGCATGTCCCGTCGCCAGGGCAAACGCGCCTGGAAACTGATGGAACATCCAAAGTTCCGCGCCGCGTTCGATCTGCTGTCCCTGCGTGCGGAAATTGAACGCAATCAGGAGCTGCAGCGTCTGGCGCAGTGGTGGGCTGAATTCCAGGTTTCCGCTCCGCCGGAACAGAAGGATATGCTGACCGGGCTGGATGAAGAGCCCGCACCGCGTCGCCGTCATCGTCGTCCGCGCAAACGTGCGCCGCGTCGTGAAGGTTCAGCATGACACTCGCCTGTATCGCCATCGGCAGTAACTTAGCCTCTCCGCTGGAGCAGGTTAACGCTGCCGTAAAGGCGCTGGGCGAGATTCCGCAAAGCCGGATCGTCGCCGTCTCGTCGTTTTATCGTACCCCGCCGCTCGGCCCACAGGATCAGCCTGATTACCTGAACGCTGCCGTGGTGCTGGAAACAGCCCTTGATGCAGAAGCGCTGCTGGATAACACCCAGCGCATTGAGCTCCAGCAGGGCCGCGTGCGCAAAGCCGAACGCTGGGGACCGCGCACCCTCGATCTCGACATCATGCTGTTTGGCGATGAGGTGATTCATACCGATCGCCTCACCGTACCGCATTATGATATGAAAAATCGCGGATTTATGCTCTGGCCGCTCTTTGAAGTCGCCCCCGATATCACCTTCCCGGACGGTACCTCGTTAAAGACCGTTCTGGACAACCTGAACGCGGAAAAACCCGCTCGCTGGTAAACCTCTCCCCCACCGGTTGGCCGCTAAATAATTGTGGTTAATCGGTTGCCTAAAATCATTGTTCCCCGGAATGTTACTGTTAGAATGCGCAAAGATTCGCTTTGGGCTATCAGGAAACAGTATGAAACCAACCACCATCTCCTTACTGCAGAAATGCAAACAGGAAAAAAAACGCTTCGCCACCATCACCGCGTATGACTACAGCTTCGCCAAACTGTTTGCCGAAGAGGGTATCAACGTCATGCTGGTCGGAGATTCGTTAGGGATGACGGTACAAGGACATGATTCCACCCTGCCGGTCACGGTTGAGGATATTGCTTACCATACCCGCGCCGTGCGCCGCGGTGCGCCAGCCTGCCTCCTGCTTTCCGATCTGCCGTTTATGGCCTATGCCACACCGGGGCAGGCATTCGAAAACGCGGCGGCGGTCATGCGTGCCGGGGCCAATATGGTCAAAATTGAAGGCGGAGCCTGGCTGGTGGATACGGTGAAGATGCTCACCGAACGCGCCGTGCCGGTGTGCGGCCATCTGGGCCTGACGCCACAGTCCGTCAACATCTTTGGCGGCTACAAGGTGCAGGGCCGTGGCGATGCGGCACAGACGCTGTTTGATGATGCCCTGGCGCTGGAAGCTGCAGGCGCGCAATTGCTGGTGCTGGAGTGCGTGCCTGTTGAACTGGCGAAACGTATCACTGAAGCGCTGTCGATTCCGGTGATTGGTATTGGTGCTGGCAACGTGACCGACGGGCAAATTTTAGTGATGCACGACGCCTTTGGTATTACCGGCGGGCATATCCCGAAATTTGCGAAAAATTTCCTTACCGAAGCGGGCGACATGCGCGCCGCGGTCAGGCAGTATATTGCCGACGTTGAATCCGGTGTTTACCCGGGTGAAGAACACAGTTTCCATTAAGGAGTCTCGTTGTGCTAATCATTGAAACCCTGCCGCTGCTTCGCCAGCACATCCGTCGCGCGCGTCAGGAAGATAAACGTATCGCACTGGTCCCGACCATGGGCAACCTGCATGACGGCCATATGAAGCTTGTCGACGAAGCAAGAGCCCGTGCAGATATCGTGGTGGTCAGTATCTTCGTAAACCCCATGCAGTTTGACCGCGCAGACGACCTGGCGCGCTACCCGCGAACCCTGCAGGAAGACTGCGAGAAGCTCAAAAAGCGTCAGGCGGACATTGTTTTCGCGCCGTCTCCGGCAGACGTTTATCCTCAGGGAACCGGCGAAGCAACCTACGTGGACGTTCCGGGAATTTCGACCATGCTGGAAGGCGCCAGCCGTCCGGGCCATTTCCGCGGCGTCTCCACCATCGTCAGTAAATTGTTTAACCTGGTGCAGCCGGATATCGCCTGCTTCGGCGAGAAAGATTTCCAGCAGCTGGCGCTGATCCGCAAAATGGTGGCGGACATGGGATATGATATTGAGATTGTGGGCGTGCCGATCGTGCGCGCTAAAGACGGGCTGGCGCTCAGCTCCCGCAATGGCTATTTGACCGCCGAGCAGCGTAAAATCGCCCCCGCGTTAAGCAAGGTCATGAACAGCATGGCAGAACAGCTTCTGGCGAAAGCATTAACCGCAGAAGAGATTATTGCTCTTGCGGAACAGGCGCTGAACGACAAAGGTCTCCGGGCTGACGATGTACAAATCCGCGATGCTGATACGCTGCTCGAACTTGCAGAGACAAGCAAACGTGCGGTAATTCTGGTGGCGGCATGGCTTGGCCAGGCTCGCCTGATTGACAACAAAGTGGTTGAGCTGGCGTAGTTTTTCTACCCGGAAGATGAAAGGTAAACGTAATGATTCGCAAAATGCTGCAAGGTAAGCTTCACCGTGTGAAAGTGACTCAGGCAGACCTGCACTATGAAGGCTCCTGCGCCATTGACCAGGATTTCCTCGACGCGGCGGGTATTCTTGAGAACGAAGCGATCGATATCTGGAACGTCAATAACGGCAAACGCTTCTCTACCTATGCAATTGCCGCCGAACGCGGGTCCAAAATCATCTCCGTCAACGGCGCGGCAGCACACTGCGCAGAGGTGGGCGATATCGTGATCATCGCCAGCTTCGTGATGATGTCTGACGAAGAAGCGCGTCGCTGGCAGCCCAAAGTGGCCTATTTTGAAGGCGATAACGAAATGAAGCGCACGGCAAAAGCTATTCCTGTTCAGGTCGCCTGATTTCTTTTCCCTGGACTCATTTTTATCCCATTCACTATCAAAATGAGTCCAGTCTTTTTTGTGCAAGCCACGATCAATTATAGCGCATTTAATAGGATTTAAATAAATAACCAAAGAAATCTCAGAGAATTATATTATATAATTCTCAAATCATAACTCCCACCCATTAAGAAAAACTTAAACCAACCTGCAGTTTTAATCACCCCCGTTGACTAGTCTTATCCCAAATAAATCTCTAGAATCCGCCACGAAATAACATTTCAGATTTTAAATCAATAGCTCCAAAAAAAATTATTGATTTAAATGTTTTAACTTCAAAATATGGATATTGGTATGTCTTTTAAAAAAGTTAGCATGGGTATGGCAATTGCACTGGCTCTGAGCGCAGGTTCCGCAGTTGCAGCTGTTCCAGGTGACACAGGTACGATTACTTTCCACGGCATGGTGTCTAACACCACTTGTAAAGTTTCCCTGGATCAGAAAATTGACCAGAGTGGTAACGATTTCGATGTCACCCTGGACACCGTATCTGTTGCTGATTTTGGCACCTCTGCACTGGGTACTACCAGCACCCTGGGCCAGAAAAAATTCAACCTGGCGCTGACCGGTTGTGATACTGCTACCGTGGCTAAAGCATCTGCACAGTTCAACTCCTGGGCGGGTTCTACTTCCACCGAAGGCGGCCTGCTGGTTCCACCAGCAAACGCTCAGGGTTCTGCGAAGAACGTTAACCTCGTACTGAGCAACGATGGCAACACCAAAACCGATCTGGTGAAAATCGACCAGACTAACAACACTCAGCAGGCCACTGTTGATACAAGCGGCGCGGCTAAGCTGTACTACAAAGTAGCTTATACCCAGGGCCAGGGTTGGGATCAAACCACTAACCCAGTATCCGCCGGTACCGTGCAGGCACAAGTTGCCTTCACCATGAACTACGAATAATCCTCTTTGTTTTGCAGGTTTTAAATAATCCCCCGCTTCTGGGGGATTATTCTTATCATTCCAACAGGAAGTGGAAAAATTATGTTTAACGCATCCGTAATTAAAGGATTAAAGACCGCGCTGTTTACTGCTGTTTTATTTTCAGCATCACACGCCAGTGCCGATATTGTTATTTCCGGCACCCGCATTGTTTACCCTGAGTCATCAAAAGACGTCATCGTTAACCTGGATAACCGTGGTGCAAAACCTCTGCTGGTTCAGTCCTGGCTGGACGACGGTCGCGACGAAAAAAGCCCCGAAGAACTTAAGCTCCCGTTCGTGATCACCCCGCCAGTTTCACGTATCGACCCTAAGCAAGGTCAGTCTCTGCGTATTACCTACATGGGTCAGTCGCTGCCAAAAGACCGCGAATCGTTGTTCTGGTTTAACGTATTAGAAATTCCGCCAAAACCTAAAAATGCCAACGCCGAAAATACAAACCAGCTTCAGCTGGCGTTCCGCACCCGCATTAAATTCTTTTTCCGTCCAGACGGACTGAAAGGCTCAGCGCTGGAAGCCGCCGACCATGTCACCTGGACCATGAAGAAAGACGGCAACGGCGTCAGCCTCGTCGCCCATAACGAGTCCCCGTACAACGTAGCGATTTCAATGGTCAAACTTAAGTCGGGCCAAAAGACCTATGAGGTAGCCCACCAGTCTGTTCTGCCTTTCAGCGAGAAAGCTATGCTGGTCAAAGGATTAACCACCACCACAACCGGCAAAGTGGCATACGAAACAATTAACGATAACGGTGGGGTCGACAACCACGAAACCACGTTGAAGTAATTTGCCACCCGACAACATAACAATAGATAGCATGAGCTCTGCGGATATGTTTATCCGCACTGATAAATGGATGTGCCATGGTGTTCCGACGTTCTCTTTTATGCCTTGCGATCGGCACGGCATTCCCCTTACATGTTTGTGCAGACAGTCACGCAGCTAATGACACCGCGCAGGAAAACGAAGATGCGGTCGAATTTAACGAACAGTTTCTTCTCTCAAGAAGCACAAATATTGACGTAAGCCGCTTTGCGCATGGTAACCCGGTGGCGCCGGGTACGTACCGTACCAGGGTCAATTTAAACGGCACGTTAAAATCGACGGTTGACATTATCTTTAAAGATAACGGGACGCCGCGCGCGACACCCTGTATTACGAGGCTTTTGCTCTCGCAGTCCGGTGTGGATACCCGCGCACTCGGAGACGAGCTGGACGACGACGACAACGAGACCTGCATCGATGTAAAAAAATTCTATCCTGAAGCGTCGGTCAACTACGACAGTGCTAAGCAGGTGTTGAACCTCAACTTCCCGCAAATTTACGTGGTTAAGCGCCCGTTAGGCTATGTCGACCCGTCCCTTTGGGATAACGGCATTCCGGCGGCACTTCTGTCTTACGATCTCAACGGCTGGCACAGCGAAAACAGCGGTTCAACCTCTGAAAGCGCCTATGCGGGCCTGCGCTATGGTCTCAACATGGGACCATGGCGCCTGCGATCGCGCGGCAGTCTGAACTGGGATAAAGACAACGGCACGCACTACAGCAGCCAGGATATTTATCTTCAGCGTGACATCACCTCTCTTGACGCGCAATGGGTACTCGGTGACTCCTTTACCAACGGAGAAGCCTTCGACTCCTTGAGCCTGCGCGGAACACGTCTGTATAGCGACGAACGTATGCTGCCAAACGGTTCGACGGGGTATGCACCGGTGATTCGCGGTGTGGCAAACAGCAATGCCAAGGTCAGCGTCACGCAGAGCGGCAATAAAATTTATGAGACCTCAGTGCCGCCGGGCGCGTTTGAGATCAACGATTTGAGCACCACGGGCTACGGTAACGATCTGCTGGTCACCATTGAAGAGGCGGACGGCAGCAAGCGCACGTTCACGGTGCCGTTCTCGTCCGTGACCCAGATGCTACGCCCTGGATCCTCACGCTGGGACGTTGGCATGGGTGAACTGAACGACGACTCGCTGATCGACAAGCCCCAGGTAGGCTACGGTACGCTCTACTACGGCCTCAACAATACCTTCACGGGCTATGCTGGCGCCCAGTACACCGACATGGACTTCTATGCAGGCATCCTCGGCCTGGCCATGAACACCCCCATCGGTGCTTTCGCGCTGGACATCACCCAGTCGCACGCGGATATCGAAGACCTGGGCACGCGCAGTGGGCAGAGTTATCGTCTGACATACAGTAAGCGCATTGAAGCCACGAACACCTCGTTCAACGTGGCGGCCTATCGCTTCTCTACCGAAGACTATCTGAGCCTGAACGATGCCGCGCAACTGCGTAATAGCATCAAACAGCAGAACTATGCCAACCGTAGCTATGAGTCAAATACGGCTCTTTACGATGACTACCAGCGTACTAAAAACCAGATCCAAATCAGCCTCAACCAGCCTCTGAGGGCGGCTGAAAAGGATTACGGTTCGCTGTACGTCAGCGGAACCTGGCAAGACTACTGGAACGGGGAAGGCTCTAACTCTAACTACAACGTGGGCTACAACAACAGCTTCGCCTACGGTAGCTATAGCCTGTCGTTACAGCGGACTTACGACCAGCGCGGTCAACAGGATGACAGCGTTTACCTCAGCCTGAGCGTGCCGCTGAGCGTCTTCTCGCAGGACAACTCGCGTTTAGCTGGGTTCTCGAACGTCAACATGGGCCTGCGTTCCGATCTTAAAGGCGGTACTAACTTCAACAGCTCCGCGAGTGGCAACACTCAGGATAACAAGGTCAGCTACTCCGTCAGTACGTCGTCCAGCAGCGGTAACTACGGCAACCTGAACCAAATCAGTGGTTATAGCTCGCTAAATAGCAGCTATGGTCCGCTCGGCGTTTCCGCCTCGTTTGGTGACGACAATAGCAAGCAGTTATCCGCCTCTTACAGCGGCGGGATGGTCGCACACGCGGGCGGTATCGCCTTCGCACCGGGCAGCATTGGCGATAACGATGCCATCGCGGTAGTCAAGGCCAGCGGTGCGAAGGGCGCGGGTGTGGGCTACGGCGCAGGCACGATTAACGACTCCGGCTACGGCATTCTGCCGTATATGTCCGCGTATCGGGAAAACCGGGTTTCGCTGGATATCAGGACCCTCGAAAACGACGTTGAAGTGAAAAATACCACCACCACCACCGTACCGCGCAGCGGTTCTGTCGTGCTGGTGAATTTTGAAACCGACGAAGGACGTTCGGTCGTTCTTGAGCTTAAGCGTAACGATAACGGCTTTATTCCACTGGGCGCTGACGTGCTGAATGAAAAAAATGAATCGGTGGGTTCCGTGGGCCAGGCCGGTCAGGCCTATGTTCGCGGCATCGAGAACAGCGGCGTGCTCCGCGTGGTCTGGAGCGGTGACAAGGACGGCTCCTGCACAGTGCGCTATCAGCTGAAACCCGATTTAGAGAAAGCCGGGCTCATTACCCTCCTCAATAACCAAACATGTGAAATGTAATCCGGGAAATTAAGAGAAATCATATGAAAAAGATGCTTCTCAGCCTGTCTGTCATTGTCATGACAGCGCTGACGCTTTCAGGGACGGCACACAGTACCGATCTTACGGTTAACTTTACCGCCAACCTTCGTGAAACGACCTGTGATATGAAGCTGGTTGGCGGCTCAGGTTCCAATACCGAGCAGACGCTTAAAATCGGAGACTCGCAAGGCAAAATCCGTCTCGACCAGGTGCAGGCCGGTACAGCGACAGCTGAATTCAAGCTGGCCATCGTTGAATGTCCGTCCTCGCTGAGCGACCTGAAAACCACGGTGAAGGGTACGCAGAACACCGATCTGTTAACGGGCGTAAGTAACTCGAAAACGACCGCCAGCGGCGGTGCAGATTATGCAGCCGTCACCATTGCCCGTGCATCCGCCCCGGACGCACCGTTCACCATTAACTCAACCAACGATGCTCAGCGTCTGGTCTGGTCCGCGGCGGAAATCACCAGCAAGGAAATCCCCCTGGTGGCGACCCTGAAAGAAACCCAAACCGGCAAAATGACCACAGGCGATTTCGAAGCCATAGTGACGTTTGAATTCAGCTACGAATGATTTGTGCAGATAACGGAGCACTCAAATGAAATTTAACTCAACTTTACTCGCCCTGTCCGTTGCTGCCCTTTTCGCTACCGGCACGGCAAATGCAGCGATTACAGGCACCCCCAGCGCCAAGCTAACCGTCCAGTCAACCATCACCGCTGGCACCTGTACGGCGAAAGTGACCAACAGCGCGGGCGCGGATGCCACTGAGGTGAACTTTGGTGATGTGTATAAAGCTGATCTGGAAAACAAAAGTCGCGTAGAACCGCTGAAAATCTCATTTACTGGCTGTGCAGGCGTGAAAAAAGCCATGGTGTCTGCGGCGTCCGGTACAGGCGGCTCATGCTCGGGTAATAACCTGGACGGGGACGCTTATGCCGCGGGCCAGAACACCGCCTTTGAGCTCTGGTCTGGCGCGGTGGATTCCGGCCTTCAACTGAACTGTAAGACGCCCCCCGCAGCGCAGGCGGTTACCATCACCAGCGGCGTGGGTGAGTACCCGATGAACTCCCGTATCGTGATCGCGAAGGATAAGACCATCGCTGATGTGGGTACAGGCTCGGTAACTGCGCCTGTGACCTTCACCGTAACCTATCAGTAATACAGGAATTGTCATGCAACAATTACCGATTCTCTTTCGCCAGCCCGGTCTTGTGTTGCTTGTCGGCCTGGCTGGTGGGCTTTTACCTGACGTAGGCCGGGCAAATTCAGGCCTGGATACGAACATTACCGCCAACATTGTTAATAGCAGTTGTAAGGTAACCGTTGATAATGGAGGAGAAATCTATCTCCCCACGGTTATACGTAGTTGGTTTTATAACGCTGATGGTAGCGATCGCTATGTTCCTGGCGATGATGCAGGCGGCACACCTTTTAAGATTCATGTCGATGACTGCTATGGTGAAAGCGGCAACCCTGCAAAGCTGAATTTCAGCTTCTCTCCTCAATCAGGATTCTGGCCGGGACAAAACCAGGTATTTAAAAGCGATGATACTGCTGCAGGAACGGCGAGAAACGTCGGCGTGGTGATTTTTTCCGGAAAAAATAAAGCCAACGTATTAAATAACGACGGAACGTCAAAAGTCGTTTACGACGTGAGTGGTGAGGGTTCTGCATATATAACGGATTATGAATTCTACGTCAGATATCAAAACACAGGCGTTGTTACTGGCGGGACGGTGACCAGCAAAATACGCGTTGACGTTACTTATGAATAATAACCAGAACAGGAAATGGATGAGAATGTTCAAAGAATTCACACACAGCCCCCTTATTAACGGTGCTGCGAAGGTTGCCTTAACCGGCCTGCTTTTCTCTTTTTGCCAGTCAGGTTGGGCAGCAGAATGTCGAATGGATGATGGCGATGGCGGTACAACAAAACTGGTCAACTCTGAATACTCGGGGGCAACAATTCGCTTACCCGATCAGGGGGCGTATATCAATGAAATCTTTACCGTTAACATCACGCCGGGCATCCAGATACATTGTGGCCCCGGGAATGACGGTTACAATCTGATGGCGCAAACCAGCCCTGAACTACTGGCAGGCAGCAAGTACAACGAGGGCATGTTTGCGACCAATATCCCCGGCATCTATTACAGCGTGAAGGTAAAAACCTCCGACACTGGAATCGGCGGCCTATTTGGAACGAATACTTCCGGCTGGTATACCACTGCAGCATGGGGGCAAAATACCCCTATACAGGACCGATGGATTAACACTTTCGTATACCTCTACGTCGGTTATGACTACCAGGGTAACCCGAACAGGGAAACCGTCATAAAACCGAAACCGGGTACTCTGGGGAAAATGTCGATAGGCGATCCCGCGGACAGCAATAACAAGCCCTGGACGTTCACAGTGGACGAGAACTCATTCCAGGTACCTATCGTATTGCCTACCTGTGATATCGTCATGCTGGGTAACGGCACGCACACGGTGGATCTGGGAGATTATTTTGTTTCCGACATCAGATACAAGCGCGTCAAGGACGTGCCTTTTAGCATAAATTTCAACGACTGCACCAGCGTGGCGCAATATACCACTAAGCTCACGACAACCAAACTGACGGGTATAGACCATGACCTTCTCGGCAATACGCTTTCAACAGAGGCGCAAGGTGCGGGCGTGAAGATCTTGTATAACAACGGAAACTCGCAGCTTATTCCCAATGATGCGAACTCGTCATATGTTATGACGGAAACAGGCGTCCCCACGTCGACGCAGATAAACTTCGTGGCCCAACTGATCGCAGATGGCAGCATGATCACCCCCGGCGCGTTTAGCGCCTCCGGCGTGTTCACCATCTCCTACAATTAATCCTACCCCTGCGGCTGATTGCTGATCAGCCGCGACATCGTCTCCAGCGAATCCGTTCTTAAGATATAGAGGCGTTTCAGTAGGAACGGATTATCCCCCGGCTTGACCTTCCCTTTCACCGTCGTTACCGCCAGATGAAAACCGGCGTCGTTCGCTGCCTTGATCGCTTTATTGTCATAGCCGCCAAACGGGTAAGAAAGGTACAGCACGCGCGGGTTGAACTGCGACAGCGCACGGCGGGAACGTTCAAAATCGAACAGGATCACGTGATAGCTGCGGCTCAATAAAATCGGGTGTTTATACCCATCCACGCGATGCAGAAAGTGAGTGTGAGACTGAATGTCGAACACGTCCTGTATGCCCTTAATTTCCTGAACGCTCATAAACTGCAGCGATTTTGGGTCCCACTTCTGCGGATGACCTTTGATGCGTGACGAAATGATAAACGCGGTCGCGTTGAAGCCATATTCTTTCAAAACCGGGTAAGCGTAACGGCTCACCGACTTCAGCCCATCGTCAAACGTAATCACCACCGCCTTCGCGGGCAGGTTCATCTTGTTACGCACGTAGCCTTCCAGCTGGTACATCGTCAGCGTCGCGTATCCCTGATCGCGAAGCCAGGTCATCTGGTTGCTGAACGCACGTACGCTGGTGGTCGTGGAGGTATGGCGAAAACGGGTGTTTTCTTCGTCGCGCAGAATATGGTGGTAGGTGAGAACCGGGATGCCGTTATCTTCCTGCGCATCCAGGCTGCTGATCCACGCCAGGCGATTGCCAATGCGGATTTGATACCACGTCTGATTCAGACGGTCTTTGAGCTTATTCAGAATGGGGTAACGCAGGTTGGCGCTAAGGGTGCCAAAGGGCGCACTTCCGCTACTGGGCGCGTTATAGACGGGCGTATCTTTCCATGTGATGAGGTTTTGGTTACTGAGCGGCTTATTCAGATCGCCCAGACTGTCCTCTACACGCTGCTTGCCCTGCACGTTTTCAAGGTGCGCTTTATCAATAAACCCCGTGCCGAACCCGAAGCGAAATTCATAATAATCCGCCGCGGCGGGAAAGACCGCGAGGATCTGCCCGGCGCGCACATTGCCCACGTTAACCACGTCGTTACCCACCTGGGCCCAGATGGCTGCATCCTCAGTGGTTTGCATATAGTGAGCAGGGAGACCTTGCTGACTCACCAGGCTGGCAGACGCCCCACCGGACACCAGCAGCAAAAGGATAAAGATAACGCGCATGAACATAGGATATAAATCGACACGGAAAATCAGTCGCTATTGTAGCAAAAGCGACATCAATACCAATGTTTAATGTTTATACAGATCGTGAAGCAGAACGAAAGGCGGGTTCTTCTGCTGCTGGTGCCACAAGCTGCTCACCCCAGGCATGCCCTCCCCCACAATGGCGTGACGAAACTCCGCGCTGCTTAATGAGGCGCGAAGGGGATACATGGCTTCGAGTAAAGGCAGACTGATACCGGAGATCACTTCACAATTATCGTGCTTGTGGCTCAGCAACGCGGCGGCACGATAAGGTGCAGCGCCTGATTTATCCGTCAGAAAAATTACCCCGTCACCGGTGTCTGTTTCATGCAGCGCATCGCACATCATCCGGCTGAGCATGTTGGTGCTTAACCCACGCCAGTAGTTAACCGCCCGGCATTGCACCAGCGGACCCAATCTGGCCTCAAGCTTGTCCAGCATTTCCTGCGCCTGTTCATCGTGGCAGGTGATAACCCATCCCAGCATTACTCTCTCCTTAGCAGGCAAGTAGTTTAGCGGAGTGAAGGTTAGCTTACGGTGATAACTGTCAAAGAAAGCGCCCGGCAAACAGAGCGTCGCCGGGCAAAAGGTTAGCTGCGAAGACCGCGACCGCGCTGAATCAGATACCAGCACAGCAGGTAGAACGCGACAATGAATACCCCCAGCACCGCCACCGTCGTAAACAGCGGTACATCGGTAATACCGAGGAAGCCAAAGCGGAAGCCGCTGATCATGTAGACGATCGGGTTCAGGTGCGACAGCGCCTGCCAGAAGGGCGGCAGCAGCGTCAGGGAGTAGAAGACCCCGCCGAGGTAGGTGAGCGGCGTCAGCACGAAGGTCGGGATTAGGCTGATGTCGTCAAACGTTTTGGCAAATACCGCGTTCAGCAGACCGGCCAGCGAGAACAGGATTGCCGTCAGAAGCAGCGTCAGCGCGACAAATAGCCAGGAGTGGACCTGGAACGGGACGAAGAACAGCGAAATCGCCGTCACCAGGATCCCCACGCACAGACCGCGCGCCACGCCGCCGCCCACGTACCCGGCGATAATCACATGCGTCGGCACGGGTGCCACCAGCAGCTCTTCAATATTGCGCTGGAATTTGGCGCTAAAGAACGACGACGCCACGTTCGCGTAGGCGTTGGTGATCACCGCCATCATGATCAGACCCGGCACGATAAATTGCATATAGGTAAAACCGTGCATCTCACCAATCCGGGAACCAATCAGATTACCGAAGATGATGAAATAGAGCGTCATGGTGATCACCGGTGGCACCAGGGTTTGCACCCAGATACGCATAAAGCGGTTAATCTCTTTCGCCCAGATGCTTTTCAGCGCGACCCAATAAAGATGCGTCATGCCTTGTCTCCTTGTTTATCCTGCACCAGAGAGACAAACAGCTCTTCCAGTCGGTTCGCTTTGTTACGCATACTTAAAACCTGAATCCCCTGCGCGCTCAGCTGAGAGAACACGCTGTTGATCCCCTGCTCGCGCAGCACTTCCACTTCCAGCGTCGAGGTATCCACCAGACGATACTGGTACCCTTCCAGCTTCGGCAGCGGGCTTTTTGCCGCCAGGTCGAGGATAAAGGTTTCTGATTTCAGCTTGGAAAGCAGGTTTTTCATCGAAGTGTTTTCCACCAGCTCGCCGTGCTGAATGATGCCGATGTTGCGGCACAGCATTTCAGCCTCTTCCAGATAGTGGGTAGTCAGAATAATGGTGGTGCCTTTATCGTTCAGATCCTTCAGGAAGCCCCACATCGAGCGGCGCAGTTCGATATCCACACCCGCGGTCGGTTCATCGAGGATCAGCAGTTTTGGCTCATGCATCAGCGCACGGGCAATCATCAGGCGGCGTTTCATCCCGCCGGACAACATCCGCGCACGTTCGTTACGTTTTTCCCACAGGTCGAGCTGCTTCAGGTACTTTTCGCTGCGCTCCAGCGCCTCTTTGCGCTCAACGCCGTAATAACCCGCCTGGTTAACGACGATCTGCTGCACCGTCTCGAACGGATTGAAGTTGAACTCCTGCGGTACCAGCCCCAGCTGGCGTTTGGCGTTAACCACATCTTTTTGCAGATCGTATCCGAACACGCTAACGCGGCCGGAGGTTTTGTTCACCAGCGAGCTGATGATCCCGATGGTGGTAGATTTCCCTGCCCCATTCGGCCCCAGAAGCGCGTAAAAATCCCCGGCCTCTACTTTAAGATCTATCCCGCGTAGCGCCTGAACGCCACCCGAATAGGTTTTTTTAAGCTGCTCAAGCTCCAGTGCAATTGCCATGAATTTAACTTACCTTCAGTTCTTACACACGTTGTGTGGTTTCATTAAAAGTCGGGTTACCCTATAGTAGCGCAACGCAATTACTTGGTTACAGGTCGCTAACCTCCATGAACGACATAGATACACTCATTAGCAACAATGCACTATGGTCAAAAATGCTGGTGGAGGAAGACCCCGGATTTTTTGGAAAACTCGCACAAGCCCAGAACCCGCGCTTTCTCTGGATTGGCTGTTCCGACAGCCGCGTGCCGGCGGAACGTCTGACTGGCCTTGAGCCAGGAGAACTGTTTGTTCACCGTAATGTCGCCAACCTGGTGATTCACACCGATCTCAACTGCCTGTCTGTGGTTCAGTATGCCGTTGACGTTCTGGAAGTCGAGCACATCATTATTTGTGGCCACTACGGCTGCGGCGGCGTGCAGGCGGCGGTTGAAAACCCGGAACTGGGATTGATTGATAACTGGCTGCTGCACATCCGCGATATCTGGTTCAAACATAGCTCACTGCTGGGCGAAATGCCGCAGGAGCGTCGCATGGACACCCTGTGCGAACTCAACGTGATGGAGCAGGTGTATAACCTTGGGCATTCGACCATCATGCAGTCAGCGTGGAAACGCGGGCAGAAGGTCTCTATCCACGGCTGGGCGTACGGTATTCACGATGGTCTGCTGCGCAATCTGGAGGTCACCGCCACCAACCGCGAAACGCTGGAACAGCGTTACCGCTCAGGGATTGCCATCCTCAAGCTTAAGCATGTGAACCATAAATAAGTGCGCGTTAAAAAGCCGGGTGGCGCCGAGGTAAAAGCAAAACGGCAACCAGGTTGCCGTTTTTTGGGTTTGCTCCCTCTCCCTGTGGGAGAGGGCCGGGGTGAGGGCATCAGGCCGCACCCAACTTGTTTACTCGTCCAGTAATACCACTTTTCCCACATACGGCAGATGACGATAACGCTGTGCGTAGTCGATGCCGTAACCCACCACGAATTCATCCGGAATGGAGAAACCGACAAACTCTACCGGGACCTGCACTTCGCGACGGTCAGGTTTATCCAGCAGCGTACAAATTGCCAGTGATTTCGGCTCGCGCAGGCTCAGGATCTCGCGCACTTTAGAGAGCGTGTTACCGGAGTCGATAATATCCTCCACGATCAACACGTCTTTGCCACGAATATCTTCATCCAGATCTTTCAGGATTTTCACATCACGGGTTGTGGACATGCCGCTGCCGTAGCTGGAGGCGGTCATAAAATCGACCTCGTGAGGCACCTGCACTTCACGGCACAGGTCCGCCATGAACATGAAAGAGCCACGCAACAGACCAACCAGCACCATTTCGCTGCCGCTGTCCTTGTAATGTTCGGTGATTTGACGACCCAGTTCGGCGATACGCGCTTTGATCTCGGCTTCCGGGATCATCACTTCAACAGTATGTTTCATATTACTAACCATATGATTTTAATGAAAATCTCTCAATGCAGATGAACTCACTTCAGGCATTGATACGCAAGCCAGCCATTATATCAGCAAATGGATAAGCCTGGCGTATGAGTTATAAAAAGCAAATATTGTGATTCCGATCACACTTGTTAATACCTATAATTAGTTGCTAGCAAATTATTAACAAAAACTGACGAGTACACTTTCTATGGCTGAAACACACTCTAAACAGCCGCGTCTACTGGTGACACTAACAGCGTTATTCGCCGCCTTCTGCGGCCTGTACCTGTTAATCGGTGGCGTCTGGCTGGTCGCGATCGGCGGCTCCTGGTACTACCCAATCGCGGGCCTGGTTATGCTTGGCGTAACCGTCCTGCTCTGGCGTAGAAAACAATCTGCACTGTGGCTGTATGCAGTTTTACTCCTCGCAACCATGATCTGGGGCGTCTGGGAAGTCGGCTTCGACTTCTGGGCACTGACGCCGCGCAGCGACATCCTGGTCTTCTTCGGTATCTGGCTGATCCTGCCGTTCGTCTGGCGTCGCCTGATTGTGCCTTCCCGCGGTGCCGTGGCGGCACTGCTGGTGGCGTTGCTCATCAGCGGCGGTATGCTCACCTGGGCCGGTTTTAACGATCCACAGGAGATCAACGGGACGCTGAATGCGGAGTCTACCCCTGCAGCGGCTATCTCGCAGGTTGCTGACGGTGACTGGCCGGCCTATGGCCGTAACCAGGAAGGTCAGCGTTACTCCCCGCTTAAGCAGATCAACGCGGACAACGTTAAAAACCTGAAAGAAGCCTGGGTATTCCGTACCGGCGACCTGAAGATGCCGAACGATCCGGGCGAACTGACCAACGAAGTGACGCCAATTAAAGTCGGCAACATGCTTTATCTGTGTACGGCGCACCAGCGTCTGTTTGCGCTCGACGCGGCCACAGGTAAAGAGAAATGGCACTTCGATCCACAGCTGAATTCTAACCCGTCATTCCAGCACGTGACCTGCCGTGGCGTCTCTTACCACGAAGCGCGTGCGGATAATGCGAGCCCGGAAGTGGTTGCCGACTGTCCTCGCCGCATTATGCTGCCTGTGAACGATGGCCGTCTGTTTGCCATCAACGCAGAAACCGGCAAGCTGTGCGAAACCTTCGCCAACAAAGGTATCCTGAATCTGCAGACCAACATGCCGGACACCACGCCGGGTCTGTATGAACCGACTTCTCCGCCAATCATCACCGATAAAACCATCGTGATTGCCGGTTCGGTGACGGATAACTTCTCCACGCGTGAAACCTCGGGCGTGATTCGCGGCTTCGACGTGAATACCGGTAAACTGCTGTGGGCCTTCGACCCGGGCGCGAAAGATCCTAACGCGATCCCGTCAGACGAACACACGTTTACCTTCAACTCGCCAAACTCCTGGGCGCCTGCCGCGTATGACGCGAAGCTGGACCTGGTGTACCTGCCGATGGGGGTGACCACGCCAGATATCTGGGGCGGTAACCGTACGCCGGAGCAGGAGCGCTATGCGAGCGCCATCGTGGCGCTGAACGCGACCACCGGTAAGCTGGCATGGAGCTACCAGACCGTTCACCACGATCTGTGGGATATGGATATGCCGTCCCAGCCGACGCTGGCCGACATTACCGTTAACGGCAAAACCGTGCCGGTGATTTACGCCCCGGCGAAAACCGGCAACATCTTCGTGCTGGATCGCAGCAACGGCAAGCTGGTTGTGCCTGCGCCGGAAAAACCGGTTCCGCAGGGCGCGGCGAAAGGCGACTACGTCTCTAAAACGCAGCCGTTCTCTGACCTGAGCTTCCGTCCGAAGAAAGACCTGAGCGGGGCAGACATGTGGGGTGCCACCATGTTTGACCAGCTGGTATGCCGCGTGATGTTCCATCAGCTGCGCTATGAAGGCATCTTCACACCACCTTCTGAGCAGGGCACGCTGGTCTTCCCGGGTAACCTGGGGATGTTCGAATGGGGCGGTATTTCCGTCGACCCGAACCGTCAGGTTGCTATCGCCAACCCAATGGCGCTGCCGTTCGTTTCCCGCCTGATCCCACGCGGTCCGGGCAACCCAATGGAGCAGCCGAAAGATGCGAAAGGCAGCGGTACCGAAGCCGGTATCCAGCCGCAGTACGGCGTACCGTATGGCGTGACCCTGAACCCGTTCCTGTCACCGTTTGGTCTGCCGTGTAAACAGCCTGCCTGGGGTTACATCTCCGGTCTGGATCTGAAAACCAACCAGATTGTGTGGAAAAAACGTATTGGTACGCCACAGGACAGCATGCCGTTCCCAATGCCGGTTCCGGTGCCGTTCAATATGGGTATGCCAATGCTGGGTGGCCCAATCTCTACCGCCGGTAACGTACTGTTCATCGCGGCAACCGCAGATAACTACCTGCGCGCGTACAACATGACCAACGGTGAGAAACTGTGGCAAGGCCGTCTGCCTGCGGGTGGACAGGCAACGCCGATGACCTATGAAGTGAATGGCAAGCAGTACGTTGTCATCTCTGCGGGTGGTCACGGTTCGTTTGGCACGAAGATGGGCGACTATATCGTCGCGTATGCGCTGCCTGACGACGCAAGGTAAAAGCAAAACGGCAACGAAAGTTTCCGTTTTTAGTGTCTGTTCCCTCTCCCCGTGGGAGAGGGTCAGGGTGAGGGCATCAGGCCGCACCAGCGAAAAGTAGGCCGGGTAAGGCGAAGCCGCCACCCGGCTTTTTTTATACGGTAAAACCGAGCATCATCCCCGTATCTTCATGCTCCAGCAGATGGCAATGCGCCATGTAGGCAAACTCCTTCGGCGCGTCGTGGTCAAACTTCACCAGCACCTCGCTCACGCCGCCCTCCACTCTCACGGTGTCCTTCCAGCCTGCGCGATGCGCATCCGGCGCGTTGCCGTTCTCAGAAAGAATGCGGAACTGCGTGCCGTGGATGTGGAACGGGTGCAGCATCATGTCGCCTTCGCCTGAAATCACCCAGCGCTCAAACTGCCCTTTTGTAGCGGCAAACATCGGCGTGTTCATATCAAACGATTTACCGTTGATCTTATTGGCGTTGTGGAAATCAAAGCCATGGCCGCCATGATCCATGCCGCCCATTTTGCCGTGGTCCCTATTCATATGGCCCATCATCTGACCGTGATGCATTCCCGCCATTGCCTGATTGCCATACTTCTTCATCAGCGCCTGCATGCCCATCATGTCGAGCATCGGGTCCATGGAGAGCTGAAGCTTGCGTTGCGTGAGCCCGTCAAGCGACGGGAGTGCAGGCAGCGTGGTTAACGTATCCGGCAGCGTGCCCGACGCGGTAACCAGTAACGGCTGAATGCGTAACACTGGATGCGGCTTATCAAATGGCGCAACCGCCATCCCCATCTGGCTGACCGGGAGGGTCACCAGGTCAAACGCCTTGCCGTCGCTGATATCCACCAGCACCTCAAAGCGCTCCCCCATGAGCATCGGCAGCGCATCCACTTTAACTGGCTCGGGCAGAAGCCCCCCGTCGCTGGCGACCACGTACAAAGGGCGTTTATCACTGGTCGCAAAATTAAGGGAACGCGCATTACAGCCGTTAAGCAGACGTAAACGCAGCCAGCCTTTTGGCGCAGCGTGCTGAGGGTAAATCGCACCGTTGGTCAGCAGCGTATCCCCGAACCAGCCGACCGCCGCGCTCATGACGTCCAGCTGGTAGTCAATCTGCCCGTCTGCGGTGAATTTTTTGTCCTGCACAATCACCGGCACATCATCGATGCCCCACTGTTTCGGCAGACGCAGCAGGCGGCTTTCATCGTCTTCAATCAGCACCAGCCCGGCCAGCCCCATCGCCACCTGATGGCCGGTTTTGCCATGCTGATGCGGATGGAACCAGCAGGTCGCCGCACGCTGCTCGGGCGTAAAAGTCACGCTACGTTTACCACCGGCCTTGATAATGCCCTGTGGTCCACCGTCGACTTCACCCGGCACTTCCAGCCCGTGCCAGTGGAGCGTCGTCTCTTCTGCGAGCGTGTTGTGGATATCCACCGTCACCGCTTTCCCTTTACGTAGCTGAAGCGCCGGACCGAGCAAATTGCCGTTATAGCCCCACGTCGTGGCGTTGTGCCCGCCAAAGGATGTTTGACCGGACTGAACAACGAGCTGGATACGGCTACGGGCGTCAGCGGTCAGTAAATCAGGGATGGGTAAGGCAGGTCTTTCAGCCGCGAAAACGGCGCGGCTCCAGAGTGGTAGTGCGCTGGCAGCCCCCAGCGCAACGGAATATTTTAAAAAATCACGACGTTGCATGTTCATTTCCTTATTTCCAGCAGGCGATCTTTTGAGCATAAACCCTCCCCTTACCGGAAGGTCAAGTCGGGCGGCAATAATAAAGATCGTCGCACTGGCATCAAGTATGCTAACGTTAATTTTCCGTGAAGAAGTGGTAGAAGCAATGAAGACGTTTTTCAGGACAATTTTGTTCGGTAGCCTGATGGCAATGTGTGCGAACAGCTATGCGCTCAGTGAAAATGAAGCGGAAGATATGGCCGACCTGACGGCGGTTTTTGTATTCCTGAAAAATGATTGTGGCTACCAGAATTTACCCAACGGGCAAATTCGCCGTGCGCTGGTCTTTTTCGCCCAGCAGAACCAATGGGATCTCAGCAACTACGACAGCTTTGACATGAAGGCGCTCGGTGAAGACAGTTACCGTGACTTGAGCGGTATTGGCATTCCCACGGCTAAAAAATGCAAAGCGCTGGCTCGCGATTCACTCAGCCTGCTCGCCTACGTGAAATAATCTTCCCGACGCCCCCTGTTCACCCTATAACCGTGCAACCATGGTTATAGTTAGCTATCATGTTTCGCTCATTTTTTATGAGTGTTACGGATGTTAACAAAGGAGGAGTCCGCGTATGGCCGACCACACGTTGTGGCATGAAACACTGCATGACCAGTTTGGTCAGTATTTTGCCGTTGATAACGTGCTCTATCATGAGAAAACCGATCACCAGGATCTCATCATCTTTGAGAATGCCGCTTTTGGCCGCGTCATGGCACTGGATGGCGTAGTACAAACGACCGAGCGTGACGAGTTTATCTATCACGAGATGATGACCCACGTTCCGCTGCTGGCGCACGGGCACGCGAAACACGTTCTGATTATCGGCGGTGGAGACGGCGCAATGCTGCGTGAAGTGTCCCGTCATCAATCGATTGAAACCATTACGATGGTCGAGATCGACGCGGGTGTGGTCTCTTTCTGCCGTCAGTACCTGCCCAACCACAATGCCGGTAGCTATGACGATCCGCGGTTTAACCTGGTGATTGACGACGGCGTTAACTTCGTTAACCAGACCTCGCAGACCTTTGACGTCATTATCTCCGACTGCACCGACCCTATCGGCCCGGGTGCATCGCTGTTTACCTCCTCGTTCTACGAAGGCTGTAAGCGCTGCCTGAACCCTGGCGGGATCTTTGTCGCACAAAACGGCGTCTGCTTCCTGCAGCAGGAAGAAGCGCTCGACAGCCATCGCAAGCTCAGCACCTATTTTTCTGACGTCAGCTTCTATCAGGCGGCCATTCCTACCTATTACGGCGGGATCATGACCTTTGCCTGGGCGACGGATAACGACGTGCTGCGCCACCTCTCGACTGAAATTATTCAGGCCCGCTTCCATCAGGCTGGGCTCACATGCCGCTACTACAACCCGGCAATTCATACCGCCGCGTTTGCGCTGCCGCAGTACCTGCAAGACGCATTATCCACTAAGGGGGTGAGCTAATTGAAAAAGCTTAAACTGCATGGCTTTAACAACCTGACCAAAAGCCTGAGTTTTTGTATTTACGATATCTGCTATGCCAAAACAGCGGAAGAACGCGATGGTTACATCGCCTATATCGACGAACTCTACAACGCCAACCGTCTGACCGAGATCCTGACAGAAACCTGTTCAATCATTGGCGCCAACATCCTGAACATTGCGCGTCAGGATTACGAACCCCAGGGTGCCAGCGTGACCATTCTGGTCAGCGAAGAGCCGGTCGACCCGAAGCTTATCGACAAAACGGAGCATCCGGGCCCGCTGCCGGAAGTGGTCGTCGCGCACCTCGATAAAAGCCATATCTGCGTGCACACCTATCCGGAGAGCCACCCGGAAGGTGGGCTGTGTACTTTCCGGGCTGACATAGAAGTGTCGACCTGTGGCGTGATTTCCCCGCTGAACGCGCTGAACTATTTAATCCACCAGCTGGAATCGGACATCGTGACCATTGATTATCGCGTGCGCGGCTTTACCCGCGATATCAACGGGATGAAGCACTTCATCGACCATGAGATCAACTCCATCCAGAACTTTATGTCTGACGACATGAAGTCGCTGTATGACATGATGGATGTGAACGTGTATCAGGAAAACATCTTCCATACCAAGATGTTACTTAAGGAGTTTGACCTTAAGCACTACATGTTCCACACCCGACCAGAAGATTTGAGCGAAGACGAGCGCAAGGCCATTACCGACCTGCTCTGGAAAGAGATGCGCGAAATCTACTACGGCCGCAATATTCCTGCCGTGTAACACGCATGCAAACGGATAAAGAAGGAAAAGCGATGATTTTTCCTTCTTTATTATTTTGTTTGTTTCTTAAACCGGCGTTTGTGCCAGTATCATCGCCGCTTCCGTACGATTTCTGACACCCAGTTGACGAAACAAGGCATGGAGATGATTCTTAACCGTTCCTTCCGCAATCCCCAGCACACGACAAATTTGTTTATTACTGTGTCCCTGGACAACAAGATGCAGGATCTCGCGCTGCCGGGGTGAGAGTGTGCGCAAAGGGGGCGGGGAATTATGCATTCGTATTAATTTATGCTCACGCAGGCAACTATCCGGTAAATATATTCTCCCTTGCCGCACCCATTCGATCGCCTGCAATAACTCTTCCGACTCCATTTTCTTTGTCAAAATCCCGGCAGCGCCATTCTCCAAAAAATAAATCGGGTTTACATTATCCAGCCGTGAAAAGTTCATCAACACGAAAACATGATCCGCCTGTGATGTTAACTGCGTTAATAATGCTATTTTTTTCTCAATCTCGTAATCAGCATCCAGAATAATAATATCAGCCCGGTTTTTTATTAAACCTTTCCAGACCTCATCTTCGCTATGTGCTGCTGTGATATGTAGTGCGGGCGCAAGTTCAGCCCAACGGCATCGGATGCCATGAACGAACAGCGGCAATTCATCATAAATAAGTATATTCATTGTCGTCCCACTTAAATAATCGTTATCTTGTTAGCGGCACTTAAAAACCTCATACAGACCTCAACGCGAGAGCTGCTGTGCGATGAAAAGCAATAACACCAGATGAAATTTTCAATTGCAGGAGTAATGCCGGTTTAATTTATTAAGCACAGCCCGTCACATTTCGCCATGTAACTTTCGATACAGGCCATTCCATACAGACGGAATGATTTCTGAAAACATAACTTTACGCTCATAGATGCTTTATTCATCGATATCCATGATTAAGGGGCAGACATATTCTGCAACCACCAAAATATCGAGGAATGAATTATGCCAGATGCAAATGTTGATGCCGGATTTATAGGTTCAGTTATTAGTTCATTGCCGCTAGACAGTATGATTTCTGCGCCACTACAGGCAATGATTAAAGCCCAAACCCAGGCAGCAAAAAGTTATACCGATTTCTTATTAAGTGTCTGTATTAAGGACGGCAAGGCCGTTTCGGTACAGTTTGATTATGAGGAAACGCTCGTCGATGAGAAAGGCGTGACGACCGGTACGCAGACCAAAGTCATGCGTATTCCTCTGCTCGCGGCAGTCGTGCATCCCATCATCTGTATCGAAGAAGGGACTATCGACTTCGAGCTTGAGATCCATCAGAGCGCAGCCAGCAACGAAAGCAGCAGCCAGGAAGGCTCCCTGGAGGGCAAAATCGGCTGGGGTCCATTCTCCGTCAGCGTGAAGGGGAGTGTTAGCCATAAGTCAGAACAGACCCGCTCGACCGATACCCGAGCCAAATACTCCATCCACACCTCTGTAAAACGTCAGCCGATGCCGGAGGCGCTCAGCCGCGTGGTCGATTATCTGACAAATGCTGCCACCAAACCGGCACAACGCGCAGAAGATCAGCCTGCCACACTGCCTGCCACCAACAGTTCAGGTCTGATTACCCCAGCACCGGCCCCTGCCCCGGTCGCGCCGCCTCAAGGGGGTAACGGTTAACCCACACCACACATTCAAACGCATTTAATACCCCTGGCAGGTGCCCGGCTAACGGACACCTGCCTGAAGGAGAAAAAGCATGCCTGATTCACGTCGATTCTGGTTCAGCCGTAAATCGCCCGACGCTGTAACGCCTGAAACCAGTCCCGAAACCCCGGCGGATAAACCGACAACGCTGTCATCAGAAGATCCACCGGACATAACGCCGTCCCATGCTCCCACAGGGGAAAGTGGCAACACCGGAGGCAATGACGGGGGAAATAACGGCGGTGCCGGTGGAGGCGATAACGGTACGCCGCCGCCTCCTGCCGGCAACAAGGGCAACCACGCTATGGGCTTAGATACCCTGGTACAAGGGCTCCAGCACGCGGCTTTCAGTGCCAACCAGTATATGACCCATCAGTACATCGCCGTGCTCTCCCAGTTGTTTGAGCAGGCTCCGGACGGTAGCTACAAACCCGACTACGCCGAGCTTCAGCTGGATGATGAGCATCGTTTGAACGTGCCGCTGGTAACGCTTGCACCACCGCGCAATCTCTCGATGGAGAGAATGAAGATGCGCCTGACCGTTCGCGGTGATGCAACCGAATCCATAAGCACGCTAACGGGACAGGGAGAGCGTGGCCACTTCCTCGTCACCATGGCGCCCCAGCCCCATGAAGGTAAAACGGACACCCAAAACATTGATATTGAAATTGATTTTGTCGCTCAGGAGCCGCCAGAAGCGGTGCTGCGCCTGCTTGATGAATTCATCCACCGTATGACTCCCGTCCCCGTAAAGGAGAAAAACCATGAGTGATGCTTTGAAAACAACGGGCAATGGCGGCATTGCCCTTATCAAACAGTATGAAGGCCTGCGTTTAACCACCTACAAAGATGCCGTCGGCATTCCAACCATCGGTTATGGCCATGTCGAAAACCCGATCCCACCAGGCGGCACGCGAACCATCACCGCTGAAGACGCGGAGCAGATCCTACGTGAGGACTTGCAGCGTTTTGAGCATGACGTCAACAACATGCTGACGGTGGAAGTCACCCAGAACCAGTTCGATGCCCTGGTGAGCTTCGCCTTTAATCTGGGGCCAGCCAATCTGAAGAGTTCAACCCTGTTACGCAAAGTGAACAGCGGAGACTTCAACGGCGCAGCTGAAGAATTTCCGAAATGGAACCATGCCGGTGGCCAGGTTCTGGCGGGCCTGACTGCACGTCGGAACGCTGAAAAAAACCTGTTTTTATCCTGATCAATCACGAGGTGTAACATGACAATTCGAATTCTTTCCTGGTGTGCTGACTCCTTTACGCATGAGGCAGACGACCTGCGAGGGGCGGATGAAGATCTGCTGGCACACGCCAAAGAGCGGATGGAATTCCGCCTGAGTCAGGTCAGTGCTCAGCTCAAAACGGTACTGGAAACCGACTCCGGTAGCTGGGACCATACCTTTGTCACGCTTCCAGAATTCTTCTGGAATACACGCTGGAGTAATGTGCACAGTGAAGATGACATCATGAAGCTCGGTGATTTCTACATGAGCAATGTCAGCGACTACGTTAACAGACTGATTGATGCCTTCCCTGCCCGTTCCGGGGATCCCTCCTCTGCCATCACCTTTCTGGCGGGAACCTGTGCCATCCTGTATCGAGACGATGACGAGAGTGAGAATACGCCCTGCCACGACGCCGTTTTTCACGCCGTGAACTGGCTGCTGTGCGGGCAAAATACCCGTAGCGATAAATCCCTGACGATGTGGCCGAAACGCTACGTTTCCACGATCGATTTCTTTCCTCAGACGGACGGCCACGCGATCCCGGGGCATATTTCTGCCCAATTGCCGGATGGTCAGATCATTCATATCGGAGACAGCAGCGAAGTGTCGGCAGAATCATTGCATGGGATCGTTGTCACCGATTACTTCACCAATACTTATGCGGGCGATAAGCCGTTCAGCATTGATATCTGTCTGGATTACTTCACGCAGGGGAATGTTCGCCCGGCGGGCTGGGAGCAACGGATAGCGGAGCTGCAGAGCAAAAACAGCGACATTGATTTTCTGATCGCCTGCGGAATGCCGGTCAGCGATCCGCCGCAAAACCCGGGTGGGGTGAAATTCCTTGTACGTAACGACGGTATGCCAGTCGCGTCTCAATGCCAGGCGTGGTCGTTCAGCGCCGGGAGGGCAACGCCCGTTGCAGCGACCAACCCTACCGCTAATTTTGTGAGATTTTTACTGTAGCGTAAAACCCGCAGATTCCCTCCGGTACTCTCCGGAGGGAATTTCCGTTACTTCTGTTTCATAAACGCCCGGTACGCAGCTACCACCTGCAAAAAGTCCTCGACGCCGCACAGCGACAGGCTCTCTTCATCGTAGTAGCTCATCCCCTCTTCCATCTCATCACCCGAAAACTCCAGCTGGTTGGCGCGCACCATCACCTCTTCGCCATCCATCCACAGCGTGTATTCATGTCCGGCACGTTGCCAGGAGCGTTCACTGCCTTTTACCGTCTTCGCCGCCTGTTCAACTTCATCCAGCAGCGCGAGATCCTCTTTCACCTCTTCGTTAAACCAGTGGCCAACGGCTTCGTGCCCCATCGACATACGCACTTTCACCACTCCGGTGATGTCGCGCAGAAATTCGTAATCCATAGTATTTTCCTCTGCAAAGCCATTAGGGTAATTATCGCAGCAGAGAGGAAGAAAAAAAGCGGGAGAGGCGGGAGGAATGAAAATAAAAAGTGAGAGCAAGACCCTGCGGCCTGATGCCCTCACCCTGCCCCTCTCCCACGGGAGAGGGTGCAAACACTAAAAACCGTCTCAACAGAGACGGTTTTGCCGTTTATACCGCGGTCTGGAAGATAACCCCGTCAGCCTTCTCGGTGTACTGAGAGAGCTGGTCGAAGTTCAGATAGCGATAGGTGTCCACCGCCGTCTTATCTACCTGAGCCACAAAGGTCTGGTACTCTTCCGGCGTTGGCAGCTTGCCAATCAGCGCCGCAACCGCAGCCAGTTCCGCAGAAGCCAGGTAAACGTTCGCACCGGTACCTAAACGGTTCGGGAAGTTACGGGTAGAGGTGGAGACCACCGTCGCACCGTCCGCCACGCGCGCCTGGTTACCCATACACAGGGAACAACCTGGGATTTCGATACGCGCACCACTCTTACCAAACACGCTGTAGTAACCTTCTTCCGTCAGCTGTGCGGCATCCATACGGGTTGGCGGTGCCACCCATAGGCGGGTCGGCAGCTGGCCTTTATGGGTATCCAGCAGCTTACCGGCAGCACGGAAGTGACCGATGTTGGTCATGCAGGAGCCGATGAACACTTCGTCGATCTTATCGCCCTGTACATCAGAGAGCAGACGCGCATCGTCAGGATCGTTCGGCGCACACAGGATTGGCTCTTTGATATCCGCCAGATCGATGTCGATCACTGCCGCATACTCTGCGTCAGCGTCCGCTTCCAGCAGCTGCGGATCAGCCAGCCATTTCTCCATGCCCTGGATACGACGCTCCAGCGTACGACGGTCGCCGTAGCCTTCTGCAATCATCCACTTCAGCAGCACGATGTTGGAGGTCAGGTACTCAATAATCGGCTCTTTGTTCAGCTTGATGGTACAGCCCGCCGCAGAACGCTCAGCGGAGGCATCGGTCAGCTCGAACGCCTGCTCCACTTTCAGATCCGGCAGACCTTCGATTTCCAGAATGCGGCCAGAGAAGATGTTTTTCTTCCCTTTCTTCTCAACGGTCAGCAGGCCCTGTTTAATCGCATACAGCGGGATCGCGTGAACCAGGTCGCGCAGGGTGATACCCGGCTGCATTTTACCTTTGAAGCGCACCAGCACTGATTCCGGCATATCCAGCGGCATCACGCCGGTCGCAGCCGCAAATGCCACCAGACCGGAGCCCGCCGGGAAGGAGATACCGATAGGGAAACGGGTGTGGGAGTCACCACCGGTACCCACGGTATCCGGCAGCAGCATGCGGTTCAGCCAGGAGTGGATAACACCGTCACCTGGACGCAGGGAGACACCGCCACGGTTCATGATGAAGTCTGGCAGCGTGTGGTGCGTGGTCACGTCAACCGGCTTCGGATACGCCGCTGTGTGACAGAAGGACTGCATCACCAGATCAGAAGAGAAGCCCAGGCACGCCAGGTCTTTCAGTTCGTCACGGGTCATTGGGCCGGTGGTGTCCTGAGACCCCACGGAAGTCATCTTCGGCTCGCAGTATGCGCCAGGGCGAATACCCGCAACGCCGCATGCGCGACCCACCATTTTCTGCGCCAGCGAATAACCACGGTTGCTTTCCGCAACATCTTTCGCGTGACGGAACACGTCTGAGTGCGGCAGGCCCAGCGCTTCACGCGCTTTGGTGGTCAGGCCACGACCGATGATCAGCGGGATACGGCCACCGGCACGCACTTCGTCGATCAGCACGTCGGTTTTTAGCTCGAAGCTTGCCAGCAGTTCGTTAGTGTCGTGGTTACGCACTTCGCCTTTATACGGATAGACGTCAATCACGTCGCCCATGTTCAGGTTACTGACATCCACTTCAATTGGCAGCGCACCTGCATCTTCCATGGTGTTAAAGAAGATAGGGGCAATTTTGCCGCCGAGGCACAGGCCGCCGCCGCGCTTGTTAGGCACGTGCGGAATGTCGTCACCCATGAACCACAGCACGGAGTTGGTCGCGGACTTACGGGAAGAACCGGTACCCACAACATCACCCACATAGGCCAGCGGGAAACCTTTCTCCTGAAGCGCTTCGATCTGTTTGATCGGGCCGACGCTACCCGGCTGATCCGGCTCAATGCCTTCACGGGCGTTCTTCAGCATCGCCAGGGCGTGCAGAGGGATATCAGGACGAGACCACGCATCCGGCGCCGGAGAGAGGTCATCGGTGTTGGTTTCACCGGTCACTTTGAAGACAGTCACGGTAATTTTTTCAGCCAGGGCCGGACGGTTGAGGAACCATTCGGCGTCCGCCCAGGACTGCATCACCTGCTTCGCATAGACATTGCCCGCTTTGGCTTTTTCTTCGACATCGTAGAAGTTATCGAACATCAGCAGCGTTGAAGAGAGCGCTTTCGCGGCAATCGGTGCCAGCGTGTCGTTATCCAGCGCGTCAATCAGCGGATGAATGTTGTAACCACCCTGCATAGTGCCGAGCAGTTCAATGGCTTTTTCAGGAGTAACCAGTGGGGAGGTGGCTTCGCCTTTGGCGATAGCAGCAAGGAATCCGGCTTTTACGTAGGCAGCTTCATCTACGCCAGGCGGTACGCGGTTGATCAGCAGATCTAACAGGAATTCTTCTTCGCCCTTAGGCGGGTTCTTCAGCAGCTCGACGAGCGCGGCCATTTGGGTTGCATCTAACGGTTTGGGTACAATTCCCTCGGCGGCACGTTCTGCTACGTGCTTACGGTATTCTTCTAGCACGACGGTTCTCCTCGCTCTCATTGTCATATGCGGCGGGCGTTCTCTTCACGCTCCTGTGAGACAGCAGTTTGTAGGGTAAATGCCCGATACCGCGTCGGGCAGCATAGCAGGATTTCTGCACAGTGTTAATCTGTTTACAAAAAAGCAACATTAAAATATTTGCTGAATCGTTAAGCATGGTGTAGCGGGGAAACGAGACGAATTCGGGGTACAAAAAAACCGCCTCACAGCGGTTAATTTGTTGCCTTGCGGTGGTAGCACACCGGGTTGGCAGATTTGCGGCAATCCCAACGCGATGAATTTTGCATCACGCCACGCTGGCTTGCAAGCCATTATGTCGATTTTGCGTAGCGCCTTCCTGCTTCGAATAAAAATCCGTTCAACTTCATTTTTCGTCTTCTGAAAGACCGCTGAGTCGATTACTCTTCTCCCCGGCCTGCTTCGCTGGCGTAGCAACCAGTCACCGGGCCCGGGAGCAGTTCCGTAACCTACGCGGCAATCCCAACTTGCCTGGTTCTGCCTTTCCCGGTGAAGAATGAACCCGCGTAGCCTGTACAGGAACGCATGCAATGGAGATGCGAATCACTGCGCTGATCGTTGCGATCGGTTTACTGCTTACCGCACTACACGGTGGCTGGAACATATCCGACATCACGGTGCTGTTCGTCGTCAACCTCGGCAACTAGCTGCTGGCCGCTCGCAAGAGCGGCCTTCTGAAACCCCGGCGGTTTTTCAACCATCCGATATAATTGTGTAATAAATATTCACACTCTTTGTCCGGACAAAATCGACGCTTCCCAAGAAAAGTCAAAACCGTAAAAGACGGGTGAATAATACTCACGCCAACCGTAACGCCTCACGGCACAGCGCTTGTCTCGTTGGAGTCACTATATGAAGTTGCCCTTTAAGCCACATCTGCTCGTCCTTCTGTGCAGTACCGGGCTGTTTGCCGCCTCTGGCGTGATGTTTGTCAAAAGCCGTGCATCAGAGCCTGTCGCTCCCGCGCCTGTCGCCCAACAACAGGTGGCAACACCTGCGGCCCAACCCGCCCCCGTTGTCGCACCAGCTTACACGGCCGCGCAAATCGATCAGTGGGTCGCCCCGATTGCGCTCTACCCGGACGCGCTGCTGTCTCAAATTTTAATGGCATCGACCTATCCGGCCAACGTTATCCAGGCCGCGCAGTGGTCAAAAGATAACCCCAACATGCAGGGCGATGTCGCGATTCAGGCGGTGGCGAGCCAGCCGTGGGATCCCAGCGTGAAATCGCTGGTGGCATTTCCTCAGTTAATGTCGCTGATGGGCGGAAATCCGCCGTGGGTACAAAACCTCGGCGATGCGTTTCTCGCGCAGCCGAAGGACGTGATGGATTCCGTTCAGCGCCTGCGCGCGCTGGCGCAGAAGACCGGCGCTTTACAATCCACGCCTCAGCAGACGGTCACCACCGTGACAAAACCGGCGGCAGCGAAAACCAGCACCACTGAGACAACGACAGCCACGACTTCCGCGCCCGCCCCAACGGTAATCAAAATTGAATCTGCCGATCCGCAGGTTGTTTATGTCCCTACCTATAACCCCAATACGGTTTACGGTACCTGGCCAAACACCGCGTATCCGCCAACCTATCTCCCGCCCTCGCCTGGCGAGCAATTTACCGACAGCCTGGTGAAAGGCTTAGGCTTTAGCCTGGGCGTGGCGACAACCTACGCCATTTTCAGCAATATCGACTGGGATGACGATGATGACTGGGATCATCACCATCATGACGATGACTGGGATCACGGCGGCTATAATCGCAACGGTGATAACAACATCAATATTAACGTTCAGAACTTTAATAAAATCAGTGGTCAGCGTCTGACGGACGCCAGCCGCACCTGGCAGCACAACCCGGCCTATCGGGAAGGTGTGCCCTACCCGACAAACCAGCTCAACACGCGCTTCCACTCCACCAACACGGCTACGGGGCTCAGCGCAACACAGCAAAAACCGGTTAGCCGCGATAGCCAGCGTCAGGCCGCCCTCAGCCAGATGGAGAAATCGACAGGCAAAACCTTCCCACAGACAGCGCACCCGGGGATTAAAGATGCACAGCGGCAGGCCTCAAGTGAACAGCTGAAGCAGATTTCTCAGCGCAGTAACTACCGTGGCTATGACACCAAACCTCAGACGGCGAAGCGGACAACCACACAGCAGCGCGAAAACCGCCAGACCGCAACGCAGCGACAGGAGAAACGAATCTCACAACCTGCGCAGCAACACGCGCTACAGCAGCGAACCAGTCAGCCCCGGGCGAATGCGCTGAGCGGTAACGACAGTCGCTCCGCCAACTGGCAAGCCCAGCAGCAGCGTGGTTCGCAAAGCAGACAACTGGCTGCCCGTCATCAGCCGCCGCGTCAGGCATCCGCCGGACGTGTTGAACACCGTGAATTCCGTCATCGTTAAGGGAGCAAACATGAAAAATAAACTTCTCTGTGGAATGGTGGTGTTCATGATGTCGGCGTCCGCGATGGCGCAGCAATCTTTCAGCACGCCAGAACAGGCAACAGATGCGCTGGCCAGCGCCATCAGCGAGCAAAACGAAAGTGCGATGAGCAATCTGCTCGGTGAAAACTGGCGCGACTTTCTGCCGCCTGAAGGGGTAGATCCTGATGCCGTTGCCCACTTCCTGCGCGACTGGAAAGTCCGGCACAACACGGTTGTCGAGGGTAACACAGCACATCTTGCTGTCGGAGACAGCGGCTGGCAGCTTCCCATCCCGGTGGTTAAAACCGCTTCCGGCTGGCAATTTGACATGAAAGAAGGGGCCGAGGAGATCCTGACCCGCGAGATTGGGCGTAACGAGCTTGCCGCCATTGAAGCCTTACATGCCTATGTGGATGCCCAGCAGAACTATTTTGCGCTGAACCAGAAATACGCGCAGAAAATTGTCAGCGCGGACGGGAAAAAGGATGGTTTGTACTGGCCCGTCTCGCCAGGCGAAACGCCAAGCCCACTTGGTCCGGCGTTCAGTCCGAAAGAGCCTGGGGCGGGATACCACGGCTATCGCTTCCGCATCCTGCCGGATAATAACGGTTTCGCGATGGTGGCCTGGCCGGTCAGCTATGGTCAAACCGGCGTGATGAGCTTCGTGATAAACCAGAGCGACAAGGTTTACCAGTCCGATCTCGGCCGCGATTCTGAGCAGAAAGTCCGGCCGATGACCGCGTATAGCCCGGATAAAACCTGGCAGCCAGTGGCTCCCTGAACGCAGCGCATAAAAAAAGCGGCCTGAGGCCGCTTTTTTCATCTGAAGAAACTTATTTCTTCTTCGCTTTCGCGTTTGGCAGGTCGGTGATGCTACCTTCAAACACTTCTGCCGCCAGGCCCACGGACTCGTGCAGAGTCGGGTGAGCGTGGATGGTCAGCGCGATGTCTTCCGCGTCGCAACCCATTTCGATCGCCAGACCGATTTCACCCAGCAGCTCGCCGCCGTTGGTCCCGACAATCGCACCACCGATCACGCGGTGAGTCTCTTTGTCGAAGATCAGTTTGGTCATACCGTCTGCGCAGTCGGAAGCGATAGCACGGCCAGAAGCAGCCCACGGGAAGGTGGCGGTTTCGTAGCTGATGCCTTTCTCTTTCGCTTCTTTCTCAGTCAGACCCACCCATGCCACTTCTGGCTCGGTGTACGCGATAGATGGGATCACTTTCGGATCGAAGTAGTGTTTCATGCCGGCGATAACTTCAGCGGCAACGTGACCTTCGTGAACACCTTTGTGCGCCAGCATTGGCTGACCGACGATATCGCCGATAGCAAAGATGTGCGGCACGTTAGTGCGCAGCTGTTTGTCAACGCGGATAAAGCCACGGTCGTCCACTTCCACGCCAGCTTTGCCCGCGTCGAGGTTTTTACCGTTCGGCACACGGCCGATAGCCACCAGCACGGCGTCGTAACGCTGTGGTTCGGATGGGGCTTTTTTGCCTTCCATGGAAACGTAAATACCGTCTTCTTTGGCTTCAACGGCAGTTACTTTGGTTTCCAGCATCAGGTTGAATTTCTTGCTGATACGTTTGGTGAAGACTTTAACGATGTCTTTGTCTGCAGCCGGGATAACCTGGTCGAACATTTCAACCACGTCAATGTCTGAACCCAGCGCATGGTACACGGTACCCATTTCCAGACCGATGATACCGCCACCCATAACCAGCAGGCGCTTAGGAACAGTTTTCAGCTCCAGTGCATCGGTGGAATCCCACACGCGCGGATCTTCATGTGGAATGAATGGCAGTTCGATTGGGCGAGAACCTGCCGCGATGATCGCGTTGTCGAAGTTGATCACGGTTTTGCCGTTTTCGCCTTCCACTTCCAGGGTGTTCGCACCGGTGAATTTACCCAGACCGTTTACCACTTTCACTTTACGGCCTTTGGCCATACCCGCCAGACCGCCGGTCAGCTGAGTGATAACTTTCTCTTTCCAGGTACGAATTTTGTCGATATCGGTTTTCGGCTCGCCGAAGACGATACCGTGTTCAGCCAGCGCTTTGGCTTCTTCGATCACTTTCGCGACGTGCAGCAGCGCTTTAGAAGGGATACAGCCGACGTTCAGACAAACACCACCGAGGGTGCTGTAACGTTCTACGATGACGGTTTCCAGACCTAAATCCGCGGCGCGGAATGCTGCGGAATAACCTGCCGGGCCTGCCCCAAGTACTACGACCTGAGTTTTGATTTCTGTGCTCATCATGACCTCTTAATTTATACCCGTCGTCCACCGGGTCGTTCTATCCGCCCGCATTTTACAAAATTGTTAACAATTTTGAAACAACAAACGGCTCATGAATTTTTGCTTACGCCAGTAACCTCAAAAACAGCATGAGATTACCAGAAAAAAGCCGGCCGACTGGCCGGCTTTTCGATTACATCACCAGGCGGCGAATGTCGCTCAGCATGTTGTTGATGATGGTGATGAAACGCGCACCATCAGCACCGTCGATCACGCGGTGGTCGAAGGACAGAGAGATTGGCATCATAAGACGCGGCACAAACTCTTTACCATTCCACACCGGCTCCATCGCGGACTTGGACACACCGAGGATAGCCACTTCCGGCGCGTTCACAATCGGCGCGAAGTGGGTAGTGCCCAGGCCGCCGATGCTGGAGATAGTGAAGCAGCCGCCCTGCATTTCGCCGGCAGTCAGCTTACCATCACGCGCTTTTTTGGAGATGGTGGTCAGTTCACGGGACAGCTCAGTGATGCTCTTCTTGTTCACGTCCTTGAAGACCGGAACAACCAGACCATTTGGCGTATCAACCGCAACACCGATGTTGATGTATTTCTTCAGCGTCAGCTTCTGGCCGTCTTCAGACAGGGAGCTGTTGAAGCGTGGCATCTGCTCAAGTGCAGCGGCAACGGCTTTCATGATGAAGACCACTGGGGTGAATTTCACGTCCAGTTTACGCTTCTCAGCTTCGGCGTTCTGCTGTTTACGGAACGCTTCCAGATCGGTGATATCGGTTTTGTCGAAGTGCGTAACGTGCGGGATCATCACCCAGTTACGGCTCAGGTTAGCACCAGAGATTTTCTGGATACGGCCCAGTTCCACTTCTTCGATTTCGCCGAACTTGCTGAAGTCCACTTTCGGCCATGGCAGCATGCCCGGGATACCGCCGCCAGCGGCTGCAGCAGGTGCAGCTTCGGCACGTTTCACCGCGTCTTTCACGTAGGTCTGAACGTCTTCGCGCAGGATACGACCCTTACGGCCAGTCCCTTTCACTTTCGCCAGGTTCACACCGAACTCGCGCGCCAGGCGACGAATCAGCGGGGTGGCGTGGACATACGCGTCGTTTTCAGCGAATTCAGATTTTTCAGCTTTCGCAGCAGGGGCAGCAGCAGGTTTAGCAGCCTGAGCCGGTGCAGCAGCCGGTGCTGGAGCAGCAGCGGCAGCCGGAGCGGCGGCAGGCGCAGCGCCTTCCACTTCGAAGACCATGATCAGAGAGCCGGTAGACACTTTGTCGCCAGTGCTGATTTTGATCTCTTTAACGGTACCCGCGAACGGCGCAGGAACTTCCATGGAAGCTTTATCGCCTTCAACGGTGATCAGTGACTGTTCAGCGGCAACTTTGTCGCCCACTTTCACCATCACTTCCGTCACTTCAACTTCGTCACCGCCGATGTCCGGTACGTTAACGTCTTTTGCGCCGCCAGCAGCAGCCGGTGCAGCGGCCGGAGCCGGAGCAGCAGCCTGAGCAGGCGCGGAAGCAGGTGCAGCACCCGCCACTTCGAAGACCATGATCAGAGAGCCGGTAGACACTTTGTCACCGGTGTTGATCTTGATCTCTTTAACGGTACCCGCGAACGGCGCAGGGACTTCCATAGAGGCTTTGTCACCTTCTACGGTGATCAGTGATTGCTCAGCCGCAACGGTGTCGCCCACTTTCACCAGGATTTCGGTGACTTCAACTTCGTCACCGCCGATGTCAGGCACGTTCACTTCTTTTGCTGCGGCGGCAGCTGCTGGAGCAGCAGCCGGAGCGGCTTCTTTCTTCTCTTCCTGCGCAGGTGCAGCAGCTGCTGCACCGTCGGCGGAATCGAAAATCATGATCAGTTTGCCGGTCTCGGTTTTATCGCCAACAGAGACTTTAATCTCTTTAACGATGCCAGCCTGAGGAGACGGGACTTCCATAGAGGCTTTGTCGCCTTCTACGGTGATCAGCGACTGTTCAGCTTCAACTTTGTCGCCCACTTTGACCAGGATCTCGGTGATTTCAACTTCATCAGCCCCGATGTCCGGTACATTGATTTCGATAGCCATTATTCTTTTACCTCTTACGCCAGACGCGGGTTAACTTTATCTGCATCGATGTTGAATTTGGTAATTGCTTCCGCAACCACTTTCTTATCGATTTCGCCACGTTTAGCCAGTTCGCCCAGTGCTGCTACAACCACGTAAGAAGCATCAACTTCGAAGTGGTGACGCAGGTTTTCGCGGCTGTCTGAACGACCGAAGCCGTCAGTACCCAGTACGCGATAATCATCAGCTGGAACGTAAGTACGAACCTGCTCAGCGAACAGTTTCATATAGTCAGTAGACGCCACCGCTGGCGCGTCGTTCATCACCTGAGCGATGTACGGAACGCGTGGAGTTTCCATTGGGTGCAGCATGTTCCAGCGCTCACAATCCTGGCCATCACGAGCCAGTTCAGTGAAGGAGGTCACGCTGTACACGTCGGAACCGACACCGTAGTCCTTCGCCAGGATCTGTGCGGCTTCACGCACGTGACGCAGGATAGAGCCGGAGCCCAGCAGCTGAACTTTACCTTTGCTACCTTCAACAGTTTCGAGTTTGTAGATACCTTTACGGATACCTTCCTCGGCACCTGCTGGCATTGCCGGCATGTGGTAGTTTTCGTTCAGGGTGGTGATGTAGTAGTAAATGTTCTCTTGCGCTTCACCGTACATGCGCTGCAGACCGTCATGCATGATGACTGCCACTTCGTACGCGTAAGACGGGTCGTAAGAGATACAGTTAGGGATAGTCAGAGACTGAATGTGGCTGTGACCATCTTCGTGCTGCAGACCTTCACCGTTCAGGGTCGTACGACCAGAAGTACCACCGATCAGGAAGCCGCGAGCCTGCTGGTCGCCTGCCTGCCAGCACAGGTCACCGATACGCTGGAACCCGAACATGGAGTAGTAAATGTAGAACGGGATCATCGGCAGGTTGTTGGTGCTGTAAGATGTCGCAGCAGCCAGCCAGGATGCGCCTGCACCCAGCTCGTTGATACCTTCCTGCAGGATCTGACCTTTCTCGTCTTCTTTATAGTAAGCAACCTGCTCACGGTCCTGCGGGGTGTACTGCTGGCCGTTCGGGCTGTAGATACCGATCTGACGGAACAGACCTTCCATACCGAAAGTACGCGCTTCGTCGGCGATGATTGGCACCAGACGATCTTTGATCGACTTGTTCTTCAGCATCACGTTCAGGGCACGAACGAAAGCGATAGTGGTAGAGATCTCTTTGTTCTGCTCTTCGAGCAGCTGTGAGAAGTCTTCCAGCGCTGGCAGTTCCAGCTTCTCGGTGAAGTTAGGCTGACGAGCTGGCAGGTAGCCTTTCAGCGCCTGACGACGTTCGTGCAGGTACTTGTGCTCTTCAGAACCTTCCGGGAAGGTGATGTAAGACAGGTTTTCTACCTGCTCATCGGTCACTGGAACGTTGAAACGGTCGCGGATATAACGCACGCCGTCCATGTTCATTTTCTTAACCTGGTGAGCGATGTTTTTACCTTCTGCGGTATCACCCATGCCGTAACCTTTGATGGTATGGGCCAGGATAACAGTCGCTTTACCTTTGGTCTCACGCGCTTTTTTCAGTGCCGCGTAGATTTTCTTCGGATCGTGACCACCACGGTTCAGCGCCCAGATCTGCTCATCAGTCCAGTCTGCAACCAGTGCGGCGGTTTCAGGATATTTACCGAAGAAGTGCTCACGCACGTAGGCACCGTCTTTGGATTTGAAGGTCTGGTAGTCACCGTCAACGGTTTCGTTCATCAGCTGGATCAGTTTACCGCTGGTGTCTTTACGCAGCAGTTCGTCCCAACGGGAACCCCACATGACTTTGATTACGTTCCAGCCAGCACCCGCGAAGATGCCTTCCAGTTCGTTGATGATCTTGCCGTTACCGGTTACCGGACCATCCAGACGCTGCAGGTTACAGTTGATGATGAAGCACAGGTTGTCCAGCTTCTCACGGGTTGCGATGGTGATCGCACCTTTAGATTCTGGTTCATCCATTTCGCCGTCGCCCAGGAAGGCGTAAACGGTCTGCTCAGAGGTGTCTTTCAGACCACGGTGTTCCAGATATTTCAGGAATTTAGCCTGATAGATCGCACCGATTGGACCCAGACCCATGGATACGGTCGGGAACTGCCAGAATTCAGGCATCAGTTTAGGGTGCGGGTAAGAAGACAGGCCTTTACCGTGAACTTCCTGACGGAAGTTGTTCATCTGCTCTTCAGTCAGACGACCTTCCAGGAATGCACGTGCATAGATGCCCGGAGAGATGTGGCCCTGGAAGTAAACCAGATCGCCGCCGTCTTTCTCGTTCGCTGCACGGAAGAAGTGGTTAAAGCACACTTCGTAAACGGTCGCAGAAGACTGGAAGGACGCCATGTGGCCACCCAGCTCCAGATCTTTCTTGGACGCGCGCAGAACAGTCATGATGGCGTTCCAGCGGATAGCTGAACGGATACGACGTTCCAGATCCAGATTGCCCGGGTATTCCGGTTCGTCTTCAACGGCAATCGTGTTTACGTAGTTGCTAGCCCCTGCACCTGAAGCAACCTTCACGCCGCCTTTGCGGGCTTCAGAAAGCAGCTGATCAATCAGATACTGAGCGCGCTCAACACCTTCTTCACGGATGACCGATTCGATCGCCTGTAGCCAGTCGCGAGTTTCGATCGGATCCACGTCATTTTGGAGACGTTCTGACATGGGGGTATTCCTTATCTATCTAATACGTTGATTTGTCTGGAACCTGTCCCATTGTGCTCTTCGGCAAGAACACAATAAGACAGGTTCTGCGTTTAGTTGCCGCGCTCTAAAAGTACCTGGCGCTTAATCCTTTCGTTGCTGTATGCGGCGTAATGAACGTTCGCGACGCGATTGTTCACGGCTGCGGTCCAGCAAGATTTCCTCAATGAAAGCCAGGTGACGGTGCGACGCTTCGCGCGCCTGCTCCGGTTCCCCGGCCATTATCGCCTCGAATATTCGGGTGCGATGGTTGCTTACCAGTGGGAGCATCTCCCGACGGGCATACAACAATTCAAAATTCTGACGAACGTTCTGGGCCAGCATCGGCTCCATGCAGCGTAGCAGATGGAGGAGCACCACATTGTGTGCCGCTTCGGTGACGGCGATTTGATACTGGACGACGGCGCTGGACTCGGCGTCTAAATCGCCGGACTGCTGTGCCCGTTCAATGGCCTGATGCAGCTCGCGGATACGCACGCGATCTTCATCAGTGCTGCGAAGGGCGGCGTAATAGGCCGCAATACCTTCCAGCGCGTGACGGGTCTCAAGCAGGTCAAACTGGGATTCTGGGTGGTCAGAGAGAAGTTCTACCAGCGGATCGCTGAAGCTCTGCCACAGGCTGTTTTGCACAAAGGTTCCGCCGCCCTGGCGACGAAGCAGCAAGCCCTTTGCTTCGAGGCGTTGAATCGCCTCACGCAGAGAGGGACGTGAAACGTCGAACTGTTTTGCCAGTTCGCGTTCTGGCGGAAGTTTCTCACCCGGGCGCAGAGTCCCTTCGAGGATTAAAAACTCCAGCTGCTGCTCAATCACATCAGATAGTTTTGGTTGGCGAATTTTGCTGTAGGCCATATTCCCTGTCTTACGCCTTTTTGCCCGGAGTCAATTGGTCTTACCAATTTATATTTCGTATCGCTAAAGTAACAAAGTATTCACCTTCTGTCCATATTGGTTTTGATTGAAATCAGTAAACCCTGCACATTTTAACAACCTTACAGAAATAACGTTTCAGAAATGTAACTTTGCACAAATGAGTTGATTACTCCCAAAGTGGGAGTTTTAACCATAATGAAACGAGGGTTTTTGCAATCTGAAGCGATTCAACAAGGCAAATTATGAAAATTCGCCCACTTAAGGCGCATTTCTATTCTATAGGTTGGGGTAAGAAGCGAGAGCGGAGTGATTTACAAATGCTTTCTTTTTATTCAACTCGTCATCAGCCCTTCATAAAGCAGGTGCATTCACAGGCACTTACCACTATTCTGGCGCTTACGGAAGTCATCTCCGCTTTTTTCGGTTCGTTTAACCGTAAAGAAATAAATACAGAATATGGATTTTCATAATTACACACGCACAGCGTGACATAACAACCACACACGAGGTTTCAAATGGAAGCTCAACAGCACGGCGATCAGCTAAAGCGCGGGCTAAAAAACCGCCATATTCAGCTCATCGCACTGGGCGGTGCTATTGGTACCGGCCTGTTTCTGGGCAGCGCATCCGTAATCCAGTCTGCCGGTCCGGGCATTATTTTGGGTTACGCGATTGCGGGTTTCATTGCTTTTCTGATCATGCGCCAGTTAGGTGAAATGGTTGTCGAGGAGCCGGTCGCTGGCTCCTTTAGCCACTTTGCCTATAAGTACTGGGGCAGCTTTGCCGGTTTCGCCTCCGGCTGGAACTACTGGGTACTGTACGTTCTGGTTGCCATGGCCGAGCTGACTGCCGTCGGGAAGTATATTCAGTTCTGGTATCCTGACATCCCAACCTGGGCTTCCGCTGCAGCCTTCTTCGTCATTATCAACGCCATTAACCTTACCAACGTAAAAGTGTTCGGCGAGATGGAGTTCTGGTTTGCCATCATCAAAGTGATCGCCGTCGTGGCGATGATTATCTTTGGCGGCTGGCTGCTGTTCAGCGGCAACGGTGGCCCACAGGCAACCGTGCGTAACCTCTGGGAACAGGGCGGCTTCCTGCCTCACGGCATGACTGGTCTGGTGATGATGATGGCCATCATTATGTTCTCTTTCGGCGGTCTGGAACTGGTGGGTATCACCGCCGCAGAAGCCGACAACCCTGAACAGAGCATCCCGAAAGCGACGAATCAGGTTATCTACCGAATTCTGATCTTCTATGTGGGCTCGCTGGCGGTCCTGCTCTCCCTGCTGCCGTGGACGCGCGTCACTGCCGACACCAGTCCGTTTGTGCTGATTTTCCACGAACTGGGTGATACCGTCGTGGCGAACGCGCTCAATGTCGTGGTGCTGACCGCGGCGCTTTCCGTGTACAACAGCTGCGTATACTGCAACAGCCGTATGCTGTTCGGCCTGGCCCAGCAGGGCAATGCGCCGAAGATGCTGCTCAACGTTGATAAACGCGGCGTGCCGGTCAACACCATCATTGTTTCAGCCATTGTGACGGCGCTGTGCGTGCTGATTAACTACATGGCGCCGGAATCCGCATTTGGCCTGCTAATGGCGCTGGTGGTCTCTGCACTGGTCATCAACTGGGCGATGATCAGCCTGGCGCACATCAAGTTCCGCCGCGCGAAACAGCAGCAGGGCGTGACGACGCGCTTCCCTGCCCTGCTCTATCCGCTGGGTAACTGGATCTGCCTGCTGTTTATGGCGGCCGTGCTGGTGATCATGCTGATCACGCCGGGTATGGCAATCTCCGTCTACCTGATCCCGGTCTGGATTGCCGTGCTGGGCGTTGGCTATCTCTTCAGCCAGAAAAGCCGCAAGGCCATGAAGGCCCACTAAGTCTCCTCCGCGGTACCTGCTTTTGCGGGTACCGCGCGTTGTTACCTCCCTCACACTTTCATCCCTACAGCGTTTTTATCCATATCACCGCCCTGATACTGCAACGCATATATTCGTTTGCCAGCAAATAATTCTCTCCATACCGAAACCCGGAGAGCAGTCTATGGATAACGCTAAACTGTCAGTAAAAGAAAAGATCGGCTATGGGATGGGCGATGCAGGTTGCAACATCATCTTTGGCGCCATCATGCTGTTTGTTAACTATTTTTATACCGACATATTTGGCCTCGCGCCTGCGCTGGTGGGGGTCTTACTGCTGTCGGTCCGTGTGATTGACGCCGTCACCGACCCTATCATGGGGGCAATTGCCGACCGCACCCGCAGTAAATATGGCCGTTTTCGTCCATGGCTGCTGTGGATTGCCTTCCCCTACGCGCTGTTCAGTATTCTGATGTTCACCACACCGGAGTGGAGCTATAACAGCAAAGTTATCTATGCGTTTGTCACCTACTTCCTGCTCTCATTAACCTATACGGCCATCAACATCCCTTACTGTTCGTTAGGAGGGGTGATCACCAACGATCCGAAAGAGCGTGTGGCCTGCCAGTCCTACCGCTTCGTGCTGGTCGGCATCGCCACGTTGCTGCTGTCATTGACGCTGCTGCCGATGGCCGACTGGTTTGGCGGGGATAACAAAGCCAAAGGCTACCAGATGGCAATGACCGTACTGGCGCTGATTGGCACCTGCATGTTCCTGTTCTGCTTCGCCACCGTGCGCGAGCGCGTGCGCCCGGCGGTGCAGACCCACGACGAGCTGAAAAACGACCTGAAAGACGTGTGGAAAAACGACCAGTGGGTGCGAATTTTGCTCCTGACCCTGTGCAACGTCTGCCCGGGCTTTATCCGCATGGCGGCCACCATGTATTACGTCACCTGGGTGATGGGCCAGAGCACCCACTTCGCCACCGTGTTTATCAGCCTGGGGGTTATCGGCATGATGCTTGGCAGCGTGCTGGCAAAAGTGCTGACCGACCGCTGGTGTAAACTGAAGGTCTTCTTCTGGACCAATATCGTGCTGGCGATATTTTCCTGCGCCTTCTATTTCTTCGACCCGAAAGCCACCGTCACCATCGTGGTGCTCTTCGTTCTGCTGAACATCCTGCACCAGATCCCGTCTCCGCTGCACTGGTCGCTGATGGCTGACGTGGATGACTACGGCGAGTGGAAAACCGGGAAACGCATCACCGGGATCAGCTTCTCCGGCAACATTTTCTTCCTGAAACTGGGTCTGGCGATTGCCGGGGCAATGGTCGGTTTTCTGCTCTCCTGGTACGGTTACGACGCAGGCGCAAAAGCGCAAAGCGCGGAGGCCATTAACGGTATCGTACTGCTGTTTACCGTTATTCCTGGCGTTGGATACTTAATTACCGCGGGCGTTGTACGCCTGCTGAAAGTGGACCGCGAAACCATGAAGATGATCCAGTCCGATCTGGAAAAGCGCCGCGCCAACTACCGCGAGCTGAACGCTTATCAGGAACTCAAAGCCGCAGAGACAAAATAAGGAAAGTTGCATGCAAACCTGGCCAAACCCGTTTATTGAACAACGCGCCGACCCGTACATTTTACATCATGAGGTGGAATACTATTTTATTGCCTCCGTGCCGGAGTACGACAGGCTGGCTATCCGCCGTGCTGACTCGCTGGAGGGCTTGCGCAGCGCCGAAGAGGTGGTGGTCTGGCGCAAACCCGACACCGGTCCAATGAGCCAGTTGATTTGGGCCCCAGAACTGCATCACATCGACGGGAAGTGGTACATCTATTTTGCCGCGACGCATACCCAGGCGCTTGATAGCCTCGGCATGTTCCAGCACCGAATGTTTGCGCTGGAGTGTACCGACAGCGATCCGCTCGCCGGTACGTGGGTCGAGAAGGGGCAAATAAAAACGCCATTCGACACTTTCGCCCTCGATGCCACCACCTTTGTCCATCAGGGGAAACGCTGGTATCTGTGGGCGCAAAAAGCGCCGGATATCGCCGGAAACTCCAACCTTTATCTGTGTGAAATGGAAAATCCGTGGACGCTGAAAGGCGAGCCGGTGATGCTCAGTAAACCTGAATATGACTGGGAATGCCGCGGATTTCTGGTTAATGAAGGTCCGGCGGTGCTGGTTCACGGCGACAAGCTGTTTATCAGCTACTCCGCTAGCGCCACCGATGAGAACTACTGCATGGGGTTATTGTGGATAGACCTGAATGCCGATCCGCAACAGCCGGCGAACTGGCACAAATCTGCGCGTCCGGTGTTCGTTACCAGCTACGAGAATCGTCAGTACGGCCCGGGTCACAACAGCTTTACGCAAACGCCGGAAGGGGAAGATGTGCTGGTGTATCACGCGCGGAATTACACCGAAATTGAGGGCGACCCGCTGTACGATCCGAATCGCCATACCCGACTGAAGCGTGTTCGTTGGGACGAAAGCGGGATGCCTGATTTCGGCATCCCGCCTGCGGATACGCTATAGCGTTTGCGGCACGCTGGCCTACACCAGCGTGCCGTAAATGGTCAGCAGCGCCACAACCACCACCACCACAAACGACGTTTTCTTTGCCATTGAAACCGCCGCTTTTGGCGTTTCAATCTTGTCGGTATGCGGCTCTCGCGCCAGGGAAAACTGCGCCAGACGGGTTAACACCTGATACTGCGAGGTGTGCCGGTCGCCCAGAGACGCAAACCACGCTGGCAATGCTTTTTCACCGTGGCCAATGAGCGCGTACACCACACCCACCAGACGCACCGGCAGCCAGTCGAGCACATGCAGGATGGCATCAATGCCGGAGAGCAAACGTTCATGCGGTGTCAGATAACGGGCAAGCCAGGTCTGCCAGGCACGCAGGAACGCGTACCCCATCAGCAAGACGGGTCCCACCGGGCCGCCCACCACAAACCAGAACAGCGGCGCGAGGTAGTAACGGAAGTTAATCCACAGCAGCGCATTTTGCAGCTCGCGCAGGAACTCGCGCTCGTCGCAATCCGGCGGCACGCCGTGGATCATCGTCAGTTCGCTCGCCATGGCACCGCGCGCGTGGGCATCATCGCGGGAGGCCGCTTTAAGATAAGCGTGGTAGTGCAAACGCACCTTGCCCGCACCAATGCACAGCACGCCAAGCAGGATCCACACCACCAGCAGCGGCACATTGAAAAAGAGTCCGTACAGCGCGCGCAGCAGCAGGAAGGTAATCACCATCACACCCGCCATCATCAGCAGCGTGCGCAGCATGGAAAAGTGCCTGATGCGGCGGAATAACACCTCCAGCCGGTGATCCAGATGCCAGTGCTCACCGAGCTTGAACAGACGTTCAGCGATGATAACCAGCAGCATGGTAAACAACGTCATGGTATCTCCTTATTCTGACGACGCGGTGAGCATGGCGCGAAAGCGGGGCCAGTCAAATGCCGGGCCAGGATCGGTTTTTCTCGCCGGAGCGATATCACTGTGTCCGGTAATGTTGTCGGCGATTGCCGGGTAGAGTCCGATAAGCGTACGGGTCACAGCCGCTAACTGTTGATACTGTGAGTCGGTGTAGGGCGTAGTATCCGTGCCTTCCAGCTCGATCCCAATGGAGAAATCGTTGCACCGTTCGCGCCCGTGATACATCGACACCCCGGCATGCCAGGCGCGCTTATCAAAAGGAACATACTGAACCACCTCACCATCACGACGAATCAGACAGTGAGCCGACACGCGCAAATGCGCAATCTCAGCGAAGAAAGGATGGGCATTGGGATCTATCGTTCCCGTGAATAACGCATTGATCCACGGGCCGCCAAATTCACCCGGCGGGAGACTAATATTATGAACCACCAGCAGTGTGGGCTTTTCATCCTCCGGGCGGCAATCGTGGTGCGGCGAGGGTACACGCCGCGCATCCACCAGCCATCCGTTTTCTAACAACATGCTGGAACTCCTTCTGTATGGTGCAATGACTCGGTTCAGAGTAGCATGTTTCAATATTATGATTCGTTACCAATTTGGAGTTTTATCATGCCGCCTCGCCGCTACAACCCCGACCACCGACGTGAAGCACTTCTGGAACGTATTAATATGGATATTCCGGCAAGCGTTGCCCATGCGTTAAAAGAAGACCTTGGGGGTGACGTGAATGCCGATAAAGACATTACCGCACAATTATTGCCAAAAGAGACACGTTCCCACGCGGTCATTATTACCCGTGAAGAGGGCGTTTTTTGCGGCAAGCGTTGGGTTGAAGAGGTATTTACTCAACTGGCGGGCGATGATGTGCAGGTGACCTGGCACGTTGAAGATGGTGATGCGATTACAGCCAATCAGCCGCTGTTCGAGCTGGACGGTCCCTCGCGCGTCTTGCTGACCGGCGAACGCACCGCGCTCAATTTTGTACAAACGCTCTCTGGCGTCGCCAGCGAAGTGCGTCGCTATGTTGACCTCCTGGCCGGCACCCACACTCAGCTGCTGGATACCCGCAAAACGCTGCCAGGCCTGCGCACTGCGCTGAAGTACGCGGTGCTCTGTGGGGGCGGCGCCAACCATCGACTGGGCTTATCCGATGCCTTCCTGATCAAAGAGAACCACATTATTGCGTCGGGTTCCGTGCGCCAGGCCGTTGAGAAAGCCTTCTGGCTGCACCCGGACGTCCCTGTTGAAGTGGAAGTCGAAAGCCTGGAAGAGCTGGAGCAGGCCGTTAAGGCCGGAGCCGATATCATCATGCTCGACAATTTCGAAACTGAGCAGATGCGCGAGGCGGTAAAACTGACTAACGGCCGCGCCCAGCTTGAAGTTTCCGGGAACGTCACGTTCGACACGATCCGTGAATTCGCCGAAACCGGTGTGGACTACATCTCCGTCGGCGCGCTGACCAAACACGTTCGCGCCCTTGACCTCTCCATGCGCTTCAAATAACACGCTTCCCCTCTCCGCCCGGAGAGGGGAATTTCAGTCTTGCTCGCAAATCCGTTGTTCTTCCCTGCAACACTGCATGAATTCTCTGAAGCCCCTTTCCCGTTCCCTTTTTTGCCCCTCGTTTCTCTCCTTTCGCGCTGCCAGAGTAGCGCCACTTTGCATAAGGAGCAGATATGGACAGACAACAAGGATTCACACTCATTGAGCTGATGGTGGTCATTGGCATTATTGCGATTCTGAGCGCCATCGGCGTTCCCGCCTATCAGAACTACCTGCGTAAAGCCGCCCTCACCGATATGCTGCAAACCTTCATTCCCTATCGCACTGCCATTGAGCTTTGCGCGCTCGATCACGGTGGTGTGGAGAGCTGTGACGCAGGCAGTAACGGCATCCCTTCCCCGACGACGACGCGTTACGTCTCAGCAATGAACGTGGCAAAAGGGATCGTGACCTTGACGGGTCAGGAGAGTCTCAACGGACTGACGGTGACCATGACGCCACAGTGGAATAACGGCAACGGTATGACAGGCTGGACGCGTGACTGCAACATCAGTGCTGACAGCGAGCTTAAGCAGGCCTGTGAAGACGTCTTCCGCTTCGACAATAACTGAGGGGCGGACAATGAACACCGATCAACTCGTGGCACTTTGCCTTCGCCATCATGCTCTGCTGCTCACCAGCGACAGTGACATGGTCAGCATCGCCGTCGTGGGAAGCCCCGCACCTGAACTTATGGAAGCCCTTCGCTTCGCAACGCAGAAACGGATTGATATCGAGTGCTGGAGCGCTGAACGCATGGAAAAGCATCGGCAGTTAAGCGCGCAATCGCATCTGCCTAACGTTTCGCAGGCACATTCCGCGGTGGATATCCTCAACCACACGCTGCAACAGGCGATAAACCAGCGCGCCTCCGACATCCATATTGAACCGATGGAGCACGCATGCCAGATTCGCTTACGTATCGATGGCGTACTTTGCCCGCAACCTCCGCTTTCCGCCGCGCTGGCAACGATGCTCAGCGCCCGGTTAAAAGTGCTGGGTAATCTGGATATTGCTGAACGCCGCTTACCGCAGGATGGTCAGTTTACCATTGAGCTGACAAACGAGCCGGTCTCGTTTCGTATCGCCACGCTTCCCTGCAACGGCGGTGAGAAAATTGTGCTGCGCCTGCTGCATCAGGTTCAGCAGGCTCTTGAACCGAAAGCACTCGGCATGAGCGCTGAGCAACTGGCCTGTTTTACTGCGTCACTGCACCAGCCTCAGGGGCTGATTCTGGTTACCGGCCCCACAGGCAGCGGCAAAACCGTCACCCTCTATAGCGCGTTACAGGCGCTTAACACCCCTGACGTCAACATCTGCAGCGTAGAGGATCCCATTGAAATCCCGCTTGCGGGATTGAATCAGACGCAGATTAACCCGCGAGCGGGCCTGACATTTCAGAGCGTGCTAAGGGCGCTGCTGCGTCAGGATCCGGATATCATTATGGTCGGCGAAATTCGTGATGGCGAAACGGCAGAGATCGCTATTAATGCCGCGCAGACCGGGCACCTGGTATTGTCGACGCTGCATACCAACTCGACAACGGAAACCCTGATTCGCCTGGAGCAGATGGGCGTCGCGCGCTGGATGATCTCTTCCGCACTCTCTATGGTGATTGCCCAACGGCTGGTTCGGCGTCTTTGTCCACATTGCCGACAGCAAAACGGGGAGCATTCAGGCTTACCCCGCCCGGTTTGGCCGCGACCACTTCCCCGCTGGCAACCCACAGGCTGCGATCGTTGCTACCACGGTTTTTACGGCCGGGTGGCGATTTTTGAAGTACTGGCAATCGACAACCCTCTGCGCCAGGCAATTGCCAGCGGGGCAGGCACCGAGGTGATAGAAGCCAGTGCCCGGCAGGCAGGGTTAATCTCGCTGTTTGAACACGGCTGTATGGCCATTGAGCAAGGGCTAACCACGCTCGAAGAGTTATTGCGTGTTTTGGGGATGCCCGATGGCCACTAATCACCTCTGGCGCTGGCGAGCCCTCTCCACAGAAGGAGAACCCCGAAGCGGGACACTCTGGGCCACAGACCGCAACGCGGCCTTCACCAGGCTAATGCGGAACGACCTGCATCCTCTGGCCCTCTCCCGATGCCCTCAGAGACACCGCTGGCGCCCTCATCACTGCTATGAGATATTTCGCCAGCTCGCCACGCTGCTGCAGGCCGGACTCACGCTTGCGCATAGCCTGCAAATGCTGGCAGACCAGCATCCATCAGAACCGTGGCGGGCACTGCTGCAAAGCGTTGCCGATGAACTCAGTGAAGGGTGCCCTTTTTCTGAGGCGCTCAGGCGGTGGCCCGCGGTCTTTACCCCATTGCATATCTCAATGGTAAAAACGGGTGAGCTGACAGGGAAGCTGGAAGAGTGCTGTCGCCAGCTCGCCCGGCAACAAAAAGCGCAGCAGCAGCTCGGTCAGAAAGTGAAAAAAGCGCTGCGCTACCCGGCGATCATCATGACGCTGGCGGTACTCGTCGTACTCGCCATGGTCACCCTGGTGTTGCCCGAGTTCGCCGCAATCTACAAAACGTTTAACACTCCCCTTCCGGCGCTGACGCGGATGGTGATGGGTATATCCGCTTTTATGCAGTCCTACGCTCTCGCACTGTTCGCGGTGCTGCTTGTTCCGTTATCCGCAGCCTGGACTCTGCGTCACACGCCTCGCTGGCAACGATTTCTTCTGCATCTACCTGTAATGGGGGCGCTGGCGAAAGGGCAAAAGCTGGGGCAGATCTTCACCGTGCTGTCGCTCACGCAGCAGGCAGGCATTGCCTTTTTACAGGGGCTTGAGAGCGCAGAAGAGACCGTCGAAAGCCGCTACTGGCAAGGGATCCTTCGCAGAATACGCGAAGATATTGAAAAAGGGCTTCCCGTCTGGTCATCCTTTCAGAAAGCGGCAATGTTTACCCCGCTCTGTATTCAGCTTTTACGAACGGGCGAAATGTCAGGTTCACTGGACATCATGCTGGCAAACCTTGCTCGTCATCATACGGAGCAAACTTTTCAGTTGGCCGACAATCTGGCAGCACTCCTGGAGCCGTTACTACTGGTTGTCACGGGGATCATCATCGGCACGCTAGTGGTGGCAATGTATTTGCCCATTTTCCATTTGGGGGATGCGATGAGCGCGGGATAGCCAATAGTGCTGGCGCACGGACATGCGCCAGCGAAAGCCATTACAGGCTATTGAAAACGCGGTTTTCCTGCTCCTGAACGCGAATAAACGTCGTACGTTTCGTCAGCTCTTTCAGACGGGAGGCACCCACGTAGGTACAGGCTGAGCGCAGGCCGCCCAGGATGTCGCGCGCGGTGTTTTCAACCGGGCCACGCAGAGGCAGCTTCACGGTTTTGCCTTCTGCCGCACGGTATTTTGCCACACCACCAACGTGACGGGTCATTGCAGACTCAGAGCTCATACCGTAGAACAGCATGAATTTCTCACCGTTTTCTTCCACCACGGTGCCGCCGCTCTCTTCATGACCGGCCAACATACCGCCGAGCATCACGAAGTCTGCGCCGCCGCCAAACGCCTTCGCCACATCGCCCGGCATGGTGCAACCGCCGTCACTGATGATCTGGCCGCCCAGGCCATGCGCCGCATCGGCACATTCGATAACGGCGGACAGCTGCGGATACCCAACGCCGGTTTTGACGCGCGTGGTGCATACGGAGCCCGGGCCAATGCCCACTTTCACGATGTCGGCACCGGAGAGGATCAGCTCCTCACACATTTCACCGGTCACCACGTTGCCCGCGATGATGGTTTTCGTTGGCCAGGCCTCACGCGCCTTGCTGACGAACTGCACGAAATGCTCGGAGTAACCGTTCGCCACATCAATACACACAAAATTGAGCGCCGGGTTCGCATTCAGGATCTGTTTGGTCTTCTCGAAATCGGCATCAGAGGTGCCGGTGGAGACCATCACATGCTTCACCACATCCGCAGAGGCGGATGCAACAAACGCATTCCACTCTTCCGGGCTGTAGTGTTTGTGCACTGCGGTGAGAATATCGAACTGCGCCAGGGCGGTTGCCATCCCGAAGGTGCCCACCGTATCCATATTGGCGGCGATAATCGGCACGCCAGACCAGGTCTGACCGGAATGTTTAAAGGTGAATTGACGTTCGAGTTCAACGTCTGAGCGACTTTTCAGTGTAGAGCGTTTAGGGCGGATAAGAACGTCTTTGAAACCTAACTTCAGATCTTCTTCGATACGCATGTGCGGATTCCTGGGGTTAGAGGCAAATATGTTAAAAGCACAACTCCAGTGACGCTATCATACGCACTAATACCTGCTCCGCAAGACTGCGAAATTCTCTTTTTTTACGCTACAATCCTATAAATTTACCTGGTAAAAAGCCGGTAAACAGGGCTAAACAGTGGCTGACGCACGTTTGAAATTTAACCAACTGATTTTAATAATGAATAATTCCCAGGATTTGATTTAATGGGGTATATCGTCGCATTAACCGGCGGCATCGGTAGTGGCAAAAGTACCGTTGCGGACGCATTTTCTCGTCTGGGTATCATGATTATTGATGCCGATATCATTGCCCGTCAGGTGGTAGAGCCCAATACACCCGCGCTAAAAGCCATCGAAAACCATTTTGGTCCGGCAATTATCAATGCAGATGGCACGCTAAATCGCCGCAAGCTACGCGAATGCATATTTTCCGATTCTGCGGAAAAACTCTGGCTTAATGCCCTGCTCCACCCCATTATCCACCAGGAAACTCAGCGTCAAATTGCCGCAGCCCGCTCGCCGTATGTTCTGTGGGTGGTTCCGCTGCTGGTAGAGAATCAGCTGCACAATAAAGCCGATCGGGTGCTGGTCATTGATGTCTCGCCTGAAACGCAAATCCAGCGCACCGTGACGCGCGATCGTGTCTCGCGCGAACAGGCTGAACAAATTCTTGCCGCTCAGGCCACGCGCGCTCAGCGCCTTGCCGTTGCGGATGATGTTATTGATAATAACGGCGCACCAGATGCCATTGCATCGGATGTTGCCCGCCTGCATGCGCAGTATTTGACGTTCGCCGCGCAGGCCGTTGCACAGGAAAAACCATAATGTCGACCCACATCCTTTTTGAGCATCCGCTCAACGAAAAAATGCGTACCTGGCTGCGTATCGAATTTCTGATTCAACAACTTTCACAACATTTGCCCGTCAGCGATCATGCCACTGCGTTGCACTTCTTCCGCAACGTGGGGGATCTGCTGGATGTCATTGAGCGGGGCGACGTCCGCACAGAGCTTCTGAAAGAACTGGAGCGCCAGCAGCGTAAATTACAGGCCTGGGCCGAAGTGCCGGGCGTGGATCAGAGCCGCATTGATTCACTTCGTCAGCAGCTTAAAAACAGCAGCAGTACGCTGATGGCCGCACCTCGTGTCGGGCAATTTTTGCGAGAAGATCGCCTGATCGGCCTGGTGCGCCAGCGCCTGAGTATTCCTGGTGGCTGCTGTAGTTTCGACCTGCCAACGCTGCATATGTGGCTGCATATGCCGCAAGCACAGCGTGATGCGCAGGTGAACAGCTGGCTGGAAAGTCTCGCCCCCATGCACCAGACGCTGTCGCTAATTCTCGACCTCATCCGTAACTCAGCGCCGTTCCGCAAGCAAACCAGCCTGAACGGTTTCTATCAGGATAACGGCGATGATGCCGATCTTCTGCGTCTGAATTTATCGCTCGGCGAGCAGCTTTACCCACAGATTTCCGGGCATAAGAGTCGTTTTGCGATCCGCTTTATGCCTCTGGACAGCGAGAATGGCACCGTGCCGGAACGCCTCGATTTTGAACTGGCCTGTTGTTAAGGAGTGCCGATGTCTGAAGTGACCACCGTAAACTGCCCCACCTGCGGTAAAACCGTTGTATGGGGCGAAATGAGTCCGTTCCGTCCATTCTGCTGCAAGCGCTGTCAGTTAATTGACCTTGGAGAATGGGCGGCGGAAGAGAAACGCATTCCGAGCAAAGGCGATCTCTCGGACAGCGATGACTGGAGTGAAGAGCAGCAATAGCTTTATAGTCTGCTGGCGCTTCGCTTAGCAGGCCTACAGGTCGTCCGTCAGTCGGGATATGACGGGCGCATTTGCCGGTGGGAATTTATCGGCATCACTGGCCTGAAGCTCCACCCAGTTACCGGGTTGCCCCTCTTTTCCCCAGGGATCGCCTTCCCAGTTTTCGACCAGCCAGAACCAAAGCGTGATGTGCCTGTCCGGAAACTGGTATTCGAGCTTATCGAACAGCGTTGCGCCAACTGGCGTAATCCCTACTTCTTCCTGAAGCTCACGCACCAGCGCCTCTTCCGGCGTCTCCCCTGATTCGATTTTTCCACCGGGAAACTCCCATTTGTTCGCCATATGGGCATCGGCAGCGCGCTGGGTAATGAAGATCTGGTTTTGCGGGTTGCGAATAATCCCGACGGCAATTTGCAGTATTTTCATATTGTCACTTCCATAAAAAAGGCGCAGATATCTGCGCCTTTTCATTGTCTTATGAACTTAGCTCAGACGGCCGTGGCAGGCCTTATATTTTTTACCGGAACCACACGGGCACGGATCGTTACGACCCACTTTACGATCGCCAGTCTGCGCGGCGATCGCCGCTGCAGCTTCGCTCTCGTCAGTCTGGTGGCTCAGCTGTTGCATCTGCGCCAGACGCTCAGCTTCTTCACGACGCTGTTGTTCCATCGCTTCCACTTCTTCCGGCATACGTACCTGAACTTTGCTCAGGGTGCTGATCACTTCATACTTCAGCGACTCCAGCATAGACGCAAACATGGAGAAGGATTCACGCTTGTACTCCTGCTTCGGATCTTTCTGCGCATAGCCACGCAGGTGAATACCCTGACGCAGGTAGTCCATTGCCGCCAGGTGCTCTTTCCACAGGGAGTCCAGCGTCTGCAGCATCACACCTTTTTCGAAGTGACGCATCATCTCAGCGCCAACCACTTCTTCCTTACGCTTATAAACGTCCAGCGCGGTTTCAAAGATACGTTCGCGCAGCGTCTCTTCGTGCAGCTCAGGCTCTTTGTCCAGCCACTCTTTGATAGGCAGATCGAGGTCAAAGTCGTTCTTCAGACGTTCCTGCAGGCCTTCGATATCCCACATCTCTTCCAGAGACTGCGGCGGAATATGCCCGTCAATGGTCGCTTTGAACACATCTTCGCGAATGCTGTTGATGGTTTCGCTCACGTCGGACACGTCCAGCAGTTCGTTACGCTGGGTGTAGATCGCACGACGCTGATCGTTCGCAACGTCATCATACTCCAGCAGCTGCTTACGAATATCAAAGTTGCGGCTTTCCACTTTACGCTGCGCGTTGGCAATCGCTTTAGTGACCCACGGGTGCTCGATGGCTTCGCCTGGTTTCATGCCCAGTTTACGCATCATGCCGGACACGCGGTCGGAGGCGAAAATACGCATCAGCGCATCTTCCATAGACAGGTAGAAGCGAGAAGAACCGGCATCCCCTTGACGGCCCGCACGGCCACGCAGCTGGTTGTCGATACGACGAGATTCGTGACGCTCGGTACCAATAATGTGCAAACCACCGGAAGCCAGAACCGCGTCGTGACGTACCTGCCAGTCGGCTTTGATTTGTGCAATCTGTTCTGGCGTTGGGTTTTCCAGCTCAGCAACCTCAGCCTGCCAGCTACCGCCCAGCATAATATCGGTACCACGACCCGCCATGTTGGTAGCGATGGTCACGGCAGCCGGATAACCCGCCTGAGCAACGATATCCGCTTCTTTAGCATGGAACTTGGCGTTCAGAACGTTGTGTTTAATGCCTGCTTTCGTCAGCTCATTGGAAACCACTTCGGATTTCTCGATGGAGATGGTCCCCACCAGAACCGGCTGCCCATTGGCAGTACGGTCGCGAATATCTTCGATGATTGCCTGAATTTTTTCCGCTTCGGTCATGTACACCAGGTCCGGCATATCCTTACGGATCATTGGACGGTTGGTTGGAACGACAACGGTATCCAGCTTGTAGATGGAGCTGAATTCAAACGCTTCGGTATCAGCAGTACCGGTCATGCCCGCCAGCTTCTCGTACAGACGGAAGTAGTTCTGGAAGGTGATGGACGCCAGGGTCTGGTTTTCATTCTGAATATCCACACCTTCTTTGGCTTCCACAGCCTGGTGCAGACCGTCAGACCAGCGACGTCCCTGCATGGTACGGCCGGTGTGTTCATCGACGATGATGACTTCGCCGTCTTTCACAATGTAGTCGACGTCACGGGTGAACAGCGCGTGGGCGCGCAGTGCAGCCGTTACGTGGTGCATCAGCATGATGTTGCTCGGAGAGTACAGGGACTCCCCCTCTTCCATAATGCCTTCAGCGACCAGCAGCTCTTCAATTTTCACCAGACCGCGCTCGGTCAGGTTCACCTGGCGCGCTTTTTCATCAACGGAGAAGTGACCTTCACCCTGGAAGGTGTCGGAGTCTTCTTTCTCCTGACGCAGCAGGTGCGGAATGATTTTGTCGACTTTGCGGTACATCTCAGAGCTGTCTTCGGCAGGGCCGGAGATGATCAGCGGGGTACGCGCTTCATCGATCAGGATGGAGTCCACCTCATCCACCAGCGCGTAGTGCAGTTTACGCTGGACGCGCTCTTCAGGGCTGAAGGCCATGTTGTCACGCAGGTAGTCGAAGCCGTATTCGTTGTTGGTGCCGTAGGTGATGTCCGCGTTATACGCTTCACGCTTGGCTGGCGCAGGCAGGCCGGACATGTTGATGCCGACCGTCATGCCGAGGAATTCGAACAGTGGACGGTTGTTTTCGGCGTCACGCTGGGCCAGATAGTCGTTGACGGTAACCACGTGAACGCCTTTACCGGTCAGCGCGTTCAGGTAAGCCGGCAGCGTTGCGGTCAGGGTTTTACCTTCACCAGTACGCATTTCCGCGATGCAGCGCTCGTTAAGCACCATACCACCCAGCAGCTGAACGTCGAAGTGACGCATGCCAAACACACGTTTACTCGCTTCACGCACTACGGCGAAGGCTTCCGGGATCAGGCTTTCTAAGGTTTCCCCTTTTTCCAGACGCGCGCGGAATTCCACGGTTTTTGCTTTCAGCTCGTCATCGGAGAGCTTCTCCATCGCCGGTTCCATACCGTTGATGACAGCGACAGCTTTGCGCATACGGCGCAGTGTACGATCGTTACGACTACCAAAAACTTTAGTTAATAATTTGATTAGCATAATAAATTCTCAAACGCCCCATCGTGGGCAGATAAATTAAGGTATTGAAAAAGTTAATTTAGCTGAGGCGTTGCGGCCCGGCGCGGATGCCGTGGGCCTGGCTAATCCAGGTTGATACAGAGAATGAGACTGACGGAGTGAGCACAGTTTGCGCCGTCTGGCGAACCATAACCGGCGGCTGGCCGTCCTGCGTGAGCAACGCGTTGAGCGTATCCAGCAGGGCAAGGTGCTGTGCCTGTACCGGCAACGTCTCTTCGGCAACAGGCATTGTCTGCGGCGCCATCGCAAATGACAGATGACGAATGACCGTGCGGATAGCGTGCTGGTGCCAGTAATCAACGGAGAAATTCGGGCGACGACTGGCTTCAAGCCACGCGAGGTTAGTAAAGTTAACCCGCGTGTTGAGATCGTGTTTGGTTGTGGAGGTTTTCGCTGGCGTCGCCGCTTCGGCACTGTTGCTGAGCGCAGGCAAGCCGAGACTCGCCGCGACCATCCCCAATAAGAGATGCGGCCAGAAGTATCGTCTGCCAAATTGTCGCCAGCGCGTCAGTATTCCGCTCACTTGCTCCACCACATAAGCCCGCCAGTTACAGGCTAAATTCAGTTATTTTTTTTAAGCGCCCAGATATTACCACTAATGCCGCTACACAACAGCAGGAATGAGGCATCGTTGCAGGGAAAAACGGTCAAGAATGCAGCTAACGCACACATTTTCTGCGCAAGACAAACAAGAGAGAATGCTGAGGCAAACGAAGACGGGTAAAAATAAAAACGACTGGTCTTCCTGGTCGGAGAGAGTACCAGGTTAACCAGTCGATTTTTTACGAAACGGTGTGAACCGTTAAGCCAGAACCGTGCTTGGTGCTTTGAAGGCCAGCGGCAGTTCCGCTTCGTCTTCAAAGGTCACATATTCCCAGGCTTCCTGTTTTGCCAGGACTGCCTGCAACAGTTTGTTGTTCAGTGCATGACCGGATTTAAACGCGGTGAATGCACCAATGATGTTATGACCACACATAAACAGGTCGCCGATCGCATCCAGCATTTTGTGACGCACGAATTCGTCTTCAAAACGCAGGCCGTCTTCGTTCAGTACGCGATAATCGTCAACAACGATGGCACAATCGAAGCTGCCGCCCAGGCATAAGCCGCGGGACTGCAGATATTCGATATCACGCATGAAGCCAAACGTACGTGCGCGGCTAATCTGGCGCATAAACGCATCAGCAGAGAAGTTCATCGCATAGCGTTGGGTGCTGGCATCAATCGCCGGATGGTTAAAGTCGATGGTAAAGTCCAACGAGAAACCATTGTACGGTTTGAATTCAGCCCACTTGTCGCCATCTTCGACACGAACGGTCTCTTTGATGCGAACAAATTTCTTCGCGCAGTTCAGTTCTTCGATGCCGGCATCCAGCAACAGATAAACGAACGGAGCAGCACTGCCATCCATAATCGGGATTTCTGGCGCATCGACTTCAACCAGAATGTTGTCGATACCCAGACCCGCCAGGGCGGCGTTCAAGTGCTCTACGGTAGAAATCCGCACGTCATGCTCGTTCACCAGACAAGTACAGAGCATAGTATCACGCACAGATTTGGCATCGGCCGGAAAATCTACCGGTGGATTCAAGTCGGTGCGACGATAGATGACCCCGGTATTGGCCGGCGCAGGGCGTAACGTCAGTGTGACTTTCTTGCCGGTATGTAAACCGACACCCGTCGCCTGAACGATACGTTTAAGTGTCCTTTGTTTGATCATCGTATAATCTCGCCAAATTAACTATCCAACCGAAAGTGTATATCACTAACGGTGGGCCAGTTTAGCACAAAGAGCGCAAATCCCCAAATTCCAGCCAATTCTTAGTCAGCTTGCTTACGCAGGAACGCCGGGATATCCAGATAATCTGGCTCTTTCGCCGTTTGCGGCGTTGGGTCGTTCACCACTTTCGCGGCCGGTTTCTGCTCTTGAGTCAGAGGAGACATACCGTGCTGCTGGTAACGATCCATTACCGGTTGCTGAGTCTGTTTGTTGGTCACCAGGGTGATCTCAGGACGCTTGTCCATACCGATACCGGTGGCAACAACAGTTACACGCAGCTCGTCGTTCATTTCCGGGTCGAGAGACGTACCAATTACCACGGTGGCATTGTCAGAGGCGAACGCACGGATAGTGTTACCCACGGTTTCGAACTCATCCAGACGCAGGTCAAAGCCAGCGGTAATGTTGACCAGCACGCCGCGCGCACCAGACAGGTCGATATCTTCCAGCAGTGGAGAAGAGATAGCCATTTCAGCCGCTTCTTCTGCACGGTCTTCACCGCTTGCCACGCCAGAGCCCATCATCGCGTAGCCCATTTCGGACATCACGGTACGAACGTCTGCAAAGTCAACGTTCATCAGGCCAGGACGGGTAATCAGTTCGGCGATACCCTGAACCGCGCCTTTCAGCACGTCGTTTGCCGCGCCAAAAGCGTCCAGCAGGGAGATACCGCGACCCAGAACTTTCAACAGTTTGTCGTTCGGGATGGTGATCAGTGAGTCCACATGCTTGGACAGTTCGGTGATACCCTGCTCCGCGAAAGCCATACGCTTCTTGCCTTCAAAGTTGAAAGGCTTGGTCACGACAGCAACGGTCAGGATACCTAAATCTTTAGCGACTTCTGCGACAACAGGTGCTGCACCGGTACCCGTACCGCCGCCCATACCTGCTGCGATGAAGACCATGTCCGCACCTTCCAGTGCAGCACGCAGGGCTTCACGATCTTCTTCAGCCGCGTTGCGACCGACTTCCGGGTTTGCCCCAGCGCCCAGCCCTTTGGTGATGCCACCGCCGATCTGGATAGTCTGGCCAACTGCTGTTTTACGCAGTGCCTGCGCATCGGTGTTAACTGCAAAGAATTCAACACCTTCAATGCGTTCACGCACCATATGCTCTACGGCGTTACCGCCGCCGCCACCGACGCCGATGACTTTAATCACCGCGTCGTTGGTCAGTTCCATAGGTTCAAACATAATTTCTCTCTCCGTTGTGCCTGTCGCCCGAGACCGCTAATTCTCTCCGGTCTCTTAAAAAAATTAAAACTCTTTTCGCAGCCAGTTGTTCAGTCGTTTGACCCACGACCCCACTGAAACGCGTTTTTCCACTTCTGCTTCACCACTGAGATGAGATTCCTTCCCGTAGTGGAGCAGGCCCACAGCCGTCGAATAGTACGGCTCCTGAGCATAATCCGTTAAACCGGTAATATTCAGCGGCGCACCAATACGCACCTGCGTATGGAACACGCGCTGAGCGCAGGCCGCAAGACCTTCAATTTGCGCTGCCCCGCCGGTTAATACAATCCCCGCCGCGAGATGATGTTTCACACCTTGCTGACGAAGCTGTTCCTGTAACTGTAAAATCTCTTCGTTGACCAGGTTGAGCAGCTCGGTATAACGCGGCTCAATCACCTCTGCCAGCGTCTGACGTTGCAGGCTGCGCGGCGGACGACCGCCCACGCTCGGCACTTCAACGCTCTCATCTTTGCCAACAATTGAACCCAGCGCACAGCCGTGGCGCACTTTAATCGCTTCTGCATCGCTCGGTGGCGTACCAAAAGCGTATGCGATATCGCTGGTCACAACGTTCCCGGCATAAGGGATCACTTTGGTGTGGCGCAGCGCACCGCCTGTATAGACAGCCATGTCCATTGTACCACCACCAATATCGACCACACAGACACCGAGTTCACGTTCGTCTTCGGTCAACACGGAATAACTTGCCGCCAGACCGGCGAAAATAAGTTGGTCAACTTTCAGGCCACAACGTTCAACGGCTTTTACAATGTTCTTCGCCATATCGTTGTGACATGTGATCAGGTGCACTTTTGCCTGCATACGCACGCCAGACAGACCGACCGGGTTTTTGATCCCTTCCTGATAGTCGATCGCATATTCCTGCGGGATCACGTGCAGTACACGATGTTCATCGCGCACGCGCACGGACTTCGCCGTATGCACCACGTTTTCAACGTCTTCCTGCGTCACTTCTTCTTCGGAAATCGGCACCATACCGATTTCGTTCTGGCAGCTGATGTGCTTGCCAGAAAGGGCCAGATAGACAGAAGAAATCTGGCAATCCGCCATTAATTCAGCCTGATCGATGGCGCGCTGCACGCATTTCACCACCGACTCAAGGTCATTTACCCCACCTTTATCCATACCACGGGACGGGCAACTGCCCACGCCAATGATATTGACCATACCGTCGGGCAGAACTTCCCCTACTAAAGCGGCAACCTTAGCGGTGCCAATCTCCAGTCCAACTACCAGTTTTCTGTCCGTCGCCTTGATCATTGTTGTTCTGCCTGTACCTGTGCCTGATTCTGTTGCTGATTAGGTTCCTCGACCGGAGCCGGCTCCCAACCGACTGCTGCGCCTGAGTCATAGCGCAAATCAACGTAGCTTATCCGTTTGCCGTCCGTCTGCGCCTGCTGCTGTAAAACCGGGTAAAGTTCTACAAAACGCGCCAGACGTTTCATTGTGTCGCCGCGCCCCAGGTTGAGCTTAATGCCGTTCGTCAACGTCAGCTGCCAGGAGCGGCGCGCCGTCATTGCAGCATCTTTTAACGTAAACCTGTCCTTCGCCAGCACCTGACCCATTTCACGAAAACCCTGCAAGACTTCGTTTTCGCTACCTTCGGGGCCATACAACATCGGTAAATTTTGCTTGTTGACACGATCGGATGGGACGCTGAAGGAATTTCCGTCTACGTCAACCATGTGCTGATCATTCCAACGCGCAATGGGCACATATTCAACCAGATGAATCTTCAATTCATCAGGCCATTGCTTTCTGACACTCGCCTGTTTTATCCAGGGCAGACGTTCAATCTGACTCTGAATAATATTGACGTCCTGAGTCATAAAGGTGCCGGGCGATCCCAGCGCCAGAATTGACTGGCGAATATCATCGTTACGCGTGTAGTGACGCTCGCCGGTCACCACCAGCTTTGACAGAGGCAACCGCTGCGCATCTTCCATCCAGCCCAGCACCATCCAGCCGCTGATAAACACGGTGCACAGCACCCCGAGCAGGAAAATAATCCCTGCAAGACGCGTTCCATTACTCCGGCGTGAAGAAGCATATTCTTCTTCGTCATCGCGGTTGCGCGTGTTCAATGCAGCCTGAGACATATCAGCCCGCCTGGTCCAGAATACGTACGACTAACTGAGAGAAGCTCATTCCTGCCTGACGCGCAGCCATCGGCACAAGGCTATGGCTGGTCATTCCCGGAGAGGTATTGGCTTCCAGCAGGTAAAATTGCCCGTCACGGTCCTGCATCACATCAATGCGTCCCCAGCCGCGACACCCGAGAATATTCCAGGCTTTAAGCACCAGGGACTGTAAATCCGCTTCACGCTCAGCTTCCAGACCACAAGGGCAGAAATATTGCGTCTCATCAGAGAGATACTTCGCCTCATAATCATAGAAGACTCCGGCGGGTTGGATGCGAATTGACGGTAAAATTTCTTCGCCAAGCATCGCGACGGTAAATTCCGGCCCGCTGAGCCATTTTTCAATCAGAACTTCTTCATCGTGTTGAAATGCCAATGCTAAAGCCGACGCTAAATCTTCAGCTTTATCGACTTTTGACATTCCTACGCTCGACCCTTCCCGGCTCGGCTTTACAATAACCGGTAAGCCCAGTGCCGCAATGCGTGTATTAACGCTGTCAGACAGGCCCAATTCAAATTCGCGACGCGTCAGCGCCACCCACGGTGCAACCGGTAGCCCCGCGCCCTGCCACAGTAACTTACTGCGCAGTTTATCCATAGAGATGGCAGACGCCATCACGCCGCTGCCGGTGTACGGCATGCCGATCAACTCCAGAAGCCCCTGCAGGGTTCCGTCTTCTCCGCCACGGCCATGTAATGCGATAAAGACTTTATCGAAGCCCATTGCTTTTAACTGCGTGACGTCGACCTCTTTTGGATCGACCAGGTGCGCATTGACGCCCCCTTCACGCAGACCCGCCAGTACGGCAGCGCCGGAATTCAGAGAAACCTCGCGCTCGGCGGACGTGCCGCCAGACAGGACAGCAATCTTATCAGCCATGATGCTCATCCTCCTGAGTTTGCGGCTTCAGTTTGATTTCAGCTAAGGTACGGGCGATTTTGCCGATATTTCCCGCACCCTGGATCAGAATCAGATCGTTACCGGTCAGCACCGGTGCCAGAATTTCCGCCACCTGTACCGGGTCAGAAACCAAAATAGGGTCAACTTTACCGCGTCCGCGAATCGTGCGACACAAAGAACGACTGTCAGCCCCCGGAATCGGAGTTTCGCCCGCTGCATAAACATCCAGCATCAGCAGCGTATCCACCTGCGACAGTACGCTGGCGAAATCGTCATACAGATCGCGGGTGCGCGTATAGCGGTGCGGCTGGAAGATCATGACCAGATTTTTTTCAGGCCAGCCAGCGCGTGCAGCTTTGATGGTCGCGTCCACTTCGGTTGGATGGTGGCCGTAGTCATCCACCAGCATAGCGGTGCCGGCTTTACCGTTTACTGCCTCCAGCGGGAATTCACCGAGGAAATCGAAACGACGTCCAGTGCCCTGGAAGCTTTCCAGGGCGCGCAGGATCGCTTCATCATCGATGCCTTCTTCTGTCGCCACCGCCACCGCCGCTGCGGCGTTGAGGGCGTTATGACGCCCTGGCGCATTCAGCGTAACGTGCAGCAGCTCTTTGTCCTGACGCGCCAGCGTGAAATGCCCCTGCGCACCAACCTGTTTGTACTCTTCCACGCGAACGTCAGCATCCTCACTGAAGCCATAAGTGGTGATTTGACGCCCCACACGCGGCAGCAGTTCGCGGATGACCGGGTCATCCACACACATCACCGCGCGGCCATAAAACGGCAGGTTGTGCAGGAAGTTGATAAAGGTCTGCTTTAAATTCTCAAAGTCGCCCTGGTAGGTATCCATATGGTCGGCTTCGATATTGGTGACAATCGCCACCATCGGCTGCAGATGCAGGAACGACGCATCGCTCTCATCTGCTTCCGCAATCAGGTAACGGCTGTGACCCAGACGCGCGTGCACGCCTGCGGCTTTGACCAGACCGCCATTGACGAACGTCGGGTCGAGACCCGCTTCGGCATAAATACTGGAAACCATCGCAGTCGTCGTGGTTTTACCGTGGGTCCCGGCAATCGCGATGCCGTGACGAAAACGCATCAGTTCCGCCAACATTTCAGCACGGCGGATCACCGGAATGCGCGCTTCATGCGCGGCAACGATTTCCGGGTTGTCAGAGGAGATAGCGCTCGATACCACCACCACGCTTGCATCGCGCACGTTTTCAGGGCGATGGTTGAAATAGATAGTCGCCCCAAGCGACGCCAGTTGCTGCGTAACAGGGTTTGGCGCCAGGTCAGACCCGCTGATCTGATAACCTTCGTTAGCTAACACTTCGGCAATACCGCCCATGCCAGCACCACCGATGCCAACAAAGTGAATGTGCCGGACGCGACGCATCTCGGGCACGATTGAACGCAGTTTTGCCAGTTGTTGTGTATTCATTCTCTAAACGCCATCGACTACTTAAAATTCGTGCAGCGCAACACGCGCTGCGAGGGTTAAGCCTGGGCTGCCAGGCTCACTTCTTTTGCCACCCGTTCAGTCGCATCCGGGATTGCCACCGCGCGCGCGCGTTGTGCCATCTCCAGCAATGCATCTCTGTTCCAGCCCGCCAGGGTAGTGGCGACCGCGTCGGCGGTAAATTGTGGCTGTTCAAATATCTTCGCCGCACCGGCTTTCTCAAGCGGCAGCGCGTTCCAGTACTGCTGTCGGTCTTTGTGCTGGAACGGGACAAACACCGCGGGCAAACCGGCGGCAGCGATTTCGCTTACCGTCAGTGCGCCAGAGCGGCAAACCACGACATCGGCCCAGGCATAGGCTGCAGCCATATCGTCAATAAATTCGGTCACTTTGTGCTGCGGCTGGCCTTCAGCGGCGTAAGCCTGCTCAACGGTCTGTTGCGCGCCTTTCCCGCTTTGATGCCAGATGGTCACGGCATCACCCAGCTTTGCAGCCACCTGCGGCATCGTCTGGTTTAAAATGCGTGCCCCTTGAGAGCCGCCCACAACCAGAACGCGTACCGGTCCTTCACGCCCCGTCAGGCGGGTGTCCGGCAGCGGCAGCGCCAGCACATCCACACGCACCGGGTTACCCACCACGTCCGCTTTCGGGAACGCACCGGGAAACGCCTGCATAACTTTGGTGGCGATTTTCGCCAGCCACTTGTTGGTCAGACCGGCAATACCGTTCTGCTCATGCAGTACGACGGGAATACCTAGTGACCACGCAGCCAACCCGCCTGGGCCAGAGACGTAGCCACCCATGCCCAGTACCACATCAGGCTTAAAACGCTTCATGATGGTGCGTGCCTGACGCCAGGCGTTAAAAATACGCACCGGAGACAGCAGCAGCGCCTTAAGACCTTTGCCACGAAGGCCGGAAATACGAATAAAGTCGATCTCAATACCGTGCTTCGGTACCAGGTCGGCTTCCATGCGGTCTGCGGTTCCCAGCCAGCGTACCTGCCAGCCCTGCTCCATTAAATGGTGCGCAACCGCCAGCCCCGGGAACACATGTCCGCCGGTACCGCCTGCCATCACCATTAACCGCTTCGGTTGATTCATCGTGAACCTCGTGTAAACGCCTGGGCTTTCTCCAGACGCGTCTCATAATCTATGCGTAACAAAAACATAATGGCCGTCGACATGATCAACAGGCTCGAACCACCATAACTGATCAACGGCAACGTCAGACCTTTGGTCGGCAGCATACCCGCTGCGGCGCCGACGTTAACCAGTGCCTGGAAGCTAAACCAGATCCCAATTGAACAGGCTAAGAAACCTGAGAAGCGGTGATCGATCTCCAGCGCTTTTCGGCCAATCGACATGGCGCGGAAAGCGACGAAGAATACCATTAATAGCGCCAATACCACACCGATATAACCCAGTTCTTCCCCAATAATGGAGAAGATGAAGTCAGTGTGCGCTTCCGGTAAATACTCCAGTTTCTGGACCGAGTTACCCAGCCCTTGCCCCCAAACCTCACCGCGACCAAACGCCATCAGCGACTGCGTCAGCTGATAACCACTGCCGAACGGATCTTCCCATGGGTTCCAGAACGAGGTCACACGGCGGATACGGTAAGGCTCGGCGAGGATCAGCAGCACTACCGCTGAAATCCCCATTCCGATGATGGCGATGAACTGCCACAGCTTGGCCCCTGCCAGGAACAGCATCGCCAGCGTCGTGACAAACAGCACCACCACGGTACCGAGGTCAGGCTGCGCCAGCAGCAGGATCGCGAGCACCAGAATCACGCCCATCGGTTTTAAGAAGCCGCGAAGGTTATTACGCACTTCGTCGACCTTACGCACCAGGTAGTTCGCCAGGTAGCAAAACAGCGAAAGCTTGGTGAATTCCGCCGGCTGAATACGCAGCGGGCCAAACGCAATCCAGCGCGATGCCCCGTTAACGGAGCTCCCGACAACCAGTACGATCAGCAGCATGATAATTGACGCAATCAGCATCGCCGTACTGTGCCGCTGCCAGAACGCCATCGGCAGACGAAGCGTCACCAGCGCCAGACAGAACGCCAGAATGATGTACAGCCCGTCACGCTTGGCGAACAGGAAAGGATCGTTAGCCAGACGCTGTCCGACGGGCATCGAGGCCGAGGTCACCATGATAAAGCCGATCGCCGCCAGCCCCAGCGTAAGCCAGAACAGGGTGCGGTCGTACATAATCAGGCTATCGGAGTCTTTTTCCCGCGAAGCCATCACCCAGCCTTTCAGTGCCGCAAACAGCCACACCAGAATTCCAAATCCTGGCAGGCGCGGCATTTTCAGGCGAGGGAGAGATAAACGCATCAGCCTAACTCCTTCGCCAGGCGAGTAAAGATATCGCCACGCTGTTCGAAATTCTTAAACTGATCGAGGCTCGCGCACGCTGGAGAGAGCAGCACCATATCTCCCGGCTTCACGCGCGGGGCGATCAGCCGCATCGCCTGTTCCATCGTTTCAGTTTGCTCGGCAATCTCCGGGCGTAATTCAGCCAGCTCGCTGCCGTCACGACCGAAACAGTACAGGCGGATGTTATCGCCTGAAAGGTACGGCTTCAGGGAGGAGAAATCAGCGGATTTGCCGTCACCGCCCAACAGCAGATGCAGTGTACCGTCAACATGCAGACCGTTCAGCGCGGCCTCCGTACTTCCCACGTTGGTGGCTTTGGAGTCGTTAATCCAGCGCACGCCGTTGTGCTCCAGCGCCAGCTGGAAACGGTGCGCCAGACCGGAAAACGTGGTTAACGCTTTCAGGCTGGAAGAGCGCGGCAGGCCAACAGCATCCGCCAGCGCCAGTGCTGCCAGAGCATTTGTGTAGTTATGCTGGCCGGAGAGCTTCATCTCTTTCACGTTCAGCACTTTCTCACCTTTCACGCGCAGCCAGGTTTCACCCAACTGACGGTTCAGATGATAATCCCCCATGGTGATACCGAAGCTAATGCAGCGATCGTCCGCGCCGCGCACCGGCATGGTCAGCGCATCATCGGCGTTAACCACGCAGACTTTGGCATTTTCATACACGCGCAGCTTGGCGGCGCGGTACTGCTGAAGACCAAATGGATACCTGTCCATATGATCTTCGGTCACGTTAAGGATCGTCGCGGCAGCTGCGCGCAGGCTGGAGGTGGTTTCCAGCTGGAAGCTGGAAAGCTCAAGGACATACAGCTCGCAGCCTTTGTCCAGCAGCATCAGTGCGGGCAGACCGATATTACCGCCCACGCCGACGTTCATGCCTGCGGCTTTCGCCATTTCGCCCACCAGAGTGGTGACGGTGCTTTTACCATTAGAACCGGTAATCGCAATAACGGGCGCCTGCACTTCACGGCAGAACAGCTCGATATCACCGACAATCTCCACCCCCGCATCAGCCGCAGCGCTGAGTGAAGGGTGCGCCAGCGCCATCCCCGGGCTGGCGACAATCAGATCGGCGGCCAGCAGCCAGTCATCATTCAGACCACCAAGGTGGCGTTCAACCTGTTCCGGCAGCTTGTCCAGACCCGGCGGAGAGACACGCGTATCCATCACGCGCGGCGTCACGCCACGCGCAAGGAAAAAGTCCACGCAGGAAAGGCCGGTAAGGCCCAACCCGATGATAACGACTTTTTTACCCTGGTAATCTGCCATGATTAACGTACCTTCAGCGTTGCCAGGCCAATCAGCACCAGCATCAGCGAAATAATCCAGAAGCGCACAATCACGCGCGGCTCCGGCCAGCCTTTCAGTTCATAGTGGTGGTGAATTGGCGCCATACGGAAGATGCGCTGACCGCGCAGCTTGAAGGAGCCGACCTGCAAAATCACCGACAGGGTCTCGACCACAAACACACCGCCCATGATCACCAGCAGGAACTCCTGACGCAGCAGCACGGCGATGATGCCCAGCGCGCCGCCCAGCGCCAGAGAACCGACGTCGCCCATAAAGACCTGCGCCGGATAGGTGTTGAACCACAGGAAGCCCAGCCCCGCGCCGACAATCGCCGTACAGACGATCACCAGCTCACCCGCGTGTCGCAGATAAGGGATGTGCAGGTAGTTAGCAAAGTTCATGTTACCGGTCGCCCACGCCACCAGTGCAAAACCGGCCGCCACAAAGACGGTTGGCATAATGGCCAGACCATCCAGGCCATCGGTCAGGTTGACGGCGTTGCCGGTGCCGACAATCACAAAGTAGGCCAGCAGGATATAGAACAGCCCCAGCTGCGGCATGACGTCTTTAAAGAACGGCACCACCAGCTCGGTCGCGGGCGTGTCTTTTCCTGCCAGGTAGAGCGCGAAGGCCACACCAAGCGCGATCACCGACATCCAGAAGTACTTCCAGCGGGCAATCAGGCCTTTAGTATCTTTGCGAACGACTTTGCGGTAATCATCCACAAAACCAATGATCCCATAGCCCACCAGCACGGTAAGCACGCACCAGACGTATGGGTTAGACGGATACGCCCACAGCAGTACGGAGACAACGATTGCAGTCAGGATCATAATCCCGCCCATGGTCGGCGTACCGCGTTTACTGAAGTGCGACTCAGGACCGTCGTTACGCACCACCTGGCCGAAAGAGAGTTTTTGCAGACGGGCAATCATGCGCGGGCCCATCCACAATGAGATGAACAGCGCAGTCAGCAGGCTGACGATGGCACGAAACGTCAGATAGGAAAAGACGTTAAAGCCTGAATAATATTTGACCAAATGTTCGGCCAGCCAAACTAGCATGTCCCGTTCTCCTGTAATGCGTGCACAACCTCTTCCATGGCGGCACTACGTGAACCTTTCACTAACACAGTCACAATTTGTTTTTCTGTAATCAACGCCTTCAGGCGCTCAATCAACGCAGCTTTATCGGCAAAATGTTCGCCAACGCCGCTGGCACGGCTAATCGCCTCGCTCAGTTTTCCTGCGCTCAGCACACAGTCCAGCCCTGACGCTTTCGCCGCTTCCCCGACCTGGATATGACAGGCTTCGCTTTCGTCGCCCAGCTCGGCCATATCGCCGACCACCATGACGCGGTAGCCTGGCATTTCAGATAACACCTGCACCGCCGCCGTCATTGAGCCAACGTTCGCGTTATAAGAGTCATCCAGCAGCAGCTTGTTTTCCGTAAGCGGGATCGGGAACAGGCGTCCCGGCACGGCTTTTAACGTTGCCAGCCCGGTTTTAATCGCCTCATGCGACGCGCCCACGGCCGTCGACAACGCCGCAGCCGCAAGCGCATTGGCGATGTTATGGCGACCCGGCAGCGGTAACAGCACGTCTACGTCACCCGTTGGGGTCGTGAGCGTGAACTCTGTACCGTGCGACGTCACATGAATATTGGTCGCGGTAAAATCACTGTTGGCCGCATTCGGCGAGAAGCGCCAGGTTTTACGCGAACCGATGATGTTCTGCCAGTTCAGCCAGTCGTTGTTGTCGGCATTGAGAATGGCAATACCGTCAGCGGGCAGACCGGTGTAGATCTCGCCTTTCGCTTTCGCCACGCCTTCCAGCGAGCCAAAGCCTTCCAGATGTGCCGCCGCCAGGTTATTCACCAGCGCCGCTTCCGGGCGCGTCAGGCTCACGGTCCAGGCGATTTCCCCCTGGTGGTTTGCCCCTAACTCGATCACCGCAAATTCGTGCTCGTTGGTCAGGCGAAGTAATGTCATCGGCACGCCGATGTCATTATTGAGGTTGCCCGCGGTATAAAGTGTATTGCCGCACTGGCTGAGGATCGCCGCCGTCATCTCTTTCACTGACGTTTTGCCTGATGATCCGGTTAGCGCGACAACGCGAGCTGGCACCTGCTGACGAACCCAGGCGGCCAGTTCACCGAAGGCGAGACGCGTATCTTTCACTACAATTTGCGGCAGTTCGATATCGAGTTTACGGCTGACCAGCAGCGCGCCAGCGCCGTTTTCTTTAGCCTGCCCGGCAAAATCATGCGCGTCAAAACGCTCGCCTTTCAGCGCCACAAACAGACAACCCGCGGTCACTTTGCGGGTGTCGGTGGTTACCGCGTCAATGGTCAGATCTGGACCCAACAGTTCGCCGTGCAGTACCGCAGCGGCCCGGCTTAAGGTGATGCTAATCATGCGACGACTCCCAGCAGACGCGCTGCCGTTACGCGGTCGGAGTAGTCCAGACGACGATTGCCAACAATCTGATAATCTTCGTGGCCTTTACCTGCCAGCAGAACCACATCATTTTCTTTGGCCTGCATGATGGTGTTGGTCACGGCTTCCGCACGGCCCTCCACCACGCGGGCGCGACCGGCGTCCAGCATGCCCGCCAGAATGTCGTTGATGATGGCGCGCGGCTCTTCCGTACGCGGGTTGTCATCGGTCACTACCGGAATATCCGCGAACTGTTCCGCAATGGCGCCCATCAGTGGACGTTTGCCTTTATCGCGATCGCCGCCGCAGCCAAAGACGCACCACAGTTTACCGGTACAGTGCAGGCGGGCCGCTTCCAGCGCTTTTTCCAGCGCATCCGGCGTGTGGGCATAATCGACAACCACGGTCGGTTTGCCCGGCGCGCTAAACACTTCCATACGACCGCAAACAGGCTGCAGACGTGCCGAGGTCTTCAGCAGTTCAGCCATTGGGTAGCCCAGCGCCAGCAGCGTCGCCAGCGCCAGCAGCAGATTGCTGACGTTAAATGCGCCCATCAGGCGACTTTCAATTTCACCTTCGCCCCATGAAGAGGCAAAGCGGATCGTCGCCCCGCTGTCGTGATAGTTAACGTCAACGGCCTTCAGCCAGCGGCCGTGGCAGTTGGGATTGATATGGTCTTCCATCGACACCGCAACCGCGTCTGGCAGCTTCGCAAGCCAGCGGCGACCGACTTCATCATCGGCGTTGATGATGGCTTGTCCGTAATGGTGAGTCGAGAACAGCAGCCATTTCGCGGCTTCGTAATGCTCCATATCACCATGATAATCAAGATGATCGCGACTCAGGTTGGTAAACACAGAGGCGGCAAACTTCAGCGCCGCAACACGATGCTGTACCAGACCGTGCGAAGAAACTTCCATCGCAGCAAAGGTTGCCCCCTGCCCTGCCAGACCGGCAAGAACATGCTGTACGTCAACTGCCGAGCCGGTGGTGTTTTCCGTTGGGCTAACTTTGCCCAGCAGGCCGTTACCCACGGTGCCCATTACCGCGCCGGTTTCACCCAGCAACTGGGCCCATTGCGCCATCAGCTGCGTGGTGGTGGTTTTTCCGTTCGTGCCCGTCACGCCAACCAGACGCAGCTGGTCGGAAGGTTCGTGATAAAAACGTCCTGCCAGAGCAGAGAGACGTTCATTCAACTGGCTGAGATAGATAACCGGCACACCGTGCATTTCACGGATCTCACCGTCGGTTGCCTCATCTTTGGCCTCAGCAATAATGGCAGCAACACCTTGCGCAATCGCCTGCGGGATATAACGACGCCCGTCCGCCTGATGACCGACCACCGCCACAAAAAGATCGCCAGAAGCCGCAACGCGGCTGTCCAGTACCATCTCTCGCAGTGCTCGCTCCGGTGCATTTGGCACCCACGGAGCGAGAAGGTCGCGCAAATTACGATCTGCCACCTGTACCCTCGCCTTGATTAATTACAAATTCACTTTTTTCGCCCGTCGCCAGCGCATCCGGTTCAATATTCATGGTACGTAACACGCCGCCCATGATAGCTCCGAACACAGGCGCGGAGACGGCGCCGCCGTAGTATTTACCCGCCTGTGGATCGTTTATGACGACCACCAGCGCAAAACGCGGATTGCTTGCAGGCGCTACGCCTGCGGTATAGGCAATGTATTTGTTGATGTAGCGGCCGTCTGGCCCCACCTTTTTCGCTGTACCGGTTTTAATGGCAATGCGATAGCCTTTGATCGCCGCCTTCACGCCGCCGCCGCCGGGCAGCGCCACGCTTTCCATCATGTGCACAACGGTACGAACGATGGATTCCGGGAAGATACGCTCGCCCGGAACCGGTGGATCAACTTTGGTAATCGACAGCGGGCGATAGACGCCATAGCTGCCAATCGTTGCGTAGACTCGCGCTAACTGTAACGGAGTTACCATTAGCCCATAGCCGAAAGAGAAGGTGGCCCTCTCTATGTCAGACCACCGTTGTTTTTGAGGATATAAGCCACTGCGTTCTCCGACCAACCCCAAATTGGTCGCCTTTCCCAGTCCAAAACGTGAGTAAGTCTCTACTAACGCTGAGGACGGCATCGCTAACGCCAGCTTTGAAACACCGACGTTACTCGACTTCTGTAACACCCCGGTCAGGGTCAATTCGCTGTAGCGCGCCACGTCTTTAATCTCGTGGCCGTTGATACGGTAAGGGATCGTGTTCAGAACCGTGTTTTCATTGACGATGCCGCGCTGAAGCGCCGTCATCACCACCATCGGTTTCACCGTGGAGCCAGGTTCGAACACGTCGGTAATTGCCCGGTTACGCATCGCATCTTTTGCGGTACCGGTAAAGTTATTCGGGTTGTAGGACGGACTGTTAGCCATCGCCAGCACTTCGCCGGTGCTGACATCAACCAGCACGGCACTGCCAGACTCCGCTTTGTTGAACGCTACGGCGTTGTTCAGCTCGCGATAAACCAGCGCCTGCAAGCGCTCGTCGATACTCAGTGCCAGGTTGTGTGCCGCCTGGCTGTCCGTAGAGGAAATATCTTCGATGACGCGCCCATAGCGGTCTTTACGCACAATGCGCTCGCCCGGCTGGCCGGTGAGCCACTTATCGAAGCTTTTTTCAACGCCCTCAATCCCCTGGCTATCGACGTTAGTGAAGCCGATGAGGTGAGCGGTTACTTCGCCGGACGGATAATAACGACGGGATTCCTCACGCAGATGAATGCCCGGCAGCTTCAGTTTACGAATGTAGTCCGCCATGTCAGGGTTAACCTGACGCGCCAGATAGATAAAACGCCCTTTCGGGTTGGCGTTAACGCGGGAAGCCAGCTGATCCAGCGGCATTTTCAGGGCATCTGACAGCGCTTTCCAGCGGTTGTCCAGCGTAATGCCACCGGCGTCGTGCAGCTCTTTCGGGTCGGCCCAAATCGCTTTTACCGGCACACTCACGGCCAGCGGGCGACCAGAACGGTCAGTGATCATCCCACGTGATGTCGACACTTCCTGCACACGTAGAGAGCGCATATCACCCTGACGTACCAGCATGTCAGGGGCGATGATTTGCAACCACGCCACACGTCCCAGCAGGAAACCCAGCGCCAGTAAAATGCAGCCGCAAAGCAACGCAAAACGCCAACTGACAAAGTTGGCCTGTTCTTCCTGACGTTTTGGTTTTAGCGTTTTTGCCGCTGCTTTCATGCGTCGCGTTTTCCCTTATTTTTGTACTACGATATTTTCCTGGGAAGGATCAACATGCTGCAGTTGCAGCTTTTCCGTTGCGATCCGTTCAACCCGGCTGTGATCGCCGAGCGCGTTTTCTTCAAGGATCAGATTTCGCCATTCAATATCCAGCGCATCGCGTTCCAGTACCATCTGCTCGCGTTGCGCAGTCAATAAACGTGTATGGTGGGCTGTGGTGACCACCGTGACTGCCGTAACAATGATGCAAATGAACAGGCAGAGTGGCAGTTTCCCGAACCGCAAAAGATCGTCGCCGATCACGCCAGGCAAGGCATGGCGCTCGTTGCTTCCTAACGATCCCTTAACTTTGCTTAGGGTTTCTGTCACTCTGCTGATCATGCGTTCGTCCTCTCTGCAACTCGCAGCACTGAACTACGGGCGCGTGGATTCTCTGCCACCTCTTCTTCGCCCGGCATCAACTTGCCTAATGCTCGCAACTGACGACCACCCAGCTTCCTGAGTTGTTCTTCCGTCATCGGCAACCCCGCAGGAACCTGAGGACCGCGGCTTTGCTCACGCATAAAGCGCTTCACAATGCGGTCTTCCAGCGAATGGAAGCTGATGATGGATAACCGCCCACCCGGGGCCAGTACGTCGAGCGAGCTTTTTAGCGCCAGCTCTATTTCCTCCAGTTCACTGTTTACCCAGATGCGCACCGCCTGGAAGGTACGGGTCGCGGGATGTTTGTGCTTATCCTTCACCGGCGTCGCCGCCGCGATCACTTCGGCCAGCTCTTTGGTACGGGTCATGGGCTCAACGCGGTTGCGCTCAACGATGGCGCGCGCAATGCGCTTGCCAAAACGTTCTTCGCCAAAGGTTTTGATCACCCATGCAATATCCGCTTCGTCAGCGGTCTGCAGCCATTCGGCAGCAGACTGGCCGCGCGTCGGGTCCATACGCATATCCAGCGGACCATCACGCATAAAGGAGAAACCGCGTTCAGCATCATCAAGCTGTGGTGAAGAGACGCCAAGATCGAGAAGAATCCCGTCGATCTTGCCCGTCAGGCCGCGCTCGGCAACGTAATCGGCGAGCGCAGAGAAAGGTCCATGCACGATGGAAAAGCGAGGGTCATTGATGGTCTGTGCAACGGCAATCGCCTGCGGATCGCGATCAATTGCCAGCAGACGTCCTTCCTCTCCAAGCTGGGAGAGAATCAAACGCGAGTGACCACCGCGACCAAACGTACCATCAATGTAGATGCCATCCGGACGAATATTCAGGCCGTTCACGGCCTCATCCAGTAACACCGTTTTGTGTTTATAATTTTCCATCATATTTATAGAGACAAGTCCTGCAGCCGTTCCGATAAAGTTGCGGAATCGGACTGCTCAGCGTCGATATCTTCCTTGACCTGTTGATACCAGGTCGTTTCATCCCACAGTTCAAACTTGTTGAACTGCCCGACCAGCATCACTTCTTTAGTCAGACCGGCATGTTGCCGCAGCACAGGCGCAATCAGTAATCGCCCGGCGCTATCCATCTGACACTCACTGGCATGTCCCAATAACAGCCGCTGTACGCGGCGCTCTTGCGGGTTCATGCTCGACAGTCGCGACAGCTTTTGCTCAATAATTTCCCATTCGGGTAAGGGGTAAAGCAGCAGGCAGGGGGAGTTGATGTCAATGGTGCAAACCATTTGACCCGAAGCGTTCTCAATCAGCTGGTCGCGGTATCGGGTTGGCACCGATAAACGCCCTTTGCTGTCGAGATTGACTAACGTAGCTCCACGGAACATGCCAGTCTCACCCCTCCTCACCACTTTAACCCACAAATTCCCACCTAAAGGAGTTTACGGAGCGAGGGAAAAGCTTGTCAAGCCAGGACTCTCCCTATAAGGACCCGAAAGCCCTCTATTTACAGAGATAAACAGACCTGACTAATAACTGAACAACTGGCGAGGCAAAATTAACGTTATGAATATTTGTAAGAAAAAAACCGAATATGCACACTAGCGTTAAAGCTCACTCAATATCATCGCAGATAAATATAAAGTGTCAGTTTGCGACGCGGGCAGCATTTTATGACAGATTCTCAGGGGATAACAGCGCCAGATTCATTCAGACGCGTGGTTAAGGCGGCCGTTGCCACGCTGGCTGGTCAGGGTCCAGGAAAAACGTCTGAATATTCATCGACCGAAGCCGGTTTGTAACAAAATAATACAAAGATAGCGGTTTAAAATCGCTTTCAGGCTCCTTAAAGGGCAGTTTAAAAGCCAAAATGAATTAAGAAAATGAGGAGATTATGATCCTGCAGGAATTATCCTAATTTCATTGCGGGAATTAACTCAGCGAATTATTCCCGCAATAAGGGGCCGTTTTCACCGCCCCGTCATTTCATTTATGGCGGCTAAGAATTCCGCGATGATAGAGATTACGTTTGATACGTGTCAGACCCGGCTTCGGTTTTCTCGGCTCATCCAGGCTCGCCAGAACAATCTCCAGTACGCGTTCAGCCACATCACGGTGACGCTGTGCCACGGCCAGCACCGGACACTGCAGGAAGTCGAGCAGCTCGTTATCCCCGAAAGTGGCAATAGCCAGGTCGGAGGGAAGCTTACCTTCACGGCGCAGGGTCACATCCATCACCCCCTGCAAGAGTGCAAAGGATGTCGTGAACAGCGCCTGGGGCATCGGGTGCGTTTCCAGCCATTTCTCAAAGAGCTGCGCAGCGGCTTCACGTTCATAGCTATTGGCGTAGAGATAGTGAACTTCACGCGGATCGTCTTTCCAGGCGGTTCGGAACCCCTGTTCACGCAGGAAGCTCACTGAAAGTTCAGGCAATGCGCCAAGATAGAGTACCGTTTCAGCAGGGAAGGTTCTCAGCTCCGCGGCAAGCATTTCCGCATCATCCTGGTCGGCACCCACTACGCTGGTGAAATGCTCGCGATCGAGCGCACGATCCAGCGCAACGATAGGGAAAGGATCGTTCGCCCAGCGCTGGTAGAATGGATGCTCTGGCGGTAAGGAGGTCGATACAATGATGGCATCCACCTGGCGCTGGAGCAGATGTTCAATGCAGCGCATCTCGTTGTCCGGCTGATCTTCAGAACAGGCAATCAGCAACTGGTAGCCGCGCTGGCGAGCCTGACGCTCAAGATAGTTGGCGATACGGGTATAGCTGGTATTTTCCAGATCGGGGATCACCAGACCAATCGATCGGGTGCGCCCGGCGCGCAGGCCGGCAGCGACAGCATTCGGATGGTAGTTATGCTCACGAACCACCGCCATAACTTTTTCAACGGTTTTATCGCTGACACGGTACTGCTTTGCTTTACCGTTAATCACATAGCTGGCCGTTGTTCGTGACACGCCGGCTAGCCGGGCGATTTCATCCAGTTTCACAATTGCCCCTTAAAAAAAGTAAAGAGTCCATGGCCCTGTCAAGGTTATGGTTAAATCTTTTAACATCTAAACGCAGAAAAGCCTTCGCGGCAACCGCTTTTATCTGCGTTATTGGCTGATTACGCAAAAAAAAAGCCCGGCTTTGGTGACCGGGCAGAAAGAGGCGAACCTTTTTGACAACTAACGCATGATTTTCTCGCCGCGTGACAGACCCACAACGCCCGATCTGGCCACTTCAACAATTTTTGCTACATCCCGCACGGACGCCAGAAAAGCGTCCAGCTTGTCACTGGTCCCGACCAGTTGAACCGTATAAAGAGAAGGCGTGACGTCAATGATCTGCCCGCGGAAAATATCCGCATTGCGTTTGACCTCTTCTCGCCCGTAGCCGCTGGCCTGAATTTTTACCAGCATCACCTCACGCTCAACGTAAGCCCCCTGCCCCAGCTCGCTCACGCGCAGGACATCAACCAGTTTATGCAGCTGTTTCTCAATCTGCTCAAGCACTTTGGCATCACCAACGGTCTGAATCGTCATACGCGACAGCGTCGGGTCGTCCGTGGGGGCAACGGTCAGGCTTTCTATGTTATAGCCGCGCTGCGCGAAAAGCCCAATGACGCGCGACAGTGCGCCAGACTCGTTTTCCAGCAATACAGATAATATCCGGCGCATATCAGGTTCTCTCCGTTTTGCTTAACCACATTTCATCCATACCACCGCCGCGAATATGCATCGGATAAACGTGCTCGGTCCCATCAACGATGACATCCATAAAGACGAGGCGGTTGTTTTTAACCTGCTCAAGCGCTTGTGCGAGCGACGATTCCAGCAAAGCGGGATCGGTCACCCGCATCCCCACGTGGCCATAAGCTTCAGCAAGACGAACAAAATCCGGCAGCGACTGCATGTATGACTGAGAGTGACGGCCAGAGTAGATCATATCCTGCCACTGCTTCACCATACCGAGATAGCCGTTGTTGAGGTTAAGCACCAGTACCGGCAACTCATATTGCAGCGCGGTAGAAAGTTCCTGAATGTTCATCTGGATACTGCCGTCCCCGGTCACGCAGACGACGGTTTCATTTGGCAGTGCCAGCTTCACGCCCAGCGCGGCAGGCAAACCAAAGCCCATCGTTCCTAAACCCCCTGAATTGATCCAGTGACGCGGTTTATCAAAGGGATAATAGAGGGCGGCGAACATTTGATGCTGACCCACGTCTGAAGTGACATAAGCGTCGCCTTTCGTCAGTCGCCAGACCGCTTCAATCACGGCCTGAGGCTTAATATGCTCACTTTGAGTGTCATATTTCAGACACTGGCGCGCGCGCCACTGCTCAATTTGCAGCCACCAGTCGCGGATCTCATCCAGCGGTTGAGTCGTGCTCTCCTGGGTCAGCAGATCCAGCATTTGCTCCAGTACCTGCCGGGCATCGCCGACGATAGGCACATCAGCCGACACCGTTTTTGAAATCGACGTGGGGTCGATATCAATGTGCAGCACCGTGGCATTCGGGCAATACTTCGCCAGATTGTTGGTCGTACGATCGTCAAAGCGCACGCCGACGGCAAAGATCACATCGGAATGATGCATCGTCATGTTGGCTTCATAGGTACCGTGCATACCCAGCATGCCCAGCGCCTGACGGTGGGTGGCGGGAAACGCCCCGAGTCCCATCAGCGACGACGCAACAGGAAGATTGAGCTTTTCGATCAGTTCACGAAGCTGTGGCTCACACGCAGAATTAATTGCCCCACCGCCGACATAGACCACCGGTTTTTTAGCGGCCAGCAGCGTCTGCAGTGCACGTTTGATCTGGCCTTTGTGGCCCTGCGTGGTGGGGTTGTAAGAACGCATGCTTACCGATTCCGGCCAGACATAAGGCAGCTTGTTTGCCGGATTCAGGATATCTTTAGGCAGATCGACCACCACCGGTCCCGGACGTCCGCTTGCCGCCAGCCAGAATGCTTTTTTCAGCACGCCAGGAATGTCTTCGGTTTGCTTAACCAGGAAGCTGTGCTTCACAACGGGACGCGATATCCCGACCATGTCGCACTCCTGAAATGCGTCGTAGCCAATCAGTGAGGTTGCCACCTGCCCGGAGAGGATCACCAGCGGAATAGAGTCCATGTACGCGGTCGCAATGCCGGTAATAGCGTTTGTCGCACCGGGTCCCGACGTGACTAACACCACGCCCACTTCCCCCGTCGCACGCGCCAGGCCATCAGCCATATGCACCGCCGCCTGTTCATGACGTACAAGGATATGGTCAATGCCGCCTACCGTATGCAGTGCATCATAAATATCAAGGACCGCGCCGCCAGGATAGCCGAACACTTGTTTCACGCCCTGATCGATAAGCGATCGGACGACCATTTCCGCGCCAGACAACATCTCCATGCTTTGCCTCCAGGCATTTTGTTATAGACGGACCGCCGAATTCATTTCTGCACCGTCTTGCGATCGGGATGAACCCGTCTTCTATTAGCTGAGTGATACTTACCTTAACCGCTCGTTATGAGGCAGGCAATTAGCAAACCCGGAGAGCGAAGTGGCGGTTAAAGCAGAAAAAACAGACATTGCCAGAGGATATGGTTAATTCATCTGTAATTAGAGGAGGAGATGATAAATCATCGCTGAAAAGCGCGATGATTCAGGAAATCATCTATTTTTACAGGTCTGGCAACCGTCAGAAAAGATCCAGAACAGAATAAAATAGTAGTTAACAAAACAAAACCAGGATAAACCACATGCAAAGATGCAATTTACCCTGACCTGATTAACGGCGGCAGATGCTGATAAGTAATTCTTCCATCCACTGATGCCCTTTGTCCCGCCCTGCAGCTTCATGCCAGGAGAGATAACAGGTACGGCTATTAAGCTTAAGCGGCAGAGGCAAAATTTGCAGATTTAACGCGTCAGAGAACTCTTCCGCCAGCCAGCGCGGGGCAATAGCCACCAGCTGCGTCTGGGAAACGACGTTTAATACGCTGACCATTGCCATTCCTTGATATGCCACGCTCGCCTGTTTATCTGCTGTGTCGTACCACGGCAGACTAAATGAGGCATATCTGTCGAGCGCAACCACGGCATGTTGTTCGCTATAAACATCACTTTCACGTAGCGGAGCATTCAGTCGTGGATGTTTTTTACTGGCAACCAATACCATTTCATCTTTAAACAACGGCACGCACGAAAATTCAGGGCGACGGAACTCTTCGTATCCCAGGACAAATTCGGTTTCCTGGTAACGTAACTGGTGTTCTGTGTTTTGATTTAAGGATGATTTGAACACCAGATTAATATTTGGCGCAATCTCTTCAACCTTATTATAAATAATAGATGTCAGATAATTATCTAACGGACTGCAGACGCAGAGATGGAATACGCGTTCACTGCTTAGCGGTTCAAAACCCGAGCCCGGCAGCTCATTTTGCACCAGTTGCAGAGCCTGGCGAATAGAGCCGAAGAGCTGGAATGCCCGCGCAGTAGGCTGAATCCCTCGTCCGTAGCGAACGAATAATTCGTCGTTGAACATCACCTTAAGCCTGGCAACGGCATTACTCACGGCAGGTTGTGACATCCCCAACGCTTGCGCCGCCCGGGTGATATTCTGCTCCTGCATGACAGCATCAAACACCGTCAGTAGATTAAGATCCACCGTGCGTAGCTGGGGTTTAATCCCATCTGTAACTTGAGGTTGTTTAATATTATTTTCTGACACTTCTGACTCCACTGTCACGCTACACACCACGTCCTTCGCCGACGCATTGTAATAATCCCGAAAAATATGATTTACCATGCCAATACGTCCAACAAAAGAGAATTGTTTAAAAATCGGAATATATAAAGATCACGCGATAACACACAAATAAAAACCGGCATAACAGATATATTTGACTTTATAGTTAGAATGAAACCATAAACCAAGTCAATACACAATGGTCATCTGGTTAAGGATGACTTAAGTATAATTAAACTGTTATCGACTTTGCGTATACTTACGTTAATAATCTGTTATTCCCATTCATTCACGGCCAGAGAGAAAGAATGCCTATGTGAATGGTAAATCAATGATATTAAATACTTTAAAAAGAAAACATCCACGACGAAAAATACATATTTCAAAATACCTGCTAAATGTACTTATTTCTGCAAATGTTTTTTGAGTCCAATTTTAGACAATTCATATAGCCCGAAAAGCAAAATCCAGCACAATAAGCTAAAGCCTATAACCTGTCTGTTCAGTCTGTCGGAACCGTTTTTACCGTCAGGGGTTGACATGAACAGCCGTATCCAGTACCACTAAAAGTATATTGAATTTAACGGAGCACGATTCATGACACGCACCCATCGTTTCACCGGTCTACTACTACTAAACGCATCTTCTGTGCGCGGTAGACTGGCGGGCGAAATTCAGCGTTGAATCGTCACCAGTAAGACTAAAAACCCGCGCCACTGCGCGGGTTTTTTTATGCTCGTAGCAAGGCGCCCTAAGACTGACAAGGACCTAACCCATGAGCCAGCAAGTCATTATTTTCGATACTACTTTACGTGACGGTGAACAGGCATTACAGGCAAGCCTGAGTGTAAAAGAGAAGCTGCAGATTGCGCTGGCTCTCGAGCGAATGGGCGTCGACGTCATGGAGGTGGGGTTCCCGGTCTCTTCTCCGGGTGATTTCGAATCTGTACAGACCATTGCGCGCACCATTAAAAATAGCCGCGTCTGTGGCCTGGCACGCTGTGTAGAGAAAGACATCGACGTTGCGGCCGAGTCGCTGAAAGTGGCCGAAGCCTTCCGTATTCACACCTTCATTGCTACCTCGCCAATGCATATCGCAACCAAATTGCGCAGCACGCTGGATGAGGTGATTGAACGCGCGGTGTATATGGTTAAGCGCGCACGTAACTATACCGATGACGTTGAATTCTCTTGCGAAGACGCGGGCCGTACGCCAATCGAAGACCTGGCGCGCGTTGTGGAAGCCGCCATCAACGCGGGCGCGAAAACCATCAACATCCCGGACACCGTCGGCTACACCATGCCGTTTGAGTTCTCTAACATCATCACCGGCCTGTATGACCGCGTACCGAATATTGATAAAGCAATTATCTCCGTCCACACCCACGATGATTTGGGGCTGGCGGTGGGCAATGCCATCGCCGCCGTCCACGCCGGAGCGCGTCAGGTAGAAGGCGCGATGAACGGTATCGGTGAACGCGCGGGCAACTGTTCGCTGGAAGAAGTGATCATGGCGATCAAAGTGCGCAAAGACATCATGAACGTGCACACCCGCATCAATCACAACGAAATTTGGCGCACCAGCCAGACCGTCAGCCAGATTTGCAACATGCCGATCCCGGCCAACAAAGCGATTGTCGGCACGGGCGCGTTCGCGCATTCCTCTGGTATCCACCAGGACGGCGTACTGAAAAACCGCGAAAACTACGAAATCATGACCCCAGAATCTATCGGTCTGAACCAGGTGCAGTTGAACCTGACCTCCCGTTCCGGCCGCGCCGCGGTGAAACACCGTATGGAAGAGATGGGTTATCAGGACAGCGATTACAACATGGATCAGCTGTACGACGCATTCCTGAAGCTGGCCGACAAAAAAGGTCAGGTGTTCGACTATGACCTGGAAGCGCTGGCTTTTATTAACAAACAGCAGGAAGAGCCAGAGCACTTCCGTCTGGATTACTTCAACGTGCAGTCCGGCTCCAGCGACATCGCCACCGCCTCGGTCAAACTGGCCTGTGGTGACGAGATTAAAGCCGAAGCGGCAAACGGTAACGGCCCTGTCGACGCCATCTATCAGGCAATCAACCGCGTCACCGAATACGACGTTGAGCTGGTGAAATATGACCTGACGGCGAAAGGGCATGGTAAAGACGCTTTAGGCCAGGTGGATATCGTCGTCAATTACAACGGTCGCCGTTTCCACGGAGTGGGTCTGGCGACGGATATTGTCGAATCCTCCGCGAAAGCAATGGTGCATGTCCTGAACAACATCTGGCGCGCCGCTGAAGTCGAAAAAGAGTTGCAACGCAAAGCTCAGAATAAAGAGAACAACAAGGAAACCGTGTAATGTCGAAGAATTACCATATTGCTGTGTTGCCGGGTGACGGTATTGGCCCGGAAGTGATGGCACAGGCGCTGAAAGTACTGGAAGCCGTTCGCTCGCGTTTTGCGATGAAAATCACCACCAGCCATTACGACGTGGGCGGTATTGCCATTGATAACCACGGTACACCGCTGCCAAAAGCCACCGTCGAAGGCTGCGAAAATGCCGACGCCGTGCTGTTTGGCTCCGTCGGTGGCCCAAAATGGGAACACCTGCCGCCGGCTGAGCAGCCAGAGCGCGGCGCGCTGCTGCCGCTGCGTAAACACTTTAAGTTGTTCAGCAATCTGCGTCCGGCGAAGCTCTACCAGGGGCTGGAAGAATTCTGCCCGCTGCGCGCGGATATCGCGGCCAACGGTTTCGACATTCTCTGCGTGCGCGAACTGACCGGCGGAATTTACTTCGGTCAGCCAAAGGGCCGCGAAGGCAGCGGCCAGCATGAAAAAGCATTCGATACCGAGGTATATCACCGTTTCGAAATTGAACGTATCGCCCATATCGCCTTTGAGTCGGCGCGTAAACGCCGTCATAAAGTGACCTCCATTGATAAAGCAAACGTGCTGCAGTCGTCCATTTTGTGGCGTGAGATCGTCAGCGAAGTCGCGAAGCAATATCCGGACATTGAGCTGTCGCATATGTACATTGATAACGCGACCATGCAGCTGATTAAGGATCCCTCCCAGTTTGACGTGCTGCTCTGCTCTAACCTGTTCGGCGATATCCTGTCTGACGAGTGCGCGATGATCACCGGCTCCATGGGGATGTTGCCATCCGCCAGCCTGAATGAAGAAGGCTTCGGGCTGTACGAACCTGCCGGGGGCTCCGCACCGGATATCGCAGGCAAAAACATCGCCAACCCGATTGCACAGATCCTCTCCCTGGCTCTGCTGCTGCGCTACAGCCTTGATGCAGGTGATGCAGCAACCGCAATTGAAAACGCCATTAACCGGGCGTTAGAAGAAGGCGTCCGTACCGGTGATTTAGCACGCGGCACGGCAGCAGTCAGTACTGATGAAATGGGCGACATCATTGCCCGCTATGTCGCTGAAGGGGTGTAATCATGGCCAAAACCTTATATGAAAAGTTGTTTGATGCACACGTTGTCTACGAAGCACCAAACGAAACCCCACTGCTGTATATCGACCGTCATCTGGTACACGAAGTGACCTCCCCGCAGGCATTTGACGGCCTGCGTGCGCACAAGCGTCCCGTGCGTCAGCCGGGAAAAACCTTCGCGACGATGGATCATAACGTTTCCACTCAGACCAAAAACATCAATGCGTCGGGTGAGATGGCACGTATCCAGATGCAGGAACTGATCAAGAACTGCAACGAATTTGGCGTGGAGTTATACGATCTGAACCACCCTTATCAGGGCATCGTCCACGTGATGGGGCCGGAGCAAGGGATTACCCTGCCGGGCATGACCATCGTATGCGGTGACTCTCATACCGCAACGCACGGCGCGTTTGGCGCGCTGGCGTTTGGTATCGGTACGTCTGAAGTGGAACATGTTCTGGCGACGCAGACCCTGAAACAGCGCCGCGCCAAAACCATGAAGATTGAAGTGAAAGGTAAAGCCGCACCGGGGATCACGGCGAAAGACATCGTGCTGGCTATCATCGGCAAAACCGGCAGCGCAGGCGGTACCGGTCACGTAGTGGAATTTTGCGGCGACGCTATTCAGGCGCTGAGCATGGAAGGTCGTATGACCCTGTGCAACATGGCCATTGAGATGGGCGCCAAAGCAGGCCTGGTGGCACCAGACGAAACGACCTTCAACTATGTGAAAGGTCGTCTGCACGCGCCAAAAGGCCAGGATTTTGACGATGCGGTCGCGTACTGGAAAACCCTGAAAACCGACGACGGGGCAACCTTTGACACCGTTGTCACGCTGCAGGCAGAAGAGATTGCGCCTCAGGTGACCTGGGGCACCAACCCGGGTCAGGTGATTTCCGTTAACGACAGCATTCCTGACCCGGCCTCCTTTGCCGATCCGGTCGAGCGTGCCAGTGCGGAGAAAGCGCTGGCCTATATGGGACTGAAGCCCGGTGTGCCGTTGACCGACGTGACCATTGATAAAGTCTTCATTGGATCCTGTACCAACTCCCGTATCGAAGATTTACGTGCTGCTGCAGAGATTGCTAAAGGCCGCAAAGTTGCGCCGGGCGTGCAGGCGCTGGTGGTTCCCGGTTCCGGTCCGGTGAAGGCTCAGGCAGAAGCGGAAGGGCTGGATAAGATCTTTATCGAAGCAGGTTTTGAGTGGCGTTTGCCGGGATGCTCCATGTGTCTGGCCATGAACAACGACCGTCTGAATCCAGGCGAACGTTGTGCTTCCACCAGCAACCGTAACTTTGAAGGCCGTCAGGGCCGCGGTGGGCGTACCCATCTGGTCAGCCCGGCAATGGCCGCCGCTGCAGCCGTTACCGGCCATTTCGCCGACATTCGCAGCCTGAAATAAGGAGACAATCATGGCAGAGAAATTTACCCAACACACAGGCCGGGTTGTCCCCCTGGATGCCGCTAACGTCGATACTGACGCCATCATTCCTAAGCAGTTTTTGCAGAAAGTGACCCGCACCGGTTTTGGTGCACACCTGTTCAACGACTGGCGTTTCCTGGATGACAAAGGCGAAGTGCCTAATCCAGAATTCGTTCTGAACTTCCCGGAATACACAGGCGCGTCCATTCTGCTGGCGCGGGAAAACTTTGGCTGCGGTTCTTCGCGTGAACATGCTCCCTGGGCGCTCACCGATTACGGCTTTAAGGTGGTTATCGCCCCGAGCTTCGCGGATATCTTCTACGGTAACAGCTTCAACAACCAGCTGCTGCCCGTGACGCTGAGTGACGAACAGGTTGATGAGCTGTTTGCGCTGGTTAAGGCGAATCCGGGCATGGCGTTTGAAGTGGATCTGGAAGCGGAAGTGGTTAAAGCGGGTGAGAAGACCTACAGCTTCAGCATTGATGCATTCCGCCGTCACTGCATGCTGAACGGTCTGGACAGCATTGGTCTGACGCTCCAGCATGAAGACGCCATCTCAGCGTACGAGAAAAAACAGCCTGCGTTTATGGGCTAAAGGCAATGGCCCGCGAAAAGCGGGCCATTGATAAGGGTGCGTTGAGGCTCAACCACTCTGGAGAGGCGGGGAAACCTTCCCCGCCAATACCGCTAACGTTTTGCTTCGTAAGCCAACACTGCTGCCAGCTCTGTTTTCTCCTGTCTGAAATGCAATTCACATAGCGAATCACGCACCATCCAGGTGAAGATCAATAGCGTCGTACAGATCAGAAACAAACCTAACAACAGAGTACGTTTTGGCATTCCAGCCTCCTTATTGCTTTTCGGCAATGAAGAGACTAACCTCGCAATGTGTGTTGTGAAGTTGGTCTCCCCATCAGTTTTATTGATGTGGGACTCTCCACTGTTTGCCTCTTGCGAAAGCCTGAGGCAAACAGCCTCAAGCACCCGCCACGCACTCTATGCGCCTTCCCTTCATCTGTCAGAAAGTCGTTTCATTTCGTGAAGCCGCCTTCCAGAATCAAACATCCTTAACCCGGCATGTCAGCCCAAGCGTGATGACCGAAATCGCGGCAATCATCCAGTAAACCGAGGCATGTCCGTAGCTCTGCGCCAGCGCTCCCTGAATCACCCCCGCCAGAATGACGCCTGTCGAAATGCTGTTGGTGAAAAGCGTGGTCGCCGAGCCAGCGCGTCCCGGCATTAAGTCCTGGAACCAGAGCATGCCGATCCCGGCCACGATCCCGATGAATATGGCATTGAACAGCTGCAGCGCCAGCAGTGCTTCGCGCGAATGGAAGAAGATCAGCCCAAGATAGAACAACACCCCGGCGGCAACCGCAACCACCATCATTTTGCGTTTACCGAAGCGCTTTACGTAATACCCTGCAAGAATCATCGCCGGAATCTCCAGCCCGGCAGCCGTTCCCATTAAGATCCCGGCGAGCTTGTCCGGCAGACCGAGATCGCTGCTGATCCACAGTGGCATATCAATGATGTACATGGTATTGCAGGTCCACATCAGCGTGGAGGCGATAAACAACATACGGACGTTTTTGTCCTGCCAGCCGCTCACTTGCGTAATCGGCTTATCCGTCGTCTGTTCGACGCGCGCCACAGACGGCAGCACGAAGGCAATCAGCGCCAGGCTGATGGCAAAAATGGCCGCGGCGATGGAGAACATGGCGGTAAAACCGTAGTTCAACGCCAGCATGAAGGCCAGCGGCGGGCCGATGACCCATGCCAGTGAAAGCTGAGCACGCATCACCGAGCTGAACATCACCACTTCCCGCGCGGAGTTATCCGCGTATTCTCGGGCCAGGGCGAAAAGCTGCGGCATGGCGGTATTCGCCAGCGATGCCAGCAGGACACCGCAGGTAATGAGCGTCAGGTAATGGCGATTGAACGCAAAGAGTAGCGCGTTGCCCACGGCCATAGCGCAGCAAAAGAGGATCAGCTTGCGGCGATCGCCCTGGCTGTCCGATCGTTTCGCCAGCGCGAGGCTGACCAGGATCCCGGCAATGGCGTTAACGGTGTAAAACAGGCCGACCCAAAACGGCTGCGCCCCCACCTCGCGGCTGAGGAACAGGCTCAACGTTGGCGCCTGCAACGCCCCCGCCACGCCCATCATAAAGGCTACCAGCATAAAAGCGGCATATACGCCATTCAGGCGGCGCCCCATCGTCATCAACCACAGCATACGCAAGTCCTTGTGAAAGCGAATCGAAATTGGGTGAAAGAATAAACGAAAAAAGCCAGCAAAAACATTTTGCTGGCGGGTGATAAACACCAATACTCAGTCACACATGATCGAGGCGAGTTAGCGGGAAGAGGTCGGTTTCGTAACATCCCACTGCATCAGTTCTTCTAACATTTTCAGCCGCTGCTCTGCACACCGGCGGGCCAGCCAGGACGCTCCTTTTGTCGCTGAAAAGTACTGCTGATAAAACTGACGTGCGGTAGACCTCTTCATAATTTACCTCCTCACTTCATCGGGGAGAATTATTGGCCTAATATAGGGATAAATAAATTGCTGGTTTTTTGTCAGGAGTTCCCCTTTTATGCCTTCTGGTCGTCTGCAACAACAATTTATCCGCCTCTGGCAGTGCTGCGAGGGGCAGTCGCAGGAGACCACGCTCAACGAGCTGGCTGACCTGCTCAACTGTTCGCGCCGTCATATGCGCACGCTGCTTAACACCATGCAGCAGCAGGGCTGGTTAAGCTGGGAAGCGGAGGCAGGACGCGGGAAGCGCTCACGTTTGACCTTTCTCTATACCGGTCTGGCGTTGCAGCAGCAGCGCGCGGAGGATCTGCTGGAGCAGGATCGCATCGACCAGCTGGTGCAGCTGGTGGGCGACAAAGCCGCCGTGCGCCAGATGCTGGTCTCACATCTTGGACGTAGCTTTCGTCAGGGCCGCCACATTCTGCGGGTGCTCTACTACCGTCCGATGAAAAATCTGTTACCCGGCACGGCGTTACGGCGTTCTGAAACCCACATGGCCCGGCAGATTTTCAGCGGCCTGACGCGGATAAATGAGGAAAATGGGGAACTGGAAGCGGATATCGCGCATCACTGGCAGCAACTTTCCCCGTGCCACTGGCGCTTCTTCTTACGCCCCGGCATCCACTTTCACCACGGTCGCGAGCTGGACATGCGCGACGTCATCGCCTCTCTGGAACGTGCCCGCAAGCTACCGCTTTATTCACACATTTCCCGCGTTCATTCCCCGACGGCATGGACGCTGGATATTGAGCTGTCGCAGCAGGACAAATGGCTTCCCTGGCTGCTGGGCTATGTGCCGTCGATGATTTTGCCTGCCGAGTGGGAGTCGCTGAACAATTTCGCCAGCCTGCCGATTGGCACCGGCCCCTACTCCGTGTCCCGCAATAACAACAACCAGCTGAAAATTCGCGCGTTTGATGACTACTTTGGCTATCGGGCACTGATCGACGAAGTGAACGTCTGGGTATTACCGGATCTCAATGAAGATCTCAGCTGCGGGCTGACGCTGGAAGGCCCCACCACGGGAGAAAAAGCGGTGGAGAGTCGTCTGGAGGAGGGATGCTACTACCTGCTGTTTGATAGCCGCACCCACCGCGGGGCAAACCAGGCCGTTCGTCAGTGGGTCAGCCACGTGCTGTCCCCCTCCAATCTGATCTACCATGCGGAAGAGCAGTACCAGACATACTGGTTCCCGGCGTACGGCCTGCTTCCGCGCTGGCACCACGCCCGCCCGGCGCACTGCGACAAACCTGCCGGGCTGGAGTCCATCACCCTGACCTACTACCGCGAGCACGTGGAGCATCGTTTTATCGCCGGGATCATGGCCAGGCTGCTGGCAGCCGAAGGCGTGACGCTGGAGATCAGAGAAGTGGACTATGACGAATGGCACCGGGGGGAGATCGTCAGTGATATCTGGCTAAACAGCGCCAACTTCACCCTGCCGCTCGATTTCTCGCTCTTTTCTCATCTGTATGAGATCCCGCTGATCCAGCACTGTATCAACCGTGACTGGCAGCAGGACGCTGCCCAGTGGCGCGCTGGCGACATGAATCTTGCCGTTTGGTGTCAGCAATTGCTGGCTGAACAGGCGATTGTACCTCTGATACACCACTGGCTGATGATCCAGGGTCAACGCAGTATGCGCGGTCTGCGGATGAACACCCTGGGCTGGTTTGATTTCAAATCAGCCTGGTTTGCGCCGCCGGAGCCATAACGCTTTCGTAATATTCACCAAATCATTACAATAGCGCCGTTCTCAACGGGGTGCTGCATCACAGATGTGCGCTGAGATAATACCCGTCGAACCTGATCCGGATAACGCCGGCGAAGGGATTTGAGGCTGTCTCTCAAAATCCTTTGCCACTCAACCCTGAGGTGCAAAGTGTTAAAAAAAGTTCTTCCTCTGCTGGCGCTGTTTGCGCTGCCTGCGTTCGCGAAGCCCGTCCTGACGGTCTATACCTACGACTCGTTCTCTGCCGACTGGGGCCCTGGCCCGTTAGTCAAAAAAGCCTTCGAAGCTGACTGTAATTGCGAGCTGAAATTCGTGGCGCTGGAAGATGGCGTGTCGCTGCTTAACCGTCTGCGTATGGAAGGGAAAAACAGCAAAGTCGACGTGGTGCTCGGGCTGGATAACAACCTGCTGGAAGCCGCCACGCAAACCAAACTGTTTGCCAAAAGCGGCGTAGCGGCAGAGGCCGTCAACGTGCCGGGCGGCTGGAACAACGACACCTTTGTGCCGTTCGACTACGGCTACTTTGCTTTCGTCTATGACAAAAACAAGCTGAAAAATCCGCCGAAGAGCCTGAAGGAGCTGGTGGAGAGCGACCAGAAATGGCGCGTGATTTATGAAGATCCGCGTACCAGCACGCCAGGCCTGGGACTGCTGCTTTGGATGCAGAAGGTCTACGGGGATAACGCGCCGCAAGCGTGGCAGAAGCTGGCCGCCAAAACCGTCACTGTGACCAAAGGCTGGAGTGAAGCGTATGGTCTGTTCCTGAAAGGCGAAAGCGATCTGGTGCTCAGCTACACCACCTCGCCGGCTTACCACATTATCGCCGAGAAGAAAGACAACTACGCCGCCGCGAATTTTGCCGAAGGGCATTATCTGCAGGTGGAGGTTGCCGCGCGTACCGCTGCCAGCAAACAGCCGGAACTCGCCGAGAAGTTCCTGAAATTTATGGTTTCTCCGGCGTTTCAGAATGCCATTCCTGCGGGCAACTGGATGTATCCCGTCACCCACGTTGCACTGCCGGCCGGTTTCGAACAGTTAACCAAACCACAAACGTCGCTGGAGTTTACGCCGCAGCAGGTGGCCGCGCAGCGAGCAGCATGGGTAAGTGAATGGCAACGCGCCGTCAGCCGTTAATTCCTGGCTGGTTACTTCCCGGACTGCTCGCCGCCATGCTGATGGTGGTAGTCAGTCTGGGAGCATTCCTTGCGTTGTGGTTTAACGCGCCGGAGAGCGATCTGCTCGCGCTCTGGCGCGATAGCTATCTCTGGCACGTCATTCGTTTCTCCTTCTGGCAGGCGTTTCTTTCTGCCCTGCTGTCAGCGATCCCGGCTATTTTTCTTGCGCGGGCTCTGTATCGTCGGCATTTCCCCGGAAGAGTAGTCCTGCTGCGCCTGTGCGCCATGACGCTGATCCTGCCCGTGCTGGTCGCGGTATTTGGTATCCTGAGTGTTTACGGTCGACAGGGCTGGCTGGCGTTGCTGTTTGCCCGGCTTGGTCTGGAATGGACCTTCTCGCCATACGGCCTGCAGGGCATTCTGCTGGCGCACGTGTTTTTCAATATGCCGATGGCAACGCGCCTCTTTTTGCAGGCACTGGAGAATATTCCCGGCGAACAACGCCAGATTGCCGCTCAGCTTGGCATGCGTGGATGGTCGTTTTTCCGCTTTGTCGAATGGCCTTGGTTAAGACGTCAGATTGCCCCGGTTGCCGCGCTGATCTTTATGCTCTGCTTCGCCAGCTTCGCCACCGTGCTTTCTCTCGGCGGCGGGCCACAGGCGACCACCATTGAGCTGGCGATTTATCAGGCCTTAAGTTACGACTACGATCCGGGCCGCGCCGCGCTTCTGGCGATCGTGCAGATGGCGTGCTGTCTGGTGCTGGTGCTGCTGAGCCAGCGCCTGAGCAAAGCGATTCCCCCGGGCAGCAATAGCCTCTCGGGCTGGCGCGATCCGCAGGATAGCCTGCACAGCCGCGTCTCCGATTTTATCCTGATCGTGCTGGCACTCCTGCTTCTGTTGCCACCGCTGCTGGCCGTTATCGTTGATGGCCTGAACAGGAATGTGGTGTCAGTACTGCAACAGCCCGTGCTGTGGCAAGCGACGTGGACCTCGGTACGCATTGCGCTGGCAGCCGGAGCGCTATGCGTGATCCTGACCATGATGTTGCTCTGGAGCAGCCGTGAGCTCTACGCGCGTCATGCCCGTAATGCCGGACAAGCGCTGGAGCTAACGGGCATGCTGATCCTGGCGATGCCGGGCATTGTGCTGGCGACCGGTTTCTTTCTGCTGTTCAACACCACCGTCGGCCTGCCGGAAAGCGCCGACGGCATCGTCATTTTTACCAATGCCTTAATGGCCATCCCCTACGCGCTGAAAGTACTGGAAAATCCTATGCGGGATGTCAACAGCCGCTACAGCGTCCTGTGTCAGTCCCTTGGGATAACCGGCTGGCGGCGGTTAAAGGTGGTGGAACTTCGCGCCCTGAAACGACCGCTCGCTCAGGCGCTGGCCTTCGCCTGCGTACTCTCCATCGGGGATTTTGGCGTGGTAGCCCTTTTCGGCAATGACGATTTCCGCACGCTGCCGTTCTGGCTTTATCAGCAGATTGGCTCCTACCGCAGCCAGGACGGGGCCGTCACGGCGCTGCTGCTGCTTCTGCTGTGCTTTGGACTCTTTACCGTTATCGAAAAACTTCCGGGGCGTGATGTTAAAACTGACTGATGTAACCTGGCTTTACCAGCATCTGCCGATGCGCTTCACGCTCTCCGTGCGTCAGGGAGAGATTATTGCGGTGCTTGGCCCAAGCGGTGCGGGAAAAAGCACGCTGCTCAATTTGGTTGCGGGGTTTCTGCAGCCGGCAAGCGGATCGATAATCATTGAAAATCGGGACCATACCCATACGCCGCCTGCAAAACGTCCTGTCTCCATGCTGTTTCAGGAAAACAACCTGTTTACCCACCTGACGGTGCGGCAAAACATCGCGCTGGGGATGCATCCGGGACTCAAGCTGAACGCCCCCCAGCGCCAGAAGCTAGAGGTCATTGCCGCCCAGATGGGGATCGCGGAATTTCTCGACAGGCTGCCCGGCGAGCTTTCCGGCGGCCAGCGTCAGCGCGTGGCGCTTGCCCGTTGTCTGGTCCGCGAACAGCCGATACTGCTGCTGGATGAACCGTTCTCTGCGCTCGACCCGGCGCTGCGCCAGGAGATGCTGACGCTTGTGCAGGACGTCTGTCAGCGCCAGCAGCTGACGATGCTGATGGTTTCGCACAGCATCGAAGATGCCGCACGGATTGCCCCCAGATCGGTGGTCATTGCCGAAGGACGAATTGTGTGGGATGGGATGACAGAAGAACTTCTGAAGGGTAACGCTACCGCGTCGTCGCTGCTGGGCATCAGCGCAGTCTGATGCCATCACTCTGGCCCTCTCCCACAGGGAGAGGGAAACCCATTAACGGCTCACCACCTTCAACAGGATTTCACCGTACACCGGCATCAGAGGATGGCGAATCAGTGCGACCAGCGCCACCACCGCAACGCCCAGCATCAGGGGGGCCAGCCACAAAAGACGAGTGCGCGGAAGATAGCGTGTCAGGCGATCGACACTGGCTTTCGCACTGCGCCATAACCGCCAGCACAGCCACGCAGCCAGCCACAGCAGCACCGCCGTTGCCAGCAACAGCCACTTAAACTCACCGCTTTGCATGCCGTCAGGAATATCGATGGCCGCACCGGCCAGGATCCCCGGCAGGAAGTAGAACGGCGGCCAGAAGACGCAGCCGATGATGTTCGGCACCACAAACTTTGCAACGGGCAGATCCAGCATTCCGGCAACCATCGGCACCAGAGGACGCGTGGGTCCCACAAAGCGGCCGACGAGAATAGTAAACATGCTGTGCTGATGCAGCGCATGCTCGGTTTTATCCAGCAGCGCTTTGTTCTTTTTCATGAACGACCAGCGGTGCAGCGGCTTCTTAAAGCGCCAGCCCAGCCAGAAGGAGATCCAGTCGCCCAGCAGGCAGCCGATTATCCCGGCCAGCCACGCCTGCCAGAAATTGACCTCGCCGCTGCCAATCAGCGCGCCAAGACCCGCCATCATCACGGTGCCGGGCAGGATTAACCCCACGAGCGCCAGCGACTCCAGAAAGGCCACCAGCGCCACGGCGATGAGCGAATACATAACGGACTGGGTAATAAAGTGTTCCAGCAATGCCTGCATAACTATTCCGGTCAGAAAACGAATCAGCGATTCTGCTTAGCGCCCCGCACTGCGTCAAGGCAACAATTGTCTGAATAGTTTACAGGTAGCTTTCTGCGTTCACCTGTTTGTTTATCTTTTTTTACCGTTTATTCACATCCCGCGCGGAATTCACTCGGGCTGGCACCGGTGCATTTTTTAAAGACGCGAGAAAAATAGAGCTGATCTTCAAAGCCAACGTTACGCCCCACGGTGGCAATCGGCATCCGGGTGGTGCTGAGCAACAGTTTCGCCTGGCTGATACGCTGATCCTCACGCCAGCTCAGGACGCTGACGCCAAGCTGCTGGCGAAACAGATGTGACAGCCGTGACGGCGACAGACACACATGCTGGGCGACGCTGGCAATATCGAACTGACTGTCGGCGAGATGGTCGCTGATGTACTGGCAGGCGTCGCGCACGCGGTTATCCAGCGGAGGATTAAGCGACTCGTTAATGGCCTCCATCCGTCGCAGCAGCAGTTGTTCAAGCAGGTTTATCGCCAGCAGTTCAGCGTAGCGACCACCAGCCTGCCCCGCGTCAATAATCTGCGCGAACAGCTCACGGAACTGCGCCAGATGCACTTCATCCGGGCGATAAAAACCGGTGTGCGCAAAAATAGCAGGCCAGGTAAGCCACTCCTGCCAGTAGGCGCGCGGACGGAAATAGACCCACTGGTGATACCACTCTTTGGCATCCGGATGACGGCCATAGTGGTGGATCTCCCCCGGCGGGAACAGCAGGATATCGCCGGGGCGGCAGACGAACTGCTGGTCGCCATTCTTGATGATCCCCTCTCCGCGCACGGTCAGGTTGAGGATATACCCTTTCATCCCGAGCGGTCGATCGACGTAAAAATCGAGATATCCCTCAGCCTCGATAGGGGTCAGCCCTGCCACAAGGTGCGCGTTAAACGAGTATCCCGGCAACAAGGGATCGTTTTGCGTTTCGGCCATAGATTCAGTTCTCCCAACGGTCCTGAAGGAAACCAATTGTCCATATCACTAAAAGCAGGTCAAAAATGGTCTGCGAAAAGATCCAGAAAGCATCACGCCTCTTTTACGTCCGCCATGTTTCAGCCTTTCCCCCTGATTTCTCCGCCAGAGGAGGCAGATAAGCAGTAACAAAAGTGTCTATAAGTGCGGCAGAAATGTCCACATTGAATATTTGCACGGCGTCACACTTTCCGCTGTAACAGCAATTTAATCCATAAGATTAGCGGATCCTGCCTGACGATTTTTGTCCCCAGTCTCTAATGTTCTTCCATACCTGTTTTTCGGATGGAGCAACACCATGGCAATTGCAATTGGCCTCGATTTTGGCAGCGACTCGGTTCGCGCGCTGGCAGTGGACTGTACGACTGGCCAGGAGATAGCAACCAGCGTTGAGTGGTACCCGCGCTGGCAAGAGGGGCGCTACTGTGATGCGCCAAATAACCAGTTCCGTCACCACCCGCGTGACTATATCGAGTCGATGGAAGCGGCAGTCAAAACCGTTCTGGCGGAACTGACGGATGCCCAGCGGGCCGATGTCGTTGGGATTGGCGTCGACAGCACCGGCTCAACGCCTGCCCCGGTGGATGCCGAAGGCCGCGTACTGGCGCTGCGCCCGGAATTCGCCGACAACCCGAACGCCATGTTCGTGCTGTGGAAAGACCATACCGCCGTGGAAGAGGCCGAAGCCATCACCCGTCTTTGCCATCAGCCGGGCAAAACAGACTACTCACGCTATATCGGCGGAATTTACTCCAGCGAATGGTTCTGGGCCAAAATCCTGCATGTCACCCGTGCCGATGCGACCGTTGCGCAGGCTGCGGCATCGTGGATTGAGCTGTGTGACTGGGTTCCCGCCCTGCTCTCCGGCACCACCCGTCCGCAGGATATTCGCCGCGGACGCTGCAGCGCCGGGCATAAATCCCTGTGGCATGAAAGCTGGGGCGGTCTGCCTCCGGCAGCCTTCTTCGATGAACTCGATCCAATTATCAATAAAAACCTGACCTACCCGCTGTTTACCGACACCTTCACCGCCGATATTCCGGTGGGCACGCTCTGCGAAGAGTGGGCAAAACGCCTCGGCCTGCCGCAGAACGTGGCGATTTCCGGGGGCGCGTTTGACTGCCATATGGGTGCCGTGGGGGCGGGCGCACAACCTAACACGCTGGTGAAAGTTATCGGCACCTCCACCTGTGACATTCTGACGGCGGATAAAGCCACCGTTGGCGATCGCGCGGTAAAAGGCATTTGCGGCCAGGTTGACGGCAGCGTGGTGCCGGACTTCATCGGTCTCGAAGCGGGTCAATCCGCCTTCGGCGATATCTACGCCTGGTTTGGCCGCGTGCTGGGCTGGCCGCTGGATCAGCTCGCGGCTGCGCATCCTGAACTGAAAAGCCAGATCGCCGACAGTAAAAAACAGCTTCTGCCACAGCTCACGGAAGCCTGGGCGAAAAATCCGTCTCTCGATCACCTGCCGGTGGTGCTGGACTGGTTTAACGGCCGCCGCACGCCGTTTGCCAACCAGCGACTGAAAGGGGTGATTACCGATCTCAACCTGGCGACCGACGCCCCTGCGCTGTTCGGTGGCCTGATTGCCGCCACTGCCTTCGGCGCGCGCGCCATTATGGAGTGCTTCACCGAACAGGGTATCGACGTGAATAACGTGATGGCACTGGGCGGCATCGCCCGTAAAAATCCGGTCATTATGCAGGCCTGCTGCGACGTGCTGAACCGTCCGCTGCAGATTGTCGCGTCCGATCAATGCTGCGCGCTGGGCGCGGCGATTTTCGCCGCCGTGGCAGCCGGTGTCCACGCGGATATCCCCACCGCGCAGCAGCATATGGCCAGCGCCGTCGAAAACACACTCGAGCCGCGTGTCCAGCAGGCACAACGCTTTGAACAGCTTTATCAGCGCTACCAGCAATGGGCAAAAAGCGCCGAACTTCACTATCTCCCTGTCGCCGCCCCGTCAAAACACACCGCGGACACGACGGCAACCCTGACCCATTAAGGACACGATGATGACCATTTTTAATAATTATGAAGTGTGGTTTGTAATTGGCAGCCAGCACCTGTACGGGCCGGAAGCGCTGCAGCAGGTGACGAAACATGCGGAGCACGTCGTTAATGCCCTCAACGCGGAAGCCAAACTGCCATGCAAACTGGTGCTGAAACCCCTGGGTACAACGCCGGATGAGATCACCCATATCTGTCGCGACGCGAACTACGACGACAAGTGCGCCGGTCTGGTCGTGTGGCTGCACACCTTCTCACCGGCCAAAATGTGGATCAACGGCCTGTCTATCCTCAACAAACCGCTGCTGCAGTTCCATACCCAGTTCAACGCCTCCCTGCCGTGGGACAGCATCGATATGGACTTCATGAACCTGAACCAGACCGCGCACGGCGGCCGCGAGTTCGGCTTCATCGGCGCGCGTATGCGTCAGCAGCATGCCGTCGTGACTGGTCACTGGCAGGACAGCCAGGCGCAAAACCGTATCGGCTCGTGGATGCGTCAGGCGGTATCGAAACAAGATACCCGCCATCTGAAAGTGGTGCGTTTCGGTGACAACATGCGTGAAGTGGCGGTCACCGATGGCGATAAAGTCGCAGCACAAATCAAGTTCGGTTTCTCCGTCAATACATGGGCGGTGGGCGACCTGGTGCAGGTAGTGAATGAAATCAGCGATGGCGACGTGAGCGCGCTGGTAGACGAGTACGAAAGCCGTTACCGCCTGACGCCTGCGGCACAAATCAACGGCGACAAGCGCCAGAACGTGCTGGATGCCGCGCGCATTGAGCTTGGCATGAAGCGCTTCCTGGAACAGGGCGGCTTCCACGCCTTTACGACAACGTTTGAAGACCTCCACGGCCTGAAACAGCTCCCGGGTCTGGCAGTACAACGTCTGATGCAGCAGGGCTACGGCTTTGCAGGCGAAGGCGACTGGAAAACTGCCGCTCTGCTTCGCATCATGAAGGTGATGTCAACCGGTCTGCAGGGCGGCACCTCCTTTATGGAGGATTACACCTACCACTTCGAAAACGGCAATGACCTGGTACTCGGCTCGCACATGCTGGAAGTGTGCCCGTCTATTGCGGTGGAAGAGAAACCGATTCTTGACGTGCAGTACCTCGGCATTGGCGGTAAAGCCGATCCGGCTCGTCTGATCTTCAACACCCGCACGGGCCCGGCCATCAACGCCAGTCTGATCGACCTGGGCGATCGTTTCCGCCTGCTGGTGAACTGCGTCGATGCAGTTGAAACGCCGCATTCACTGCCAAAACTGCCGGTCGCCAACGCCCTGTGGAAAGCACAGCCAGACCTGCCAACCGCGTCAGAAGCCTGGATCCTGGCCGGTGGCGCGCACCACACGGTGTTCAGCCACGCGCTGGATCTGAATGACATGCGTCAGTTCGCCGAGCTGCACGATATCGAACTGACCGTGATTGATAACGACACCCGCCTGCCTGCGTTCAAAGATGCGCTGCGCTGGAACGAAGTCTATTACGGTTCGAAACGCTAAGTACGAAATGCCCGGTGGCACCGTGTTCACCGGGCAGGGAGACAACAATGTTAGACGATCTCAAACGACAGGTGCTCGAAGCCAACCTGGCGCTGCCGAAACATAACCTGGTGACCCTGACCTGGGGCAATGTCAGTGCCGTTGACCGCGAAAAAGGTGTGTTCGTGATCAAGCCTTCTGGCGTGGATTACACGGTGATGACGGCAGACGATATGGTGGTGGTCAGCATCGAAACGGGTGAAGTGGTGGAAGGCAACAAAAGACCCTCCTCCGATACGCCTACCCACCGTCTGCTGTATCAGTCATTCCCGACCATCGGCGGCATCGTGCATACCCATTCGCGTCACGCCACCATATGGGCGCAGGCGGGCCAGTCCATTCCCGCCACGGGTACCACCCACGCGGATTACTTTTACGGCACCATTCCCTGCACGCGCTTAATGACCGAGGCGGAAATCAACGGTGAGTACGAGTGGGAAACCGGCAACGTGATTGTCGAAACCTTCGAAAAACAGGGTATCGACGCGGCGCAGATGCCTGGCGTGCTGGTGCACTCCCATGGTCCCTTCGCCTGGGGTAAAAACGCGGAAGACGCGGTACATAACGCCATCGTGCTGGAAGAGGTCGCCTATATGGGGATCTTCTGTCGCCAGCTCGCGCCACAGCTACCGGATATGCAGCAAACCCTGCTGGATAAGCATTACCTGCGCAAGCACGGCGCGAAAGCGTATTACGGGCAGTAGCTTGTAGGCCGGATAAGCGCAGCGCCATCCGGCAAAAAAGACACTGTATAAAACCCCAGCAAACACCCCTTAACCAGGCTATAATCAAGCCTGGTTTTGTTTATGGGATAACGGTGTGACGCAGGCGCAAGAAGGCTTTTTACTGACCCGGCACTGGCGGGATACGCCTCAGGGCACTGAGGTTGAATTCTGGCTGGCGACGGACAGCGGCCCGTTGCACGTAACGCTGCCGCCGCAGGAGTCCGTGGCGTTTATTCCTGAATCGCACGTCGAAAAAGTCAAACAACTGCTGCGCGGCGAAAACGGCTGGCGCATCACCCCTCTTGAGCTGAAAGATTTCCACCGTCAGCCGGTATACGGCCTTTACTGTCGCGCCCATCGTCAACTGATGCGCTATGAAAAGCTGCTGCGCGAGGCGGGCGTAACGCTCTACGAAGCGGATATCCGCCCCCCCGAGCGTTTCCTGATGGAACGGTTTATTACCGCGCCCGTCTGGGTGGATGGCACAGCGCAAAACGGTCGCCTCGTTAACGCTCGTCTGAAGCCTAACCCGGGCTATCGCCCGCCGCTAAAATGGGTCTCCCTGGACATTGAAACCACCCGCCACGGCGAGCTGTACTGCATTGGTCTGGAAGGCTGCGGCGATCGGGTTGTGTACATGCTTGGGCCGCCAAATGGCGATGCGTCCACGCTGGATTTCCGGCTTGAATATGTCAATAGCCGACCCCAGCTGCTGGAGAAGCTTAACCAGTGGTTTGCCGACTACGATCCCGATGTCCTGATCGGCTGGAACGTGGTGCAGTTCGACCTGCGCGTGCTGCAAAAACATGCCGAGCGGTATCGCATTCCGCTGATACTCGGACGCGGCAACAGCGAGCTGGAGTGGCGCGAGCACGGCTTTAAGAATGGCGTCTTCTTCGCCCAGGCCAATGGCCGCCTGATTATCGACGGCATCGAGGCACTGAAATCCGCCTTCTGGAACTTCTCGTCATTCTCTCTTGAAGCCGTAGCGCAGGCGCTGCTTGGCGAGGGCAAATCCATTGACAATCCCTGGGACAGAATGGATGAGATTGACCGACGCTTTAACGAAGATAAACCGGCGCTCGCCACCTATAACCTGAAAGATTGCGAGCTGGTTACGCAGATTTTCCACAAAACCGAGATCATGCCATTCCTGCTGGAGCGCGCGACGGTAAACGGCCTCGCGGCCGACAGGCACGGCGGCTCGGTAGCGGCCTTTAGCCACCTCTATTTCCCCCGCATGCACCGGGCAGGGTACGTTGCCCCCAACCTCGGGGACGTACCGCCACAGGCCAGCCCCGGCGGGTATGTGATGGACTCCCGGCCAGGGCTTTACGATTCGGTGCTGGTTCTGGATTATAAAAGCCTGTATCCGTCGATTATCCGCACGTACCTGATTGACCCGGTGGGGCTGGTGGAAGGGATGGCGCAGCCGGACGACGCGCACAGCACTGAAGGCTTTCTCGGCGCCCGTTTCTCGCGTGAAAAACACTGCCTGCCTGAAATTGTGGGAAACATCTGGCACGGGCGCGACGAGGCGAAGCGTCACGGCAATAAGCCCCTCTCGCAGGCGCTGAAAATCATTATGAATGCCTTTTACGGCGTGCTGGGCACCAGCGCCTGCCGCTTTTTCGACCCCAGACTGGCGTCATCCATCACCATGCGCGGGCATGAAATCATGCGTCAAACCAAAGCGCTGATTGAATCCCGGGGCTATGACGTCATTTATGGCGATACCGACTCCACCTTTGTCTGGCTGAAAGCCGCCCATTCTGAAGAGGACGCCGCGCGAATCGGCAAAGAACTAGTCGCCTTCGTGAACGCCTGGTGGCGCGAAAGTTTGCAAAAAGAGCGGTTAACCAGCACGTTAGAACTGGAATTTGAAACCCATTTCGCCCGCTTTTTAATGCCCACCATTCGCGGTACCGACCAGGGCAGCAAGAAGCGCTACGCCGGGCTGATTCAGGAAGGTGACACGCAGCGGATGGTGTTCAAAGGGCTGGAGACGGTTCGCACCGACTGGACCCCGCTGGCGCAGCAGTTCCAGCAAACGCTTTACCTGCGGGTATTCCGCAACGAGCCCTATCAGGATTACGTGCGCGAAACCATCGCCAGCCTGATGGCGGGTGAGCTGGATAACCAACTGGTTTACCGCAAACGCCTGCGCCGCCCGCTGGCAGAGTATCAACGTAATGTGCCTCCCCACGTACGCGCCGCGCGCCTGGCGGATGAAGAGAACGTGAAGCGCGGCCGCGCCCCGCAGTATCAGAACCGGGGGACGATCAAATACGTCTGGACAATTAACGGTCCGGAACCGGTGGATTATCAATACTCACCGCTCGATTACGATCACTACCTGACGCGTCAGCTTCAGCCGGTCGCCGACGGAATTTTGCCCTTCATCGACGACGATTTTGCTACACTAGTGACAGGGCAACTTGGCCTATTTTGACACGTGACGAAATGGCTGCCATCCAGTACCATAGCGCCCTTTCCATTCCCGGACCCATTTTTCGATGACCGTCTTTTTTTGACGGGGGTCGAACTATTGCCTGCAATTAAAGATTAGAGCCGAACAACTATGCCTTTTACACTTGGTCAACGCTGGATCAGCGATACAGAAAGCGAACTTGGATTAGGAACCGTCGTTGCCGTCGATGCGCGTATGGTTACCCTCCTCTTCCCTGCCACCGGTGAAAACCGCCTGTACGCTCGCAATGACTCCCCTGTAACCCGCGTGATGTTCAATCCGGGTGACACCGTGACCAGCCATGACGGCTGGCAGCTCAAGATTGAAGACGTAAAAGAAGAGAATGGACTGCTCGCTTACATTGGTACGCGTCTTGATACAGACGAAGCCAATGTCATCCTGCGTGAAGTGCTGCTCGACAGCAAACTGGTTTTCAGTAAGCCGCAGGACCGCCTGTTTGCCGGGCAAATTGACCGTATGGATCGCTTCTCGCTGCGCTATCGCGCGCGCAAGTTCCAGAGTGAACAGTACCGTATGCCGTGGAGCGGCCTGCGCGGTCAGCGCACCAGCCTGATCCCCCACCAGCTGAATATCGCCCATGACGTGGGCCGTCGCCATGCCCCTCGCGTACTGCTGGCCGATGAAGTGGGCCTGGGTAAAACCATTGAAGCGGGTATGATCCTGCATCAACAGCTGCTTTCCGGTGCCGCCGAGCGCGTGCTGATCGTGGTGCCTGAAACCCTGCAGCACCAGTGGCTGGTCGAGATGCTTCGCCGCTTTAACCTGCGCTTCTCCCTGTTTGACGACGAACGCTATGCCGAAGCGCAGCACGACGCCGACAACCCGTTTGAAACCGAACAGCTGGTCATTTGCTCCCTGGACTTCGTGCGCCGCAGCAAGCAGCGTCTTGAGCACCTGTGCGATGCCGAGTGGGACATTATGGTCGTTGACGAAGCGCACCATTTAGTCTGGAGCGAAGACGCGCCAAGCCGCGAGTATATGGCTATCGAACAGCTTGCGGAGCGCGTCCCTGGCGTCCTGCTGCTGACCGCAACGCCGGAACAGCTGGGTCTGGAAAGCCACTTCGCACGTCTGCGCCTGCTCGACCCAAACCGTTTCCACGATTTCGGGCAGTTCGTGGAAGAACAGAATAACTACCGTCCGGTCGCGGATGCCGTGGCCATGCTGCTGGCAGGCAATCGTCTTTCTAATGAGGAACTCAACACCCTGAGCGAGCTGATTGGCGAGCAGGATATTGAACCGCTGCTGCAGGCCGCGAATAGCGATAGCGATAACGCGGAGCCTGCGCGTAAAGAGCTCATCGACATGCTAATGGACCGCCACGGCACCAGCCGCGTGCTGTTCCGCAACACCCGTAACGGCGTGAAAGGGTTCCCGAAACGCGAGCTGCATACCATCAAGCTGCCGCTGCCCACCCAGTATCAGACGGCGATCAAAGTCTCTGGCATTATGGGCGCGCGCAAAACCCAGGAAGAGCGCGCCCGCGACATGCTCTACCCGGAACAAATCTACCAGGAATTTGAAGGCGATACTGGCACCTGGTGGAACTTCGACCCGCGCGTGGAGTGGCTGATGGGCTACCTGACCGCCCACCGCTCCCAGAAGGTGCTGGTGATCTGCGCCAAAGCGGCTACCGCGCTGCAGCTGGAGCAGGTGCTGCGCGAGCGTGAAGGTATTCGCGCCGCCGTGTTCCACGAAGGGATGTCCATCGTTGAACGTGACCGCGCCGCGGCGTGGTTCGGTGAAGAGGACAGTGGCGCACAGGTTCTGCTGTGCTCGGAAATCGGTTCTGAAGGCCGTAACTTCCAGTTTGCCAGTAATCTGGTGATGTTCGATCTGCCGTTCAACCCGGATCTGCTGGAACAGCGTATCGGTCGTCTGGATCGTATCGGCCAGGCGCATGATATTCAGATCCACGTGCCGTATCTGGAAAAAACTGCCCAGTCCGTGCTGGTGCGCTGGTTCCACGAAGGTCTGGATGCGTTTGAGCATACCTGCCCGACGGGCCGCACCATTTACGATCAGGTGCATAGCGATCTGATCGGCTACCTGGCCGCACCGGAAAACAGTGACGGGTTTGACGATCTGATCAAATCCTGCCGCGAGAAGCATGAAGCGCTGAAAGCGCAGCTTGAGCAGGGTCGCGACCGCCTGCTGGAAATTCACTCCAACGGCGGAGAGAAAGCGCAGGCGCTGGCTGAAAGCATTGAAGAACAAGATGATGACACCAGTCTGATCAGCTTCTCCATGAACCTGTTCGACATCGTCGGAATTAACCAGGACGATCGCGGCGAGAACCTGATTGTCCTGACCCCGTCCGATCACATGCTGGTGCCGGATTTCCCGGGCCTGCCGGAAGATGGTTGTACTATCACCTTCGAGCGTGATGTGGCGCTGTCCCGCGAAGATGCTCAGTTCATCACCTGGGAACACCCGCTGATCCGTAACGGACTGGATCTGATCCTTTCCGGCGATACCGGTAGCAGCACGATTTCACTCCTCAAGAACAAGGCACTGCCGGTGGGTACGCTGCTGGTAGAACTGATCTACGTTGTGGAAGCCCAGGCACCGAAACAGCTCCAGCTGACCCGCTTCCTGCCGCCAACGCCTGTGCGTCTGCTGCTGGATAAAAACGGTACCAACCTGGCAGGGCAAGTTGAATTCGAGAGTTTCAACCGTCAGCTGAGCGCGGTGAATCGCCATACGGGCAGCAAGCTGGTGAATGCGGTACAGCAGGACGTGCATGCCATTCTGCAACTGGGCGAAAGCCAGATCGAGAAAGCGGCCCGTGCGCTGATCGATGCTGCACGCACCGAGGCCGATGAGAAACTCTCAGCAGAGCTGTCCCGTCTGGAAGCGCTGAAGGCGGTGAACCCGAACATCCGTGACGATGAACTGGCTGCCATTGAAAGCAACCGTCAGCAAATTATGGAAAGCCTGAATCAGGCGGGCTGGCGACTGGACGCATTGCGTCTGATTGTTGTCACGCATCAGTAAGAAGAGCAAAAAAATGGTAATGGAGCCCTACAATCCGCCGATGGATCCCTGGCTGGTCATCCTGTATCAGGATGAACACATTATGGTAGTTAACAAGCCGAGCGGCCTGTTGTCCGTACCGGGGCGTCTGGATGAGCACAAAGACAGCGTGATGACGCGCATTCAGCGCGATCATCCACAGGCGGAATCTGTGCATCGTCTGGATATGGCAACCAGCGGCGTGATTGTGGTGGCGCTCAATAAATCGGCGGAGCGCGAGCTGAAGCGCCAGTTCCGCGAGCGCGAGCCGAAAAAGCAGTACGTGGCGCGCGTCTGGGGACATCCTGCACAGGCAGAAGGGTTGGTCGATCTGCCGCTGATCTGCGACTGGCCGAACCGGCCTAAGCAGAAGGTCTGCTATGAAACCGGCAAGGCCGCGCAGACCGAGTATGAAGTGCTGGAGTACGCACCGGATAACACCGCGCGCGTACTCCTTAAGCCGATTACCGGACGTTCACACCAGCTGCGCGTGCATATGCTTGCGCTGGGTCATCCGATTTTAGGCGACCGGTTTTACGCGCCGCCGGAAGCGCTGGCGTTAGCACCGCGTCTTCAGCTTCACGCCCAGACGCTGACCATTACCCATCCGGCCTTCGGTAACACGATGACGTTTAACGCCCCGGTGGACTTCTGAAAAAAGGGCCCGACACTGTCGGGCCCTTTTTTATTTGAAACCTTTCTTCTCTTTAATCAGCTCGTAAGCCTTCTGAATTTCCTGCGCTTTCTGCTTCGCCATCTCCATCATTTCCGGCGGTAAGCCTTTCGCGACCAGTTTGTCAGGGTGATGCTCGCTCATCAGCTTGCGATAGGCGCGTTTGATGGTGGTCTGATCATCAGTGGGTTTCACGCCAAGTACGTTGCAGGCATCGTCCAGCGTCGGTCCACGCTGCGCCTGCTGCCATGCACCGCCGGACGACTGCTGGTGATACCCCCCGCCAAACTGCGCGCCGCCCTGCATCATGCGTAAGAACTGGTCGAACTGCATTCGGGAGATGCCCAACTCTTCTGCAATGACGTACAGAACATCACGTTCATTAGGGTGCAGTGAACCGTCAGCAAACGCCGCCTGGATTTGAATTTCCAGAAACATCCTAATTAAATCAAAACGTCCGAAGCAGATGCTGCGGAACTGACGCATTTTTTCACGCAGCGGATAGTTATCTGATTTCCCAATGCGAAACGCATTCTGCGCGGCCACACGGGATTCACCATGCAAATTCATGCGGTCCATAAAGATGCTGGCGATTTGAATATCGGCTTCGGTCACGCGGCCTTTGGATTTGGTTAAATGCCCCATGACTTCAAAGGTGGTGGAGAAAAAGAGTGACTGGCGCTCGCGCTGATTCGCAAACCAGGCCATTTTGCGGCTGCGCGCCTTATCAAACATATGACCGATAATGAGCCCAAGCACGATTCCCCAGAACCCGGCACCCATGATGATGGCGAACGCAACGCCGATTATTTTACCCCAATACTGCATATACTCCCCGGATAGTCATATTCCTGGCCGACGCAACGTCATCATCACAGTGTTCAAGCCACGGTCAATTGAAGGACATCGCCTATAATTTGCTTTATCATACTCGTCATTCGATAGCGAGCCTAACACTCTGGCACGCAAACGGGCAGGATTAACGCTGGTACTGCGCTGATGAGTAAGATAGTCTCTGAGCGTTTGTAAGCCGTAGCCACTGATGACGGAACAATAAAATACAACGTATGAAAAAACGTATCCCCACCCTTCTGGCCACAATGATTGGCACCGCCCTGTACAGTCAACAGGGGCTGGCGGCCGATCTCGCCTCGCAGTGTATGCTTGGCGTTCCAAGTTATAATCGCCCACTGGTGCAGGGTGATACAAATAGCTTGCCGGTAACCATTACTGCAGACAGTTCTAAGGGTACTTATCCTGACAACGCCACGTTTACGGGCAATGTGGATATTAACCAGGGCAATAGCCGCCTGCAGGCAGATGAAGTGCAGTTGCACCAGAAGCAGCCGGAAGGCGCGGCCGAGCCGGTACGAACGGTGGATGCGCTGGGTAATGTGCACTATGACGACAATCAGGTCATCCTGAAAGGTCCGAAAGCCTGGTCAAACCTGAATACGAAAGATACTAACGTCTGGGAAGGTGATTACCAGATGGTGGGTCGCCAGGGACGCGGTAAAGCGGACCTGATGAAACAGCGCGGTGAAAACCGCTATACGATCCTGGAAAATGGCTCCTTTACCTCCTGTCTGCCAGGGTCAAACACCTGGAGCGTGGTCGGGAGCGAAGTGATCCACGACCGTGAAGAGCAGGTCGCGGAGATCTGGAACGCCCGCTTTAAGCTGGGTCCGGTACCGGTATTCTACAGCCCTTATCTTCAGCTTCCCGTGGGTGACAAGCGTCGCTCGGGCTTCCTGATCCCCAATGCCAAATACAGCACCTCGAACTACTTTGAGTTCTACCTGCCGTATTACTGGAACATCGCGCCCAACATGGACGCCACGATCACCCCGCACTATATCCATAAGCGCGGCAACGTCATGTGGGAGAACGAATTCCGCTACCTGACTCAGGCCGGTGCGGGTCTGATGGAGCTGGATTATCTGCCGTCAGATAAAGTCTTCCAGGATGAGCACCCGACCGAAGGCGACAAGCACCGCTGGATGTATTTCTGGCAGCATGCCGGGGTACTGGATCAGGTCTGGCGTTTTAACGTCGACTATACCAAGGTCAGCGATCCTTACTACTTTAATGACTTTGACTCCAAGTACGGTTCAAGTACCGATGGTTATGCCACGCAGAAATTCAGCGTTGGCTATGCCATTCAAAACTTTAACGCCACGGTGTCAACCAAGCAGTTCCAGGTCTTTAATACCCAAACAGCAAGTACCTACGGTGCTGAACCGCAACTGGACGTGAACTGGTACCAAAACGATGTCGGTCCTTTCGACACCCACGTCTACGCTCAGGCGGTGCATTTCGTTAATACCAACTCGGATATGCCAGAATCCACACGCGTTCATATTGAGCCGACGGTCAACCTGCCCTGGTCAAATGACTGGGCAAGTCTGAATACCGAAGCCAAGCTCATGGCGACGCACTATCAGCAGAAAAATCTGGACTGGTACAACAATCGCTATGGTACCGATCTTGAAGAATCAGTAAACCGTACGCTTCCCCAGTTTAAGATGGACGGTAAACTGATTTTCGAACGTGATATGGCACTCCTGGCGGATGGCTATACTCAGACGCTTGAGCCACGCATGCAGTATCTTTACGTGCCTTATCGCGATCAGAGCAAGATTCAGAACTACGACTCCTCTTTCCTGCAATCGGACTATAGCGGCCTGTTCCGCGACCGTACCTACGGTGGTCTCGACCGAATTGCTTCCGCTAACCAGTTAACGACCGGTGTCACAACGCGCGTTTATGATGAATCTGCCGTTGAACGTTTTAACGTTTCTGTTGGTCAAATTTACTATTTCACCGAGTCTCGTACGGGTGATGACGACATTAACTGGGAGAAAGACAACAAAACGGGTTCACTGGTGTGGGCGGGTGATACCTACTGGCGCATGACCGATCGCTGGGGTCTGCGCGGTGGGTTGCAGTACGATACGCGACTGGACAATATCGCGACGAGCAGTGCAGCTATTGAATACCGTCGTGATGAAGACCGTATGATGCAGTTGACGTACCGCTATGCCAGTCCGGAATATATTCAGGCGACATTGCCGAACTACGCCAATGCTGACCAATACAAAGATGGGATTTCGCAGGTGGGTGGCGCAGCAAGCTGGCCTATCGCCGATCGCTGGTCAATCGTAGGCGCTTACTACTTTGACACTAACGCCAATAAACCTGCTGACCAGATGGTGGGTCTGCAATATAACTCCTGTTGTTATGCGCTGCGTGTCGGCTACGAACGTAAGCTTAACGGCTGGGATACTCAAAACAATCAGAGCAAATACGATAACGTGATTGGCTTTAATGTCGAACTGCGCGGCCTGAGTTCCAACTACGGCCTGGGCACCCAGCAGATGCTGCGTTCGAACATCCTGCCATACCGTAGTTCCTTGTAATGTATTTGATTTACAACGTAATCCGCTTTGCGGTTAATTGAAATGGAAAAAGTATGAAGAACTGGAAAACGCTGCTGCTCGGTGTCGCTATGGTTGCGAATACCAGCTTCGCGGCCCCCCAGGTTGTTGATAAGGTCGCCGCTGTTGTTAACAACGGCGTCGTGCTCGAAAGTGACGTTGACGGTCTGATGAAATCTGTGAAGCTCAATTCGGGCGAAGCAGGTCAGCAACTTCCGGATGACGCCACGCTGCGCCATCAGATCCTGGAACGACTGATCATGGATCAGATCGTTCTGCAGATGGGTCAGAAAATGGGCGTGAAGGTGACTGACGAGCAACTCGATCAGGCCATCGCTAACATCGCAAAGCAAAACAACATGTCTCTGGATCAGATGCGCAGTCGTCTGGCCTATGACGGCATCAGCTACGCCACCTACCGCAACCAGATCCGTAAAGAGATGCTGATTTCGGAAGTGCGTAACAATGAAGTCCGTCGTCGCGTCACGATCCTGCCGCAGGAAGTGGACGCGCTGGCAAAACAGGTGGGTAACCAGAACGATGCGAGCACAGAGCTGAACCTGAGCCACATTCTGATCCCACTGCCAGAGAACCCAACCTCCGATCAGGCTGCGGAAGCAGAAAGTCAGGCACGTTCTATTGTCGAACAGGCGCGTAACGGCGGCGACTTTGGCAAGCTGGCTATCACCTACTCCGCTGACCAACAGGCGCTGAAAGGCGGCCAGATGGGCTGGGGACGTATTCAGGAGCTGCCATCCATCTTTGCCCAGGCGCTGAGTACGGCGAAGAAAGGCGATATCGTGGGTCCAATCCGTTCCGGTGTGGGCTTCCACATTCTGAAAGTGAACGATCTGCGTGGTCAGAGCCAGAACATTTCCGTGACTGAAGTTCACGCTCGCCATATTCTGCTCAAACCGTCACCGATCATGACTGACGATCAGGCACGTGCGAAGCTGGAGCAGATTGCGGCAGACATTAAGAGCGGTAAAACCTCGTTTGCCAATGCCGCGAAGGAGTTCTCTCAGGATCCAGGCTCTGCTAATCAGGGCGGCGATCTGGGCTGGGCTGCAGCAGATATTTACGATCCTGCCTTCCGCGATGCGCTGATGAAGCTGAACAAAGGCCAGATCAGTGCTCCGGTACACTCTTCATTTGGCTGGCATCTGATCGAGCTGATGGACACCCGTAACGTGGATAAAACGGATGCGGCGCAGAAAGACCGCGCTTACCGTATGCTGTTTAACCGTAAGTTCTCTGAAGAAGCGGCAACCTGGATGCAGGAACAACGCGCCAGTGCTTACGTGAAAGTTCTGAGTAACTAATGAAACCGCATCGTGTTGTGATCACCCCCGGCGAACCCGCCGGGATTGGGCCAGACCTCGTTGTCCAGCTCGCCCAGCGAAGCTGGCCGGTGGAACTGGTTGTCTGCGCAGATGCAACACTGTTACAAGACCGGGCGAAGCTGCTCGGTCTGCCTTTAACGCTTATTCCTTACGTTGAAGGCCAACAGCCAGCACCACAGCAAGCCGGTACGCTCACGGTTCTTTCTGTCCCTCTTCGTACACCGGTCATTCCAGGCCAGCTCAGCACGGAAAACGGCCACTACGTCGTGGAAACCCTCGCGCGCGCCTGCGACGGTTGCCTGAAGGGTGAATTTGCTGCCCTGATCACCGGCCCCGTGCACAAGGGCGTCATCAACGAAGCGGGTATCCCCTTTACCGGGCACACGGAATTCTTTGAAGAGCGCTCGCACAGCCCGAAAGTAGTGATGATGCTGGCGACGGAGGCAATGCGCGTTGCGCTCGTGACCACCCATCTGCCTGTTAAGGCCATTCCTGATGCCATCACCCCGGCACTGCTGCGGGAGATCATCGGGATCCTGCATCATGACCTGCAAACCAAATTCGGCATCAAACAGCCACACGTTCTGGTTTGCGGCCTGAATCCGCATGCGGGAGAAGGTGGACACATGGGCACCGAAGAGATCGACACCATTATTCCGGTGCTTGAAGAAATGCGCGCTAAAGGGATGAATCTTAGCGGGCCGCTCCCTGCGGACACGCTTTTTCAGCCGAAATACCTGGATAATGCCGACGCCGTCCTCGCGATGTACCACGATCAGGGCCTGCCCGTGCTAAAATACCAGGGCTTTGGCCGCGGGGTGAATATCACCCTCGGTTTACCCTTTATTCGAACGTCCGTTGACCACGGTACTGCGCTGGATCTGGCAGGACAGGGGAAAGCGGATGTCGGCAGTTTTATTACGGCGCTTAATCTCGCCATCAAAATGATTGTTAATACTCAATGACTAATCGAGTCCATCAGGGCCACTTAGCCCGAAAACGCTTCGGGCAAAACTTCCTCAACGATCAGTTCGTGATCGAAAGCATTGTTTCGGCTATTAATCCGCAAAAAGGTCAGGCTATGGTCGAAATCGGTCCGGGCCTTGCTGCACTGACCGAGCCGGTAGGCGAACGCCTCGACGAGCTGACCGTCATCGAACTGGACCGCGATCTTGCCGCACGCCTGCAAACGCACCCGTTCCTCGGACCGAAGCTGACCATCTACCAGCAGGACGCCATGACCATGAACTTTGGCGAACTGTCGGAGAAAATGGGTCAGCCGCTGCGCGTCTTCGGCAACCTGCCGTACAACATCTCCACGCCGCTCATGTTCCACCTGTTTAGCTATACTGATGCCATTGCCGATATGCACTTCATGTTGCAAAAAGAGGTGGTTAACCGTCTGGTTGCAGGGCCGAACAGTAAAGCGTATGGTCGTTTAAGCGTGATGGCACAATATTACTGTAACGTGATCCCGGTACTCGAAGTGCCGCCGTCAGCGTTCACACCACCACCGAAAGTGGATTCAGCGGTTGTGCGCCTTGTGCCACATAAAACGAAACCCTATCCGGTTAAAGATCTGCGTGTCCTCAGCCGCATTACCACAGAAGCCTTTAACCAGCGCCGTAAAACGATCCGTAACAGCCTGAGCAATTCATTTACCGTTGAGGTGTTAGCCGAGCTGGGGATCGACCCGGCAATGCGTGCGGAGAACATTTCCGTAGAGCAGTACTGCAAGCTGGCTAATTACATCAGCGAAAATGCGCCGCCGAAGGAGAGTTAAGCCATGATTGATTCGCCCCGCGTATGTGTCCATGTACAAAGCGTCTATGTTGAATCGCAATCCTCACCCGATGAAGAGCGTTTTGTCTTTGCTTACACCGTGACCATTCGCAATCTGGGGCGGATGCCCGTGCAGCTGCGCGGGCGCTACTGGCTTATCACCAACGGCAATGGCCGCGAAATTGAAGTTCAGGGTGAAGGTGTCGTGGGCGAACAGCCCCACATCGCCCCTGGCGAAGAGTACCAGTACACCAGCGGTGCGGTGATTGAAACGCCGCTGGGTACCATGCAAGGCCATTACGAAATGGTCGACGTCGATGGCAATGTGTTCCGTGTTGCTATTCCTGTGTTCCGTCTCGCCGTAACCACACTCATTCATTAATCTAATGTCTACATATCTGATTGGCGACGTTCACGGTTGCTACGATGAACTGATCGCATTGTTAAAACAGGTCGACTTTACGCCAGGACAGGACACCCTCTGGCTGACGGGCGATTTAGTCGCGCGCGGCCCGGGCTCGCTTGAGGTTTTACGTTTCGTCAAATCGCTGGGCGATAGCGTGCGCATGGTGCTGGGCAATCACGATCTCCATCTGCTGGCCGTGTTTGCCGGGATCAGCCGCAACAAGCCTAAAGATCGCCTCACTCCGCTGCTGGAAGCGCCAGACGCGGACGATCTGATTAACTGGCTGCGCCGTCAGCCCTTGTTACAGGTCGACGAGGATAAAAAACTGGTCATGGCCCATGCCGGGATCACCCCGCAATGGGATCTTGAGACGGCAAAGACCTGTGCGCGTGACGTAGAAGCGGTACTGGCGAGCGACTCGTATCCCTTCTTCCTGGATGCCATGTACGGCGATATGCCGAACCACTGGAGCGAAGAGCTCAGCGGTCTGGCCCGCCTGCGCTTTATCACCAATGCGTTCACCCGCATGCGATTCTGCTTCCCGAACGGGCAGCTGGACATGTATTCCAAGGAAACGCCGGAAAGCGCGCCTGCCCCCCTCAAACCGTGGTTTGCCATTCCGGGGCCGGTAACAACCGAATACAGCATAGCGTTTGGTCACTGGGCGGCACTGGAGGGCAAAGGCATGCCAGAGGGTATCTACGGTCTGGATACCGGCTGCTGCTGGGGAGGCGAGTTAACCTGCTTACGCTGGGAAGATAAAGCTTACTTCGTGCAGCCATCCAACCGACAGCAGGACTCAGGGGAGAGTGAGGCCGTCGCCTCCTGATGAATCCCCCTCACCCAGGGTGAGGGGGAAAAACTTAACGACGTTCCAGAATCTCGAAGCAGTAGCTGTGGGAGTTCTGCGCATCGGCGTCGTGGAATTCACTGAATACGGATTCCCACTCGTCCGGATCGTAATCCGGGAAATGGGTATCCCCTTCCACTTCCGCATCAATGTGGGTCAGATACAGCTTCTGCGCTTTAGGCAGGAACTGCTCATACACACGACCACCGCCGATCACCATGATCTCTTCGGCATCACCGCAGGCAGCAATCGCTTCATCTACGGACTTAACCCATTCGACGCGATCGTCAGTACCCGGCTGGCTACTGATAACGATATTCTTACGGCCCGGCAATGGACGACCAATCGACTCCCAGGTCAGGCGGCCCATCACTACCGGCTTGTTTAACGTCGTACGTTTAAACCATGCGAGATCGGCAGGCAGGTTCCACGGCATGGCATTTTCCATACCGATAACGCGGTCTACCGCCAGCGCTGCAATCAGACTGATCATTGAAAATTTCCCGGATGCAAAAAATTGCCGCCACTATACGGAAAGCTTAATCTTTCGTCGACTGGCGGCAGAGTAAAGATACAGAAATTTTTTAATATTGCTGGCAACGCCACTTCACACTGAAGGTTTACTCTCGGGCTCGTCAGCCGGATCGCCGGTATGCTTGCCCTCTTCCGTCCCCTGCCAGCCATGACGCTGGATCAGCGACAGATGATTACGGTCCTCATTGATGATTTCCGTCAGCATCGCACTGGTGCGTTTAAACACCGCCGCCCGCTCCGTGGCCGTGCTGCCTGCCATCGCCGCCATCTCTTCCACCATCCCGGTGTTAAAGCGGCGGAACAGATCCGCACGTTCGCGCGCTTCATACGCCCCGAGCCCCAGATTCTCGAGCGCCATACGCCCGGATTTCAGCGCACCTTCGAATGTTTCACGCTCGGGTGCCTCAACGCCTGCCTGACGTAGCCGGATGTAATGATCCACATCGCGCGCGCGGGAAATGATCGTCAGCGCCGGGAAATGTTCTTTTACCAGCTCCACCATCTGTATGCTGGTCTCCGGATCGTCAATGGCGTTAATCAACACCTCCGCTTTTGCGGCCCCCGCAGATTCCAGCAGATCGACACGGGTGGCATCACCGTAAAACACTTTCATATCAAATTTACGCAGCGTATCGACATGGTCGGGATCGTGGTCGAGGATGACCATTTTCACCCCACTCGACAGCAGCAAACGCCCTACGATCTGTCCGTAGCGACCAAAACCAGCGATGATCACGCGTGGCTGCTCCTCGTCGATTTCATCGGCTTCGCGCTCCTGATCGCTACCCGATTTTTCGAGGCGAGTCAGCACCACCAGCAGAACAGGCGTTGCCGCCATCGAGAGTGCGACCGCCAGCGTCAGCGCTTTTGCCCACTCAGGATCCAGCACGTTTGCCATCTGCGCGGCGCCAAAGACCACGAACGCAAATTCACTCCCCTGCCCCAGCAGTACGGCAAACCAGCTGCGCTGTTTACCCGGCACATTTAATGGCCGCGCAATCAGCCACAGCATTGCCATTTTAATGACCAGGAAACCGACCAGCAGGATGATAATCCGCAGCGGGTGTGTGACCAGCGTGCCGAAGTCGACGGACATCCCCACGCCGATGAAAAACAGTCCCAGCAGCAACCCTTTGAACGGCTCAATATCGCTTTCCAGCGCGTGCCGGTATTCAGAGCTTGCCAGCAGAACGCCCGCAAGGAATGCCCCCATCGCCATCGACAGCCCGGCTTCTTCCAGCAGTAAACCAAAACCAAAGACCAGGAACAGTGCCACGGCGCTGAACACTTCGCGCAGACCCGAGCGGGCGACGAAACGCAGCAGCGGACGGGTCACGTAGCGGCCCAGCAGGACCACCAGTGCCAGCGCCCCTACAACCTTCAGTGCCGACAGCGCGAACGCGCCCAGCGTGGTGGAGGAGCCGCTTGCCGCCAGCAACGGGATCATCGCCACCAGCGGAATCGCCGCTATATCCTGGAACAGCAGCACCGAGAATGCACTGCGCCCCATCTGGGAGACCGTCAGGTTTCGCTCGTTCATCGCCTGCATGGCAATGGCCGTCGAGGAGAGCGCCAGCGTCATGCCGATGAGCTCAGCCACTTTCCAGTCCATTCCCAGCAGGATGCAGAACCCGCCCAGCAGTAAGCCGCAGGCCACCATCTGCAATGCCCCGCCGCCAAATACCGAGGCGCGAAGTTTCCACAGGCGCTGCGGATCGAGCTCCAGACCAATCACAAACAGCATCAGCACAACACCGATTTCAGCGAAATGGAGAATCGCCTCTGCATCCGTAACCAGACGAAAACCCCACGGCCCAATGACGCAGCCCGCAATCAGGTAGCCGAGAACCGAGCCCAGCCCCAGGCGTACCGCCACGGGCACAATCAGCGCCGCCGCGCCGAGATAAATCAGCGCCTGTATCAGCGTATGGCTATCCATGGTGCGTCTCCTGCCACTCAAGTAAGCGTTGTTTGTAATGGCGAGCCTGCGCCTGCAGCGTTTCATCGTCGCAGACAAACGTGCAGTGCATCGCAAAAGGAGGGATCCAGTTCAAACCACAATAAAGTGCAGTAGCCTGTAGCGGCTGGGCCAGCACGTCAAACCCCGGGAAAGAACCAATATCAAAGTGGCTTTCTCCTCCGCCAGTGGTCACCGCCCACATCAGGCTTTTCCCTTTTAGCGCATTGCCATTGTGGCCATACGCCCAACCGTGGGAGAAGACTTTATCAATCCACAGTTTCAGGAGCGGAGGCGTGCTGTACCACTGCATTGGATGCTGCCAGATAATCAGATCGGCACGGGAGAGCGCGTCCTGTTCAGCAGCAATATCGATATTAAAATCGGGATAAAGTTGATAGAGGGAACGTATCTCTACGTTATCAAGCGTCCTTACCTGCTCAAGCATCCGCTTATTCGCATGCGAGTGCTGCGGATAAGGGTGCGCGTAAATTATGAGTATCATCAAATGACCTGTCTTCTTCTCTTCTTGTAGCAGTGAGTGTAGACAGTTAACCCGCCCGGTGAAAGGGTCAACAGGCCGCGTAAAGGTAAAACGCAACTATTGGCAACCCTCCTTCCTGGCGGGTATAGCAGACCTCAAACCAACAAAAATAACTGTTATCAGATGATATTTGAAATGAATAATTAAGCGCTAAAGCATATTAGCAAGTGATCAATTAAGAAAATATAAAATTATTCTTTAGCAAAATGATCTATACATAACACATTGAAAAATTAATAATTTTACGCTTTTTATCGTTGAATCATTCTTTTAAGTAGCCCAGAAGCGCTATTTTAAGTCATTAATTAGCGCCACTTCTTTTCAAATGGACGTGTAAATGCGCAACAAAATATTCAAATTAAACAAGACCACAAAAACTCTGGGAAATATATTTCCTGCTTTACTTATATTCACACCGGTAGTGGCCTTCGCTGGAACTATTAGCCAGTCAACCTCAGTACCCCAGGATTTTTCCGCTGATGCAGAATACGTGATAAATAAAGATGTCACCATTTCCTCCGCAGGAAGCGAGAGTGCCGTATCGGTCACAGGCATCAATGTCACATCCACGACCAACAAAGGTAATATTTCCGGAAAAGGGAATGGATTAGATATTAATACCGGGGCTCAGCGAGTCATTATTCATAATGAAAGCGGTGCAACCATTTCCTCTACAACAGCCAATGCCGTAAATGTTCAGTCAATGCTTGGCGATCTAAACAATGATGGAAACATCACAGGCACAGAGAATGGCGTGTTCGTCAGTGAAAGCTCTTCAGCCGTCAATATCGCTAACACTGACACAGGCATAATCAGAGGAAACACAGGCCTGAGTTCTCAGATTGGTGTGGGAATAAATAATAGCGGAAAAATAACGGGTACAAACGGCGATGGTATCAGCCTGAGCGATGGTAATACCAAAATTATTAATACCGGCACCTTAGAGGGAACGCAGTACGGTATCAACGTCACGGACACGTCGAAAGCGGACATCACAAACAGTGGCGCGATTAGTGGCGATACGACAGCTATTATGTTTGCCAGCACGAAAAATAATACGCTGGTACTGAACACAGGATCGTCACTCAAAGGAGATGTCATCTCCACCGCGTCAAAAGGCAACACGCTTTCACTGGTTGGTACGGGCACAGAAGACAGCAATTTCATCGGACTGAAGGAAGGGGATGGCTTTGCGTCAGTAAAAATGGATGGTGAAAAGTGGACGCTGTCAGGCAATATAGACATTATCGGCGCAGATGACTCTTTACAGGTCAACAGCGGTGATTTAGTCCTGTCAGGTGCCGTCGCGAATGCCGGTAATACCCTCGTTGCAAAAGATGCCTCTCTCCAGCTTGGTGATGGCAAGAACACCGCCACGCTGAGCGGTGGCCTGACCAACAACGGCACCGTTATTTTTAATCAGGGCAGTTCCTCCACATTCACCACCGGCATTACCGGCAGCGGTAATGTCGAAAAAGCAGATTCAAACACCCTGACGCTCTCCGGCAATAATAGCTACACGGGAAATACCGTTCTGCATAACGGTACGACGCTGATCGCCAGTGGTGCAACGCTCGGCGTGAAAGGCAGTAACGCCACCGTCACCGTTGAAAATGGTGCGACGTTTGCTACGGCAGGTGAAGTGAATAACAACATTGATATCCTGACCGGCGGTACGCTGGCGGCATGGAATGCGATTCAGGGTAACACGACCCTGAGCGTTTCAGGTATCGATACGGTCAACGGCAACGTTACCAACGGTGGCACGCTGCTACTCGGCGCGGCCAATAACAGTGTTGGCAACAATTTCATAATAAACGGCGACTACACGGGTTCTTCTGGTAGCCAGATCGTAATGAACAGCAGCCTCGGCGAAGATAACGCACCAACCGACCACCTCACCATTACGGGCAGCAGCTTCGGTCAGTCTGATGTCAGCGTTAAGAATATAGGCGGTCTGGGCGCTCAAACGGTAAATGGTATGGAAGTTGTGAGCGTCGGTGGCAGTTCTGAAGCCCAACTGACGCTGGCAGCACCGGTTGTTGCCGGGGCGTATGAATACAATCTGTATCAGCACGGCGACGGCAACTGGTATCTGGAATCGAAGGCGACGCCATCAGATGAGCCGGCAGACGATAATGATGACGGCGGAAACACCGACGGTGACAATACCGATAACGGTGGTAATACCGATAACGGCGACAATACCGACAACGGTGGCAATACCGACAACGGTGGCAATACCGATACCGATGGCAACACGGATAACGGCGGTAATAGCGATAACGGTGGCAACACGGATAACGGCGGTAATAGCGATAACGGTGGCAACTCAGCCCCTGAAGTTATGGCCCCTGAAGTTGGCGCTTACTTAGGCAACTACCTTGCTGCCCAAGGTATGTTCCTGCACAAGCGTGACGATCGCGATCAAATCACCTTCCGCAATGAAGACGATCTGAACACCTGGATGTACGTTAAGGGGCGTTATCACGAGAACGACGCGGGCGGCGATAAAGTCAGCTACGACACCACCACGACCGTTCTGCAAGTCGGCAGCGATTTCATGAGCAAGCCAATGGACAATGGGATCCTGCGTGCCGGTGGCATGTTCGGTGCTGGCCAGGCGAAGACGCATTCGGATGCGAAGCACAACGTGCGTGATGCTCAAGGCAAGGTGGATGGTTTCAATGTTGGGGTGTATGCCACCTGGCAGGAAGATCAGACATTACGTCTGGGCAGCTACATTGATACCTGGGCCGCTTATAGCTGGTACAACAATAAAGTGACCAGCAACCGCAATGATGAAGACTACGACAGCGAAGGCTTCGCTGCGTCTGTCGAAGTCGGCCACGCGTGGGTTATCCCGTCAGAAAACGCGCGTACCTGGAAGATCGAGCCGCAGGCGCAGGTGATCTACAGCTATCTCGATCAGGAAAATCATACCGATCGCGACGGCGTACGCGTAACGACCCTGGACAACGACAGCATCTTTGGTCGTCTGGGCGTTAAGTCCAGCTACTTCGAGCAGAAGGACGTGAAAGCCTGGCAACCGTACGTTGCGGTGAACTGGCTGAAAGGGGCGGGCCAAAACGATCTGGCGTTTAATGATGAAACCGTGAGCAACGATACGCCGGAAGATCGTGGTCAGTTAGAACTGGGCGTCACCGGCAACCTGAACGAAACCACGACGCTTTCGCTGCGCGCCAGCGGCGAATGGGGTGAGAACAGCTATGCTGCCTATGGCGGCCATATCCTGCTGAACCACCGCTGGTAATCGTCCAGCAAAAGCGAAAAGCCGTGGCATTTGCCACGGCTTTTTTTTTAGTTATCCAGCTCGCCCATGGATTTCACCTGGTCACGGTTAATCTGCTCTGTTTGACCGGTTTCGGCGTTCTTGTACGACACCAGTCCGGTGTCATCATCTACCTGCGGTTTCCCGTCAGTCACGATGGTTTTGCCATCGGTGGTTTTGACTGCCTGGTTAGACGAACAGCCTGCTACGGTAAACAGTGCAGTGGCAGCCAGAACGGAAGCGATCAGTAATTTATTTTGCATGGTGTTTTCCCCTGCTCTCAGATGAATTTCGTTATCGACCTAACCATTTTAGGCTAACTGACTGAAAGCGGATGGAAAACCAGAAGGTTCTGAAGAGGGGAAGAATGCCCGGCAACCGAATGGCACCGGGCATTTTGTCTTACTTGTTAATCTGCGCGTGCATTTCCTGCACTGAAATCACCTTCTCGGTGGCATCCGCGTTCAGCGCCATAGCCGTTGCGAAACCGCCGTTCAGGGTAGTGTCGTAGTGAACTTTGTACTGCAGCGCGCTGCGGCGAATCAGCTTGGAGTCTTCAATCGCCTGACGGCCTGCGGTGGTGTTGATGATGTAGGTGTATTCGCCATTCTTGATACGGTCCTGAATGTGCGGACGACCTTCATGCACCTTGTTCACCAGGCGCGGGTTGATACCGGCTTCACCCAGCACAATCGCCGTACCGTGAGTTGCATCCAGCTCGAAGCCCTGTTTCAGCAGCTTGGCCGCCAGGTCAACCACACGCTCTTTATCGCCTTCGCGAACGGAGAGCAGCGCACGGCCTGATTTTCTCATGGTGGAGCTACTGCCGAGCTGCGCTTTCGCGAACGCTTCAGCGAAGGTGCGGCCCACGCCCATCACTTCCCCGGTAGAGCGCATTTCTGGCCCTAATAGCGGGTCAACGCCCGGGAATTTGTTGAACGGCAGCACCACTTCTTTCACCGAGTAGTACGGCGGAATGATCTCTTTGGTCACGCCCTGCTGTGCCAGCGTCTGGCCTGCCATCACGCGCGCCGCCACTTTCGCCAGCGGAATACCGGTGGCTTTGGAGACGAACGGGACGGTACGTGCCGCACGCGGGTTCACTTCAATCAGGTAGACTTCGTTGTCTTTCACCGCGAACTGGACGTTCATCAGACCGCGAACCTGCAGTTCAAAGGCCAGCTTCTGCACCTGCTGACGCATCACATCCTGAATTTCCTGGCTCAGGGTGTAGGCTGGCAGAGAACAGGCTGAGTCACCGGAGTGCACGCCCGCCTGCTCGATATGCTCCATGATGCCGCCAATCAGCACCATTTCGCCGTCGCAGATGGCGTCAACGTCCACCTCTACCGCGTCGTCGAGGAAGCGGTCGAGCAGCACTGGCGCATCGTTAGAAACGCTCACCGCCGTCTGGAAGTAGCGACGCAGGTCAGCTTCGTCATACACGATTTCCATCGCGCGGCCGCCCAGGACGTAAGAAGGACGCACCACCAGCGGATAGCCAATCTCTTTCGCCTTCTCAACGGCCATCTCAATGGCGGTGACGGTGGCGTTGGCTGGCTGTTTCAGCTTCAGACGGTCAACCGCCTGCTGGAAACGCTCGCGGTCTTCCGCACGGTCAATGGCATCCGGGCTGGTACCGATAACCGGTACGCCTGCGGCTTCCAGCGCACGTGCCAGCTTCAGCGGAGTCTGGCCACCGTACTGCACGATAACGCCTTTTGGCTTCTCAATGCGCACGATTTCCAGCACGTCTTCCAGAGTAACCGGCTCGAAGTAGAGGCGGTCGGAGGTGTCGTAGTCGGTTGAGACCGTTTCCGGGTTACAGTTGACCATGATGGTCTCGTAACCGTCTTCGCGCAGCGCCAGCGAGGCGTGTACGCAGCAGTAGTCAAACTCAATGCCCTGGCCGATACGGTTTGGACCGCCGCCCAGCACCATAATCTTGTCGCGGTCGACGGACGGGTTCGCTTCACACTCGTCTTCATAGGTGGAGTACATGTACGCGGTATCGGTGGAGAACTCCGCCGCACAGGTATCCACGCGCTTGTAAACCGGGTGCAGGTCATACTGGTCACGCAGCTTGCGAATTTCCGCTTCACGTACGCCCGCCAGTTTAGCCAGACGCGCATCGGCGAAACCTTTACGCTTCAGCATACGCAGGAAGTCTGCGTCCAGGCCATTGATGCCCAGCTCTGCCACTTTCTCTTCCAGACGCACCAGCTCTTCAATCTGCACCAGGAACCAGCGGTCAATGTTGGTCAGGTTGAATACGCCGTCGACGGAGAGGCCAGCACGGAAGGCATCGGCGATGTACCAGATACGCTCTGCACCCGCATCTTTCAGTTCGCGGCGAATTTTGGTCAGTGCTTCCGGGTCGTCCAGGCTGACTTTAGGGTCAAAGCCGGTTGCACCCACTTCCAGACCGCGCAACGCTTTCTGCAGGGATTCCTGCTGCGTGCGGCCAATCGCCATCACTTCACCGACAGATTTCATCTGGGTGGTCAGGCGGTCGTTCGCACCGGCAAATTTCTCGAAGTTGAAGCGTGGAATTTTGGTCACAACGTAGTCGATGGACGGTTCGAAGGAGGCTGGCGTGCGGCCACCGGTGATATCGTTCATCAGCTCATCGAGGGTGTAACCCACCGCCAGTTTCGCCGCCACTTTTGCAATCGGGAAGCCGGTCGCTTTGGAGGCCAGCGCGGAGGAACGGGACACGCGCGGGTTCATTTCGATAACAATAAGACGCCCCGTTTTCGGGTTCACCGAGAACTGCACGTTTGAGCCGCCGGTTTCCACGCCGATTTCACGCAGCACCGCCATCGAGGCGTTACGCATGATTTGGTACTCTTTGTCGGTCAGCGTCTGGGCTGGCGCAACAGTGATGGAGTCGCCGGTGTGGATACCCATCGCATCGAAGTTTTCGATGGAGCAGACGATGATGCAGTTGTCGTTTTTATCACGCACCACTTCCATCTCGTACTCTTTCCAGCCAATCAGCGATTCATCAATCAGCAGCTCTTTGGTTGGCGAGAGATCCAGACCGCGTTCGCAAATCTCTTCGAACTCTTCGCGGTTGTAGGCGATACCGCCGCCGGTCCCCCCCATGGTGAAGGATGGACGGATGATGCACGGATAGCCCACTTCAGCCGCAACGGCCAGCGCCTCTTCCATATTGTGCGCGATACCGGAACGCGCGGTGTCGAGGCCGATTTTCTTCATCGCCACGTCGAAGCGACGACGGTCTTCTGCTTTATCAATCGCATCGGCGGTCGCGCCAATCATGGTCACGCCGAACTCGGCCAGCACGCCCTGACGCTCCAGCTCGAGCGCACAGTTTAGCGCCGTCTGGCCACCCATGGTTGGCAGCACAGCATCCGGACGCTCTTTCTCAATGATTTTGCGTACCACTTCCCAGTGAATCGGCTCGATGTAGGTTGCATCCGCCATTTCCGGGTCGGTCATGATGGTCGCCGGGTTGGAGTTGACCAGGATAACGCGGTAACCCTCTTCACGCAGGGCTTTACATGCCTGCGCACCGGAGTAGTCAAATTCACAGGCCTGGCCGATAACAATCGGGCCAGCGCCAAGGATCAGGATGCTTTTTATGTCTGTACGTTTTGGCATGGTCTTCTCGGCTCCTGATTATTTAGCGGTCTTACGGTATTGCTCGATAAGTTCGATGAAGTGATCGAACAGCGGCGCGGCGTCGTGCGGGCCCGGGCTGGCTTCCGGGTGGCCCTGGAAGCTGAACGCTGGCTTATCGGTACGATGAATCCCTTGCAGGGTGCCATCGAACAGTGATTTATGCGTCACGCGCAGGTTAGCCGGCATTGACGCTTCATCGACGGCAAAACCGTGGTTCTGCGCGGTGATCATCACCGTGTTGTTATCAATATCTTTCACCGGGTGGTTACCACCGTGGTGGCCGAACTTCATCTTGATGGTGTTCGCACCGCTCGCCAGCGCCAGTAGCTGATGGCCGAGGCAGATGCCGAATACCGGGATGTCGGTTTCCAGGAAGGACTTGATGGCGTCGATAGCGTAGTCGCACGGTGCCGGGTCGCCAGGACCGTTAGAAAGGAAGATGCCATCCGGGTTCATCTTCAGTACGTCTTCGGCAGAGGTTTTCGCCGGAACCACCGTCAGACGGCAGCCGCGGTCAACCAGCATGCGAAGGATGTTGCGCTTGGCGCCGAAATCATAGGCCACCACGTGGAACGGCATCTCGCTCTCTTTTTTCGCTTCCGGCAGGTCGCCTTCCAGCGTCCAGCTACCCTGCGTCCAGCTATAGGCTTCAGCGGTAGTCACTTCTTTCGCCAGGTCCATGCCGTTCAGACCCGGGAAGGCTTTCGCTTTTTCCAGCGCCAGCGTGGCATCGAGGTTATCACCCGCGATGATGCAGCCGTTCTGTGCACCCTTCTCGCGCAGCAGACGCGTTAACTTACGGGTATCGATATCAGCAATCGCCACGATGTTATGGCGCTTCAGGTAAGACGAGAGATCTTCAGTGCTGCGGAAGTTGCTGGCAATCAGCGGCAGGTCGCGGATGACCAGGCCTTGCGCATGTACCTGAGAAGATTCTTCGTCAGCCGCATTGGTGCCGACATTGCCGATATGAGGATAAGTAAGAGTAACGATTTGGCGAGAATAGGAAGGATCAGTGAGGATTTCTTGATAACCGGTCATTGAAGTATTGAAAACGACTTCCCCAACCGCCGAACCCGTTGCCCCTATGGCCCGACCGATAAACTGGGTTCCGTCTTCCAGAACCAATAGCGCTGACTTAATCAAAACACCCTCCAGAGAATATTCACTCACTTTATTTGCATATTAATTCATAACCATGTCATGAATCAATGCAAATGTGTTGCCAGCGGATTTTTGGCAAACGGCGGCATTCTGGAGATTGGGAGGCTAAAAGTCAACTTAAAACGGATATTTTGTTTATCCTTTTGCAAGCCTGGCGAGAGTAAAGCCACTTAAGCGACAAAAAGATCAGGTAAATCACTGTAGAAAACGCTTGCGTGCAAGGTTTAATGAAAAATTATTCGGCGAGGCAGTAAAAAGTGGACCAAATGGTCAAAATTTACATTTCAGTAACGAAAACAAGAGATAAAAACGCTTGTTTTTAAGCTTTAGAGCAAAAATTAAAGAAAATGAGGCAAAATAAAAGGGCAATAAAATATTGCCCTATGCAATCAATATATTACGACTGCAATAACCACATCACGATGGGTAATAATGCTTACAGATTGTTGAGATCAAGCACATCTCGCATATCAAAAAGGCCGCTCTTCTTGCCTTTCAGCCACAAAGCGGAACGCACTGCACCATTGGCAAACGTCATTCGGCTGGAAGCTTTATGCGTAATTTCGACGCGTTCGCCAATATCGGCGAACATCGCCGTATGTTCGCCGACTATGTCACCCGCACGGACGGTAGCAAAACCAATCGTGCCCGGTACGCGTTCGCCGGTATGACCTTCGCGGGTATAGACCGCGCAGTCTTTTAAATCTTTATCAAGTGCATGAGCAATCGCTTCGCCCATCGCCAGCGCCGTGCCTGACGGCGCATCAACTTTGTAGCGGTGGTGCGCTTCAACAATCTCAATGTCGGTGTAGTTGCCCATCACCTTCGCCGCCTTCTCCAGTAGCTTCAGCATGACGTTAACGCCCACGCTAAAGTTTGCCGCGAAGACAATCGCAATTTCTTTCGATGCATCCTGGATGGCCTGCTTACCTGCGTCGTCAAAACCGGTGGTGCCGATCACCATCCCCTTACCGTGCTGACGGCAAAACGCCAGATGCGTCAGCGTCCCTTCCGGGCGGGTAAAATCGATAAATACATCGAAGTCATCCTTAACCGCCTCCAGGCTGCTTTGTACGGTGACGCCGGTCTTTCCTGCGCCCGCCAGTTCACCTGCATCGGCTCCCAACAGTGATGACCCTTCACGCTCCAGCGCCGCGCCCAGTGCCACGCCATCCATCTGAAGTGCCGCCTGAATCAGCTGACGGCCCATACGTCCACCCGCGCCCGCAATGGCGACACGGATCTGTGCATCATGCATAGTTATTCTCTTACGTTAAAATGATGTAAATCGTTTTCAGATTAACCAGCCTTCGCAAAGGCTGCCAACTGAAAACACCGATAATTAGAATTTAACGTGAAACAGACTTAAATATCAGTAAAAGACATGATTTTGTCGTCACGATAAAGTACGGGGCAAAAAAAAGGCCAGCACATGAGATGCTGGCCTTTCATCAGATAAGGGGTTATTCCACTTCGCGAGCATCGATACGCAGTTCTTTCGGGACCTCGAAAACAATGTTCTCTTCGCGTCCTTCCAGAGGAACCGCTTCACCGCCGCCGAGTTCCTGCAGGCGGACAATGACGTTCTGCACCAGAATATCCGGCGCGGAAGCCCCGGCCGTTACACCGACGCAGGCCGCATTTTTCACCCACGCTTCCTGAATATCCGTCGCGTCGTCGATCAGAAATGCCGCTTTACCCATACGCTGTGCCAGTTCGGCCAGACGGTTAGAGTTAGAGGAGTTTTTCGAGCCGACCACCAGCACCACATCCGCCTGTTCAGCCAGCGCGCGCACCGCTTCCTGACGGTTGGTGGTGGCGTAGCAGATATCGTCTTTACGCGGCCCGACGATCTTCGGGAAGCGCTGGCGCAGTGCGTCAATCACGTCAGAGGTATCGTCGACGGAGAGCGTCGTCTGGGTCATAAACGACAGACGGGCTTCGTTTTTGACGTTCAGCGTCAGGACATCTTCAGGCGACTCCACCAGGTACATGCCCCCTTCCGGGTTACTGTACTGGCCCATCGTGCCTTCGACTTCCGGGTGACCCGCGTGGCCAATCAGAATCGACTCTTCACCACGACGGCTGGCGCGCGCCACTTCCATATGCACTTTCGTCACCAGCGGACAGGTGGCATCAAAGACCGTCAGATCGCGGCTTTTCGCTTCGTTACGGACGGCCTGAGAGACGCCGTGCGCGGAGAAGATCAGGATCGCGCCGTCCGGCACTTCGCTAATCTGCTCGATGAAAATGGCACCACGCTCGCGCAGGCTGTCGACCACGTAGCGGTTGTGCACCACTTCGTGACGCACATAAATCGGCGCGCCGTAAATTTCCAGCGCGTTTTCAACAATGCTGATAGCGCGGTCTACACCGGCGCAGAAGCCGCGCGGGTTAGCCAACAGGATCTGCATTTCAGGCCTCCAGTGCTGGGTCAATCTCCAGCACTTCAACATCAAAATGAACGGTACGCCCGGCAAGCGGATGGTTGAAATCAACGGTAATGGAGTCACCGTTGATTTCGCGGATCACGCCAGGCATTTCGCTGCCGTCCATAGCGGTAAAGAGCATAATCGCCCCAATTTCCGGCTCACCCGCGTCCATAAATTCGCGACGCGAGAAGTACTGGATCAGATCCGGGCTTGGCACACCAAACGCAGCATCTGGCTCCAGCGAAAAGGCTTTTTTCTCGCCCTCTTTCAGGCCAAGAAGCTGCTGCTCAAGACCTTCAGACAGGGAGGTATCGCCAAGACGGAACAGGGCCGGTTTGCCGTTATTGCGGGTGGATTCAGCCGTGGAGCCATCATCCAGCTTCAGCGTGAAGTGGACGAGAACCGCGCTGTTGCTCTGTACGGATTTAGACATGCAAATTGCTCGCTTGTTTTGGGTCACCTGTTGCCCGGTGGCGCTACGCTTACCGGGCCTACGGGAGGCCACAAATTCTGTAGGCCGGGTAAGCGTAGCGCCACCCGGCATTGATGCTTACGCCTGCTCTTTCGCGGCCGGTTTCGGCAAGAAACCTTCCAGCACGATTAACGCCGCACCGATGCAAATTGCGCTATCGGCGAGGTTAAAGGTTGCGAAGTGCCAGTCGCCGACGTAGAAGTCGATCATATCGACCACAAAGCCGTGCCACAGGCGATCGAACAGATTACCCAGCGCGCCGCCAATGATCAGCGCGTAGGCGATGTTATTCAGCTTTTGCGTTGCCTTCGAACGGTACATCAGCACTGCCAGTATGACGCAAATACCTAAAGCGATACCCGCGAAGAACCAGCGCTGCCAGCCACCGCTGTCAGCAAGGAAGCTAAACGCCGCACCGTAGTTACGTGCGTAGTGCAGGTTAAGCGACGGGAACAGCGGGACCGTCTCCCCCAGAGCAAAGTTCTGGAGGATCATGAACTTGCTGCCCAGATCGATAATCAGCACTACCACAACCAGCCACAGCCAGCGCAATCCTGTTGAACAGAGAGTTTTACTCATCAGGCAAACTTACGTTTTTCGCCGTCACCGGCGACATTGCTTACACAGCGTCCGCAGATGTCTGCGTGTTCCGCCACCTGGCCGACATCCGTGGTGTAATGCCAGCAACGCGGGCATTTCTCACCGTCGGCTTTGCTCAGCGCGACTTTCAGTCCTTTGAGCAGCTCGCTCTGCTGAGCATCAGCAGAGGCCTCGGCATAATCCGCAACTTTCGCACCGGAGGTCAACAGGACAAATCGTAATTCATCACCCAGCGCGGTCAGTTTTGCCGCCAGCTCAGGTTCGGCGTACAGGGTGACTGCCGCTTCCAGAGAGCCGCCGACTTTCTTGTCCGCACGCGCCTGTTCGATAACCTTGTTCACTTCGCCACGCACTTTCAGCAGCTCGTCCCAGAAGGCATCGTTCATCGCTTCGGTGCTGGAGAGATCGAACAGACCTTCGTACCACTCGCCCGTGAAGACATATTTCTCACGGTCGCCTGGCAGGTAGCCCCAGATTTCATCTGCGGTGAAGGACATGATCGGCGCCATCCAGCGAACCAGCGCTTCAGCGATGTGGAACAGGGCGGTCTGGCAGCTACGACGCGCCACGCTGTCCGCTTTCGCGGTGTACTGGCGGTCTTTGATGATGTCGAGATAGAACGAGCCCATTTCGATGGAGCAGAAGCGCATCAGGCGCTGCACCACTTCGTGGAAATCATAAGACTCATAGGCTTTCAGGATATCGTCCTGCGCCGCTTTCGCACAGCCTACCGCCCAGCGGTCCAGCACGACCATCTCTTCCGGTTTCACCATGTCCTTCACTGGATCAAAACCGTTCAGGTTCGCCAGCAGGAAGCGCGCGGTGTTACGGATACGACGATAGCTGTCGGCAGCACGCTTCAGGATCTCGTCAGACACCGCCATTTCGCCGGTGTAGTCGGTAGAAGCCACCCAGAGACGCAGGATGTCTGCGCCCAGCTTGTTCATCACATCCTGCGGAGAAACGGTGTTCCCGATGGATTTAGACATCTTACGACCCTGACCATCCACGGTGAAGCCGTGAGTCAGTACCTGGCGATAAGGTGCTTTACCTTTCATGGCGGTGGAGATCATCAGGGATGACATGAACCAGCCGCGGTGTTGGTCAGACCCTTCCAGATACATGTCGGCAGCGTGACCGGCAAACTCTGGACGCACGTCAACCACCGAGGCGTGGGTCGAACCAGAGTCGAACCACACGTCCAGGGTATCTGGCACTTTCTCGTAGTTGTCCGCGTCCGCGCCCAGGATGTCGCGGGCATCGAGATCCCACCACGCCTGAATGCCGTCAACTTCGACGCGCTTCGCCACTTCTTCCATCAGTTCCAGGGTATTCGGGTGCAGTTCCTGCGTCTCTTTATGTACGAACAGAGACATCGGCACGCCCCAGGTACGCTGACGAGAGATACACCAGTCAGGACGGTTAGCGACCATGGATTCGATACGCGCCTGGCCCCAGTCCGGGATCCACTGCACGCCTTTGATCTCTTTCAGAGACTGCTCACGCAGGCCTTTCTGATCCATGCTGACGAACCACTGCGGGGTTGCACGGAAGATGATCGGCGTCTTGTGACGCCAGCAGCATGGATAGCTGTGCTGCATTTTCTCAACGTGCAGCAGCGCGCCGCTGGTGCGCAGCATATCCACGATGATGTCGTTGGCTTTAAAGACGTTGATACCGTCCAGAGCCGGATAAGTACCAGGCAGGTACGAGCCGTCCGGCCCCACCGGGTTAGCGATTTCCAGACCGTACTTCAGGCTGATGTTGTAGTCGTCAGGACCGTGACCACCGGCGGTGTGTACCGCACCGGTACCGGCTTCCAGCGTAACGTGGTCGCCCAGGATGGCTGGAACGTCGAAGCCCAGGAACGGGTGTTTGAAGCGCATCAGTTCCAGCGCGTCGCCTTTCACGGTACCCAGCACGGTGTAGTCGGTGATGTTCGCGCGTTTCAGCACGCTCTCCACCAGATCTTTCGCCAGGATAACCGCGCGACCCTCAATTTGCACCAGCGCGTAGTCAAACTCACCGGACAGGGAGATTGCACGGTTGGCTGGCAGCGTCCACGGCGTGGTGGTCCAGATCACCAGCGAGACCGGGCCGTTAACGGAGGAGACGCCAAATTTGGCTTTCACCGCATCCTGATCGACAGCGTCGAACGCCACGTCGATAGAAGGCGAGGTTTTGTCGTAATACTCTACTTCGGCTTCTGCCAGCGCAGAACGGCAGTCCACGCACCAGTGCACCGGCTTCGCGCCTTTGTGCAGGTGGCCGTTACCGATGATTTTGCCCAGCGCACGGATGATGTTGGCTTCAGTTTTGAAGTCCATAGTCAGGTACGGGTGCGACCAGTCGCCCAATACGCCCAGACGGATAAAGTCCGCACGCTGGCCGTCAACCTGCGTGGCAGCATATTCGCGGCATTTTGCGCGGAACTCAGCGGCGGTGAACTTCTCACCTGGCTTGCCAAACTCTTGCTCCACTTTCAGCTCGATTGGCAGACCGTGGCAGTCCCAGCCCGGAACGTAAGGCGAGTCATATCCCGTGAGGCCTTTGGACTTCACGATAATGTCTTTCAGAATCTTGTTTACAGAGTGACCAATATGAATGCTGCCATTCGCATAGGGAGGGCCATCATGCAGAATGAAGGTTTTTTTGCCTTTTTTGGCTGCACGAATGATGCCGTACAGGTCATCATCGGTCCAACGCGCCAGCATTCCCGGTTCGCGCTTGGCGAGATCGCCGCGCATCGGGAACCCTGTTTCCGGCAAATTCAGGGTTGATTTATAGTCACTCATCAGATTCTCGGTTCCGTATTTATCACGTAGGCATTTAAGCCGGGTTCATAGCCCAAAAAACTCGCGGGCCGTCAATTCATCACGCGCAATCTGCGCTTTTAGTTCATCCAGTGAAGCAAATCGCTGCTCATTGCGTATTTTTTTACGCAGTATTACATCTATATGGCGACCATAAAGGTCCATTACAACGTCCAGCAGGTGCACTTCTAACTGTTGACGTACACCGGCGACAGTGGGACGCGTGCCAATGTTGGCAACGCCGTAAAACGGCTTATCGCCCAGTCCTGCCACTTCCACCGCATAGACCCCTTTAACCGGGGAAACCTGACGACGCAGCGGGATATTCGCCGTCGGGAAACCTATCGTGCGCCCCAGGGCGTCGCCATGCACGACGCGGCCTGAGATGGTAAACGGATGCCCCAGCAGCGTTTCTGCCGTATCCAGTTCATCATTCGCCAGCGCCTGACGCACCGCCGTGCTGCTGACGCGCACGCCGCCTTCACAGAAGGTCATCGCGCTGGTCACGTCAAAACCGTACTCCAGGCCCGCCTTCTGTAATAGCAAGAAATCGCCCTGCCGACCAGCGCCAAAGCGGAAATCATCCCCCACGGCGAGAAACTGTACGCCAAGACGCTTAACCAGCAGGTCGCTGACGAAATTTTGTGCTGTCAGTGCGGCAAAGCGACGATCGAAACGCACGCACAGCACGTAGTCCACGCCGGACTCTGCCAGGTAGCGCAGCTTCTCACGCAGGCGAGTGAGACGGGCGGGCGATTTATCCCCCGCAAACAGCTCCAGCGGTTGCGGTTCAAAAATCATCACCACCACGGGCAGGCCACGGGCCTCCCCCTCTTTACGCAATCCCTGCAACAGCGCCTGATGACCACGATGCACGCCGTCGAAATTACCAATAGTCAGCACGCACCCGTGTGGTGCGCTGCTGAGATTATGTATGCCGCGTATCAGCTTCATGTCTGGCTCAAAACAGTGAAAATCGCCAAAGTATACCTTGTACCGCGGTTAAGGTTAACCGGCGATTGTTCGCGCAAAACAGAAAGCCGTAATGATTTCATCAGGCTGACCTTTCACAGCGAAAAAATCTGCTCGTGAACTGCGATTTTTATGCCGAAAGGCTGTATTCACGCAAGACAAGCTGGTAGAATCCTGCGCCATCACTACGTAACGTAGCGTCGCTTTTTAACGGCGCTTATTTGCACAAATCCATTGACAAAAGAAGGCAAAGAGGGCATATTCCTCGGCCTTTGAATTGTCCACATAGATCATATTTGGGAGTTGGACTTGGCTAATATCAAATCAGCTAAGAAACGTGCCGTTCAGTCTGAAAAGGCTCGTAAGCACAACGCAAGCCGTCGCTCTATGATGCGTACTTTCATCAAGAAAGTATACGCAGCAATCGAAGCTGGCGACAAAGCTGCAGCGCAGAACGCATTTAACGAAATGCAACCAATCGTGGATCGTCAGGCTGCTAAAGGTCTGATCCACAAAAACAAAGCAGCGCGTCATAAAGCAAACCTGACCGCGCAGATCAACAAACTGGCTTAATCGCTACTTGTTGTTGCTTGTTTAAAGAACCCGCTTAACGCGGGTTTTTTTATGTCTTCAGATTGCCGGTGGCGTAAACAGCGCCGAGTAGTCACGGTTGCAGATTCGCTGCACCGCCGGGTGCTGAATCATTCTTTCGGCAAATATGGCGTGATACTCCTCCATCACGTTATCCACTCTGCCAATCTCCGTAATCTTGTTGTCTGAATAGAGATCGAGCACGTACAGCGTTGGCGCAACGAAGATGGCATTGTGCGCTTCGCCAAAGGCTTTCATCAGTGCCGCATCGTCGAATTCACCGAGGATCTCCACCTTCAGCCCCTGCGAGTTAAACCAGTTCAACAGCTTACGCCCGAGCATTGACCGCCTTCCCGGCACCAATAAGCGACGCTCTTCCAGACAGGCCGGGAAGGGTTTTTCCGGCGGTGGATTAATGCACCAGAAGCTGACACCGCATTCGCCAATCTTCACTGAGAACAGCCCTTCCTGCTGCGTGGAGTCGATGGGGCAGTCCGAGATAATCATATCCAGCTTATGCTGGCTCAGCTGTTCCAGCAGCATCTCGTGGGTGGATTCAAAGCAGCGCAGATGGATTTGTTCATCTTCCACCACCGCGGCATCCAGCACGCCGCTCACCAGCCGTTTGGACAGCGCATCCGCCACGCCGACGTCAAAGAGCAGGTTAGACTCTTTGCGATAGTTGACGATATCCAGCATCTCCTGGCTCAGGGTGAACATCTTGTCCGCATAGCGAAAGACCAGTTCCCCAAGTTCGCTTGGCTCAATCCCGCGGCCTTTACGCTTGAACAGCTTGCCCTGCAGGCGCTCTTCCAGCGCCTTGATTTGGCCGGTAATGGTCTGCGGCGTGAGATAGAGCGCCTCAGCCGCCCCCACCACCGAGCCCTGCTTGTAGACGTGCCAGAAGTAGTAAAGATGGTTGTAATTCAAATGAGACATAGCGTCTTCACTCCCTGAGTATGTAACGGGAGAAGGCTCATCTTCTCCCGGTTTCCGTTATGCCTGGACAGCCTGTCCGGGCAATTTCACCTTCAACAAGGTATAACCGATTACCGCGGCCAGTAATGACCCGATAAGAATGCCGAGCTTCGCCCAGACGATGAGTTCAGGGGCATTTGCGCCAAACGCCAGCGTCGAGATAAAGATCGACATGGTAAATCCAATACCACACAGCACGCCGACAGCCATAATCTGACCAAAGGTGGTGCCGTTCGGCAGCGATGCCAGCTTCATCTTCAGCGCCAGCCAGCAGAACAGGCTGATCCCCAGCGGTTTACCAATAAACAGCCCGGCAATAATGCCCAGCGGAAGGACAGACGTCAGCCCATCCAGCGTCACGCCCTGCAGGGAAACACCGGCGTTAGCAAAGGCAAACAGTGGCAGGATCATAAAGGCGACCCACGGGTGCAGGACGTGCTCAAGCTGTTTAGCAGGGGATTTACCCTCCTGCGGTTTTAGCGGCACAAAGAAACCAACAATCACCCCGGCCAGCGTGGCATGCACGCCGGATTTCAATACCGCTGTCCAGAGTACCATCCCCACGAGGATGTAAATGCCGATGCGGCGGACATTGAAAATGTTCAGCAGCGCCAGGACCGCAATTGCGCCTGCCGCCACGCTCAGCGACAGAATCGACAGATCGCTGGTATAAAACAGCGCGATAATCACGATCGCGCCCAGATCATCAATGATCGCCAGCGCCATCAGGAAGATTTTCAACGCCATCGGCACGCGGCTGCCGAGCAAGGCTAAGACACCGAGCGCAAACGCGATATCCGTTGCCGCCGGGATAGCCCACCCGTCACGCGCAACAGGATCCTGCCAGGTAAACGCAAGGAACAGCAGTGCCGGAACGACCATCCCGCCGATAGCGGCGATCACCGGAAAGGCGGCGCGCTGACGGCTGGCGAGGGAGCCCAACACCAGCTCCCGTTTGACCTCAAGTCCCACCAGCAGGAAGAACACCGCCATTAGCGCATCGTTGATCCACAGCAGCATGTTCTTGTTAATTTCCAGCGCCCCGACCTTCAGCTCAACGGGTGTTTCCAAAAATGCGTGATAGAGATCGCGCGTCATGCCCAGGTTCGCCAGCACCATTGCGGCTGCCGCGGCAATAATCAGGATCACACCACCGGACGCCTCACTGCTAAAGAAACGGTGTAGTAATTTCATTTAAGTTCTCTCTTTTACAAAAGATACCTCGATAAAACCATAATACCAAGCCAAATAGCTCGGCAAAAACAGATTAATATTGAGTGTAGACTCAGTTTTACCGATCTATCCCCCAAAATAAAAAAGCCCGGAATCGCTTCCGGGCTTTATATCGTGGAAAACCGGCTAACAGATTAGCGGGTCAAATCGTCGAAGAATTTTTTGACGCCATCAAAGAAGCTTTTGGAGCGCGGGCTGTTTTTCTCGCCCGTTGGGCCGCCAAAGCTCTCCTGCAGCTCTTTCAGTAGCTGTTTCTGCTTGTCGTTCAGCCCCACTGGGGTTTCTACAACCACACGGCACAGCAGGTCGCCCTGAGCACCGCCGCGAACGGACTTCACGCCTTTACCACGCATGCGGAACAGCTTACCGGTCTGGGTTTCGCCCGGGATCTTCAGATTGACGCGACCATCCAGGGTAGGCACTTCAATTTCACCACCGAGCGCCGCCATGGCGAAGTTGATCGGCACTTCACAGTACAGGTTGTTACCTTCACGCTCGAAGATGGCATGCTGCTTCACCTGGACCTGAACGTACAGATCGCCTGCCGGTGCGCCGTGCTCACCGGCTTCACCTTCACCTGCCAGACGGATGCGGTCGCCCGTATCCACGCCTGCCGGGATTTTGACGGACAGGGTCTTGGTTTTCTCAACGCGACCATGACCGTGGCATTTAGTGCACGGATCTTTAATCAGCGTACCGCGGCCATGACAGTGAGGACAGGCCTGCTGTACTGCGAAGAAGCCCTGACGCATCTGCACCTGGCCGGAACCGTGACAGGTTGGACAGGTCTGCGGCTGGGTACCCGCTTTCGCGCCGCTGCCGTGGCACACGTCACACTCTTCAAGCGTCGGGATACGGATCTCTTTGGTGACACCGCGAACGGCCTCTTCCAGCGTCAGCTCCATGTTGTAGCGCAGGTCTGCGCCGCGCGCTGCGCGCTGACGACCACGACCGCCGCCAAAGATATCGCCGAACACGTCGCCGAAGATGTCGCTGAAATCAGCACCGCCGCCAAAGCCGCCGCCACCGAATCCGCCGCCGCCCATGCCGCCCTGTTCAAAGGCTGCGTGGCCGTACTGGTCATAGGCCGCACGTTTTTGTGCATCGGTCAGGACTTCGTAGGCTTCTTTGATCTCTTTAAATTTTGCTTCAGCCTCTTTATCCCCCTGGTTGCGGTCCGGGTGGAATTTCATGGCCAGGCGCTTATACGCCTTTTTGATTTCACGCTCTTCCGCAGTTTTCGGAACGCCTAAAATCTCGTAATAGTCTTGCTTTGCCATTGGTTTTTTTAAGCCCCTTAACATGCGAGCACGGGCGTGGAGAGTTCTCCTACGCCCGTGCCGATTAATTACCCTGCATCAGGGCGATTATTTTTTGTCTTTAACTTCTTCGAACTCAGCGTCGACAACGTCGTCGTCTTTCGCGTTGTTCGCGGAAGCGTCAGCGCCCGCTTGCTGCTGCGCGTGCTGCTGCTGAGCAATTTCCATCAGCTTCTGGGAAGCCTGTGCCAGCTCCTGCATCTTCGCTTCGATATCCGCTTTGTCTTCGCCTTTCAGAGACGTTTCCAACGCGGTCAGTGCAGCTTCGATAGCCGTTTTATCTTCCGCTGGCAGTTTGTCGCCCGCTTCTTCAACCTGCTTACGGGTGCTGTGCAGCAGATGGTCACCCTGGTTACGGGTCTGAACCAGCTCTTCGAACTTACGGTCAGATTCCGCGTTCGCTTCTGCTTCACGAACCATTTTCTGGATCTCTTCTTCGTTCAGACCGGAAGAAGCCTTAATGGTGATCTTCTGCTCTTTACCGCTGTTTTTGTCTTTCGCGGAAACGTGCAGGATACCGTCAGCATCGATATCGAAGGTCACTTCGATCTGCGGCATGCCGCGTGGTGCCGGGTTGATACCATCCAGGTTGAACTGACCCAGAGATTTGTTATCAGACGCACGTTTACGCTCACCCTGCAGCACATGGATGGTTACCGCAGACTGGTTGTCTTCAGCGGTAGAGAACACCTGGCTGTGCTTGGTCGGGATAGTGGTGTTTTTAGTGATCAGCGCAGTCATCACGCCGCCCATGGTTTCGATACCCAGAGACAGCGGGGTAACGTCCAGCAGCAGAACGTCTTTTACTTCACCGGTCAATACACCACCCTGAACGGCAGCACCGATAGCAACGGCTTCGTCCGGGTTAACATCTTTACGTGGCTCTTTACCGAAGAACTCAGCCACTTTCTTCTGGACCATTGGCATACGGGTCTGACCACCAACGAGGATAACGTCATTGATATCAGACACGGACAGGCCAGCATCCTGCAGAGCAACTTTCAGTGGCTCGATAGAACGGTTCACCAGGTCTTCGACCAGGCTTTCCAGTTTTGCACGGGTCACTTTGATGTTCATGTGTTTAGGACCGGTCGCATCTGCAGTAATGTACGGCAGGTTAACGTCGGTCTGCTGAGCGGAAGACAGTTCGATCTTCGCTTTCTCAGCGGCTTCTTTCAGGCGCTGCATGGCCAGCGGGTCGTTACGCAGGTCGATGCCCTGATCTTTCTTGAACTCGTCTACGAGGTAGTTGATCAGACGGGTATCGAAGTCTTCACCACCCAGGTGGGTATCACCGTTGGTTGCCAGAACTTCGAAGGTTTTTTCGCCGTCAACTTCGTCGATTTCGATAATAGAGATATCGAAGGTACCACCACCCAGGTCGTAAACCGCGATAGTGCGGTTGCCCACTTCTTTATCCAGACCGTAAGCCAGAGCCGCTGCGGTAGGTTCGTTGATGATACGTTTTACTTCCAGACCTGCGATACGGCCAGCATCTTTGGTAGCCTGACGCTGAGCATCGTTAAAGTAGGCAGGTACGGTGATAACGGCTTCAGTTACTGGCTCACCCAGGTAATCTTCAGCAGTCTTCTTCATTTTTTTCAGCACTTCAGCAGAGATCTGCGGTGGTGCAGTTTTGGTGCCTTTCACATCAAGCCATGCATCGCCGTTATCTGCTGCGATGATTTTGTAAGGCATGATAGAAACGTCACGCTGAACTTCTTCGTCCTGGAAGCGGCGGCCGATCAGGCGTTTAATCGCAAACAGGGTATTTTGCGGGTTTGTCACTGCCTGACGTTTAGCCGGCTGACCAACCAGAGTTTCACCATCCTGGGTATAAGCAATGATAGAAGGCGTGGTGCGATCGCCCTCGGCGTTCTCCAGCACGCGTGCAGTAGTGCCGTCCATAATCGCTACACAAGAGTTGGTCGTACCCAGGTCGATACCAATAATTTTACCCATCTAAACGTCTCCACTAAAAATTCAGTCAACATGTGGTTGTGTACCTGTAATAAGGGCAGAACGTGCTTTTTCAACTGCCCAGATTTGATTTTTTTCAGGTCCACACACTGCGGTTGACTACAAGATGGGGTCGCTACGGCATCCATCAAGGGGCAAGCGTAAAAAAATTTTTAATTTCACCCTGATGAGATCATAGACGGCATCGATTGCGCCCATTATGATGCCGCGCCCCGTCAGGGAGTAATGACGCGGGTTTAACCATTTCACCATATTAATGATGATTTTTTTGAGGACTTATGGGCAACACTAAGTTGGCTAATCCGGCTCCGCTGGGCCTGATGGGTTTTGGCATGACCACTATCCTGCTGAACCTGCACAACATCGGGATGTTCCCGATGGATGGCATTATCCTGGCGATGGGCATTTTTTACGGCGGCATCGCACAAATCTTCGCGGGTCTGCTGGAATATAAGAAAGGCAACACCTTCGGCTTAACCGCCTTCACCTCTTACGGCTCGTTCTGGCTGACGCTGGTCGCTATCCTGCTGATGCCTAAAATGGGTCTGGCAGACGCAGCGAATGCCCACTTCCTGGGCGTGTATCTGGGTCTGTGGGGCGTCTTCACCCTGTTCATGTTCTTCGGCACGCTGAAAGGGAACCGCGCGCTGCAGTTCGTCTTCCTGAGCCTGACCGTACTGTTCGCCCTGCTGTCCATCGGCCACCTGGTGGATAACGAAGGCATCGTACACGTTGCAGGCTGGATTGGCCTGGTATGCGGCGCAAGCGCTATCTACCTGGCCATGGGTGAAGTGCTGAACGAGCAGTTCGGCCGCACTATTCTACCGATTGGTGAAAAACACTGATTCGTCTGTCGTGCCCGCCTCGCGGGCACGATTTTCCCCTGACTGCCGAAGCCAAATCCCCAATACCAGCCCCATTAACGATAACGCCAGCACGTACCAGGCCGGCGCCAGGGGAGACACGCCCATTAATACCGTCACCGCAATCGGCGTCAGTCCGCCAAAGATGGCATACGAGACGTTGTAAGAAAATGAGATGCCGGTGAAGCGCACCTCAGGCGGGAACGCACGTACCATCACATACGGTACCGCCCCGACAACGCCTACGCACAGGCCTACCACACCGTACAGCAGGAACAGCTGTTCAGGGTGGCTGCCTGCCAAATGGTAAAACGCCCAGCTTGATGCGGCCAGTAACAGGCTGCCGACGATAAAGGTCACGCTGGCACCGAAGCGATCGGCAGCCAGCCCGGCGGCCAGACAGCCAAAGCAAAGCATAATGGTCGCGATACTGTTCGCCTGTAACGTTACTGCCGGGGCAAACCCGTACTGCTTTTGCAGCCAGACCGGCGACATCAAAATCACCACTACGATGCCCGCCGAGAGAAGCCAGGTGAGCAGCATCGACACCACGACCGCTTTTTTATGGCGCACCACCACGGCCTTGACCGGCAACTCCTGAGCCAGCGCTTTGCGCTGCTGCATCTCAAGGAAAATCGGCGTCTCCTGCAACCAGCGACGCAGGTACATCGCCACCAGGCCAAACGCTCCGCCCAGCAGGAACGGTAAGCGCCAGCCCCAGTCGTGCACAGCCTGCTGCGTCATGCTGGTGTTTACAATGGTCGCAACGACGGAACCAAGCAAAATCCCCACCGTTAACCCCGCGGTTAAGGTGCCGCAGGCGATACCAATGCGGCGCGCCGGAACATGTTCCGCAACAAACACCCACGCCCCCGGTACCTCACCACCGATCGCCGCCCCCTGAAGAATACGCATCAGTAGCAGCAATAACGGGGCAACAATACCCATTGAGGCATAGGTTGGCAGCAGGCCAATCGCCAGCGTCGGCACGGCCATCAGCAGGATACTCAGGGTAAACATTTTCTTGCGCCCGACCAGATCGCCAAAGTGCGCCATCACAATGCCGCCCAGCGGACGTGCCAGATATCCGGCAGCAAAAATGCCGAAGGTTTGCACCTGTCGCAGCCATTCCGGGATATCCGCCGGGAAGAACAACTCCCCTACCACAGCGGCGAAGAAAACAAAGATGATGAAGTCGTAAAACTCCAGCGCGCCGCCCAGAGCGGCGAGCGTGAGGGTTTTGTAATCCTGTCGATTCAGAGGTCGGGTGTTATGTGACATAGCGAACCATTGTGCATGTATTGTGGATTATTTTTTACAGCAATCGTAAAGAAAAAATTACTATATCGTAAATCCATTTACACGCCACTGCGGCTGACGCTAATGTCACATTTTAATTAATTTCAGGAGATTGTCTCGCGGCGGGCGCTTTTAGGACGAAATGCTGCTACCACTTTTTCGTCCGTCTCGACGTACGGCCCGTCCAGCAGCTGTATACAATACGGTACACTTGCAAAGATGCCGTGGACGATGACGCTGCCATCCTCCGCTTTCAGTCCTTCCAGCGTCTCTTTGATGGACTTCGGCTGGCCCGGCAGGTTCAGAATCAGCGCCTGTTTGCGGATCACCCCCACCTGGCGAGACAAAATGGCCGTCGGGACAAAGTGTAGACTGATCTGACGCATCTGTTCACCGAAGCCTGGCATTTCACGATCCGCAATCGCCAGCGTCGCGTCCGGGGTAACATCGCGGCGCGCAGGGCCGGTTCCGCCCGTCGTCAGCACAAGGTGACAGCTCATTTCATCCACCAGCTCACACAGGGTCTGCTCGATGATTGGCTGTTCGTCCGGGATCAGGCGGGTCTGGATCTCAAACGGGGTGGTCAACGCGCTTGCCAGCCACTCTTCCAGAGCAGGGATGCCTTTATCCTGGTAAACGCCGCTGGAGGCGCGGTCGGAAATCGACACTAAGCCGATGCGTAAGGTATTCATATCCATTCCATTCAAAAAGTACTGATTAAAGGGAATGATACACGCAGAGGGGAAATTCAGACAGAGTACGAAAGAAGTAGCGTGACCGGGGACCCGGTCACGCAGAATGATTACAGCAGGTCGCCGATCATTTTTTCCAGTTTTTCCTGGTCAATAGCAAACTTACGGATACCGTCCGCCAGTTTGTCTACCGCCATTGGATCCTGGTTGTGCTGCCAAAGGAACTCGGATTCAGTGATGCGCTCTGGGCGTGCTTTCACTTCACCGGTGTAGGACAGTTTACGCTCGATGGTACCTTCGCTTTCTGCCAGCTCTTTCAGCAGCGCAGGGGCGATGGTCAGGCGGTCACAGCCAGCCAGTTCGATGATTTCACCGACGTTACGGAAGCTTGCGCCCATCACCACGGTCTCATAACCATGCTGTTTGTAGTATTCGTAGATTTCAGTCACGGAAACCACGCCTGGATCTTCAGACGCCGCGTACTCTTTCTTGTCGGTGTTGGCTTTGTACCAGTCCAGAATACGGCCTACGAACGGAGAAATCAGGTATACGCCAGCTTCAGCACAAGCACGCGCCTGCGCGAAGGAGAACAGCAGGGTCAGGTTACAGTTGATGCCTTCTTTTTCCAGCTGCTCCGCCGCGCGGATGCCCTGCCAGGTAGACGCCAGTTTGATCAGGATACGGTCGTTGCTGATGCCCGCATCGTTGTACAGTTTGATCAGACGTTTTGCTTTAGCAATTGACGCTTCGGTGTCGTAAGACAGACGTGCATCCACTTCGGTGGAGATACGGCCCGGGACCAGTTTCAGAATTTCCAGACCGATGTTCACGGCCAGTTTATCAGTGGCATCCACAACCTGCTGCGCGCGGTCATTGCTCTGTGCTTTCGCCCAGGTCACGGCCTCGTCAATCAGTTTGCGATACTCAGGGATCTGTGCGGCGTTAAGGATCAGAGAAGGGTTAGTTGTGGCATCCTGCGGCTGGTACAGCTTCATTGCCGCGATATCTCCGGTGTCAGCTACGACAGTGGTGAACTGACGAAGGGAGGTCAATTTATCCGTCATGATAGTGTTTCTCTTTTAACGTGCCCTGGATAATTCACGCTACCGACAGCATGCCTGCAGCGGAAAAATGACAGGTTTACTTGTTAGGGGGATGTAACCGGTCTGCCCTGATGATAACACGACGGAGGGGTAGCGCAACCGCAGACAGTGCGCTTAGGCAGAGTATGATAAACTGAGAATATTAACAGGCTGCTAAGCAACAGCATGCCCAATCAGTGGTAGCGCTTACATATTCACATTGGCATCAACAAGAGGGACGTTAATGCCTGATTTCTTTTTCTTTATTAACGAAGTCCTCTGGGGTTCGATAATGATTTACCTGCTCCTGGGAGCAGGTATCTGGTTTACGCTACGCAGTGGGTTTATCCAGTTTCGCTATATTCGCAAGTTTGGCAGAAGTCTGAAAAACAGCGTCACGCCCCATCCGGGCGGACTCACCTCGTTTCAGGCGCTGTGTACTAGCCTTGCGGCACGCCTTGGCAGCGGCAATCTGGCAGGCGTTGCGCTGGCCATCAGCGCAGGAGGGCCTGGCGCAGTGTTCTGGATGTGGGTCACGGCACTTCTGGGAATGGCCACCTCTTTCGCCGAAAGTTCGCTGGCGCAACTCTACAAAGAGAAGGATAAAAGCGGACAGTTTCGTGGCGGCCCGTCATGGTATATGGCGCGTGGCTTAGGGATGCGCTGGATGGGCGTGCTGTTCTCGCTTTTTTTACTGTTCGCATACGGCCTCATTTTTAATACCGTCCAGTCAAACTCGGTTGCCCATGCTCTGCGCTATACCTTCTCCTGTCCGGAGTGGCTCACGGGCAGCGTGTTAGCCCTCTTTGTTTTGCTCGCCATTTCTGCCGGCCTTAGGGGCGTCGCCCGCCTGATGCAGTGGCTGGTGCCCATTATGGCCCTGCTCTGGGTTACCGCGAGTCTGGTCGTTGCAGCACTGCATTTCGAACAGGTTCCGGGGGTCATTGCGTCCATCTTTAAAAGCGCTTTTGGCTGGCGGGAAGTCGCATCAGGCGCGCTGGGCTATACCCTGAGCCAGGCATTGATGGCGGGTTTTCAACGGGGCATGTTCTCCAATGAAGCCGGAATGGGTTCCACGCCCAACGTCGCAGCGGCCGCCTCTTCATGGCCGCCACACCCGGCTGCGCAGGGTATTGTGCAGATGATCGGCGTCTTTATGGATACGGTGATCATCTGTTCCGCCAGTGCAATGATCCTCCTGCTGGCCGGCCCGGTACCCCATACCTCGGATGCCGTCGGGATACAATATCTCCAGCAGGCGCTGGTGAACCTGACCGGCGGCTGGGGGGCTGGCTTTGTCTCGCTCATACTGATGTTGTTCTCCTTCAGCTCAATTGTGGTCAACTATCTGTACGCTGAAAACAACCTCATTTTCCTGAGATTCAACGCTCGCCCTGCTATCCTCCTGCTTCGCCTGGGGGTGATACTGATGGTGTTCGCGGGCGCCCTTCTGACGATGCCTATGATCTGGCAGCTGGCGGATGTCATTATGGCGCTAATGGCAATCACTAACCTGACGGCGATCCTGCTGCTCTCCCCCGTTGTGACGCTTATTGCCAAAGATTATCTTCGCCAGCGCAAGCTGGGGGTTGCCCCGGTATTTGATGCGTCACGTTACCCCGAAATTGCGTCACAACTTGCCCCTGGCACCTGGGATGATTTGCCCCGGCGATAACAGCTATCGATCAATTCAGGGCGATTTTTTGTTAAAGTCGCTCTAAATTTCCTGCAAGGACTGGATATGCTGATTCTGATTTCACCTGCAAAAACGCTCGACTACCAGAGCCCGCTCGCCACTGAGCGCTATACCCAGCCAGAACTGCTGGATTATTCACAGCAGCTGATCCGTGAAGCGCGCAAGCTCTCTGCGCCGCAAATCGCCTCGCTGATGGGCATCAGCGACAAGCTGGCAGACCTGAACGCGACGCGATTCCATGAATGGCATCCGGATTTCACCCCTGCTAACGCGCGTCAGGCGATTCTGGCATTTAAAGGTGATGTCTATACCGGTCTGCAGGCGGAAGACTTCAGTGAAGCCGACTTCGATTTTGCCCAGCAGCATCTGCGTATGCTGTCGGGTCTGTATGGCGTACTGCGTCCGCTGGATCTGATGCAGCCGTACCGTCTGGAGATGGGCATTCGTCTGGAAAACGCCAAAGGCAAAGACTTGTACCATTTCTGGGGCGAAATCATCACCGATAAGCTGAACGCGGCGCTACGCGCTCAGGGCGATAACGTGGTGATTAACCTGGCATCCGATGAATACTACAAGTCGGTGAAACCGAAAAAGCTGGATGCGGAGATCATCAAGCCGGTCTTCCTGGATGAGAAAAACGGCAAGTTCAAGGTCATCAGCTTCTATGCCAAAAAGGCGCGGGGCCTCATGAGCCGCTATATCATTCAGAACCGCCTGACCAAGCCGGAGCAGCTGACCGGTTTTAACAGCGAAGGCTATTTCTTTGACGAAGACGCGTCGGGGAAAGGCGAACTGGTCTTTAAACGCCACGAACAATAAAACAACACCCCGCCTGCTGGCGGGGTGTTGCATTAATGGTGCTTCCAGTCCGGCCCTGGATGGCGATCGTCATGATGATGGTCGTGTCGATCGTCACGATCGCGATGTTCGTCATGCGGGCGCCAGTGGTTATCACGCCAGTCATAATGCGCCTTCCACCAGTCGTGGTCGCGCCAGCGGCCGCCGTCCCAGTAATGCCCGCTGTTGTCCCGGTCGCCAATCTGCAGTTTAACCGCCGGTACGAGGGTGATTTCGGATGCCTGTGCCGCCATGGGAGCGACCAGCACCAGTGAAAGCGCGATGAGTGCAGGTTTCAGTGTAGACATCTGTGACTCCTTATTCTTCTTGCCCAACGTGGGCCGATGTAAGGAGAGTACGCGAGGGGAACGGGGGATGTTATTCTCTGCAATCCTAAACGCTAAGTGACCGCATTTATTGGGAATTTCTGCTTTTTTCCTGCTTTATTCCTCCTTATTTTCTTCACAAAAAAGCCGGGTGGCGGCTTCGCCTTTCCCGGCCTAAAGATCGGTGCTGCTTTTGCCGGGTGGCGCTGCGCTTACCCGGCCTACAAACCCCGTAGGTCCGGTAAGGCGTAGCCGCCACCGGGCAACACAATTACGCGCGAGTCATCATCAGCTTACGCAGCGCGGCAAAATCCGCAGGCAGCTCGTGTGACAGCAGCGGCAGGTCGGCACGCTCGGCCAGCTCTTTTGGCAGCGGCAGCGTTTCGCCCAGGATCGCTTCCACGCTCTCTTTGAACTTGGCGGGATGGGCGGTACCGAGGAACAGACCATATTCCCCCGGGTTGAGCTGGTCGCGCAGTGCGCGATACGCAATTGCCGCGTGCGGCTCAGAGGTATATCCCACCGCTTTCAGCTCGCGCATGGTCGCTTTAGTGGTCTCATCCGTCACCGCCGCGTAGCCCAGGTCCACCAGACGCCATACCTTGCGGCGGAACAGCTCCTCCACGCGCGGCCAGTTGTTTGGCTGTGACACATCCATGGCATTGGAGAGCGTCGCCTGCGTCGCGTTCGGTGCCCATTTCCCGTCTTTCAGGAAGCGCGGCACGGTGTCGTTGGCGTTGGTAGCGGCGATAAAGCGCTTCACCGGCAGACCGAGCGATTTCGCCAGCAATCCCGCCGTCAGGTCACCGAAGTTACCGCTTGGTACGGACACCACCAGCTGATTGCGCGCTTCCTGCGGCAGCTGCGCTACCGCTTCGAAGTAGTAGCAAATCTGCGCCAGCAGACGGCTGATGTTGATGGAGTTGGCGGAATTCAGCCCCAGCGCGGCCTTCAGCTCTTCATCATCGAACGCCTGCTTGACCAGCGCCTGACAGGCATCAAAGTCACCGTCGATCGCCACGGTCTCAATGTTGCCGCCGAGCGTACAGAACAGTTTTTCCTGCAGCGGGCTGATTTTGCCTTTTGGATAGAGGATCACCACGCGGACGTTTTTCAGGCCGTAGAACGCATGCGCGACCGCGGCACCGGTATCGCCGGAGGTGGCTGTCAGAATGGTCACCGGCTTGTCGCCGCTGATGTGGGTCAGCATCTGCGCCATAAAGCGGCCGCCGAAGTCTTTAAACGCCAGTGTCGGGCCGTGGAACAGCTCCAGACAACCGACGTCAGGCTCCACCTGCTGCACCGGAGCCGGGAAGGCAAACGCCGCACGCACGCGCTCTTCCAGCAGCTCCTGAGGGATTTCGTCGCCGATAAACGCAGACAGAATTTTGGTGCTGCGGGTGACAAAGTCCTGCTTCAGCAGTTCATCAATCTCGGTCAGCTGAAATTCCGGCAGGTCATGCGGGAAGAACAGCCCCTGATTTTTGCCCAGCCCCTGAGTCACTGCCTGCGCGAAGCTGACCTGCTCGTTATGATCTTTAAGGTTATAGAGTTTCATTCGTTATCCCAGTACTCGTGCGCCAGCCGTGTCCAGACGGCAAATATGAACAAAGCCTTCCTGATTTTGCAGGTAGTGTTTAGAGAGCCAGTCCGCCACGCGCTGCGCGGTGTCTGGCTTATCGCACAGGGCGAACAGCGTCGGGCCGGAGCCGGAGATGCCGCACGCCTGCGCGCCGATATCCATGGCGGCCTGTCGCGCCTCGTTAAAGCCAGGCAGCAGCTTCGTGCGGTACGGCTCGGCAATGACATCTTTCATCAGCTTCGCCGCCAGCTGCGGCTGACGGGTATAGCAGGCGTGGATAAAGCCCGCCAGATGACGTCCGTGAGCAATACAGTCCTGACGACGATATTGCGCAGGCAGGATCGCACGCGCTTCCGCGGTAGAGACCTTAATCCCCGGATACGCCAGCACCCACAGCCACTCATCAAACCCTGGCACCTGCTGGCTGATGATGCCATTTTCTTCGATCATCAGTTGCATACCGCCAAGGAAGCACGGTGCCACATTGTCATAGTGGATACTGCCGGAGATACGCCCTTCCAGCTCGCCCATTAACCCCAGCAGGCGGCTGTTATTCAAAGGCTTGCCGCAGTGCTCGTTCATCGCCACCAGCGCGGCAACCACGGAACAGGCGCTGGAGCCCAGCCCCGAACCAATCGGCATACTTTTTTCCAGCGTCATGGCGACCGGCACGTTTTTGCCGATCTCCTGACAGAAGCGTTCCCAGCACTGATAGACGATATTCTCGCGCGGGTCGGACGGCAGTTTGCTGGCGAATCGGCCCACGTTATTGAGGCTGAAACTCGCCGCCGCCTCAACCGTAACCGTATCGCCCAACAGCGAACCGTCCACCGGCGTGACCGCCGCACCCAGCACATCGAATCCGACGCTCATATTGGCGCTGGAAGCCGGGGCATAAACTTTGACCATGTTAAACTCCTAACTTCCATGACAGGGTACGCAACAGATCGGCAAACACACCCGCCGCTGTAACATCGTTCCCTGCGCCATAGCCGCGAAGCACCAGCGGCAATGGCTGATAATAGTGGCTGTAAAACGCGAGGGCGTTTTCGCCGTTTTTGACTTTGTACAGCGGGTCGTTGCCATCCACTTCGGCAATCTTCACCCGGCACACGCCATCTTCTTCAATGTTGCCAACATAGCGCAATACCTTACCTTCATCACGGGCTTTCGCCACGCGCGCGGCAAAAGCATCGTCAAGCTGGGGTAAATTCGCCATAAAGGTGCTGACATCACCGCTGCTGTCAAACTCGGCTGGCAACACGGGTTCAATCACAATGTCCGAAAGCTCCAGCTCGCGACCGGTTTCGCGCACGAGGATCAGCAGCTTACGCGCCACGTCCATGCCGGAGAGATCGTCACGTGGATCCGGCTCGGTATAGCCCAGCTCGCGCGCGGCGCGGGTGGCTTCCGAGAGGCTCATGCCCTCGTCCAGCTTGCCAAAGATAAACGACAGGGAGCCGGAGAGAATGCCGGAGAAGCGCTGCAGTTCGTCGCCCGCATTCAGCAGATTTTGCAGATTTTCGATAACCGGCAGGCCGGCGCCCACGTTGGTGTCGTACAGGAACTTACGGCGCGACTTGCTCGCCGCCAGACGCAGCTGGTGATAGTAATCCATCGACGAGGTGTTGGCCTTTTTGTTCGGCGTCACCACGTGGAAGCCTTCGCGCAGGAAATCCGCATACTGGTCGGCAACGGCCTGGTTTGACGTACAGTCGACAATCACCGGGTTAAGCAGATGGTACTCTTTTACCAGACGGATAAGGCGACCCAGATTAAACGGCTCTTTCGCCTCTTCCAGCCCGGCCTGCCAGTTTTCAAGATTCAGACCATGCACATTGGTCAGTAGCGCTCTGGAATTGGCAATACCGCAGACGCGCAGATCGATATGTTTCTTCTTGAGCCACGCCTGCTGACGCTTCACCTGCTCGAGCAGCGCGCCGCCGACACCGCCCACGCCAATCAGGAACAGCTCAATGACCTGATCGGTATTGAACAGCATCTGATGCACCACGCGCACGCCGGTGGTGGCATCGTCGTTATCCACCACGACGGAGATAGAACGCTCAGACGAGCCCTGGGCAATCGCCACGATATTGATGTTGGCGCGGGCCAGCGCGGCAAAGAACTTAGCGGAGATACCGCGCAGGGTGCGCATCCCGTCGCCCACGACGGAGATGACGGCCAGACGCTCCTGAATGGAGAGCGGCTCCAGCAACTCCTCTTTCAGCTCCAGATAGAACTCTTCTTCCAGCGCACGGCGCGCGCGCAGGCAGTCGGCCTGCGGCACGCAGAAGCTGATGCTGTACTCGGAAGAGGACTGCGTGATCAGCACCACCGAGATACCGTTGCGTGACATTGCGGCAAAGACGCGCGCCGCCATGCCGACCATGCCCTTCATCCCCGGACCGGAGACGCTGAACATCGCCATGTTATTCAGGTTGGAGATGCCTTTCACCGGCAGGCCATCTTCATCGGAGCTGGCGCCAATCAGCGTGCCTGGCGCTTGCGGGTTACCGGTATTTTTAATCAAGCAAGGGATCTGGAACTGGGCAATCGGGGAGATGGTACGTGGGTGAAGCACTTTGGCGCCGAAGTAGGAAAGCTCCATCGCTTCCTGGTAAGACATCGACTTCAGCAACCTGGCGTCCGGTACCTGGCGCGGGTCGCAGGTATACACGCCGTCGACGTCAGTCCAGATCTCACAACAGTCTGCGCGTAAACAGGCAGCCAGCACGGCGGCAGAGTAGTCGGAGCCGTTACGGCCCAGCACCACCAGCTCACCCTTCTCATTTCCGGCGGTAAAGCCCGCCATCAGGATCATGTGGTCAGACGGGATTTTGCTCGCGGCGATACGGCGGGTTGATTCGGCAATATCAACGGTAGATTCGAGGTAGTGGCCCACCGCAAGTAGTTTTTCAACCGGATTGATGACGGTCACGCCGTGGCCACGCGCTTCCAGCAGGCCAGCCATGATGGCGATTGACAGTTTCTCACCGCGGCAGATCAGCGCCGCGTTGATGCTGTCCGGACACTGGCCCAGCAGGCTGATACCGTGCAGCACATGTTTGATCTGAGCAAACTCCTGCTCAACGAAAGACTTCAGCTGTGCGAGCGGGAAGCCGGGCTGTGCCTCCGCCAGCCCCTGCAGCAGCTCAGCGAAGATACGCTCGGCGTCGCTGATGTTCGGAAGTGCATCCTGACCACCGATGGTTTTTTCAATCATCGCCACCAGATGGTTCGTGATTTTTGCCGGGGCAGAGAGCACGGTCGCAACCTGCCCCTGCCTGGCGTTGCTCTCCAGGATATCGGCAACACGCAGAAAACGTTCTGCATTTGCCACTGATGTACCGCCGAACTTCAACACTCGCATGGTTCTACCTCGTTTCCTTTAGCCGAAAAAAAAGCCCGCACTGTTCAGGTGCGGGCTTTTTTTTGTTTTTCCTGTACGCGTCAGCCCGCATCGTTACCTGTGGTAATGATGATGGTTGTAGTAATGGTGGTGATGCTGATGCGTTTCATGGATGTTGTGTACTCTGTCATTATTATCTGTCTGTGCTGTATTCTTTTAGGGTTAAAGGATCGGGCACCTTAAGTCAATGAATTTTTAATTTGATCACAATTCCGCAGAGACTCACGCCCCGCTGTTTGCCGATTTATTTTCATCCGATTCCCCCAAATGCAACCCTCCATGACAGACAATTTCGCCATAGTAAAAACTTATGACAGCATTTTACTCGGCTAATTTTTTTTCAATATCGTGCAGCAAACGGTGCAACATTGCCGTGTCCCGCTGCTCAAGTCGTCCGAGACGCTGGTGTAGCCAGTCAGCCATTTTTTGATCGTCCGCCACATCCAGCCGCAAGAGCAAGTTCTCCACGCGAGCGCGAAGTGCAGCCAGCTGGTTTTCATCGGTTCCTGTATCGGGCGGCTGGGGGATTTGTATTAAGGATGCTAATTGATAGCAATAGACCATGACCGCCTGGCCTAAATTCAGAGACGGATAATCCGCGACCATCGGCGCGCCAGTCAGAACGTCCGCCAGTGCCAGCTCTTCGTTAGTGAGTCCGGAATCTTCGCGGCCAAACACCAGCGCCGCTTTCTCAAGCCACTGGCTTTTCTCTTCCAGCATGGGCACCAGCTCAGCAGGCGTGGCGTAGTAATGGAACTTCGCGCGGCTGCGGGCGGTGGTCGCAACGGTAAACGAAATGTCATGCAGTGCGTCGGCAAGCGTAGCGTAAGTCGTTATATTATCGAGAATATCTCCCGAACCATGCGCCACCCAGCGGGCAGCAGGCTCCAGGTGCGCAGTGCTGTCCACAATACGTAAATCGGTAAAACCCATGGTCTTCATGGCACGCGCCGCAGCGCCTATATTTTCTGCTCTGGCTGGGGCGACCAGTACAATCGACAGATGCATTTATGCTCTCTTTTTAATCAGTTAGCGGGTAAAAATGTGATGCACTTCAACATATTACGCAGCGCAAATTTACAAATTTGCAACACAAATCACCGAAATAGCGTTTCATAACAAATTAAAAACGCTAAACTATTTTGTGTCTGAACAATCAGTTAGAATGTTAACAGAAGACCATTATCCTTATGTTTTATAATGATAATGGCATCATGAATACCCTATTCTGATTGGATTCGCTTCGTTTATATATCAATGTCCGCAACTAGTTGGTTTATTGAAAAATTGTGACAAAGGCTAGCATTCGGCTACGATGATTTCATCAAACTGTTAACGTGCTACAATTGAACTTGATATATGTCAACGAAGCGTAGTTTTATTGGGTGTCTGGTGTCACTTAGCCTGTTATGTTGCTGTTAAAATGGTTAGGATGACAGCCGTTTTTGACACTGTCGGGTCCAAAGGGAAAGTACCCAAGACCAAGCTAATGATGTTGTTGACGTTGATGGAAAGTGCATCAAGAACGCAATTACGTACTTTAGTCACGTTAAGCCGATCATGTTAATTTGCGACATGCATCAGGCAGGTCAGGGACTTTTGTACTTCCTGTTTCGATTTAGTTGGCAATTTAGGTAGCAAACATGCAGACCCCGCACATTCTTATCGTTGAAGACGAGTTGGTAACACGCAACACGTTAAAGAGCATTTTCGAAGCAGAAGGCTACGATGTCTTTGAAGCGACCGATGGCGCAGAGATGCATCAGATCCTTTCTGAAAATGATATCAACCTGGTAATCATGGATATCAACCTGCCGGGCAAAAACGGGCTTCTTCTGGCGCGCGAACTGCGTGAGCAGGCGAACGTCGCGTTAATGTTCCTGACGGGCCGTGACAACGAAGTTGATAAAATTCTTGGCCTGGAAATCGGTGCGGATGACTACATCACCAAGCCGTTCAACCCACGCGAGTTAACCATTCGTGCACGCAACCTGCTGTCCCGCACCATGAACCTGGGCACGGTCAGTGAAGAGCGTCGTAGCGTCGATAGCTACAAATTCAACGGCTGGGAACTTGATATCAATAGCCGTTCGCTGATTAGCCCGAACGGTGAGCAGTATAAACTGCCGCGCAGCGAATTCCGCGCGATGCTGCACTTCTGCGAAAACCCGGGCAAAATTCAGTCCCGTGCAGAACTGCTGAAGAAAATGACCGGCCGTGAGCTGAAGCCACACGACCGTACCGTAGACGTGACCATCCGTCGTATTCGTAAACATTTCGAATCTACGCCTGATACGCCGGAAATCATCGCCACAATCCACGGCGAAGGGTACCGTTTCTGCGGAGACCTGCAGGAGTAATCCCGCAGTCAATGCAATAAAGAAAAACGGCGCATTCGCGCCGTTTTTTTTATTTCCAGATCCGCATCGTGTCGTTATCGGGCTCTGCGGGTGGCTCAGGGCGCTTCGGCTGTGAAAGCGAATACCAGTCGAAATGCCGGGTCAGGTACATCACGGCGAACAGTGCCAGTGCGAGCACCGCTGACCCCAACAACAGCGCACTATCCTCCGAGCGCAGCAGGAACCACATCACCACGTCCAGCCCCAGCAAGGCCAGCACAAACAACCCGCTGCGCTTCCAGCTTGTTAGCACCGCCTGCAGGTACATCCCGTTCATCGCAGCACCCACCAGGCTTGCAACAACCCAGGCAGGCGTAAAGCCGACGTGTTCTGACAGCGCCAGCAGCACCAGATAGAACAGCACCAGCGACAGCCCCACCAGCAGATACTGCATTGGGTGCAGGCGCAGCCCGGTTAAGGTTTCGAAGACAAAGAAGGCCATAAACGTCAGCGCAATCAGCAAAATAGCATACTTGATTGCCCGGTCAGTCAGCTGATACTGATCGGCAGGTGTGGCTACCGTGACGCTAAAAGCCGGGATCGACTCCCACGCAGGAGATTCACTCCCGTTGAACCAGCTCTCAAGGTTGTTCGCAAACCAGCTGCTCTGCCACTTCGCCTGAAAACCTGAATCACCGATTTTGTGTTTCACCGGCAGATAGTTGCCCATGAAGCCCGGATGCGGCCAGTTGCTGTTCAGCGCCATTTCGCTGTTACGTCCCACGGGCACCACGGCAAAACTCCCCGTCCCCGCCAAATTCAGCGACATCTCCATGGCAAACGTTTTTGACTCCAGCGCTTTATCCGTCAGCGGGATATGAACACCGGAAAGCGCGCCAGATACGCCCGAACCCGGCTCTACGCTCAGCGTCTCGCCATTGATACTGGAGACTTTCACCGTGCCAATACCGCGTGCATCGCCCACTCCAACAACGATAAACGGCTGCCCAAGGGTCATCGTCTCCCCTTTAAGCTGCGTCATTTTTTCGGTGCTGAACTGCGCTTTTATTTTGAGATCGGTGTTCCAGATCTGTCCGTCATAGATGCCGATATTTCGGGACTCAACGCGCTGGTTACCCTCAACAAGCAGCGACTCCGGCAGGATAAAATGCAGATAGCTTTTCTTGTACTCGACCTTCTTCTCATCCTCTAGCTTGTAAAAGATCTCTGTCACCGGAATCGCAATCAGCGGGCCGATCAGTTTTTGCGGTCCGCTGGTGCTCTGGCGAAGCGTATTTTCGACATCATTACGGTAGCTTTCACGCTCTGCAATGAGGTTACTTACCATAAACAGCGGGACTAACAGCAGCAGAATGCACCCCAGCAGGGTGCTTATTTTCCAGAACAGGGGGGATTTCATCATTACGTCTCCTTTGTGATGAAGAGAGCGTAACCAGGCTGTGTGGGGGCAGTTTGAAGTTATGTGAAGGGACGGTGAAGTGTCAGCGTGGCCATCACGCCGCCCTCATCACGATTGCGCAATGTAATCTCTCCCTGATGCAGACGCGCCACCTCCTGCACAAAGGCCAGCCCGAGCCCACTGCTCTTAAGCCCGTTCTCGCGCGGAAGGGAATAGAAGCGTTCAAAAATACGATCCAGCGCGTAATCCGGGATCCCGCTTCCGCTGTCGATGATGACAAGCTGCATCTGCCCCTGCTCTTCCCGGGCCGCCAGTTCAATGGTTCCGCCCTGAGGCGTAAAATCGATGGCGTTATCCAGCAAATTGCCGAGCGCCTGTTCGAGGAGATCGGGATCGCCTTCAACATTAAACGGAACAGGCTGGATAGTCAGCACAATCGCTTTTGCCGATAGCAGGGCCGAGCGCGCGTCAGCAAGCCGCGTAAACAATGAATTGACCCGGATGACCTCCGGCGTAATCTCGACCCGATTTTCAAGCCGCGCCTGCGCGAGCAGTTTTTCAACCAGCGACTGCATGCGTGCGTTTTGTACCAGAATGTTATCAATAAAGCGTGCTGCCACCTGCGGCGGCGGCTGCTCGGCAAGGATTTCCGCCGCGCCGCGTATGGCCGCCATCGGGCTTTTCAGCTCGTGGGTGAGCGCATGGACATAGCGTTCAATGTAATTTTTCCCTTCGAGACGAATGCGCATATTCTCCAGCGCCTGGGCCAGCTTGTGCAGTTCGCTGCTGCCCGGATTGGGTAGCGGGAGAGGCGTGTCGGTGGTCACCGAATCGGCATAGCGCGATAACGTACTGATAGAACGATTGATCCACCAGGCGACAAGAAGACCAATCAGCAAGGCAATGCCGAGCAGCGCGCCACCCGCCCAGAGGATCCGCCGCTCGCTGCGGTGGATAACCGGTGCCATCGCGCTGTTCGGTTTGCCGACCGACAGCACGCCGATAATCTTACCCTGCTCCACAACCGGCGCGGCAACATACATCACCGTACTCTCAGGATCGTCTGGATTGCTCTGAGTGCTGCGCGCGCCGTATTTACCGCGAAGCGTCAGCCAGACATCGTTCCAGCGCGAGTAATCTTGCCCCACGGCCAGACCGGCGGAATCAAACACCACTCTGCCCTGCGCATCGGTCATATAGACGTGATACTCGTTACGCACCTTATAAATGCCGCCGAGGTTGGCGCGGAAAGGCCGCTGATGGAGCTGTGAAAAGGCCTGCGCCAGTTTGCCCTGCTGCGCATTCCCCGAAAGAAGATCGTCGCGCCCGATTTCGGCAAGCAAGGTCGCGGTATCAATCAACGTCCCCTCGGTGGCCCTGCGCACGCCGGGCTTCACTTCCTGAACAAAAATCGACAGCACAAACCACGCGGCGATGCCCACGATCAGGAAATATCCCAGCAACAACCGCATCCCAATGCGCATCAGTAAAGGCCCAGACTGTAGCCCATACCCCGATGGGTACTGATGGGAGACTGTTCATCGTTCACCGCCCGCAGCTTGGCGCGCAGGGTTTTGATATGGGTATCCACGGTACGATCGAAGCTGTCGCCGTCTTCACCCCATACCTTGTCCATCAGCTGCTGGCGCGAAAATACCCGCCCGGGGGCCTGTAAAAAGGTTTTGAGCAGCAAGAACTCGTAGCGGGTCAGGGGTAAAACTTCACCGCACCAGCTTATTCGGGCGGCAGGTTCATTTAGCTCAAATTGCCCGATACGCATCGTTTCTGCTGGCGCGGCGGATTTTTGCATCCGCCGTAAAATTGTCCTTAACCGGGCGCAAACCTCTCGCGGAGAAAAAGGCTTGGCGACATAGTCGTCGGCGCCCATTTCCAGCCCGAGGAGTTTATCCACTTCATCACTGCGTGCCGTGAGAAACAGCACCGGAAGTGACGGATGCTGCGCCAGCAGCTGGCGGCAGAGTTCAAAGCCGCTGATGTCCGGCAGCCCAACATCCAGAATGGCGAGCGCCGGGATCTGCCGCCGCGCCTCCTCCAGCACCGGTAAACCGCGCTCAAACGCCTTTACCGCAAAGCCTTCCTGCTGAAGCATGTAGATAAGCGTATCGGCGATACTGGTTTCGTCTTCAACCAGCCAGACCACAGGTTGTTGCATGGTTCATCCCTGAATTAATGCCATGGCATAATCGGCACGGCGCTGATGGCGTTTTTCGGCGAGCCTTCCACCACTTTGTCGGAATAGGCAAGATAAGCCAGCGTATTGCGCTTCGCATCATAGAAACGCACTACCTGCAGCTTTTTGAACACCAGCGACGTCCGTTTCTGGAACACCACGTCACCCTGCGCTTTACCGTTTTTAATTTTATCGCTCAGCTCAACTGGCCCCACCTGCTGGCAGGAGATCGCCGCATCTGAGGTATCTTCCGCCAGCCCCAGACCGCCTTTAATACCGCCCGTCTTCGCACGGCTGACGTAGCAGGTGACGTTTTTTACATCTGGATCGTCAAACGCCTCCACCACAATTTTGTGGTCCGGGCCAAACATTTTGAACACGGTATCGACAGATCCAATCTGTTCCGCTTGCGCCGCACGGCCAACAACCAGCAACAGAGCGGTAAGAAGCAAAGTCTTGTATTTCATATTGTTACCATTCTTTAAAATTGCATTGAGCGATTATTCAACACTTTAGACAAAAATGTAGCAAGATCACAGGATTAGAATATATTCGCCCAAAAAGGGGGAGAAAAGGCATTAATGCGCAAAAAAAACACTGAATGCTAAAACATCAAAAAATGCTATTATCCGCTAACCTGTTATCAGGCACCTGCTGTTTTAAGGATGAGGATAGTATATGGATCAGGCTGGAATTATTCGCGACCTGCTCACCTGGCTGGAAGGTCATCTCGACCAGCCTTTGTCACTGGATAATGTGGCGGCTAAAGCAGGCTATTCCAAGTGGCATCTGCAAAGGATGTTCAAGGATGTCACCGGTCATGCTATCGGGGCCTATATTCGCGCACGTCGTTTGTCCAAGTCTGCGGTGGCATTGCGCCTGACCGCGCGGCCCATTCTGGATATTGCCTTGCAGTATCGTTTTGATTCGCAGCAGACCTTCACCCGTGCGTTTAAAAAACAGTTCTCGTTGACGCCAGCGCTCTATCGCCGCTCGCCAGACTGGAGCTCGTTTGGTATGCGCCCGCCGCTGCGTCTGGGCGAGTTCGCCATGCCGAAATACGAAATTGTCACGCTGCCGGAAACCCATCTGATCGGTACGACCCAGAGCTACTCCTGTTCTCTTGAGCAGATTTCTGAGTTCCGTCATCAGATGCGTGTCCAGTTCTGGCGCGACTTCCTGAGTCATGCGCCAGCGATCCCACCGATCCTCTATGGTCTCAACGAAACGCACCCAAGCCAGGAAAAAGACGACGAGCAGGAGGTGTTCTACACCACTGCGCTGACGCCAGAGATGGCAAATGGTTATATTCAGGGGTCTAAACCGGTCGTGCTGGAAGGCGGCGAATACGTGATGTTCTCGTATGAAGGACTGGGAACGGGCGTTCAGGAGTTCATCCTGACCGTTTACGGGACCTGCATGCCGATGCTGAATCTGAATCGCCGTAAAGGTCAGGACATTGAGCGCTACTACCCGGCGCAGGATGCGAAACCGGAAGAAGGCCCAATCAATCTGCGGATGGAATTCTTAATTCCGATACGTCGTTAACGCTGCAGTTCATCAAGCGCAGGGGCATCGAGATGCGAAATGTCCCCTGCCATCTCCACGACCCAACCCGACGCCAGCCACGCACTTTCCTGATAATCAATTCGGGAAATAGAGCAGTTGCGCAGACGCAGACGACGTTCAGCATAAGCCGGTAATCCCAGAATGGTGCTCACCAGGCAGCCCAGCGCAATACCGTGACTCACCAGCAGCGGACGGCTACCTGCCGGAAGCTTCAGACATTCCGCCAGTGCGGCATGCATACGCACGCTCAGCTCCTGCATGGATTCCCCCTCCGGGATGCGGCCATCTTCGGTACCGTTGACCAGCGTACGACGCCAGCCCTCTTCCGTTTCGGTCAGCGTATCGATATGGCGTTTTTCCAGCACGCCCATATCCAGCTCGCGCAGACGCGGCTCAAGCATCACGTCACAGCCGCAGGCATCTGCGATGATGCGCGCTGTCTGCTGCGTGCGACCTAAATCGCTGGTGATCACGTGGGTAATGCCCAGCGTCCTGGCACGCTCTGCCACCTGCCACGCTTGCTGGATCCCCTTCTCAGTGAGAGGACTGTCTGACTGGCCTTGAATACGTCGCTCGGCGTTCCACTGCGTCTCACCGTGGCGAACAAGGTATACCTGTAACATGCTTTTTTTCCGTTATACTGCGATGAGTTTTTTTTGAATCGAGCTTAATTATGCACCATGTTGTCTCTGCTACCACCAATCCTGCCAAAATTCAGGCAATTCTAAAGGCTTTTGAAGAGATTTTCGGCGAAGGATCCTGCCATATCGAAGCCATCGGCGTCGAGAGTGGCGTACCTGAACAGCCGTTTGGCAGCGAGGAAACGCGCGCTGGCGCACGAAATCGCGTGGCAAATGCTAAAGCCGCGGCCCCAAAGGCGGACTTCTGGGTCGCCATTGAAGCCGGGATCGACGAAGGTGCCACCTTTAGCTGGGTAGTGATAGAAAGCCGAGAGCAGCGCGGTGAAGCGCGTTCTGCCACCCTGCCGCTGCCAGAGATCATTCTGAACAAAGTGCGCGAAGGCGAAGCGCTCGGGCCGGTGATGTCACAGTACACCGGCATTGATGAGATTGGGCGCAAAGAAGGGGCGATTGGCGTCTTTACTGCGGGCAAGCTCACGCGTTCAGGCGTTTACCACCAGGCGGTGATTTTGGCGTTAAGCCCGTTCCATAACGCGATTTATCGTTAGGTATTTTTCAACAACACCGCTTCCAGCCACTGGCGCAGCTCGACCGGCGCAGACTTCAGGCTGTTCGAGCCGCGGGTGATCGTCGCGATGCCCGCGCCCAGCTCATTTTTCAGCTCACGCTGGCTCATCTCACCGCGCAGTAGCTCTTCAATGATCCGCACGCGCGTGCCCAGCGCTTCACGCTCGTCTGGGGTCAGCATCAGCTGCATAAGAGGTAAGTGCAAATCCTGATCGTAAGACTGGCGAAGCAGCTCCACAAAACGAAGCCACTCCTGGTGACGCTGTTCGGCCATTGCCGAGGAATACGGGGAATGCTGGGTCATGTTATGCTGCCTCTTGTACTCATTAGCGAGTACAGCATAACACAACCCACGCCGATCAGTAACGTCTCTGCCACTCGGCATCGCTCATCAGGGTATCTTTCTGCCCCATGAAGTAGCGATAGTAAGCATCGTACGCCAGCACGTTCTTCACATAACCGCGCGTTTCTGAGAACGGAATGCTCTCCACAAACGCCACGGCATCGATGCGTCCGGCGCTGTTGCCGAGCCAGGTACGCACGCGCCCCGGCCCCGCGTTATACGCCGCCGACGAGAAAATGCGGTTATTGCCAAACTGCTGATAAACATACTGCAGATAGCTGGTACCGATGTTGATGTTGGTATCCGGATCGAGAAGCTGTGAGGGGCTACTGTACCCGGGAATGTTAAACATCTTCACCGTATGGGTCGCCGTTCCCGGCATAATTTGCATCAGACCGCTGGCCCCCACCGGGGAGCGGACTTTCGGATTCCAGGCACTCTCCTGACGGGCAATCGCCATCGCGTAACTTTGCGGGATATCTTTGCCGCTGGTGTAGCGTTCGAAAAGATCGTTGTACGCCAGCGGGAAACGCTCTTCAAGATGATCCCAAAGCTTACCGGCGATCGTCGCCTGCACGCTCAGATCCCACCAGTGGTTATCAAACGCATAGCGGGCAAGCTGGGCTTTCTCGTCGGTGGTGCGACTGGTTACCAGATTCGCCCACTCGCTGCGCGCGGTATTGTCCATATTCCAGTACATCAGCTCGCGCACGCGCGCCATCTCTGGCCCCTGCGTCAGCGCCGGGTTCGCATTCGCGGGTGCTTTATCAATGCGGAAGGTATACTCCTCGCCCAGGCGCTGCGCGGCCACCATCGGGTAGAAGCCGCGCTGCTGCATCAGGCCGTGGAGGATCTCTTTGGCTTCATCATCACGACCGCGCTCCATCAGCAGATCGGCCTGCCAGTAGCGCCATTCATCTTTCTCTTTGGCGTCCATCGGCAAACGTGCGAGCCAGGTATTCAGCCCCCGGCGATCGCCGGTGCCCAGCGCCATGCGCACGCGGCGCTCCACCAGCGACGTGGAGTTCGAACGCATAATGGCATCATCTCGCCAGCGTGCCTGTTCGTCGGTCACATCCGTGCCCATCAGTCGCCACGCCACGATGTCACGCAGCTCCTGGGTTTGATCGTCATTCAGCTGCTGCGCCTGCACCAGCTGCGGGATCATCAGCCGGGCGTTTTCCACATCGTCGCGCGCCACGCTGGCAAAAGCCACCGCCGCCATCTGACGGGTAAAGTCGGTCGCGCCCGTGCTGCGGGCAAAGGTCAGGACGCTGTTCGGATCGTTTGCCAGCGCGATAACGGCCGTAGAGATCGTCTGATAATCGGAAGGCATCTGCCCCGCCAGCGCGGTCACCAGGCGCGTGTTGCCGGCTTTCATCGCCAGGCGAATACGCTCAAGATAGGCCAGCGGATCCTGTTTGCCGGAGGCTCGCCACGCGCCAAACAGCGAATCACAGGCATTCGGCTGGCTTTTGCCGGTCAGCCAAAGATCCTTCGCCCCGGCCCAGGCCTCTTCCTGCTGTCCGGTCGCCCATTTCGCATAGTAGTAGTTACACTGCGCTTCGGTGGTATTCGGCTTATCGGGGCTAAACGCCAGCAGCCCGCGCCAGTCTTCGCGACGCGCCAGTTCATTCACAAAACGAGATTGCAGGGTTCGCGCAGGCGGCAGGGTCGGGTTCGCCTGAATGAAATTATTCACAGTGACGGTCGGCTGGTTCATGAGATCGTCAGTGATCTGGCGATACTCCAGATACGGATACAGCGGATAATCCTTCAGCGTCGGCATCAGCGCCTGCACGGTATCCATCTGCTTATTGTCCCACGCCTGTTTAATCTGGGCGTAGCGATTACGTTGTTCATCCAGTGAATCGGCATGCACCGCCTGGCTTACCGCCATTACGCATACGCTGGCAGCCAGCAGACGCCAGACCACCTGTTTGGCTTTTTCCACAAGCTCTTCCTCATTGTTTTTTCGTCAATTGCAGCGTCTTGCCACGTCAAAGTCACACCAACTTATGCTAACCAGGCATCCTGCAACGCGCCACGTTATGGACACTTTTTTACCTTTCTTGCGCGTTTTAACACTCCCGACGTTCCTGGCTGGGATTAGGGCGTGAAAAAGGCTACACTTCGAGGCTGAAATTCCTTCTCATTACGATAAAAGAGGCGAAGTCCAACGTGGCTCAATTCGTTTATACCATGCATCGTGTCGGCAAAGTTGTCCCGCCGAAACGTCATATTCTTAAAAATATCTCGCTGAGCTTCTTCCCGGGCGCAAAAATTGGTGTTCTGGGTCTCAACGGTGCCGGTAAGTCCACCCTGCTGCGCATCATGGCCGGCATCGATACAGACATCGAAGGTGAAGCCCGTCCGCAGCCTGGCATCAAGATCGGCTACCTGCCGCAGGAACCTCAGCTGAACCCGGAACACACCGTTCGTGAATCCGTTGAAGAAGCGGTTTCCGAAGTGGTTAACGCCCTGAAAGGTCTGGATGAAGTGTATGCCAAATACGCCGAGCCGGATGCAGACTTCGACAAGCTGGCCGCTCAGCAGGGCAAGTTTGAAGAGATTATCCAGGCGCACGACGGTCATAACCTGAACGTGCAGCTGGAGCGCGCGGCCGATGCCCTGCGCCTGCCGGACTGGGATGCGAAAATCGCCAATCTTTCCGGGGGTGAGCGCCGCCGCGTAGCGCTGTGCCGCCTGCTGCTGGAAAAACCAGACATGCTGCTGCTTGACGAACCCACCAACCACCTGGATGCGGAATCCGTGGCGTGGCTGGAACGCTTCCTGCACGACTTCGAAGGCACCGTGGTGGCAATTACCCACGACCGTTACTTCCTCGACAACGTCGCAGGCTGGATCCTGGAGCTGGACCGTGGTGAAGGTATTCCATGGGAAGGTAACTACTCCTCCTGGCTGGAGCAGAAAGATCAGCGTCTGGCGCAGGAAGCTTCTCAGGAAGCCGCGCGTCGTAAGTCTATCGAGAAAGAGCTGGAGTGGGTTCGTCAGGGCGCTAAAGGCCGTCAGTCTAAGGGCAAAGCCCGTCTGGCACGCTTTGAAGAGCTGAACAACACCGAATACCAGAAACGTAACGAGACCAACGAACTGTTTATTCCGCCTGGAGCACGTCTGGGGGATAAAGTGGTTGAAGTCACCAATCTGCGTAAGTCATACGGCGATCGCCTGCTGATTGACGATCTGACCTTCTCCGTACCAAAAGGGGCTATCGTCGGGATCATCGGTCCGAACGGCGCGGGTAAATCGACGCTGTTCCGCATGATGTCCGGTCAGGAGCAGCCTGACAGCGGCTCTATCACCCTGGGTGAAACCGTGAAGCTGGCGTCCGTTGACCAGTTCCGTGACGCGATGGATAACAGCAAAACCGTGTGGGAAGAAGTGTCCGGCGGTCTGGATATTATGCGTATCGGCAACACCGAGATGCCAAGCCGCGCTTACGTTGGCCGCTTCAACTTCAAAGGCACCGACCAGGGCAAACGCGTGGGCGAGCTGTCCGGCGGTGAGCGTGGTCGTCTGCACCTGGCGAAGCTGCTGCAGGTTGGCGGTAACGTACTGCTGCTCGATGAACCGACCAACGACCTGGACATCGAAACCCTGCGCGCGCTGGAAAACGCCCTGCTGGAGTTCCCGGGCTGCGCGATGGTTATCTCGCACGACCGTTGGTTCCTTGACCGTATCGCGACCCACATTCTGGACTACCAGGATGAAGGGAAAGTGGAGTTCTTTGAAGGTAACTTCACCGAATACGAAGAGTACAAGAAACGCACGCTGGGCGCTGACGCGCTGGAGCCGAAGCGTATTAAGTACAAGCGTATTGCGAAATAAAAGCAAAACGGCAACTTCGGTTGCCGTTTTTAGTATTTGTTCCCTCTCCCCGTGGGAGAGGGCCAGGGTGAGGGCATCAGGCCGCACAGTTCGTAGGCCGGGTAAGCGTCAGCGCCACCCGGCTTTTTTATTTGTCCACGTAATACCGCTTCACCTCGTCAAACTGTATCGCAAAGTCGATATAGCTCATCAGTGCAGGCGAGTTCAGCTTGCGGCTCGGATAAGCCAGCCACAAATCATTCCCCTCGACGTTCCACTCCGGCAGCACCTTTACCAGCGCCCCTGTCTCAATCTTATCTTCCAGAAGAAAGGCGGGTAACAGCGTGACCCCGGCGCCAGCAATCGCACATTCACGGGCGTACACCAGGTTATCCGTCATGTGGGCGTTATCCGGCAGGTAGCGGTAATCCTCACTCTCGCTTCGCAGCAGCCACTCAGACCAGGCTTTGTGGGTAATGCAGCGGTGCTCCACCAGCTGGCGGGGATGGATTAACGGCTCCCGACGCACCAGATAGTCGGGTGAAGCCAGCATATAGCGCGGACAATGTCCGATCATCCGGCCAATCAGGGAGGAGTCCTGCGGCTTACCGGTACGCAGCGCCACGTCAAAGCCGGACTCGACCAGATCCACCACATCATCAGAGATCGACACGTCCAGCGACACGTCAGGATAGCGAAGCTGGAATTCGGCATTCATATGCGCCAGCAGCGTCGCACCAATCCCCGCCGGGCAGGTGATGCGCAGCCGCCCGCTCGGGTTTTCGCGTAGCCGCTGAATGGCATACTCCGCCCGCTCGCTGGCCGCCAGCATTTCGCGACAGTGCACCAGATAATGCTCGCCTGCAAAAGTCAGGCTGATTCTGCGCGTCGTGCGGTTGAGCAGGCGTATTCCTACCTGCTGCTCCAGCTGGCTTATTCGCTGGCTGACGCTGGATTTTGGCAGTTCAGCCTTCTGTGCCGCAGCAGTAAAGCTACCCATCTCCGCCACCAGCGCAAACAGCGCCATATCCTGAAGCTGTTTAAACATGATTGTTCATCCTGTGAGAACACTTCGTTCTTGATTGTCCATCTTATCATGCAGCTGACCACTTAATAGACTAGCCTCAATAAAACGCATGCCATTGAGGAGTCCATCCATGTCAGTTAAAGCCATTGCCGTTAATCCTGCGAATCCCGGCACGTTCATTGAAATCGCCCCGCCGATGCCGCAGCCCGGCGAGAACGATCTGCTTGTCGAAGTGAAAGCCGTGTCTGTTAACCCGGTCGACACCAAGGTGCATGCAGGCATTGTCAAAAACGGGCTGAACGAGCCGCGCATTCTCGGGTGGGATGCCAGCGGTATCGTAACAGCCGTGGGCGCGGCCGTTACGGGATTTAAACCCGGTGACGAAGTGTGGTACGCGGGGGATATCACTCGTCCGGGCAGCAATACCACCCATCAGCTGATCGATGCGCGTATTGTCGGGCACAAACCTGCCAGCCTTGGCTGGGCGGCAGCAGCCGCATTGCCGTTGACCGCGCTGACCGCCTGGGAAGGGTTGTTCGAACGGCTGAACATTCAGGATGCGGACGCGGATAAAACGCTGTTGATTATTGGCGGCGCGGGCGGCGTGGGCTCGCTGGCGATCCCGTTTGCAAAGCACAACAGCAAGGTGAACATCATCGCGACAGCATCAAGAGAAGATTCCGCCCGGTGGTGCCGCGAGCGCGGTGCGGATCGGGTCGTGAACTACCGCGACCTGAAAGGTGAGCTGGCAAAACAGGGTATCACTTATGTGGATTACATTTTCATCCTCAATGACACCGACGGCCACTGGGATGCCGTCAGCGAACTGATCGCACCGCAGGGGCACATCTGCTCCATCGTTGAGAACGCGCATCCGCTGAACCAGGATAAGCTGAAATCGAAATCCGCCGCCCTGCACTGGGAGTTTATGTACACCCGCAGCATGTACCAGACCGCTGATATGGCGCGTCAGGGCGAGATCTTAAACGAGGTTGCAAAGCTGGTGGACAACGGCGTGGTGGAAAGCTCGCTCAGCGAAACGCTTCACGGATTGAGCGTGGAAAGCATTACCGAGGCGCACCGCAAAGTGCTGGAGGGACATATGCGGGGGAAAGTGGTGGTTGCGTTCTGAGGGAGCTGATGCCCTCTCCCACAGGGAGAGGGTGGTTAAAGCTTACCCCTGCTCCCCCATCATCTCCTTCACCAGCTCGACGCAGCGCAGGAAACGGGAGTCGTAGTCCGACTCTTCAACATGCACAAACTCAACGTTGTTTTCGTTGAGCATCTCCACCAGCATGGACTGGAACTCGCGCCTGTCTACGGAGCTGCCGAGACTGCGCATGCCATCAGCGACCCATGGCGTGTTGTTTTCCAGCAGGATCACCAGGTCAAAGCGGTATTCGTCAATCAGCGCCTGCACGAACGGGTGCTCGCGCCCTTCGTACTTTTTACAGAACGCCTGCGTGGTGACGAAATCGGTATCAATAAACGCCACTTTGTTGGCATATTTGACCGCAAAATCAATGTACTGGGCGTGTCCGAGCGCGATTTTATCGTAGTCGGAATACTGTAGCGCCATCTCGTCACCGCCGAGGTGCGAGAAAACGTAATCGCGGCCATATTCCCACGCACTGGTCGTGTTGAAGATATTCGCCAGCTTATTAACGAGAGTGGATTTTCCGCTCGACTCACCGCCCAGGATCGCAACGGTACGTACAAAGAAGGGCTTTACCTCGGTCGGGATATAATCCCAGTAGCGGAACGGGTTTTCGCGGATCTGCGCCCCGCTGATGTTCATGAAGGTCCGTTTCGGATCGATCAGCACCGTCTCGATGCCCAGATGCTCGCGGAACTGCGGCGCGTCGGACTCTTCAGAGGTGTAGATCCAGTTAGGCGCAATGCCCTTCTCTTCCATAAACGCTTTGATGCCGTTGCTCCACACGTCCCAGCCGTGCGGATAGGGCTCCATGCCCTCTTCGTTAAAAGCATGAATGCGAATGTTTTTCTGGTACTTAAAGGTCTGGAGCAGCCAGCGCAGGCGGTCAGGCACCGTCGGCTGCTGCGACATGGCGCTGTCCTCGAACAGCTGGCGGTCACGGGTTTCATCGTACCCCATAATGATGTGCAGCTCGTCCACCTGGCTACAGGCGCGCTGAATCAGGTAGATGTGACCAGTATGCAGCGGGTAAAACTTGCCAAACACCACGCCGATGTTCTTTTGCATACGGGGAAATTCAAGTCCCAGGAAACGGTGCAGCGCTTCGAGCTTCTGCGCGCTGGGGCTTTTGATTTTGGCGTTCAGCAGCTGGCTTAAATAGCCTTTGGTCATACCGCTGGCGTCCGCCACCTGCTGCAACGTGCAGCCTTTCTGGCGGATTGCGGTTTTGATGTAGTCAAATGATGACATAAATTACGGTGCCTCCTGCAAAATCGAATACGTAATTATAAGTCGTCAAAGACATTTAACGCATCTGCGAGTTTCTTAACGCCAAAAACCTGCATCCCTTCGGGGATTTTTTTCGGCACGTTAGCCGCGGGCACAATCGCGCGGCGGAAGCCGTGTTTTGCCGCTTCGGAGATACGCTCCTGGCCGCTCGGCACCGGTCGGATCTCTCCTGCCAGGCCAACCTCGCCAAACACCACCAGATCCTGCGGCAGCGGCCTGTCGCGCAGGCTGGAGACCATCGCCAGCAGCAACGCCAGGTCCGCGCTGGTTTCCGAGACCTTCACCCCGCCCACCACGTTCACGAAGACGTCCTGATCCGCCATCTGCAGACCACCGTGACGGTGCAGCACCGCCAGCAGGATCGCCAGACGGTTCTGTTCCAGACCCACCGCCACGCGACGCGGGTTGCCCATCATCGAGTGATCCACCAGCGCCTGGATTTCAACCAGCAGCGGGCGCGTTCCTTCCCACAGCACCATGACCGAACTGCCGGAGGTGACTTCGTCGCCACGGCTCAGGAAGATGGCCGACGGGTTGCTGACCTCACGCAGCCCCTGCTCCGTCATGGCAAAAACACCTAATTCATTCACCGCGCCGAAACGGTTTTTATGGCTGCGCAGGGTGCGGAAGCGGGAATCCGCGTCGCCGTCGAGCATCACCGAGCAGTCGATACAGTGTTCGAGCACTTTTGGCCCGGCCAGGGAACCGTCTTTCGTCACATGGCCGACCATCACAATCGCCACGCCGCGCGTTTTGGCGAAGCGTGTCAGGTAGGCCGCGGTTTCGCGCACCTGCGCCACGCTGCCCGGCGAGGACTGAATGTCCGCCATGTGCATCACCTGAATGGAGTCGATCACCATCAGCTTCGGCTGCTCTTCTTCGGCGATCATGCAGATCTGCTCAATGCTGGTTTCCGACAGCATATTCAGGTTGCCGGTTGGCAGGCCCAGGCGGTGCGCACGCATCGCCACCTGCTGGAGTGATTCTTCCCCCGTGACGTACAGGGTTTTCATCTGCTCGGCGAGCTTGCAAAGCGTTTGCAGCAGCAGGGTCGATTTACCCGCCCCGGGGTTACCGCCGATCAGAATCGCACTGCCCGGCACCACGCCGCCGCCGAGCACGCGGTCAAACTCTTTGAACCCGGTGGAGAAGCGCGGTAACGCTTCCAGGCTGATGTCTGAAAGCTTTTGCACCTTCGACACGCCTGCATTGCCCGCATAGCCGCTCAGGCGTTCATTGCGGGCCACACTCGGCGAAGCCGCCACACCACGCACTTCGGTGATGGTGTTCCAGGCATGACAGGCGCTGCATTGCCCCTGCCAGCGCGGATAATCCGCACCACATTCATTACAGACAAATGCGCGTTTTGGAGCTTTCGCCACGGTGTACCTCGTTATTTCTGTGCGGACTGCGTGCCGGGTAGCGCTTACGCTTACCCGGCCTACAAAGCAGACCGTTATTTCTGATTAAGGCTGCCAGAAAGGATGCAGAACACCCCCATCAGGTCAGCATGACGGATAGTCACTTCCGTCTTTTCGTTCACTTTTGGCTTGGCATGGTAGGCAATGCCAAGACCAGCAGCTTTGATCATCGGCAGGTCGTTCGCGCCGTCCCCGATGGCGACGGTCTGGACCACCGGGATTTCATATTTTTCGGCCAGACGGGTCAGGGTGTTAGCTTTGTACTGCGCATCCACGATGTCGCCAATCACCTGTCCGGTCAGCTTGCCGTCCATAATTTCCAGTTCGTTGGCCACCACGGTGGTCAAATGCAGTTTCTCGCGCAGATAATCCGCGAAGAAGGTGAAGCCACCGGAGGCAATCGCCACCTTCCAGCCAAGGGACTGCAGCTTCAGCACCAGTTGCGTCAGTCCTGGCATAAGCGGCAGCACATCACGCACCTGGCGCAGGATGTTAGCATCGGCCCCTTTCAGGGTCGCCACGCGCTGTCTCAGGCTGGCGGTGAAATCCAGCTCGCCGCGCATCGCACGTTCAGTGACTTCCGCCACCAGCTCACCGCTGCCTGCCAGTTTAGCAATCTCGTCAATACACTCGATCTGAATAGCGGTGGAGTCCATGTCCATGACCAGCAGACCCGGCGTTTTCAGGTGCGGAATTTTACCGAGCGGGGCAACGTCCAGCCCTGCGTCATGCGCCAGACGCGTGGCACGCTGCGTCAGAGAACCCGCCAGGCGGATAACCTGGTAATCTTCTACGCACCAGGCGGCGACGATGACCATTGCCGCACCCAGTTTGGTTTGATACTGGGTCAGGCGTTGCTTATCCAGGCCGCGTCCATACAGCAGCCAGCCGCTACGGCCAGCGTGGTAATCCAGAGGCATCACCTCATCGCCACTTAACGAGAGCGGCAATCCTGGCCATAAAGAGACATCCGTTGGCAGGTCACACCAGGTAATGTTCGGCATCAAAGCTCCTGTAATTTCGTTCGCGCCGGAAGGTTCCAGAGGGAAAATAACGCATGAGGCTACCCTGTAACCATCACTTCTGGCAACATTAAGCCCTAAATTTTCAGCAGGTGGAATATGGCTCGCGCAAAACTGAAATTCCGGCTTCATCGCGCCGTGATTGTCCTTTCCTGTCTCGCACTGTTAGTGGCATTGATGCAAGGGGCATCGTGGTTTAGCCAGAATCATCAGCGGCAGCGTAACCCGCAGTTTGAAGAGCTGGCCCGCACGCTGGCGCGTCAGGTGACCCTTAACGTCGCCCCCTATATGCGCACCGAGACGCCGGACGATAAACGCATTGGCCAGATCCTGCGTCAGCTTACGGAAAACAGCCGCATTCTCGATGCGGGCGTGTACGATGAAAAAGGCGACCTGATTGCCCGCGCCGGTGAGCACGTCGACGTGCGCGACAGGCTGGCGCTGGACGGCAAAAAAGCCGGAGGCTATTTCAACCAGCAGCTCGTCGAACCTGTTCAGGGAAAAAATGGCCCGCTGGGCTATCTGCGCCTGACGCTCGACACTCACACCCTGCCGACCGAAGCCAAACAGGTGGATAACACCACCAATATTCTGCGCCTGATGTTATTGCTCTCACTGGCGATTGGCGTGGTGCTGGCGCGCACGCTGCTGCAGGGTAAGCGCACCCGATGGCAACAGTCGCCGTTCCTGCTGACCGCCAGCAAGTCGGTTCCGGAAGACGAAGAGAGCGAGAAGAAAGAATAGTGATAAAGTAGGCGGAGGATATGGAAAAGGAACTCTGCCATGACGACGTTACGCCTGCTTATCTCTGACTCTTACGATCCCTGGTTTAATCTCGCGGTGGAAGAGTGCATCTTCCGCCAGATGCCCGCCACCCAGCGCGTACTGTTTCTCTGGCGCAATGCCGACACGGTGGTGATTGGCCGCGCGCAAAACCCGTGGAAAGAGTGCAACACCCGCCGCATGGAAGAGGACCACGTCCGCCTGGCGCGCCGCAGCAGCGGCGGTGGAGCCGTGTTTCACGATCTGGGCAACACTTGCTTTACCTTTATGGCAGGCAAGCCGGAATACGACAAAAGCATCTCTACGTCGATTGTGCTGAACGCGCTGAATGCGCTCGGCGTAACCGCAGAAGCGTCAGGCCGGAACGATCTGGTCGTCAAGACCCCCGAGGGCGACCGGAAGGTCTCCGGCTCAGCCTATCGCGAAACAATGGATCGCGGGTTCCACCACGGCACTCTGCTGCTGAATGCCGATCTCAGCCGGCTGGCTAACTACCTCAATCCTGACAAGAAAAAGTTACAGGCAAAGGGCATTACCTCCGTACGCGGCCGCGTGGCGAATCTGGTGGAGCTTCTGCCGGGTATTACTCACGAGCAGATTTGCGACGCGATCCGTGAGGCCTTCTTTGCGCACTACGGCGAGCGTGTGGAGGCGGAAGTGATTTCGCCTGATAAAACGCCTGACCTGCCCAACTTCGCTGAAACCTTTGCCCGCCAGAGCAGTTGGGAGTGGAACTTCGGCCAGGCACCGGCGTTTTCACATCTGCTGGATGAACGTTTTACCTGGGGCGGCGTGGAGCTGCACTTTGACGTGGAGAAAGGTCATATTACCCGCACACAAATTTTTACGGATAGTCTTAACCCGGCACCGCTGGAAGCGTTGGCGTCACGCCTGCAGGGCTGTGTATACCGTCCCGATATGCTGCAACATGTGTGCGACGGGTTGCTTGAACATTATCCGGAACAAGAGCGGGAACTTCGGGAATTGTCGGCGTGGATCGCTCAGGCGATAAAATAATTCTCGCCCCCGGTTAAGAAGAGAAAATAGCTTCCTCCGTTCTTATCCTGCCGGAATGTGTAAATACAACCGTGAATGTATTTACACATTTTAATAAAACTCAATTCAGAGATTAGAAATACTCATTACAGAAATAACAATAACCATTAATAGAATCCCTGCGCTTGCATTTCAGCAAGTTAATGACTTCACGGAAATTTATACATTTATTTTATTAATGGTTAAGGAATAACAATGAAAAAGCTTCTTCTCGCAACGCTGATTGCGATGACCTCTTCGGCTGCATTCGCCGAAGGCAGCATCGTCATGAAGGTTCAGGGCAAGATGAACCATGCATCCTGTACGCCGGAACTCAGTAACGGCGGATCGATTGATTTTGGTACAATCGCGCTGGACCAGCTTTCTCCAACCCAGACCAACCAGATGGGTCATAAAGATATGTCTCTGACGATCAATTGCCCGTCAGCGACTAAAGTGGCATGGAGTATTGCTGATAACAAAGAAGATTCCAATGCGGCGACCTACCTGAACTCCAGCGAGTTTTACATTCGTGACGCCACAGACAATGGTGGTGACGTTTACGGTTCAGGTACCACCTACGGCGTAGGTACCACCGCTGCTGGCGATAAAATTGGCGCCTATGCAATCAGTACCCGTATCAATGAGATCACCGCTAACGGCGTGCCTGCTCAGGCGATCTTTGCGCCAAACTTCCTCAACAGCAAAGGCGAATATATGTGGCGTAACCTGGCCACCGGTGTGATTGCCAACGGTAACGCCGAGATCATGACCGCTACCAGACCAGGTTATACCGCACCGCTGGCCATCACCAGCGTTGTCTACCCGTTCAAAGTCTCTCTGGCCATTGTTAACACTGACCGTCTGACCACCACAGACGAAGCGCAGCTGAGCGGCGAAACCACCATCACTCTGGTTTATCTCTAACAGATAAAAACGCGTGACTCAACGGCGGATATTTCCGCCGTTTCTGCATAAAACATACGTTCAGAAATGTTTAATCGACATTATAAAATCTCAATACTGTCGTAAGAAAATCTAACTATTTAATGCGTTGATTCGTTAATAGAATCGGCCGCGACTCTTATGCCAGAAATTATCTTTTGGCAAGATTCATTTAAATTAAAAATATCCGAATTATCTCTTTCTATGGTTAAGGAATAACAATGAAAAAGTGCCTTCTCGCCACCGTTATGATGATGGCGGCGACAGCAGTTTATGCCGAACCTACTGCAATGTTAAAAGTTCACGGTACGCTGACCAGCGCAGGCTGCGTTCCTGAAATTAGCAACGGCGGCGTGGCCGATTTTGGCGAAGTGGGTCTGGACTCACTCTCCTCCGGTGTGGCTTATCAGGCTGGGCATAAAGATGTCACTCTGACCATCACATGTCAGTCTGCGACCCGCGTCGGCTGGACAATCAAAGATGACCGCAAAGACTCAAACGCGGGCGCACATAAAACGTCAAGCGAGTTCCATGTGGATAACGCTACCGCAAGCGGCGCACAGGCATACGGCGATTACCAGCTCAACGGTGTCGGAAAAACCAGCGCTGGCGAAAGTATCGGTGCCTATTCAGTTTCAACTTACATGAACGCGGTCACTGCTGACGGTGCAACCGTTCAGCCTATCGCCGCAGCGATGTATACCGGCGGTACCATCAGCAGCAGAAGCTGGATCAACCTGTGGGCCACCGGCATCCTCACTAACGATGGTACCGACGTCATGACCGTTGCCAAAACCGGCGAACGCGCTCCGCTGGCCTTCACGACGGCGGCCTTCCCTCTGAAGATCGCGCTGGCGATTGCGCCAAGCAAAAATCTGACCCTGACTGACAGGACCGACCTGGACGGTCAGTCCACAATCACGCTGGTTTATCTGTAACCCGCATTCACGACGCCAAACTCCCCGCTCAGGCGGGGAGTTTTAACCCATTGTTCAATATCAATATTCATGGAAAGAATTGTGAAAATTTCTCCTTTGGTCTGCGCTCTTTTTCTCACCCTTCCAGCGACAGTCTATGCTGCAGGCATGGTGCCAGAAACCACACTGCTGATGATTGATGAAGCCAACCACGGCGGTGTCATGAGTGTGAAAAACACGGACTCCATCCCCACCCTGCTTTATACCTCCATTAACGACATCGAGGGGGAGAATGGGGTCAAGCTCAACGTCACTCAGCCGGTTGTACGCCTTGAGCCAGGCCAGGAACAGCAGGTGCGCTTTATTCTTGAAACCAAAGAACCGCTGACCGTTGAACATTATAAACGCGTGATTTTTGAAGGCATTCCGCCTAAAACCAAAGATAAAAACGTTAAAGTCGGTATCAATCTTCGTCAGGATTTACCGGTGTTGATCCATCCTAAAAATCTTCCTGTTGTCACGGATGCATGGAAATTACTGACCTGGTCCGTACAAGAGAAAGAGGTTCAGGTCCGTAATACCTCGCCGTACGTTGTACGTTTTTCCACATCAGTGACGCTACTGCCTTCCCACACCGAGGGAGTGGTTAATAAAACCTTTATCCTGCCGGGTGAGACCATGAAGGTGCAGACAAATACCCCGATCGGTAGCGGCGATAATGCCGTCGAGTTCAACCCTGCCAGTCGCTACGGGATTGAAGTGGACAAGTACACTGCCGCGCTTACACGCTGATATCACAGGGAATTTTTAGTGATACCGCGCGCTTTGCAAAACACGATGCGTCGAACAGCAGTGGCGGTCGCTTTTCTGCCGTCGTCGGCGCTGTATGCATCCGATCTGGATTTCAATACCGATATACTGGCCTCGCGGGGAATCAGTACTAATCTCGCCCATTACTTCTCTGATGCACAACGCTACCTGCCCGGCCAGCATGCCGTGCAGGTCAAAATTAACGGCGTTGAGAAGGGGAGCCTGGCCATTCGGGTTGGAGAAGAGGGGCAGCTTTGCATTGATGATGACTTCACCCGTGCAGCTGGCCTACTGCCATTGAATATCGGCGAAAAAGAGAAATGTCATAACCTGCTGAAAGATTACCCTTCCGCGACGGTAACGCTTCTACCGAATACCGAATCACTGGAGATTTTCGTTCCCGCAGAGGCAATGGACACTGGATTTTATGCCGCGAAATATTACTCGCACGGCGGTGTTGCGGGCTTAATCAACTATAGCGCCTTCAGTAACATTAACGAGTACGGCTCGGGCGGGAGCAGCCGTTATGCCCAGGGAAATTTGGGGGCAGGCATTAACCTTGCGAACTGGACGCTGCGCAGCAATTTCATTTTGACGGATGACAACGGGACTCGCAGCACAGAGAACCTGTACACATACGCTGAACACGTTTTTGAAGAGCGGAAAATGCGGGCGCAGGTTGGGCAGATCAACGTCAATTCGGCCCTGTTTAGCGGCGCGCAAATCACCGGCGTGCAGCTGATGCCTGAAACCGGCCTTCAGCCTAATATCCAGGCCACTGAGGTGTCGGGAATTGCCCGGACGAATCAGGCCCGCGTAGAGGTTCGCCAGTCGGGACAGCTGATCTACTCTTCCCTGGTCAACGCAGGCCCTTTCTCCCTGACGGACGTGCCCCTGGTGCGCGGAAATGTCGATCTTGACGTCAGCGTGGTGGAAACGGACGGTTCGACAACCCAATTTACCGTTCCCTCTTCCGCCCTCAATATACAGGGAAGTAACCGTGCCGAAGGGTTAAACCTCTCTCTCGGACGGGTTCGCGACAGCGGGGATGAGTCAAGTACGCCCTGGGTATTTACGCTCTCTGACGGAACGATGCTGAACACGCGCATGTCCGCCGTAGCCGCCGGCGTACTGGCAGAAAAATATCAGGCTACCGGTGCCAAACTCGACGTTTCCATCAACGAAAACTGGGCGATCTCACCGAGCTTTTTACTGAGCCAGTCCCACTTTTACGATCGACTGAAAGGCAGCAAGGCTGAACTTAGCAGCAATATCTTACTGCCCGCCCAGCTGACGATGGGGGTAAGCGCGTCCCAGTTCAGTGGCGGCTTCCGCGAACTCACGGAAGCCATGGATGAAGAGGCGCAGACCTACGAAAATAACTGGAACGCCAGCCTCACCTGGAACAATGAGTACATTGGCGCGATCTCAATGCAATACAGCGTGAATTCCGGTGATGAAAACAGCGGTGATTCACGCTATCTGATGGCTTCCTGGAGTAAAAGTCTCGGGCGTACCTCGCTGTCCGTAAACTGGCAGCATGCCATGAGCAATAGTGATACCCAGAACCAGAGCAGCACCAGCCGCGATGACGATCTCTTTTATGTCAGCCTGATCGTTCCTTTTGGCGAGGATCGCGTCAGTACCTACATGCGCGCTCAGGGGGAAAAACAAAATTATGGCGTTCAGGAAAGCGGCTCTATCGGTCAAAACCTTAACTACAACGTCTCTGCAGACCGCGATAATCAGGATAAGAGTAACGCCTTTAACGGCAATATCACCACCAATCTTCACTATACGCAGCTCGGTTTATCCGCTGGCCTGAATGACGGCAATCAGCATAACTACAGCGCATCCTTAAACGGTGGCGTAGCGCTGCATCGTCATGGCATGACGTTTTCGCCCTATCCGGTAAAAGAGACATTCGGCATCGCCCGGTTAAGCGAACCGGAAAGCGGTATTGAAATCACCACCCCCGATGGAACCGTCTGGACAGATCGCTGGGGACAGGCCGTGGTTCCCGGACTTCGGGAATGGCAAAAATCGCAAATAGTGATTAATGCCAGCTCGTTACCTCAGGGAATGGATTTATCAAACGGTATTCAGACCGTCTCCGCCGCGTATGGCTCTTTTGCGCTGATCGATTTCAACGTGCTGAATACGCGTCGCGTCATGCTGGACGTCAAGCGAGTCAACGGGTCATGGCTGGAAAAAGGGCTGAGCGTGGTGGATCAGGACGGTAACTATATTGTCAGCGTAATGGATAACGGCAGCGTATTTATTCCCGATGCGTCGGATACGCCTGCGCTTTATGTGGTGGACGACAATTTAACCAAACTCTGCCAGATCGCTTACACCCTGAAAGACGAAAAAGATAAAGACGCCTATTACGAAAAAGCAGAAGGAGTTTGCCAGTGAAAATAGTTAACGCAGTGCTCATCGGTGCAGCATCACTTTTTTCGTCTTATGTCGTGGCCGAAGCGTGTCAAATTACGCTGTCGCAACCGAACGTCTCCTTTGGCAGATTCAAACAGGATGACATTATCGCCTCGCGTAAAAACTGGAACCGCATGCCGGGCAAAGAGGTCACCGCCGCGGTTTTTTGCCCGCAGCCAAGGGTGATGGCGCTTTTTCTGCAATCCACGTCCGGCAGCAACGGGGGCGTTCTGTTTGGTCAGAAGAGCCGACTGGCGCTGGTTGCCAGCAATATTCTGGTCGATGGTCATCACTATAATCTGGTCAGAACCTCTGACCGGGTCTCGTTCACCTCTGCGGAAACCCCCAAGGAAAAAGTCTTTCTGAGGAATAATGACGGCATCCTTGCATATCAAAATGGCCTGCCGGTGCGTGGCAAACAAATGAGTGTGACGATAAAAATTATACCTGTCATTAATGACGATCAGCTGCGCGGCATTCCAGATAATACCGAGCTGGAAAGCGCACTCGCCTGGGAGCTATTAACGACAGAGTAACGCATTCACCGCCGAATAGATTATTCGGGTGAAGAGAAAAGAAGAAAAATAAAGGCAAAACACGTGGATTCGTCCATTTATTTTAACGATATATCTATGTTAAGGAATAACCATGAAAAAGAGTCTCCTTGCCGCTGCGCTGGCGCTGACAGCGACCTGTGCTCATGCGGGAGATACGGCAGTGCTGAAAGTGAAAGCCTCACTGACCAGCAACTCCTGTACGCCGGAACTCAGCAACGATGGCGTGATTGACTTCGGTACCGTTCAGGTTGGCGATCTCTCGCAAACCCAGACCACGCAGTTAGGTGAAAAGGGTCTGACGCTGACTATCACCTGCCCTACCCCTACCAAAGTGGGCTGGAGTATTGCCGACAACCGTACGGATTCGAACGCCAGCACCGGAACCGACTCAAACCTGAAGGTGCAGAACGCCACGTCAAACGGCGGCGAACTGCGCGGCAGCATGACGACCTTTGGCCTTGGCAAAACGCACGATGGCAAGAATATCGGTGCCTATTCCATCTATACCAGCACGGGTGAAGTGACGGCAAACGGGGCGACGGTTGAACCGATTCGTACGGCAGTCACTGCTGGTGTGGGCATGAGTCGCTGGCAAAAAGCCAATGGTGGCACTATCGCCAATAAGGATCTGGGCTTGATGAGCGTCGCCTCTGCGGGCAAAACGGCCCCGATGGCGGTGACCAGCGTCTCTTTCCCGCTGAACATTTCGCTGGCAGTGGAAAACCTGAAGAAACTGTCTCTGACAGAAGATACCGAGTTTGATGGTCAGGCCACCATCAGCGTGGTGTACCTGTAAGTCACAGAAACCGGGCGGCTTTCGCCGCCCGGCAGCACAACATTACTCTTTATCGCCCAGCAGAACGGATTCCAGCGCGATTTTGATCATGTCGTTGAAGGTGGTCTGACGTTCAGCAGCGGTCGTCTGCTCGTGGGTACGGATGTGGTCAGAGACGGTGCAGATGGTGAGTGCTTTCGCACCGAATTCTGCCGCTACGCCGTAGATACCCGCCGCTTCCATCTCCACGCCGAGGATGCCGTACTTCTCCATCACGTCGAACATTTCACCGTCCGGGGAGTAGAACAGATCGGCAGAGAAGAGGTTGCCTACGCGCGCATCAACGCCCAGCACTTTGGCCGCGTCCACCGCGTTACGCACCATGTCGAAGTCCGCAATCGCCGCGAAGTCATGATCCTTAAAGCGAATACGGTTCACTTTAGAATCTGTGCATGCGCCCATGCCGATAACCACATCACGCAGCTTAACATCCATGCGCACCGCACCGCAGGATCCCACGCGGATGATTTTCTTCACGCCGAAATCAGTGATCAGCTCTTTGGTGTAGATAGAGCAGGATGGGATACCCATACCGTGGCCCATCACAGAGATTTTGCGGCCTTTATAGGTACCGGTGAAACCCAGCATGCCGCGCACGTTGTTCACTTCACGCACGTCTTCGAGGAAAGTTTCTGCAATGTGCTTCGCACGCAGCGGGTCGCCCGGCATCAATACGACGTCAGCGAAATCACCCATTTCTGCGTTAATGTGAGGAGTTGCCATCTTCAGTTCCTTTTACATTGTTGTTTTTGCCGGGTGGCGGCTACGCCTTACCCGGCCTACAAAACCGTAGGCCCGGTAAGCGAAGCGCCACCGGGCAATGACCTCAGAACATAGCCTTGCCATATTCCATGTCGGACGTACCAAAGTACTTCGCGAGGGTCTGGCCGATGTCTGCGAAGGTTTCACGGTGTCCCAGTGAACCTGGTTTGACTTTCGGTCCGTACACCAGCACCGGAATGTGCTCACGGGTGTGGTCGGTACCGGTCCAGGTTGGGTCACAGCCGTGGTCGGCAGTCAGGATCAGAATGTCATCTTCACCCACCAGCTCCATCAGCTCTGGCAGACGGCGGTCGAACAGTTCCAGACCGGCAGCATAGCCCGCGACGTCACGACGGTGCCCCCAGGAAGAGTCGAAGTCCACGAAGTTGGTGAAGACAATGGTCTTATCGCCCGCTTCTTTCATCTCTTTGATGGTGGCATCGAACAGCGCATCCAGACCGGTGGCTTTCACTTTTTTGGTGATGCCGCAGTTAGCGTAGATGTCTGCGATTTTACCCACGGACACCACGTGACCGTCTTTCTCGTCGACCAGTTTCTGCAGCACGGTAGGGGCCGGTGGCTCAACGGCCAGGTCGTGACGGTTACCGGTACGCTGGAAGTTACCTGCTTTATCGCCGATAAACGGACGGGCGATAACGCGACCAATGTTGTAGCCGCCTTCGGTCAGCTCTTCGCGGGCGATTTCACACAGCTCGTAGAGTTTATCCAGGCCAAACGTCTCTTCGTGGCAGGCAATCTGGAAAACGGAGTCAGCGGAGGTGTAGAAAATCGGCTTGCCGGTTTTCATGTGCTCTTCGCCAAGCTGGTCCAGAATCACGGTGCCGGAAGAGTGGCAGTTACCGAGGTAGCCCGGCAGGTTGGCACGCTTCACCAGCTTATCGAGCAGCTCCTGCGGGAAGCTGTTCTCGTGATCGGAGAAATAACCCCAGTCGAACAGGACCGGCACACCGGCGATTTCCCAGTGGCCAGACGGGGTATCTTTACCGGAAGAGAGCTCGTGAGCCCAGGCGTAGGCGCCCACCACTTCCGCGTTGCCGTCCATACCGGCTGCGATTTTACCGGTAGAACCTTCATGCGCTTTCACCAGACCGAGGCGGGTCAGGTTTGGCAGGGTCAGAGGGCCTTTACGACCGTTGTCCGCTTCGCCTTTCGCACAGGCTTCCGCGATGTGACCCATGGTATCGGAACCCACGTCACCAAAACGTTCTGCATCTTCGGTTGCGCCGATGCCGAATGAGTCCAGCACCATAATAAATGCACGTTTCATAATTGTTCTCCGTACGTAGTGCTTCATAAAAATTCGATCAGATCAGTATACCGCTATTCGGTGATACGGCGATAGACCGAAGGTGAGCTTTCTGGCGCTTTATCAGCAAGCGTAATGGCCGCTTTCACCGCCTTCGCCGCGTCCTGCCAGCTGGCTTCGTCTTTGGCGTGGATCACCGCCAGCGGACGTTGGCCATCAACGCTGTCGCCCAGACGGGCCATATCGGTAAAGCCGACGCTGTAATCAATGGTGTCTGACGCCTGACGACGACCGCCGCCCATCGAGACCACCGCCATACCCAGCGCACGGGTGTCCATTGCTGAGACAAAGCCCTCGCTGTCGGCATATACGGCTTTGCTGAGCGTCGCGGTTGGCAGGTATTTGGCGTAATTCTCAACGAAGTCGGTCGGTCCTTTTTGTGCGGCGACCATACGGCCAAAGATCTCTGCCGCTTTGCCGTTGTCCAGCACGGCCTGCAGTTTCGCGCGGGCTTCCGCCTCGTCTTTCGCCAGCTTGCCGGAGATCAGCATCTCTACACACAGCGCCATGGTCACGTCGAACAGGCGCGGGTTGCGGTATTCCCCCGTCAGGAACTGGACGGCTTCACGCACTTCGACCGCGTTACCGGCGCTGGAGGCCAGTACCTGGTTCATGTCAGTGAGCAGCGCGGTGGTGCGCACGCCTGCGCCGTTGGAGACGCCAACGATCGCTTCGGCGAGCTGGGCAGAAAGTTCATAGGTCGGCATAAAGGCACCGCTGCCCACCTTCACGTCCATCACCAGCGCGTCCAGCCCTTCTGCCAGCTTTTTCGCCAGAATAGAGGCGGTGATCAACGGAATGGAGTCAACGGTGGCGGTGATGTCGCGGGTCGCGTAGAAACGCTTGTCTGCCGGGGCAAGAGAGCTGGTCTGGCCGATAATTGCCACACCCACGTCTTTAATAATGTCGCGGAAGCGGTTGTCATCCGGGAAGATATCGAAGCCCGGAATGGCTTCCAGTTTGTCGAGCGTACCGCCGGTGTGGCCCAGACCCCGCCCGGAAATCATCGGGATGTAACCGCCACAGGCGGCCACCATAGGGCCCAGCATCAGGGAGGTCACGTCACCCACACCGCCGGTGGAGTGTTTGTCCACAATCGGGCCGTTAAGGTTAAGGCTTTTCCAGTCCAGAACGGTTCCTGAATCTCGCATCGCCATGGTCAGCGACACGCGCTCGGGCATCGACATATCGTGGAAGAAAATGGTCATCGCCAGAGCCGCAATCTGCCCTTCAGAGACGGTGTTATCACGAATGCCATTGATAAAGAAGCGGATCTCTTCGTCGCTTAATGCATGACCATCACGTTTTTTACGAATAATTTCTTGTGCGAGAAACACGGTAACCTCCATGCGGAATCGGGGGAATTGTGGCGGGTGGCGCTACGCTTACCCGCCCTACGACCCTGTAGGCCGGATAAGCAAAGCGTCATCCGGCATTGTCTGGCAATCAGTAGCTGCTTGCGCTCTTACCGTCGCCATGACCCAGCGCTTTCAGCAGGCTTGCCAGCAGGCTGGACGCACCGAAGCGGTAGTGACGGGAATCGGCCCAGTCGGCGCCGAACAGCTCGTCGGCAATCGCCAGAAACTGCTGCGCGTCTTCGGCAGTACGCACGCCGCCCGCAGGTTTGAAACCAACGGTTTTGGACACGCCCATATCGCGAATAACTTCCATCATGATGCGCGCGCTTTCCGGGGTCGCATTCACCGGTACTTTACCGGTAGAGGTTTTAATGAAATCCGCACCGGCTTTGATGGAGATTTCAGACGCTTTACGAATAAGCGCTTCTTCTTTCAGCTCGCCGGTTTCGATGATCACTTTCAGCAGCACGTTTGCCGCCGCGCACGCGTCTTTACAGGCTTTCACCAGGTCGAAGCCAACCTGCTCGTTACCGGCGATCAGCGCGCGGTACGGGAATACCACGTCAACTTCGTCTGCACCGTAAGCAATGGCCGCGCGGGTTTCTGCCAGCGCAATCTCGATATCGTCGTTGCCGTGCGGGAAGTTAGTTACGGTTGCAATGTGCACATCCGGCGTGCCCTGCTCTTTCAGCGTTTTGCGGGCAATCGGAATAAAGCGCGGGTAGATACAGATGGCTGCGGTGTTACCCACTGGCGTTTTCGCCTGATGGCACAGGGCGATGACTTTCTCATTGGTGTCGTCATCGTTCAGGGTAGTCAGGTCCATCAGTTTCAACGCGCGCAGGCTGCTTGCAGTTAAATCGGTCATAACATTCTCCAACGGCAGTGCCGTATCAATTTTACCTTGCGGGTCTGTGAGTATTTTAACATCCACCCGCATCCACACTTCGACATTCATCACAGTTAATGAAAACTGCGTACAAATTTGCATTACTGTAATGAGATCTTCTTCAAACTTTAGCGCACTTATTGCTGACTAAAGCCGCGATACCCCCTGTGGGATCAAAAGCCCCAACAGGCTGGCTTTCTACAATTTGTTCATCATCAGCAGAACACTCAAGGAAGCGAACATGCCAGATACCCTGCAACAACGTTGCCAGCACATTGTGACAAGCCCGGTGTTAACCCCGGAACAAAAACGTCATTTTCTGGCGCTGGAAGCGGAAAACAACCTGCCTTATCCGGCACTTCCTGAAGCCGCCCGCGCCGCGCTGGACGAGGGATTTATCTGCGACATGTTCGAAGGCCATGCGCCTTACAAACCGCGCTACGTCCTGCCGGATTATGAAAAATTCCTGGCTAACGGTTCTGAATGGCTGGAGCTGGAAGGGGCAAAGGATCTGGATGATGCCCTCTCGCTATTAACCATTCTCTACCATCATGTTCCTTCAGTGACATCTATGCCGGTCTATCTGGGGCAGCTTGATGCGATACTGAATCCATATGTTAGAATTCTAACACAAGAAGAAATCGATAGCCGAATAAAACGTTTCTGGCGCTATCTCGACAGAACGCTCCCTGATGCGTTTATGCACGCAAACATCGGGCCCGCTGACGGCCCCATCATCCGCGCCATTCTACGTGCAGATGCAGAGCTTAAGCAGGTCGCGCCGAATCTGACCTTTATTTACGATCCTGAAATCACCCCGGACGATTTGCTGCTTGAGGTGGCAAAAAACATTTGCGAATGCAGTAAACCGCATATTTCAAACGGCCCCGTGAATGATAAAATTTTCACAAAAGGCCGTTTTGGCGTGGTGAGCTGTTACAACTCCCTGCCGCTGGCTGGCGGTGGCAGCACCCTGGTGCGCCTTAACCTCAAAGCCATTGCGGAGCACAGCACCTCCGTTGACGACTTCTTCAACCGTACGCTTCCGCACTACTGTCAGCAGCAAATCGCCATCATTGATGCCCGCTGTGATTTTCTCTATCAACAATCAGGCTTCTTTGAGAATAGCTTCCTGGTAAAAGAGGGGCTGATTGATGCCGGACGTTTTGTGCCGATGTTTGGCATGTACGGCCTGGCGGAAGCGGTAAACACGCTCTGTGAGAAGGACGGAATCAACGGTCGCTATGGCAAAGACGAGCAGGCTAACGCGCTGGGCTATCGCATCAGCGAACAGCTTGCGGCGTTTGTAGAAAACACGCCGGTGAAGCACGGCTGGAAACAGCGCGCCATGCTCCATGCGCAGTCGGGCATCAGCTCTGATTCAGGCACCACGCCAGGCGCGCGTCTGCCTTATGGTGACGAACCGGATCCCATCAGCCATCTGCTGGCCGTTGCGCCACACCACAGACATTATCACTCCGGTATCAGCGATATTTTAACGCTGGATGAGACGGTAAAACGCAACCCACAGGCGATAGTGCAGCTTTGCCTGGGCGCGTTCAGGGCCGGTATGCGGGAGTTCACCGCCAACGTTGCGGGTAACGATCTGGTCCGCGTGACGGGCTACATGGTGCGCCTGTCGGACCTGGAAAAATTCCGCGAAGCCGGTTCGCGCACCAATACGACCTGGCTTGGCGAAGAAGCCGCACGCAATACCCGCATCCTGGAACGTCAGCCGCGCGTGATAAGCCATGAACAACAGATGCGCTTTAGTTAGTCAGGTCATTCCTTTTTCCTGCGTGGACGGGCCGGGCAGTCGCCTGGCCCTGTTCCTGCAGGGCTGCAACCTGCGCTGTAAAACCTGCCACAACCCATGGACCATCGGGCGCTGCAACGACTGCGGCGACTGCGTGCCCCACTGCCCTCATGATGCACTCAACATTCAGGCCGGACGCGTATGGTGGCAGGAGAGTAATTGCCAGCAGTGTGATACCTGCCTTCATCTTTGCCCGCAACAGTCCACGCCCATGGCGCACCGCCTGAGCGTGGAGGAGATCCTCACGCAGATCCGAAAAGCTGCCCCCTTTATTGAGGGCGTTACCGTGAGCGGCGGCGAGGCCACAACACAGCTGCCGTTTTTAATCGCCCTTTTTAGCGCAATCAAAACCGATCCTGAACTGCAGCATTTAACCTGCCTGGTGGATAGCAACGGGCTGCTAAGCGAAACCGGCTGGGAGAAACTGCTGCCGGTACTGGATGGGGCGATGCTGGATCTCAAGGCATGGGGAAACACGCATCACCGTTTCCTGACCGGGCGCGAAAACCCGCTGATTAAACAGAGCATTCGCTGGCTTGCCGATCGCCACCGTTTGACGGAACTGCGCTTGCTGGTTATCCCGGGGCAGTGCGATTATCTGGAACATCTTAAGCCGCTGACCACGTTTATCCGCGGGCTTGGGAATGTTCCGGTGCGTATTAACGCGTTTCATGCGCATGGGGTTTACGGAGAGGCGGCGTCATGGCGCAGCGCCAAGCCGGAGGACATTGAACCGCTGGCGCAGGCACTGGAAAAACAGAAGATAACGGTGATTCGTCCGGCGCTTTACCTATAGCGTGATGCCAAATACCGCACGGGTATTTTCCAGTAACGCATCGGCAATCACCTCTTCAGGCTCCGTTCGCAGCTCACACAGGGTGGTAAACACGCGCGCCGCCTGCTCCGGACGATTCGGCTGGCCCTGAAAACCACTCAGCGGCATATCCGGGGCATCCGTTTCCAGTAGCAGCGCAGAGAGTGGCAACTGTGCCATCACATCGCGGGTTTTACTGGCACGCGGATAGGTAATGGTGCCCCCCACGCCAATTTTATAGCCCAGTTCGATAAAACGCTGCGCCTGCTGCAGGCTGCCGGAAAAACCGTGCACCACGCCGCTACGCGGTAGATCGATGCGTTTCAGATGCAACGCCAGCTTATCGTGCGTGCGTCTTGAATGGAGGATCACCGGCAGGTCGTGACGCTTAGCCAGCCGAAGCTGCGCGTCGAGGATCGTCTGCTGGCGTTCAAACTGAGGATCCTCACGATAGAGATCGAGCCCGATCTCGCCGATAGCGACAAGTTTGTCTCCTGCGGTCTGCAGGGCTTCATCAAGTACCTCAATATGCTCATCAAGGTGGCGCTCAATCACTATCGGATGCAGGCCGAGCGCAGCATAGAGAGCGGGGTAACGCGTGGAGAGCGTCAGCACACGCGAAAAATCAGCCGCTTCTACCGACGGTACAACGATCGCCTGAACGCCTGCCTGAGCGGCTTTCGCAATACTTTGCGCCTCATCTCCCGTAAACGGCGGAAAATCAAAGTGGCAGTGGGTATCAACAAAGCGGTGCGTCACGCCAGATCCTCGTTATCTAATAAAGCGTCATTCGCCTGTGGAATGTCCACCAGCGGCATCGTCAGGGCGTCGTTGGCGACAATTGCAGGGGGCGTAATGATGGGTTTATGCCGATGCAGAGGCGGTTGCTCCGCCAGCATCTTACCGACCGTCGCCAGGAAGTAGCGTCCGCACAGCCGCCCCGTTTTGTAATCCATGCGCAGCGCAGGGACGCGGCTGCCCAGCGCCATGCTGATCAATGGCTTAGGAGGATAGATTTCGAAAATTCGCAGCTTACCCGGCGGTTTTTCAATGAAACGCTGCATCGCGCCGTAGGTGGTTTCATGCTGCTTCGCGATGTTCACCAGCGGTTGCAGGCTGCTGTCACCCAACCAGCGCTCCATCCGCTTAAACCACTGCGGTGTATAGTACATTTGCGACGGCACGGTACGGATCACCACGATCGTTTTCGCACCGCGACGGGCGGCTTCCTGCACCGGTACCGCGTCACTGATCCCGCCGTCCAGATAGCTGATGCCGTCCAGCAGGGCGCCGGTACGATAAAAACCGGGAATGGCGCTGGAGGCGCGGATGATGTCCAGCCAGTTCTCCTTCTGCGGAGAGAAATAGCCCGGGGAATAGTCATCCCCCCGACTGGCGCACATCCAAAACTCTTTTCCGCTATCAAACAGACGGGCCGCCGTGTCCATTGCCAGCGGCATCTGGCTGGAGGTCGACTCCAGCAGCCAGTCGAGATCGATCAGGTTGCCGCCGCGCACAAAGCGCACCGGGTTAAAAAATTCTTTCGCCGTGGTGTAGCGCATAATCACTTTTCGCGCGTAGCCAGGCTGGTTGCAGACATAGGCTGAGAGATTCTGCGCCCCGGCAGACGTGCCAAAGTAGAGATCAAACGGGTTGAACTGCGCGCGCATAAACTCATCCAGCACGCCAGCGGTGAAAATGCCGCGCTGCCCACCGCCCTCACAGACCAGTGCGAGTTGACCCGCGCGAAACGGTTTTAACGTCAGCGGCGCAATATTGCCGAGCGTAACGGGAATTCGTTGCCCCACCTCTGCTTTCCTGTTTTGATTATTTTATAACACCACAGTAACGCACCCAACCTGTAACGCAAATAAGAAAAAGCCAGTCGCAGTGACTGGCTTTATTTTGTTGATGGAATATTGCGTTTGCTATGGACGTCGACGCCCTGTAAACAGGCTGACCAGGAACAGAATAATACCCACAACAAAGACAATTTTAGCTGCCCATGCCGCTGTACCTGCCAGTCCACCAAAGCCCAATGCGGCGGCAATTAACGCGATAACCAGAAATATAATGCCCCAACGAAACATAAGCTTCTCCTTTACCATAGTTAATGTCGGCCGCTAAACGTGAGCGCTCAGGTCACTCACCGGCGTTTTTCCAGAGTCGTTCTTATTTCGCCCGCAGGGTTGAGCCTGGCGGGCGACTGGTCCAGATTTACTTCGTTTTCAGATCGTTTTTAACGCTTTTCACACCATCAATCGCTTTCGCAATTGACTCGGCGCGTTCACTTTGCGCCTGGGAATCAACCGTACCGGAAAGCTGAACAACGCCATCGGTGGTTTCCACTTTCACCTTACGGGACGGTACGATGTCATCTGCTAACAGTTTAGCTTTGATTTCGCTGGTGGTTGCCGCATCCCCGGCATAACCTTTCACTGAAGCGTCTTTGCTGTCGCGAACGTGCAGTTTATCGCTCACGGAGGTGACACCCTCAACACCCTTCGCCACTTTGACTGCCTGTTCGGCCTGGGCCTGGCTTTCCACAAAGCCACTCAGGGTCACGACTTTCTTGTCGGTTTTAACGGAAATATCGGTGCTCTTGATCGCTTCGTCATCCACCAGTGCGGCTTTCACTTTTGCTGTGATAGAGCTGTCGTCCATGAAATTACCGACTTTATTCATAGAGCTATCGATTTTTTGCCCTGCGCTATCGGCCGTGGACTGTGCTTTATCCATGGTGCTGCTTTCCGCCAGAGCGGAACCGCTAACCAGAACGCTACCCAGTGTTACAGCCAGCAGAGTTTTAGAAATCTTCAGTCTTGTCATATTCATCGATGTATTCCTGTGTTGACCCGTTATTCGGGCTACATACTTCCTTAGTAGTTTTATATATTGCGAATAAACACACGGGCGAAATGGATAACCTAAAGCCATGCATTGAACAGTTAATTTATCCACGCCCGGTGCTAAACACTGAGTTAAATATAGATCACTCTCACAATGCCGCTTTCAGATTTGGGCAAAAAATAGGCAAAATACGTGAAAACGCAGTGAATTAAGAACATTCCGCAAGGGACTAATAAGACAGGAAATAAAGAAGAGCACGGCGAGTGCCGTGCTCTGAGAGGGAATTAGTGTTCGCGCGTTTTGCGGAACTGAACGTCAGGATAACGCTCCTGCGTCAGGTTCAGGTTCACCATGGTTGGGGCAATATAGGTCAGGTTATCGCCGCCATCCAGCGCCAGTTGTACTTCGTTCTTACGCTTAAATTCTTCGAATTTCTTCACGTCAGAACACTCAACCCAGCGCGCCGTCGCCACGTTCACCGATTCGTAAATCGCTTCCACGTTGTATTCGCTTTTCAGACGCGCAACGACAACGTCGAACTGCAGTACGCCGACCGCACCGACGATCAGATCGTTGTTGGCGATAGGACGGAAGACCTGCACCGCCCCCTCTTCAGAGAGCTGAACCAGACCTTTCAGCAGCTGTTTCTGCTTCAGTGGATCGCGCAGGCGAATACGACGGAACAGCTCAGGGGCGAAGTTCGGGATACCCGTGAACTTCATCATTTCACCCTGAGTGAACGTATCGCCGATCTGGATCGTACCGTGGTTGTGCAGACCGATGATGTCACCCGGATACGCTTCTTCAACGTGCGAGCGGTCACCCGCCATAAAGGTCAGCGCGTCGGAGATCACCACATCTTTACCAATACGCACCTGGCGCAGCTTCATGCCCTTTTCATACTTACCGGACACTACGCGCATAAAGGCGACGCGGTCACGGTGTTTCGGGTCCATGTTAGCCTGAATCTTGAAGACGAAGCCGGTGAATTTCTCTTCTTTCGCTTCCACTTCACGGGTATCGGTTTTGCGTGGCATCGGCTGTGGCGCCCACTCCACCAGACCGTCGAGCATATGGTCTACGCCAAAGTTACCGAGCGCGGTACCAAAGAACACCGGGGTAATTTCACCGCTCAGGAACAGTTCTTTGTCGAACTCATGCGAGGCACCTTTCACCAGCTCCAGCTCATCGCGCAGCTGCGCGGCAAGCTCTTCACCGACCGCGGCGTCCAGATCCGGGTTGTCCAGACCTTTCACAATGCGCACTTCCTGAATGGTGTGGCCTTTACCGGTTTGATACAGGTAAGTTTCGTCTTTATAGAGGTGATACACCCCTTTAAACAGCTTACCGCAGCCAATAGGCCAGGTGATTGGCGCACAGGCGATCTTCAGCTCGTTTTCCACTTCATCCATTAACTCCATCGGGTCACGGATGTCACGGTCGAGTTTGTTCATAAAGGTGAGGATCGGCGTATCGCGCAGACGGGTAACTTCCATCAGCTTACGGGTACGATCTTCTACCCCTTTCGCGGCGTCGATCACCATCAGGCAGCAGTCCACTGCCGTCAGTGTACGGTAGGTATCTTCGGAGAAGTCTTCGTGGCCCGGGGTGTCCAGCAGGTTCACCAGGCAGTCGTGATACGGGAACTGCATCACGGAGGTGGTAATCGAAATACCACGCTGCTTTTCCATCTCCATCCAGTCTGATTTCGCATGCTGGCTGGAGCCACGGCCTTTAACGGTACCCGCAGTCTGGATCGCCTGTCCGAACAGCAACACCTTCTCGGTGATGGTCGTTTTACCGGCATCCGGGTGCGAGATAATGGCAAAAGTACGGCGCTTGGCCACCTCTTGCAGATAAGGAGACAACGTCATAATTAAATCTTCTTTTATAAGCGCGGCAGCACGCCACGCGTCATGGAATACAAAATTGCGGCTATTTTACCCATCAATGGGGGGCAGGCAATCATTGTTTACACAGGAGTTGCTCCAGTTCGTTCAACGACGTGACGGTCCAGGTCGGCTCAATGCCTTCAGGCTTCACGCGGCCATGCGCATTCAGCCAGACAGTCGACAGACCGGAGTTCATACCCCCCAGAATATCAGACTCTGCGGTATCCCCTACCATCAGCACGCGGTCGCGGTCAGGATTTCCGGCTTGCGCCAGGGCATAATCAAAAATTCGCGGATCCGGCTTCGGCACACCCACCTCTTCGGAGATCACCAGCGCGTCAAAATGATCGCGCAGGCCGGTGCGTTCAAGGCGGATCTGCTGCAGCGCGGTAAAGCCGTTGGTGATGATCCCAAGCTTCGCTTTACCTTTGAGAGAATCCAGCAGGGAAACCGCGCCCGGCAGTGGGGAGCAAATCTCTGCCATCGCATTGAGAAAAGCTTCGTTCAGCGAGCCCGGACTGACGTTTAAGCGTTCCGCCCACGCGTCAAAACGCTGGTGCTGGAGTTGTAACGCGGTGATGGCGCCGTTCTGATAATCCACCCACAGCGGCTTGTTCACCGCCTGATAGTCCTGAAAATCTTCAGCGGTGAAGGTCACGCTATAGTCGAGAAACATCCGCTGTAGGCCGCCGAACGCGTCAAAGGTAAATAGCGTTTCGTCGGCATCAAAGAAAATCCAGTCCCATTTCATCGTTACAACCTTATCTTTGTTATCCAATTGGCAGAGCCATAATAATGGCGTCTTCACGTCCCTCTGCGGTGGGGTAGTAGTTACGGCGGATTGTCGCCTCGTTAAAGCCTAAGCTTTCATAGAGCGCGATGGCGGCGACATTCGACGCGCGCACCTCCAGCCAGAGGGTAAAAACGTCACGGGTTTCGAGCTCACGAATGAGATGCTCAAGCAGTTCTCTTCCCAGTCCCCGGCGCTGAAACGCAGGGTCAACCGCGATGTTAAACAGCGTCGCCTCATCAAGGACGACCTGCGTTATGGCAAACGCCGCCAAAGTGCCGTCAACGTCCAGCCGGTAGTTGAGGTACCGATCGCCCTGGTTGCTGGCGAACGTTTTTTCGCTCCACGGAAACGCGTGGGCGCGTGTTTCAATCGCGAACGCGGTGGTCAGGTCAGGCGTCGTGAGGGAAGAAATCGTGTTCATATTCGCAGATTTGTTGCCATAGCGCGCTGCGCGCTTTTGGGTTGGCTTTCAGTTCGTCCAGCGCTGGCGAGCAGATCTGACTCCCCTGAAGAGAGATGTCGGTCGTCTCTCCGATGCGCCAGCTGTTACACCGACTCTCAGGAGGAAGCATTGCCACCCGTTCCGGCGTCAGCTGTAAAACCTGGTCGGAAGTCAGCTTCAGGCTGCGAAGGACATCACCAATCAGGGGTTCATTCAGGGCAGGCAGTTCTTCCGCCACCATCACCAGCCTGACGTGCGCCGGGATGGAGATAGCGATTTCGCCCTGCAACGCCGTCGGGCGACGCAAGGCCCACTGGGTGATGCCCAGCTGCTGCAACTGCCAGTCTCGTCGGGATGTCATAGCGAAAACTCCTGTCTCTCAGGCGCGCAAATATAGCAAATGTGTCGAAAGTGCGCCATCTACCTACTATAATCCCCGCCTGAGTTTATTGAGGAACAATTCATGTCTGCATTTACCCCGGCAAGTGAAGTCTTGCTGCGTCACAGTGATGATTTCGAAGAAAGCCGTATTCTGTTTGCCGGAGATATGCAGGATGACCTGCCTGCGCGTTTCGACTGTGCTGAAAGCCGTGCCCATACCCAATACTACCACCACTGGCAGGTCCTGAGCCGACAGATGGGCGAGCGCGCGCGCTTTAGCCTGGTGGCGGAGCAGCGCGATATTGCTGACTGCGATACGCTGATCTACTACTGGCCGAAGAACAAGCCGGAAGCCCAGTTCCAGCTGATGAACCTGCTCTCCCTGCTGCCGGTGGGTTGCGACATTTTCGTTGTCGGTGAGAACCGCAGCGGCGTGCGCAGTGCTGAACAGATGCTGGAAGGCTATGCGCCACTGAATAAAGTCGACAGCGCGCGTCGCTGCGGTCTGTACCATGGTCGTCTGGAAAAACAGACAGAATTCGATGCTAACACCTACTGGGACGAGTATCAGCTTGACGGCCTGACCATCAAAACCCTGCCGGGCGTGTTCAGCCGTGATGCGCTGGATACCGGCAGCAAGCTGCTGCTTTCTACCCTGACACCACACACCAAAGGCAAAGTGCTGGACGTGGGCTGCGGCGCGGGCGTACTTTCAACGGTGCTTGCCAGCCATTCGCCTAAAGTCCGTTTAACCCTGTGTGATGTGAGCGCCCCGGCGGTAGAAGCCAGCCGTGCAACGCTTGCGGCAAACGGCATTGAAGGCGATGTTATTGCCAGCAACGTCTTCTCTGACGTGACCGGCCGCTTTGACATGATCATCTCTAACCCGCCGTTCCACGACGGTATGGAGACCAGCCTCGAAGCGGCGCAAGCGCTGATTCGTGGTGCGACCCGTCACCTCAACAGCGGCGGTGAACTGCGTATCGTCGCGAACGCCTTCCTGGCGTATCCGAAAGTGCTGGATGAAACCTTTGGCTTCCACGAAGTGATCGCCCAGACCGGCCGCTTTAAGGTGTATCGCACCGTGATGACGCGTCAGGCCAAAAAGTAATCTCCCGTTCTGTTTGCCAGATAAGCGCACGCGCTATCCGGCAAACAGGCACCTCGCTCCCGACCATTTTTGCAGCGATCAATAAATCGTGCGCACTTTTCTGTTGACGTAAAGCTGAAAACATCTAGAATGCGCCTCCGTGGTTACGATACTTTTACAGTATCGATGGTATGCGAAGGTGGCGGAATTGGTAGACGCGCTAGCTTCAGGTGTTAGTGTCCTTACGGATGTGGGGGTTCGAGTCCCCCCCCTCGCACCATAAATCACGTTGATATTGCTCGCACTGGGCGAAGGTGGCGGAATTGGTAGACGCGCTAGCTTCAGGTGTTAGTGTCCTTAGGATGTGGGGGTTCGAGTCCCCCCCCTCGCACCAACGAGGCGATATCAAACCAGTAAGATAACTGTGCGAAGGTGGCGGAATTGGTAGACGCGCTAGCTTCAGGTGTTAGTGTCCTTACGGATGTGGGGGTTCGAGTCCCCCCCCTCGCACCAATTATCTTGCATCCCTTCTGTTGTACCTCTTATTTTTCCCTGTTATTTCAAACTCATCAGTATTACCAGAATTCCACCGATCAGTGCCATACCGGATGGCAGTAAAACAAAGTGACGTAGTTGCTTATGCCAGATCATGCATGAAGTCACCAGCAATCCCGACACAAGAATGGTCTTCCAGACATCAATGGAGAGATCGGCGAACATCAAACCGCCAAGCACGACGCCCGGCAGCAGTACCCCCCATGCACTTCCCAGCACCCTGTTCAACATGCATCGCCCTTTCATAACGATAATGATAAATAATATCATATGATAAAGATTATCATTTGTCAGCGCAGACAATCAAAAAAGTTCGACCTTTACCGCTATGTAGAATGACAGGAATAGCCTAAGGTGATAAATTGCTCACCTGTTAACTACACATAAAGTTTTTCTTATAATTACTCTTTGAGTTTTTTGCATATTTTATTGCGAAACAACGCCTATTTATCTGTTTTAATTAAATTTTAATAAAAACGCACGACTATGACATCACAATCCTGGCGGTCTTTGGTTCAACGAAAATATCAATTATCGTTACGTTTATTTTTATTTCTGAATGCAACCTCAGCGGTGTTCTCGGTAACAAATCCGCTCTATTCCGTGCGCGTGTTTTCCGCCCCGCTGATTGCTATTTTTTCCATCAGCACCGGCCTGTTCGTCTGGCACTGGAAAAAGTGTGCGCGAAAGATAAATATTCCTGTTGTTTCAGGGATCTTCGGTATTTTGTGGGCATGGCAAATTGATTCGAAATTTTCGCTAATTACCCATAACCAGGCGACGTATTTGTTAATCGCCCTATTAACGGTGCTTTTTATCGGAACGCTGGCATTCGCCAGTAATATCAAAGCATTTACTCTGCATTCACTCCCCGCGTTTATTGTCTGTCTGTGGTTAAGCGATCCAGAGATGTGGCTGAGAATGACCTATTCTTTCGCACTTCCTGTGGTGGCCATCGCTATTCATAACATTTTGCAAAGACGCAACGATCGCTTTGCGCAGGAACTGCTTTCCCGGCTGCTGGAAGAACGGGAGACCCTTACCGATCTCAGTATGATGGATCCGCTTACCGGCCTCTATAATCGGCGCGGCCTTCAGAGCCGCCTGGAGAACCTGCCAGCGGTGGAAAACGGTGAACACTTTGTTCTGCTGATGGATATCGACCACTTCAAAGCCTATAACGACCACTACGGCCATATGATGGGTGACCAGGCCCTAAAACGTGTTTCTGCAGCAATCCGCGACGCCGTGCGTTCGCGTGACATTGTGGCGCGTTTCGGCGGGGAAGAGTTTATGGTGCTGCTGACGAATATTTCACTTGAACACGCCCGTCATACGGCAGAACGGATCCGGCAGAAAGTCTACGATTTGAAAATCCCGCATCTCTTCAACGAAAGCGTCGCCACCAATGTCACCATCAGCATCGGTATTGCCATTTTTGAAAATGAAGATGTCGAAGGCGCGCTGGAGAGAGCAGACAGAGCGCTCTATGAAGCAAAGCATCTGGGACGTAACAACATTCTTCTGAGCGAAGAGCTGCAAACCGCGTAGACGGGTCGGCGTTGAATCAGGACAAAAGTCTTGCCATTGGTATAAGCAATAGTTAGGATTGGCAATCATTATCATTTAGATTCCTATCTCAACTATGGCTACGCATACCGCACACATTGTTGAACCCCTTCTCTGGCGAGCGCCCCTCACCAACGGGAATGCGTCGCTTGCGGATGCCATACGGGATAAGATTGCGGAAACACGCGCTCACCTGCTGGACTTTATCCGGCTTGATGAAGCGCCCCCGCACCACGCCATGACCCTCGCGGAGTGGCGACAACCCTCTACGCTTCAGTCGCTGCTTGCCACCTATTCCGACCATATCTATCGCAATCAGCCAGCCCTGACGCGAGAAAATAAGCCTTTGCTTTCCCTGTGGGCGCAATGGTATATCGGGCTGATGGTACCTCCGCTCATGCTGGCGGTGTTAACCCAGAAAAGCATGCTGGCGCTCTCCCCGGAACATTTCCATGTCGAGTTCCACGAAACCGGTCGAGCGGCCTGTTTCTGGATCGATCTGCACGAGGACCTGAACGCGGCACACCTCTCTGCCCAGGAACGACTGGAGCAACTTGTCATTCAGGCCTTGATCCCGGTGGTGGATGCGCTTGAAGCGACGGGGGAGATCAACGGAAAGCTTATCTGGAGTAATACCGGATATTTAATCCACTGGTATTTAACGGAAATGAAACCGCTGCTTGGTGATGAGAACGTTGATGCACTGCGTCAGTCCTGTTTCTTTGCAAAACAGCTTTCAGACGGCCGCGATAACCCGCTCTTTCGTACCGTTGTACTCCGTGACGGACTCCTGGTGCGCCGCACCTGCTGCCAGCGCTATCGCCTGCCGGACGTTAAGCAGTGCGGGGATTGTACGCTGAAGTAATTGGGTGCGGCCTGATGCCCTCACCCTGCCCCTCTCCCACGGGGAGAGGGAACAAACACTAAAAACGGCAACCTGAAAGTTGCCGTTTTGCTTTTACCTAGGCCACCTGCTGATTATCCTCTTCCGCATTACGCTGCGCTTCTTCAGCTTCCTGCTCCAGCAGTTGTTTCTCGTAAACTTTAAAGAACGGGTAGTAGATGATGGCCGATACGCAGGCCAGAACGACAACCAGAATAGCTGCACGGAAATCCCAGCCCAGGGCCCATGCTGCGCCTATCGGCGCCGGTGCTGTCCAGGGTACGACGGAAATGACGCGGCCAATCAAATCAAAGGTCATCGCGGCCCAGGCCAGGACGGCGTTAACCATGGGGGCCAGCAGGAACGGTATAAAGAACACCGGATTCATCACAATCGGCGTGCCGAAGATAACGGGTTCGTTGATGTTAAAGAAGCTGGGCACCACGCTCAAACGCCCGATAGAACGTAAATGCGCCGAGCGGCTACGCAGATAGCAAATCACCAGCCCCATCGTCGCACCCGACCCACCGATCACGATGAAGAACGTCCAGAAGGCTTCCATAAAAATATGTGGCAAAGGCTGACCGGCGGCCAGTGCGGTCTGGTTGGCCCCAAGGTTTGTCAGCCAGAACATCTGCAGCATCCCGGAGACAATGGCCGCGCCGTGGATCCCGGCGAACCACAGCAAATGCCCAATCAGTACCGCCAGCAGAATCGCAGGCAGTGAGTCTGCCGCGGAAACCAGGGGTTTAAAGATCGACATAATCGCCTGCGGGATCAGCATGTCAAACTGAGACTGAATCACCAGGCTCAGCGGATAGAGCGTTAACACCACCACCAGCACCGGGATCAGCAGGTCAAAGGAGTTTTTGATCATCGGCGGTACCTGGTCTGGCAGGCGAATACCGATGTTATGCGCCTTGAGGAAACGCATCATCTCAACGCAGTAAATCGCGACCAGAATGGCGGTGAAAATACCGGTTCCACCGAGGCTATCGACAGGAAGTGTGCCTTTGGTTTTCGGTGCCGCGACCAGCAAAAATGCCATGAGCGACAGCATGGCACACATAAACGGATCGAGCTGGTGCGTTTTGACATAGTGTTTGCCCAGGTTATAGGCAATGGCCGCGCAAATATAAATGGACATAATCCCCATCGTCATATCAAACGGCGTGAGGATCTGGCCTTCAAATTGTTTCGCCATATCCAGCCAGGCGCGTGCGAAACTCCAGGTGGTATCAGGCGAAAACGGCGGGTAAGCGAACACTAATAAAAATGAACCCACAATCATAAACGGCATCGCGGAGATGAAGCCATCACGGATAGCCATCACATGACGTTGAGAAGAGATGCGCCCGGCAATCGGGCTAACGTAATTTTCAACGAAACGGAATATCAGATTAAACGCAGCATGGTTGGCAGACATGGCAGCTCTCCTGTCAGACGTTTATAACGGACGCGCTCGCGCCGCACGTTGTTCCATAACTCAGCTTCACAACCTTGCTGGCTTGTGTACCCGCGGTACTGCTCAGACGAAATGGTTTCATAATTGGCTCTTATTATTGGATACAGGGACGTTACATACTCAGTATTAATCTACGCATCACGCTCTGCAACCGGTTACTGTAACCGGTTTCTGTGATTGTGAAGGGGATCCAGAAATCAGCCATCCGGGATATTTGTTACTTAAGAGATATTTACAGAGCATAAATTCTTATGACAGATTACGCAGGTTATTTGTCAGGAGGAAATAATGAGTTTGCAGTCCGTACAGCAGTTTTTTGCCGACAACGCGCCGGAGATAGAAGTTATAGAACTTAGCCAGAGTACGGCTACCGTTGCGCTGGCTGCTGCCGCCCATCGTGTGGAACCGGGACAAATCGCCAAAACCTTATCTTTGAAGGTTAAAAATGAGGTGATACTGGTCGTTGCGAAGGGTGATGCGCGTCTGGATAACAAAAAACTGAAAGACACCTTTGGCGCAAAAGCGCGCATGCTCAGCAGTGATGAAGTGGTCACCGTGACGGGCCATCCCGTTGGCGGCGTCTGCCCGTTCGGGCTGGAAAACCCGCTCGCGGTTTACTGTGATATCTCTCTAAAACAGTACGCGGAAGTGCTTCCTGCCGCTGGCGCAATCCATAGTGCTGTGCGTATTTCTCCGGACAGAATGGCAGAGCTGACATCCGCAAAGTGGGTCGATGTGTGCATCTGATTGATGCGCCAGAAGATCTCTGGCGCAAAAGGCAGGTTACAAAAATGTCGGTTTGTTTAACCCCACACTACGCGTTTCTCTTACCGGCAAATGCGTAAGAATATCCGCGGCATCGAGCAACCCGACGTCAGAATTCACCCCCAGCTTCACCATCGCATTAAACTTATGTGCGCGGATAGTCTTGATATTGCGCTTAAGCTGCGCCGCGATTTCAGGGATGGAATAGCCGCACGACATATAACGCAATATTGCCCTCTCCGTCGGGCTTAACATCCGGTTCTGGCTGCAGTACCAGTGATTAAGCATATTGTCGTTTATGCGCAGCGTTTCGCTCAACAGCACCATGAATTCTTTCCGCAGGTGTTCAAGCGTCACTGATTTACTGACCACACCATGAAGACGAGAAGGGGAAAGATGGCTAATCAGCCGCGCCTCCATCTCATCAGATACCAGTATAATGCGCTGAATATGGCTATGCGTAAACGCGAGATCCCTCAGGTGTGCCAGGCAGTTGCGACGTGCTTCTCGCGCATCGGAAAGGGAATAGATCAGCGAGAAAAAATTAACGTGATAAAGCGCCTTCTTAAAGCCATCGAAATCATTGAACAGGTGCAGCTGATATTGACTGAGTTCGGACTGCGCAAAAAGATGCTGCAGCCCAATGGCACTCATCGTGCAATTTTCGATGATGGCGATATGTCGTGTTGAATCGGTTTTTTCCATTCCTCGAACTCTCCATAGGCTGACATGAGATTCAGCTCTCTCATTCCCTGTGTACTGTTGATCCAGGCGTACATATCGGCATTACTCCGTAATGACAGCCTTCGCATCGCACTGTTTTTCTGCGCACTGATCGTTTTATTGCTCTTCTTAAGCAACGTAGCGATTTGGTTAATCCCCCACCCTTTACCTAACAGACGAAGTACCTTGCGCTCAGAATTTGTAAGCGCAATGACGTGTTCGTCTTCCTCTTCGCCTTCCTGAGATTCGGGAGTTAATAACGTCTGGCTAATCCGCTCTGCGCGTTCACTTCCTGCCCGGATAGCGTTCACGACACCTTCGATAGGTTCCATATCAGAAAGCAACGTGGTTTCCGGGCGCATAAGCAGCTCAACGGCAATAGGATAAAATGGCCGGGAAACCAAAAAGATCCAGTGGATATCCCTGTACTGATTCAATAAGCGGTAATACTCTTCGAGCGCACCCCGCGGGTTCCTGTATTCGCCTGAAACATCGGCAATAATCGCATCTGCGCGGCGTAACTGAAGCAGGGTTAACTCCTGCAGTGAGCGGCAATAGGTCAATTCAAAATCGGGAAAATGACGTGTCACCACATCCCCTAACCCATTTTGCATTACGGGTATCCGGCTAATGACAACGCCATGCTTACCGTGCAATGACAACATAGACCCTCCGTGTCCATTTTCATTTGATAAGTAACGTTAAAACGCATCAAGTTATACGTATTTTCGTCCCTGAGTGTAAAACTGATTAATACAAGCAGAAGATGAGAAATGTTTTAAGTTTAAGAAATGCCTAAAACTGCACTAATATCTCACAAAGCGACAATAAATTTAATTCGACAATCATTAAAATATCGACAATATAAAATTAGAATAACTAAATACAAATATTCTATATTTCCAAACCAATAATTCACCGAATTGATAAATTAATCCCAACGTCTTTCGTCAGCCAGGCTGCAACTGTTTGCATAAACCTTGATCTGACCCACAGCAACTGCCACTGCATTTTGTGCTAAAAGTAGGCACTACGGGCCACGCGGCTACTCTTCACCTTCTCTTCAGGACACGACATGCAGGCAGAATGGTCAACGCAGCGTGCTATCACGCGGCTCTGTATTCAGTGCGGTCTTTTTCTGCTCCAGCACGGCGCGGAAAGCGCGCTGGTTGAGGAACTTTCAACCCGGCTGGGGCTGGCGCTGGGGATGGACAGCGTGGAAAGCGCCATCTCTTCCAACGCCATTGTGCTGACCACGATCAAGGACGGTCAGTGCCTGACCTCCACCCGTAAAAACCAGGACCGTGGCATTAACATGCACGTTGTGACCGAAGTGCAGCATATCGTCATCCTTGCGGAGCATAAGCTTCTCGATCTCAAAGAGATTGAAAAACGGTTCAACCAAATCAAACCGTTACGTTATCCGCGCTGGCTTGTCGTGCTGATGGTCGGGCTCTCATGCGCCTGTTTCTGTAAGCTCAATAAAGGCGGCTGGGATGGCGCACTGGTCACCTTTTTCGCCAGCAGTATCGCCATGTATGTACGCCAGTTGCTGACCCATCGGCAGTTGCACCCGCAAATTAATTTCTGCATTACCGCGTTTGTCGCCACTACCGTTTCAGGCCTGCTGCTGCGCCTGCCGCAGCTCGCCAACACCCCGACGATTGCCATGGCGGCCAGCGTGCTTTTGCTGGTGCCGGGCTTTCCGTTAATCAACGCCGTCGCCGATATGTTTAAAGGGCACATTAATACCGGTCTGGCACGCTGGGCCATCGCCAGCCTGCTGACGCTGGCAACCTGTATCGGCGTGGTCATGGCTATGACTCTCTGGGGGTTACGCGGATGGGCGTGATAGATTTTCTGCTGGCACTGGCACAGGATATGATCCTGGCCGCCATTCCTGCCGTCGGCTTTGCGATGGTCTTTAACGTTCCGCAACGTGCTCTGCCGTGGTGTGCGCTGTTGGGGGCGATTGGTCACGGCTCGCGAATGGCCATGATGGCGGCGGGTTTTAATATCGAATGGTCGACATTTATGGCCTCTATGCTGGTCGGTAGCATCGGCATTCAATGGTCGCGCTGGTATCTGGCGCATCCTAAAGTCTTCACCGTCGCCGCCGTGATCCCGATGTTTCCTGGCATATCGGCGTATACGGCAATGATTTCAGCGGTGAAAATCAGCCATTTTGGCTACACCGAGCCGCAGATGATCCTTCTTCTGAGCAACTTTCTTAAAGCGTCGTCCATTGTCGGTGCGCTCTCTATCGGGCTGTCGATCCCCGGGTTGTGGCTGTACCGCAAACGCCCGCGCGTTTGATATTTGTGTTATTTCGTTGCCGTGGAGATAATCTTTCTGGTCCGTTTGGTGAAAATAAGGAAAGGATGTGGCTAACCCTGGCAGCGAACACCCCGAGCACAACGAAGAGTCCAGCCTGAAAGAGAAAATTTTTCAGAGCGCTATTGCGCTGTTTGCCGAATACGGACTGAACGGCGCCCGCATGGAGCAGATCGCGGAGAAAGCGGGCACCACCAAACGCATGGTGGTTTACCATTTTAAGAATAAAGAAAATCTTTATCTGCTGGTGCTGGAACACGTTTACACCGAAATTCGCGCCAGCGAAAAAGCGCTTAGCCTGGCGGATATGCCCCCCGTCGAAGCGCTGGTCCACCTGGTTGAAACCACCTTTGACTATCATGCTGACCATCCGGATTACATCCGTATCATTTGCATGGAAAACATGCAGCGTGGCCGCTTTATGCAGCAGTCGAATTATCTGCGCCAGGTTAACCGCAGCGCGCTCGACCTGCTGGAAGAGATCCTGCGTCGCGGCAAAGAGAAACTGCTGTTCAGCCAGACGGTTGACGCCCGCGATCTCCACCGCCTGATAAGCAGCTTCAGCTTTCACTACGTCGCCAACAGCTACACCTTCACCCTGCTGTTTGAAGAGGGTGCCGACGAGCGGGCTCAGCGCCAGCACTACCGTAAAATGGCCGTTCAGGTGGCGCTGCGATATACCTGCCCATAAAATTGCTTGCAATTAAATCGTACGCTATCTATATTCATCTCATGAACGCGAAAACGAACGACACGACCGCTGCGCTCCTGCTGGATAACCAGCTCTGCTTTGCCCTCTATTCGGCAAATCTGGCGCTTAACAAGCTGTACCGGCAGTTGCTGGCACCGCTAAACCTGACTTACCCGCAATATCTGGTGATGCTGGTGCTGTGGGAGCAGGATGACGTGACGGTATCAGACATCGGTGAACGGCTGTTCCTTGATTCCGCAACGCTGACGCCGCTGCTGAAGCGTCTGGAAAGCGCCGGTCTCATCAACCGTCACCGCTCGCGTAAAGACGAACGTCAGGTCGCTGTCACCCTGACTGATGCAGGACGTCACCTACAGCAGCAGGCCGCAGGGATCCCTCATGCGGTGGGATGCGCGGCACAGTGTGATACCGAGACCATGCTGTCGCTCAAGCAGCAGCTGGAAGTTTTGCGACAACAGATTCAACGCGCGTGACGCTATACTTTACGCGTATTTATTTACCCATGTATATCGCACGCTATTTAATAGCACACATAAAAGTAAGATGAGGAACCTGCCATGTCTTTAGAAAAAGTTGTTTATACCGCCAAAGCAAAAGCCACCGGGGGCCGTGACGGCCGCGCGACCTCTTCCGATGGCGTTCTGGATGTCAAACTGGGCGTGCCAAAAGAGATGGGCGGCATGGGGGGTGAAGTGACTAACCCTGAGCAGCTGTTTGCTGCTGGCTACTCCGCCTGCTTCCTGGGCGCAATGAAGTTTGTCGCGGCTCGCGACAAATTTGCCCTGCCTAAAGAAGCCTTTATTGAAGGCGAAGTGGGTATTGGTCCGTTGCCAACCGGTTTTGGTATCGAAGCAAAACTGAACATCCACGTTGAAGGGATGGATCCGGCGGAAGCCAAAAAACTGGTCGATGCGGCGCACATTGTTTGCCCTTACTCTAACGCGACCCGCGGCAACATCGATGTGACCCTGAATATCATCGCGTGATAAATGCCTGATGGCGCTGTGCTTATCAGGTCTATGACTGTAGCCCCGGTACGCGCAGCGCCACCGGGGAAATCCCCTCCTTCCCTTCCCCCTCTCTGTGCTACCATAAGCCCTTATCACGCCCGTCGTTATCAGTAGAGTAAGCGTTATGTCCTCCAGAATTCTGACCACCAGCATTGCTGGCATTGATGCCTTTATGCGCGACCCACGCGGTGTGTTGACTCACGCCGAAGGCGGCACGGTTGCGGTTTTTGCCGACAACGCGCCGGCGTTTTACGCAATCACGCCGGAACGTCTGGCACAGCTTCTGGAGACTGAAGCGCAATTGTCCCGCCCGGCGAGCGATGTCACGCTGGATAACCAGTTGTTTGATGAACCGGTTAACGCCCCGGTGACCGTTCCGATGGGCAAATTTGCCCTGTATGCGGGCTGGCAGCCCGACGCCGATTTTCAACGGCAGGCCGCGCTGTGGGGCATTGCGTTAACCCAACCGGCCACCGCGGAAGAGCTCGCCGCCTTTACGGCCTGGTGGCAGGCAGAGGGTAAAGTTTTCACCCATATTCAGTGGCAGCAAAAGCTCGCGCGTCATCTGCAGATAACCCGCGCCAGCAATAACGGCCAGCCAAAACGCGATATCAACGCGTTTTCAGAACCGGATAAACAGATCCCCAGTGGATTCCGAGGTGCGAAATGAAGAACGTCGGTGACCTGATGAAACGTCTGCAAAAAATGATGCCAGCCAACGTGAAGCCCGCTTTCACGACGGGGGAAGAACTGCTGGCGTGGCAAAAAGAGCAAGGAAAAATCCGTGCCGCCGCGCTCGCCCGCGAAAACCGGGCGATGAAAATGCAGCGCACGTTTAACCGCTCCGGTATTCGCCCTCTGCATCAGAACTGCTCGTTTGATAACTATAAAGTTGAAACCAGCGGGCAGATGAACGCGCTCGCCGCCGCACGTCAGTACGTGGATGAATTTGACGGTAATATCGCCAGCTTCATTTTTAGCGGTAAACCGGGCACCGGGAAGAACCATCTTGCCGCGGCCATCTGTAACGAACTGCTTCTGCGCGGTAAATCGGTGCTCATTATCACCGTGGCCGATATCATGTCCGCCATGAAAGACACCTTTAGCAACCGCGAAACCAGCGAAGAACAGCTGCTTAACGATCTGAGTAATGTCGATTTACTGGTCATCGACGAGATTGGCGTTCAGACGGAATCCCGTTATGAAAAGGTCATCATCAATCAGATTGTCGATCGCCGTTCTTCCTCCAAACGCCCCACCGGCATGCTCACAAACCACAACATCGACGAGATGACCCGCTTACTGGGCGAACGCGTCATGGACCGTATGAAGCTGGGTAACAGTCTGTATGTCATCTTCGACTGGGACAGTTACCGCAGCCGCGTTACCGGCAAAGAGTATTAAGACAGTTCCAGGAATCGCCAGCGGGACACAGGTATATACTGGAACCCCTTCCGGCCCAAAACGGACATTTTTGAGAAAGCCATTATGAAAAAACAGATCCTTATCAGCACCTTTTTAGGCGCGCTGCTGGTTACCGGCGCAGCGCAAGCGGCGTCCTGGCAGGAGTCCCTCTCAAGCGCAGCAAACGAGCTGACCAAAGAGAGCAGCAGCACTCAGGGTGGGCTCTCCGCCTCTTCCCTCACCAGCCTGCTAAGCAACAGCTCCCAAAGCCTGAGCGCGGGCACGATGAACAACGCGGCGGGGATTCTGGAATATTGCGCGAAGCAAAAGCTGGCCTCGGTGACCGACGCGCAAAACGTGAAAAACCAGGTACTGGGTAAACTGGGTCTCGATACTCAGGAGCAAAAAGCGGATACCAGCTATATGGATGGCATTCAGGGTCTGCTTAACGCACAAAACGGTCAGCAACTTAACCTGAGCACCCTTGGCAACTCTTCTCTGGCGAAACAGGTGAAAACCAAAGCCTGCGATCTGGTGTTGAAACAAGGCGTTAATTTCATCTCCTGATTTCCCCCATTTTCTGCCACAACACGCCGCGTTTAATGCGATAGTCTTGCATCGCGGCGTGAAACGAGCGTTTTTCCAACCTGCCACCGTCTCAGCGTCCGTTTGTCAGGATGCGACCTTCTTCATAAAAACGATTTTCTAAACCAAATCCTAACAACAGCACACTTTCGTGACACTAAAATTGCAGCTAAACGACATCGCCATTACATTGTATAACCCAAAAAATAAACAGTTAGCCAGCGAAGCACCTGGCGTCATGAGGATATGCTGTTGTCAGAATTCATGTCTCTTGTCCTTTTTCTGGCTTCTGTGGGCGTTTATGCCTGGAAAGCCGGCCGTAACACCTGGTGGTTTATCGCCACACTGGTCGTACTCGGCTTTTTTATTATTTTAAACATTACCTTATACGCCAGCGATTACTTCACCGGTGACGGGATCAACGATGCGGTACTTTATACCCTGACGAACAGCCTGACGGGCGCGGGAGTGGGCAAGTACATTCTTCCGGGGCTGGGCCTGGTTGTGGCGCTGGTAACCATTTTTGGCGCACTCGCCTGGGTGCTGCGTCGCCGTCGTCATCTTCCTCACCATCATGGTTACAGCCTGCTGGCGCTTTTCCTGGCGTTAGCCTCCGTCGACGCCAGCCCGGCGTTTCATCAGATCACCGAACTGGTGAAATCTCAGTCGCGTGACGGCGATCCAGACTTTGTGGCGTACTACAAAGAGCCATCGAAAACGATCGCCAACCCGAAACTCAACCTGGTCTATATCTACGGTGAAAGCCTTGAGCGCACCTACTTCGACAACACTGCGTTCCCAAACCTGACCCCGGACCTGGGGGCGCTGAAAGATGAAGGTCTCGATTTCAGCCACACCATGCAGTTGCCCGGCACGGATTACACTATCGCCGGGATGGTGGCTTCCCAGTGCGGTATCCCGCTGTTCGCACCTTTTGAAGGTAACGCTTCAGCCTCAATGTCGACGTTCTTCCCGCAGAATATTTGCCTGGGCGATATACTGAAAAATTCCGGTTACGAAAACTACTTCGTGCAGGGTGCAAACCTGCGCTTTGCCGGAAAAGATGTGTTCCTGAAATCCCACGGTTTTGATCACCTGTACGGCTCAGAAGAGTTAAAGACGACGGTTGCCGACCCGACCTACCGCAACGACTGGGGTTTCTATGACGATACGGTACTGGACGAAACCTGGAAGAAATTCGAGGCGCTTTCCCGCGCCGGGAAGCGTTTTTCCCTCTTCGCGCTGACGGTAGATACGCACCATCCGGATGGTTTCGTCTCGCGCACCTGTAAACGCAAACGCTATGACGTGGACGGCAAAAGCAACGCCTCCTTTAGCGCCGTGACCTGTAGCCAGGAGCATATCGCCGCGCTGGTCGAGAAAATCAAAGCCTCGCCGTATTTTAAAAACACCGTCATCGTCGTCTCGTCTGACCATCTGGCGATGAAAAACAGCGCCTGGGATCAGCTCAACAAGCAGGATCGCAGCAACCTGTTCTTCGTTCTGCGCGGCGACCAGCCGCAACAAGAGGTGATCGCCACCAAACGCAACTCCATGGATAACGGCGCAACCGTGCTGGATATTCTGGGCGGCGACAACTTTATTGGCCTGGGTCGCAGCACGCTGTCCGGGCAATCCCTGTCGGAAGTGTTCCTCAACATGAAGGAGAAAATCCTCGCCTGGAAGCCCGACATCATCCGGCTGTGGAACTTCCCGAAAGAGATGAAAAACTTCACCATCGATCGGGAGAAAAACACGATTGCCTTCTCTGGCAGTAACTTCCGTCTGCCGCTGCTGGTACGGGTGTCGGACAGTCGCGTTGAACCGCTACCGGAAAGTGAATATTCCGCACCGCTGCGTTTCCAGCTGGCCGATTTCGCCCCACGCGATAACTTTGTCTGGATCGACAGGTGTTACAAAATGGGTCAGCTCTGGTCACAGCCGCTGGCGCTGTCGACCGACTGGTGCGTCTCTCAGGGGCAGCTTGGCGGGGAGCAAACCGTGCAGCATGTGGACAAAGCCCAGTGGAAAGGCAAAACCGCCTTTAAAGATACGGTGATTGATACCACACGCTATCAGAACAACATCGACATGCTGAAAATCGTCGACAACGACATTCGCTATAAAGCAGACAGCTTCATCTTCAACGTGGCAGGCGCGCCTGAAGAAGTGAAGCAGTTTAGCGGCATCTCTCGTCCGGAGTCGTGGGGACGCTGGTCAAACGCGCAGTTGGGTAACGAAGTGAAAATTGAGTACACCCATCCCCTGCCGGAGCAATTTGACCTGGTGATCACAGCCAGAGCGTATGGACCTAACGCGAATAAGCCAGTGCCGGTGCGCGTGGGCGATGAGGAGCAGACGCTGACGCTTGGGAATGATGTCAGCACGCACACTCTGCATTTTGCCAACCCATCGCGCAGCAATACCCTGGTGATTGTGCCGCCAGACCCGCAGTCCACCAATGAAGGAAATATTCTTGGCCACTCACCGCGCGAGCTCGGGATTGGCATGGTCGAAATCAAAATTGTCAGCAGACAAGGTTAATGCCTGAGCACCCGGCGTCCCTGCCGGGTGCTTATAAAAATAAATAAACCTATAAATTGATTATAAATCAGATAAAAACACCATATATAAGTAATTTTTATTTATAAATATCCCGCAAAAACACCATTCTATAAAATGTGTAACTCCTAAAGTAACGACGGAGAGTGACACACTTTTATCATGCTAACCGGCTATAAGTTCGAATCCATCCGGGCACTGCGCAGTGAACATGTGATTGCCTGGGAGGTATTGTCCACGGCAAAACCCCACGTCAATCTCGAAGACTATTTTGACGCCATGCCTTCGACGCAGCGTAAACAACTTTTCTTTGCGCAGCTTCGCCATGCCATGTTTTGCGAAGAGGGCGACAAATATTATCTCAACGCGACATCGGATTTGCTGCTGGAAACGGACTTCCTCGACAGGCTAAAAGAAGCAACACCCTGTCCGGAGAGGCTTGCTATCGAAGTGACCGATCTCCATACGATGGTACAACTCGATGATACGCAAAGCCGGGCCCTGCGGAACTGCATTGCGACACTTCATCTTTGGGGAATTGAAGTGTGGGCTGATGATGTCTGTGAAGCCATTCTTCCCGAACTGCTTGCCAGCCAGATCCGCTTCTGTGGCGTCAAAATTGACAAACATACTTTCTGGAGCGGGCGCACAGAGCAGGCGAAGTTTCTGCATCTCACCCGTCAATGTAAGCGTGTCGCCAGTAAAGTCCTTATTGAAGGCATCGAAACGGCGGGCGATTTCGCACTGGCCCGGGCGAGCGCGGCCGATTACGGCCAGGGTTATCTGTGGGGTCTAAAATGACGCCTTTCATCGCAAATGCCGGCTATCAGGTTATCGTTCTGAGCAGCAACGCTTTTTTATGGCTTGGCCTGAATTCGATCCTGTCGACAGCCGTATCACCCCGTCCTGAGGTGTACTGGATTAACAACGTTAATCCACAAGGGCTTGTGCGTCTGCAGACACTGCTGCTCAATACGCACGTCGGGGGAAACTGGCTGTTATTGACGGACGCGGCCCGGGTCAACGACATTAACGCCTGGCTACACAACGCGCGGGTCAGAGTGGTTGCGGACAATGTGTCTCTCGCGCAGCTAAGCCACTGTTTTAGCGACACAAGCTTCTCTTTCGAGAATACCGCCACGCTCACCTGTCAGGAGATGCGGGTTTGCATGCTGTTCCATAAAGGATTCAGCCCGATACGTATTGCGCAAATCCTTAATAAGTCACCTAAAACGATCTACACCCACAAACGTAACGCGATGAACAAATTTTGCTGCCAGAACCTGGCGGAATTCCATCAAAAACTCTGCCTGCTGGACGCGCTCCCCTCTTCTTTGTAATTGCACTGTTATTCACGTCAGGAAATACGATCATGAGAATTATCCCTGTTGTTGTATGTTGTTCCGTTCTCCTGCTTCCTGCTGCTGCAATCGCCGCAGACAGCACCACAAGCGCGACGATGCACGTTTCACTTGAGGTGGTGAAGTCCTGCACGCTCAAAGCCAACGACCTCAATTTCTCGCGCCACGGCTCGGACGAATCAAGCGAAATTCAGGCCAAAACGCAGGTCGATATCGTCTGTACCAACGGGACGCCGTTCACGCTCTCTGCTACCAGCAACGATAGCAGTGACAACGGCACCTTCTGGCTGAAGCCAGAAAACGGTGAAACGGGCGCACAGAAGATTGCCTGGAAACTTTTTGCCGATGAGGGCAAACAGACGCAAATTACCAGCACCGATGGACTCACCGACACCGGCAACGGCATGGAACAGCAAGAGACGCTGTATGGCGTGATTGACGCAGGTGCCCTGACGACCGCGCAGGCTGGCGCCTATAGCGATGATGTCACGTTGAATCTGGTGTATTGATCATGCGTCGTTTTCTCCCCTGCTTCATTCTGTGGTTCATGATGCTGGCGCTGCTGTCACGCTACGCGATGGCCGCCACGCTTCAGGTGGCCCCAGTGACGCTCGACCTCCAGAGCGGGCAAAGCGCCTCGGCGGTCTACCTCACTAACAGCGGTAAAGCGGCCATCCATGCGCAGATACGGGTTTACGAATGGACCCAGCAAAACGGTAAAGATGTATTAACGGCCACCGACGAGGTGGTCAGCAGCCCGGCGATGACCTCACTGGCGCCGGGCCAGCAGCAGCTGGTGCGCATTATCGTGATGCAGCCAGGGATCCGTGAACAGGAGCAAAGTTACCGGCTGGTCATTGATGAGCTACCGGATGCAACGTCCCGTGCGGCCAATCCCAACGCGATACACTTTCTGCTTCGCTACTCTATTCCTGTCTTCATTGCCGGAAACCAGAATATGCCCGTCAGCCGCGATGCCCTGAGCTGCGAACAGGCGGACACCCCGGGAACGATTCGCTGTTATAACGCCGGAAACAGCCATATCCGCCTGAGCCACCTGCAGGCCCTGACGGCCGCCGGTCAGGTCGTCGGGTCGTTGAAAGGGCTGGCAGGTTATGTTCTGCCGGGACAGACCGCGCTTATAACGCTTAAGCACACTTCGCGCCACACGTTCAGCGCGTTGCGCGCCTATCTCAATGACGACCACCATGCCAGCCAGATACCCCTGCGCCCGTTTGCTTCTCGCGCTCCTGTTTTGGCTACCGCTGATGCTGTCAGCCCGGACTGAACCCGCCGCCGATACCCTGCAATGGCTGGCAATCACCGTGAACCACGACCCGCGCGGGGATCTGTGGGCCTGCCGGGTAGTGGGAGATGCGCTGTGGATGGACCACCGCGACCTCAAAAAACTGGGGCTTCGCGCCCCGGATAACGCCAACGAGTGGGTCGCGCTGACGTCCCTGCCGGGTCTGAAAGTCAGTCTCGATTTGCATGCTCAGCAGGTCTCCATTACCGCCGACGCAAAGGCGCTTGAGGGCCAACAGCATCTGTCTGTCGGGAGGCCGACGCCGCAGTATCGCTATCCTGAGGCGCAGCCCATCAGCGTGTTGACGCTCGGGTATGCGCTTTATGGCAGCGGCGCAGAGGGGAAACGCCAGCTTAACGCGCAAACGTCGCTCACCGCATCCGGGGCGCTTCCCGGAACGTTCAGCAGCAGCTTTTCGAGCCATGCCGGTGAGGAAAACAGCGCAGGTCGGCCCCGCCACACACGCCTTGAAACCCGCTGGCAGTGGGACAACACGGACTCGCTCACGAGCCTGGCGCTGGGCGACAACATCACCACGGGCGCCCGCTGGAGCCGACAGGTACGCTTTGGCGGGCTGCACTGGGCGCGTAATTTTGAGCTCAATCCGCAGCTCAACACCGAACCGCGTAGCCGTTACAGCGACACGGCGGTTCTGCCTTCTACGGTCGATCTGTACATCGACGGGCTTAAGCAGAGCAGCCAGCGCGTCACGCCGGGCGATTTTCTGCTGGATACCCTGCCCTCATTTACCGGAAGCGGGCAGGCGCAGGTGGTCATTACCGACATCAACGGTCAGCGTCGTACCGTACAGCTCGATCTCTACGGTGCGCCGGGGATGCTGGCGGAAGGACTCAGCAGCGGCTCGCTGGATATCGGCTGGATGCGACAAAATTACGCCCTGCGATCCAATGACTATGCCGCCTCGCCCATGCTCGACGCAGGGTGGCGCTACGGGGTGAATAACCAGCTGACGCTGGCGCTGCACACGGAGCAGCAGAGTAAACTGCGCAATGTCGGGACAGGGGTCGACTGGCTGATCTCGCCCGGGACAGGGATTATCAGCCAGCATGTCGCCATCAGCGACAGCCCCTACGGTCAGGGAAAACAGTGGGGCCTTGGCTGGCAATGGAACGGTCGCGGGACGGGGATCTCTGCCAGTACCGTTCGTACCGATGCCACATTTGCCGATAACGCCCGCATGAGCGGTACCCTCCCCGTCAGACGCAGCGATAGCGTTTGGGTCAGCCAGTCGATACCCCATTCAGGTACCTTCGGTGCGGGCTGGGTACAGCAAAACATTCAGGGCACCAAACAACGCTATCTCAACGCCTCCTGGTCCGCCTCGCTGCCGGCACACATTTCCACCACGCTGAGCTACACCCGCTCGTTTACGGATGCGTCGAGCCACGTTCAGCTGATGCTTTCGATCCCGTTAGGGCGTGAGGATACCCTCTCCGTTCAGGCCAGCCGCGATATGCCGCGCATGGATTATCGCCATCAGCCGGACGATCAGGTCGGCGGCTGGTCATGGCAGCTGGGGCGAGGCTTTGGCGAGCACCGGGAAACCTATGCGGACGTGGGCTATCTGGGCCACGCAGGTGAGTGGCACGTCGGGATGGCGCAGGGCGCTAACTATGCCTCAGCCGAGGGTAGCCTGACGCTGCTGGATGGCAGCCTGCACACGCTGCGCTACAGCCAACAAAGCCTGGCCCTGGTCTCCACGCACGGTGTCGGACATGTGCCGGTGATGCTGGAAAACCGCCCGGCAGGCGAAACCGACGAGAAAGGGTATCTGCTGCTGACCGACCTGCCGCGTTACCACGCCAGTAAAGTCAGCATCAATCCGCTGGATCTGCCTGCCGACGTGATTGCCCCCGTCACCGACATGCAGGCCAGACCGGGCAACGGCGGCGCGGTAAAAGTCGATTTTAACGTTCATCACGCCGTCACAGTTCAGGCCCGACTGGTGGACCTCCACCATAATCCGCTCCCGCTCGGCAGCATTGTCTCAACGCCACGCGGTGCCACCATTGTGGGGCGTGACGGTTTTATCTGGCTTGAAGACCCGCCTCTGCCAGGTGAGCTGGTGGTAAAAACCGGTGAGGGTGAGTGCCGGGTCAGGCTTCCGGCCCCCCGTACTGCGTCACCCATACAGAATATTGGAGAACAACAGTGTCATTAAAAGCACCGTTCTTGTTGCTGCTTGCGGTGTCCGTGAAGGCGATGGCCGCCGCATGCTGGATAACATCACCTGCCGTCATCAACTTTGGCAATGTCGTGGCGGGCAATGCCGCGTCGACCAACACCGAAGTTAAATTTAGCTGTCAGGCTGACAACAACGGCACGACGGAATATATCAACGTCTGTCTGAGCAGTATCGACGCACCGCCCTTTCAGATGGTCTCACCGGGAGATTCGGAGGGTAAACAGTACACCCTGCTTTTCCGCCTGCTTAACGGCGACGCGCGCGCTCAGGAACTCGGTCCCGTCAGCAGCGGGGAGCTCATTCAGCAGACTCTGACCGCCGACAGCAATGCCAACATCAGCGGGAGCTTTCCGCTTATCGCCACCGTCCCGGCAGGGCAAAACCAACTTCCGGCGTACCACTATTACAACTACAACATGAATCTGCGCATCGCCTGGCACAGCGCTAGCCGTCAGGATGCACTGCAAAACTGCTCGGATGGCTCTGCGGAGGGGGAGCAGGTGCAGGGCGGTACCAATGCGCAGGCCGAAATCAGCCAGGGCTGCTACATAGAACGCGTCACCCCGCTTAACTTCGGCACCCTGAACAGTACCGCCACGCTGCGCCCGACGCGTTCCACCGCAACCCTTACCACGCGCTGTCCGGCCGGCACAGCGTTTACGCTTGGCATGGGCAACGGCAACCATGCCATCGGGAATCAGCGGCAGCTGTGTAACGATGAGGGTCAGTGCCTGCGCTACGGGCTCTGGCAGGATGCGGGTGCCACGCAAAGCTGGGGCGATCTGCACAGCGGCGATGCGCTGCATGTCACCCATCCCGCTGGCGGCACCCAGAACTTCACCGTTTACGGGGAAGTCCCCGCTCAGCCCCTGAGCGGTACAGGGGAATTTATTGATGACGTGATAATCACGCTGACTTATTAAACAGACCAAAATCCTGTCTGGATCAATGTTATCGGTAACAATGGCGTTAAAATAGCCACCAGCTCTGCATACAAGGCGTAAACCTTCTCTTTTTTATTCGTTATCTCTGTCTGTTTTACAACAACTTATGAAATACCTGCTTGCTGACGTCATCGTCTACAACGACGAGGACGGTTCTATTTCTCTTATCAATGTGCCGCCTGAGGATGCGCAGATCCTCACCTGCACAGCCAATAGCATTATGAAGCTGCTGGTGCAGCATCATGGGAACGTGGTCGAGCGGGAGACCTTCCTGCATGACGTCTGGGATCGGCGTGGGCTCCAGGGGTCTAACAATTCGTTAAACCAGTACATCAGCATCTTGCGCAAAATGCTGGCCAGCCTGCTTCCCGACGTGCTGTTTATCGTCACTGTCCCCAAAACGGGCTTTATGCTCAGCGCAGACGTCACGGTAACAGCCCTGGAGGAAGAAACACCGGCCGCCGAAACGGCGAAAACTGCAGTACCCGCCCGACCGGAGCGGCTGCTCTGGGGCGCGCTTACGCTGGCGGTCGTTGCGCTGTGCCTTTGGATAACGGCTATCAAACCCGAAACCCGGCAGAAGGACATTCATCTGCTGACCCATATCGGGAACTGTCCGGTCTATACCTTTACGCCGCTGGCGGATGTGTTTCACGAGCGGGCGGCTGCGCTGGCGCAAAGCCTTCAGCAGGACGGTCACCTTCCGTGCCTGGAAAATTCAATTTTCTACATGCACATTCAGCGAACGCTTTTCTACGGCCACGAGGGACGACTGGTGCTCTCCCAATGCTCACTCACGCAGGGGCAAGCGAGCGCCTGTCGTACGCTTTACTATTACGAGTGGTGATATGAGATACACAAAAATCTGGCTCATTCTGGCCCTTAACCTGATGATTACCGGCGCTGCACTGGCGTGGTATTTCTACACGCCACCGCTGTCGGTGGCATGCAATGGATACCTGACCTTCTCCGACAAACGTGACAGCCACGATTTCACGTTTGACGGGGAGGTCATCATGCAGTTTCACCCCAACAAAACCGGGTACATCACGCTAAACGGTAACGTGGAGAATGCCCCAAACCACTGGGAAGTGTCCCGTCAGGAGATGTTTAAATGGCGCCACGTGGAAGGGGAACTGTATGAGATCGTTATTCAAAAAGTGGAGCGTTTTGGCCATGACGCCATGCCGCCGGGCGTATTTGAGAAATACGTCGCGGGCCTGACCCAGGGGAAAAAAAGGCTCCTGGCGATAGAGCGCACGCCGCATGATGCACTGGTTATCAGCAATTTTTACTCGCCGGTACTGGTCTGCACAGAATAATACCGGCGGGTCAGGCTATACTTCCCGCCATGAACATTCACATTCGCCCTACCACCTTCAACGATGCTGCCACCCTGCCCGCCATTGAACGCGCGGCGGGCGAGCGTTTTCGTGAAATCCCCCCTCTCGCCTGGCTTGCCGGGGGTGAGGTGATTTCAACTGAAGAGCATCTCAACTATGCCGAACGGGGGCTAAGCTGGCTGGCGCTGGCGAACGACCATCCCGTTGGGTTTATCCTCGCAGAGGCGCACGCGACATCGCTGTTTATTGTCGAACTTTCGGTGCATCTGGACTGGCAGGGAAAGGGGATTGGTCGGCAGCTCATTAACGCTGTGGCTGACCATGCCCGCGAAGGGGGGCTGTCGTCGCTGACGTTGACGACATTCCGCGACGTACCGTGGAATGCGCCGTTCTATGCGCGGCTGGGGTTTGACTACGTCACTGAACTCACGCCTGAACTGCGTCAGAAAAGGGAAGATGAGACAGCGCACGGCTTAGCGTTTGACTCCCGCTGCGCCATGCGTCTGCCGCTTTGATATCGCCCGGTAGCGCTGCGCTGACCGGGCCTACAAAACCCTGAACCGTAGGCCGGGTAAGGCATAGCCGACACCCGGCACATACCCCTCCCCGTAGGCCGGGTAAGGCGAAGCCGCCACCCGGCACAACACGCACGATCAGAACGTTTCCCAGTTATCCCCCGCATCAGCGGTTGCCGCTTTACGCGACATCACCGGGGTAGCAACGCTTTTCGCCGAAGCGAACTCGCGCGCTTTCATATGCTCCTGCTGAATGCGGAACACCGCGACAGCCTGGGTCAGGCGGCTCGCCTGCTCTTCCAGCGCCGCCGCCGCTGCGGCAGACTCTTCCACCAGCGAGGCGTTCTGCTGGGTCACGCGATCCATCTCGGCGACCGCCAGACCTACCTGGTCGATACCGCGGCTCTGCTCGTCAGAAGCCGAGGCGATTTCGCCCATGATATCCGTAACGCGGGTTACCGCATTCACGATCTCGCCCATGGTTTCACCGGCGCTTTCTACCAGCGTAGAACCCACTTCCACGCGACCCACAGAGTCTTCAATCAGGCTCTTGATTTCACGTGCTGCCTGGGCGCTACGCTGGGCCAGGTTACGCACTTCACCTGCCACCACCGCAAAACCACGGCCCTGCTCGCCTGCGCGCGCCGCTTCTACCGCCGCGTTCAGTGCCAGGATGTTGGTCTGGAAAGCAATTCCGTCGATCACGCTAATAATGTCGGCAATCTTCTGCGAACTACCGGCGATATCGCGCATGGTCTGCACCACGTTGTCCACCACTTTACCGCCTTTCTGCGCGGTCTCGGACGCGCTCAGCGCCAGATGGCTCGCCTGACGGGCGTTTTCGGCGTTCTGCTTCACGGTCGCCGTCAGCTGCTCCATGCTGGCAGCAGTCTCTTCCAGGGACGCAGCCTGCTGTTCTGTACGGGAAGAGAGGTCGTTATTGCCCATCGCGATTTCGCTCGCGCCGCTGTAGATAGCATTCGCGCCATTACGCACGTCGCCAACGGTCCGTACCAGCTCACTCTGCATATGACGCAGAGAATCGGCCAGTTCGCCCATCTCGTTGGAGCCCTCCACTTCAATGCGCTTCACCAGATCGCCGCTGGCGATATGGCGAATGTTGTCGATGAGGCGCGTCAGCGGCGAAATCAGCGCCTGCTTGATACCCAACCAGACGGCCACGATCACCACCAGCACGGCAAGCAGCACGCTAATCAGCACCCAGATGGCCTGGCTGAAGGAGCTCTTGCTGTCTTCAACCGCCATTTGATACAGCTTGTCGTTCTGCTGCAGGTAGCTGACATACTGCTTCTCAAAACCATCCTGGTAGCTCTGGGTCGGCTGATCGAAGAAGGCGTTGATTTTGCCCGCACCCAGCAGCTGAATCAGCTCCGCCAGCGCACCGTGGTAGATATCGTAGTTACGCTTGATCTCCATGGCATCCGCATCGCTTTGACGCGGATCGCGCGGCAGGGCCTCATAGGCGGCCCAGTTTTTTTCCGCCTGCTTCAGCGACGTGGACGCGATTTGCATCAGATCGTTAACGGTCGCGCCGCTGCCGATATTGCTCTGATCCATCATGTAGCGAATGCCCGCACGGTTCAGGGTATTACGGGTTTGCAGCAACGCCACCCAGCTGGCATTCAGCGTGGATTGTTGCTGGCGAATGGTTTGCAGGACGGTGAAATTCTCTTTGTCATGCTTAAGGGCATTGAAGAAAAGACCACCGGATGTGAGTTGTAACAGGCCAAATATAGCTAAAACCAGCATTAAACTGGTGACAATCTTGATACGGTTTAACATGTTTTCTCTTTCCTCAGACAGATACAGAATTTTCGGCCTGGAAAGGGAAAACTTTACGAAAATCATCCTGGAATTTGTGGTTTTTACTCTTCTTCCCGCGCTGCGTTATGCCGGTTTCCGAGTTCAATAAACTCTTCCAGCAGCGTCGTCAGCTGTTTCATCTTCTCCGGCGTGTATTCCGCCTCAATCTGCTGGTACGCCTCTTCCACCTGCGCCTGGGCGTGCTCATACAGCGCATTGCCAGCATTGGTCAGCGACACGTACAGCTTGCGCTGGTCGTTCACTGGCTTTAAGCGCAGCACCAGGCCGTCGCGCTCCATGCGCGTCAGAATGCCGGTCAGGCTGGGACGCAAAATGCAGGTGCGAAACGCCAGATCGTGAAAATCCATCGACGGATGTTCCGCCAGCACGCGCACAATCCGCCACTGCTGCTCGGTCAGGTTATGTCGCTTAACAATTGGTCGGAAGTACGACATCGCCGCTTCCCGCGCCTGCAGCAGCGCGATGGTTAATGAATCATGCATAGCCTCTCCCCGCCCTTCATTAACAAGTAAACAATTCATAAAAGATGTTTTTATAAAGAATACGTTTTCTGCCAAAAAGTCTAACAGAAACCCGCCAATTTTGTTAACGCACTGATTTTAATCAAAATAAAAACCAATATGTAAATTTATTGTTATTCATATCACAAATTTTTCACTTCTGATTGCGAAATAAACAGCAAAAGCATAAAACCAGATCATTAACATATTAATGAAATCATAACCCGGACTGCCGGGGTGAGGAGCAGGTAAATGAAAGGTACCGTTTTTGCCGTCGCGTTGAATCATCAAAGCCAGCGCGATGCCTGGGCTGAGGCGTTTGAAAAAGCCCCCTACAACACGCCGCCGAAAACGGCAGTGTGGTTTATCAAACCGCATAACACCGTGATCCGCGCAGGCGATCCCATTCCCTTCCCGCAGGGTGAAACGGTGCTAAGCGGCGCAACGGTCGCGCTGGTGGTGGGCAAAACGGCCAGCAAGGTGCGCGAGGAAGACGCGGCGGCGTACATTGCCGGATATGCGCTGGCCAACGAGGTGAGTCTGCCGGAAGAGAGCTTCTACCGCCCGGCGATCAAGGCGAAATGCCGGGACGGATTCTGCCCGCTGGGCGAGCTGGTCAACGTTGATAACGTGGATAACCTGACCCTCATCACCGAGATTAACGGCCGCGAGGCGGACCACTGGAATACGGCCGATTTGCATCGCAACGCCGCGCAGCTGCTGAGCGCCCTGAGTGAGTTCGCGACCCTTAATCCCGGCGATGCGATATTGCTCGGCACCCCGCACAGCCGCGTCGAAATCCGCCCTGGAGACCGGGTACGCATTCTGGCAAAAGGGTTTCCGCCGCTGGAAAACCCGGTGGTGGACGAACGCGACGTCGCTATCGCTCACCGCACGCCCCCGCACGCCACGCTGTTCGCCCTTGGCCTGAACTACGCCGACCACGCCAGCGAACTGGACTTCAAGCCCCCCACCGAGCCGCTGGTGTTTATCAAAGCGCCGAACACCTTCAACGGTGACGACCAGACCTCGGTGCGCCCGAACAACATCGACTACATGCACTACGAAGCGGAGCTGGTGGTGGTCATCGGCAAAACCGCGCGCAAGGTGAGTGAAGCCGAGGCGATGGACGTTGTTGCGGGCTACACGGTCTGCAACGACTACGCCATCCGCGACTATCTCGAGAACTACTACCGCCCAAACCTGCGGGTGAAAAGCCGCGACGGGCTGACCCCCATTTCCCCAAACATCGTGCCAAAAGAAGCCATTCCCGACCCACACAACCTCGCCCTGCGCACCTTCGTTAACGGCGAACTGCGACAGCTTGGCACGACGGCGGATCTGATTTTCAGCATCCCGTTCCTGATTGCCTACCTGAGCGATTTTATGACCCTGCAACCGGGCGACATGATTGCCACCGGCACGCCGAAGGGGCTGTCCGACGTGGTGCCGGGGGATGAAGTGGTGGTGGAAGTAGAAGGCGTGGGGCGCCTGGTGAACCGAATTGTGAGTGAGGAGACGGCAAAATGAAAAAAATTAACCATTGGATCAACGGCAAAAACGTGGCGGGAAGCGACTATTTCCACACCACCAATCCGGCCTCCGGCGAGGTGCTGGCCGAAGTGGCTTCCGGCGGTGAAGCCGAAATCCATCAGGCCGTAGCCGCCGCGAAAGAGGCGTTTCCAAAATGGGCCAACCTGCCGATGAAAGAGCGCGCGCGGCTGATGCGTCGTCTGGGCGATCTAATCGATCAGAACGTGCCCGAGATCGCCGCTATGGAAACCGCCGACACCGGCCTGCCGATCCACCAGACTAAAAACGTTCTGATCCCGCGCGCCTCGCACAACTTCGAGTTTTTCGCCGAGGTGTGCCAGCAGATGAACGGCAAAACCTACCCGGTTGACGACAAAATGCTCAACTACACCCTGGTGCAGCCGGTGGGCGTCTGCGCGCTGGTGTCACCGTGGAACGTGCCGTTTATGACCGCCACCTGGAAGGTCGCCCCGTGCCTGGCGCTCGGCAATACCGCGGTACTGAAAATGTCTGAACTCTCCCCGCTGACCGCCGACCGTCTGGGCGAGCTGGCGCTGGAGGCGGGCATTCCGGCGGGTGTACTCAACGTGGTGCAGGGCTACGGCGCGACGGCAGGCGATGCGCTGGTGCGTCATCACGACGTGCGCGCCGTCTCCTTTACCGGCGGCACGGCCACCGGGCGCAATATTATGAAAAACGCCGGGCTGAAGAAGTATTCCATGGAGCTGGGCGGCAAATCCCCGGTGCTGATTTTTGAAGACGCGGACATCGAGCGCGCGCTGGATGCCGCCCTGTTCACCATCTTCTCCATCAACGGCGAGCGCTGCACCGCGGGCTCGCGCATCTTCATCCAGCAGAGCATCTACCCGGAGTTCGTCAAACGCTTTGCGGAGCGTGCCAACCGTCTGCGCGTGGGCGACCCGACCGATCCGACCACCCAGATTGGGGCACTCATCAGCAAGTCACACTGGGAGAAAGTCTCTGGCTATATTCGCCTCGGCATTGAAGAGGGCGCGACCCTGCTGGCGGGCGGCCCGGACAAACCGACCGACCTGCCTGCACATCTGAAAGGCGGCAACTTCCTGCGCCCGACCGTGCTGGCGGACGTCGACAACCGCATGCGCGTGGCGCAGGAGGAGATCTTCGGGCCGGTGGCCTGCCTGCTGCCGTTTAAGGATGAAGCGGAAGGCCTGCGCCTAGCGAACGACGTGGAGTACGGTCTGGCGTCGTACATCTGGACCCAGGACGTCAGCAAAGTGCTGCGCCTGGCGCGCAATATCGAAGCGGGCATGGTGTTCGTCAATACCCAGAACGTGCGCGACCTGCGCCAGCCGTTTGGCGGCGTGAAGGCCTCCGGCACCGGGCGCGAAGGCGGCGAGTACAGCTTCGAGGTGTTTGCGGAGATGAAGAACGTCTGCATCTCCATGGGCGACCATCCGATTCCAAAATGGGGGATCTGATTATGGGTACATTAGCGTTAGCGGCAAAAATCACCCACGTCCCGTCAATGTATCTCTCCGAGCTGCCGGGGAAAAACCACGGCTGCCGTCAGGGCGCCATCGACGGGCATAAAGAGATCGGCAAGCGCTGCCGCGAGCTGGGCGTGGACACCATCATCGTCTTCGATACCCACTGGCTGGTGAACAGCGCATACCACATCAACTGTGCGGACCATTTTTCAGGCGTCTACACCAGCAACGAACTGCCGCACTTTATCCGCGACATGACTTACGACTACGACGGCAACCCGGCGCTCGGCCAGCTGATTGCCGACGAGGCGGTGAAGCTCGGCGTGCGCGCCAAGGCGCACAACATCCCGAGCCTGAAGCTGGAGTACGGCACGCTGGTGCCGATGCGTTACATGAACCCGGATAAACACTTCAAAGTGGTCTCTATCTCGGCGTTCTGCACCGTTCACGACTTCGCCGACAGCCGCAAACTCGGTGAGGCCATCGTCAGCGCAATCAAAAAATACGACGGCACCGTAGCGGTGCTCGCCAGCGGCTCACTGTCGCACCGCTTTATCGACGACCAGCGCGCGGAAGAAGGGATGAACAGCTATACCCGCGAGTTTGACCGCCAGATGGACGAGCGCGTGGTGAAGCTGTGGCGCGAGGGGCAGTTCAAAGAATTCTGCAGCATGCTGCCGGAATACGCCGACTACTGCTACGGCGAAGGCAATATGCATGACACGGTGATGCTGCTGGGCATGCTCGGCTGGGACAAATACGACGGCAAGGTGGAGTTTCTCACCGAGTTGTTCGCCAGCTCCGGCACCGGCCAGGTTAACGCCGTTTTCCCCCTGCCCGCGTGAGGAGCCACCATGCCGCACTTTATTGCTGAATGTACCGACAACATCCGCGAGCAGGCAGACCTGCCGGGGTTGTTCGCCAAAGTGAACGAGGCGCTGGCCGCCACGGGCATCTTCCCGATCGGCGGTATCCGCAGCCGCGCCCACTGGCTGGATACCTGGCAGATGGCCGACGGTAAGCAGGATTACGCCTTTGTGCATATGACGCTGAAGATCGGTTCCGGGCGCAGCCTGGAAAGTCGGGAAGCCGTGGGGGAAATGCTGTTTGGGCTTATCAAAGCGCACTTTGCGGCGTTGATGGCTGCCCGCTATCTGGCGCTGTCGTTCGAGCTAGACGAACTGCACCCGACGCTCAATTACAAACAAAACAACGTGCACGCGTTGTTTAAGTAATACCGCTCGATCTGTCCCCTCTCCCTTTGGGAGAGGGAGAAAACAATACAACAGGATATCGCCATGCTCGATAAACACACCCATACCCTGATCGCCCACCGCCTGCATCAGGCGGAACAAACCCGGGAGCAGATCCGCGCGATCTCGCTGGACTACCCGGAGATCACCATTGACGACGCCTACGCCGTTCAGCGCGAATGGGTAAACCTGAAAATCGCCGAAGGCCGCGTGCTGAAGGGTCACAAGATCGGCCTCACCTCCAAAGCGATGCAGGCCAGCTCGCAGATCAGCGAGCCGGACTACGGCGCGCTGCTGGACGACATGTTTTTCCACGACGGCAGCGACATCCCCGTCGATCGCTTTATCGTCCCGCGCATCGAAGTAGAGCTGGCGTTCGTGCTGGCAAAACCGCTGCGCGGCCCGAACTGCACGATCTTCGACGTCTACAACGCCACGGATTACGTCATTCCCGCGCTGGAGCTGATCGACGCCCGCTGCCACAACGTTGACCCGGAAACCCAGCGCCCGCGCAAGGTGTTCGACACCATCTCCGATAACGCTGCCAACGCGGGGGTGATCCTCGGCGGTCGCCCGATTAAGCCCGACGCGCTGGATCTGCGCTGGATCTCCGCCCTGCTCTACCGCAACGGCGTGATCGAAGAGACCGGCGTGGCCGCTGGCGTGCTTAACCACCCGGCGAACGGCGTGGCGTGGCTGGCGAACAAGCTGGCGCCGTACGACGTGCAGCTTGAGCCGGGGCAGATCATCCTCGGCGGTTCGTTTACCCGCCCGGTGCCCGCCAGCAGAGGCGACACTTTCCACGTTGACTACGGCAACATGGGCTCCATCAGCTGCCGCTTTGTGTAAGGAGACAATCATGCAGAATGCATTCAAAGCGGCGCTGAAAGCGGGCCGTCCACAAATCGGCTTATGGCTGGGGCTCACCAGTAGCTACAGCGCCGAACTGCTGGCCGGGGCAGGCTTCGACTGGCTGCTGATCGACGGCGAGCACGCCCCGAACAGCGTGCAAACCGTCTTAACCCAATTGCAGGCCATCGCCCCTTATCCGAGCCAGCCGGTGGTGCGCCCGTCGTGGAACGATCCGGTGCAGATCAAACAGCTGCTGGACGTCGGCGCACAAACCCTGCTGGTGCCGATGGTGCAAAACGCCGAAGAAGCGCGGCTGGCGGTACGTGCCACCCGCTACCCACCGGCGGGCATTCGCGGCGTCGGCAGCGCGCTGGCAAGAGCGTCGCGCTGGAACCGCATTCCGGACTATCTGCAGCAGGCTAACGAGGCCATGTGCGTACTGGTGCAAATCGAAACCCGTGAGGCGCTGAAAAACCTGCCGCAGATCCTCGACGTGGAAGGCGTCGACGGCGTGTTTATCGGCCCGGCCGATCTCAGCGCCGACATGGGCTTTGCCGGTAATCCGCAGCACCCGGAGGTCCAGGCCGCTATCGAGCAGGCGATCGCGCAGATCCTGAGCGCGGGCAAAGCCCCCGGCATCCTGATGGCAAACGAGGCGCTGGCAAAACGCTATCTCGACCTCGGCGCGCTGTTTGTCGCCGTCGGAGTCGACACCACCCTGCTCGCCCGCGGTGCGGAAGCGCTGGCTGCACGCTTTATCGAACAACCGGTTACGTCAGTTAATAACAATAAATCCGTCTACTAAACGTAAGATCTGGAGCGCACAATGACGACCTCTACCCTGCAAACCCATGATAATAAAGCTGTTGAACAACGCGCCATTAACAAGCTGTTCCGACGTTTAATCGTGTTTCTCTTTATCCTGTTTGTTTTCTCGTTTCTCGACCGCATCAACATCGGCTTTGCCGGACTGACGATGGGTAAAGATCTCGGCCTCACCTCCACCATGTTTGGCCTGGCCGCAACCCTGTTTTACGTCACCTATGTGCTGTGCGGGATCCCAAGCAACATCATGCTGGCGAAGATCGGCGCGCGGCGCTGGATCGCCGGGATCATGGTGGTGTGGGGCATCGCCTCCACCTGCACCATGTTCGCCACCAGCCCTGAAACCCTTTACGTCCTGCGCATGCTGGTGGGCATTGCCGAAGCCGGTTTCCTGCCGGGGATCCTGGTCTATCTCACCTGGTGGTTCCCGGCCTATCACCGCGCCCGCGCCAACGCGCTGTTTATGATCGCCATGCCGGTCACCATGATGCTCGGTTCAATCCTCTCCGGGTACATTCTGGCGATGGACGGGCTGTGGAACCTGAAGGGCTGGCAGTGGCTGTTCCTGCTGGAAGGGCTGCCGTCAGTAGTGCTCGGGGTAGTAACCTGGTTCTACCTTAACGACACGCCGGATCAGGCCACCTGGCTGGATGAGGACGAAAAGCAGGCGCTGAAAACCATGATCGCCCGCGAGCAGGAGGTCGCCATTGCCCGCGCCGTCACGCCGCGCTCGACGCTGCGAGAAGTGCTGACGCCCGCCGTGCTGCTCTATACGCTGGCCTACTTCTGCCTGACCAACACGCTGAGCGCGATCAACATCTGGACGCCGCAGATCCTGCAGAGCTTTAACACCGGCAGCAGCAATATCGTCATTGGCCTGCTGGCGGCGATCCCGCAGTTTTGCACCATCCTCGGGATGATCTGGTGGAGCCGCCGATCCGACAGGCTGAAAGAGCGAAAAAAGCACACCATCCTGCCGTACCTGTTCGCGGCGGCGGGATGGATGCTGGCCTCCGCCACCGATCACAGCCTGATCCAGCTGCTTGGCATCATCATGGCCTCAACCGGATCATTTACCGCCATGGCGATATTCTGGACCACGCCAGATCGGGTGATTAGCCTGCAGTCCCGCGCGGTGGCGCTGGCGGTGATCAACGCCATCGGCAACGTGGGTTCTGCCGTTAGCCCGCTGCTGATCGGCATTCTGCGCGACGCGACCGGCAGCTTCAGCTCCGGGCTGTGGTTTGTGGCCGGGCTGCTGGTGGTCGGCGCGCTGGTGCTGACGCGCATTCCGATGACGCAGCGGGATCAACAGAGGAACGATCATGTGCCAGAGCCCTATCGCCAACATTGATATCAGCAAGGAGTACGACGAAAGTCTGGGCACCGACGATGTGCACTACCAGTCGTTCGCCCGCATGGCGGCCTTTTTTGGCCGCGACATGCAGGCTCATCGTCACGACCAGTATTTTCAGATGCACTTTCTGGATACCGGGCAGATTGAACTCCAGCTCGACGATCACCGTTACTCGGTGCAGGCCCCGCTTTTCGTTCTCACGCCGCCGTCGGTGCCGCACGCGTTTATTACCGAATCCGACAGCGACGGGCACGTGCTGACGGTGCGCGAGGATCTGATCTGGCCGCTGCTGGAGGTGCTCTACCCCGGCACCCGGGAAGCGTTTGGTCTGCCGGGGATCTGCCTGTCGCTGGCCGACAAGCCTGATGAACTGGCGGCACTGAAACACTACTGGCAGCTGATAGCCCGGGAGTCCATGGAACAGCTGCCGGGCCGCGAGCATACGCTGGTTCTGCTGGCGCAGGCCGTATTCACTCTGCTGCTGCGCAACGCGAAGCTCGACGATCACGCTTCAGGCGGTATGCGCGGCGAGCTGAAGCTGTTCCAGCGCTTTACCCAACTGATCGACACGCACTACCACCAGCACTGGACGGTGCCGGAATACGCCAGCGAACTGCACCTGACCGAATCCCGTCTAACCGATATCTGTCGCCGCTTCGCCAACCGCCCGCCGAAGCGGTTGATCTTCGACCGACAGCTGCGGGAAGCCAGGCGGCTGCTGCTCTTTTCCGACAGCGCGGTCAGCGAGATTGCCTGGCAGCTGGGGTTTAAAGATCCGGCCTATTTCGCCCGCTTTTTTAACCGCTTAGTGGGGTGCTCGCCAAGCGCATATCGGGCGCAGAAAGTACCGGTTTCCTGAACGCATCACGGTTCGTAGGGCGGGTAAGCGCAGCGCCACCCGCCGAAAAGCCGCACAGATCACAAATCCACATCCCACCCGAAAAGTACCCGCCGTTGTCCCAATCGTCCCTTCACGTTCCGCCCCTCTCAGGCTTCAATTAAACAACAAAAAGAAAACATAAATTTAACATCACCATTCCGATACGAGGTCCCTATGAAGCCTGAAGATTTCCGCGCCGATGCCAAACGTCCGTTAACCGGTGAAGAGTATTTAAAAAGCCTGCAGGACGGGCGTGAGATTTATATCTACGGCGAGCGCGTCAAAGACGTCACCACCCATCCGGCGTTTCGCAATGCGGCAGCCTCCATCGCGCAGATGTACGACGCCCTGCACAAGCCGGACATGCAGGACACGCTGTGCTGGGGCACCGACACCGGCAGCGGCGGTTACACCCACAAGTTCTTCCGCGTGGCGAAAAGCGCCGACGACCTGCGCCAGCAGCGCGACGCTATCGCCGAATGGTCACGCCTCAGCTACGGCTGGATGGGGCGCACGCCGGACTACAAGGCCGCGTTCGGCTGCGCGCTCGGTGCCAACCCGGCCTTCTACGGTCAGTTCGAGCAGAACGCCCGCAGCTGGTACACCCGCATTCAGGAAACCGGCCTGTATTTCAACCACGCCATCGTTAACCCACCTATCGACCGCCACAAACCGGCGGATGAGGTGAAAGACGTCTACATCAAACTGGAGAAAGAGACCGACGCCGGGATCGTTGTCAGCGGGGCGAAAGTGGTGGCAACCAACTCGGCGCTGACCCACTACAACATGATCGGCTTCGGCTCCGCGCAGGTGATGGGCGAAAACCCGGACTTTGCGCTGATGTTCGTCGCACCGATGGATGCCGAAGGCGTCAAGCTCATCTCCCGTGCCTCTTACGAGATGGTGGCTGGCGCAACCGGCTCCCCGTATGACTACCCGCTCTCCAGCCGCTTTGATGAGAACGACGCGATCCTGGTGATGGATCATGTGCTGATCCCGTGGGAAAACGTGCTGATCTACCGCGATTTCGACCGCTGTCGTCGCTGGACGATGGAAGGTGGCTTTGCGCGGATGTATCCGCTACAGGCATGCGTGCGCCTGGCAGTGAAGCTCGACTTCATCACCGCCCTGTTGAAAAAATCGCTGGAGTGTACCGGCACCCTTGAATTCCGCGGCGTACAGGCGGATCTCGGCGAGGTGGTGGCCTGGCGCAATATGTTCTGGGCGCTGAGCGACTCCATGTGCTCTGAAGCCACGCCGTGGGTCAATGGCGCGTATCTGCCGGACCACGCGGCGCTGCAGACCTACCGCGTGATGGCTCCGATGGCCTACGCGAAGATTAAGAATATTATCGAACGTAACGTCACCAGCGGGCTGATCTATCTGCCGTCCAGCGCGCGGGACCTGAATAACCCACAGATTGACCAGTATCTGGCGAAATACGTGCGCGGCTCCAACGGCATGGATCACGTCGAACGCATCAAGATTTTGAAGCTGATGTGGGATGCCATTGGCAGCGAGTTTGGCGGCCGTCACGAGCTGTATGAGATCAACTACTCCGGTAGCCAGGATGAAATTCGCCTGCAGTGTCTGCGCCAGGCGCAGAGCTCCGGCAACATGGACAAAATGATGGCGATGGTCGACCGCTGTATGTCCGAATACGACCAACACGGCTGGACGGTGCCGCACCTGCACAACAACAGCGATATCAACATGCTGGATAAGCTGCTGAAATAGCGCAGCGGGAGGTTTCAATGCAATCAGAAGAACGCCTGCGTTTTCGCGACGCGATGGCCAGCCTGTCGGCCGCAGTCAATGTCGTCACTACCGAGGGGGAAGCGGGCCGCTGCGGCATTACCGCCACCGCAGTCTGTTCGGTTACGGACACCCCGCCGTCGGTCATGGTGTGCATCAACGCCAACAGCGCCATGAACCCGGTATTCCAGGGCAACGGCAGACTGTGCATAAACGTGCTGAACCACGAGCAGGAGATCATGGCTCGCCACTTCGCCGGGATGACCGGTATGACAATGGAGGAGCGCTTTGCCCTCTCCTGCTGGCAGAAAGGCCCGCTGGCGCAGCCGATGCTGAAAGGTGCGCTGGCCAGCCTTGAAGGCGAGATAAGCCAGGTGCAAACCATCGGCACGCATCTGGTGTATCTTGTTGAAATTAAAAATATCATTTTGAGTGATGCAGGACACGGCCTGATCTACTTCAAACGCCGTTTCCACCCGGTCATGATGGAGGTGGAAGCCACCGCGTAATTCTCCCGCGCGCTGGCCTTTTTTTCGGCCAGCGCCACTTTCTGCAAAAACTCCTAAGGTTTCCGCTAAATCACGCCGTTATACAACCATAAGATAAATTTTCTGTGCCTGAATACTGACATCTCTGGTCAGTGCTTCCCGCTTCATTCAGCGCATACCTAATATACAGGATGACCTTATGGCTAAAACGACGCGGAGCCGCTCGGCTGAACGTCTGGTCGATATTCTGGTTGAGCTACATTTAAACGGTGTGGTAAACCGCAGTGCGCTAATGACCAAATTTAAAATTACCGAGCGTACCGTCTACCGGGATTTAAATGCGCTCTCTCCTATCGTTGAACATACCGGTAACGGGCTATATCGGCTGATCCATTCCGCACAATCTCCCGGCGGACAAGGGTTACATCACACACTGGCTAACTTCCTGAATGCAGATAACTTTTTCCCTGAAAGAAATACGGAATTCTGGCAAAAGCTGGAAACACGCGTTGACGAAAATCATATTCTTATCCTTGGTAACGACGCAGAGCACACGGTACAACGTGATATCAGCCGTCATTTAGCGAAAATTGAGAAATCTATTAATAACCATAATGTTTGCCAGATCGTTTATAAGGGTAAAACCCGCCTGATTAATCCCTATAAACTCATTAACAAAAAAAATATATGGTATTTACAAGCTACCGAAAATAGTCGGCTTAAATCCTTTTCATTGAGTCAGATTCGCTGGTTTGATATTCAGAAAACCCATTTTACCCCTGAAGAGAATGTCCGCGCGCTCCTGGAAAAAAGCCTCGATCCGTGGGTGTCTGAAGATACTTTCACCGTGAAAATATTCATTAAAGATAATATTTCACATTACTTCCTGCGCCGGGATCTTCTGCCGGAACAAGAGCTGCTGGAAGAACAACGCGGCGGTATCACGCTGCGCTGCCGGGCGGCACACGAGAACCAGATCCTGCCGCTGCTGTTCTACTGGCTGCCGAACATTCAAATCCTGGAGCCGAACTGGCTGAAGGAGAAACTGGTTAAAACGCTGGAAAACTATCTGGCGATGGCGCGCAGCCCGGATAACCACGTGATCTCAATCACATAATTTCCTCCAGCGGCGGCGAGCCTTAACCACTCGCCGCTTCCTTTGACCGCTCACCCGTCACTTTCAACCACTCATTCATTTACCCACCTTTACACGCGCGAGGATCTGGCACGATCGCTCCAGCATTACTCAATACCTCCTCACAACGAACCTTGACCCTTTTTTCTTTACATAAAAAACCAGGTCTTACTATGGATACTAAAAAACTACTTAAGCACGTGCCCTGGGCCTTACTCGGGATCCTCGGTGCTTTCTGTCTGGCGGTTGTCGCATTACGCCGGGGCGAACACGTCAGCGCCCTGTGGATCGTCGTCGCGTCCGTTTCCGTCTATCTTGTGGCTTATCGCTACTACAGCTTATACATCGCGCAGAAGGTCATGAAGCTCGACCCAACGCGCGCCACGCCGGCGGTCATTAACAATGACGGCCTGAACTACGTGCCAACCAACCGCTACGTGCTGTTTGGTCACCACTTTGCCGCCATTGCAGGCGCTGGCCCGCTGGTCGGCCCGGTACTGGCCGCGCAGATGGGCTACCTGCCGGGTACGCTCTGGCTGCTGGCGGGCGTGGTGCTGGCGGGCGCGGTGCAGGACTTTATGGTGCTGTTTATCTCCTCACGCCGTAACGGTTCGTCGCTGGGTGAGATGATCAAAGAAGAGATGGGTCGCGTGCCGGGCACCATTGCCCTGTTCGGTTGTTTCCTGATTATGATCATTATCCTCGCGGTGCTGGCGCTGATCGTCGTGAAAGCGCTGGCCGAAAGTCCGTGGGGCGTGTTTACCGTCTGCTCTACCGTACCGATTGCGCTGTTCATGGGCATTTACATGCGCTTCCTGCGCCCGGGGCGCGTGGGCGAAGTCTCCGTGATTGGTATCGTGCTGCTGGTTGCCTCTATCTACTTTGGAGGCGTCATTGCGCATGACCCTTACTGGGGCCCGGCGCTGACCTTTAAGGACACCACCATCACCTTCGCACTGATTGGTTACGCGTTTGTATCCGCCCTGCTCCCGGTATGGCTGATTCTGGCACCACGTGATTACCTCGCGACCTTCCTGAAAATCGGGGTTATCGTCGGGCTGGCTATCGGGATTGTAATCATCAACCCTGAGCTGAAAATGCCGGCGGTGACTCAGTACATTGACGGCACCGGCCCACTGTGGAAAGGCGCGCTGTTCCCGTTCCTGTTTATCACCATCGCCTGTGGTGCCGTGTCTGGCTTCCACGCGCTGATCTCCTCCGGCACCACGCCGAAGCTGATGGCCAACGAAACCGACGCGCGCTTTATCGGTTACGGCGCGATGCTGATGGAATCCTTCGTGGCGATCATGGCGCTGGTTGCGGCGTCTATCATCGAACCGGGCCTGTACTTCGCAATGAACACCCCGCCTGCGGGTCTGGGCATCACCATGCCAAACCTGCATGAGATGGGCGGCGAAAATACCGCGCTGATCATGGCCCAGCTGAAGGATGCCAGCGCCCACGCGGCAGCAACCGTCAGCTCCTGGGGCTTCGTGATCTCCCCTGAGCAGATCATGCAGACCGCGAAAGACATCGGCGAACCGTCCGTGCTGAACCGCGCAGGTGGCGCACCGACGCTGGCTGTCGGTATCGCACATGTGTTCCATAAAGTGCTGCCGTGGGCAGACATGGGCTTCTGGTACCACTTCGGTATTCTGTTTGAAGCGCTATTTATCCTCACCGCGCTGGATGCCGGTACCCGTGCGGGCCGCTTCATGCTGCAGGACCTGCTGGGTAACTTCGTGCCGTTCCTGAAGAAAACCGACTCTCTGGTGGCGGGTGTGCTCGGCACTGCGGGTTGCGTAGGCCTGTGGGGTTACCTGCTGTATCAGGGCGTGGTTGATCCACTCGGCGGCGTGAAGAGCCTGTGGCCGCTGTTCGGTATCTCTAACCAGATGCTGGCCGCTGTGGCTCTGGTACTTGGCACCGTCGTACTGGTGAAAATGAAACGCACCAAATACATCTGGGTGACCGTCATTCCTGCACTGTGGCTGCTGCTCTGCACCACCTGGGCGCTGGGCCTGAAGCTGTTCAGCACCAACCCGCAGCTGGAAGGCTTCTTCTTCATGGCGAACCAGTACAAAGAGAAGATTGCCGCAGGCGGCGCAGATCTGACCGCGCAGCAGATTGCCAATATGAACCATATCGTGGTGAACAACTACACCAACGCAGGTCTGAGCATTCTGTTCCTGGTGGTGGTGTACAGCATCATTTTCTACGGTATCAAAACCTGGCTGAAAGTGCGTAACGCCGAAGGCCGTACGGATAAAGAAACGCCGTACGTGCCGGTGCCGGAAGGCGGCGTGAAGACCTCTTCACACCATTAAAAAAAATGGCGGGTGGCGCTACGCTGACCCGCCCTACAACGGTACTGTAGGCCCGGTAAGCGTAGCGCCACCGGGCTTTGTCTTATCAGGATGCATTATGTTTGGTAACTTAGGCGAAGCGAAAAAATACCTCGGTCAGGCGGCAAAAATGCTGATTGGTATTCCGGACTATGACAACTACGTTGAGCATATGAAGACCAACCATCCGGATAAACCGTACATGACCTACACTGAATTCTTCCGCGAGCGTCAGGAAGCACGCTACGGTGGAAGTGGAGAAGGCGGCGTCCGCTGCTGCTAAAGGAGAGAACATGACCCCGATTGCCGTCACCCTGCTGACCGGTTTCCTCGGCGCCGGTAAAACCACCCTGCTGCGCCACATCCTGAACGAGCAGCACGGCTTCAGAATCGCCGTCATCGAAAACGAATTCGGCGAAGTCTCCGTGGACGATCAATTGATTGGCGATCGCGCCACGCAGATCAAAACCCTGACCAACGGCTGCATCTGCTGTACCCGCTCAAACGAGCTGGAAGACGCCCTGCTGGATCTGCTCGACAGCCGCGATCGCGGTGAAATCGACTTCGACCGTCTGGTGATTGAATGCACCGGCATGGCCGACCCCGGCCCGATTATTCAGACCTTTTTCTCCCATGACATTCTTTGCCAGCGCTACCTGCTGGACGGCGTCATCGCCCTGGTCGATGCGGTTCACGCCAACGATCAGATGAACCAGTTCACCATCGCCCAGTCTCAGGTGGGCTACGCCGACCGCATCCTGCTGACCAAAACCGACGTGGCGGGTGACAGCGAGAAACTGCGTGAACGTCTGACCCGCATTAACTCCCGCGCGCCGATTTACACCGTGACGCACGGCGATATCGACCTCTCACAGCTGTTCAACACCAACGGCTTTATGCTGGAAGAGAACGTCACCACGAAACCGCGTTTCCACTTTATGGGAGACAAGCAAAACGACGTGACGTCGATTGTGGTGGAGCTGGATTACCCGGTGGATATCAGCGAGGTCTCCCGCGTGATGGAGAATCTCCTGCTGTCATTTGCCGACAAACTGCTGCGCTACAAAGGGATGCTGTGGATCGACGGCGAACCGAACCGCCTGCTGTTCCAGGGCGTGCAGCGCTTATACAGCGCCGACTGGGATCGCCCGTGGGGCGATGAAGCGCCGCGTAGCGTAATGGTATTTATTGGCATACAGCTGCCGGAGGAAGAGATTCGCGCGGCGTTTGCAGGGCTCAAAAAATAATCAATCGCTCCCTTTTAATCAGGAAAGGGAGCCAGGTTCTCTAAGTTAAATTCCTCGTTTCACCCTTTTTGTTTGCAATATTGTCTGTTAATGTCCTTAACAATAATGAATTCCTGCTTCGATTAATATTCTCCACAATATTAATTGCGTAGAATTATACTATTCATGAATTGGTAGACATCATATGGCACTCATTATTCCCACCATTAGCAGCTGTAGCGAGAAAATCACGGCCGGAGAAAAAAGGCTGGCAAGACTCCTGGAAGGAGGACTCAGCGAACAGTGTACCTGCTGGTATGACACCCGAATGGGAGACAAAGACGATCATCCTGACTTTGTGATTCTGGCCCCCGAAAAAGGTTTGTTGTTTTTAGAAGTGAAAGACTGGTTTATCTCAAAAATTAAATCTGCCAACAAAACGCATATTCACTATGAAACCAAAAACGGTATTGAGCCGTTGAAAAACCCGATCGAGCAGGTTCGCCAATATACCTTTCACACCATCGACAGCCTAAAAAAAGATCCTCTGCTTCGCCAGCAACAGGGAGATTATGAAGGCAGCTTTATTATGCCCTATGGATACGGTGTTTATTTGAGCAACATCACGCGTGCACAGCTCGAAAAGAGTTTCACGCCCGAGGCACTAGAGGAAATCTTCCCAGCCAGCCAGGTGATTTGCAAAAACGAACTCAGTGAGTTTATGACCAGAGAACAAATCACCGCCCGGCTCGAATCCCTTCTCAGACATAACTTCACTCATCACACATCATCACAGCAGCTCGACCGCATCCGCTGGCATCTTTATCCCGACGTACGCATTAACCCTTCCGTGACACGGGTTGATCTGGACAATTTTACCTTCCACACTCCTGATGTGGTTTGCATGATGGACAGACAACAGGAACAGCTCGCCAGAAGCATGGGCACGGGACACCGCGTTATTCACGGCGTAGCCGGTTCTGGCAAAACGCTCATTTTGCACCACCGCTGTATTGAGCTTGCCAATAATATTGAAAACACCAAGCCTATTCTGGTCATTTGCTACAACATCACGCTCGCCAAAAAACTCAAAGCACAACTTGAGCTACATACGCTGCGGCTTCCTGTCGAAGTCATCCATTTTCATGCCTGGTGTTATCAGCAATTAAACGCCCATCGGCGTCTTCCACCAAAGAGCAAAAACTTTATTGCGTTAATGGAAAATGCGCTAACGGTGGCATTCGAAGAGGGGATTATAAAACCGGGACAATACAGCGCAGTCCTGATTGACGAGGGGCATGATTTCAAACCGGAGTGGTTGAGAATACTCGCTCGTATGCCGGACAATAAAGATAACTCGCTTCTTTTCCTCTACGACGACGCCCAGTCCATCTACCAGAAAAAGAAAGCTCTCGACTTCACCCTCTCCAGCGTCGATATCAAGGCCCTCGGCCGCACCACCATCCTGAATACCAACTATCGCAACACCCGGCAAATACTCCATTTCGCCAGCAGTGTTGCATTTAATTACCTCAATAATCACATTGAAGAGGCACTCAAATATCAGCAACCCGATGCAGGGGGATTGTCAGGCAAATATCCGGCACTGGCCAGCTTTGATAATCAGGACGAGGAAATTACTCACGTTCTCGATTGGGTGACAAAGCAGCGACAGCAAGGTGTTGCATGGTCAGAGATCGCCATTCTGTGCCCTTCGACCTACAGTATTTCGGGTGCGTTGGGGCCACGTCTCGCGGCGCGTAACATCCCCTACCAGATGATTGTGAGCAGCGATGATAAAAAACACTGGTCACCGCAAAATGATTTTCTCTGCGTCATGCCGTTGCCAAGCAGCAAGGGCCTTGAATTTCACTCGGTCGCCATTATGGATGCCGCAAAGGAAAGAGATGATGAGGATCTGAGTGACGATATCAAGCGTCTGTATGTCGGATTTACCCGCGCGCGTCACAACCTGCTGGTGACGATGCACGGATCCGGAAATCTGCGCGATCACCTTGTCGAGACTTATGAGAGTATCGCGAAAGCGATCTAGCGCTTACTAAAATCCCCTCTCCCCTGTGGGGAGAGGGGTAATTGACCCAACCCTATTTCAACGCCTCCGGCAGCGTCACAATCCACAGCTCACTATCCGACTCCGGCTTCTTCAGCGGCTTCACGCTAAGCGTGGTTTCAACCGGTTTATCATCCAGCGTCAGCTTGCCTTCCGCGTTCACCCGATAATCCTTGAGCTTCTTGCCCTCGACCGGATTTTGCATCGCCACCTTCACGCCAAAGTCATTATCGTTCGCCACGGCAAGCCGTTTGCTGTCGATCAGCGCCAGCCCTTCAGCTTTCTCCTGCTGCCAGCCCAGCGCGCGCAAATCAACGACCTGCGTTTTTGCCGCAAGGGTAATGCCGCGCTGCTTCAGGGTTTTCTCATCATCAAACTCCGGGTACTCGCCCGGCTTGTCAAAGGCGCTCAGGTCGCTCGCCTGGCTGAGGTCCACCTTGTAGATAAGGTTACGCATCCCGTCATTTTTATCGCTGCCCTGCTCAATCAGCAGGATATGCTGGTCATCAAGCGCCACGATGTCGCCGATTTTGGCATCACTGTTTTTGCTGTAGGCCGCGCTGTCGATAGGGTAGCCGTACATCGCTGTTTTGCCGGTCGCCGGGTCGAAGCTCACGAGACGCGTAAACAGCGCCTGCTTTTTGCTTTTACCGTCGATATCCAGCGTACTTTGTACCGCGGCGATAATGCGCCCGTCCGGCATACGGGTCAGGCCTTCAAAGCCCCGGTTCGGTTGACGCCATTTGATAACGTTTGGCAGACCGCCCGCGATCGACTTTTCCCCTTCCGCCGCCTGCGGGCCGTGGATCGCCAGGATTTTCCCTTTACTGTCGACGTTAATCAGAAACGGGCCATACTCGTCGCACAGCCAGTAGCCGCCTTTGCCGTCCGGCGTGATGCCTTCCGTATCCAGCCCGCGGTTGTCACCCTTCAGCGTCTTTAGGGTGTCGCTAAACGCCACCTCATTGGTGGATCCAATCACGCCGCTTTGCAGCGGCAGACCGTTAATCTCGCCTTTATCGTCATGCAGCGGGCGGGCATCCGTCGCTTCTGCTTTACCGTTCTGCACGCGGATGGTCATCAGCAGCGGCGCGAAATCCGGCGTGACAAAAATTTTGGCTTCATTTTTACCCATTTTTGGCGCATCGGCGTTTGGACCGCGATCGGTCACGGTTGCAAAGGTCAGAGCATCGCCCTGCTTACCCGTAAACAGCAGGCCAGAGCCAATGCCCACCGGGAGTCCGTTCGGAAATGCGCTGGCGAACGCGCCGCTGTAGTTGACGTGTGAGCCTTCAGGAAAGCTGACGACATAGCGTTCAGCCGTGGGCTGTGCCGCCAGGCCAGAGAAAGAGAGCGCACAACCAACCAGCACAGGAATGATTTTTCTTTTCATATTGTTAGCATCCAGTAAGAGAAGCCAACAACGTAATGAACAAACGTGTCAGAAAAATGACATCGCAGGGAAAGGCGCCTGCGCGAGAGGACGTGTTTTCACCACCATAAGTGTAAATCTTTGTTGTTTTATGTGATTTTTGAAATATTTTTGGAAATTTCTGGAGCCTCCATTATTACACCTCCAGTCACTATCCCGTCCTCGTTCAGTTTATGTTTAGTCAAAAAACTAAACGGTTTCTAAACGCCTGAAAATCACGCGTTGACTCCCGTTCAACCAAACAAAAACGCAACATTAAATAAATTAAATTTAACAAAACCAGCATAAAACAGCGACTTGCATCACATTTGCAGTCATAAACATCACTTGTTATGGTGCCTCCAGATTAATTTGATGATGAGGCACGAAACATGAAAAAACTGAATATCCTTCTTCTTTCTGCACTGACCGCCCTCTCTGGTTCCGCACTGGCCATGGGCGGTAGCGTTGAGCAGGGTAAAAACTTTACTAACCTCAATCTGGAAATGGGCAAATCCTCATCCGGCCTGTACGCCGAAAGCAACTGGCTCAAAAACACCGATGACGGTACTCAGACCGGTGGCGTGGGCGCAGGCTACAACCTGGAAGTGGGCCCGGTCATGCTGAACGCAGGCGCGAAGGCGATCTACATCGGCCCGAAAAAAGGCGATAACGGCGTGGCGTTCCCGATTGGTGGCGGCGTAAACGTTGCGCTGACGGACAGCATCCATGTCTATGGCGAAGGTTACGTTGCGCCTGAAGGCCTGAACAACAGCGTGAAAAACTACGTGGAAGCCAACGGCGGCGTAAGCTGGACGCCTGTCACGCCGCTGACCCTGAAAGTGGGTTACCGCCACGTGAGCGTTGATGGCAAAGACGGTCGCCCTGGCCACACGCTGATTGACGGCGCATACGTGGGCGGTGGTGTGTCCTTCTAAGGCTGTATTGCGCGTTTCGCCCGGCGGCGCTACGCTTGCACGGGCCTACGGGTTTTGTAGGCCGGGTAAGCGCAGCGCCACCCGGCAAGAAAGGCGATGACGTTACTTACGCACCACCACCAGCTTCTGGTTCACAAACTCTTTTATCCCCAGATCCGACAGCTCGCGTCCATAACCGGAGCGCTTCACGCCGCCGAACGGCAGCTCTGGCGCGGTATCGGTGAGCCAGTTGATGTACACCATCCCGGTCTCAATCCGCGACGCCATTTTCTTCGCGCGCTCGATATCCTGACTGAATACCGCCCCACCCAGGCCATAGTGTGAATCGTTCGCCAGGGCGACGGCCTCGTCGTCGTTTTTCACCACATACATCTGGGCCACCGGACCGAAGAACTCCTCGAAATACGCCGGGTTGTCGCGAGAGATATTCGTCAGAATCGTCGGCTCGAAGAAGCTGCCGTCACGCTGAACAGGTTTACCGCCATAGTGCAGCGTCGCACCGTTTTTCACCGCCTCGTTAACCTGTTTGGTCAGCGTTTCCAGCGCATCTTTAGACGACAGCGGTCCCAGCGTGGTGCTTTCGTCCAGCGGATCGCCGATTTTCACCTGCTTAAACGCCTCGGTGAATTTAGTCAGGAAGGCATCCGCAATCTTTTCATGCAGGATAAAGCGCTTCGCCGCGGTACAGACCTGCCCGGCGTTGTTGAGGCGCGCACTGACCCCCGTCTTCACCGCTTTTTCGAGGTCGGCGTCATCCAGTACCACGAAGACGTCGTTACCGCCCAATTCCAGCGTGGATTTCTTGATGTGCTTCGCCGCCTGTGCGGCCACGACGCTACCGGCTTTTTCGGAACCGGTCAGCGCGGCACCCTGGACGCGATCGTCAGCGATGATGTTCGCCACCTGATCGGACGAGATAAACAGGTTGGTCCACGCCCCTTCCGGCGCACCCGCCTCGCGTACCAGTTGAGCAAAGGTCTCAGCGCAGTGCGGTACAATGCTGGCGTGTTTGGCGATGACCGGGTTCCCCGCCGCCAGGTTCGGCGCCAGAACGCGCATCAGCTGGTAGTACGGGAAGTTCCACGGCTCAACGGCCATCAGTACGCCGATGGGGTGATGCTCCACCCACGCTTCCCCAAGTTCAGAGGGATACTTCACCGGCGCCAGGAACTGCTTCGCATTGTCGGCGTAGTAGCGGGCGATTTGTGCGCACAGCTTCACCTCGCCGCGGCTCTGCTCGATGAGCTTACCCATCTCCTGACTGGCGATTTTCGCCAGATCGTCCACGCGCTCGTCGATCAGGTCGGCAAGCTTATGCAACACCGGGAGACGCTGGTTAATGTCGCCTTTCGCCCAGTCAGAATGGTAAAGCGCATCAGCCGCCTTCAGGGCCGCTTCAATATCCGCGTCGGTATGTGAGGGGTATTCTTTGATGAGCTGGTTAGTGGCAGGATTTACTGTCTGATAAGCCATATCGAATCTCCATGTTTTACCGCTTAGGGTATTAAAGATAGTCAACATGACTGGCTATGGACGTAAAGTTGGGTATATCCGGACGGTTCCTAATGAAGCGCTGCCAGACGGTTCCCTGACGTGGTATAAAAAATGTCCAGAAGGAGTTCCCATGACCGATACCCGACACATCCTCCAGACTTTTCACCGCGCCTCAGGCCTTGAGCTGCGCAGCACACGGCAGAGCATGCAGGCCTACAAACGTCATTGTCATCCTCAACTCTCTCTTGGCGCGATTGTGGAAGGCCAGACCAGCTGCGTGTGCCATGACAGGGAGTACATCCTTCATCCCGGGGATCTGATTGTGATTCCGGCTTATGCGCCTCACAGCTGCAACCCCATCGCCGGGCAGGCGCGCAGCTACCATATGCTCTATATCGACACCGATCGTCCTCTGGCGCTCCAGGTGATCCGTAACTCTACGTTCTTTAAGCACTTCCTTGATATTGTTGAGACAATGTCGCCTGCATCCGTGGACAGGCTGCTTTCTGCCCTTCCCCACCGTGCGGATAACCCTGATGCGCTGCGTTCAACCAGCCAGCATATTCAGCAGGCACTTCTTGCCGATCTGGCTGCACCGCCTTCGCTTGATGAACTTGCTCAACGCTTCTCGCTACGCAAGGAGACGCTGATTCGTACCTTCCGGCAGGACACCGGGCTGACGCCAGCCAGCTTCCTTAATATCTCCCGCGTGGAATACGCCAAAGCACGGCTGCGCGCCGGGGATGATATTGCCGACGTGAGCTACCAGAGTGGGTTTGCCGATCAGAGCCATTTCCATAAGACCTTCGTTCGCTATAGCGCCGCTACGCCGCGCCAGTACGCCACAGGACGATCAATATCAGACAATAATCAGGATACGTAACACCGTAAGGTGATCTCAGTTACGGCTATGAGGTCACTATGGAACTGTTCTTCCCTTCCGCTTTTCTCGCCCTGGCGCTGGCGCATTTTGTTGCGCTGTTAAGCCCGGGTCCGGATTTCTTCTTGCTTGTGGGCTACGCGGCGCGCTACCGACTGCGCGGCAGCGCCGGGCTGTGCCTCGGCATCGCCGCGGGTAATGCGCTCTATATTGTTCTGGTGATTGTCGGCTGGAGCGCCCTGCGCCAGTTTACGTGGCTGTTTACGCTAATCGAACTGTCCGGGGCGCTGTACCTGCTGTGGATTGGCTCGCACCTGGTGCGCAGCCGACCGCAGACGCTGGCGCTGAATGAAACTCATCAGCGGCTTCCCGCATTGCGTAAGCAAATCCTGCTGGGGCTCGGCTCGGCACTGCTTAATCCGAAGAACGCGCTGTTCTATCTGGCGCTGATGACGGCGTTACTGGGGCCAGACGTCACGCTGCTTCAGCAGGCAACCTGCGGCGTCTGGATGGTGATGGTGGTGCTGGTGTGGGATCTGGCGCTGGTGTCGCTAATGGGGTTGCGAGCGGTGCAACAGAAGCTCAGCCGTGCGCTCGGGTGGATTGAACGCACGGCGGGCGTGGTGCTGATGGGGTTTGGTGGGTGGGTGCTGTGGCGATTTTTGCATTTTCTTCCCGTCTCCCTCTATCCTTAACCCATGGAAAAAATAGCTGAACTCAAACGCGCTAAGCTTCTCGCGCTGTCGCTGCTGCTGGTTGCCGCCGCGGCGTTTATCTTCACTCTGTTCCTGCCGCAGACTTTCTGGGTGCGCGGGGTAAAGGCGATTGCCGAGGCGGCGATGGTCGGCGCACTGGCGGACTGGTTCGCCGTCGTTGCGCTTTTTCGCCGGGTCCCCATTCCGTTTATCGCGCGCCATACGGCGATTATCCCGCGCAATAAAGACCGTATCGGCGACAATCTTGGCCAGTTTGTGCAGGAGAAGTTTCTGGATACCCAGTCCCTGGTAGCGTTAATCCGCCGCTATGAACCCGCGCACATGATCGGTGCCTGGTTCAGCAAGCCTGACAACGCCCAGCGCGTCGGGCTGCATCTGATGCAGGTGATGAGCGGGTTCCTTGAGTTGACCGACGACGGGCGCATTCAGCGGATGCTCAAACGCGCGGTGCATAAGGCCATCGATAAGGTCGATTTCACCGAAACCAGCGCCGTGATGCTGGAGAGCATGACCAAAAACAACCGCCACCAGGTGCTGCTCGATGCCATCATCAACCGCCTGATTACCTTGATTCAGCGCGACAGCACGCGGGAATTTATCTCTGACCAGATCGTCCACTGGCTGAAGACCGAACATCCCCGCAAAGCGATGGTATTGCCCACCGAGTGGCTGGGCGATCAGAGTGCAGAGATGGTATCGAATGCGGTGAACACGTTGCTGGACGATATCAGCCACGACCGCACGCACCAGATCCGTCAGGCGTTCGACCGGGCCACGCTGAAGCTTATCGACAACCTGAAAAACGATCCGGAAATGGCGGCGAAAGCCGACAACATCAAGCACTACCTGAAAAATGACGAGGCGTTTAACCGCTATCTGGGGGAAATGTGGGCCGATCTGCGCCAGTGGCTGAAGGCGGATATGCAAAGTGAAGACTCGCGCGTGAAGCAGCGCATCGCCAACGCCGGGCTGTGGTTTGGCGAAACGCTGACAAACGATGCCAGCCTGCGGGCGTCGCTGAACGAGCATCTGGAGCAGGCCGCGCATCGCGTCGCGCCGGATTTCGCCGCGTTCCTGACCCGCCACATCAGCGACACGGTGAAAAGCTGGGATGCTAAAGACATGTCCCGCCAGATCGAGCTGAATATCGGCAAAGATCTGCAGTTTATCCGCGTCAACGGTACGCTGGTGGGCGGGACGATTGGCCTGATCCTGTTTTTACTCTCGCAGCTGCCTGCCGTGCTGGGACATTAATCCGCTTTGGGCGGCGCGATGATATAGCGCGTCGCCTCGAAGCGATTCAGGATTAAATGCACCAGAAAGACCATCGTCAGCGTCGCCACCAGCGAAAACGTGACGGAGGTGATGCGATAGAGATCGCTGAACACCAGGTCGCTGTCAGGATGCATGTTCTGCCCGAACATAATGCCGATGGTGGTAATACTGGAAAATCCTACGCCTGCGCCCACTTTCTCCATCACATGCAGACGTGCGCCAAACGCCAGCCCAAGGCCAATCAGCGGCATCATGAGCAGCATATGGCTACTGTGGTCGTAGAGGATGAGCTGGACAACCAGGATATAAAGACAGCCCAATACCACGCCGACCACGCGCCAGATGGAGCTCATCACCGCGCCACGATAGTGCATCGGGAACAGGATCAAAATCCCGGCCATCAGCGCCGAGAGGGAATCGCTTAAGTCACTGATTTGAAAAACGACGAAAATCAGCGTTGCGACGGTGCCGGAGAGCAGCGACTCATGGCGCACGCGGGCATCGTCTTTCTCAATCAATGGCGGCGGCTTGCGGGGTTCCACGTCCGGCAGGAGATAGTTCATCAGCGCGCTCAGGCACACCGCCATCACGCTCGCTTCGATGTTGGAAAACAGCAGCGTGTGCCAGTTGGTGGTGGGGTAGCTCATAAAATTGAGCATCACGCTCTGGCACACCACGCCCATCGACCCGAACAGGAACAGCGGCCCTTTGCTCATAAAGCGAAAACGCATGACGTACAGGGCAAACACCACCAGCGTCATGATGACCGGCCATTGCGACAGATAGCCGATGATAATCACCATTTCAACGCAGTTCAGCGATGCACTGAAGATAAACTGCTTCGCCACATGGCGGTTGAAGACCGGCACCAGCGAGAGCAGCATGATCGGGTAGACCACAAAAAACACGCCGTAGCTGGTGTTGTAGAAACTGGAAATGCTCAGCGCAATCATCCCTGCAAAGACGATGCGCAAAGTCTGGCGAAAGTCGTTTGCCGTGTAAACGATGTTACCGTGCGGGGTAAACACCCGCGCCAGCGTATTAATAGACATAATGCAGCAGGCTCACCAGATGGATCTGCATCCCGGAGAAGAAGCGCGCAAACGGCCCTTCACTGTTATAGAGCTGGACAGTCGCCCGCGCGCCGGTCGGCAGTGGCTTCGGCAGCGCCTCGTCCAGCATGACGTGAATGCGCATGCGCTGGGCGTCACGCACCCAGCGGTTCGAGGTTTCCGGCTCGGAGAGCTGGCCGTTCACCGCCTCCTGACCCGCGAGGATCCCCGCGTCGCTGCTGGTCACGTGGGCGCGGAAGACGCGTCCCGGAAAGGCGTCAAACACCACCGCGGCATCGGTGCCCTGATGGGTATGGCGCAGGCTTTTCTCGCGAAAATCGGCCACGATGTCGGTCTGGTTGTTCACCAGCGCCAGCGCCGCTGCGCCTGAGGAGGAATAAAAACCGGGGCTTAACTGCAGGTTACTGACCGTGCCGTCTGCCTGAGCATACACCTTCGTCCAGCCGAGATTCAGCTCCGCCTCATCCAGCGAGTTGCGGTATTTTTGCAGCGTGACGTTGCGGTGTTCCTCCCGCTCGCCGCGCTGAATACGCAGGTTCTGGATATTGGCCTGAATGGTGCTGACGGACTGCTCGCTGCTCTGCCAGGTGGTCCGGACTTTATCCAGATCCGCCTGCGAGACGTTCTGTAACGTGCTCAGCTTCTGATAACGTTCGAAGGTCACTTTATCGTTACGCGCGGTCAGCACGGCGGTTTTCAGGCTGGCCTGCGCGGCGGCGATCTGCGCGTCCAGCTGCTGGTTGGAAAGACGAGCCTGCTCCAGCGCGATTTGCGCCGCTTCCACTTTATTGCGAAACGGCGTGTCGTCGAGTTCAAACAGCAGATCGCCCCGCTTCACCTGGCTGTTGTTGTGCACATGCACGGCCGCCACATAGCCGGAGACACGCGGAGAAACCGGCGTCACCACGCGCATCACGGTGGAGTCCGGCGTCAGCGGGATCCAGATATCCGCGACGACAAAATAGATAAACATCAGCAGGAAAGAGGCAATACTCACCCTTACCCAGCGGGCAAACTTTTGTTCAGGGGTCATTATTTTTCGGTCTTGTTGTCTTCTTCGCGGATTGTCCGCAAATTACAGGCGATTTGATTCAGGGTGGCGCTGAAGATATCGATATGTTCCGGCGCGATATTTTGCGATACCCGCGCCTGATAGGTCTCAATCACCTGAGTAAGCCTTTTTAAGATGGCTTTTCCCTCAGGCGTCAGCGTCAGAAGCCGGATGCGCTTGTCATAAGGCGATGTGGTGCGCAGCAGGTAACCCTGTTTTTCCAGCTGTGTGAGCGTGCGCATCAGCGGCGGCAGTTCAATGCCCTGCACCTCCGCCAGCTCACTCATTGAGACGTTATCCCCAAGTTGAAAAAGCTGCATCATCACCGTCCAGCTCGACTGGGTTAACCCGGTATCGAGAATGGCATCGTCGATCACCGCACGCCACTGACGCACGATCATCGCCATCCGCATACCCATCGGCCTGCGGCTAAACAGTTCTTCTTCACTCATAGGGAGTCCCTCTCGTCACACGCAGTCAAGATAATAGTTATCAGGGTAAGTATCAAGAAACGAGGGACGAAAGCGCAGGAATTGCGAAAACGACGTTCTCCCTCTCCCTGTGGGAGAGGGCCGCGGTGAGGGCATCAGCCCGCAGCGGAATTTAACGGCTAAAGCTAAAATGTCGGGTAATGGCACTTTTCCCCGACGCCGTCACCACTACCTCCCTGTACCCCATCACCCGCTGGATCCAGCCTTTACTCTCCAGATAAGTGAGCAGCGCCGTGCCCGCTTCTCCCCCAAGATGAAACCGTCGCTCGCTCCAGTCGAGGCAGGCGCAGCAGGCCTTGCGACGGGGATGAGCATTTAATGGAATGCCGAGTTTCAGAAACTGCTCACGGCCATACAGGGTGAGCGCGGAACCGTCAGCCTCCAGCCAGCCTTCCGCCTGCATAAAATCATAGATCTGAACCGCCACCGTTCCGGCAAGGTGGTTATAGCAGGTGCGGGCTTCACGCAGGGCTTTTGGCGCAGACGTTTCCGGCGGCGTAATGCGGCTCCAGGAGAGCCCCATCATCTGCTCGACCAGCGCCGCGACGTCGTGCCCGGCAAGGCGATAATAGCGGTGCCGCCCTTGCGATAAACACGTAATCAACTTTCCTTCCACCAGCCGGGCGAGATGCCCGCTGGCGGTCGACGGCGCAACGTCTGCCGCAGTGCTGAGTTCGGTAGCGGTCCACGCCCGCCCGTCCATCAGCGCGCAGAGCATCTTCACGCGCGAGGGATCGGCCATTGCCGCCGCCACCGCCGCAATGGCCTGTTCCAGTGCCGCGCTGTTCTCAGGAGGCTGGTTCGTTTTTAACATGGGGCGCCCAGGGTTCGGTGATCTCTGCGGCCAGCTTATCATCATCCGTCAGCAGAATAAGGTGATTCGCATGGTCGCTGTACTGGGTCAGGAAAGGCACGCCGCTCGCCCTCCGTTTTCGGAACTGTATTCCCGCACGACCTGTGCCACGCGAATGCGATAGTACGCAAAAATGGCTCCCCGCCCTTCGGCCTGCGCCGCCTGGTGAAAGACGTTTTGCTTCCAGCTACGGATGGCCTCTTCATCCCGCCACCAGGAAAGGGACAGGATTTTGCCGTCGGTGGTCAAACTCTGAAAGCGTTCGATATCAATAAAACCATCAATGTCGGCCAGCAAAGGTTTGAGTTCGGCGGCGAGTTGCAGGTAGCGGGCCTGATGATGAGGCTCCGCTTTGGCTTCGAAAAGGACCGCGATCATAAGTGTCTCTCCGTTGTGATAGTGAGGAGAGAATGCAGAGAAAATTAACTTCATACTTCGGCGACTGACGAAGTGTTTTTGCCGGATGGCGCTGCGCTTATCCGGCCTACGAGCGCCTGTAGGCCCGGTAAGCGCAGCGCCACCGGGCAGGTTTTAGCCCAGGATCGACCTCGGCTCCATAAACGCCCGAATCCCCCACTCGCCCATCTCGCGCCCCACGCCGGAGTGCTTAAACCCGCCAAACGGCGCTTTCGGCTCATGGGCAAGCGTATTCACCAGCACGCGCCCGGAGACAATCTGCTGCGCCACGCGGCGGGCGCGGTCCACATCCTCACCCAGCACCATCGCGCTCAGGCCGTACTCGGTGTCATTGGCAATCGCGATAGCCTCCGCTTCGTCCTGATAGGGAATGATGCACAGCACCGGGCCAAAAATCTCGTCGCGGGCAATCACCATGTCATTATTCACATCAGCAAACAGCGTCGGGCGTACAAACCAGCCGTCCTGCGTGTCCGCTGGCCGCCCTTCGCCTCCTGCCAGCAGCCGTGCGCCACCGTCGAGCCCCTGACGAATATACCCCTGCACCCGCAGCCACTGCTTCTCGCTGACCATCGGGCCGACGTCCGTGGCACTGTCGCGCGGGTCACCGGATTTCACCGCCGCCACGGCCTGCGCCAGCGCGGTTTCGATTTCCGTTTTACGCGACTGCGGCACCAGAATGCGCGTTCCCGCCACGCACGCCTGCCCGCTGTTCATAAACCCGGCCTGAATCACCAGCGGGATCGCCTGCGCTAAGTCCACATCATCCAGCAGGATCGTCGGCGATTTACCGCCCAGCTCCAGCGTCACGCGCTTAAAGCTTTCCGCCGCGTTACGCAGAATGGCCTTGCCGGTATTTGTCGAACCGGTAAACGAGATTTTCGCCACGTCCGGATGGCGGCTGATGGTGTCCCCGACGGTTTCACCGCGCCCGGTGACAATGTTAAACACGCCCGGCGGCAAAGCAGCATCGCGCAACGCTTCGGTGACAATCCGGGTTTGCAGGGCGCTCATTTCGCTCGGCTTAATCACTGCCGTACAGCCTGCCGCCAGCGCGACCGCCAGCTTGCCGCAGATAAAACCCGCGTCGCTGTTCCACGGCGTGATCAGCCCGGCCACGCCAAGGGGCGTCATCTGTACCGTCGCGGCCCCCGCGGTTGTCTCGAACTCAAACGCCTCCAGCGCCTCAACGGCCTGGGCAATCACCTCCGCCGGATAGCGGGCCATCCAGGCCGATCGCGAAGCAGGTGCGCCGTACTCCTCGATGACAGCGTCCAGCAGCGCGTCATGGCGAGCCGCCACGGCCGCGTGCATGCGTTTCAGCGCGGCGATGCGCGTCTGTTTCGTGGTCTGCGACCACGCAGGAAACGCTGCCTTCGCCGCCGCGATGGCGCGCCCGGCGTCAACCTCATCCGCCAGACGAACCTGACCAATAACCTGCGCCGTCGCCGGGTTATACAAATCAAACCATTCGGTGCCGTGCGGGGTAACAAACTCGCCGTTAATAAAAATCTGTTCGATCTGGTGCATATAAACCTCCTCAGGCTGTGTGAGCACAGTCTGGCACGGCTTCTCCGTTGCGATAATCCACGCTATGCTGCAAGGGTTGTTTCGATTTTCAGGATAATCTATGCATCGTTCAGGTCTGACAGAGCTGGAAGTGGTGATGGCCGTGGTGCGGCGCGGCAGTTTTCGCGGCGCGGCGCAGGAGCTCGGGATGTCCGCGACGGCGGTGAGCAATGCCATCGCCGGGCTGGAGAGCCGCCTTGAGACTCGCCTCTTTAACCGCACCACCCGCAGCGTGGCGCTTACGGACGCCGGGCAGCGCTACGTGGCGCGCGTGGGGCCGGCCTTGCAGGAAATCCGCCTCGCGGGGGAGGAGATCCACAGCGACACCGGGGAACCTGCCGGAACGCTGCGTCTGAACGTGCCGAACCATATCGGCTCGCTTTTTCTCGACCAACTGCTGATCGACTTTATGGTCCGCTACCCGAAAATGCGCGTGGAGATCGTCAGTGAAGCACGCATGATCGACATCGTCGCCGAGGGTTACGACGCGGGGATCCGCCTCGAAGAGTCCATCCCGCAGGACATGATCGCCGTACCGCTGACAGGGGAGATCCGCCAACTCGTCACCGCCACGCCAGATTACTTCGCACGTCACGGCATTCCGCAAACGCCGGACGATCTGCTGCAACATCAGGGGATCGGCATGCGTATGGCTCACGGCGGGATCTACCGCTGGGAGCTGGCCCGTCGGGGGGAAACGTACGCGCTTGCCGTGCCGCCGCGCTTTGCGACGTCCGATCTTTTCGCCTCGATCCGCGCCGTAAAAGCGGGGTTAGGCGTGGGATTTTTGCCGGAACTCTATATCCAGGAAGAGCTTGAGAGCGGGGAACTGGTGAGCGTGCTAAACGACTGGACGCAGCCGTTTGCCGGGCTGCGCCTTTACTATCCTGGTCATCGCCACGTCCCGCCAGGGTTACGGGCGCTGGTGGCGATGATCCGCGAGCGCGGCATTATTCCAGGTTAGCTTTATTCAACCCGTAAGCCGCATCCAGCGAGCCTGGCGCCATGCGGGAGGTAATTCCCAGACGGTTCCAGGCGTTAATCGCCACGATGGCGAAGTTCAGCTCTGAAATCTCAACGTCCGAGAAGTGCTCCGCCACGCTGCGGTACAGGGCATCGCTCACGCCATGCACGCCAATCTGCGTCAGCGCTTCGGTAAAGGCCAGCGCGGCTTTTTCGCGGGCGCTGAACAGCGGGGATTCGCGCCAGGCCGCCAGATGGTAAAGGCGCAGCTCGCGTTCGCCGGCAATTTTGGCCTCTTTCGAATGCATATCCAGACAGAAGGTACAGCCGTTCAGCTGCGACACACGAATGTCGATCAGGTGCTTCAGCGCCGGGTCGATGGAGGTTTTCGCCACCTCCATGCTCAGGGCAGACAGTGCGTTAGCGAGGGCAGGTGTAACTTTATGGTGGTTGACGCGAGTGCTCATGGTCTTTCCTCTTTTTTTGTGCGGCATCGGTGATGCGATGAGGCAAATCTACGCCGTTCATGACATAGTAAAAAGACACAAAAAGCGTGAAATGAGGTAGGACATGAAGCCGGGCTATCACGAGATCTACTCCCGCTATCGCGACAACATTACGCGCGGCGTGCTCAAGCCGGGCGACAAAGTGCCCGCCATCCGCGTGCTGGCCGAAGAGCTGAAGGTGGCGCGTAAAACGGTCGAAACGGCGTATGCCATTCTGACGGGCGAAGGGTATCTGGTTAGCCAGGGCGCGCGCGGCACGCGGGTCAACCCGGACTTACTGTTGCCGGAGCGTCCTGCCCCAACGGAACAGCCTACCGGTACGCTTCCGGCATCGCTTATCAGCCAGCGCGAGCGGGCAGGGTTTCTGCGCCCTGGCATCCCATCCCTCGACAGCTTTCCGTACAAAAAATGGCTGCTGCTGGCAGGCCAGGCGACGCGCGCCATGCGTCAGGAGGAGATGCTTAACCCGCCCGTTCTGGGCTGGTACCCGCTGCGCCAGGCCATCGCCAGCTATCTCAATATCTCGCGTGGCTTGTCCTGCACCGCCGGGCAGGTGCTCATCACCAGCGGCTACAGCGGCAGCCTGCGCCTGATCCTCGACACGCTCGCCAGCCGCAGCGATAAGGTGGTGTTCGAAGATCCGGGTTATTTTATGGGCCAGCAGCTCCTGAAGCGGATCGTGCCGCGTCTGCACACGGTGCCGGTCGATCGCTGCGGCATGGACACGGAATACCTCCTCCGCCACCATCGCGACGCCCGTTTTGCCCTCGTCACCCCGTCGCACCAGAGCCCGCTGGCGGTGACGCTCTCCCTGCCGCGTAAACAGCAGCTGCTCGACTGGGCCAGCCAGAACGAGGCGTGGATCATCGAAGACGATTACGATGGCGAGTTTCACTACACCCGCAAGGTGTTGCCGTCGCTGAAAAGCCTCGACCAGCACGACCGGGTAATTTTTATGGGCACCTTCAGCAAAACCATCATGCCGTCGCTGCGCATGGGATACGTGGTGATGCCCGCCAGCACCGTCGGGGCGTTTACCGACTGCGCGGATATCACCACCAGCGGCCAGCCGGTGCTGACGCAAAAGATCCTCACCGCATTTCTCAACGAAGGCCATTTTTTCCGTCACCTGAAAAAGATGCGCGCGCTGTATCAGACCCGCCGCGACTGGATGATTGCCGCCCTGCGCGAGGTGTATGGCGATCTGTTTTTCACCGAGCAGAACGACGGCGGGATGCATATCGTGGCGTTTCTGACCAAAGGAAGTTGTGACCGGGAAGTGGCGCGCTGCTGGCAGGAACAGCAGCTGCAGGTCAACGCGCTCTCCGAATGGTACCGCGGGTCGGGAAAACGCTACGGGCTGGTGATGGGCTACAACAACGTGCGGACATACCAGGAGGCGGTGGCGTTGCTGGAAAGGCCGAAACGGCAGACGCTTGCGCTGTTGAGTTGAACATCGCCGGGTGGCGGCTGCGCCTGACCCGGCCTACGGTTTAAATGTCATTGCGGGATAAACCCACATCTTTGAGCTGCTCATCGCTCATCTGACTCAGGATGCGGCGGGTACGGTTGATGCGATACCAGTTACGCAGCGTTTTCGCGATCCAGACAAACGCGATAAACGGTCTTTTAGAACGGTTCTCGAAAAATTCCATGATGCTCTCCTCACTGTGCCAGTGGGGTTATCATCCTGGAAATCCGCCTGTGCAATACAGATGCAAAAACACCTTTTGTTTACCATACAGATCCGCTAAAACGATATCTGCATGGCATTTTTTACGGCAATCTGTACTGGTTTTACAATCTGTATGGTGAAAACAAAGGATACAGCATGACGCGCTATCAACATCTGGCCAATCTCCTGGCAGAACGCATTGAACAAGGGCTGTATCGCAGCGGCGAACGTTTGCCGTCGGTGCGCACGCTGAGCCAGGAGCACGGCGTGAGCATCAGCACCATACAGCAGGCTTATCAAATCCTTGAAAACCTCCAGCTGATTACGCCCCAGCCGCGCTCCGGCTATTTTGTTTCGCAGCGTAAAGCCCAGCCGCCCGTCCCGGCGATGACGCGCCCGGTGCAGCGCCCCGTGGACGTCACCCAGTGGGATGAGGTGATGATGCTGCTGGACGCCCGCGCTGACAAAGAGATGATCTCGTTTGGCGGCGGTTCGCCGGACATTAACCAGCCGAGCCTGAAGCCCCTGTGGCGCGAGATGAGCCGCATCGCGCAGCATAATCCGGGTGAGATGCTGAGCTATGACGTGCTCGACGGGCGCCTGGAGCTGCGCGAGCAGATCGCCCGCCTGATGCTGGACGGCGGCTCCACCGTGGCAGCGAACGAGATTGTCATCACCAACGGCTGCCACGGCGCGCTGTCGATTGCCCTGCTCTCGGTGTGTCAACCGGGGGATATCGTGGCGGTGGAGTCGCCGTCGTTTCACGGCACCATGCAGATGTTGCGCGGGTTTAACATCAAGGCGATTGAAATTCCCACCGACCCGGAAACCGGGATCAGCATTGAGGCGCTTGAGCTGGCGCTGGAGCAGTGGCCGATCAAAGCGGTGATCCTGGTGCCCAACTGCAATAACCCGCTCGGGTTTATCATGCCGGAAGCGCGGAAAAAGCAGGTCTTAGCCCTCGCCCAGCGGCACGACATTGTGATTGTTGAAGATGATATCTACGGCGAGTTGGCGGCGGAGTACCCGCGTCCGCGAACCATTCATTCGATGGATATCGACGGCCGGGTGATCCTCTGCAGCTCGTTTACCAAAACCGTGGCACCGGGTCTGCGCGTGGGCTGGATTGTGCCGGGACGCTATTACGACCGGGTGATGCACATGAAATACGCCGCGGGCGGGTTTAACGTACCGGGCACGCAGATGGCGGTGGCGGCGTTTATTCGCGACGGCCATTACCATCGCCACGTCCGCCGTATGCGCCAGATTTATCAGCAGAATATGGAAACCTATACCTGCTGGGTACGGCAGTATTTTCCGGCAGGGATTTGCGTGACCCGCCCGCAGGGCAGCTTCCTGCTGTGGGTTGAGCTGCCGGAGAAGGTGGATATGGTGTGCGTCAGCAAGCAGCTGTGTCGGCTGAAGATCCAGGCCGCAGCCGGGTCGCTGTTTTCCGCTTCAGGTAAGTACCGCAACTGCCTGCGCATCAACGTGGCGCTGCCGCCGACGGACAAAAATCGCGAGGCATTGAAGAAGATGGGTGAAGCGATTGTGATTGCGATGGAGGAGGGCTAGTGCGGCCTGATGCCCTCACCCCGACCCTCTCCCACGGGGAGAGGGAGAAAACCGTGCCGCACTACTCGTCGAAGTACCAGTACCCCTGGTTAATCAGCCCGGTGAGCTCTTCAACAAACGCCGGGTTTTTCAGCGCATCGCCCAGCTCGGCCTGGCCGAGTTCGGTGTAGCGGCACAGCGCATCCGCGGCCTTCGCATCCACCGTCTCAAGCTGTTCGCTGTTAACGAAGAAGCTGCCGTTAATATTCAGCACGCGCAGGCCGCTCAGGCGAGACAGCGTTTCGCCGCCCTGAAGCGCATCCAGCACCTCTTCCGGCACATACGGTGGCTCGGCGGCGGCAATATCCAGCTCGTGGCGCGGCGTCGAGACAAAGCTGCCGAACCATTTTGTGAAATCATCCGGCTTGCTGATCATCTCGATCATCATCTGACGAATGCGATCGAGCTCGTACTGCTCCACGCGGCCCGGGTGTTCACGACAGGTCAGATCCGGATCGCTATAGTGCTCGCCGCCCAGATCGTTTTCCAGCGCGTAATCGGCGAAGCTGCTGATAAGATCGCGACCGTTCGGCCCGCGGAAACCGACGGAATAGTTAAGCGCCGTTTCGTGGGTAAAGCCGTCGTGCGGGAATCCTGGTGGAATGTAGAGGATATCGCCCGGCGCAAGATCTTCGTCGATGATCGGCTCAAACGGATCGACATGCAGCAGTGCCGGATGCGGGCAGAACTGACGCATCGGCAGCTTGTCCCCCACGCGCCAGCGGCGGCTGCCCATCCCCTGAATGATAAACACATCGTACTGATCGATATGCGGACCCACGCCGCCGCCCGGCACGGAGAAGGAGATCATCAGATCGTCCAGTCGCCAGTCCGGCAGAACGCGGAACGGACGCACCAGTTCCGCCGCGGGCATATGCCAGTGGTTCACCGCCTGCGCCAGCAGCGACCAGCCCGTTTCGCCCAGATCGTCAAAGTGTTCAAACGGACCATTACTGGCCTGCCATTTGCCGTTAGCGTGGCTCACCAGACGACTGTCAACTTCCGGCTCCATCGCCAGACCTGCCAGCTCGTCCGGGGTAATCGGATCGACAAAATTCGGGAAGGCATTTTTCAGCACTACGGGTTGTTTTTGCCAGTATTTTTCGAGAAATTCCGGCCAGTTCAGGTTCAGTTGATACGCCATGGGTAGCACCAGTGAGAGGGGAAACAGGCGCGATTATAGGGGAGACGGTGGAGGGGGAACTTGTCATGGGTCAAACCAGCTCGCGTAGGTCGGGTAAGGCATAGCCGTCACCCGACGCAATACGGCGCTAAAACTTAGTCCAGCTTCAGTTCGTCATAGTGGGTAATCAGCTTGCCCACGATGCCGTAGTCCAGCGCTTCTGCCGGCGACATCCAGAAGTTGCGGTCGGTGTCTTTTTTCACTTTCTCCAGCGGCTGGCCGGTGGCGTCAGCGATCAGCTTGTTCACGCGATCCAGCATGCGGATGATCTCGCGCGCTTCGATCTCAATATCCGTTGCCTGACCGCGCACGCCGCCCAGCGGCTGGTGGATCATAAAGCGGGTATTAGGCAGGGAATAACGGTGCTCTTTTCTCGCCGCCAGGAAGATGGTAATCCCCGCGCTCGCCACCCAACCGGTACCGATGACGTGCACTTCCGGACGGATGAATTTGATAAAGTCGTGGATGGTATCACCCGCTTCCACGTGGCCGCCCTGGCTGTTGATATACAGCTTGATCGGATCGTTGCTGACGCTTTGCAGCAGGATCATCTGGGTGATCACCTTCTGCGCCAGCTCCTGGTTGATCTCCCCGGAGATCACAATCGAACGGGATTCCAGCAGTTTTTGCTGCAGAGCGCCCGCGCCGTTTGACCCTTCCGCCTTATCCTTGTCGCTTTCTTTCAGTGTGTAGAGCATTGTTGTTTCCTCAGCTTGTCGCGCTCAAAACCAGAGTGTAGCCTGTTTTACGGGGTAAAGTCCTCAGAGACAGATCGCGAGAACGATGATGAAACGTGCGCAGGCAAACGGCACGCCAGTCGACAACCGTTCGCTATACTTCCTCTTCATACGGTTATCATATTGTTAAATGATAATGATATTTAATGTGTTAAGATGAAAGCCAGCAGAAACAGTCTCTTACGTGACGGGACGTGTATATTTTCTCGACAGTTAACTCAGCACCGGGGCAGTGAATGGAACACATTGTGTATGTGGTTGACGACGATGACGCGGTCAGGCAGTCCGTTCTCGGCCTGCTGGAATCAGCGGATTTAGACGCCATGGGGTTTTCATCAGCAGAGGCGTTTCTTCAGCACCGTTTTGAGGATCTGCCGTCGTGTGTGATCCTCGATATGCAAATGCCCGCCATTTCAGGTTTTGACGTAGCAGACGCCCTCAAGGACAGCGGGCGCGACATCCCGATTATTTTTCTCACCGGCCACGGCACTATCCCGATGTCGGTGCGCGCCATTAAAGGCGGCGCGTACGAATTTCTCACCAAGCCCGTTGAATCCACCGCGCTGATCGACGCCATTCAGTCTGCGCTCCAGCTGGCGGAAAACAACGCCGTGCGCAACAAAGAGCACTATGCCCTGAAGCAGCGCCACATGTCCCTTACGCCACGGGAACATGAGGTGTTAACACTGGCGATAAGCGGGATGCTGAACAAGCAAATTGCCGCCGAGCTTGGCGTCAGCGAGATCACGGTGAAAGTGCATCGCCGTCGCGTAATGGAAAAAATGCAGGTGCGCTCCGTGGCGGAGCTGGTCAGGGCCGTTGAGCGCCTGACCCACAGCCAGCCTTCGGATTAACTACTCCCCTGTCTGTCCGGCAAGCGGTAACACAAACGCAAACACCGTGCCGTGTGGCTCCCGGCGGCGCGCGCTCAGTTTTCCTCTGTGTCGCTCAATGATGCTGGCGCTGATGGTCAGCCCCATCCCCATTCCCTGCGCCTTGGTGGAATAGAACGAGTCAAAAATCTTCTCCAGCCGCTCGGGCTGAATGCCGCTGCCGGTATCGGCGATCTCGACGATAACGTTCCCGTCGGCGTTGACGGTGCTGAGGGTGATGATGCAGGGGCGATCGTTAACCTCCGCCATGGCCTCAACGGCGTTCATCACCAGATTCAGCAGCACCTGCTGGATCTGCACGCTGTCCCCGGTGATAAAGCTGTCACCGGCGTTTAACAGATAATCCACGCTGATGTGTCTCTGCTCCAGCTCGCTGCGGGAAAGGGTAATAATGTGGTGGATCAGATAGTGGAGATCGATACGCGCGAAGGTCGGATCCTGCTTGCGCGTCAGGGACTGAATGCTGCGGATGATCTCCCCCGCCCGGGCGCCTTCCGCGGCGATCTCCTCCAGCCCTTCCCGCACTTTATCCAGCCGGGCGGGTTCACGGTTAAGCCAGCGCAGGCTTGCCCCGGCGTTAGAGACGATCGACATCAGAGGCTGGTTGATCTCGTGGGCGATGGAAGAGGTTAACTGACCGACCGTGGTGGCACGCGACACCCGCGCCAGTTCCGCCTGCGCCACCCGCATGGCATCCTCCGCGGCGCGCTGACTGGTGATATCGGTAATGATGCCGTAATACTCGTTCACCTCACTACCCACGCCCACCGGATCGCCAATCCCGAGGATATAGCGCGTGGAACCGTCGGTACGCTTAATACGAAATTCCGCGCGCATAGAGAGCCCCTCGCGCACGCTCTGGGTGACGATGGCGCTGATGCGGGCGTAATCATCCTCATGGACGAAGGTCAAAAACTCCGCCATGGAGATCATCTTTTGCTGCTCGGGCAGGCCGAGAATACGGGCGTACTCTTCGGACATAAACATCAGATCCTGCTCCAGCTCCCAGCGCCAGCTCCCGGTGTGGCTGATCTGCTCACCCAGCATCAGCGAGTTCTGGCTGGCGCGCAGCTCTTTTTCCACGCGTCGGCGCTGGATGTTCTCCGCCAGCAGTTCGGCGTACAGCCGCGCCGTCTCCAGAGAGACCGCAGCCTGCGCCCCCAGCAGGCTCACCACGCGAGAGTGCTCGGCGGTGAAGACCTCCGGCATCAGGCGGTTTTCCAGATAGAGCACCCCCACCAGCCGCGCCTGTTTGAACATCGGAACGCACATCACGGCCGCCCCCGAGGTCACCAGGTAGGGATCCTGGCTGAAGGGATGGAACTCCTCCGGTTTACCGGTACGGATCTCCTGTCCGGTGCGGATCACCGCCGCCAGCACCGACAGCGGCATGTCGGTCGCTACCGGTACGTCCTTCAGGATCCGCACCCGCACGCCCTCGGTGCTGGTCCACGCGCTGGCTTCGATCTCCGGAATCAGGTTATCGCTCACGCGAAGCAGCAGGCCGCGCTGCGCCCCGGCACGTTCGAGCAGCAGCGTCATCAGGTTTTCGATAAGCCGCTCAAGGTTGATCTCTTCCGACAGGGCACGTGAGGCCTTGATCACGCTCTGCAGATCGCGGATCACTTCATTCTGGGCAAACGCCACCGTGTCATAGGCGCTGGCCTGTCCGGAGGCCAGCAGATGCGGGAAATCCTGCTCCAGCTGGCGCACCTTAGCCTGTGCCCCGGCACGGCCCCAGGCGGCAATGGCGCCGCGAAAATGCGCATCTGACGCGGTCGGGTAACCGCAGGACAGCGCAAAGCGACCCGCCAGCTCGTGCGCCAGGGCGTTAATCGGATTAAAGCCGCCCTCGCGTGACAGCCGGACCGCTTTCTCATACTGCTCAAGCGCAATGCTGTTCATGCCGTCCAGACGCACGATTTCGGCGTAAATCAGCGCTTCTTTATCCGCAAACGTCCCCGGATTAATGCGCGCCCAGAGGGCAATTTTGTCGTAGTGCGCGTGAATACTGCGTCGATGATTCGCCGAGAACGTCTCCGGCGTTAGCTGGCGGGAAAGCGCCAGGGCGCTGTAGAGATGGTAATCCAGCAGATGGATGTGGCCAGGCGCAGACCACGCGTACCAGCCCGCCATCTCAAGATCCGCCTGCGCATCGGCAAATTCGCCGCAGGTAAAGTGCGCCATACCGCGATAGAGCCAGTACCAGAACAGCATGGTCGACGTCTGTTCCGGAGCCTGCTCTGGCGAAGCAGGCAGCAGCGCCTCCGGCAGCACCTGCGAGGCGGTCCAGGTGCCGATCACCGGCGTGCGTAAAAACTCAACGTAGCCACGCTGAACCATCAAAATGGTCTCGACGTCCTGGAAGTGGGTTTTCCGCACAAAGGCCAGGCCGCGATCGATGCTGGTCAGCACCCCGTCGAGATGATCGCCCCGAGAGAGGAAGTTAATGGCCTGGTGGCAGGCCGCGAAGCAGGCCATCGTCATATCACCGTGGGTTACCGCCGCGGTGAAGCAGGCTTTTGCGCACTCAATGGTGAACGACAGCGGCTGAGTCCAGACGCTGAGCTGATCGAGCGGCAGCAGGGTTTTCGCTTCATACGCATCGTAGCCGTGACGATTGACCAGCTCGCGGGCCAGCGTGCCGTACTGGAACCCAAGGCGATACTCGGCATAGCGGTGGCCGATCAACACGCCAAACCAGGCCATCGCCGTGGTGGAGGCGCCGGTGATGCCGTGGTCGAGGGTCAGGTGCATCATGCGGCAGAGCAGCAAAAAGTGCAGACGCGGACAGATGAAGCTGGCGCAAATGCTGGCGCTGTAGAGCAGGTTCATTACCGCTTCCGTTTCCGGATTTTCCATCCGCGAGAGCTGGGCATAGCGACTTTGCGGCGCGTCGCCCGTGCGGTTACAGAAGTCTTTCCAGGCAGCATCGCAGTCGGCATCTTCCGGATGGCGGCCAATCTGAATACCAAAAATACCCAGCCAGCAGAGCGCCGCCTCCAGCGCCAGACGGCTATCCGACTGACGAATATAGACTTCCACCAGCAGGTTGGCCGCCAGCGCTTTTTCGGTCAGCCCGCCGGGGCAGCCAAGGATCGCATCGCACAGCTCGCGGGTCCGCTCCAGATGGCCGAGCGCAAACTCGCAGCCCGCCTCTTCAATATCCAGCACAAAGTCTGACACCACACCGGCATTGCCCAGCGCTCTCGCCGTCTGGATGTAGCTCAGTGCCGAAAGATAATCGCCCGTGCGTTTCGCCCGGCGCGCGGCCAGCAGGCTCAGCTCGCGGAACATCTGCCGCTGCGGAGCGGGCTGAATGCTGTCCAGTGCGGCCGTAACATGGTGAACGGCGCGGAAAAGCAGTTCGTTTCCCGCAGCCTGCCGCGCGGCATCGGCCAGCAGGCTGGCGGTGGTCAGATGAAGGTGGCTTTTCTCATGCGGATCCAGCAGCGCGAAGGCGGCTTCCTGCACCCTGTCGTGGGTGAAGGCGTACTCTTTTTCCGTCAGCACGATGAGCTGCGCCATGACCGCCGGATGGAGCGCATAGCGCATTTCCGCCATCGACATGCCGACAACGCGGCATATCATCTCCATCTCGCCCTTGCCGCCGAGGCAGGCAAAGCTCCCCAGCAGGCGACGCGTCTCGTCGGGCAACTCTTCGAGCTGCTCCAGCACCAGGGTGACGACGTTTTCGGTGTAATGCCGGGCGCGGATCGCCTGCAGATCGTAGTGCCACTTATCCTGATATTTGTTATGCACCACCAGCCCGTCATCGACAATGCGGCGGAAAAACTCATGCACAAAGAGCGGGTTGCCCCCGGTTTTTTCATGGATCAGCGTGGCGAGGTCAGACGTCGCCGTGCTGCGGGTTCGAAACAGCGTCGCCAGCCAGCGCGCTACCGCTTTCACGGACAGCGCCTGAGGGACAATTTCGCTCGCGTTTAGCGCCGCTTCCGGAAGACTCGTCAGCAGCGCTTGTAAAGTGGCATCGGATAACGAACAGATATCCCGGTGAGCAACAACCACCAGCAGCGGGATTGCCCCGCTGTTCACCAGCAGGTATTTGAGCGTATGCAGGCTGGCGGCGTCGCTCCACTGAAGATCGTCAAGCACCAGCACCAGCGGGCAGCCCTGAGAGGCAAAGGTTTTGACCAGCGCCAGCACCATATGGCTGAAGCGCGCCCGGGCATCAATGGAAAACGTATCCGGCGAGAAGCGCGGTTTGCTCTCAAGCAGCAGCCCCAGTTCAGGCACAAGACTGACAGCGAGCGCCTCGTGGCCCTCCAGGGCGCGCGAGAGGCGGATTTTCCACTTCGCCACGTCGTCTGCGGGCAGCCCCAGCAGGTGCAACGTCAGGGTGCGAAACGCGGAACTTAGCACGCCGTAAGGCAGTGACGGCGAAAACTGGTCCACCTTGCCTACCGCCAGCAGCACCGTACGCTGCTGCAGCGTTTTAAGCGCCGTCGCGATGATCGAGGATTTCCCGATCCCTGACGGTCCGCCGATCGTCACCAGCTCTGGCACCCGGCTCTGCCCGACTCGCTCAAACGCGGCAATGACGTCATTCGCCTGCGGATGCGTCGCGAACAGGGAATCCGCCAGATGGATCGCCGGGGTGCGATCCTGCTGACCGGGAGTAAAGGGGGCGATCTCGCCCTCACCGGTCAACGTCGCCTGGCAGCGTCGCAGGTCGGCAATCAGCCCGTCCACCGTCTGATAGCGGTTATCAGGATGCTTTTCCAGCAGCTTGAGGAGGATGGTCGAGAGCATTCCCGGCACGTCCGGGCGTATCACGTCCGGGGCCAGCGGCTCCGAGGCAATATGGTAGTGCGCCCAGTTGGTCTGATCGTCCGCGCCCAGTTCAAACGGCAGGCGTCCGGTCAGAAGTTCATACAGCACCATGCCGAGGCTGTAGAGATCGCTGCGGCTGTCGACGGGGCGCCGGGTGCGGGTGGTATGTTCCGGCGACATCCAGGCGGGAGTACCGCCTGAAACGGTAAGACGGGTCTGCGAGAAGGCATCGGAAAAACGGCAGGAGAGACCAAAGCTGCCCAGACGGCAGGTGGCATCGTGATAAACAAAAATACTGCCGGGTTTGATATCGCCGTGGATCAGGTTTTGCAGATGCATCTGGCGCAGGGGGACGCAGATCTGGATCGCCAGCTCGATAAAGCGCGCAATCCCGGAGATCGCCCTGCCCGCGCGTCGCGCCAGCAGCTCAAACGAAAACGGGGCGTAAACCAGCGCGAAACGCCCCCGGTACTGGGTAGAGGCGACGGCGCGAATGGCCCAGCTGTCCTGGAGCACGTCGCGCAGCGCAAACTCGTTTTTCAGCAGCCGGGTGGCCCGCTCTTCCTCTTCGTCGCTCACCGCGGTGGCAATGATGAAGGAGCCGCCGGAATGGGGATGACGTGCGTTCATCCAGGCGATGCCGCCCTCCTGCGCCAGCACGGTAAAAATCACATCCTCTTTAAGGACAAAAACCCGCCCCTGATGAAGATTTCCCTGGGCGGGCCAGAATGCAGGCTGCTCGTTTTCGTTCATCCGCGATCCTTATTGTCGGCGGGCCAGCTCCCGCTGAATATGATCCAGCAGAATATCGATGTTAATCGGCTTACGCAAAAATGCAGCGGCGCCCAGACTGAGGGCGTACCGCTGCATATTTTCATCAGCATGACCGGAGATAAAGAGTACAGGGGGTGGCGGTACGGCCAGCAGCCGCAGCTTGTCGAACAGATCAAGGCCGCTCATGCCTCGCAGCTTGATATCGGTGATCACCAGCGCCGCGCCGGACAGCGCGAGAGGATGGCTCAGAAACCCCTCAGCCGAATCAAACGTATCGGTCGAATACCCTTCCGATTCCAGGAGATTACTCAACCCGCTGCGGACGGAACGTTCGTCATCAATGATGGCAATGCGCCACGGCAGCGTCATGCAGTCTTTCCTCTCACAAATCATTAAACGTCGCGCGTGTCCTTCGCGGGCGCCGGGGGCGCCGTGCCGCTGATTTTCGGTACGCATTCGTGACGAAACCAGGCGAGGGTCAGCGGTTCGCGACTCATTAAGCGCCGTCCCACCGGGATGAGCTGTTCCCCCACCAGCATGCCAAACAGGCCAAGCAGGGCGACAACCGGCGGTGCCGGCGAATGGACGTCGAGCAGAGCGTAAATTACCCCAGCTACCACGCCGCACACCAGCGAAATAATCCATGCTTTCATGACGATGCTCCTGTCTGCGGTGCTGCCGGAACGGTGACCTGAGCAGGCGCACTGTCGCGGGATAACAGATGCCGCGTCGCCTGTTCACCCGCCAGCATCCCCAGCAGGCCAATCAACGCCAGCGCGGGCGGCGCGGGGGAGCGCACCTTCAGCACGGCATACATCAGGCCAATCAACACGCCTGCCGCAAGGGATATCAGCCCAGTACTCATTGTGAACTCCAGAGAAAAAAGCAGCGGCGAGCCGGATGAGGGACCAGCCCGCCGACAGGGCTTAGCGAGCCGGGACCGGCGCTAAGGTGCGGTGCTCGCTCTTCTGGCGAGACGGCGCTTTGTGCACCATGGTGTAGGCGTAATCGACGCCCATGCCGTACGCGCCGGAGTGCTCGCGCACGATATCCATTACCGCGGTGTAGGTCTCTTTACGCGCCCAGTCGCGCTGCCACTCCAGCATGACCTGCTGCCAGGTCACCGGGATCACGCCCGCCTGGATCATGCGCTGCATCGCGAAGTCATGGGCTTCTTTTGACGTGCCGCCGGAGGCATCCGCCACCATGTAAATTTCGTAATCGCCTTCAAGCATCGCGCACAGGGCAAAGCTGTTGTTGCACACTTCGGTCCACAGACCTGCTACCACGACTTTCTTCTTGCCGTTGGCCTTCAGCGCGTCACGCACTTTCTGGTCGTCCCAGGAGTTCATGGAGGTACGCTCCAGAATGTCCTGGCCCGGGAACACGTCCAGCAGTTCCGGATAGGTGTTACCGGAGAAGCTTTCGGTCTCTACGGTGGTGATGATGGTCGGGATATTGAAGACTTTCGCCGCTTTCGCCAGCGCCACGGTGTTATTTTTCAGCACCTGGCGGTCAATAGACTGCACGCCAAACGCCATCTGAGGCTGGTGATCGATAAAGATAATCTGGCAGTTCGCAGGGGTTAACACTTCGAGCTTTGAAGAGGTCATAGCATTTTCCAGTGGTTAAGGGGAGAAATCGCCGCGATCGCCACGGCGATAAAGTCACCCTCATCCTGCGGTTTATCGCCCCTGGGCGTAATTATCTCTTCGTATAGTTAACCTTAGGTATAGTTATACTTTGGTATACCTATCCTATTGTATAACTGGATCTTTGCCGAAACCGGTTCCCATAATCCTGACCATTCCCCTCTCAGTCAGGAGCAGTTATGGTTACCCTCGGTAAAGCCGATCTCATTCTGGTTAATGGCCAGTTTCATACCGTCGATCGCGAGAACCCCATCGCGGAAGCCGTTGCCGTGCGCGATGGAAAATTTCTGGAAGTGGGTACCGTCGCTGAGGTGATGCAACATCACTGCGACGGTACGAAAGTGGTCGATTTGAAAGGCCACACCGCCATCCCCGGGCTGAACGATTCGCACCTGCACCTCATTCGCGGCGGGCTGAACTACAACCTCGAGCTGCGCTGGGAAGGCGTGCCGTCGCTGGCCGATGCCCTGCGGATGCTGAAAGAGCAGGCCCTGCGCACGCCATCGCCGCAGTGGGTACGCGTGGTGGGCGGCTGGACCGAGTTCCAGTTTGCCGAACGCCGCATGCCGACGCTGGACGAGATCAACGCCGCCGCCCCGGACACCCCGGTTTTCATCCTGCACCTCTACGACCGCGCCCTGCTCAACCGCGCCGCGCTGAAGGTGGTCGGCTACACCAAAGACACGCCGAACCCGCCGGGCGGCGAGATCCAGCGCGACGCCAACGGCAACCCAACCGGGATGCTGATTGCGCGCCCGAACGCCATGATCCTCTACGCCACGCTGGCCAAAGGACCGAAGCTGCCGCTGGAGCAGCAGGTTAACTCCACTCGTCAGTTCATGCGCGAGCTGAACCGTCTGGGGCTGACCAGCGCCATCGACGCGGGCGGCGGCTTCCAGAACTACCCGGAAGATTACGAGGTGATTGCCGAGCTGCACGAGAAAAAGCAGATGACCATCCGCATCGCCTACAACCTGTTTACCCAGCGTCCGGGCCACGAGCTGGAGGACTTTGAGAAATGGACCGACATGCTCACGCCGGGCCAGGGCAGCGACTTCTTCCGCCATAACGGCGCGGGCGAGATGCTGGTCTTCTCCGCCGCCGATTTTGAAGATTTCCTCGAACCCCGCCCGGATCTCGCGCCGGGCATGGAGGACGAGCTGGAGCGCGTGGTGCGCCATCTGGTGGAACACCGCTGGCCGTTCCGCCTGCACGCCACCTATAACGAATCCATCAGCCGCATGCTGGACGTCTTCGAGAAGGTGAACCGCGACATTCCGTTCAACGGCCTGCACTGGTTCTTTGACCACGCGGAAACCGTCACCCAGGCCAACATCGACCGCATCAAAGCGCTCGGGGGCGGCATTGCCGTCCAGCACCGTATGGCCTTCCAGGGCGAGTACTTTGCCGAACGTTACGGTATCGAAGCCACCCGCCATACACCGCCGGTGGCGAAAATGCTGGAGACCGGCGTACCGGTGGGCTTAGGTACGGACGCCACCCGCGTGGCGAGCTACAACCCGTGGACCGCGCTCTACTGGCTGGTCTCCGGCCGCACCGTCGGCGGGATGCAGATGTACGACCACAGCGCCCGTCTGGATCGCGATACCGCCCTGATGCTCTGGACCCAGGGCAGCGCGTGGTTCTCCAGCGAGCAGAATCAGAAGGGGCAGATCAAGGTCGGCCAGCTCGCCGACCTGGCCGTACTCAGCAAAGACTACTTCCGCGTGCCGGAAGAGGAGATCAAGGGCATCGAGTCCGTCCTGACGGTGGTCAACGGCGATATCGTCTACGCGGCAGGCACCTTTGGCCCGCTCGCGCCGCCCGCCATTCCGGTTCTGCCCGACTGGTCCCCGGTCGTGAAAGTACCGGGCCACTACCGCAGCGCGCCGCCGCAGGCCGCACGCGTGGGCATGAGCGCCGTTCACCACTGCAGCGGCCCGTGCGGGGTTCACAGCCACCAGCATGATTTTGCCCGCACGTCAGAAATGCCGGTGTCCGACGATAACGCTTTCTGGGGGGCGCTGGGCTGCAGCTGCTTTGCATTCTGATGAAAAACACGCTTGCTCCGCCCCGGGTTGACCTGGGGCTGTTCTTCCTGCGCCTGACCGGCAGCCTGCTGCTGCTGTACGTGCACGGCCTGCCAAAGGTGCTGCACTTCAGTGAAGAGCTGACGCGCATTGAAGATCCGTTCGGCTTCGGGCCCTATGCCAGCCTGATCCCGGCCATCGTCGCCGAGGTAATTTGCCCGCTGTTTATCATTGCGGGCGTGTATACCCGCCTGGCGTGCCTGCCGATTATCGCCGTGCTGCTGGTGGCGATGCTGGCGGTGCACCCGAACTGGTCGATTGCCGAAGGGCAGTTTGGCTGGCTGTTGCTGATTATCTTTACCACCCTTGCCCTCACCGGCCCGGGCCAGTGGCGATTGCAGCGTAAGGCAGCGGAGAGGTTCGCATGACCCAGGTTAACGACGTTCGCGACGCACACGTCGAGACGACGCACACATCAACGGTTTCGCCCTGGCAGCCGCTAAGCCAGCCGGTGTTCAGGATGCTGTGGATCGCCACGGTGGTCTCTAACGTCGGCTCATGGATGAGCGACGTCGGCATCAACTGGAGCATGCTGACCCTGAGCGCCGATCCGCTGGACATCGCACTGGTGCAGGCCGCCAGCAGCCTGCCGATGTTCCTCTTCGCCCTGCCGTCCGGGGTAATGGCGGATATCGTCGACCGACGTAAATACCTGCTCTTCTCCCAGCTGTGGGTGTTTATCGCCGCCGCCGGGCTGACGGTGCTCTCCTTCACCGGACACGTCACCCCCGCCGTTCTGCTGGTGGCGACGTTTCTGCTGAGCGTCGGCGCGGCGATGAGCTCGCCGCCGTTTCAGGCCGTGGTGCCGGACCTGGTGAGCAAGCCCGAGCTGGGTGCCGCCGTGGCGCTGAACTCGCTCGGGGTAAACATCAGCCGGGCGATTGGCCCCGCGCTGGGTGGTTTTCTGCTGTCGCTCGCCGGGCCGTGGATGGTGTTTGCCCTGAACGCGCTGTCCGTGGTCGGCGTGGCGTGGGTACTGTGGCGCTGGCGTCAGGCCCCGACCGTGCAGCATCTGCCGCCGGAGCATTTCTTCTCGGCGGTGCGATCCGGCATTCGCTACGTGCACGCCGCGCCGGTGCTGCGCAACGTGCTGGTGCGCACCGTGGCCTTCTTCGTTTTCGGCAGCGCGGGCTGGGCGTTACTGCCGCTGGTGGCGCGCCGCGAGCTGGGCTTAGGCCCGGCGGGCTACGGCGTAATGCTGGCGTGCATTGGCCTGGGGGCGATTGCCGGTGCGATTCTGCTGCCGCGCCTGCGCCAGCGGCTGAATGCCGACCGCCTGATGGTGGCCGCCAGCCTGACCTTTGCCCTCACCATGCTGGCGCTGGCGTTTGTGCGCCACGTCTGGCTGCTTAACCTGTTTGAGTTTTTCACTGGCTTCGCGTGGATTGCGGTGCTCTCCACCCTCAATCTCGGCGCGCAGCGCAGCGCCGCCCGCTGGGTGAAGGCCCGCGCGCTGGCGGTGTATCTGACGGTGTTCTTCGGCTCGATGACCGCAGGCAGCGCCCTCTGGGGGCAGATAGCCTCCCGGTTCGGTACCCCAACCTCGCTGGTTGTCGCCACGCTGGGGATGGTGCTGGCGAGCGCGACGGTGTTCCGCTGGAAGCTGGAGAAAGATCCGGACCTGAACCTCGACCTGAGCGGTCAGCCGCTGGACGGCGTGGAGATTGACCTGCCAAACGAACGCGGCCCGGTGCTGGTCTCGCACGAGTACCTCATCGACCCGCAACACGCCAAAGCCTTCCTGGAGGCGGTCCACGAGCTGCGCCGGGTGCGCCGCCGCGCCGGGGCGATGAGCTGGGCGGTATATGAAGATATCGAGCGCCCCGGTCTGTTTATCGAGACCTTCCTGATGGGCTCGTGGATTGAGCATCTGCGCCAGCAGGAGCGCCACACCATGAATGACCTCCTGCTGCAGAGCCGCGTTCTGGCTTTTCATCAGGGCACAACCTCACCGGCTATTCGCTACCTGGTCGCGCCGGTATAACCATAACCATCACCTGTACAGGAACACACTATGGCAACGTTTAAGGCAAAAGACGGCACGCAGATTTACTACAAAGACTGTGGCGCGGGTAAACCGGTTCTCTTCAGCCACGGCTGGCCGCTGGACGGCGACATGTGGGACAGCCAGCTGAACTACCTGGCCGAGCGCGGCTTCCGTGCCATCGCCTTTGACCGTCGCGGGTTTGGCCGCTCGGATCAGCCGTGGAACGGTTACGACTACGACACCTTTGCGTCCGACATCAATGACCTGATCACCACCCTGGATCTGCGCGACGTGACGCTGGTGGGCTTCTCCATGGGCGGCGGCGACGTGACCCGTTACATCAATAACTACGGCAGCTCACGCGTCGCCGGTCTGGCGCTGCTGGGCGCGGTCACGCCGATCTTCGGTAAATCCGACTCCTTCCCGCAGGGTGTGGATCAAAGCGTATTCGACGGCATTCGCGACGGACTGCGTAAAGATCGCGCCCAGTTCATCAGCGACTTCGCCACCCCGTTCTACGGTACCAACGCCGGACAAACCGTTTCTGCCGGTGCCCTGACCCAGACGCTGAACATTGCCCTGCTGGCATCGCTGAAAGGCACCATCGACTGCGTGACCGCGTTCGGCGAAACCGACTTCCGCCCGGATATGGCGAAAATCGACGTGCCGACGCTGGTGATTCACGGCAGCAACGACCAGATCGTGCCGTTTGAAAGCACCGGCAAGCTGGCGGCAGAGATGATCAAAAACGCCACGCTGAAGGTGTACGACAACGCGCCGCACGGCTTTGCGCTGACCCACCAGGACCAGCTCAACGAAGATCTGCTGGCGTTTGTGAAGTCGCTGTAATTTTCTGTAGGCCGGGTAAGGCGCAGCCGCCACCCGGCGCTTTCGCAGACGCGTTCCGCTCTGCCAGCAGCCGACAAATCTCCGCATGCTTCTCCTCGGTAAAGGTAAAGCGCGACATAAAGCCCATTCGGATCAGCGACCCTATCGCCGGCAGCAGGCAAATCCCGAAGAACAGCCCCGACAACACGCCTTCACTCTGGATCTGCGCCTGCGGCACGTAGCCAATCAACGTCAGGAACACGCCGATCAACCCGCCGCCCACCGCAACCGACATCTTGCCGGTAAAGGTCTGCCCGGAGAAGGTGATCGCCGCGCAGCGCTTGTGGGTGTGGTACTCCGCGTACTCGATGGTGTCGGCAATCATCGACGAGGTGAGGATGTTGGTCATCATCACAAACAGGGTGCTCAGGCCGAGCAGGATAAACAGCATCGTCACCTGCTGATACCCGACAAACCACATCACCACGCGCACCGCCACGTCCAGCCCGCAGAGGATCATAAACAGCTTCCGCTTCTGCATCCGGCGCGTCAGCATCGGGGCGACCAGGCACAGCACTGCCGCGACAATCCCCATCACGCCAATCGCCATCTGCAGGCTGCCGTCGCCCAGGTTGTTGATAAAGAAGTAGATATACAGCCCGCCCGCCACGTTATGGAACACGCAGAAGAAGAACGACAGCAGGACGATAAACAGCGGCTTGTTCTGACGCAGGTTGTGGAAGGTATCGCGGATGGTCACCTTTTCCGGGCTCGGCGGCACGCGCTCTTTGATCTGCATAAAGCCGTTAAGCATCAGCGGCAGCCCCACCAGCATCATCACCAGCGCCGCCATAAAGTAGCCTTTGTCGTTGCTGTACTGGGCGAAGAACGCCGCCAGCTTAGGGAAGAAGATATTGGCGCAGGCAATCCCGGCGTTCACCCCGAGCATCGCCGCCGTCACCGCGCGGGTGCGCTGGGCGGAGTCGTTGGTCATCACCGACGACATCGACCAGAACGGAATATCGGAGATGGCATACAGCGTCCCCCACAGGATGTAGGTCACCCCGGCGTAGAGGATTTTGGTGGTCATGTCCGCTTCAATTTTATAGAACGACAGCAGCGTGACGCCGGTGATCAACAAAGGGGCGATCAGCAAAAAGTGGCGAAACTTGCCGAACCGGCTGTTAATGGTGTCCATAATGCTGGCAAATAGCGGATCGTGAACCGCGTCCCACGCGCGGGCAATCAGGAAAATGGTGCTCGCCGCCAGCGCCGAAATGCCCAGCACGTCGGTGTAAAAATAGTTAATAAACGAACCCACTAAACCAAAGCTAAAACACTGACCTAAACCATAGCCAAAATAAGACCACAACTCGCGAGACGGTATTTTCATTGTCATTGCCATTGTTATATGCCTGCCTGGTTGCCCGGCGGTGGACCGCCGGGTCGATATTATTAATCCTGCGCCTTCGGGGCGATCTTACGCAGCTGCTGCATCAGGGCGATTTCACGGCGTGAGAACGGGATCCCGTTCTCCTCAAACACGTCGTGGAACCAGAGACGGCAGTAGTCCGTGGACTCCTTCATCACCACCGGCCACGGCAGCCACGTCTGGGTTTTGCCGCGCACCAGCCCCCACTGGTAGGGCGCGACCTTCGCCGCATACATCAGCGGGAGCTGCTCTTCGATGGTGCTGCCCACGTGGCGCGCCAGCCATTCGGTGCAGAACAGCGGACGACCGAGCGTTTGCAGCTGCTGGATAATCGCCGTCATGCGCCCGGTATGGGTGTAGGCGTGGAAGCTCACCACGTCCGAGAGCGCCAGCGCGGTCTGGTCCAGCGGATGCTGGAAGAACGTTTCGCCCTCCTCTTCCGGCGGCAGACGCCAGGCGCAGACGGTGAGCGGCTGGGTCGGGTTCTCTTCACGCACCCACTGGAACGCCAGCTTCATCAGCGCATGGGCGCAGGTCTCTAGCTTCGCGTCGTACTGCACCTCTTCGGTGCCCGTCGCGAAAATGCCGCGGTTACCCGGCTCGTTGTAGAGATCCCACAGCAGCACGCGCTTGTCCGCGCGGAACTGGCAGACAACGTCGCGGATATAGCGCTCAATCTGCGGCCAGCAGTCGGGATCGCACACCTTATCCCGCCCCGGGCTCGCCGCCGCCTGGCTGTTGTGCTTGCCCGGTACGGGCGGCTTTTGCGGGCCGAGGTACGGCTCGTCGCCGGAGAAGCCGCAGTCGTCCATCAGGGTCAGCATGGTGCTGAACCCGCGGCCGTCGGCAATGGTCAAAAACCGGTCGATGCGCGCCATCAGCCCGTCGCGGTCATGCTCCCAGACGATAAACGGCAGGTTGATGCGCAGGGTGTTGTAGCCCGCCTCCGCCGCCCAGCCCAGTTCGCGGTCGATGGTCTCGGCATCGAAGGTCTCTTCCTGCCAGATATCGGTCCAGTTCACCGCCGTCGACGGCAAATAGTTAAACCCGCACAGCCAGTCTTTTTGCTCATACCACGCCTGTGCCTGCTCCCTGCTCCACTGCTCTTTCATTACGCGTCCTCTTACTGATAATATTTAGCTAATAAATATTAGTTGCAGGATAAATGCGCAAATCACGGCACGCCGAAAAGCGACGGCCTTCACAAAGTTCGCGCTTCGATGAATGAGAAACGTGATCGACGGCGCGTAAGCGCGCGGTTAGGGTATGATGCGAATTCGCGAAAGGGAGAGGACGGATGAAGCGAAAACCGAAAGTGACGATGAACGATATTGCGCGGGCGGCAGGGGTGTCGCAGGCGACGGTATCGCTGGTGCTTAACCAGTCCCGCAACATCAAGCTCAGCGACGACACCCGCCAGCGGGTGATTAACGTGGCCACCGAGCTCGGCTACGACCGCCTCCCCGCCGTTCACGCCCCGCGCAACCAGGAAGAGATCGCCCTGCTGGTCAGCTCCATGCAGAGCTTCGACCCGTTTATCGACGCCATCAGCCAGGCGCGGGAAGCCGCGTGGCGCAACGAGACCCTGCTCACCGTCTACGACTACGGCGACGACATCGAGCTGGCGCTGAACATCATCCGCCAGCTGGAGAAGCGCAACTGCATCGGGATTATTCTCGCCTCCCCGGTCACCACGCTGGTGGACATGACGGCCTTCGAGGACTGCACCCGCATCCCGCTGGTGCTGCTCAACCAGCGCGACCCCGGCTCGCCGCTGCTGCCGTCGTTTATTCCGGACGACTACGCCAATGCCTTTCAGGTGACTAAACACCTGATTGCCTGCGGAGCGACGCGCATCGCCCACATCACAGGCGAGAGCTGGATGGAGGCCTCCCGCCAGCGTCTGGCGGGCTACCAGGCGGCGCTGGAACAGGCCGGACTCGCGTGCGACGAGGGCCTGGTGCGCCAGACCAACTGGCAGTTCAGCGAGTCCTTTACCGCCACCACGTCCCTGCTGGAACTGGCCGAGCGCCCGGACGCCATCTTCTGCGCCAGCGACTGGCTGGCGATTGGCTGCTATCAGGCGCTGGCGGTGAACGGCGTGCGCATCCCGCAGGACATGCTGCTGGCGGGCTACGACGACCAGAAGATCTCCGAGCAGCTCACCCCGCCGCTGACCAGTATCCAGCTGCCCTACAGCGAACTGGGACGGCTGGCGGTGGAGTACCTGTGCAATCAGGAAGATGCCGCCACGCACGTGACGCTGGCGGGCAGGCTGAAGGTGCGCGCCTCAAGCCTCGTCTGAGGTAAACACCATGCCCGCATAGGGCTTCTCGCGACACGCCGCCAGCCGCGCGGCGAGGCTGCCCACGTGCAGCTCCAGCTTGTGCCCGTCCGGGTCGAGAAAATAGAACGACGCCCCCTCGCTTTTGTTCTGCTTCCAGACGGTGACGCCCGCCTGCTCCAGCCTGTGCGAGAACGGTTCAAAATCCGCTTCTGCGACGGTAAACGCGTAGTGGGTGTAGTCGCTCTCCTGCGGCGGCACATACTGGCGCGCCTCGTCGTACGACAGGCAGACCCACAGATCGCCGCAGGTGAGATAGGCCCCGGTATTCCAGCGGGCGTGGAGCGTCAGCCCCAGCAGCTCGTGCCAGAAGGTGACGCTTTTTTGCAGGTCGCTGACCGCGAGGGTCAGATGGTTGAGTGATTGCAGCATAATGAGCCCTTTTGTTTTTCGCGCCGGACGTGATACGGTAAAGAGATGAACATAAACCACGCCGTGCTCACCGTAAACCGCTGGTGGCTGCCTTCTTAAAGGCGGCTCGGAGTTGTTTTCCCCATTTTCAGATAGCCGCCGAAAGGCGGCTTTCTCACATCTAAGACCCCTTTCGGCAACTGCACATTAAGGAGTCTTTATGAACGCACCAACCATCCTCACCGGCGACCGCCCAACCGGCCCGCTGCACCTCGGCCACTTCGTCGGATCGCTGCGCCAGCGCGTGGCGCTCCAGCAGACGCACAACCAGTTTGTGCTGATTGCCGACCTGCAGGGGCTGACCGACAACGGCAGCAACCCGCAAAAAATCCGCGACAACATCCCCGAAGTGCTGGCCGACTACCTCGCCGCGGGCATCGACCCGAACCTGACCACGATCTGCCTGCAGTCCGCCCTGCCCGCCCTCGCCGAGCTGACGATGCTGTATATGAACATCGTCACCGTCGCCCGCGTGGAGCGTAATCCGACGGTGAAAAACGAGATTGCGCAGAAGGGCTTTGCCCGCTCGCTGCCGGTCGGGTTTATGGCCTACCCCATCAGCCAGGCGGCGGACATCACGGCGTTTAAGGCCGAGTGCGTGCCCGTCGGCGACGACCAGCTGCCGATGATTGAGCAGACCAACGAGATTGTGCACAAGATGAACAGCCTGCTGCCCGCCCCGGTGCTGCGCCACTGCAAGGCAATGCTGAGCGACACCAGCCGCCTGCCCGGCATCGACGGCAGCGCCAAGATGTCGAAATCGCTGGGCAACACGCTGCACCTTTCGGCCAGTGAAGAGACCATTCATCGTGCGGTCAGCGCCATGTACACCGACCCCAACCACCTGAAGGTTAGCGACCCGGGGCAGATTGAGGGGAACGTGGTATTTACCTACCTCGACGCGTTTCATCCGGACAAGGCGAAAGTAGCGGCGATGAAGGCGCACTATCAGGCGGGCGGACTGGGTGACCGGGCGTGCAAGAACGAGCTGGAGGGGTGTTTGCAGGAGCTGATTGCGCCGATGCGGGAGCGGAGGGCGATGTATATGCAGGACAAGGGTGAACTGATGGCGATGCTGAAGCGCGGGACGGAACGGGCGCAGGGGGTGACGCAAGTGACGTTGAGGGAGGTGAAGGTTGGGCTGGGGGTGCCGGTGTTTTAAAATAACGTCATGCAGCGTATATATTCAAATAATACATGCGCCGCATAATATTATTTATCGGCAATTCAGCGAATATTACATTTATTATTAACAGGAACCATTACTACCCCTTCTTTAAAAGATGACCAATATCAATCTGGATATTTATTTCGGAATTTAGCCCGGCTTATTAACCACTTTATGACTATTCGCCATACAGTCTAAAACCTAGCATGGCTGCATTTACTCTTCTGACCCTACCAGGAATTGTTATGCAGCTTTACACCAATGAATTCACCGCTGAGTTAAAAGCGGAAATAGATCGTTCGCCTTTTTCCGATGAAGAACTGGCCGCCATGCCTGAGGACGCGCGCGCCATCATTGCCGAACAGGAAGCTTTTCATCGACAACATCCCGTCACCGCCATCTGGCGGATCGCCACGGCTGGCAGCCAGACCCGACTGGGCGGCGTTGTTCTTCCCGTCGAACGTGAAGCCACAATGCTTATGGACGATGGGAGTTACACCAGCGTGATTGTCGAAGGAGACTGTGTGGCCTATCCGGATGGAACCCTCGCCACGATTATGACCTCAGCAGGCGAAGCGTTTTCCTGGAGACGTCAGGGCGTTGCGCTGGTCGGCAGCCTTCTTGATAACGATGACGAGATTATCAGCACACCGCTCGGCAGTATTTATCTGGTCACCCGCGAAGGTATTCCACCTCAAGAGGATTTCTTAACCTGGCCCGGAGAATAGGCCATGGGCTACCGTTCCACGAACTACGGCCGCGGTCAGGCGCTGCACGGCGACAGAACGACCACCGGCGCAATATGCTGCAGCACCCTGCCCAACTGCACCGAGCATGGTCGCGGCGTTATCCGCGTTGGCGATAAAACCACGGCATGCCCTAAATGCGGCAAGCAGGGCGTTGTTGCAGACGGCGAACCCCGCGTTAACTGGATGGGGCAAACCTCAGCCGTCGATGGTTCTGTCGTCATTTGTGGCTGCCCGCACGGAACCAACCGCGTGATCGCCCCATCGGGAGAGTGGCTCGGCTCCGGTCCTTCTCCGGAAAAGATCGCACAGGAAAAGCATCAGGCCATGCTCGCAGCGCGCCGTAAAGAGGAAGAGGCCCAAGCACAGCGACAAGCAGAAGAACGCGATCGCAACCGGGTCTTTGCGAAATCCTGCCTGCGCGGTGAAGGCTGTAACGATGCAGGCACCGGAAGCGAGCCGCACACCAACTTCGCCGAGATGGCATTTTACCAGGCCATGCCCAACGACACCGCGCAGCACGCTCAGGCAGCAAAGCGTAAGGCGATTCCAAAGCCAAAGCAACGCAGCGCGCTTTATCTCTGGTGGAATGGACATCACGAGGAGATGGACTATCAGGCTGCCGTTGCAGCCGAAGAAAGGGCCTGGACCGCGCGGAACGCGATAGCCGATGCCAGCGAACTTACCCTGGTTGGCGGGCGCACAATCACTCCTGGCACCTGGGCCGTGCGCGGTGCCGCACTTGGCGAGATAGCGACGGGAGGCCTTGGTGCACCTGTTGCAGGGCTGCTCATGGGGATGTATCCCGGCAAGCTGAACGATGGCGAGCAGGATTTTATCGACAGGATGCGCGCCGAACAGATGCGGGAAGCCCCTACCCGCGTTCGCTTTACCTGGGAGGACGACGCCAGCGGTAACCCGACACCACGCGGCTGGCATACGCCGCCGGGCAAAGACAGCGTGCGCGTACGCACGATGGAGTGAGATAGCCGACGCCAGGCATACACCTTTACCACCGAAGAAAACCCCGGCATCACCCTCATCTGGACACCGGACCGCACCGGAGAGAGTAAGCCATGGGATACGGGCAATCAGAGCCCGGTACGGATACCGAACCCGGTTGTGGTTGATCCGCTGCCGGAGGATACGGGGATGGGTGTGACGACTAGCCCGACACCGGAAGAGAAGACGTTTGCGGATTATATTCTGATTCTGCCGGTGGGCGGGGTGCCGCCGATTTATGTCTATCTCAGCGGGAGACGTCGCAGTGGATTACCCGAAGATGGACATGATTATCATCAGGCACCTAAAACCAGCGAAATTACAGGATTAAGGGGTTTAAGAGAGGTGAAAGCGAAAACGCCCAAGCAGGGTGGTAGTGGTAAAAGGGCAAGATGGGTTGATTCGAAAGGACGAAGAATATATGAATGGGATTCTCAGCATGGCGAACTCGAAGAATACAGAGCTAGTGACGGCGAGCATCTCGGCGCTATTGATTATAAAACTGGTGAAATTTTGAAACCTGCCGTAAAAGGTAGAAATATTAAATCTTATTTATGAGGCTTATTATGGGATTAAGATTAAGATTACAGTGGTATGATAAAGAAACTGAGTTAGGTGAAGGAAATGAATTTTCTTCAGATTTTGGCGATGATGCTCAGATCATGACAAAAGATCTTGGCCTACCAACTAAGGGGAACGTTAATAATGGTTTTTTTGATGTTGAACCCGAATGGATACCCATTCTCCAACCCCACTTCTTACATAAAATAACCCCCACTATTTATGACTATCAGGTTTCTTTTGACTATAGGGATAAATGGTGAGAGGCATTGCCCGATAATCGTATCGGGCATACTAAAAATCTCCGTCAAGATGAAAAAGATCAATCAAAAAATTCAGAGGTGATCCTCTTCCCTTATCCCTACAATATATAGAGTCGATAAAAAAACGGTTTGAGACACATCACATTAATCCTATAAGTCAGGGTGGTGCTGTATATGTTCTAGATAATATGAGCATAACAACTCCTAAACATCACATTGATATACATCGAGGAAATTAGGATGAAAACCATCAGCGATTATACTGAAAAAGAATTTTTAGACTTTGTAAGAAAAATTTGCACTGCCGCAGGTGATACAGAAGAAGAAGGAAGTTTGTTGGTTTTAAATTTTGAACGTCTTTCTGAACATCCTAATGGATCTGATGTTATTTTTTATCCAACGAAAGGTAAAGATTACAGTCCAGAAGGTATTGTTAGAGAAGTGAAGGAATGGCGCAGAGAAAATGGAAAATCCGGATTTAAGGAATAACAACCAATAACAATGTCGCGCTTTCGGGCGCGGATTGTATGCAAAAAAACTCAAAAGGATAAAAGCATGAAAAATTAAGCGATTACATTGAAAGTGAACTTCTATCTTTAGTACAAAAAATATGCTCTGCCGATTATTAAAGGAAACGCCCCTTTCACATGCACACCTGACTCGGTTGGAAAAAGAGAACGTTATGAAATTCATAACATACAACCTATCAGTCAGGGCGGCAAGGTGTATATCGTTGATAATATGGGAATAACCACTCCAAAACATCACATCAAAATTCATAAAGGAGAGTAATATGAGACTGTTAAGTGATTACACAGAAGAAGAATTTTTAGAACTGGTACGCAAAATTTGCAATGCGGACGCACCAACTGAAGAAGACGAGAATCGATTGGTTAGAGAATTTAAACGACTTATCGAGCACCCCGCAGGCTCTGACCTGATTTTTTATCCTGAAGAGGGTAAAGATTATAGTCCGGAAGGCATTGTTAGAGAAGTTAAGGAGTGGCGTAAAGAAAATGGTAAATCCGGATTTAAAGAATAACAATCTTTGAGACTCACTAATACGGGCATGGAATGGCATGCCCGTATCGTTTTATTGCTCCAAAAATACGTTAGGTAGGAAGCCAGAAATTACTCAGGCATCGCTTGCCCAATTCCTCGCTTCACAACGGGTATATCGCCGGTATCATTCAGCCCCCCCGGAAAGGTCTTCAACCACTGCGCGACTTTGTGCTTATTTATATTCACCACACTCATACCTTCCAGGCATCCCCATAATTCTCTTGTATGCTGGGGTGTAATCACAATGCAGTCTTTCATGGCGCGGATTTTTACGGGCATACCGTTGATAAAGCCCGCACGGGTTAGCCAGTCACCGCTCAGAAGAAGGTATTTCATGTCTATACGCGCATACAGTTCGCAGCAGGCGGCACTGTCCTGCGGCGTTTCCGCGCGGGGATGGACGGGCGCCGCGTTAGGCGGGTTGCCATGAAGACGGCGGGCGCTGTTTTTGCGTACCAGCTCGCGGTTTTCAATCATGCCGGTGAAAGCGTCTGATTCTGTTTTGCAAACGGTAAACTCTGGCTTAAAATTCGTCGCAGCCATTTTCAACTCCTCGATAGTTGGTTGTGGTTAGCGGTATGGGGGTGTTGCAGCACCTTCATATCGCGAATTCTCTCTTTAAATATTCTTCAATATTTCCTTTGCCGTTCGGCGTAATTTCTGGTGCTCATTATACAGGGCTGAATATAAATACAGCGGTTTTGGGTGGGGTAAATTTAGAATTTGCGAGGGGGATTCAGGAAATAGTGTTGGGCGTTTTTTAATTACAGAGGCGACAATGCTTTGCCTGAGAATCACTCCATCTCACCTCTTCCTTCCCTCTCAGACCTCTCAAAATTCATCAAATCTATAGATTAACGATTTACATCACCCTGATTTTGTTATGTGATCCTGTTACAGGCTTTAGTAACGCCCTGCCCAGCCAACCGTAACAGGACTTCATCGATGGAATTTTATCAGGCCGATCCGACGCTTGAGAACTACTGGCGTGGTGTGATCCTCTTTGGAAGGAACGTCGCATCTTACAAATTTGCACTGGCGTCTGCCTTGTATGAAGTGGATAAGTCAGGTAGCGATTTGATAACGCTAGACCAGCTTGCCGTGCCGTTCAGCCGCTATCTTTGCGATCACCTGAGGCATGCGCCAAAACAGATCACCTCACGCAGCAGTCAATTTCTGGAAACCTGCCTGAAGTTCAACCGAGGTGAAATCACCCACGCTCAGCTCATTGAAGCGACGGTGCGCCTTGGCTTTAACAACGTGATTGATGCCTTTCACTACGTGAACCAGGGCGAGATCGATAAACGCTTTTTTCTTGATGAACGCAAAACCAACAACGGGATCCGCCTGACGGACAACTTCTATTTACTGGGCGAACGCCTGCAGTATAAAAACCTCGCCTTTGAAACCAATGCCCGCTGGAACCTGGTAGAACAGGCCTGGTCGATGGGGATTTCACGTAACCTTGTCGGCGTGGAGTTCGACGAAGATAATCAGCTATTGTTCACGAGGGTAAATGCGCGTCGCGTAGATATCACCAGCTGTCGCGACAGCCTGAATGGGTACCAGAAAGGACGGTGTTTTTACTGCTTTAAACCCATCAGCCTGGTTCCGGGAGACGCAGCACTGGCGGACGTCGACCACTTTATTCCCTGGGCTGCCCGCAAAGAAGTGAGCAATATTAACGGCGTATGGAACTTAGTGCTGGCCTGTCGGTGCTGTAACCGTGGCGTTGAAGGCAAGTCGGCACGCATTCCCGATCTCAGGCTCCTGCAGCGGTTGCACATCCGCAATGAGTATTTTATTCAGAGCAAACTGCCGTTGCATGAGACGATTGTTCTACAGACAGGGCAACGTCCTGAAGCACGGAAAAGCTTTCTTCAGCGTAACTGGCAGGCTGCGCTGGACAAACTTATCCATACCTGGAAACCCAACGCGGAAGGCGAGGCAACGTTTTAATGACACTTCACTACTATCAGAACCACGCACAGGATTTCTTCGATGGCACGGTCAATGTCGATATGGCCTCGCTCTACGAGTCCTTCACGCAACATCTGCCTCATGGTTCCCGGGTTCTGGATGCGGGCTGCGGTTCAGGTCGGGACACAAAAGCCTTTCATGAGATGGGTTATCAGGTGGATGCTTTTGATGCCTCTTCCGCGATGGTGGAACTGGCAAGGCAACATTCCGGGTTACCCGTGCAGCTGATGACGTTTTCGGAGATCGCCGGTAAAGCACAGTACGATGGGATCTGGTGCTGTGCCTCTTTGTTGCATGTCCCCTCTTCTGAGTTGCCTGCCGTGATGCAGAAACTTGCGGATACGCTTAAGCCTGGCGGCGTATGGTACGTGTCCTTTAAGTATGGCAACGGTGAACGCGTGCAGGGTGAAAGACGATTTACGGATATGGATGAAGAGGGATTGCAGGAGTTGCTGAAGGCGGTTCCGGGGATAGAGATAGCTTCGCTGTGGGCGACTCAGGATAACCGCCCGGACAGGGATGAGAGATGGCTAAATGGGATATTAAGAAAATGGGCGCCTTTATGAGGATTTCCTTGATTTAAAAAAGGTATCACTTACTTCTCGTTGTGTTAGTCGATGGAGGAACAGGCCACCAGTCTTGAGACGAGTCTACTTATGCGTTTTGGATCACACTAATAATTTAATATATCTAAAAGTAATCGAAAAAGCTCTGAAAAAAGCGGATACTCAGCTAAAATATCGAATTTATTAATGTAAGAATAGGCTAAATATTGTAAGGGATAACATGCCAAAAGTAAGTTTTATTACACCGTTGGATCAACCTAGTGGCTCTAAACGTTTACTGGACATTTTGCGTACAGGTCTCAAAGATCCGCATTTTAATCAACTACGCATAGTCACTGCATACGCGAAATCTGGCCCTTTACTACGTCTTAAGTCAGATATTGAGACCTGGTTAGCTTCTGGAAACTCCCTTTGCGCTATCTTAGGAATTGACCAGCAAGGTACCAGTAAAGAAGCATTAACAATAGCAGCCGATTTGTGTAAAGAGCTTTACATAACTCGTGAGAATGGGATTACATTTCATCCCAAAATTTATTTATTTGATGGCCCAAAACATGCAAAAATAATTATCGGCTCTAATAATCTTACCGTCGGTGGCACTGAAACTAATTTTGAAAGCTCGGTAATTTTAGACTTAGTTTTACCTGACGATAATAGTATTTATACTGATTTAGACACAATGTGGAATAAGTTATTACCTCATTCATGCGTTGCAACTAAAGCAGTTGAACAAAAATTATTAGATGAATTGGTAGCTAATGGTGCTGTACTATCTGAATTAGATAAACAAGCACGCGCCAAGTTGACAGGAAACTATCCGGCGGCTCCGAGAACCGGCCTGATACGCAAACCAGCAAGTCCACTTCCGACATCCATAATGAAATCGCCTAAATCTAAGGCGACAGCAATTATGGGGCAACCACAATCCTCACAACAGGTAGTTGCAGGATTAATTATACAAATTAAACCTCATCATAATGGTGAGATATTTTTAAGCAAAATTGCTGTGCTTCAGAATCCAAGCTTTTTTGGCTGGCCATTCAAGGGGTCGACAATACCTAAGAAAGTAGGTAATCCTGCATATCCACAAAGAACCCCCGACCCAGTAGTGAACATAAATGTATATGGCTCCACTACGACACCGACACTAACGCTTTCTAATTATAAACTCAATACGGTATATTATTCTACTAAAGAGGAAATCAGGATCACAGCATCGCCATTAGTATCTCAAGTGCCAGAATATTCAATAATGGTAATGATGCATGGTAATAGCGTTGGTATCGATTATGAGATAAGCATTTATCGACCGGACAGCCCACAATATACTTACTGGTTAGTTGCTTGTAACCAGTCAATGCCTGGTGGTGGAAAAAAAGCAAGAAAGTTCGGCTGGTTTTAAACCAGCCTCACAATTATGGTTTCCTAAGTCTAAGCACAACATTTTTGACAATAGCATTTTTAATATGCCTGAAATTTTCAGTTGTAACTGATATATCGATTCTTTCTACTACAGCCATACCCTGTGAACAAGCTATTTCTTCAATCAAGTCTGTACAAGGGATTAATATAGTTTTTCCGTTAATTGTCGTTTTATTATCTCCAATGACAATCATCATTTCTCCACCTGATCGCAATAACCGTTTGGCTTGGCCAAGAGCAGCAGACATGTCAAGAAGATATCGCACCATTAGTGCTGGCATATTACGTTTTCTGAATCCTGCAGATAAATCACTTTCGAGTTCATTCTGCATTGTTGAAATAAATTTTTGTGAACCAGAAGGCAGTACCTCGCTGAGTTCAACCTGCTCTAATCGTCGACGTTCAGCCGTACTTATTTCTCGGCTTCCAATTAACCCATTTTCAACGGGTTTCCTATCAGAGCTCTTTAAACCCATTATGAAAAGCAGAGATAGTCGATCGGTATCGATATATGGCAAAGCGGTCCCATAAGGTGGACTAGTTAACACAAGGTCCACACTACCAGGCTCAAGTCCTAATTTCGTAAATGTATCAGATTTTCTATTATCTCCTTCTGTAATTACAGAAGGTAGGAAGGCCTGCGGGGCATTATTTCGTATTTTCCAGAATTTCTCTATCCGATTAAACTGTTCCTCTAATTTGTTCAGAAAGAGACCAAGTACATCAGCATCAGTAAGCGGTTCAGACCGATAGCGGATACGAAGATCTGTGGGTTCTTGATTTGAAACCTCACGAATAATACTGCTCAAAATTACTTCGAGAAAATCTAGCATTACTCCAGCACTGACTCTTCGCAGAAGCCCTAATAGCCAGTTTAGCTTGAAAGCTATAGGGGATGAAAACCAGCGAAGAATTTCTTCACGGCAACTTTCATCTACAAAATCAAGGTGCTGAGGGAAATTTAAAGGTGGGCTAGTGAGAAGTTCCCGAACATTCAATACAACTTCACGTACTGTATCTGGACTCAGCTCTAAGACACCAAGCTTCGCTCGTGATATCTTAGCTGCCAGTGGATTCATATCACAGCCAAAGGTACGATAGCCATTCAAATATCCTTCTAACAAGGTTGTTCCGCTACCACAAAATAAATCCAATACTGTAGCACCGGGTCCAAACCCACTAATATTTAGTAAACTTTTGGCTAACTGTGGATAATACTTCCCTTTGTATGAATGAATCCCATGAGTAACATATTTGGGATCCTTCCGTGTAGTTGAACGCCACGCTTCGCCATTCTCCAAAACAGCTTGCCATGTAGGCTCAACATTTCCACCTTCCAATTGAACACTATGCGAAAAAGCCGCACGCTTGTACATACTCCGATCTTCTTCAAATGAAGGAAGACGAATATCTAAAGAAGGATCTGCATCACCTTGTTTAAGGCCAACCTCTCTGAGCCTTAACTCTTCCTCATATGGCCATAGCTTATATGGCGCTGGAGATATTTGAATGAATGTCGGAGTAACTTTGCGTCGTAAAACCAATATATGTTCAGAAGTCGCACGCCTGCCTGCATGTGAGAATGATCTCTTCACTGCGTGAATAGCTCGATCAACAATAGTACAAGCTTCAAAACCTAAACTATCTGCACGCTCATAAAGAGCATCAGCTGGATCATATGTCTTTTTATCATATACAGAATCTCCAATTACCAGCGCAGCATATCGGCCCGGCTTTAAAGCACGGTGCATAGTTGCTAAAGCTGCTTCCATATCTTCAAGGTAACTTTCGAAACCGCTCGATTCTCTCTGATGTTTTAAGTGAGAACCAATTTCTACATGCCCTAACGCAATAGGATCAAAACCCAGCCATAACAAACGGAAACGGTGGTAAAGATGGTAGTCTGTCGCATTTCCATACGGAGGTGAAGTCACGACTAGGTCCGCAATTCCATCAGGAAGCTTTTCTTTACCAATCAGGCGAATATCATCACATAAGAATTGTGATAGCCCATACCGGGTTGCAGCCTCATTCTTTTCCACAGACTTAACTACTGCTGTAAATTCTCGTAAATATCTTCGTAACGTTTCACCCATGGGAACTTCACGTGGAACACTTTTATAACGTGTTTCTGAATCTTGAAAAGAGGCTTTAATTACAATTCTAGAAAGCGCAACTAAGGCTATATCTTGACTAGTGCTGTTCAGCTCATTTATATAAGCTTTAATTAAGCACAACTCTGCGTATGCAGTCTCTGCAAACCATTTATCCTGATTGACGATCTTTGGTGCATGAGAAGAATAATTGTTAATTAAAGAGGAAGGTGAGAGACTCCCCCCTTCAAGATGAGTAAGTAGCACCGAATGATGGGAATTGAGTGCCTTAAGAGTTTCAGGTTCAAGTCTGGCAGTTTTAACTCGACCAATGAGGGCAGAGAGTGGATTAGCATCGATACTAATTGCCTTACGTCCTAACTTAACTGCTTCAAGTGCTGTAGTTCCGCTCCCACCAAATGGATCAAGCACTGTTTCCCCGCGTCCGCTCAGACGTGATATTAAGCCGTGCGGAAGTTGTGGGATAAACTTAGCGGGATATGGATGTATGTCATGGCCCGGCAGGCGAGTATCCACTTCGGTGAAGCTCCAATCAATAGCTCCCAGCTCATGAGCAACCTCCCTGATTGGCCTCAGATGAAGTGCTGGGTCATTATTTATGACTTCCATCTCCGTCAAATTAGCATTGTGTACAGCTTTTTGTGTTGGCATATAATGGGGACTCTCAATTTTTAGTTCTGGGATTTTATCAAAATCCCAGAATTGATTCAATTATACAATTAGGTAACATTCTAGGGAGATATATTGTTGTTTCATAATTGAAAATCTTCACTAAGAACTCTAGTGAGTATCCCTTCAAGAGCTCTGTGTAGGTAAAAAAATTATCGAACGAGGCAATACCACATCAGTAAGTTGATGTAGATTGAATCTAGTTGACCCATATTGACTTCTGTTGAAAGGAAAATCGCGGAAAGCCATGTGTGGCGCGGATTTCAGACAAAAAAAAGCCGCCTTTAAGCGACTTTGATTTGCATCTTTTGGTGCCGAAGGCCGGACTCGAACCGGCACGTATTTCTACGGTTGATTTTGAATCAACTGCGTCTACCGATTTCGCCACTTCGGCACTGAAGGGGATGCGGAAACGTTGTGGATTATACCTGTCGCGCGCCGCCATGCAAGCGACGACGCGCGAAACCCGCGCTAAGTGCCCAAAAAACCAGCGCCCTTCGTCACTCCAGCTCAGACACCGCCAGCCGAATCACCCCTGCCGCCTTCTGCTCCGGCAGCGCCAGCACCTTCGCCCACATGTCCTGCACCATATCGCAGGAGAGCTTCTCTTTACCCGCCGCCTTCTCCGGCATCTGCAGCAGCTGGATGTCCTCGCCGTACTTATCGGCAAGCGCCTTCATAATCGGCCGCACATCCTCGACAGCCGCCTCGCGTTCGGCCGTGGTCACGGTGTGGCGGTTTTTGCCGTAGGCCGCGCGCATCATGTCGGCGTCGGCCTGCATACGCCGCGCCATCAGGTCTTTATCCAGCATGCGCATCGGGTTGATGCCGCCCTTCACCATAGGGTAAAGAAAGCGGAAGCAGGCGTCGTCGCTCACCTTCTGGATGGCGGCGGTCTGCTCCATGTTGATGGTCATGTAGTTCACCACGTTGGCGTCCGGGGCGTTTTGCAGGCGCGACATCTGCAGATGCAGGATCTGAGGCTGGATGGTGTCGATAATCTGCTGCTCCGGCTCGCCCGCTTTTTGCAGGGCGGCCATCTGGTCGAGGATGCGCTGATGCAGCGCAGGCTCCTGCTCCTTAATCACCTGCCAGGCGGGCATCGCGTTAAGGGCAGCATCCATCTGCTGTTCAGGCGCGCGCTGCCTGTCGAAGAACACCCAGAACGCCACGGCGGCAGCCGCGACGACGACAATCACAATACGGGTCCACGTTTTATTCATCTCGCATCCTTATCCTTGCGTTATGCCGGTTTACACCGGCACGCCGCTGTGGAAGCGAAACTCGTGGTCCGGTGTCGAGATAAGTGTGGCTTCAATTTCGCCAAAATGCTGTATGCGCGGTGAGATATCGTCGTCGCTCACCTGTTGGGCCAGCGTCAGGTAGTCCTGATAATGGCGCGCTTCCGAGCGCAGCAGCGAGAGATAAAACTTTTGCAGGTCATCCTCGAGGAACGGGGCCAGCGCGGCGAAGCGTTCGCAGGAGCGGGCTTCGATGTAGGCGCCGCAGATGAGTTTGTCGATCAGCGTCAGCGGTTCGTGGGTGCGCACTTCTTTAAGCATCCCTTTGGCGTAGCGGCTGGCGGTGATTTTGACGTACGGAATGTCGCGGGCCAGCATCGCCTCGCGCACCTGCCAGAAGTGGTGCAGCTCCTCTTTAATCAGCAGCACCATGCTGTCGATGAGCGCCTGTCCCCACGGGTCGTCGGTTTTGGGCATCACGCTTTTGCCAATCTGCTTGTGCAGGGCGATGAAGTCCGGCTCCGGGCCGTCGCGGAAGGTGAACTGTTCGTAGGGCTTGAGCCAGTCGAGCAGCGCGTCGGCACCGCTTTCGTCGGCGACGTATTTACGCACGAGTAATAGCGCGGTCTGGGCGGCCTTGAGCTCGCACACCATGTGGTCGGTGAGCAGCAGCGGCAGGTTTGCCGGGTCGCGGGCTTTATCAATCCATGCTTGCGGGGTCGGGCACTGAAGGAAGTTGAGTACGGGGGCGAGTATCTGCGGGTAATCCATGGTTCTGCCTTGAAAAAGCGGTGGCGCGCGCCACCGCCTGAAACGCTTAGTGACGCACGCCGTCGTCGTCTTCGTCGACGTAATCTTCGTCGTCGCCTTCTTCGCCGTCTTCACCGTTCGGATCTTCGAAGTAGGTTCCCCAGCCGTCGTACTCCACCTCAAACTTCTCGGCCAGGTTCATCAGCTGTTCTACCTGCGCGTCAATCAGCTCCGCCTTCAGCGCGCCCTCGCTCAGGATGTCGCAGCAGATGACGGTGTCGCCCTCTTCCACTTCCAGCTCTTCCGGCTCGGTCACTTCGTAACCCAGCTTGAAGGCTTCCACCGCCATTTTTTCCAGCGCGTCGAAATCATCCGCAGAGAAATGGTGCTCGATGGTGTACAGCGCGTCCGGATCGCTACCGTCTTCCAGCAGCTCTTCAATAATCAGACGCGTCTCTTCGCGTTGCTCTTCCAGGTGTTCCGGGTTTGCCATGGCTCAATCCTCTTTAAAGTGCGGCAGATACTTCTATTTTCACACACGGACGGGTTTGCCTCCACCTTTGTAAGAAAGAATTGTGAAACGGGGTTGCAAATGAATAATTACACATATAAAGTGAATTTTAATTCAATAAGTGGCGTTCGCCAGGCGAGGATAAAATGTCCGATTTGTACAAGAAACACTTTCTGAAATTGCTCGACTTTACCCCTGCACAGTTCACTTCTCTGCTGACTCTTGCCGCACAGCTCAAAGCCGATAAAAAAAAGGGCAAGGAAGTACAAAAGCTTACTGGTAAAAACATCGCGCTCATCTTCGAAAAAGACTCGACCCGTACACGATGCTCTTTCGAAGTTGCCGCATTTGACCAGGGCGCACGCGTCACTTATTTAGGGCCGAGCGGCAGCCAGATTGGGCATAAAGAGTCAATTAAGGACACCGCACGGGTGCTCGGGCGGATGTACGACGGCATTCAGTATCGCGGCCACGGCCAGGACGTGGTCGAAACGCTGGCGCAATATGCGGGCGTGCCGGTGTGGAACGGCCTGACCAACGAGTTCCACCCGACGCAGCTGCTGGCGGACCTGCTGACCATGCAGGAGCACCTGCCGGGCAAGGCGTTTAACGAGATGACGCTGGTCTACGCGGGCGATGCGCGCAACAACATGGGCAACTCGATGCTGGAAGCGGCGGCGCTGACCGGGCTGGATCTGCGTCTGGTGGCCCCGAAAGCCTGCTGGCCGGAAGAGAGCCTGGTAGCGGAGTGCAGCGCGCTGGCGGAGAAGCACGGCGGCAAAATCACCCTGACGGAAGACGTAGCGGCCGGCGTGAAGGGCGCGGACTTTATCTATACCGACGTGTGGGTGTCGATGGGCGAAGCCAAAGAGAAGTGGGCGGAGCGGATTGCGCTGCTGCGTGGGTATCAGGTGAACGCGCAGATGATGGCGCTGACCGGCAACCCGAACGTCAAGTTCCTGCACTGTCTGCCGGCGTTCCATGACGACCAGACCACGCTCGGCAAGCAGATGGCGAAGGAGTTCGATCTGCACGGCGGGATGGAGGTGACGGACGAGGTGTTTGAGTCGGCGGCGAGCATCGTGTTCGACCAGGCGGAAAACCGGATGCATACGATTAAGGCGGTGATGGTGGCGACGCTTGGGGAGTGATCCTCTCTCCACATTATTGATTCGGTGCGCTCTTCTTGCCGGGTGACGCTGCGCTTAGCCGGCCTACATAACCCGTAGGCCCGTGCAAGCGAAGCGCCGCCGGGCAAATCAAGCCTGCTCAATTGATTTTTCACCCCAAAAAAGGTACGTTTTCGCCTTAATTCCAGCGTGGACATGCCAGCATTATGCCGATTATTCAGTCTGTTGAACGTGCGTTGCAGATCCTCGACCTGTTCAACGAGCAGGCCACCGAGCTTAAGATCACCGACATCAGCAAACTGATGGGGCTGAGCAAAAGTACCCTCCATTCGCTGCTGAAAACCCTGCAGCTTCACGGCTATATCGATCAGAACCCGGAGAACGGTAAATATCGCCTCGGCATGAAGCTGGTCGAACGCGGCCATTTCGTCGTGGGCTCAATGGATATTCGTCAGAAGGCAAAAGGCTGGCTGACGGATCTTTCCCGGCGGACCGGGCAGACCACCCATCTGGGGATCCTGGACGGGCGTGAAGGGGTCTATATCGAGAAGATTGAAGGCAAGCTGGCCGCCATCGCCTATTCGCGCATTGGCCGTCGCCTGCCGGTTCATGCCACCGCCATCGGCAAGGTGTTGATTGCCTGGCTGGGCGAGGCCGAGCTGAAAGCCCTGCTGGAGGGCTATCAGTACACTACCTTTACCCCTTCCACTCTTGCCACCCGCGAAGCGTTGGTGGATGCGCTGAAAAAAACCCGCGAACAAGGCTACGCCCTGGACAGCGAAGAGAACGAGCAGGGCGTGCGCTGCGTGGCGGTGCCGGTGTGGAACCACGAGTCACGCGTGATTGCCGCCCTGAGCCTGTCGACGCTGACCTCGCGCGTGGACGACGCCGAGCTGGCTAATTTCCGCGAGCAGCTTCAGCAGGCCGGGCTCCAGCTCTCACGCGCGCTGGGCTACCCGGCCTGAGCCGCTACAGCGGCTCGTAGGTGAAGTAGTCGAAATCCGCGTGGCAGCCGTCACCGCTGATGTCCTCGCAGTGCAGCCCCACAAATGCGCCGGTGAAGAAGCCGCGCCCGCCGATGTAGTCGTCCGACAGTTTCCACGCCTCATAGGTTACCGGCACGGTGTGCCACGTCTCGCCGTCGAACGAGTAGCTGTAGCGATAGACCAGCGTATCCACCTCGACGCGCAGCCAGACGCTCTGCGCACTCTCCGGCACCGGAATCGGCTGCTCGTGCAGCGGCCATGACGGCACGTTGTGGTCGAGCTGGATCACCTTTATGGTTCTCCCCTGCCCCTCCTCGTAGTCCACAAAGCAGTAGCTCCAGTTTTTACTGTTGTAGTAGCAGGTCAGCCCGGCGCTCTGCTGGAAGTGGATCGGCGAGAACTGCATCCGCGTCTCCGCCCGGAAGGTAAAGTGCTGCCAGCGGCGCGCCACGGTCGACTGGGTGAAGGTCGAGTTAAGCGAGTCGTTGCCGTAGAGCCGTAAATAGCCGGGGCGCGCGGTGAGCGAGCCGAGGGTGTCGTCGAACGGAATGCGCAGGGTTTGCAGCTCCGGGTCAAGCGAACTGGCGTCGAAATCGTCCCGCCAGCTGTGCTGAACGGCAGCGGGCTGCTCGGCAATCTGCGGGCCTTTCACGGTCAGCTGCGCGTGCTTGCCACCTTCGACATACGGCCAGCCGTCGCGCCACTCAATGCGCGCGATGCCGGTCTCGCGCCCCAGCGGGCAGTAGCCGCGCCCGCCGGAGGCCAGCAGCGGCACGCCGGGCAGGCGCAGCGGGCGGCTGGTGAGGTAGGCCATATACCATTCCCCCGTGTGGGTCTGCAGCAGCGAACCGTGGCCGCTTTTCTGCAGCGGGTTCTCCGGCAGGTGCCAGCTGGTCATCATCGTCACGTCCGGGTGCAGCTCGTACGGCCCGTCGATCGTTTTTGAACGCAGCACCACGACGGCGTGTTCGTAGCTGGTGCCGCCTTCGGCAACCATCAGGTAGTACCATCCTGCGTGGCGATACAGGTGCGCGCCTTCGGTGTAGCAGAGCGGCGTGCCGGTAAACAGGGTCTTACGCTCCGGCGAGAGGGTGCCGGTCTGCGGATCGAACTCCTGCATCACGATGGTGTTGTGCGGATTGCTGTGGTGGCGCGGCCCCCACGGGCGGTAAAGGTAATATTTGCGGCCATCGTCGTCGTGGAACAGGGACGGGTCGAACCCGCCGTTGCCCATCGGGATCGGCTCGCTCCACGGTCCCTCAATGGACGGCGCGGTGACGAGGAAATTGCGGCCGTTTTTCCACGGCGAGTCGACAATTTTCACGTCGGTATAGAGCAGCCAGAATTTGCCGTCGGCGTAGCTCAGGCACGGCGCCCAGATGCCGCCGGAGTCCGGGTTGCCCTTCATGTCCAGCATCGACACGCGGTCCAGCGGGGTGTTGACCAGCGACCAGTTTTTCAGGTCGCGGGAGTGGTAGATGCGCACGCCCGGGAACCACTCGAAGGTCGAGGTGGCAATGTAGTAGTCCTCGCCCTGGCGGCAGAGAGACGGGTCCGGGTTGAAGCCGGTGAGTATCGGGTTAGTGATTTCCATAGTGCCTCCGGTTAATGGGATGCGGCTGTCGCGGCGTCGGGAACGGCTTCACCCTGGGCCGCGCGGTGCTTGATCAGCTGCTGGCTGATGGCCTCCACGCGGGCGTCGGTGAGTTTGTAGAACGACAGCATGATGAACATGCCCGCGTAGAGCACTACCGGCACCACGCAGAACAGAATTTTGATGGTGGTCAGCACCTCAACCGGCTGCACGCTGCTGCTGGCGGAGTAGTTGACGTACGCGAGGATCCAGCCCACTACCGCCCCGCCAATCGCCAGGCCAATCTTCAGGCTGAACAGGTAGGTGGAGAACACCAGCCCGTCGAGGCGGCGCCCGCTGCGGCTCTCCTCGTAATCCACCACGTCAGAGGCCATGAGCCACTGGAGCGGCGTGGTGGTGTTAAAGACGAACAGGAACAGAATGTTGAGGGCGAAAATCAGGGCGATATGCTCCGCCGGGGTGACGAAAATCAGCAGGCTGATCAGCGAGTAGGCGACGATGATCCACTTGAAGGCGGTGACGCGGTCAAAGCGGCCCAGCAGGCGGGAGGAGCAGAGCGAGCCGAACATGGTGGCGAGGCTGCCATAGAGTAAAAACTGGGTCGCCAGCTCCGGGTGATCCATCACGTATTTGACGAAGTAGAGGGTCGCTCCGCCGCGCACCACGTTGGAACAGGTCGCCATCATCTTGAAGGCGCACATAATGCGCCACTGGCCGTTGCCGAACAGCAGCCTGAGATCTTTTGCCACCGACGAGCCCGGCTGCACCTCAAAGGTGTAACGCTCTTTGGTGGTAAAGAAGCAGACGTAGAGCAGCACCACGCCGCTCAGCCCCAGCACGCACATGGCGCCGAAATAGCCCACCTGCTCGTCCCCTTTGCCGATGATGCTCACCAGCGGCAGGGCAATGCCGCTGATGGCGAGCGACCCCGCCGCCGCCAGGAAGAAACGCCAGGATTGCAGGGCGTGACGCTCTTTCGGGTCAGCGGTGATGACGCCCGGCATGGCGCAGTACGGCACGTTAACGAAGGTGTAGACCAGAGTCAGGAGAATGTAGGTCACGCAGGCGTAGATGATTTTGCCCTGCGCCGAGAAGTCCGGCGTGTAGAAGGTCAGCACGCAGACGATGCCGAACGGAATCGCGCCCCACAGCAGGAACGGGCGGAACTGGCCGTGCCGCGTGCGGGTACGGTCAACCAGCAGCCCCATCAGCGGGTCGGTGACGGCGTCGAGCACGCGGGAGACTAAAAACAGCGTGCCCATAATGCCCGCCGACAGGCCGAAGACGTCGGTATAGAAATAGGCCAGCAGAAACATCGTGGCCTGCCAGACGAAGCCGCAGGCGGTGTCACCCAGCCCGTAGCCAATTTTGTCTTTCATGGTTAATTGCGTCATCAGATTTACACCCTTATGTCGTGTGCTGAATAACAACATCGTGTTAATGGAGTGTAATGAGCTGTTCAATTAACCAGCAATGGTCATATCTTATTTCTGAATTATGTTATTTTGCTTTTGTGACGCCAACGATATATCGCAACTGATTGTTTAAATTAATAAATTACAGAAACGGGAAAGCCGTCCGCGGAATATTTTCCGCAGACGTTTTTCCTGGAAATAATTAAATGCCGAGCGCTTTTTTACCGGCGTTAATTACCTCAATAATTTTATCGGTGTCATAAATACAGCCTTTCCAGGTGCCGCCGCTCACCGACTGCAATGCTGCCCATAGCCGGGTATCGTCCGGCAAAAAGTCGTGGGCGTGCAGGTCCGGATGCGTCTGCCGCCGTGCCAGCTCGCGCGCGCCCTCTTCCGGCGTCAGCGGGGTGTCCGCCGTGCCGATAAAGTTCACGCTGCCCGTCAGGGTCATACGATCCACGGCAATCTCAATGATGTCGTTATCGCGCAATTTGCCGATCGGCCCGCCCGCCAGCGCCTCCGGCGACACGTGCCCGAAGCATGCGCCCGTCGACACGCCCGAGAAGCGCGCATCGGTAATCAGCGACACCGTCTTGCCCCACGAAATATGCTTCAGCGCGGAGGTGAGCTGGTAGGTCTCTTCCATGCCAGTGCCGGACGGTCCGCCGCCGATCACCACCATGATATCGCCCTGCTGAATCTCTTCCCGCTTGATGGCCTTAATCGCCTGCGCTTCTGAGACAAACACCCGCGCCCGACCGGTGTGGCGGTAAACGCCATCGTCACCGACCACCGACGGGTCGATCGCCGTGGCCTTGATCACCGATCCTTCCGGCGCAATGTTGCCCGTCGGGAAGCAGACCGTTGAGGTCAGCCCTTTCGCTTTGGCCTTCTCGGGCGGCAGGATCACGTCATCCGGATCGACGCCGTCCTGCTCGCGCAGGCACTGACGGAAGCGCGCCCGACGTTCCGATGCCTGCCACCAGTCGAGGTTCTCGCCCACCGTCTGGCCGGTCACGGTCATGGCATCCAGATGCAGCAGGCCGAGATCGCGCAGGTGGAGCATCACCTCCGGCACGCCGCCTGCCAGGAACGCGCGCACGGTCGGATGGTAGTCCGGGCCGTTGGGCAGGACGCTCACCAGGCGCGGAACTTTACGGTTGATGCGCGTCCAGTGCGCGACGTCAGGAAGGGTGCAGCCCGCCGCGTGGGCGATGGCCGGTATGTGCAGCAGTAAATTGGTGGAACCGCCGAACGCCGCGTGGAGCACCATGGCGTTTTCGATGGCCTTATCGGTGAGGATATCGCGCGTGGTGATGCCGCGGTTATCCAGCTCGCTCACCGCCCGCGCCGACTGGCGGGCGATCTCCAGCCACACTGCCTGCCCGGACGGTGCCAGCGCGGAGTGCGGCAGTGCCAGACCCAGCGCTTCCGCGACCACCTGAGAAGTGCCCGCCGTGCCGAGAAACTGACACCCGCCGCCCGGCGACGCGCAGGCGCGACAGCCCAGCTCGGCGGCCTCCTGCAACGACAGCTCGTGGTTGGCAAAGCGCGCGCCAATGGTCTGCACCTTGCCCGCATCTTCACCCACGGTCGGCGGCAGCGTCGCGCCGCCCGGCACCAGAATGGTCGGCAGATCGTGCATGGCGGCCAGCGCGATCATGGTCGCCGGCAGCCCTTTATCGCAGGTTGCCACGCCGATCACCGCCCGGCGCGTCGGCAGGGAGCGGATCAGACGACGAAACACGATCGCCGCATCGTTGCGGTACGGCAGGGAGTCGAACATGCCGTGCGTGCCCTGAGAGCGCCCGTCGCACGGGTCGCTGACGAAGGCCGCGAACGGGATCCCACCGTTGCGGGTGATCTCCTTCGCTGCCGCCTGCATCTGCATGCCAATTTCCCAGTGCCCGGTGTGGTAGCCCAGCGCAACCGGGCGTCCGTCCCCGGCGCGGATGCCGCCCTGGGTACCGATGATCAGCACCTCTTTGCCGGTCAGCCTGTTGGCGTCCCAGCCCATCCCGGCGTTTTGCGTCATGCCGAACAGGTTGCCGCTGGGGGATTCCATCAGCATTTGCGGGGTCAGCGGCAGCGCGCCCTGCGGCCCCGCCGCGTGGGTGATCACCGCATAAAACGCATCGTCCTGTGGGGTGAAAATTTTCTCGATGGTCATGGTTATCTTCCGGCTCAGCAGAGCTTGAGCTGTTGCAGCAGGGATTTCAGCTGCGCTTTGCGCGGCTCGTCCAGCGGTGAAGCGGGCGGCAGCACGTGCGTGGAGATCGGGCGACCGCAAAGTACAATCGCCTCTTTAATGACGTTCACGAACGGCGTATCCAGCTGATACAGCTGCGGGATTTGCAGCAAGGTCTGATGATACTCAGCCGCTTTCGCCACGTCCTTATCGCGCCAGGCTTTCAGAAGATTTACCGACACCTGCGGCGCAAAGTTGCCGCTCGCCGAAATCGCCCCGTCGCCGCCGAGCAGCAGGGTATTGAACAGATGATCGTCGTAGCCACACAGCACGGTGAAGTGTGGGTGGGCCGCTTTGACGGTGTGGATCATGCTGCGCAGATGGGCGACGGAGTCGATGGTGTCTTTAATGCCTACGATGTTGCTGCGCGAGTCGGCGAGGGTTTTCACCAGCGCTGGCGTGAGATCCTGCCCGGTCAGCGCCGGGAAGTTATAGAGCATCACCGGCAGCGTGACGCTGTCGGCCACCTGTTCGAAATAGCGAATCAGGTTCGCTTCCGAGACTTTCCAGTAGTAGGGGTTGATGACAACGATGCCGTCCGCGCCCGCCTGCTGCGCGTGCTGGCTCAGTTCAATGGTTTCCCGGGCATTGGTGCCGCCGGTGCCGATCAGGACCGGCACGCGACGATCGACATGATCGATAGCAAAGCGGGCAATGGTTTTACGCTCTTCGGCGTTGAGCTGGGAGAATTCGCCGCCGCTGCCAAGGAAGAACAGGCCATCAACGCCTGCGGCGATCAGATCGTCGATCAGCGCGGCGGTGCCCTGCTTATCGAGCTGGCCATCGGCGGTAAAAATGGTGGAGACAGGGGGAATGATTCCCGTAAACAACACAGGCTGCGGCATGAGATCTCCTTGCTGAATCATTTTGTTCTACATTATAGAACAGTGTTCATTAATTTAACGATCATACTATGACGCAGAAAAAGCGCAGGTAAATGGGAGATGAGGAGGGAGTGCGGGAAATTTAAGCTGGATCACAGATTGTCCCCCTCACCCCGACCCTCTCCCCAAAGGGGCGAGGGAGAAAAGACGGCTCGGTGCAGTCCCCTCTCCCCACTGGGGAGAGGGTTAGGGTGAGGGGTAAGGGGTTATTCAATCAGCATTTTCACCACGACTTTTCGCACCTTAGCAGGCGCCCCCACCGCGCACAGCGGCTTATGGACTTCGCCAGGCCAGAACACCACAAAATCCCCTTCGCTCAGCACCACGGTTTTCTCCTGCTCGCCTTCCGGCAGGAACGCGATGTCTTTGTCCGCCAGCCAGTCGGTATCCGGCGTACCGTGCGGCAGGGTGCTGAAGGTCATCCCTTCCTGACCCTTCATCACGATCTGGATGTCCAGATAGCGCGCATGAAACTCGGCGCGGCGTTCAGCAAACGGCTGAGTCATGTCTTCCGAGACCAGATAAAAGAGAGTGTTGCCATCGATATCATGCTTGCCGGGCGGCGTGGCGTCGGTGACGTGGCGCTTTATATACTCAATGGCCTGGCGCAGCTCGTCAGGCAGCCAGGGCTGGAGATGGTGGATGTTGCCGATAATCATGAGAAAACCCTCGATGTAAAACAACGTTTCATTTTTTTCTTTTATACGAGAGTTCGCGCTGCCATACCAGCCCTTTTTCTGTAACCATTGCGCGAGCGCATGTTTATCGGGAAAGGTGTTAATTCACTGTTAATCACACACAGGCAATTATGCAGCGGTTATGCATAACCTCATTTCGCGCGCGTCATAGCGCCAACATAACCTCCTGAATCGAAAGCGTAAATCACAAAACCTGCTGCCGTATCACATTTTATCACTTTAATAATTTCCTTTATAAACCCATAATTATTTATGGATTTTCCTTAAGTCAAAAATAGTTAACTGCCATTATTGCATAGCTATTCCAGACACCAAATTTTAACTTTTAAAATCAATGATATAACTAATTATTTCGAAACATTAAATTCTACAAAATAATAACAAATACAAATATTGCCACCGAATGCTGCTTAGCTATTCACGTGTCAATAATATGAAATTAATCATTATCTGATGCGAATCATGCAAATGAAAACAAACACCTTAATATCCATTTTCGCGTGAGCTGCATCACAATAATGATTATTTAACCGCCTAGTATGAACCACGAAATCAATTGAGCTTAGCCGCCATGAAATTAAACACATCACATGGCGCATGCCCTTTTTATTCTGAAAAACAGTTAAAGGAATAATTATGGAAAAGCATTACGTCGGTTCTGAAATTGGTCAATTGCGTAGCGTTATGCTGCACCGCCCAAATTTAAGTCTGAAACGTTTAACGCCATCGAATTGTCAGGAACTGCTTTTCGATGATGTGCTCTCGGTTGAACGGGCGGGTGAAGAGCATGATATCTTCGCAAACACGCTGCGCGAGCAGGGTGTGGAAGTCCTGCTATTGACCGACCTCCTGACACAAACGCTTGATATTACAGAAGCGAAAGCCTGGCTGCTGGAGACGCAAATCTCGGACTATCGCCTCGGACCTACCTTTGCGGGCGACGTGCGCGGCTGGCTGGCGGACATGCCGCACCGTGAACTGGCGCGCAGATTAAGCGGCGGATTAACCTACGGCGAAATTCCGGCAGCCATCAAAAATATGGTGGTAGATACCCACACGGCCAATGACTTTATTATGAAGCCGCTGCCGAACCATTTATTTACCCGCGACACTTCCTGCTGGATTTATAACGGCGTGTCCATTAACCCGATGGCTAAACCCGCCCGTCAGCGTGAAACCAATAACCTTCGGGCAATATATCGTTGGCATCCGGCATTTGCCGACGGCGATTTTATTAAGTATTTCGGCGACGAAAATATTAATTACGACCACGCTACCCTGGAAGGCGGCGACGTATTAGTGATTGGTCGCGGGGCGGTATTGATCGGCATGTCTGAACGCACGACGCCGCAGGGCGTGGAGTTCCTCGCCAACAGCCTGTTCAAACACCGCCAGGCCGAGCGCGTGATCGCCGTTGAGCTGCCAAAACATCGCTCCTGCATGCACCTCGACACCGTGATGACCCACATCGACGTGGACACTTTCTCCGTCTATCCGGAAGTGGTGCGCAAAGACGCCCAGTGCTGGACGCTCACCCCGGACGGGCGCGGCGGTCTGCAACGTACCCAGGAAACCGACCTGCTGCACGCCATCGAGAAAGCGCTCGGCATTAATCAGGTGCGTCTGATCACCACCGGCGGCGACGCCTTTGAAGCCGAACGCGAACAGTGGAACGACGCCAACAACGTTCTGACCATCCGTCCCGGCGTGGTGATTGGCTACGAGCGCAACGTCTGGACTAACGAGAAGTACGACAAAGCCGGCATCACCGTGCTGCCCATCCCGGGCGATGAGCTGGGACGCGGCCGCGGCGGCGCACGCTGCATGAGCTGCCCACTGGAACGCGACGGAATTTAAAGGAGCCATCATGGAACGAAAACCCACTCTGGTTGTGGCCCTTGGCGGCAACGCGCTGCTGAAGCGCGGCGAGCCGCTGGAAGCAGAGATCCAGCGCCAGAACATTGAGCAGGCCGCCCGCACCATCGCCGGGCTCACGGCGCAGTGGCGCGTGGTGCTGGTCCACGGCAACGGTCCACAGGTCGGGCTGCTGGCGCTGCAGAACAGCGCCTACGACAAAGTGACCCCTTACCCACTGGACGTTCTTGGTGCCGAAAGCCAGGGGATGATCGGCTACATGCTCCAGCAGGCGCTGAAAAACAGCCTGCCGCAGCGTGAGGTGAGCGTCCTGCTTACGCAAGTGGAAGTGGACGCCGCCGACCCGGCGTTCAGCAACCCGACCAAATACATCGGCCCGGTGTACAGCGAAGCCCAGGCAAAAACGCTGGCTGCGGAAAAAGGCTGGGTGTTTAAGGCCGACGGCAGCTACTTCCGTCGCGTGGTGCCGTCACCGCAGCCGAAACGCATCGTCGAGAGCGACGCCATCACGGCGCTGATCCAGCGCGACCACCTGGTGATCTGCAACGGCGGCGGCGGCGTGCCGGTGGTGGAAAACGCCAACGGCTATCACGGCATTGAGGCGGTGATCGACAAAGACCTCTCCGCCGCCCTGCTGGCGCGCCAGATTGAGGCCGACGCCCTGCTAATCCTCACCGATGCCGACGCGGTGTACCTCGACTGGGGAAAACCGACCCAGCGCCCGCTGGCGCAGGTGACGCCAGAACTGCTCAGAGGCATGCAGTTTGACGCCGGATCGATGGGGCCGAAAGTGGCCGCCTGCCGCGAGTTTGTTGAAGCCTGCAACGGCATTGCCGGAATCGGCGCGCTGGCCGATGGGGCAGAGATTCTGGCGGGCGAGAAAGGCACGTTGATTCGTAACTGAACATACATTTAAAAAGGATTTCCCATATGAGCATCAACCTGAAAAACCGCAACTTCCTGAAACTGCTGGACTACACCCCGGCCGAGATCCAGTACCTGATCGACCTCGCCATCGAGCTGAAAGCGGCCAAAAAAGCCGGACGCGAAAAGCAAACCCTGGTCGGCAAAAACATCGCCCTGATCTTTGAAAAAACCTCCACCCGCACCCGCTGCGCCTTCGAAGTGGGCGCGTTTGACCAGGGTGCGCAGGTGACCTACCTCGGCCCAAGCGGGTCGCAGATCGGCCATAAAGAGTCGATGAAAGACACCGCCCGCGTGTTGGGGCGTATGTATGACGGTATCGAATACCGCGGCTACGGCCAGGCGATTGTTGAAGAGCTGGGTGAATACGCGGGCGTACCGGTGTGGAATGGCCTGACCGACGAATTCCATCCGACGCAGATCCTCGCCGATCTGATGACCATGCTGGAGCACGCCCCGGGCAAAACCCTGCCGGAGCTAAGCTTTGCTTATCTCGGCGACGCACGCAACAACATGGGCAACTCCCTGATGGTCGGCGCGGCCAAAATGGGGATGGACATCCGCCTGGTGGCACCGAAATCCTTCTGGCCGGAAGCGGGTCTGGTTGAGCAGTGCCGTGCCATCGCGAAAGAAACGGGGGCGCGCATCACCCTGACCGACGACGTGGAAGAAGGCGTGCGCGGGACGGATTTCCTCTACACCGACGTGTGGGTCTCCATGGGCGAGCCGAAAGAGGCGTGGGCCGAACGCGTCAGCCTGATGAAGCCGTATCAAATCAACGCGGACGTCATGAAAGCCACCGGCAACCCTAACGTCAAGTTCATGCACTGCCTGCCGGCGTTTCACAACGAGCACACCAAAGTGGGCCGCGAAATCGAAATGGCCTATGGCCTGAAAGGGCTGGAGGTGACGGAAGAGGTCTTCGAATCCCCGAACTCTATCGTCTTTGATGAAGCAGAAAACCGCATGCATACCATTAAAGCGGTCATGGTGGCGACACTCGGCGACTAATCACCGCCCGGCGCGCCGCGGGGTGCGCCGGGTTTCAGGAGAACATCATGGGCAAGTTCAAATTTCCCTCCGCATACACCATTCTCTTTTTTCTGATTGCCGTCGTTGCCGTCCTGACGTGGATTGTTCCGGCCGGGCAGTATCACATGGCCATGAACGAGGCGCTCGGCAAGGACGTGCCGGTTGCCGGAACCTATGCGCACGTAGCGGCCCATCCGCAGGGACTGGTTTCCGTGCTGATGGCCCCGATTGCCGGGTTGTACGATCCCGAGTCCGGCCAGGCCGGGGCGATCGACGTTGCGCTGTTTATACTGATCATCGGGGGATTCCTCGGGATCGTCACCAAAACCGGGGCCATTGACGCCGGGATCGAACGCGTCACCACCCGATTGCGCGGTCGCGAAGAGTGGATGATCCCGATCCTGATGGCGCTGTTTGCCGCAGGCGGCACCATTTACGGCATGGCCGAAGAGTCCCTGCCGTTCTATACCCTGCTGGTTCCGGTGATGCTGGCCGCACGTTTCGACCCGGTGGTAGCCGCCTCCACCGTGCTGCTCGGCGCCGGGATCGGCACGCTTGGCTCCACCATTAACCCGTTCGCGACGGTGATCGCCGCCAACGCCGCCGGGATCCCCTTCACCAACGGTATCGCCCTGCGCGTCGCGCTGCTGGTCATCGGGTGGATCATCTGTGTGGCGTGGGTGATGCGCTATGCCCGTAAAGTGCGCAAGGATCCCTCTCTCTCCATCGTGGCGGACAAACAGGAGGAGAACCTCGCCCACTTCCTCGGCAACAAGGGCGAACAGTCGCTGGAATTCACCCCGGTGCGCAAAATCATCCTGGTGATTTTCGCCCTTGCCTTCGCGGTCATGATCTACGGCGTGGCGGTGCTCGGCTGGTGGATGGGGGAGATCTCAGCGGTGTTTCTCGCCAGTGCAATAATCGTCGGCCTGATCGCCCGCATGAGCGAAGAGGAACTGACCTCAACCTTTATCAACGGCGCGCGAGATTTGCTGGGCGTCGCGCTGATTATCGGTATCGCGCGCGGTATCGTAGTGATCATGGATAAGGGCATGATTACCCACACCATTTTGCACAGCGCCGAGGGAATGGTTACCGGCTTATCGACGGTGGCGTTCATCAACGTGATGTACTGGCTGGAGGTGGTGCTGTCGTTTCTTGTGCCTTCTTCGTCCGGCCTGGCCGTTCTGACGATGCCGATCATGGCGCCTCTTGCCGATTTCGCTAACGTCAACCGCGACCTGGTGGTTACGGCTTACCAGTCGGCGTCCGGTATCGTTAACCTGATCACTCCCACCTCTGCCGTCGTAATGGGCGGGCTGGCTATCGCCCGCGTGCCTTACGTGCGCTATCTGAAATGGGTCGCGCCGCTGCTGGGGATTTTAACGGTGGTGATTATGGTGGCGTTAAGTCTGGGGGCGTTGTTGTAATTTGCCGGATGGCGCTGCGCTTATCCGGCCTGTGGATCGGTGCGGTGTCACCGGTTATTTCGGGAACTGATATGGGAACTATGATGGATTACGAAGAGTACTCTCCCAAAGAGCAACTACAGCTAACGGTCTGCCAGCGTCTGATCGCGGAAAAGGGCTATCTCTCTCAGGAGGAGATCCGCCGCGACTTACAGGAGCGGGGTTTTGAGACCATCAGCCAGTCCACCGTTTCACGTCTGCTCAAATTGCTCGGTGTCATAAAAATTCGAAATGCCAAAGGGCTAAAGATTTATTCGCTGAATCCCCAGCTGCGCCCGGCTCCTGATGCCGCGCGCACCGTGTCCGAAATGGTGGTGAGCGTTGAGCACAATAGCGAATTTATCCTTATCCATACCGTTGCCGGATATGGCCGCGCGGTGGCGCGTATCCTGGATTATCACCAGTTACCGGAAATTTTAGGCGTGGTGGCCGGAAGCAGTATCGTCTGGGTCGCCCCTCGGGTGGTGAAGCGCACCGCGCTGGTGCATAAGAAAATTAATTATTTACTCAGAACGCATTAATATTCATAAAGAACCGTTTGCATTGAGTAAAGCGTGCATTAAATCGCTTGATCCGCAAAGCGAGCTGCGTATAATGCCCGACAATTTGCCGGGAGGAAGCATGGTCAAACGTGTACGACATAACGTCTTACCGCGTCTGAAATCAGACGCTGGCCTGCCGTTTTTCTTCCCGTTGCTTAATCTATTCCCAGAGCCCCTCATTTGAGGGGCTTTTTTTTGCCCGGCGTCAGGAGATAAACATGAATCCGCTTTATCAAAAACACATCATTTCCATAAACGACCTCAGCCGCGAAGAGCTGGAACTGGTTCTGGAAACCGCGGCAAAACTGAAGGCCAATCCGCAACCGGAGCTGCTGAAGCACAAGGTGATTGCGAGCTGCTTCTTTGAAGCCTCGACCCGCACCCGCCTCTCCTTTGAAACCTCCATGCACCGCCTGGGCGCGAGCGTGGTGGGCTTCTCAGACAGCAGCAACACGTCGCTGGGTAAAAAAGGCGAGACCCTGGCGGATACTATTTCAGTGATCAGCACCTACGTAGACGCGATTGTGATGCGCCACCCGCAGGAGGGCGCGGCGCGCCTGGCGACCGAGTTTTCCGGCGGCATCCCGGTACTGAACGCCGGGGACGGTGCTAACCAGCATCCGACGCAGACCCTGCTGGATCTGTTCACCATTCAGGAGACGCAGGGCACGCTGGAGAACCTGAACATCGCCATGGTCGGCGACCTGAAATATGGCCGCACCGTCCACTCCCTGACCCAGGCGCTGGCGAAATTTAACGGCAACCGCTTCTTCTTCATCGCCCCAGACGCGCTGGCGATGCCGCAATACATTCTCGATATGCTGGACGAAAAAGGCATTGCGTGGAGCCGGCACGCCAGCATCGAAGAGGTGATGAGCCACGTGGATATTCTCTACATGACCCGCGTGCAGAAAGAGCGTCTGGATCCTTCCGAGTACGCCAACGTGAAGGCGCAGTTTGTGCTGCGCGCCAGCGACCTCGACGGCGCGCGCGACAACATGAAGGTGCTGCACCCGCTGCCGCGCATCGATGAGATCACCACAGACGTGGATAAAACGCCGCACGCCTGGTACTTCCAGCAGGCCGGGAACGGTATCTTCGCCCGCCAGGCGTTACTGGCACTGGTTCTGAATCGCGACTTAGCTCTGTAAGGGGAGACGACCATGACACACGATAACAAACTCCAGGTTGAAGCCATCAAACGTGGCACCGTGATTGACCACATCCCTGCGCAGGTGGGCTTTAAGCTGCTGACGCTGTTCAAACTGACCGAGACCGATCAGCGCATCACCATTGGCCTGAACCTGCCGTCGGGCGAGATGGGCCGCAAGGATTTGATCAAAATCGAGAATACCTTCCTGACCGACGAGCAGGTCAACCAGCTGTCGCTGTACGCACCGGATGCCACCGTCAACCGCATCGACGAGTATGAAGTGGTCGGCAAATCCCATCCTGGCCTGCCGGATCGCATTGAGAGCGTGCTGGTCTGTCCGAACAGCAACTGCATCAGTCATGCTGAGCCGGTTTCATCCAGTTTTGCAGTGAAAAAACGCGCTGATGACATCGCACTCAAATGCAAATACTGCGAAAAAGAGTTTTCTCATTATGTGGTGCTGGCCAACTAATTGAGGTTGGTAAAGGATCCCGGCCTCCCTATAATGGCCGGGAACATTTAATCAGCTGTTATTCTGGAGAAATCATGACCAAAGTACTCGCGACGGAAAATGCACCCGCGGCTATCGGCCCGTACGTTCAGGGCGTTGATCTGGGCAGCATGATCATCACCTCGGGCCAGATCCCGGTGAACCCAAAAACCGGTGAAGTGCCAGCCGACGTAGCGGCACAGGCGCGTCAGTCGCTGGAAAACGTGCAGGCTATCGTTGAATCTGCCGGTCTGAAAGTGGGCGACATCGTGAAAACGACCGTGTTCGTGAAAGATCTGAACGATTTCGCGACCGTTAACGCCACTTATGAAGCATTCTTTACCGAACACAATGCGACCTTCCCGGCGCGCTCCTGCGTTGAAGTGGCGCGTCTGCCAAAAGACGTGAAAATTGAAATCGAAGCGATCGCCGTGCGCCGCTAATCAATTTCAGGCAAACCAGGCAGCTTCGGCTGCCTTTTTTATTTGGCTATTTTTACCTTCGTAATACGATGACGACGCGGTCCGGGAATAAATACACTCGCACACCTTTATAAATTCCCGCTTCGGACAAAAATGAAAATCTCCAGAATTGCGTTGGCTATTGCCACTCTTACGGTAGCCTCTTCTGCGCTGGCACATGGCTATATCGAATCCCCTGCCAGCCGCGCTTATATGTGTAAACAGGGACAAAATATTGACTGCGGTCTGGTGGAATATGAACCCCAGAGCGTAGAACGTGCCTCCGGTTTCCCGTCAGGGAGCCTGCCGCCGGATGGCGAACTCGCCAGCGCCGGGATTGCCAACTACTCGCAGCTTGATAAGCAAAGCCAGAATGCCTGGACCAAAACGCCGATGACCGCCGGGGTACATCAGTTTGTCTGGCACCACACCGCGCCGCACAAAACCACCAACTGGCGCTATTACATCACCAAACAAAACTGGAACCCGAATAAGCCGCTGACCCGCGACCAGTTCGACTTAACGCCGTTTTGTACGGTAAACGGCAACGGCCAGGCGCCCGCAATGACCCAGTCGATGAACTGTAACGTGCCGGAACGTACCGGTTATCAGGTGATTTACGGCGTGTGGGAAATTGCCGATACGCCCAACAGTTTCTATCAGGCCATCGACGTGGACTTCGGTAACGGCGGCAACGTCACGCCGGATGAAACCCCGGCCGCCACCTCCCTCTGGAGCAAAACGCTGAGCGGCCAGGTTGCAGGTAACAACCTCAACGTGGGCGATAAAGTGATTGCTCGCTTCTTCGATGCCAACGGCGAAATCACCTCCATGGCGACCGAGCTGACTATCGCCTCGGCTCAACAGGGTGATGCCAACCAGTGGGCCTACGATCTGGCGCAAAAAATTAACAGCGCTCATCACGACGTGCGCGTCGGCGTGAAGGATGAAAGCGGAGACGTTAGCCCGGTTCACGGCGCAAACAGCGTCTTCGTAAAAGAAGGCAGTACGCTGAAGTCAGTGGCTATCTCTTATGAAGAGCAAAAAGCGGTGGTTAATGAATCCATTGCCGTGACTGACCTGCATTACAGCAAAGTGGCTCACGGTGCAGCGACGGTGACATTCCACGTCAATACGCAGGGTGACGTGAGCCTTGAAGCACACGTATTGAACCATCCCGGAGCGGAAAAAGGTTATCTGAAGCAGGATATGAATAACAGCAACCAGGATGTGACCATGAACCTGACAAACGTCACGCCAGGGCACCACATGCTGAAATACTACGCCACCAATAAAGCCGACACCCTGTTCGCGCAGGACGTGCTGGATATGATGCTCGAAGGTGAAGCAACCTCCGGCGATACCGGTAAATCTGATTTTATCTTCCCGGATAACCTTGCCTCTTATAAGGCGGGCACCGTGGTGTTGCAGCCCAAAGACGGTAAGACCTACGAGTGCAAGCCATTCCCGTACAGCGGGTACTGCAAACAGTACAGTTCGACCTCTACCCAGTTCGAGCCCGGCGTGGGTTCAGACTGGAAAGAGGCGTGGATGTTGAAGAACTGAGTGGTTTGATTCCCTCACCCTAACCCTCTCCCTTTGGGAGAGGGCGGGGTCAGGATTCTTTTCTACTGATTCCGCGTGGCGCGCAATAACGTCTCCAGCGGATACACCACCGCAATCACCACTTCGTCCTGCACCTTCGCCGCGTTATCCAGCTCGTGTTGAATCGAGGCGATCTCTTTGTCATCCAGCGTGCCCTGTCGCGCCACCAGATCCGTCAGCCTCAGGCCAATTGCGGCAAGCTTATCCACCTCCAGGATCACCGGTTTAATCGCCTTCAGCTGATAGCTGTTTTCGCTCAGCGCCAGCGCGTCGCTGGTGTTGCTCTGCCAGCGATTAAAGACGTGGCGCAGCGCGTCGGCGCTTTCCGTGTCTTCCGCATCGCTCACCAGACGGTCCGCCCATTTGTTCATCTGACGCACGGTGATGCTTTCCGCATTCAGCGCATCCGCGAGGCGGTTAAGCGGCTCAAACTGGTGATAGTTTCCCGCCTGGAACTTGAGGTGCTGACGGGTGTAATACTGGGCCGGTTCAAGCGCCTGCGCGAGGATTTGCAGCGGCAACGTGTCGGCATTATTCGCGAGCCGCGTGAATTGCACCTGCTGCTGGGTATGCTGCTGCAGGCCAACCGACACCGTCGTCCAGCTGTCCATCGCCTGCAGGCGGGTATACATGTTGTCGACATCATTGACGTCCTGCGCGGACCATAACCGCTCCGCCACCGCAAACGTCCGAGGCCACAGGCGGATATCCAGCACCGGCGCGACCACATTTTCCGCCCACAGCGCGGCTTCTCCGCCGAGCAAATTAACCTGATTCGCCACGTCCGGCACTACCGGTGGGATCCCTTTCGGCACCTCGTCCAGACGGGTACCGCTAATCGGATAGCGGGTATTGCCCACCAGGAAGTAACCGGTGAGCTTGTCGTTATCGACCGAGACGACCGGGCGCGTTTCGCCCATCCAGGTGTCAACGGTAAACGTCACCTGATTGTCGTCGCGCCACGCAATATCCTGCACCGCACGGCGGGATTTCCCGGCAAAATCAATAAAACCGCGCCAGCCGGCGTCCCCTTTCACCAGGGTAAAACTCCCCTCGACCGGCTTGCCTTTCAGACGCGGCATGGAGAAGGCCCAGCTCTGGGCGCTGTCGGTGTCTGCTATCACGTCCACGCCATTCAGCCCCTGGGGAACGATTTCATTGCGGTAGTGATAGGCGGTGGACTGGGGTTGATCGAGGTAGAAACCGGTCGAAAGAATGCCCTTGTAGCCGGTTTGCGCCACCTTACCCAGTGCGTCCTGCCCCTGCCAGGACTGGATCAGAATGCTTTTCGGTAAGTCAGGATGATAGATCTCATCCCAGCCGACCATCTGCCGATGATGTTTCTCGAGGATCGTCTCCAGCTTGCGGTTGAAATAGGCCTGCAGCGCGTGGCTGTCCGCCAGCGTGTGGTCACGCATAAACTGCTGAATGGCAGGATTCGCTTTCCACTGGCTGTCGTCCACCTCATCCCCGCCGATGTGCAGATACGGATCCGGGAAGATCGCCGCCAGTTCGCTGACCATCGCGTCAGCAAAGGCGTATGTGGCCTCTTTGGTCGGATCAAGCACCGGCTTCAGCACGCCCCAGTTGCGCTCCATTTTGTAGGGCCCCGGCGCGCTCATCAGCTCCGGGTAGGCCACAGCAATCGCCGAGGCGTGGCCCGGCATGTCGATCTCCGGCACCACGCGGATGCCGCGCTCGGTGGCATAGCGAACAATCTCGCGCATCTGCTCAGGGGTATAGAACAGCCCGTCGCTGGCAAGCTGCGTCAGCTTCGGGTAACGCTTCGAGCTGAAGCGCCAGCCCTGATCGTCGGTTAAGTGCCAGTGCAGGACGTTAAGCTTTGCGGCCGCCATGCCGTCAATCTGGCGTTTGATATCCGCGACGGGAATGAAATGGCGCGCCGAGTCGAGCAGCAGCCCGCGCCACGGGAAGCGCGGCGCGTCTTCAATGGTCACCCACGGCAGCGACGTGTTTTCCGCGCCGTTTTGCACCAGCTGAAGCAGCGTTTCCATCGCCCGCAGCGCGCCGAAGCGGGTGTTGGCGGAGATGTTCACACCGTTGGCATCCACCGTGAGCTTATAGCTTTCATCGCTGTCCGGCAGCGGCTGTGGCTTCACCTTTTTGGCGATGGCGATGCGAATGGTCGGTTTGTCCGGTTGCTCAGCCTGCGGCTGTAGCGTCCAGCCGGTTTGCAGGGCGATACGCTGACGCAGGCGGTTGACCGCGTCGCCGAGATCGTCGCCGCTGACGGTCACGGAAAGTTGGCTGGTGAGCACCAGTGCTCCCTGCGTGGTCGGGCGTTCCACCTTCTCAGGCCAGGGCATTAACGGGAGATCCCCTGCCGGGGCGGCAAAGGCAGAGGCGCCGAGCAGCAGCCCGGCGGTTAAGAGGCTGTACCGTAACATGAATGTTCCTTATCTGACGGGCCAAATAAAGGCAAAACATTCTGTTAACATGCGTACAAATTGTCGTCAAGCGAATGCGCCGACGGCGATCACAGGTTGTTGAATTTGGGAAGAAAGCTATTGCCCGGTGGCGCTGCGCTTACCGGGCCTACGTGACGGGAGTAGGCCGGGTAAGGCGAAGCCGCCACCCGGCAAAAAATCACTGCCATCCATACCGACGCGCATAAAACCCTTTCACCATCTGCGTCAGCACCATGTAGCCCGCGAGGATCGCCACCAGCCAAGGGAAGTAGCTCAGCGGCAGCGCCTGAAGCTGCAGGTAACTTGCCAGTGGCGAGAACGGCAGCGCGATGCCGAGCGCCATCACAATGCCCGTCATCACAATCAGCGGCCATGCGGCACGGCTCTGGATGAACGGAATGCGGCGCGTGCGGATCATATGCACAATCAGCGTTTGCGACAGCAGACCCACCACGAACCAGCCGGACTGGAACAACGTCTGATGTTCCGGCGTGTTGGCATGGAACACAAACCACATCAGGCAGAAGGTCAGGATGTCGAAGATGGAGCTGATCGGCCCAAAGAACAGCATAAAGCGCCCCAGATCGGACGGGTTCCAGCGCTGTGGCTTCTGGATCTGCTCGTCGTCGACGTTATCAAACGGGATCGCTACCTGGGACACGTCGTACATCAGGTTCTGGATCAGCAGGTGCAGCGGCAGCATCGGCAGGAACGGCAGAAACGCGCTGGCCACCAGGACGCTGAACACGTTACCGAAGTTGGAGCTGGCGGTCATTTTGATGTACTTGAGCATGTTGGCGAAGGTGCGACGCCCTTCGATAACGCCCTCCTCCAGCACCATCAGGCTTTTTTCCAGCAGGATAATATCCGCCGCTTCGCGGGCGATATCCACCGCGCCGTCCACGGAGATGCCAATATCCGCGGCACGCAGGGCGGGCGCATCGTTGATGCCGTCGCCCATAAAGCCCACAACGTGCCCTTCACGACGCAGCAGGGTAACAATGCGCTCTTTGTGCATCGGTGTCAGGCGGGCAAACAGCGTGGTGTGCTGCGCCAGTTTCGCCAGCTCGTCGTCGGACAGATGCTCAATGTCGCTGCCCACGACCACCTCGCCCGCATCCAGCCCGACTTCGTGACACACTTTCGCGGCCACCAGCTCGCTGTCGCCGGTGAGGATTTTAACGGTGATACCGCTCGCCTTCAGCGCTTTGAGCGCAGGCGCTGTGGTCTCTTTCGGCGGATCGAGGAATGCGATGTAACCCTCGAGGATCAAATCGGATTCGTCGATACGCTGATAGTCCCCCTCGCGCGCGGGCAGAAACTTGCTCGCCACCGCCACCACGCGCAGCCCCTGACGGTTCAGGTTGTCGGTAACGCGCTTGATGCGGCGCAGCATGGTGTCGTCCAGCGGCACGATCTCACCGTTATGGCGCACCTGCGTCGACACATTCAGGATCTCCTGCAGCGCGCCTTTGCAGATCAGCTGGTGCACGTCCGGCTGCTCGCTCACCACCACCGACATGCGGCGGCGTTCAAAGTCGAACGGGATCTCATCCACCTTCTGCCAGCGACCGGAGAGCGTGCGGGCGGCTTCCTCATCGACCCCTTCCAGCACCGCCACGTCGAGCAGGTTCTTCAGCCCGGTCTGGTAATGGCTGTTCAGCCACGCGCTGTGCAGCACGCGTTCGCTGGTTTTACCGGCGATATCGGTGTGGTTCTCCAGCACGATTTTATCCTGCGTCAGGGTGCCGGTTTTGTCGGTGCAGAGAATGTCCATCGCGCCAAAGTTCTGGATAGCGTCGAGGTGCTTGACGATCACTTTCTGTTTCGAGAGCTTCACCGCCCCACGCGCCAGCGTGGAGGTGACAATCATCGGCAGCATTTCCGGCGTTAAGCCAACGGCCACGGAGAGGGCAAACAGCGCCGCCTCCCACCAGTCGCCTTTGGTGTAACCGTTGATCAACAGCACAATCGGCGTCATCACCATCATAAAGCGGATCAGCAGCATGCTGACGCGGCCAATCCCTTTCTGGAAGGCATTCGGCTCGCTCTCCTGCTCGCTGACGCGTCCGGCAAGCTGACCAAACCAGGTGTTGCCCCCGGTCGCGGTGACAATCGCCTGCGCCGTACCGCTGACGACCGTGGTTCCCATAAAGCACAGGGTGTCGCACTCAAGCGGGTTCATCTGCTGCGGATCTCGGCTGCGCGCCACCTTTTCAACGGGCAGGGATTCCCCGGTCAGGGAGGCCTGGGCGACAAACAGATCCCGCGCCTGAATGATGCGTAAATCCGCCGGGATCATGTCCCCCGCGGCCAGCTTCACCAGGTCACCCGGCACCAGCTGGTCAATGGGCAGCTCCACCCAGGCGTTTTCGCCGAGGTCGTTAATCACGCGCAAGACGGTCGCGGTGTTGCTGACCATCGCTTTCAGGGCGTCCGCCGCTTTGGTGGAGCGGGCTTCCTGAATAAAGTTCAGCAGCGTGGAAATCCCCACCATCAGGGCAATCACCCCTGCGGCAAAGAGATCTTCCGTCGCGTAGGAGATGATGCCGAGCACGGTCAGCAGCAGGTTGAAGGGGTTGCGGTAGCAGAGCCACAGGTGCACCCACCACGGAGACGGTTTTTGCGCCGGAATTTGGTTATCGCCGTGCACGGCGCGGATTTTGTCCACTTCCGTCGCGTTCAGCCCTTCCGGGTGGCCGCCAAAGGCGCGCCAGACTTCGTTCTCATCCATTGCCGCCACGTTCAGGCAGCGTTCGGTCAGGGAAGCGGGAATCGCTGCACCCGCGATGTTTTTGGCATTAGGCAGCGGGTCGCGCTGAATAAGACGATGTGGCAGGTGGCGGCTCAGCAGGGCCTGCAGGTGCCGGGTGATATTTTTAAACATAGTCATTCCTCCGCATCCGCAACGGCGGACGCAGCATTCCCTTCAGGCATGGCAAAGCCGTACCTGTCAGGCACTCAATTTTTCAAGCAGGAACGTTTGGGACGTTGCTGCCTCACATCACCGGTGAGACAGCAAAAGCTGGCTTACCGGAAAGAACGTGTTCTCCCGTTCAGGAGAGGTGTGGGATCGGGATCCATGGAGCCTCCGGTAAGTAAAAACAGGGTGTCGCCGCGCAGTATAAGGATTTAAGCGTACCCTTTGTGACGATTCGGGCGGTATTATACCCCCCTGCAAATAAACCGAACGTAAACCAGACTTTGCCCATAGCGAAATCGCGCTATAGCATTAGGCTCAATTGATCATTTTGTCGTTGTTACAGGGAAAACAGCATGCAGAACCGCCTTACCATTAAAGACATCGCGCGTTTAAGCGGCGTGGGGAAATCGACCGTCTCACGGGTGCTGAATAACGAAAGCGGTGTCAGCGAACGCACCCGCGAGCGCGTCGAGGCGGTGATGAATCAGCACGGCTTTTCCCCTTCCCGCTCCGCGCGCGCTATGCGCGGGCAGAGTGACAAAGTGGTCGCGATTATTGTCTCTCGTCTGGATTCGCTCTCGGAGAACCTTGCCGTGCAGACCATGCTGCCCGCCTTTTACGAGCAGGGATATGACCCCATCATGATGGAGAGCCAGTTCTCGCCGCAGCTGGTTGAAGAGCATCTGGGCATGCTCAAGCGACGCAACATTGACGGCGTGGTGCTGTTCGGCTTTACCGGCATTAAAGACGAGATGCTAAAACCCTGGCAGCCCTCACTGGTCATGATGGCGCGCGACGCCCACGGTTTTGCCTCTGTCTGTTATGACGACGAGGGGGCGATTATCACCCTGATGCAGCGTCTGTACGATAAAGGCCATCGCCATATCAGCTTCCTCGGCGTCCCCCACACCGACGTCACCACCGGCAAGCGTCGCCATGAGGCCTATCTGGCGTTTTGCAAAAAGCACAACCTCCCGGCCGTCGCCTCCCTGCCGGGTCTGGGCATGAAGCAAGGCTACGAGCAGGTTGCCAGTGTCCTGACCCCGCAGACAACCGCGCTGGTGTGCGCCACGGATACGCTGGCGCTGGGAGCCAGCAAATACCTTCAGGAGCAGCGCATCGACAGCCTGCAGGTGGCGAGCGTCGGCAGCACGCCGCTGATGAAGTTTCTGCACCCGGAGATCATCACCGTCGATCCGGGTTATGCCGAGTCCGGCAGACAGGCCGCCGCGCAGCTGATCGAGCAGATCAACGGGCGGAGCGAGCCGCGGCAGATCGTGATTCCCGCTCATCTTTCATAGCCCCTCTGAAGCGTTTATTGTGATCTTCGCCCGATTTCGGGAACGTTCCCATTTTCGCCGTCACGCTGAAAGAGTAGGCTTGCGCTCAGGTCATTACACCCCTCACCATCTGTCATGAGGTTTCATGATGAGTAAAGTCAAACAAGCAGATATTGATCAGCTGATCGTCCTGGTCGGCGGCCGCGAAAACATCGCAACCGTTAGCCATTGCATTACCCGCCTGCGCTTCGTGCTGAACGATCCGGCCAAAGCGAACCCGAAGGCGATTGAAGAACTCAAAATGGTTAAAGGCTGCTTCACCAACGCCGGGCAGTTCCAGGTGGTCATTGGTACCGAAGTGGGCGATTACTATCAGGCTCTGCTGGCAACCACCGGGCACAGCTCGGCGGATAAAGAGCAGGCCAAGAAGGCTGCACGCCAGAATATGAAGTGGCACGAGCAGCTGATTTCCCACTTCGCGGAGATCTTCTTCCCGCTGCTGCCGGCGCTGATCAGCGGCGGCTTAATTCTCGGTTTCCGTAACGTCATCGGTGATGTGCCGATGAGCGACGGCAAAACGCTGGCGCAGATGTATCCGGCGCTGAAAACCGTTTACGACTTCCTGTGGCTGATTGGTGAAGCGATCTTCTTCTATCTGCCGGTCGGGATTTGCTGGTCCGCGGTGCGCAAAATGGGCGGTACGCCGATTCTCGGTATCGTGCTGGGCGTCACGCTGGTCTCTCCGCAGTTAATGAACGCTTACTTACTTGGTCAGCAGGTGCCTGAAGTGTGGAACTTCGGTCTGTTCACCATCGCCAAAGTGGGCTATCAGGCGCAGGTTATCCCGGCCCTGCTGGCGGGGCTGATGCTGGGCTTTATTGAGACACGCCTGAAGCGCATCGTGCCGGATTATCTCTATCTGGTGGTCGTTCCGGTCTGCTCGCTGATTCTGGCCGTCTTCCTGGCACATGCGTTTATCGGTCCGTTTGGCCGCATGATCGGCGACGGCGTGGCCTTCGCGGTGCGCCACCTGATGACCGGCAGCTTCGCACCGATTGGCGCCGCGCTGTTTGGCTTCCTGTACGCCCCGCTGGTGATCACCGGTGTACACCAGACCACGCTGGCCATTGATATGCAGATGATCCAGAGCCTCGGCGGCACGCCGGTCTGGCCGATTATCGCCCTGTCTAACATTGCGCAGGCGTCTGCGGTGACCGGCATCATCATCGTCAGCCGTAAGCACAACGAGCGCGAGATCTCCGTTCCGGCCGCGATCTCCGCCTACCTCGGCGTCACCGAACCGGCGATGTACGGTATCAACCTGAAATACCGCTTCCCGATGCTCTGCGCGATGATCGGTTCCGGTCTGGCAGGCCTGGTGTGTGGTCTGAACGGCGTGATGGCGAACGGGATTGGCGTGGGCGGTCTGCCGGGCATTCTCTCCATCCAGCCCGCTTACTGGCAGGTGTTTGCCCTGGCAATGGCGATTGCGATTATCGTCCCAATGGCGCTCACCACCGTGGTTTATCAGCGTAAGTTCCGTCAGGGCGCGCTGCAGATTGTTTAACTTCATCTTTCGGGGCGCAGTTGCGCCCCTTCGCATTTGCAGGAACGCATTATGAATACCCTTCCTCACTGGTGGCAGAACGGCGTCATCTATCAGATCTATCCAAAGAGTTTTCAGGACACGACCGGCAGTGGCACCGGCGATTTACGCGGCGTGACCGCGCGGCTGGACTACCTGAAAACCCTCGGCATTGACGCCATCTGGCTGACGCCGTTTTATATCTCGCCGCAGGTGGATAACGGCTATGACGTGGCGAATTACATCGCCATCGACCCGGCGTACGGTACGCTGGATGATTTTGACGAACTGGTCGCCGGGGCGCATCAACGCGGTATTCGCATCGTGCTGGATATGGTGTTCAACCACACGTCAACCCAGCACGCCTGGTTCCGGGAATCACTGAATAAGGAAAGCCCGTACCGCCAGTTCTACATCTGGCGCGACGGTACGCCGGAGCAACTGCCTAACAACTGGCGCTCCAAGTTTGGCGGCAACGCCTGGCGCTGGCACGCCGAGAGCGAGCAGTATTACCTGCACCTCTTCGCGCCGGAGCAGGCGGATCTCAACTGGGAAAACCCGGAGGTGCGCGCCGAGCTGAAAAAGGTATGCGAGTTCTGGGCCGATCGCGGCGTGGACGGCTTACGTCTGGACGTCATTAACCTGATTTCAAAAGATCAGGATTTCCCGAATGACGAAACGGGCGACGGTCGCCGCTTCTACACGGACGGGCCGCGCATCCACGAATATCTTCAGGAGATGAGCCGCGACGTCTTTACCCCGCGCAACCTGATGACGGTGGGCGAAATGTCCTCGACCTCGCTGGAGAATTGCCAGCAGTATGCCTCGCTCGACGGGCGCGAGCTGTCGATGACCTTTAACTTCCATCACCTGAAGGTGGATTACCCGGGCGGTGAAAAATGGACGAAGGCGAAACCGGACTTTGTCGCGCTGAAAACCCTCTTCCGCCACTGGCAGCAGGGGATGCACAACAAAGCCTGGAACGCGCTGTTCTGGTGTAACCACGATCAGCCGCGCATCGTTTCACGCTTTGGCGACGAAGGGGAACACCGCGTGGCCGCAGCAAAAATGCTGGGCATGGTGCTGCACGGTATGCAGGGCACGCCGTACATTTATCAGGGCGAGGAGCTGGGGATGACCAACCCGCACTTCAGCCGCATCACCGATTATCGCGATGTGGAAAGCCTGAATATGTTCGCCGAAATGCGGGCAAACGGTCGCGATCCTGACGAACTGCTGGCGATTCTGGCAAGCAAATCCCGCGATAACGGCCGCACGCCAATGCAGTGGGACGCCTCGCACAATGCGGGCTTTAGCGAGGGCGAGCCGTGGATTGGCGTCTGCGATAACTACGAAACCGTGAACGCCCGCGCGGCGCTGGACGACCAGGACTCGGTGTTTTACACCTACCAGTCGCTGATTCGCCTGCGCAAAACGCTGCCGCTGCTCACGTGGGGCGACTACGAGGATCTGCTCCCGGACCATCCTTCCCTGTGGTGTTATCGCCGTCAGTGGCAGGGGCAGACGCTGAAGGTGGTGGCGAACCTGAGCCGCGAGCGTCAGCAGTGGCAACCGGAGCCGGTACAGGGCGCATGGCGGGTCGCACTCAGCAACTATGATGATGTCCCCACCCGTCCCGACACGCTGCTCTTGCGCCCGTTTGAAGCTATCTGGTGGGTGCAGGAATAACTATCAGGAGATACAGCATGCTGTATCTCTTTTTTTATGTTTAGCGATACGCTAAATGTACGACGATAACTTTTACATCGTGGCGTGCCGAAAATAAAAATAGCCCTGCCAATAAAATAACCTCGGCAGGACATTATGAAAAAGAGAATTATTAAAGCAACGTGTATTAGCGCACTATTATTAAGCACACAGGGATGGTGCGGAAATACATCCGTCGACCTTCGTTTTGGTCACAACACAAACTCAGACGTCAATGATTCCCGTATTAAGGTCATGCATCAGGCGGAGAATGGTTTTTACTTCTCCGTTGAAGCCGCACAAAACCACAATGATACCTTTTTTGGCGATACCGACCGATATAACCCAGACGAAAAAGGCTTAACGGAGGCGGCACAAGAGATTGAAACGCGCTGGCGCTTCGATCTTGGAAACGGCTTTGCCGTAGCGCCGGGCATGGTGACGGTTTTCACCGCCAGCAATACCCATTACCGCCCCTTCATTCAGGGCTGGAAAGCGTTCGATAACGGTCTGAATCTCGCCGCCCGTTATCGCTATAACACCGTCAATGACGCGCACAGCGACAAAGAACTCGACGGCAGCGGGTATACCCGCCGCCAGTCACACCAGTTCGACATCTGGTTCGCGTATAACATTGGCAAATTCGGGATGTCCTACAACCCACGCTTCCGCTGGCAGGATGGTGTCGATCAGGGAACCGGGGATGATACCTACTGGGAACATACCGTCGCCTTCAACTACAAGCTCGACGATGGCTGGACGCCTTACGTCGAACTGGTTTCACTGGATAAAACCTATATCAACGATGACGGCAACCATGAAAATGATTATGCCGTCCGTCTGGGGATAGTGAAGCAGCTCTGACGACCTGACTACACCGTATCGTGCTGCAGCAGCCTGCAGCCGATACGGTCTACCGCACTTAACAGTTCCAGCTGCCCTTCCCGCTGATATAACGATACCGCGTTGATATCAATCAACAACGGCCAGCATAGAGAAGAGAGCGCGGCCAGCGTAGACCCCTCTCGCGTGATCGCAATAATCTTTAATCCTTTGCGCAGCGCGTTACGCGCCATTTCAATTAACGACTGCGTCTCTCCGGATTTACTGATCAACACCAGCGTTCCCTTCGATACCCGCGTCAGCTGGTGCATATCGTTGAGAATAAGGTGCGGCAGGCTCGCCAGAGATAAAAAACGCGACAGGTAGTTGAGGCTGGTGAGTGATGCGCCCCGTGCATAGAGAAAAATATGGCTGGAATGGGTCAGCAACCTGGACATCTCCACCACAATCTCCTCCGCCTGCGGCCCCACGTCAGGGTTTACAGGCGCAGGGGTAAAATGATCGCGTAAAAAACGATACCGAAGCTCTGTATAGCTCTTATAGCCCATTTTCTTACACACGCGATTAACGGAGGTTGTCGTGGTAAAAGTATCACGGGCAATCTCTTTTGCCGATATAGTAGAAATATGAGTAGCGTGATGCTGAATGTATTCGAATATCAAACGCTCACTTCCCTGAAATGAATTCATATATTACACCCTGTTTAATCCTGGCATGATTTTACCACAGCCGAAAAATATCCTCTGGAAGGCGCTTCACATATTGCAAGCCCGCGTATGACGATACGTAATAAGTATTAGCAAACATTAAAAACTGTTTTGGCTTCTCTTTATACTTTCCCTGTTTTCACATCCAGGGAATTATGACAATGACGAAACAAAAAGTTGTCGCGGTAACGGCCTGCCCGACAGGCATTGCACACACGTTTATGGCCGCGAATAAAATTATCGCATGGGCTAAAGCGCATAACATTGAGGTAAAGGTTGAAACGCAGGGTAGCGACGGCGTTAAAAATCGCTTAACAAAACAGGATATTGCCTCTGCCACCGCCATTATTCTGGCAACCGACGTCCCCATTCAGGATGCCGAACGTTTTGATGACATTCCTCACCTTCAGACACGAACACAAGAGCTGATCAAGCACACCGACCGCTATCTTCGTCAGGCGCTGGCAATGGAAAAAAATGCTACCGCGGTGGCAGATGAAGACGAAGACGATCTCCGGCGTTCGGCTTACCAGATATTTATTGGCCATATCATGGCGGCCATCAGCTATATGTTACCGGTCGTGGTCATGGGTGGGCTGATGATGGCAACGACCAAAATTACCGGCCAGTTTATTAACATTGAACATTCGCCGTTCAGCGTGCTGGATAAAGTGGGCTTTATGACCATCAAGTTCATGTATCCGGTCTTCGCCATGTATCTGGCGTTTGCCATTGCCGGAAAACCGGCGCTGATCCCCGGGCTTATCGGCGGCATCATGTCAGACGAAGTCTACAAGCGCTTCTTTGATATCGAGGGCTTTATGCCCTCCGGCTTTTTCGGCGCGATTGGCATTGGCTTCTTTGTGGGCTATCTGGTGCGCTGGCTCAACGATTCGATTCATGTCCGCCAGCAGCTCACCACCATTAAAACCATGCTAATCGTCCCGCTGATCACCGGCATTACGCTGGTGATAGTCATGGAATATCTGATTAACCCGATTTTTGGCTCGCTTAATCAGCTGATGGTGGTTTTTTTTACCTCGGCAGGTGACACCGGACGCGGGTTCTATTCCGCAATGATCGCCGCGGGCACCGCTTTCGACCTTGGTGGTCCGGTCAATAAGGCGGCAGGCTCGGTCGCGCTCGGCCTGAATGGCATGAGTGAGACGTTTGATTTAACCGCCCGCGAACTCTCTATCGTGATCCCCTCCATTGGCGTCGGTTTTGCCGCATTCCTCAACGGCCGTTTTGGTCTGCCGGACGTCTTCAGCCGGGAAGAAAAAACCGTTGGCAGCACCTCGTTATTGCTGGGCGTAATCGGGATCTCCGAAGGCGCTATCCCGTTCATCCTGAAAAACCCACGCCTGATCCCGGTATTCATGACCGGTGCCGTCGCCGGTGCGCTGGTGGCGATTGCACTCGGCGTGAAGCAGACGCTGCCTCTGCCCGCCATCTGGGGCTGGCCGCTGGCGACCAATGTGGCGGGCTATCTGGCGAGCGTCTTTATTGGCGCACTGATTTGCGCCCTGGGCGTGCTTTATGTCAGCCCAAAGAACGTCAGGTGAGGGAAACATCATGAATCAGATCCACGTTATTGCCCACACGCACTGGGATCAGGAGTGGTATTTCACCCGTCAGGACAGCATGGTGCTGGCGTCATATAACTTTGCGGATGTTATCAACACGCTGGAGCAAGACCCGGCTTATGCCTGCTATCACCTTGACGGGCAGATGGCGGTCGTGGAGGACTTTCTTGCGATCAATCCCGATTATCGCGCCAGGCTGGAAAAGCTGGTCAGAGAAAAAAGGATTTTCGTCGGGCCGTGGTATACCCAGACGGACACCTACAACGTGCATGGCGAATCCATTATCCGCAACCTGAAGTACGGCATCTTCGCCGCCCGAACGCTGGGACATGCGATGCAGGTCGGTTATCTGCCGGATACCTTCGGCCACAATGCGCAGATGCCGACGATTTTGCAGGGCTGCAATATCGATAACATCGTCTTCTGGCGCGGTATCGATCACGACCGGCAGGCCAAACGCAGCCAGTTTATCTGGCGCGCGCCGTCAGGGGCGAGCGTCATCGCCTGTGCGATGGCGCTCGGGTATGGCGCGGCTAAAAATATCGCTTCGCAAGCCAGCCATCTGCAGGGGAAAATCTACCCGATGGTCGATTTGCTGCGTTCACGGGCCGGTATCGATGACCTGCTCCTGCCCTGCGGCGGCGATCAGGTCAGCATCGACCCGGCGCTGCCGACTATCCTGCAGGTCGCCAGCAAACACTCTCCCAACCAGGATTGGTACACCATCAGTTCGCTGGAGCGTTACGTGGACATCCTGCGCGCGCAGCGTGAGCAGTTTGAATGCTGGGAAGGCGAGCTGAAATCGCCACGCTACACCCGCATCCATAAAACGATCGGCTCCGTGCGCTACGACATTAAAAAGAAAAATGATGAGATTGAGCAGTTTATCCTGCGACAGCTGGAGCCGACGATTGCCATGGCGCGGCATCAGGGGCTACCGGTCAATCTCTCTGTGGTCGATACCCTCTGGAAGACGCTTTTGCGAAGCCACGCCCACGACTCTATCGGCGGCTGTAATAGCGATACGACCAATCGCGACATTCTGCATCGGCTGGAACAAACCGAGCAGCTGTGTCACAGCCTGTGGAATCTGGTGGTAAAAACGCTGGCCGTCGCCTGTGCTCAGGAAGGGGACCTGCTGATCTTCAATCCGCTGACCACCCCAATGCGGCGCGTGGTTAAAACCACGCTGTATAGCCGGGCTGAACATATCGCGCTGACGTATCAGGGGCAGCCCGTGCGCTTCGACGTCCTGAAAAGAGACATTTTACCCGGCGGAACGGCGATCTCCCTCACTGCCGAAGGCGAGTGTGAAACGCCCCTTCCTCCCTATTTCCGCTGGCACATTGCTGTGCAGACGCCGGTTCTGCCGTCGGTTGGCTATCTCACCGTGAACGTTGAGAATAACCCTGCGCCGTTACGGCAGCCTGAACAGGAAAAGGGCCGCGAAATAGAAAATGCGCATTATCGGCTGATGCTGGACGCCGGAACACTTACCCTTGAGGACAAACACACGGGCAGATGCATCCCCGCGTTCTTTACCCTCGAAGACTGCGCGGATGCGGGCGACAGCTACGATTTCTCCCCGCTTGCAGGCGATACGCCAACGCGCTGTTCCCATTTCACACTCATTGATTGCCTGAAAACGCCTCTTGTCGAAAAGTTGATTATTGAGGCGACGCTGCTTCTGCCGCCGGATCTCGCCGGACACCAGGATGCAGTCAGAAAACCGTTATGCCTGCGTCTGGCGTGTGAATTACGCCATGACGATCCGAACCTGTATGTCGACGGTGCGCTGGAAAACAGCCACTGCGATCACCGGCTGCGCTTGCTGATCAACAGCGATATTCACACGCATCACGCTATCGCCTCACAGCCCTTTGCGATCATCCAACGCGAAACGGGGTATGACGATGAAAACTGGCAGGAACGCTATCGCGAGCTGCCCGTGGATATCGAAACCAGCGAGGGCATTATCGCTGTCGCAGAAGAAGGCAAAGCGCTGGTGGTGAACAGCCGCGGCATGAAGGAGTTTCAGATCCTCGGGCATGAACCGGCAGTGATTGCCCTGACGCTGTTTAAGTCAACGGGTGTGCTCGGACGAAACGACCTTGACTGGCGACCGGGTCGGGCATCCGGGATTAATAATACGGTGGTTGAGACCCCCGATGCCCAGTTGCTGAAGCCGTTGCACTTTTCATTCAGCGTCGCGATGGCCGACAGTGCCGATCATCTGACGCTACGCCAGCTGGAAAATCTCGCGACCGGACAGCCCTTTACCTATCAACGGCAAACGCTGCACACGCTCGATCATCGCCTTGAGCGCTTTTCGTTGCGCCTGCCCGAACGCCAGCTTCCGGCACACTTCTCGCTGTTGACCCTACCGGAGCCGCTTATTCTGTCTGCCCTGCCCCATGCCCAACAGTCGCATGGCACGGTCATCCGCGTGTTTAACGCTGGCACGCAGCCGGTTCCCGTTCCGGCAGATCTCGCGGGGCTTCCTCAGATCAACTATCTGGAAGAGCCCGTGCAGCCGGTAACGGCGATCCAACCTTCCGCGACCTGCGATTTTTTGTTAGAGGCTTAATATGAACTTGCTTGCATTGACGCACCCCGATTTGGTTTTTATCAACCCGCCGCACCGTACCCCTGAAGCGCTGATCCGCTGGCTCGCCGAACCGCTCGTCAGGCGAAACGTCATCGGCGATCAAGAGACATTTATCCAGAGCGTTTTACAGCGTGAAAGTGAAGGTCCTACGGCTCTGGGCGAAGCACTTGCCGTTCCACACGGTAAAACCGAGACGGTGCATCAGGCGGCGTTTTGTCTGGCGCTCTTTGACGACCCGATACGCTGGCCGGGGCTGGAGGGGGATGAAGAGGTCAGAATGGTCTTCCTGCTCGCCATTCCCCCTGCTGAAGCAGGCAGCACGCATATGCAGCTGCTCACGACGCTAACCAGCCTGTTGACGGAAGACCGTGTGCGTGAGCAGCTTCTGGCGGCACGCACCCGGGAAGAGGCGCTGTCAGCCCTGAGTACGGAAGAACCGCACATTGAGGATGCGGTGCCCGCGCGTTCCCTTCTCATCCCACTGGTGCTGGGCACTGTCGCTATCGCCGCCTTTTTACAGGCAGGTTTAAGCTGGGTGCGCGGCATCTATTAATCACGTAGCGCTCAGTACAGACCGTGCTGAGCGCTTGTTTTTGTTGAATAATTAATCAGATTTTTCCTTCTGGTCTTTACAATCGCTGAAGCGCCCGCCGTTTGTACTCTCGTCTTTTTACTTTGTTCTGCATCAAATAAATCGCAAACAAGTTTGATGCAAATCACTATATGTAGCACTTAAAATGCTCGCCGACCCAACATGTTGTATTAATCGTCTACTATTCCAACAACAAGACGGCGCTTACGCTGGCCGGAATTGTGGATAACACGAGCCGGGAACGCGGGAAGTCTTTGGCCTGGCGGGGAATGCGCCCGGTGAATACTTCTCCACCTCTGTGGATAAACTGTTTTTAAAAATGGAGTGATCATGACACCGCATGTGATGAAACGTGATGGCTGTAAAGTGCCGTTTAAATCAGAGCGCATCCAGGAAGCCATTCTGCGTGCAGCTAAAGCAGCGGGAGTCGATGACGCAGATTACTGCGCCACCGTCGCAGAAGTCGTTAGCAGCCAGATGAATGAACGCAGCCAGGTGGATATCAACGAGATCCAGACCGCGGTTGAAAATCAGCTGATGGCGGGCCCCTACAAGCAGCTGGCCCGCGCCTACATTGAGTACCGCCACGATCGTGACGTGCAGCGTGAAAAGCGCGGTCGCCTGAACCAGGAGATCCGTGGCCTGGTAGAGCAGACCAACTCTGCCCTGCTCAATGAAAACGCCAACAAAGACAGTAAAGTGATCCCCACCCAGCGCGATCTGCTGGCCGGTATCGTCGCCAAACACTATGCCCGTCAGCACCTGCTGCCGCGTGATGTGGTCTCAGCGCACGAGCGCGGTGAGATCCACTATCACGATCTCGACTATTCACCGTTCTTCCCGATGTTCAACTGTATGCTGATCGACCTGAAAGGCATGCTGACCCACGGGTTTAAAATGGGTAACGCCGAGATTGAACCGCCAAAATCCATCTCCACCGCCACTGCGGTCACGGCACAGATTATCGCCCAGGTCGCCAGCCACATTTACGGCGGCACCACCATTAACCGCATTGACGAAGTGCTGGCCCCGTTTGTGACCGCAAGCTTCAACAAGCACCGCAAAACGGCCGAAGAGTGGCAGATCCCGGACGCCGACGGCTATGCGCACTCGCGCACTGAGAAAGAGTGCTATGACGCGTTCCAGTCGCTGGAGTATGAGGTGAATACCCTGCATACCGCCAACGGCCAGACGCCGTTTGTGACCTTCGGTTTTGGCCTGGGCACCAGCTGGGAATCGCGTCTGATCCAGCAGTCCATCCTGCGCAACCGTATCTCCGGCCTCGGTAAGAACCGCAAAACGGCGGTGTTCCCGAAACTGGTATTCGCCATCCGCGACGGGCTGAACCACAAAGTTGGCGATCCGAATTACGACATCAAACAGCTGGCGCTGGAGTGCGCGAGCAAGCGCATGTACCCGGATATTCTGAACTACGATCAGGTCGTAAAAGTAACCGGTTCATTTAAAACGCCAATGGGTTGCCGCAGCTTCCTCGGCGTATACGAAGATGAAAACGGCGAGCAGATCCACGACGGGCGTAACAACCTCGGCGTCATCAGCCTGAACCTGCCGCGCATCGCGCTGGAGGCCAAAGGCAATGAAGCTGAATTCTGGACACTGCTGGATGAACGCCTGCAGCTGGCGCGCAAGGCGCTGATGACCCGTATCGCTCGCCTTGAAGGGGTCAAAGCCCGCGTGGCGCCTATCCTCTATATGGAAGGGGCCTGCGGCGTGCGCCTGAAAGCGGACGATGACGTGTCTGAGATCTTCAAAAACGGCCGCGCGTCGATTTCGCTGGGCTATATCGGCATCCATGAAACCATCAATGCCCTGTCTGGCGGCACGCATATGTATGACAGCGACGCGCTGCGTGAAAAAGGCGTGGCGATTGTTCAGCGCCTGCGCGATGCCGTGGACCAGTGGAAAGAGGAAACCGGCTACGGTTTCAGCCTGTACAGTACCCCAAGCGAGAACCTGTGCGACCGCTTCTGCCGTCTGGACACCGCCGAGTTCGGCATCGTGGAAGGCGTGACCGATAAAGGTTACTACACCAACAGCTTCCACCTCGACGTGGAGAAGAAGGTAAACCCGTACGACAAGATCGACTTTGAAGCGGCATATCCGCCGATCGCCAACGGCGGCTTCATCTGCTACGGCGAGTACCCGAACATTCAGCACAACCTGAAGGCGCTGGAAGACGTGTGGGATTACAGCTATCAGCATGTGCCGTATTACGGCACCAACACGCCCATCGACGAATGCTACGAGTGCGGCTTTACCGGTGAGTTCGAGTGTACCAGCAAAGGCTTTACCTGCCCGAAATGCGGTAACCACGACGCGGCACGCGTGTCGGTAACCCGCCGCGTGTGCGGCTATCTCGGTAGCCCGGATGCGCGTCCGTTTAACGCCGGTAAGCAGGAAGAGGTGAAACGCCGCGTGAAGCATCTGGGGAATGGGCAGATCGGGTAAGTTCTGCGCTGGGTTCTCCCCCTCACCCTACCCCTCTCCCTCAAGGGAGAGGGAACCGATCGAGCATATTGTTGAGCCCGGCTCCGGTTTTCTCCCTCTCCCTGTGGGAGAGGGCCGGGGTGAGGGCATCAGGTTAACGCTATGAATTACCATCAATACTACCCCGTTGATATCGTCAACGGACCCGGCACCCGCTGCACCCTTTTCGTGTCAGGCTGCGTCCACGAGTGCCCGGGTTGCTATAACAAAAGCACCTGGCGCTTAAATTCCGGTATGCCGTTTACCGCGGAAATGGCAGACCTGATCATTAACGATCTCAACGATACGCGCATCAAACGACAGGGAATTTCGCTCTCCGGCGGCGATCCTCTTCACCCGCAAAACGTGCCGGAGATCCTGAAACTGATAAAACGCATTCGCCGCGAGTGCGCAGGAAAGGATATCTGGGTCTGGACGGGTTACAGGCTGGATGAACTGAATGCGGCTCAGATGGAAGTGGTGGAGTTGATTAACGTGCTGGTCGACGGCAAGTTCGTTCAGGATTTAAAAGACCCCGCGCTGATCTGGCGCGGCAGCAGTAACCAGGTTGTGCATCATTTGCGTTAATGAAAAGCGGATATTATTTATCCGCCTTTTTCTCAAAACCGACTCAAACTCTCCATCGCCACCGTTTTAAACTCGGCAAAATCGCCGCAGCTACAGAGCCGCGCCATGGCGCGCTCGCGCAGGAAGGTGACGAAGATATCGTAGATCGCCATCGCCTCTTCATACTCGCTTTTGCTGATGGCGAGCAGGAAAATCACGTGCGCGGTTTCGTCACCCCACGCAATCCCCTGCGGGGCGAGTACGGTGTAGACCACGGTTTTCTGGGCAAGCAGACCGAGGGAGTGCGGAAGCGCAATGCCGTCACCGAGCATGGTGCTGACGATGGCTTCACGTTCAACCACCGACTCCAGAAACGCCGTCCCCACAAACCCCTCACCTTCAAGCTGTTCGCACAGCTCGCGGAACAGCGTTTGCTGGTCAATCGGCGCGTCGATGATGCGGAAATGGGCGGCGTCGAAGTATTTATCCAGCATCCACGGGCGGGTGCGGTCTACCAGCACCAGCTTGCCAATCTGCTCCAGCTGATAATCAGTCGGAAACGGTGCGATCATCACTACCGGTTTTGCTTTTTCACTGACGCGCGCGGTGGCGATAACAAAGTCCTCGCTGAGCGATTCCACCTGCTCGTACTCGCGCAGCGTGAGCGTGCGCGTGACCTCAATCTGCGGGTATTTACGCTGGAGTACCGCCTCAATCATACGCACCATCGCATTACCGGCGTCACAGACCAGCAGCACGCGCGGCTGGCGCTGGTAGCCAATGTTGTAGTGACGCTCCAGTCCGACGCCAATGTGCAGCACCAGGAAACCAATTTCGTTTTCGCTGATCGCATACGGCGTGTATTTGCCCCAGTTCGATACCGCCGCCAGGGTCATGTCCCAGGCCATCGGGTAGTGCTGCTTGATGTTATCCAGCAGCGGATTGGGGATCATGATTTGATACCGCACGCGGGTGATCATCGTCTTGATGTGCGTGAGCAGATCCGCGTGCAGCTGCGCGTCGCTGAGCAGGTTGTAGTTGTAGTGGGTGTTGATGTAGCGCAGGATGTAGTTCACCAGCGCCTCTTCGTCATCGGCGTTAATGGCGCTTGGGGCGATCTCCTGGATCTGCCGCGCAGCGATGTGCACGCAGAGCCAGTTCTCCTCCGAGGGTGCAAGCGCTTTGCCCGCCAGTTCCTGAATGGCCACAGCAATATCTTTCGCCGCTTCCCGCACGTTCTCCTCCACATCCTCCGCATGGAATTCCGACAGCGGATAGCCTTCGCTGATGCGTCGCACTGATACCGCGCAGTACAGGCGCAGGAACAACTCCCCTTCGTCCGTCAGGCGAATGTGGTGACGCGTCAGCGCGTCGTGCAGCACTGGCACCATCTTTTCCGCCACGCCCGCATTGAGCGCGACGTCCGTCACCAGCGGGTTCAGGCTGTCCTGCTGCGCCAGCTCCCAGAGCAGATCGGTCAGGCAGGCGCGAACCGACATTTCGCTGCCAAACAGCTTCATGCCATGGCGTGGACGGGTTTCCAGCGTCAGGTTATAGCGATGAAAACACTCGCGCACTTCCGCCATGTCGCTTTGCAGCGTGGCGCGGCTGACAAACCACTCGTCCGCCAGGTCCTCCAGCTTAAGCGAAAACGCCGACGTCAGAAAACGCACCACCAGATAATGCACGCGCTCCGCGCCCGTACGGGGAATACGCAGCGCGCGCGGATGGGAGGCCTGGAGCTGCTGATAACGCGCGGCGTCGTCAATTTTAAGCTGATAGCCATTTCCACGGCTCAGAATAAACTGCGCCCCGTGACTCGCCAGCAGCGCGTTCAGGGCGGTGATGTCAGCACGGACGGTTCGCGTGGAGACCGACAGCCGCTGCGCCAGCTCGTCCTGCGGCAGCGTCTCGTTTTGCAACAGATCGAAAAGTTGCGCTAAACGTTGGTTCGGAAATCGCACGTCGTTGTCCTCTTACGGCTTAGGGTGAAATGACCATCTGGGATGGGCTGCCGACCGGCGTATAGTCTGGCTCGAAGCTCAACTTCCCATCCTGCGCCACGCGAAAACGGGTAATGTTATCGCTGCGCTGGTTCATAACGTACAGCCAGCGTCCTTGTTTATCGAGCGTCAGGGTGCGCGGGTAGTCGCCACGCGTCCACACGTCATCCTGATGCCTCAGCGTGCCTTCTGCTGTTACGGTAAAGTGCCCGATGCTGTTATGCAAACGGTTAGCCACATACAGCTGTTTACCGTCGGCGCTTAACGCCAGCCCGGCAGCAAAACTGGTGCCTTTGTACCCTTTTGGCAGGGCAGAGAGTGTTTTACCCGCTTTCAAGGTGCCGTTGGCATTCACGGTATAATGGGTGAGCGTTGAGGCCTCTTCGTTAATCAGCCACAGGGCATCCCCTTTCGGCGTAAAGACGAAATGGCGAGGTCCGGCCCCTTTCGAGGAGGCGCTGATAAACGGCGGATCGTTGGGGGTCAGCTTTCCGCTTCGATCGTCAAAACGGTACTGATAGATGCGATCTAACCCCAGATCGGTCGAAAACACGTACTTCCCGCTCGGATCGGCGGCGATCATGTGCGCATGAGGACCGTTGTGATCGCTGATAGCAAAACTGCCCTCTACAGCGGCTTCTGGTTTTGCTGCACCCGGTTCGCCTTGATCCTGATGTTTATCCGTGGCATCTCCCAGGCTGCCGTCTGCTTTGACCGGCAAAACGGCAATCGATCCGCTGACGTAGTTGGCCACCAGCAGGTGCTGGCCATTCGGCGTCAGCGAAAGATAAACCGGCCCCGCGCCGCCGGAGGCCACCTGATTCAACTCGCTCAGCTCGCCGTTATCTTCCACCCGCAGCGCCTGCACCACGCCCTGCTCCACTTCGCTTGCCAGATAGAGCGTTTTGCCGTCGTGTGAGACGGCCAACTGCGCGGCGTTAGGCAGTTTGCTCACCAGCGTTTTGTTGCCGAGCGCGCCGGTTTGCGCGTCAACGGTAAAACGGTACAGCCCTTCGCCGTTGGGGTTGTAGGTGCCGACCCAGGCATACTGGGTTTGCGCGACGGCGGCGGTAGCAAGCAAAGAGAGTGAAGCGACAAGCAGGTTACGGGTGTGCATGGTGGCTCCTTTGGGTGTTATGACTTAACCAGTTTCTTCGTCATCTCAAGCAGCGTACGCACATCTTCTGGACGTGTATCACCGCTGGCCTTGTCGATAATCGAGCTATAGATATGCGGGATGATCTTGCTCACGCCCGCGTCGAGGGCGATCTGCAGGATCGCCTCAAAGTTTTCCAGATCGATCCCGCCGGTCGGTTCCAGCCAGAAGTCGTAACGGGCGCAGGCTTCCGCTACCGCCTGGTATTCGTCACGGCACTTAAGGCCGCCCATCGGGAAGTATTTGATCGAGCTGCCGCCAAAATCTTTCAGCAGGGCAATCGCGGTTTCCACCGGGACGATACCGTCCGGTGCCGTGCTGCTCAGCGGACCGGTGGAAATTTTCACCATACCGACGGTGCCGGTCGGTGAGACCAGACCGTTCACCACAGAGTCGTTCTGCCCCAGCAGCGCGCGGCTGGTCGCCACGCCGGTAAAGACCTGGTTGACGTGCTGCGGCTGTACCTGACGGGAGATTTCACTGACCATCGCCGACTGGTTCGGGTCGCCCGCGCCCAGTCCCACGGAAAGCGCGTTATCAATCAGCGCCGCGTACTCGCGCATATCCGCCACTGCGCTTGCCACGTCCGGGTAATTTTTGGAGAGCACGCCCACCAGCACATGGCCTTCCGCCGCCTCGTAAATGGCGCTGGCATTAGCTTTCGAACCTGCCAGCACGTTCAGGCAGACGCGGTCACGATAAAAATTGGGGGTCAGTTTCATGCCTTTTTCTCCTGTCCTAACACTTCGCTAATGCGGCGGTACACGATGTTCAGCTGGTCAGCATTTACGCTGCGCACGTCCGCTTCGATTATCCCTTCGTTGGCCTTGTAGCCACGGAAATAGATGGCGTATTCACCCTGCTTGAGCTTATTCACCAGGTCACCGGTGCCCACGCCGGTGGTCGCTTCGTCAAATTTAATCTCGGTGCGGGCAATATCGCGCCCGGCGCTGTCCCAGACTACGCGCGCGGTGACGCCGTTCAGGGTGTTAAGCGCGTCGATAAACGGCGTCATCTTCGCCACCATCTCGGCACCGCTCTCTTTGGTTGCCGTGAGGTAGTGTTCGATGGCGCAGGTCAGGCCGAGAATGCCCTCTTTACCCACCTTCATCGCGCGGCCAATACCTGCCGTCTGGCGTTTCACCCACTCAATGTACTGGGTTTTGCCGATCACCAGCCCGCTGGTTGGCCCTTCGATCGCCTTCGCACCGCTGTAGATCACCAGATCCGCGCCGGAACGGTAGTAAACATGCAGATCTTCTTCCGCTGCGGCATCGACGATCAGCGGCAGATCGTGTTTACGTGCGACTACTGCCGCCTGCTCGACGCTGAGCATGCTTTTCTGCACGCAGTGGTGAGATTTGATATAGAGGATCGCCGCCGTGCGCGGGGTGATCGCCGCCGCCAGCTGATCGGCGGAACATTCATTGGCATAGCCCGCTTCGACCAGTTTTCCGCCGCCCAGCGCGACCATGGTGCCCACCGGCGCGCCAAAGTTAACGTTGTGGCCTTTCGGCAGGACAATCTCGTTGTTCGCAATCGGGGTGACGTGCAGGTTTTCCAGCAGCCAGTCGCTGTCTTTGACCAGCACTGCCGCTACGGACTGGGCAATGCCCGCCGACGCGCAGGAGACCACCGTCGCGCCCTCCACATCAAGAAGCTTCGCGATGTATTCCCCGGTTTTGTTGACCAGGTCCTTCATCTCAAAATAGTGATTCATGCCGTCCATTGCCGCCTGCACCACTTCCGGGCGCGGCGTGGAAACGCCCAGCGCCGTCATGCGGCCCGAGGTGTTGATAACTTGCTTTAAGTGGTACTTCTCATAAATCGAAGGCATGTTCCGTGCTCCCTTGTTCGGTCATGTAGCCCTTGCCCGCGCGGATCGCGGCAAGCGGCACCAGAATATGTTCAGCCTGCAGGCTGTCGTTTTCGGCATCCGTCAGCACCGTTGGCTGGCGTTTAATCGTGAACAGCGTCAGGTCGGCGTCAAGGCCGGGCTGGATGCGGCCTTTACGCGTCAGGCGCAGGCCATCCGCGGCGTTGGCGGTGACGCAGTCAATGACCTGCGGCAAAGACATGCCGATGGCGAGAAACTTCGACATCACGCTTGCAAGCGACCCGACCGGGCCGTTAATCCGGTTACGGCAGTAGATATCCGAGCTGATGGTGTGCGGCAAAATGCCCATCGCGATGGCGCGTTTCGCCACCTCAAAGCTGAAACTCGCCGTACCGTGCCCCACGTCCAGACGCACGCCGCGCTTCAGGGCGGAGGTGATGGAGGCACGCAACTCGCCGGAGGGCGTCAAAATACGGTTGGGTTTGCCGTTGTAGCAGTGGGTGATGATGTCGCCGGAACTGAGCAGTTCGGCGATTTCGTCGAGGTTCGGCGGGTTGTTGCCGATGTGCACCATCAGCGGCAGATCGCTGTTCTCGCTCTGGATGGCTTTCGCGCGCTCCAGCGGCGTAATGCCGTTTTCACCGACCACGCTGCTGCTCATGCGCGCCTTCAGGCCGACGATAAAATCAGGGTGGCGTTTTACTGCCTGCTTCACGGCATCGGCATCAATATTCGCCATATTGGCCAGTTCGTTCTGGGCAATCAGCCCGACGCGGGAGATGTTCAGCAGGGCAAACACCTCGGTGGCGGCCTTGCGGGTAATTTCATAGAAATCATCCACGTCATCTGCCCCGGTACTGCCTGCATCCACCACGGTGGTGACGCCCGTGGCAATGCCTACGCTGTCCGGCTCGTCGTGATAAATCGGCGAGTTCGGGTAGCAGTGGACGTGAGAGTCAATCCAGCCTGCGCTGACGAACACATCACCGTTCAGCTCAACCGTTTTACGGGCGGGAGCGTCAATGTCGCCCAGCGCGGCGATTTTCCCATCCTGAATGGCGATATCGGTCAGGGTATCGTCGGCGAGGCGCGCGCGGCGCAGGAGTAAATCAAACATGGGGTTCTCCTGATAAGGCGGGCGCCTGAGCGCCCGCGGGTATTAAAGGGCGACCGGGAACAGCCAGCCCAAAATCATTGCACCGAGGATGGCGCCACCGGTGATCGGCTTCTGCCAGATGTAGAACAGCAGCGCGCCCACCAGGGAACCGACACCGATAGGAATAGAGGCGGTCATGGCGCTGAGGATAATCAACGGCCCGAGGAAGCGGCCTGAGGCGTTACCCGCGCCCATCATCACGTCAGCCCCGTAGGTGGAGTTGCTCTGGTTGATGGTGAACTTACGCGCCAGGATGATGACGTAGCCAATCGCCAGGCCAATCACCAGGCCGGTAATCAGCGAGGCAATAAAGTTGGTCACCGGGAACATGATCCCCGCCCCCAACAGCAGCGCCGGCACGCCGAGCCCGACGCCGGTCTGAATCGCACCGCCGATGTCGAGAATACCCACCAGTGAGCCTTCAATGATGCGGGCGAACAGGAAGCTTGCGCCGAATGCCGCCACCGCACCGTAGACCCCGGTATCAATCCCGGCTTTCAGCATCGCCACGAAGGCCACTTCGTTAAACGCGCCGATGCCGTAGAGGTAGTACATGTGCGTCCCGGCGAACACGCCGGAGGAGAGCAGGCCAACGAAGATCGGGAACGACCAGTCGGCATACCAAAAACCTTTATTCTGTTCCATGTCGAGGCTCCTGTTATTTACCGCTGAGCGAGTTGTGGATCATGTCGAGCCAGTTCGGCACGGTCAGATGGAAGGATTCGATCATCTTCATGTCGAAGCCGCGGAAGAAGCCGCTCAGCACGAAGAGCAGAACGATCGCCGCCATCATCACTTTAGTGACGTGGTTCCAGCCGCTCTCTTCAACGCCTTTACCGATCAGGATCCCCAGCACCAGGCCCGGTACGGCGTTACCCATGATCAGCTGTGCCGCGCCGCCAAAGATGGTGGCCCAGAAGCCCGATTTTTTACCGGCGTCGATGGCCGCCAGCCAGAAGATCACCGGCATCACGGTGTTGACCAGCAGGTTCGCAGCGGGCACCAGCACCTTCACGGCGGTGACCTGAAGCGCAGCCGGTACGGAGGAGGCCGTCAGGTTAAGGAAAGTCACGACGATCATGCCGATCACGCCACAGGCAATCGCCATTTTGCGCGGATCGTGCAGCGTTTCGCCGACGTTACGGTTTTTGATCATCAGTGCCGCCGCGCCCCAGTTCGGGATGATGCGGTGGTCAACGTCCTGTGTGAAAGCACCCGCGGCCACGGAAGAGGCCCAGGCGTTAAAGAAGAAACCTAACCCAAAGGAGAAGTGAGAAGCGGGATCCCCTTCGCAGGAGTTCAGTTCCCCCAACGTACGAAACGCGCCCATACCCTGAGTGGTAGGCGCATGAAACATGCGTGCAGCCCCGGCCCCAACACCGACGCCTACCAGGCCGCCGATAATGAGCGATTTTATTAATATAATTAAGAACATCAGTCTGCCCTTTTATGAATAATCAGCGTTGCGTGACGAAGTCCACCCGATCGAGATTGATGGCGGTCACGTTGACGGTCACATCCAGCTCCACGCTGTAGGTGCGTCTTTCCCGGCGCAAAAAGAAGAACAGAAACGCTTCTTTACGCACCGCTTCTTGCGCCTGAACGACCTGCACATCCTGTGGCTCAATACGCAGTAAGATATGCGGTGAGGCTTTCATCACCGCGGCCTGAACGTGGTTGAGCGCGTCGGCAAAGGCGCGCGCTTTGGCGTCGCCCTTCCCCTTCACTCTCACCGTGGTTGTGAACTGTTCTTTCATGCTTATGCGCCGTGTTTCTTCTGCCACGCCTGCACCAGACGCTCGCCCAGCTCTTCTTTGTCCATAAAGCCAAATCCCAGCACGTTGCAGCCTTCGTTGATGGCGGTAACGCCTTCATCCACCGAACGCATGCCGTATTTGGCTTTGTAGCCATACTTGGTTTGCGCGGTAATCGCGCCCGCGCCGCCGCTGCCGCAGAAGGAGATGCCGAAGGTGGCGTTTTCCGCTTTCATTACGTCGCCGAGCTTCATATCCGCTGCCATGCCCGGCACAACCACCGCGCGTCCACCTGCTTTTTCCACCCCGGCCGCCACTTTCTGACCTTTACCCAGGCGATCGCCAATCACGACTGTAATCTGTTCCATGTGTTGCTCCTTAAAGGTTGTCTTTCGCGACTTCAAAGTGAACGGAAAGCAGCCAGGCCTCTTCATCAGGAAGGTTGCCAAACTGCGCCACCACTTCACGGGCAAGCCGCATTGAATCCGGTGAAATTTCGTCAAACAGCTCTGCTTCAACCTCCGGCAGCGGCTCGCCGGTCACGGACCGGTGCGCCATGGCGCGAACGTGGGAGGTGAGCATCTGCTCCTGTACTGCGTTGGGGATGATGTTGTGCCGGGCCAGCAGGGCATAGACCTGCTGTAGCATGGTGTTCGCGAGCTGTTCTGTTTGCACCGCCTGTTCCCCAACGTCGTTCATTACCGCTCCGTTAATCACTCGTCTTACCCCGTTAATGGCTCTGGAATAAAACTAACGGTGGGGAGGAAGGGTTTGTAGCGAGTTGTTTTCCACTTCGAAGTGGAAAGGCAAGCCGCGGCAGTGATCTGTGCCACATAAATACGGTGAATGCGGTCAAATCAATGCATTTACGTGATGAATATCACTGATTCCAGCGGTCAAAGGCGGGCAGAGGCAACGAAAACGTTCAGGCGTGGTAATGCAAAAATGTGATGGCGATAGGGTTTACTTATCACCACGCAAAAAAAACGGGAGCCACTGGCTCCCGTTGGGTGTTGGTCCGATGCGCGATCGGTTAACGGTATTTCTTGTGATACGTGTTGCGGGTCGTCACGAACTGCTCGGCCGCCGCCTGGGCTTCTTTGACTTTGCCTTCGTTGGCCAGCTTCAGCGCGCCGTCAATCTGGCCGACCAGCACGTCAAAGCCGTGGCGATAGTCTTTCATCTCTGCGCTGTCAGCCGCTTTGCTTTCCAGCTTCGGCGGTGTCGCTTTTTGGGCGTCCAGCGCCGCTTCACGCATTTTGGTCAGGGCGTCTTTCATTTCCGCCGCATTGTCCGTCTTTTGCACCACCTTCAGGTTTTGCCCGAGGATGCCCATGTCTTCTTCAAGATCGGCAGCAAACGCAGAAGAGCCAAGAACCAGCGTTGAAGCCGCGACGATCGCTAACAGATGTTTACGCATTGCTCACTTCCTTTTTTATTATTAACAAAACGCTATCTTTATTGACCCGCAATTTTCATCTCGGGCAGCAGTACAGAACCACACTGTATATTGCTACGTGTTTCAATATCGTTACCGACCGTAACGATGTTGCGCCACATGTCCTTCAGGTTGCCGGCGATGGTGATTTCGCTCACCGGATACTGAATTTCACCGTTTTCGACCCAGAAGCCCGCCGCCCCGCGAGAATAGTCTCCGGTGATGCCGCTGACGCCCTGGCCCATCAGTTCGGTTACCACCAGACCGGTGCCCATCTCTTTCAGCATCTGCTCAAAGTTCAGGCCCTGCCCGGCAATACGCCAGTTATGTATACCGCCCGCGTGGCCAGTACTTTTCAGCCCCAGCTTGCGCGCGGAGTAGTTGGTCAGCAGCCACTGGGTCAGAATGCCGTCCTTAACGATATCGCGGCGTTCCGTGCGCACCCCTTCGCTGTCGAACGGCGTAGAGGCCAGCCCTTTCAGCAGATGCGGGTGTTCTTCAATGGTCAGCCATTCCGGCAGGATCTGCTTGCCCAGCGAGTCGAGCAGGAAGGTGGATTTACGGTAAACGGAGCCACCGGCGATAGCGCCCACCAGATGACCAAACAGACCGGTTGCCACTTCATTGGCAAAAATCACCGGGGCTTTCATGGTAGAGAGTTTACGCGGCGACAGGCGAGACAGCGTGCGTTCGGCACACTCTTTGCCCACCCACTCCGGCGATTGCAAATCCCCCAGCGCGCGGCCGATGGTGTAGGCGTAGTCACGCTCCATGTCACCGTTCTCTTCGGCGATGACGCAGCTGGAGAGCGAGTGACGGGTGGAGCAGTAGCCCTGCAGCATGCCGTGGCTGTTGCCGAAAACTTTGATGCCGTAGTGGCTGTTGAAGCTGCCGCCTTCGGTATTGGTGATGCGCTTGTCGGCCTGCAGGGAAGCCTGCTCGGCACGCGCGGCCAGCTCGATGGCTTCATCCGGGGTGACTTCTGCCGGGTGGAAGAGATCAAGATCCGGCGCGTCAAAGGCCAGCAGCTCTTTATCGGCCACGCCGGCGTAAGGATCCGGCGAGGTGTATCGGGCGATATCCAGCGCCGCCTGCACCGTGCGGGCAATGGCATCCGGGCTGAGATCGGTAGACGACGCGCTGCCTTTGCGATTCTGGTGATACACCGTGATCCCAAGCGCGCCATCGCTATTGAATTCTACGTTCTCCACTTCGCCATAGCGGGTGCTCACGCTGATACCGGTGGTTTTGCTGACCGCCACTTCGGCGCCATCTGATTTTTCTGAAGCAAGCATCAGCGCGGTGGAGACGGCTTCTTCCAGAATCTTACGCTGCGCTTCAACTTGTGAGGTTACTTTCATCGCAAATGCCATACTGTAAGAGAGAGTTAAATGAAGTCTAACAGAGAACCGTTTTTCAGTGCGCGTCTTAACTGGTAACATTAGCCTCTTTTTTTAAGGAGCCTGACATGACTAAGCAGCCCGAAGACTGGCTCGACGACGTTCCCGGTGATGACATCGAAGACGAAGATGATGAGATCATCTGGGTCAGTAAAAGTGAAATTAAACGCGACGCCGAAGAGTTAAAACAGCTTGGCGCAGAAATGGTAGAACTGGGTAAAAACGCGCTGGACAAAATCCCGCTCGACCAGGATCTGCGTGATGCCATTGAACTGGCACAGAAAATCAAAAAAGAAGGCCGTCGTCGCCAGCTTCAGCTTATCGGGAAAATGCTGCGTCAGCGCGACGTTGATCCGATCCGCCAGGCGCTGGATAAACTGAAAAACCGCCACAACCAGCAGGTTGCGCTGTTCCATAAGCTGGAGCAGATCCGCGATCGTCTGATTGAACAGGGCGATGATGCGGTACCGGAAGTGCTGAACCTGTGGCCGAATGCCGACCGTCAGCAGCTGCGCTCTTTGATCCGCAACGCGAAGAAAGAGAAAGAAGGGAATAAACCGCCGAAGTCTGCGCGTCTGATTTTCCAGTATCTGCGCGAGCTGTCTGAGAACGAAGGGTAATCTGTGCGGTTTTGCGCCGGATGGCGGCGTAAACGCCTTATCCGGCCTACAAGGTCGTGCAAAATCCAGGCCCGGTAAGCGCTAGCGCCACCGGGCTTTTTTTTACTCTGCGGCCTCGGCCTTTTTCGCCAGACCGTCCAGCAGCTTCTGATGGATCCCACCAAACCCGCCGTTGCTCATCACCAGAATATGGTCGCCAGGCTGTGCAGCTTTCACCACCATATCCGCGAGCGCATCCACATCCGCACTCCAGTGGGCAGGCTGAATGCAGGCATCGGCCACTTCCGCCACCTGCCACGGAATATGCTGCGGCTGCAGCAGGAAGACTTCATCGGCACGGCCTAACGACGGGGCCAGATCGTCTTTGCAGATGCCCATTTTCATGGTGTTCGAGCGCGGTTCCAGCACGGCAAGAATGCGCGCGGTGCCGCCGACCTTGCCACGCAACGCGGCAAGCGTCGCCAGAATAGCCGTTGGGTGGTGTGCAAAATCGTCATACACCGTCACGCCATTCGCTTCACCGCGCAGTTCCAGACGGCGGCGGGCATTGATAAACGTGCCCAGCGCATTGGCGGCATCCGCAGGCAGAACGCCGACATGACGCGCTGCTGCAATCGCCATCAGGCCGTTGTGCATGTTGTGTTCGCCCACCAGGCCCCACTTCACCTCACCCACTTTTTCGCCGTCGAGCAACACTTCCCACTCGGAGGCATCCGCGTTGAGTTTCTTCGCCTGCCAGTGACCCTGCTCGCCCACCAGCTCTTGCTCGCTCCAGCAGCCCATCGCCAGAGTCTGCTTCAGGTTGATGTCATTCTCCGGAAGGATGATACGGCCCTGCCCCGGCACGATGCGCACCAGGTGGTGGAACTGCTTCTGAATCGCTTTCAGGTCGTCAAAAATATCCGCGTGATCGAACTCAAGGTTGTTGAGGATCAGCGTGCGCGGGCAGTAATGGACAAACTTGGAGCGTTTGTCGAAGAACGCGCAGTCGTATTCGTCCGCTTCAATGACAAAGAATGGGCTATCGCCCAGACGCGCAGAAACGTCGAAGTTACCCGGCACGCCGCCGATCACAAAGCCCGGCTTGTAGCCACAGGCTTCGAGGATCCAGGTCGCCATGCCGGCGGTGGTGGTTTTGCCGTGGGTACCCGCAACGGCAACCACCCAGCGGTCACGCAGGACGAAATCATGCAGCCACTGCGGGCCGGACATGAACGGAATATTGCGCTCCAGCACCGCTTCAACGCACGGATTGCCGCGGGTCATGGCATTGCCAATAATGACCAGATCCGGCTCGGGATCCAGCTGGCTGGCATCGTAGCCCTGAATCAGAGAGATACCCTGCTTCTCCAGAAGCGTGCTCATCGGCGGATACACATTGGCGTCCGAACCTGTCACTTCATGGCCCAGCGAGCGCGCCAGCATTGCCAGCCCGCCCATGAAAGTGCCACAAATCCCCAATATATGAATGCGCATACGTCACTATCCTTCTTCAATGTGGCGCACATTTTACTCACATGTTAGCGGCTGTGAAACGCATTTCAGGTAAATCCGTATGTTGCTGGCGCGATTCACCTCTGCGCTACTATTTGAATATTTGTTAAGATTGTTGGGCTTTAGTCGTTTTAGTGAACATACAATCGCTCTACTCACAAAGATGCAGGGAAAGTGTTATGAAAACGTTAGGTGAATTTATTGTCGAAAAGCAGCACGAGTTCTCTCATGCTACGGGTGAACTCACTGCTTTGCTGTCGGCAATAAAGCTGGGCGCTAAGATCATCCATCGTGATATCAACAAGGCCGGTCTGGTCGATATCCTGGGTGCCAGCGGTGCCGAGAACGTTCAGGGCGAGGTTCAACAGAAACTCGATCTGTTCGCAAATGAAAAACTGAAAGCTGCACTGCGCGCGCGCGACATCGTTGCGGGTATCGCCTCCGAAGAAGAAGATGAAATTGTTGTTTTCGAAGGCTGTGAACACGCGAAATACGTTGTACTGATGGATCCGCTCGACGGTTCCTCCAACATCGACGTTAACGTTTCTGTCGGTACCATTTTCTCCATCTACCGCCGCGTCACGCCTGTTGGCACGCCGGTGACCGAGGAAGATTTCCTGCAGCCGGGCAGTAATCAGGTGGCTGCCGGTTACGTCGTCTATGGCTCCTCCACCATGCTGGTGTACACCACCGGGTGTGGCGTTCACGCCTTTACCTACGATCCATCGCTGGGCGTCTTCTGTCTGAGCCAGGAGCGTATGCGCTTCCCGGAGAAGGGCAACACCTACTCCATCAACGAAGGCAACTACATCCGATTCCCGAACGGCGTGAAGAAGTACATCAAATTCTGTCAGGAAGAAGATAAAGCGACTCAGCGCCCGTACACCTCCCGCTATATTGGCTCGCTGGTCGCGGATTTCCACCGTAACCTGCTGAAAGGCGGTATCTACCTCTACCCAAGTACCGCCAGCCACCCTGACGGAAAGCTGCGCCTGCTGTACGAGTGCAACCCAATGGCGTTCCTGGCCGAACAGGCGGGCGGCAAGGCGAGCGACGGTAAAGAGCGTATTCTGGACATCGTGCCGGAAAGCCTCCACCAGCGTCGTTCCTTCTTCGTCGGCAACAACCACATGGTTGAAGACGTTGAGCGCTTTATCCGCGAGTATCCGGACGCGTAATCTCTCACTCCCGGGGAGCCCGTCTGGCTCCCCAACACATTTATATCTTTTACCGTATAAGTGTTTATAAAAAACACGCTTTAATATTCACCATTGCTCCTGCATTATTTCCATAACAGTTTGACAAATATTTCTTGGAGCAGCATCGCAATGAAAAATTATTCCCGGGCGAATACCGGCATTGATTTAAACCTTATACCTGTATTTATTGAAGTCGTCCGCTGCGGCAGCATGGCAAAGGCCTCTGTGCGCCTGGAGATGTCACGTCCTGCGGTGAGCCTGGCCCTGAAGCGTTTTAATCAACTGTTTGATGAGCCATTATTTTTCCGCAAAGGTTTATACCTTGAGCCAACTGAAAAAGCGTTAGCGTTAACCCACTCACTGGAAATATTAATGGGCGATATTCACGATAATATTGCGGCCATTAATTCAGGGCGAAATAAATCCCCGGCACAGAACGTACCGGGATTGGGAAATATTATGCCGCAGTCTGAGCCGTTAATTTAAATGATGACATGGCCTCCATCAGCTGACGCGACTGCTCTTCCAGAGAGCGGGTCGCGGCGGAGGATTGCTGCACCAGCGCCGCATTCTGCTGCGCCGTTTCGTCCATCTGATTCACCGCAATATTCACCTGCTCAATACCGCGGCTCTGCTCCTGAGACGCGGTCGCAATCTCGCGCATCAATTTGGTCATGCGCAGCACTTCGGTGGCAATCTCATCCATCGTTTCACCCGCCTGCTGGGCCAGCTCGCTGCCCTCGTTAACGTGGGTCTGCGAATCGCTGATAAGGGATCGGATCTCTTTCGCCGCGTCGGCGCTGCGGCTGGCAAGGTTGCGCACTTCACCCGCCACGACGGCGAACCCGCGCCCCTGCTCGCCCGCGCGCGCCGCTTCCACGGAGGCGTTAAGGGCCAGAATATTGGTCTGGAAGGCAATGCCATCGATCACGCTCAGGATGTCAGCAATACGCGCTGAACTGCCGGAGATATCACGCATTTTTTCAATCACGTAGCAGACCATTTCGCTGCCGTGATCGGCGGTATCAGAAACCGATTTCGCCAGCTGGTGCGCCTGCTCGGCATTATCGGCGTTGAGTTTCACCGTGGCGGTAATCTGTTCCATACTGGCAGCGGTCTGCTCCAGCGAGGTGGCGGTGGATTCTGTACGCTCGGCAAGATCCCGGTTGCCCGCCGTCAGCTCACGGCTGCCGGTGTCGATTTGCGAGCTGGCATCGCGTACCCGCATCACCGAGTGCATCAGCGACTGACGCATCACCTCTATCGCCGCGTTGAGGCGGTTAAATTCCTGGCTCGCCGGGGCATTCAGCGTGTGGGTTAAATCGCCCGCCGCCACATTCTCCAGCTGAGCAATGGAAGCAGAGAGCGGCTTAAGCAGCATATGGCGCAGCACCAGCCAGGCAAGCACGATGATGCCAGCCGTCAGCAGCGCGGCGACAATAATCAGGATCAGCACGCGGGTTTTGCTCGCCTGCACGGCAGTGACTTCCGCCTTCCCTCGCGCTTCGCTCCATGTCTGAAACGCCTGCATATCGTTATCAAACTGCTTCGCCACGGGGATCAGCGTATTCTCCAGCAGGTCGTAATAACTGTCCGCGCTCTGGTCATTCAGGGTTTTTAGCATCGGGTTGATGCCCTGCTGGTTATACGTCGCCAGACTGGTTGCCACGTTATCCAGCAACTTTTGCCCCTGCTCGTCAGCCACGCCGCCGTCGATCACGCCTTTCAGCGTTTTCTGAGCCACGGCGATTTCCTGATTGATGTTTTTAACCGATTTGGCCGCATCATCGAGCATGCCGATTTCCATCATCCGGACGGCCTGGCCCGCCTCATTGCGCGCGCGCAGAATCAGCGTATAGCCGGTATTTAGCTGCACCATCTGCTCACCCTGAAGGTGATTAATGCGCTGCAGTGAAGAAGAACTCTGTGTGAGGGCATAAATGCCAATGCCGCTGACAATCAGCAGCAGAAGGGTCATAACGGCCAGTAAAGAGAGCAAGCCGGTACGAATCGATAGCGTTTTAAGCATGATATTATTTCCGGTAGCGAGATATTTCTGGACAGAAAAAAAGGTTATCGGCCGCTACCGGAAAATGTTTAGACTTTAAGCAAATTCAGCGTGTTATCGCTCTGTTACCGAGGTGTTTACGCGAGTAACAGGCGAGCTTTGACGGTTCTCCCAGAGCACCGTCAGACCGCGCTGCAGGGCAATAAATATAAACAGCAGAATGCCGATGGCGATCTTGGTCCACCAGGAACTGAGCGTGCCGTCAAAGTTGATATAGGTCTGGATCAGCCCCTGGATCGCTACGCCGAACAGCGTTCCCAGCACCGTCCCCACTCCGCCGCTGAGCAGCGTGCCGCCAATGACCACAGAGGCAATCGCGTCCAGCTCCACGCCTACGCCTGCAAGGGCATAGCCCGCCTGGGTATACACCGAGAAGACAATACCCGCCAGCGTTGCCAGGCCGGTTGAGAGCATATAGATGCGGATGGTCGTGCTGCGGGTCGAGATCCCCATCAGGTTTGCCGACGTGGCGTTCCCGCCAATGGCGTAAACCTGATTACCGAACCGGGTACGGTGGGCAAGGAAGATACCTACCACTACCACGCCCAGCATCAATAACCCCATCGCGCTCAGACGACCACCGCCGGGGATTTTCCACGCCAGGCTGGAGAGCGTGTCGTACACCGGGTGGTTAATCGGGATGGACTCTTCCGATACCAGGTAACTTACGCCGCGCAGGAAGAACATCCCGGCGAGGGTAATAATAAAAGCGGGAATTTTTAGCGCGTCGATCAGTAGCCCCATAAAGGCGCCAAACGCACAGCCCATCGCCAGCACCAGCGGAAACGCCACCAGAGGGGAGATCCCCCAGAAACCGATCGCCTTGGCGAGGAACACGCCGGTAAACGCGATCACCGAGCCAACGGAGAGATCGATCCCACCGGAGAGGATCACAAAGGTCATCCCGACGGCGATGATGCCTAAAAAGGCGTTATCGGTCAGGATGTTGCAAATCACGCGCGTTGAGGCAAAACCGGGGAACTGGGTCAGACAGTAGAGATACCCCAGCACAAACACGCCCAGCGTGATCATTAACGGTAAATTACGTTTTATCATGGCCACGGATCCCCTTAATGATGCTGACAAAGCGCGGTGACTGGACGATCAGCACGCAGAGTACGACCACCGCTTTTACCACCTGGTTGAGTTCCGGCTGAAAACCGGAGAGCAGGATCCCGGTGTTCATGCCCTGAATGATCAGCGCGCCAATGACCGAGAGCAGCAGGTTAAAGCGCCCGCCCATCAACGATCCGCCGCCAATCACCACCGCGAGGATGGCATCCAGCTCCAGCCAGAGCCCGGCATTGTTGGCATCGGCCCCGCGGATATCGGCCGCGACAATCACCCCGGCAATGGCGGCGCAAACGCCGCTCAGCACGTAGGTCAGCATCACCATCAGCCGCGTATTGACCCCGGCATTTCGTGCCGCACGAATGTTGATCCCCACCGCTTCAATAAACATGCCGAGCGCTGTTTTGCGGGTGAAAAGCCAGAACACCACTAATGTAACCAGAGCCACGATCACCGGTGTTGGAAAGAACAGGAAATTGCCGCTGCCGATCCACGCCAGACTCGGGGAGTTAAAGGTGACTATCTGTCCGGAGGTGATCAGCTGCGCCACCCCGCGCCCGGCCACCATCAAAATAAGGGTGGCGACGAAAGGCTGAATTTTTAGTACCGCCACCAGAATGCCGTTCCACAGTCCGGCCAGCACGCCGGTTCCCAATGCCGCCAGCAGTACCACCGGCAGGCTATGGCCCGCCACGGTCATGGAGGCTGCGGTGGCCCCGGCAATAGCCATCACCGCGCCGACGGAGAGGTCAATCCCGCCGGTGGCTATCACCAGCGTCATACCAATCGCCAGCAGCGCGACGGGCGCGGCACGGTTCAAAATATCGATCGGGCTGCCAAACAGGCGACCATCCTGAACAATAATCTGGAAGAAATGCGGTGCGACAAGGCTATCCACCAGTAACACCACCAGCAGCGCTGCGATTTGCGGCGTGCCGGTTGGCCAGTTAAAGCGGCGCTTTGACTCACCGGTTTGCGAAAGCGAACGGGACATCACAATTCACTCCTTATGCCGCGATGGCATTCATGATCGCCGGAACGGACAGCTTATCCAGCGGGATCTCAGCCACCTGTTTGCGATCGCGCATGATGATCACGCGATCGGCATACCCCACCAGCTCTTCCAGCTCGGACGAAATGACCAGCAGCGCCAGCCCGTCGGCACACAGCGTTTCGATAAGCCGGATAATTTCGGCGTGCGCGCCAACGTCAATGCCGCGCGTGGGTTCATCCAGGATCAGGAACTGCGGTTTGGTCAGCAGCCAGCGTGACAGCAGCACTTTCTGCTGGTTACCGCCGGAGAGAAATTCGATCGGCTGTTCCGCGCTCGGCGTACGAATACCCAGCTGGCGAATAAAGCGCTCGGCAATGGCGTTTTGCTCTTTACGCGGAATTGGACGCAACCATCCGCGCTGCGCCTGTAGCGCCAGAATGATATTTTCCCGCACCGAGGCGGCGGCAATAATGCCGTCCGTTTTCCTGTCTTCCGGGCAGAACCCCACTCCCAGACAGGAGGCCTGATGCGGCGATCGCAGGGTTTGCGGTTTACCTTTGATCAACGCGGTACCGCTGTCCGCAGGCTTGATGCCGAAGATCACCTCGGCGGTTTCGGTCCGGCCTGACCCTAGCAGCCCCGCCAGCCCGACAATTTCGCCGGGGCGCACTTCGAGGTTAAACGGTGAGATGATCCCTTTTTTGCCGTAATCGCTGAACGCGGCCACCGGTTTTTCGCTCAGCAGCGTGCGCCCTGCGCGCTGGAGCGCATTGGTCTCCAGCTCACGGCCCAGCATCATTTTGACCAGCTCAATCTGCGGCAGCTCGCGGGTTTCACGGCAGCCGACAAAGCTGCCGTTACGCAGTACGGTAATGCGATCGCTCACTTCATACACCTGATCGAGGAAGTGTGTGACGAAGATCAGGCTGACGCCCTGATCGCGCAGCTGGCGCATCAGGGTAAAGAGCATCTCGACTTCCTGGGTATCGAGGCTGGCGGTAGGTTCGTCGAGGATCAGCACCTTCGCGGAGAGATCGATCGCGCGGCAAATGGCGACGATCTGCTGCATCGCGACGGAAAACCGGTTCAGCGGCTCGCGAACGTCGAGGGAGAAGCCGTAGGATTCCATCAGTTTCGTCGCCCGCGCTTCTATCTCTTTGCGCCGCAGCAGGCCAAAACGTCTTGGTTCACGACCAATAAACAGGTTATCCGCCACCGACATATTTGGCAGCAGGTTCACTTCCTGGTAGACCGTCCCAATCCCAAGCTGTTGAGCATGGGCGGTATTTTTTGGCGAAATGGCGTTGCCTTCCAGCCAGATGGTGCCGCGATCGGCGTGATAAACGCCGGTCAGAGATTTAATCAGCGTCGATTTTCCCGCGCCGTTCTCGCCCAGCAGCGCCATAATTTCACCGCGCCGCAGGCTGAAATCAACGTTATCCAGCGCTTTTACACCCGGGAAAAATTTGCTTAAGCCCTCTGTGCGGAGGATTTCCTGGTGCTGTTCAGTGGTCATGGTTCCCCCTACATCAAGCCGGGTGGCGCTACGCTTATCCGGCCTACAAAAGAGCGTATCGTAGGCCGGGCAAGCGCAGCGCCACCCGGCAATTCACTGGCTTAGTAGCCCATGTTTTTCTTCTTCTCTAACTCTTCTTTCGCCGTATCCGGCAGGTAGAGCGTGGACTTGGTGACGGTCACCTTCTCAGGCATCGTGCCGTCTTTCTTGAATTTCTCCAGCGCATCAAATGCCGGACCCGCCATATTTGGCGTCAGTTCTACGCTGGCATTGGCTTCGCCGTCGATCATCGCTTTGTAGATATCCGGCACACCGTCGATAGAGCCGGTGAGGATATCTTTGCCCGGCTTCAGGCCCGCTTCTTTAATCGCCTGAATCGCACCGATCACCATGTCATCGTTATGGGCGTAAACCATGCAGATGTTCTTGCCGTTGTTTTCCGCTTTAATGAAGCTCTCCATGACCTCTTTACCTTTACTGCGGGTAAAGTCGCCGGACTGAGAGCGGATAATCTTGATGTTTGGCGCTTTCGCGATGGCCTCAGCAAAACCCTTCTTACGGTCGATAGCCACGCTCGCCCCCACGGTGCCCTGCAGTTCAACGACGTTACACGGCTTGCCGTCGACCTGTTTTACCAGCCAGTCGCCAATTAATTGCCCTTCAAGCACGTTGTTGGCCGTCACGGTGGTCATATAGAGAGATTTGTCTTTAACGTCGATGGAACGATCGAGCAGGAAGACCGGAATCTCAGCATCTTTGGCTTCTTTCAGAACCGGTTCCCAGCCGGTCGCCACCACTGGCGCGATAAAGATGGCATCCACGCCCTGAGCAATAAATGAGCGCACGGCTTTGATCTGGTTTTCCTGCTTTTGCTGACCATCGGCGATTTTCAGCGTGATGCCGCGTTTCTGAGCCTCGCTTTTCGCAACGTTGGTTTCTGCCGCACGCCAGCCGGATTCAGAGCCAACTTGCGAAAAACCTACGGTTAAAGGGGCGGCCATCGCCATAGACGACATGGCTGCCGAAACTGCTGTGACAAGAAGTAAGCGCTTCCACATATGAGCGTCCTCGTAGGGGTGTTTATTGTTGGTTAAAAGATGTTCTGCGAAATGACTATAGCCAATGAAATATGTAACGAATTGCGTTACATCACACTTCGGAAAAGTGAATAAAACGTTAATCACAAGTTTGTAATCGCTTTCATTTCACCATTAAAAATGCGGCTGAGTTTATGGATTTTTCTGTCATGGAATCGGTCTGAAAAGTGGTGCTGGCGGGGAGAGAATGCGAAAACAGGCGGAGACATTCAGCGTGAGTTGGCTATAATACCTGCCACTTGTTTACCATCCATTTTAAAGGACACCGACATGAGCTTACTCAACGTCCCAGCGGGTAAAGAACTGCCAGAAGACATCTACGTAGTTATCGAAATCCCGGCAAACGCAGATCCGATCAAATACGAAGTGGACAAAGAGAGCGGCGCCCTGTTCGTAGACCGTTTCATGTCTACCGCGATGTTCTATCCATGCAACTACGGTTACATCAACCACACCCTGTCTCTGGACGGTGACCCGGTTGACGTACTGGTCCCAACGCCATACCCGCTGCAGCCAGGCGCAGTCATTCGCTGCCGTCCAGTTGGCGTGCTGAAAATGACCGACGAATCCGGTGAAGATGCGAAGCTGGTTGCAGTACCGCACACCAAGCTGAGCAAAGAGTACGATCACATTAAAGATGTGAACGACCTGCCAGAACTGCTGAAAGCGCAGATCACTCACTTCTTCGAGCACTACAAAGACCTCGAAAAAGGCAAGTGGGTTAAAGTTGACGGCTGGGACAACGCAGAAGCGGCGAAAGCAGAAATCATCGCCTCTTTCGAGCGCGCGGCTAAGAAGTAATTCTTACGCTGATAATGAAGGCCCCGCGAGTCGGGGCTTTTTTATGGATTAGTTAAAAGCACCACATGAGTTTTTAAGATAAATCCCATTTCTTTTATCTTGTATATTCTTAAAAAAAGGACACCCTATCATTTATGGTGGGAGTGGTTGAATAGCATGGAAATTAATAACATACTGTCATGATGATCATTAATCCCCATTCATAACAGGATTCATATGTCATCCATTAACATTGATGTTGCCCGCCCAACTGGAATTTATTTTATCATTGAACGACTGTATTCCCGCGATGGACTTATGCCTTCTATTGGGGAAATAAGCCCCTCTTTGACACAGGTGCATCGTACAGTCATTCAGCTAAAACGTAAGCAAGATATGTTTATGGATGGTATAAAAGTAATCCCAAAAGATATTACCCTTTGGCAACAGATAAAATATCTTACGGGTTCAAAAGTCACGACTAAAGATACCGATGCGTTAGTGTATACGACCGATTTTATCGGCTCCCTTGTTGCCACTACACCTTTAGGCAATATTGAGCATGAAAGCATTCCTCGCTTCCTCACGACAGAGTCTATTCACTCCCTTCCGCAAGCAGTGAGTTATGGGCGTGATCCCATCCCACAGGTACTTCTTTATGGTCGTAAGGATATTGTCTTCTTTATGGACAATGGTGGTAAAGGTACGCCAACCGCTATTGCAAAGTATAACCACAATACTCGTGACCTTGCCATAATCAAAGATCAGCTGGAAGCTGGTAAAACAATGAAGGAACTGCTTTCTAAGGGAGCAAAATTATGAGTAAGAAAAGCCATATCGTGAGTCTATTCATCCTTATTATTGCTGCCTTTATCTTTGGCAGAAGCACGTATGTTGAATACCTGGCATGGTACTATGGAAGCGATAATTTAGTCTTCAATGAAGTTAATATCGCCTTACTATCAAGTTTATTTAACGGACTCTATTTTGCTCTTTCAGCAAGTATTATCTACGCATCACTTATGTTATTAAAAAGAATTCCAAAAAATATCGTCGCTTCTTGTCTACTTCAGTTCTGTATCAACATCGGGCTATATACACTTTTTGTTGCAGTAGAGAGAGGATATAGTAAATTGCATACTTTAGGCTCGGGTGCTACTGATATCACCCACAGCTATTTTTTAGGGGCGTTGCTGACGAGCACACTCCTGACCGTCGCGATCGTGAGCGTTATACATGCTAAGTTTCTTTCTTCAAAGCATAAAGATGGGTTACATAAAGGCGTTTGACTGTTACGGCAAAGACAGCAAATGGCAGTATCTCTGCATCATAACATTCCAGCTTGCCTGGTTTTTGTTTTACTTATGGATCCCTTATCGAAGCGATTATGCGATTCTGCTGTTTTTACTGTTTTTCCTGCCCGTCATTTCAAGCAATACGCGGTGCATAAACTACTATGGCCGTTCACGCGCCTTGTGTTTTTTATGGATTATTGCCCCGTACGTCATGCTGTTCGTTCCTCTGTTCTTAACCAGACGCCGTAATACAGAAGATAATTGAAAGAGTAAAAAAACAACGCCACCTTCCGGTGGCGTTGTCGTTTTTCAGTACTGGTCTCTGTCTAACCAGTTACCGCTTACAATCCGCGTTAACCCATCGACCGGACGCTGGTAGACATACATCCACGCACTTCCGTACGGCGTCTGGATCAACTGGCGAGCGTATTCACCGCCCCTGGTGCGCAAGGCATCAAGTTCGGCAAGTGTAGCATTATCAATACGATAAACTTCACCCTGTACTGTTCCTTCGCCGGGAACCGCGCCTGGATAGTGGCCCAGGCTGTACAACTGGTAATTTTCGATATTGTAATTCCCCAGCAGCAGGGCATTGGTCATCCAGTGACTGTTGCCTTGCTTGGTTCGTAAACTGCCGTAGACAAATATTCGCATTGCTAAAACTCAAACTGATAGAGCAGATCAAGTGCCTGGTCTACGCCGGACACTGCTTCCAGATATAGCTTAGGCATCAGGCGATAGCGTAGCGTGAGTGTTGCCAGTGAGTCAAAGATCCCCACACCGTATTTTACCTGCAGACCCGGCAGTACATAGCCACTGACCACCACCTGCGAGGAGTCACCCACGCCCTGGGTGTCCAGCGCCAGATTGCTTACGCCGAACGTCTCGCCGATTTTACCCACAACCTGCCCACTTTGTGCAACCCCCAGGCCGACTAACATTGAGGTCATCGCCGCACTGTCGCTCTGACCGCTGTCCAGACCCTGTCCACGCAGCAGGTAAGAGAGGGCTTCCTGCTGCGACATCGCCGGGTCAGAGAAGATCTCCGCCTTCGGTTCGTCGGCAGAGCCGGTGACGCGTACACCTGCAATGACGTCGTTTTCCGTCGCTTCAGGGTTACGAATCGCTTCGATGTTCAACAGAGGCTGATCCGGTGGACCGGAGAACAGCAGCTCGCCCTTACGCACAATCAGATCCTGACCATAGGCATGGAAACGCCCTTCAGGAATATTGATCTGCCCGTTCAGGCCAAGCCCTTGTTTATCCTGGGCCACTTTCAGATCGCCCGTGAGCCTCGCCTTCAGCCCAAACGCATCCAACCGCACGTTATTCCCCACGTGTACGATAAGGTTACTATTAATCGGTATGCCAGCGCTCTTCTGTTCGACAGGTTTCAGATTTTCATTGAGCATAACTTCATCACTTGAGACACCGACGGCGCTTTCCGGAACCTCGTGAACCACAATACGCGCCCACGGCACATCGACGCGCCCGTCCAGGGTGAAGAGGCTTGGCGTCGCCTCAAAGACCACATCCGGCGAGACATCCAGGCGCACCATTGGCGGTACGGTAATGCGCACCTTGCTGCCTTTGGCCGCGATGCGGGCACGCCAGTTATCGAGCTGGCTCCAGTCCGCGTCACCGCTCAGGTTGATTTGCCCCTGCTGCGTTAACACCGAACCGCTCAGGGTCGAGCTCATGCCGTTGAAGTTCATCGCAATCTGGCTGGGCTGCATATCAAACGGCATAAAGTTGCCGTCGATGTCCACGCCGCTGAGGCGCATCTGACCGAATAGCTGCGGGCTTTGCGCGTTGCCGCCCAGACGCAGGTTGGCGTTCAGCATGCCCTCGGCTTTCTCCCCGCGGGCGAATATCGGGTTCACCATCGCCAGGTTGAAGTTACGGATATTGACGTTGCCGCCCAGATTACGCCGTCCTTGCGGATCGGTAATTTGTACCTGTCCGTCAAGCTGACCGTTGTTAGTAAGACGGATCAGCCACCCCAGCTCAGCACGGTTGTTATGCAGGTCTGCGCTCAGGTTGAGGGTATCGAATGCCACCGGGAGCGACGCATCATTCACCTCCTGCGTCACCTTCACGTTACGGCCCGAAAGCGTGACGCTACCCTGCGGCAGCCCCTCTTTGGTCGTATCCCAGGCGACATCGGCTTTCCCGCTGAAGACGCCGCTGGCCTGCGTGGTGTCCGGCATAAACGGTTTCAGCATCGCCAGATCAAAGCGGTTGAGGTTTACCTGCGCGTGCCCTGCCGCGCCCGCATCGATGGTCTGCGGCACGCACAGTTCTGCATTCGGGTTGATCCAGCAGTGCGGCCCAATAGCGATCTTTTGTTCCGCATTACGGTAGTCCAGCGAGAGAGAACGTGACAACGCCAGCGGCCCCACCGGCGTGTTGAAACGGGTATTGTCCAGCGTCCCTTTCCAGCGCTCCGCTTTGCGGTCGAAGCTGCCGGTCAGGTGAAGCTGCCCGGAAACCGGCTCACCCTGCACGCGTAGCTGGAGGTCATGCTGTTTTTCGTTCCCTTTGGCGTCCAGGGTGACCAGGTTAATGTTCACGTCCGGCTGAGAAATGCGCTCCACGCGCAGGTTCAGGTTACCGCCGATCTGATCGGTGGATTTCACATCTCCTTCCACGCGGACGCGAGCAACGCTCAGTTCCTGCCAGCGCAGATTATTGGCGGTGATATCCGCAAGGAGCTGTGGCGCGTCGACCGTACCGCGCACTTTCACTAACCCTTTCGCCGTTCCGCCCAGGCCCGGCAGGGCGTTATCCAGGTTCGGCGCGTCGATGGTGGCATCAAGATTGAGATCTTTTACCCCCAGCTCGCCTTTGATATCCGCCGTGTTGCGCCCCAGCGCGACGTGCAGACCCGGGATCACCCACTGCAGGTAGCTGTTGCCTTTCACCGAGCCTTCAACATTCACCTTGTTCTGCTTGACGTTACCGGTGAGCTTGATCTCCGGCACGTCCATCTGCCACGTACCGCCGTACAGGCTACCGCGCGTTTTGATCAGCCCGTCCAGCTTCGACGGCCAGTCCGGCACCTCTTTGGCGGTGTTGATACCCGTCAGCTTCAGTTCGCCCCGCCAGCTGATCGCCTGCTGCCAGTCGAGCAGCGCGGTCAGCTCCGTTTTCCCTTCCAGCGCCGCGACGGTCAGCTTGTCGAGGTTGACCTGCTGTTCGTTGCCCTTCGCATCCAGCGTGATGTTCGCGGGCGGTACGCCCTGTCCCTTCACCGCCGTGTGGAACGAGAGCGTGTAGTCAGTCATCTTGCCGCTCAGCTTCAGCTTCAGGTCATCGGCCTGGAACTGTTTTTCGCCGGTAAACGGCCAGTAAAGCTGCTTGCTGACGACCTCAAGATTGAGCGGCAGCCCGGCTTCCGCCAGCTGAGTCTGCGCGCGCAGAACCATGTCCACCGGGCCGGAGAGATTGACCCCGACGTCCAGCTTATCGCGCAGCGCCCCACCCACTTTGACCTTCACTTTTTCGCCCTTCAGCGGGTCGATGTTGAGCGCGCTGTTCAGCGTGATATCCACCGGCCAGTTGTCGCGCAGCAGGGCGTTACCAGACGCATTCACCGACCCCTGGTTGGTGTCGATATCCAGCGCGTCGAGCTTCATGTTGCCGTCAATGCTGCTGACTTTCAGCAGCATGTTGTAGACGGTCAGGTCGGTATCGCCGGTCAGGCGTAGCTGCTCACCTTTGAACTCCTCAATATTGAGGTTCAGCGGCAGATGAACGTCAGTCATTTCCGGCAGAACAGGCTTCGAGAAGAGATCCTTTAGCGTTTCACCCAGCGGCTTTTCTTCCGGCTGCGGATTCTGGATCTTCGGCTCGACGATCTCTTCCTGCGCCACCTCGGCCACTTTCGGCAGCGCGATCAGCAAGCCCTGCAGTGAGGTTGGCGTCAGGGTCAGGTTTTTCTCCTGCCAGCGCAGGCCGGAGGTGAAATCCATGACGGAAACGGTGGTGTCGTCGATTTTAATATTGACGTTATCGAGCGCCACCCGATAGAGCGCAATCGGGTACGGCGTGGAGAGATTCAGCGGGCCGCTATCCTCTTCTTCCACCGGCGCAGACGGCGGCATTTTCTTCGAATCTATCGCCACGTTAACGTCTTTTAGCGACAGATCGTTAACGCACAGCTTGCTGTCACGCAGACAGCCCAGCTTCACCGCGAGGTGAAATTCCCCGGCATTTACCGCCACGCCTGGCTGCTCATAGCGGATGTTCTTCAGACGCAGGTCGCGCCAGCCGCCGGTCACCTGACCTATCTCCAGCCCCGGCACCCAGCGGTTCGCCGCGTTAAACAGCAGATGCAGCCCGGTCGTCGTCCCCACCAGAAACGCCACCGTACCGAGCAGCAGCACGATAAAAATCAGCACCCCGAGGCTTATTTTCTTCCATAAACTCATAATTCAGGCCCCAGACCGATGTAAAACTGTAATCCATGTTCTTCTTTGTCGCCGACCGGAACGGCGAAATCAAGCTTGATGGGCCCGACCGGTGACTGCCAGCGCACGCCTACACCTGCGCCAGTTTTAAAGTCGCTGCGGCGGATATCGCTCACCGCCTCGCCGCCATCAACGAACATGGCGCCCCACCATTTTCCGCTGACGTTGTACTGGTACTCCAGCGAGCCAGTGGCCAGCTTGGAGGCCCCGATCAGCTTGCCGTCATCGTCTTTAGGCGCGATAGATTTGTATTTGTAGCCGCGGATGCTGCGGTCGCCCCCGGCGAAGAAACGCAGGTCCGGCGGGACTTTGTCGAAATCGCCGGTTTCAATCCAGCCGAGGTTGCCGCGCATGACAAAGCGGTGTTTGTCATACAGCGTGCGGATCCAGACGTTTTGCGCCTGAATCACCGAGAAATCCACGTCAGAACCCCACATCGTGTTGGAGTAATCGATGGAGTAACGCTGGGAATCCCCCCAGGTTGGCATCAGGCCGCCGCGCGAGCGGGTGCGGCTGATCATCACCCCAGGATAGAGCAGCATGGTGGTGTTGGTGACGTTGGCCTGGGTAAAGTGGTCCAGGCTCCAGCGCAGGTTAATGGCACGCTGCCAGCCGCTGGAGAGATCCCAGTAGCGGGATACCGCAAGCGTGGTGGAATCGGACTCTGTATCGTTCAGGTCGGTGCGCTTAAAGCCCCCCTGGACCAGATAGTACTGCTCAAGCGGATTTTTCAGCAGCGGCATTTTATAGCTGAAATCAAGCTGCTGCTCCGGTGCAGAGATACTGGCGCTGGTCGTCAGGCTGTGGCCGTATGAGTTCATCCACGGCTTTTTCCAGGTGGCCTTCACGCGCGGGCCGACGTCGGTCGAATAGCCAACACCGGTCTCAATGGTGTTCTCGGTGCGCGGCGAGACAACGCCATGCAGCGGCAACACCTTGGTTTTGCGAGACTTATCAAATTCCGGCGCGACAACCACCGAGTTAAACCAGCCGGTGGCGGAGAGACGACGGTTTAGCTCCGCCAGGTCGCTCGACTGGTAGTAGTCGCCTTTTTTAAACGGCACGAGGTTTTGCAGGTACTCTTCACGAATTTGCGAACCTTCAAACGTCACGTCGCCAAAGCGGTAGCGCTCCCCGCTGTCGTAGTCGATGTCCCAGAAGGCCTGGCGTCGCGCCAGCGCGATGCCCAGCTGGCTTTTGTTGAACTGGCTGTCAAAGTAGCCCTTACGCAGGGAAACGCTCGTCAGCTCTTTTTTGAAATGGTCGTAATCGCCATGGTTAAGCACGGTGCCGATCTTCGGCCGCGTGCTGAGCAGATCCAGGTAATCCCGGTCGGTACGCGCCCCGCCGCGCAGGACGACGTTCGTGCCACCAATCCGTACCGGCTCCCCCGCCGAGACGCGGGCAATAAGCACCTGACGCCCCTTCTTTGGCGGCGGACGGAGATCGAAATCAATGGTGGGTTCGTAATAACCCAGCGCTTTCAGCCCTTCACGGATCGCGTCATCCACGCGCGCGCGAAAACGCCGGTCCGGCGTCACCTCATCACTCTGGATGGTCGACAGCTGCGCACGCACGTTTTTTTCCAGCGCCCCGGAAAGCCCCTCAACCTGCAAACGGACATTCGCCGCGCTGGCAACCCCGCTTGTCAGCAACACACTGACCAAACATAACTGGCGGATTTTTGTCACGTTTTCTCCTGAATATCCCTGTTTCCACCCTGGAAGCAAATGCAGTGCCGCTCCGCGGCAAAATACGGCCTTTTAGCCAAAAACCCACATCACGGGTTGAAAATGGGTGTAACACCCAAATATTTCTTATGATTAAATCTAGACTCATTCAGCGCATTTATTGTGTTCAATTAAACGCGTCGTGACAACCTTAACCGAAACATCGCACCCCGGGAGGCCCCATCGTGAGTTTATTCGACAAAAAGCATCTGGTTTCACAAGCTGATGCATTACCGGGACGCAACACCCCTATGCCAGTGGCGACTTTACACGCCGTGAATGGCCATTCGATGACTAACGTGCCGGATGGAATGGAGATCGCCCTGTTCGCCATGGGCTGCTTCTGGGGCGTTGAGCGCCTCTTCTGGCAGCTGCCCGGCGTATACAGCACCGCTGCTGGCTACACCGGCGGCTACACGCCTAACCCAACCTACCGCGAAGTCTGCTCCGGCGAGACCGGCCATGCGGAAGCGGTTCGCGTGGTGTACGACCCTGCGGTGATTCGCTACGAGCAGCTTCTGCAGGTTTTCTGGGAAAACCACGATCCGGCGCAGGGTATGCGTCAGGGCAACGACCACGGCACACAGTACCGCTCGGCCATTTATCCGCTCACGCCTGAGCAGGATGCTGCCGCCCGCGCCAGCCTTGAGCGTTTCCAGCAGGCCATGCGGGAAGCGGGCGATACGCGTGACGTGACAACCGAAATCACCACCGCGAAACCGTTCTACTATGCCGAGGACGATCATCAGCAGTACCTGCACAAAAACCCGTACGGCTACTGCGGTATCGGAGGCATCGGCGTCTGCCTGCCGCCTCAGCTGGCCTGATCACCGTTCCAGCGCCACGCGAGCCGCGTGGCGCGTTGCATTACAGACCGAGCCGTAATCCATCACTTTTCCCTGCAACAGCAGGTTAAAGACCGGCGCCTGCGGTCGGTTGAGCCGCGTTTGCAGCAGGTGAACGGCTTCAATCCCCAGCTCCCGACAGGGCACCGTCACGCCCGTGACCGGTTTTTCCAGACGGTGCGCCAGGTTCCATGCAAAATCGGTCGTTATCAGTGAAATATCTTCCGGAACGCGCAGCCCGTGTCGGGTTAACGCCCTGATCACCCCTTCCACCATGCTGGTGCTGTTCGGGAAAATCACCTCCGGCCACTGCGATCTATCATGGCTCATCAGCCACGCATCCAGAGCCCGCTCAGCCTCTTCAGCGGTAAACCACTCCGTCACGAGCAAATCACGCTGGGGATCGAAGCCCACGTGAAAATGGCGGTACGCCTCTTTAATGCCGTCCAGACGCGCGTAAAGCGTTTCTCGCCGCAGGCAGGTGAGCGTGAGCACACGCCGATGTCCCTGCTCAAAAAGATACTGCATGGCGGTAAACCCAATCGCCCGGTGATCGGGTGACACGGCATCCAGCTCCCGATCCCGATCAACGGAATTAATTAACACGCAGGGCTTATTTAACGTGCTCGCCAGTTTAAATATGGTGGAATCATCAGTCCCAATAATAATTATCGCGTTAATATTCTTCTGGCTGGCCTTTTCCATAAATAATTTCACGTCGGCGTGCTGTTCTTCTAATCCACAGCAGCTCACCCACACATTGTGCCGCGCGCAGGCTTCAGTAATCCCTTTTGTGACTTCCAGATAAAAAATATCGCCGCGTCCCTGAAAGGTTCTTTCTGGCGCAAAAACAGCGATACCGTTAATTAACAGTCTGCCGCTCGCCATGGACTCCAGTACGCCTAATTCTCTGGCAGTACGAACGATCGCCTCCCGGGCTTTATCGCTGGTATACGATTTGCCACTTAATACCCGAGATACCGTACTGACGGAATAGCCCGTCAGGGCCGCAATCTCCTCCATTTTTAACCTGCCCGGCATAGTGTGACCTCGCTCTCATTCAGTTTTTGCAAATATTTGCAGAAACAGCCTTTTGATTTTAAAACCAAATTTCAGAAAGCCTGGAGATTACTTAATCACCTTGCGAGTATTCTCACAAAAACACATTGTCGCTGCGGCTCGCCTTTCCTATTTTCCGGTCATCACTTCTTTTCAACAGAAATTAAGGTGTGACATGGATAAGGTACGTTTTGGCATTATTGGAATAGGTAATATCGGCACGGTCCACGCGCGCTATTTACTGGCGGGTACGGTCAGCGACGCGTGCCTGACGGCGGTTTGCGATAATGCACCGGAAAAGCATCCGGCCATTCGCCAGCTGGTCGGCAATCTCCCCGTGTTCAATGACGCCCAGGAGATGATCCAGAGCGGGCTTATCGACGCGGTGATTGTCGCGACGCCGCACTACGAGCATCCGCGCCTGTCGATGCTGGCGATGCGCAACGGCATTCACACCCTGTGTGAAAAACCGGCGGGGGTATACACGGCTCAGGTGCAGGAGATGAACACCTGCGCCCGGGACTGCGACGTGGTGTTTGGCATCATGTACAACCAACGCCCGAACCCGCTTTATCAGAAGGTAAAAGACCTTATCGACAGCGGCGAGCTGGGCGAGATTCGCCGCTCCAACTGGATCATCACCAACTGGTATCGTTCGCAGAGCTACTACAACTCCGGCGGCTGGCGCGCCACCTGGAAAGGGGAAGGTGGCGGCGTCTTGCTCAACCAGGATCCGCATCAGCTCGATCTCTGGCAGTGGCTGGTCGGAATGCCGGTCCGTCTGCGCGCGTTTTGCCAGTTCGGCAAACATCGCGATATCGATGTGGAAGACGAGGTCACCGCCTATGCGGAGTACGCCAATGGCGCGACGGGCGTGTTTATCACTACCGTCGCGGAAACACCGGGGACCAACCGCCTGGAAATCGTTGGCGACCGCGGCAAGGTGGTCGTCGAAGAGGGGAAACTGCGCTACTGGCGGTTACGTGAATCCGAAACCGCCTTCAACGCCCGCTGGCAAAACGGTTTTGGTGAACCCGAATGCTGGGAGGTCTCCATCCCCGTCGCCCCGGAATGCAGCGAACATCACGTTATTACCGCCAATTTCTCTGCCGCCATTTTGCGCGGCGAGCCGCTGATTGCGCCGGGTCTGGAAGGGATCCGCGGGCTTACGCTTTCCAACGCCATGCACCTCTCCACCTGGACAGACGACTGGGTCGCCCTGCCGCTCAATGAGAAACAGTATCTGCGCCTGCTTCAGCAGCGTATTAGCACCTCAGTGGCTAAAGAGACCGCCAGCATCACGCTGGACGCCTCTGGCACCTGGTAACAGCGGAGAAACACGATGTTAAATGTCGCTATCGTGGGAACAGGGAATATCTCGCATAACCATATTCAGGGCTATTTGCAGTTTGGTCAGCGTTGCCGGATCGTCGCGCTGGTCGATATCTACCCGGAAAAAGCCCACGAGAAAAAAGCACGCTACGGCCTGACGGATGCCCGCGTGTACGCAAGCCACCAGCAGATGCTGGCGTCAGAGCCCGATGTGGACATCGTCGATGTCTGTACGCCGCCCTATGTTCACGCGGAGATCAGCATTGATGCCCTGCGCGCGGGGTGCCATGTGCTGTGCGAAAAACCGATGGCCGCCTCGCTGGAAGAGTGCGACGCGATGATCGCCGCACAGCAGGCCAGCGGTAAAACGCTCTCCATCATCGCTCAGAACCGCTTTACCGATGCTTTCTGGCGCTTAAAAGCCGCACTGGATTCCGGCCTCGCGGGAAAAATCTGCCATGCGCAGGTGGATTCGTTCTGGTGGCGCGGACACTGCTATTACGACCTATGGTGGCGTGGCACCTGGGAAAAAGAGGGAGGTGGCTGCACGCTTAACCACGCGGTACATCATATCGACGCCATCCAGTGGATGCTCGGCTTCCCGTCGGAGGTCGTGGCAATGATGACCAACGTGGCGCACGACAATGCCGAGGTGGAAGACCTCAGTGCCGCGATCTTCAAATACCCGAACGGCGCGCTCACGCAGCTTACCGCCTCGGTGGTGCACCACGGGGAAGATCAGAAAATCATCATTCAGGGCGATAAAGCGCGTATCTCCGCGCCGTGGCAGGCCTTTGCCAGCGTCAGCGCCGATAACGGCTTCCCACAGGAAAGCCACGATCTGCCGAGAGAAGCGCAACTCAACGCGGTTTTTCACGACACCCGCAAACTCGAATGGACGCTACACAACGGGCAGATTAACGACCTGCTTTATGCCATTGAGCACGGCACGGCACCGTTAGTGGATGGCCTGCAGGGCAAGCGTTCCCTCGAACTGATTACCGCAATTTATAAATCAGCCATTACCCGCACCGTCGTCCCGCTGCCGATTCAGCGCGATGACCCGTTTTACCGTACCGGCGGGACGAACGCCCTCGCCCCCCGTTTTTATGAGAAGTCCGCAAGCGTGGCCAACTTCAGCGAAGTCGGTGCCATCCCCCTGGGAAAAGATCTGGATCGAGGAATGTCATCATGAACAAGAAAGACGGAATGAACTACGCCCCGGTAGGTAAACCGCAGCCGGTTGTCCGGGAAGGTGAATTTGTTTTTGCCGCTGCCGCACTCGACCACGGTCATATTTACGGCATGTGCAACGGCCTGATTGAAGCCGGCGCCACGCTGAAATGGGTGTACGACCCCGACCCGGCGAAAGTGGATAAATTCATCCAGCAATATCCGCAGGCCCACGTGGCGGCGTCGCTGGACGTGATACTCAACGACGACGAGGTGCGCCTGGTGGCGGGTGCGGCCATCCCGTCCGGGCGCTGTGCGCTGGGGCTGAAAGCGATGGCCGCAGGTAAGGACTATTTCACGGATAAAGCGCCGCTCACCACCCTTGAACAGCTGGCCGATGCCAAAGCAATGGTGGCGCAAACCGGGAAGAAATACGCGGTGTATTACAGCGAGCGTCTGCACGTAGAGAGCGCGGTCTTTGCCGGACAACTGGTGCAGCAGGGCGCGATTGGCCGCGTCGTGCAAACCCTGGGAACCGGTCCACATCGGGAAGGGACCGGTCGTCCGGAGTGGTTCTACGATCGTCGCGACTTCGGCGGCATTCTCTGCGATATCGGGAGCCATCAGATTGAGCAGTTCCTTTTTTATACCGGCAACAGCGACGCCTCGGTGGTGGCAAGCCAGGTTCGCAACGTTAAACACCCGCAGTATCCCGCCTTCGAAGATTTCGGCGACGCGATGCTGAAAGGGGAAAACGGTGCCAGCGGCTATTTCCGCTGCGACTGGTTTACGCCGGACGGGCTTTCAACGTGGGGCGACGGTCGTCTGACCCTGCTCGGCACCGAAGGCTATATCGAAATCCGCAAATATGTTGATTTAACCCGCGGCGAGCAGGATGTGGTTTACCTGGTGAACAAGGAGGGAGAATTCCGCTATCCCGTCGCCGGACAGGTCGGGTTCCCGTTCTTTGGTGAACTGATCCTCGACTGCCTGCACCGGACCGAAAACGCCATGACGCAGGCGCACGCCTTCAAGGCGGCGGAGCTTTGCGTGAAGGCTCAGATGCTGGCCAACGCGACGGCATAACGGGAGGCAACGATGACGATCCTGAACACAGCGGTTATCGGTGCCGGCGCGATTCACCGCTGCCATGTGAATGCATTACGCCAGATCCCCAACGTCGCGCTGCGCGCGCTGGTGGACATCGACAGCGTTAAAGGACTGACGCTGGCGATGGCCTATCAGTGCCGTTTTTATCAGGATTACCGGGAAATGCTGCTGGATGATGCCATCGACGTGGTCCATATCTGTACGCCGCATTTCGAGCATAAACGTATGATTCTGGCGGCGCTCGCCGCCGGGAAGCATGTGTTCTGCGAAAAACCGGTGGGGATGAACAGCAGTGAATTCGGCGATATCGTCCAGGCCGTCGACCAGTCGCCGGGTCTGCTCGGCGTTTGCTATCAGAACCGGCTCAACCCCACCAGCCTGCGCATCCGACAGGAGTTAAGCGAGGGCGAGCTGGGGAAGATGCTCGGCATGAAAGCGGTGCTGACGTGGTCGCGGTCGGGCGCCTATTACACCGAAAGTCCGTGGCGTGGACGGCTGGCAACGGAAGGCGGCAGTCTGCTGATCAACCAGGCGATCCATACCCTCGACCTGATGCAGTGGTTCGCCGGCGGGGTCACGCGCCTGAAAGGCGTGGTGGAGAGCGGTGAGCTGGCGGACGTAACCGAAGGGGAGGACAGCGCAATGGCGACGCTGCACTTTGCTAACGGCGCGCGTGGCCTGTTTTATGCCAGCAACTGCAATACCACGGATTCCCCCCTCTGGCTTGAGATCCATTGCGAACGGGGTTCGCTGCTGCTCAATGACAACGTGCTCTGGCGCATTACCCCGGGCGAACGTCGCAAGCTGGCAACCGATGATTCTCCTGACGGCTCGGTCAAAAGCTACTGGGGGCTGGGACACCAGCAGGCGATCCGCCGTTTTTATCATGCCATTCATCACCCGGAAACGGACTACACCGATATCCATGCTGCCGGGAAATCACTCACCCTTGTGGAGGCCCTTTATCGCTCATCTCAATTAAGAAAATGGATAGATATCAATAATTAGAACGTAATGTGTCGTCCAGCAGTAAATAAAAAAACGACCTGAAACACAGGTTAATCATTACCCTACACTGGATATTATTATGGTCAAACCAACTGAACGTAGAGTTGGTTACGGCGTAGCGCTTGGCTACGGCGTAACCGATCTGTTTGGCGGGGGCGCTTTTGCCATTATCGGCACCTGGCTGCTCTTTTTTTACACCACCTATTGCGGACTCTCAGTGATTGAAGCGGGTTCAATATTCGCCATTGCCCGCGTTATTGACGCACTCCTCAGCCCCATTATGGGATACGTCACCGATAATTTCGGTGATACCTGGCTCGGACGTAAATTTGGCCGCCGCCGCTTCTTTTTATTACTCAGCTCACCGCTCATGTTTTTGTATGCCCTGCTGTGGCTGACAGACATGGGCTACTGGTACTATCTGGGCACCTATCTCTCGATTGAACTGCTGTCGGCGATGGTGCTGGTCCCGTGGGAAACGCTGGCAGCGGAAATGACAAACCGCTATGAAGAGCGTAGCCGCCTTTCCGGCGTGCGCATGATCTGCTCTCAGCTCGGGGGGTTTCTTGCGGTTTCCGTCCCCGGCGTCATTATGCAGTTCACGGGTAAAGATAATCCGTTTACCTATACCCTTACCGGGCTGATATTTTCCTGCGTATTTTGCATTGCGGTATTTATTACCTGGTACACCACCTGGGAAGCCAAAGATGTGCAGCAAGAGTCCGATTTTAAAGTGGATAACCAGCGCAGCAGCGGGATACTCAATCACCTGAAATATCTGGTTCTGGATCTCTTTTCTTCATTCCGCATTCGCGCGTTCCGGCTGCATATCATTATTTATATCTTTTCGTTTACGGCGATGGACGTATTCGGTTCGGTCTTTACCTATTATGTCGTGTATTGCCTGAGCCAGGATGCGGCAGCGGTATCTGGCTGGCTGAGCATTGCGGCCTTCGCCTCGGTGCCGGGCACATACGGGTTTATGCTGTTGCTGAACCGGCTGAATGTGACTCCTTCCGCCGCGCTCCGCCTCTCCTACGGCTGTATTTTCTGCGTGCTGGTATTCCTGTTTACGGTCTACCTTACCGAAACGCAGGTGCCGACGCTGCTGTTCTCGGCGGTCTTTATCTTGCTGGGTGCCGCCCGCTCCGGCCTTTACTACATTCCGTGGAATATCTACAGCTTCATTCCGGATATCGACGAGATGGTGACGCAGCAGCGACGCGAAGGGATTTTTGCCGGTGTGATGGTCCTGACCCGCAAAAGTACCGTGGCTATTGCCATCATGATTATTGGTCTGGTGCTGCAGGAGTCCGGTTTCGTGAAAGGCAGTGGCGCACAACCGGAAAGCGCGCTGGGGGCCATTATCGGCCTGATGATTTTTGCCACCGCGGCGCTTCTGGCGGTGAGTTTCTTCACTACCTACAAGTTTAAGCTCACCCGCGAGACGCATAAGTTGCTCCTCAAGGAGATTGCCCGACGGAAACTGGGCGGAGATTACCGCGACTGCGACGCCAGGACTCGGGTGATCATCAAGCAGTTAACCGGATACGAGTATGACCAGGTGTGGGGAGGCGACGCCACACGACAGACGGTGGGAAGCGCCCATTTATCTCCCGTGAAATAACCGCGCAGACCGGTCAGCACTCCACTGTCCGGTCTGTTTTTATGCCAAAATGTGACCTCTGGCAGATTTACATCTCTTTACGCTATACTACCCGCTGAAATAATCAGCTCAACGCTACGGGCTGACGTTCTACGTGTTTTCACACAAATGGTATCAATTCCCCTTCTGAGGATCTGGCGAGAAGCCGGATAAACTATGTTAAACAGCCATTTTGAATCCACTTTACTGGGGCAGTATGTCAGTGTTGATGCAGGTTTGATGGTGACTATGAGTATTGGACCGTAGGACAAAGGCCAGAATAGATCAAGTTGATAGGTTTTATTTAGCTTAAGGAATTTGGTTTACCATGATTGCACTATTCGTATTAAGGCAAGTTAAATCATATTTCCACAACCATTGTATAATTCATCACGCTAAGTGATATCATGTGTATAAAAAAGCAATATCTGTCACACTTCTTGATGGAAAATGCCAAAGTTAAACTTGGCTACGCTTCAATGTAACTTAGAATTGCAATTAATGAAGAAGAATCTTGCACATAAAATATTTTCAAAGTAAATCATACGGATAATCTTAGTTGACTGGTATCCAAACTTATCGGTAAACTAAATTTACACCGCTCCAGAAAGTTCCCATACTCAACAGGACTGAACAATGGAAACAAGCCTCATATCTATATCAAAAATCTTCACCGAACGACTGTTAAGAATCCCTGATTATCAGAGAGGATATGCCTGGACTTCAAAGGAAATTTCAGAATTTTGGAATGACGTTATATTTCTTGAAAATGATAAAAATCACTATGTCGGAGTGTTGACTCTCGAAGATGTGCCTTCAAAAAACATTTCAAATTGGGTTGAAGATCACTGGATAATACAAGCAAAAAACTATTCCCCCTATTTTATAGTTGATGGACAACAACGAATAACTACAATTGTGATACTCATACAGACAATAATTGAAGAAATGAATTCACGTGAGGGCGAGCAACAGTTAAATTACACTGACATCACTGAGATTCGTAAAAAATTTATTTTCGAAAACAAAGAAAAAACATCACCTTTACGTTCTTATATTTTTGGTTATGACAAAGATAATCCAAGTTATGAGTACCTTAAGCAGGAAATTTTTGGCGAACACTCGGTAAGTTCATTACAGTTAGAAAATACAATATATACACAAAATCTTCTTTATGCAAAAAAATTCTTCGCAGAAAAAATACATTCACTGCCTCTTGATGAAATGGGAGTAATATATAAAAAAATAACACAAAACCTCCTTTTTAACATCTATTCTCTTGATAAAGAAATAGATACATATGTTGCTTTCGAAACGATGAACAATAGAGGTAAAATTCTTTCCCATTTAGAACTGCTGAAAAATAGATTAATTTATTTAACAACAAAGCTATCGGCACCAGACTATGAGAAGGACTCCCTTCGCCACTCGATCAACGAGTGTTGGAAATCTATGTATCATTTTTTAGGGAAGGATATTAAGAAAAGATTATCAGATGATGAATTTTTATATCATCACTATATACTTCATTTCAAAGAATCCCCGGTGCAATCAAACGAGAACGATGCTATTTCCTTAGATGACGAGGAAATGTATTTCACATTGAATCGTGGATATTCAGTATCAAGAGATGAGCATACACGAATACTTCTTGATGAGATATTTTCGTCAAAACCTCTCAATGATAAAACTCGTACATTTGAAATAACAGCTGAGTTTATTAGCAATTACGTTAGCAGCCTTAAAAAATCTGTGGAGACTTGGTACTTTATACATAACCCTGAAGAAAGCAGATATTCTAAAAAAACCATTGAGTGGTTAACAAGAATAAATAAAATTCCAACTTGGAAAATTTGTAGAGTACTATTACTTGAATTGCTTAACAATGGTTATAGCACTCAATCCATTGAAACCACATTAAGTCTCTGTGAGCGTTTTTTATTCATTAACTCAATGTTTTTAAATAGATATTTCTTTAGAGAACTAAATTTAATTAGTTTGGCATTACAGTTTAAGCGTGAAAAGAACATTGACGGATTAATACTCCATTTAAAAACGGAAACAGATAAGACATTGAAATACTTACATGGGGAATTCTCTGATAAGTTTAAGGATTGTGATTTTTATAACTGGAACGGAATTAGGTACTTCATGTACGAGTATGAATACTCTCTACAATCGGCCTCCAAAACAGAAAGGACTAAGTTAAACTGGGAAGAGTTCAGGCATAAAGAACGAGATAGTGATTATGATACAATTGAGCACATTTATCCACAACGAGCCAAACATAGTTCGTGGAAAGAGCCATTCAAAAACTATTCAATTAGGGAACGTAAACGATTCAGACATAGTATCGGGAATTTAGTACCATTAGCATCAAGAAAGAATTCATCACTATCTAATAAATCTTTCATAGAAAAATCTTTAAAAGGATTTAAATATGGATGTTACTCTGAAAATGAACTCACTAACCACTCTCAATGGGGACCAGAGGAAATTAAAGAGCGTAGTTTTAAATTATTAGCCTTTATGGATAAACGTTGGGAGTTGGGTCTTTGCCCTCATAGTTTACTAAAAGATAAAGATAAAAATAAAGCAAAAACATTTTATTTAAACTTGATTGGGTTGAATATCTAAACAATATAATTAAAAAAGCTGCCATAGTTATGGCAGCTTAATTCATGTCGTTTTTTAATGAACCTCTAACAAATAACATCCCTACCAACTACCACTTTTATTCTTAAAGAGAAAATATTATTTACTTACTATTTTAAAAAGGATTTCCGTGTTCATTATTTTGTCCTCTTTAGCAAGAAGAATATTTGTTTTAGCTTTTCTTTCAAATAACTGTTTTTTTATTTTATTAGTGCTAACTTTATATGCCTCTCTGTTTTTTTGGTAAGCTATCGTCATAATTTTATTTTTTTTCTTATTACTTAATGGTACATACATTGCGTGTTCAACAGGTTGGAGGTTTTTATTGCAATACATCAACCATGACACTTCCAACTTGAAGTTTTTAATTCTTTCATCCTGGATTGCAAAATTTTTTGCAGAGGTTATTTTCCCCCAGCAATTAACATCCACATAATCAGCATCAACCTTAACTGAGTTATATACAACTCCATCGTGAGCATCGAATTTCAGCAAGTTAGAATACACCATATTAATCAAAGGATAAAATCTTTTATCTTGTGTCCTCAATAAGTTCACAAAAATTTGTGAAAGATTATCCTTTTCACTTTCAATTTGTATAAAACTCATTCTCCTCGGAAGAGAAAAATATGACAAAAGAAAATAATCACCCTCCTTTATATTACATTCTTTCAAAGCAACGAATGGATGGTCAGAAAGGTACATAGTTGTCGAATTTAATTTATTAAAACGCCCTTCTGGAATACTGTTTATATGTGGTCTTGGGGGGTAGAAGTCATTAATATCAATGTTCCCATGAACAAAGTCATTAGCACGCTCTTTACTAATCCACCTTACCCTTGAAAAAACAGTACCTTTAGGATAGATATTCCCTATGGCATTATAACTTGCAATTTCAAAACTTGTCTCTGTACTATTCGGAAATGCTTGGCTTTGAATATAGCGGTAGTAACCGTCGATTCCTATAGACTCATCAAAAACGTCAAAGTTCATTTATTACTCCTTAAAACAATAATTTTAGTCCTATCAAATGTCTTAGATCAAGTGAATAATTCACATATTTAAAGCAATAAACCTTATGCTCAGATTATTAATCTTAATTTTTGTAGACTTGTAACACTAAGCTTTTTTTCATAAATTGTTCAGTTAGAAGTAGACAATATAGTCGTAGCGATTTAGCATCCTTAATCGCTACACATCAAATATCCCTTTAAGCCTGATTAGATGTAGCGATCTGCCTTGATTTTTCATCGCTACACTCTATAATAAATCGCAACATATAAATCGATACACCAAGAGATTTTGACATGGCACACGTCGCTTATATTCGCGTATCCAGCTTGCAACAAAACAGTGATCGACAATTAGCAGATACTGGGATCACCTTTGACAAAACATTCACTGAGAAAGTAAGTGCGAAAGATACCAATCGTGAAGCATTCTTAGCGATGATGGAGTACTTACGCGAGGGGGATACTTTACATGTGCATGACATCAGCCGCCTTGCCCGTAATACAGCAGATCTTCTATCAACCGTAGATGCATTGACTAAACGAGGTGTCGCGATCCAGTTTCATAAAGAAGGAATTAAAACAGGGGACAACTCCCCAACAGGTAATCTTGTTTTAACGTTACTTGGGGGAATCGCTCAAATGGAACGTGAGCAAATGCTACTTCGTCAGCGTGAAGGGTATGAAGCGGCTAAAGCTGCTGGGCGTATTTCCGGGCGGGGAAATGGCAGAAGCATCCCGCGTACTGAAATCATTGCGGCATTGACATCTGGCGGAAGTGTTCGCTCTGTAGCTGCTGAATTCTGTGTAAGTACCAATACCATCAGCCGAATAAAGAAAGAAATGAACAGTGTAGTGGCATGAATGAGAAATGATAAAATGAATGCCTTCACAAAAACAGAACGTACTTTGCATGACTTAATGCATAAGTATTTTAATACTGGAACAGAAGATTACTTTATGTTCGGCATTTTGCTGTGTGAATGGAGTGATGAAAGTACTTCAAGAATTATTAATAGCGGTTTTCCACCAGCCCTGACTCATCGATGGCAATAAAAAAGGTAGCCTACGCTACCTTTTAACATCAGCCACCAAGATTTGTACTATTCCTGAGTCGATAAAGATCTAATGTTTTATCGCGGATGATATTCATTTTGCTTTCAGCCGCAATCAAACTCCAGATAGTACCCTCTTCTTTTTGATAAAAGGCCTCAATTCCTTTATTATACGAATCTCTGTATTTTATCCATTGCCTTTGTGAATCTCTTAGGGCAGCACGCACATTTTCAGGCTGATCTTTCATTAGCAGTTTATATTGATTCCCAAGCTCAGTATCCCACGCTGTAGTAGCTTTAATATAGCAATTCTGTGAGTCAATAGTACTAACAGCATCCATCTTGCATTTTTGTAATGTGCTATCAATATTTTGCTTAAGTTCATCAGCAGAGGCCGATAAACACAATAGCAAACTTAAACTTATAACAACCGCTTTGAAATACATAATCCTGAATCCATTTCAATTATCAGTTTGTACTGTAACACGATGTTCTATCTCGTTAAGATGAGCTATACCACAATTTTCTAATTGAGAACGGGCAAATCTAATATCATTGCTGGTTCTCTGGATGTCAGGAGCGGTTGTAGGACTCCTCCCCCCTGCAAATGGCGAAACACCCGACCGTGTTAAAGAATCAGAGGTTTCATTCCAGTACTCAATGGCTTGCTCAGACGCTGCATTAGCAGCCAACAGTCGATTGAATTCACGTGAGCATGCCTTCTTTTGAACAGCAATGTAATCATCGACCCAAACACCATGTTGCTTGTAGATATTTTCAGCTACTAAGTACTTACCACTACTCTTGTCGAGACTATTAATCTTACTTTCGATGTAGTCTTTGTTATTTTTTTCTAATGTTGCAGCGGTGGCTTCTTTATCGGCTAATTTTATTAACTCATCTTGCTTAGCTTTAACCTCAATCCACTTTTCTCTGTTAAAGATCCCGGCACTCTTCGCTTCAGAGAATTGATCTTCGATCATAAAACCAAGATTCTTTCCTTGTAGGTTCATCATATATACATTAGCTTGCCCAGCTATCAATAATAAAATGACAATGATGATAGGTAGAAGAAAGTTATTAAAAAACTTTGGAAATTTTTGCGTTAATGCGGGGTGGTTTTCTTGTATAGATGGAATGGCTATAATTGACCACCAAAATGAGATGATCATAACCATACTCCAAAATGCTAAAGTAACTAATGCAAGTAATACTGTAGCAAATGACATCCCTGGTTCATTGAATGTACTAAAATAACTATAAACCATGGACGCCATGATTAAACCGAATCCCATATAAACAAAAAACTGTATTTTCTTCATTTTTATTTTCCCTTGTTATTTTAATACTCGTTTTATATTACCGAGAGAGTCAACTTCTACTCTGATAAGTTTTCTACATGCTCCGCACGAACCTACACCTGTACCACTGCTTTTTATTCCCGTGTTAACTGTCGTAGTACTTCCACAATGCGGACAAACCACTGTATATGTTGCGTATGCCACAATTTATTCCTCACTATTGCTGTAACGTTCGGGCCAGATTTCTTCTCGGGTGACCCCAATATAATCGGCAATGATCTGCTCACCTTTTGGCCAATGCCTCTCAAGGGCGTTGTATAGCGTTCGTTCATGTAAGCCGTTGTCTCGGGACAACTTAGCCAACGAACTACCTTTCTTGCGTATAGCTGCAAGTACATCGGCCCGATGCCAGTTTCGAGTACTGGCATTTGATTCCTTTTTTTGAGATCCTTCTTGTTTATGATTCTTCATTATGATCACTCATTACTTAATCATGAACATGATTGATCAATAAAATGAACAAGTCAAATCGAATCAGGAATACAATTCCTTAAGTTGAATGGCGATAGAATGAACAATAAAAAGCAGAGTACTAAAGAGTTCAGTGAACGCTTAAAGCACGTCATAGCAGAACTTGGAACAACGGGTAGAGAGTTCTCAAAACGTGCGGGTATTGGCTATAGTACTGTTCACAACTACATGCACGGTTCATCAAGCCCTACACTGGATAACTTGGTACTCTTGGCAAAAGCAGGCAATGTCTCTATTGAGTGGCTGGCTACAGGCCAACAATCGAGCATGGGCGTCACTGATTCAGATGTCATATGTGTACCTTTTATTGATCATGCCGATGAAATGTTGAAACTTGATGCTCAACTGGTTGAGGTGAAGGGTTTACACTCTCTGCGTGCCATCAGGGTCAATACCGATGTAATGACTCCTACTTTTCTTACGGGTGCAGTGCTACTCATTGATACTAACGATACAGATTTAACCGATAACAAACTTGTTGTATTAAAACAGAGCGGGAATTATTTGTTTAAGAGAGTACAGGTGCTCATGGAGGGAGTACGCTTACTGAGTGATAATGACAATTATCCGTCAATCGCAGTCGCTTTTGAAGATATGAAAAGTATCAATGTCATTGGTGCTGTAGTGATGATTATTAACAAAGTTAATTAGCACAATTAGTACTTCCACCAATCACCGTTAACAAACCTACCCAAGGTAGGGAAAGGTGGAAGTTCTCGCTATAGTACATAACCCAATTAATCAGGAGAACATAGCAAGAGGTCGCTATAAGCAGAGATCATCCGCTTCAATCCTAACGATATCTAACTGAATTAATACTTCCATTTAATGCATTTTTTGACTGTCCCGCTTTACAAGCGAGCCAGGAATTTCATTCGATTGAATCTCACGGCGTTCGCTTCAACTCGAATATCAATTCATTGGATATTATTTTTTTGATAGGACATTTATTGATGTACTGATTAGCTTTAACAGCATTACTCCTTGACGGGATTTCTTTGATACATTTCGATCCCCCACTGAGGGAGGAAGAAATTCAAGATATACAATTAGTTTGTATTTCTTGACGCTGATACTTATCAACATTTCATACAGCGAATTTTGAATACAACTATATTGTACTCAAGCGGAAGCGGGTTGCCCTGTTTCTTCCTATCGCCATTCTCTGCAACGGTCGTAGTTCATCACTACTCTTCTTATAAAAGCTGTATGAATAACTCCTATAAGCGTCTAAGTACTTCTCAAATTCTGGACGGATCTATATTGTATAAATTCGCCACAGAATCTATTAGAAGTAATAGACTCCCTTATACCATTTGGTAAGGATTGGCCTTATATGTCTATCAAGGGAATCTACGGGGTATTATCCGATTCCTTTATAGTGCCACATTGCCGTGACTCCTGCGTTTTCGTCTTTTTTGTCTGGAATTTACGCTCGGGAAATTTGCACGGGTTTCATTTGCACTGCGTTCTGTTGAACAACTCATCTGCCATCTACTTGTCGATAGGATCAGGTTTTAATTTATTATACCAAGGATAATGACGCTCTTATCATTAACCCACGACTAACGGGTACACCAACAGGATTTTTAACTATACATATAGTATAGGACATTATTTAAATTCATTTCATTTTTTTCTTCTCTCCCTATAAATATCTACCGATATTTATAGGGAAAGAAATATGTGTTTTTTAGTACATTTATATTTAATGGGTTGTATTACTAAGTGTTGCTAAGTAACCCGCCTTTAGATTATGGAATAATAGCAACGCACCTGTTTCTATTGTAAAAGATAAAAACTAAGGAATCGGTTACCCATTGAAAATATGATGTAAATTTCAACATTATAACCAAAGAATAAAAATAAACAGTGACAAAAATATTCAGCACATATAAAAACTCATAAAATAAAAATGAATGTGGATTATTTTTTAGCATTGCTTATATTTGATTTTATTAACAACTTCTTATTGCTGTCTTTAGAAAAGACTCTTTCCTCATTCTTTATAATACATTCATACTCTTCTTCTAATAACTTATAATAAGATAGTGCCTTATCATAATAATATTCTTTCATTCTCATAATTTAAACCTCACATTTTTATAAATTCATTACCCCTTTTAGTATAGGATATAAAGGGAAAGAATTTCACGAATGATTTAAAGTAATGTACCTCCCGATAACACATCCATGTGCTTGCTTTTAATTCAGATACGATCAATCACTTGTTTCATTTGCAGAAGTGGTTGTTTACTCCTGTATGTTCTATCCGTCATTGTTCGATGAGCATGTCCAAGTATCGAGAATCTTATATGGTCTGGTACTTCTTGAAGATCTCTCAATCGGTCTGACAAACCATATCTATAGTCATGTGCTGTATGTTTCATGCCTGCTTTTTTGAAAGCCTTGCTTACGGCATTACTTGCAGATGAATTATTAACCCAATGATATATTGGTTTCTCTTCCCATATACCAGCCTTTAGAAGACTATCACTTAAAGGTATATCGCGAATTGACTCGTTATTCTTAACGGTTTTAGTACCCGCATCATTAATGCTGATACATTTGATGAGTATTCCTTGGTCTTCTTTCTCAATATAATCATTTGAAGAGATTTGGATCGCCTCACCGATACGTACTCCTGTGTAAAAAAGTAGGTTTAGTAACCACCATAAGGATCTGGTATTGCCAACATGCTCAGAAGAAATTATTTTTTGATGCTCCCTTAATGAAACACCCGTTTTAATACTCACATTTTCAACATTCTTATAGTTCATCCCCAAAAAAGGATTCTTCACGATGTAATCACGTTGCTTCATAGCAAAATTGAACATCGCAGAAACCTTAATAATGGCATCTTGTCTGGATCGAGGTGACTTACCCGACTTATCAAGAAACTTTTTATAAGTACTCACCGTCTTTTTCGTAACTGAAGCAACTGGGATATCCCCACACCATTCCAGGAAACCATTCACCGTTCTCTCATTAAGCACTTTGGTACTTTTCGCCCAATCAGAACTCATCTCCTCAAGCCACTCATTAAGTACTGATGACAATAAAGGGGAAATGCTCTTTTCTTGTATTACTGGATGCGGCGAGACATGACATGCAGATACAGCGGATAAAAATTCATCCTCTATTTGCTTATCTCTGGCCTTTAGAAGCGTTTCACGAATCAATAGTGGATTTGTATTTCCCATTAGCTGAGAGAGCCTTATAAAGGCTTCAGTGAGCTTTACGGCACGATACTGAGCCACATTTCTGTCCTGAGTGCGTAGGCTAACTCGAAGAAGTTTCCCAGCTAATCGACGCTGCCACATAAAAGAGCGTTCAGAGGAAGCTGTCCTGTCTAAAAAACGCACATTTTGCTGTATAAAGATTGGATAAAGATCTGGTAAAGATTGCATGAAAACCCTCTTTAAATGAGAATGGTTCCCATCAATTCCTAAGCACAACACTTCTCGGTACTTAAGCGTCAAAATGTGACCTCTGGCAGGTTTACATCTCTTTACGCTATACTACCCGCTGAAATAATCGGCTCAACGCTACGAGCTGACGTTCAATGTGTTTCCACACAAATGGTATCAACTTCCCTTCCGAGGATCTGGCGAGAAGCCGGATAAACTATGTTAAACAGTATTTTAGTAATACTTTGTCTGATTGCCGTCAGTGCATTTTTCTCGATATCGGAGATTTCGCTGGCCGCCTCCCGTAAAATCAAACTGAAGCTGCTTGCTGATGAAGGCAACATCAACGCCTCCCGCATTCTCAAAATGCAGGAGAACCCCGGCACCTTCTTCACCGTGGTGCAGATTGGCCTGAACGCGGTCGCCATTCTCGGCGGTATCGTGGGCGATGCAGCGTTTTCGCCGGCGTTTTACAGCCTGTTTGTGCAGTACATGTCCGCCGAACTGGCCGAGCAGTTGAGCTTTATTCTCTCCTTCACGCTGGTTACCGGCATGTTCATCCTCTTCGCTGACCTGACCCCGAAACGCATCGGTATGATTGCGCCAGAAGCTGTGGCTTTGCGTATCATCAACCCGATGCGCTTCTGCCTGTTCGTGTTCCGTCCGCTGGTATGGTTCTTCAACGGCCTGGCAAACGTGATTTTCCGCATCTTCAAGCTGCCCATGGTGCGTAAAGACGACATCACCTCTGACGACATCTATGCGGTGGTGGAAGCTGGCGCGCTGGCCGGGGTGCTGCGTAAGCAGGAACACGAACTCATTGAGAACGTATTCGAACTGGAATCCCGTACCGTGCCCTCTTCCATGACGGGCCGTGAAAGCATTATCTGGTTCGATTTGCATGAGGATGAGCAGAGCCTGAAGAACAAAGTGGCACAGCATCCGCACTCTAAGTTCCTGGTCTGTAATGAAGATATCGACCACATCATCGGTTACGTCGACTCCAAAGACCTGCTCAACCGCGTGCTGGCAAACCAGAGCCTGGCGCTCAACAGCGGCGTGCAGATCCGCAACACCCTGATCGTGCCAGACACCCTGACGCTCTCGGAAGCGCTGGAAAGTTTCAAAACCGCCGGGGAAGACTTCGCCGTCATCATGAACGAATACGCGCTGGTGGTGGGGATCATTACGCTGAACGACGTGATGACCACGCTGATGGGCGACCTGGTGGGCCAGGGGCTGGAGGAGCAGATTGTTCAGCGTGACGATAACTCGTGGCTGATTGATGGCGGTACACCGATTGAAGACGTCATGCGCGTGCTGGACATCGACGAGTTCCCGCAGTCCGGTAATTACGAAACCATCGGCGGCTTTATGATGTTTATGCTGCGCAAAATCCCGAAACGTACCGATTCGGTGAAGTTCTCCGGCTACAAGTTTGAGGTGGTGGACATTGATAACTACCGCATCGACCAGCTGCTGGTGACGCGCATCGACAACAAACCGACCGTGCTGGTGCCGCGGATGCCTGACGCAGAAGATAAGGTGTCGGCGTAAGACCCATATACATCAACGGCTCCCATTGGGAGCCGTCTTTTTAACTACTGCATAGCACGTTGGTTAAGCCATCTCAGTTTGCAGACGCATAACCTGACGGTTGACTTCGGACATCACAGACAGGTGCTGTTTGTCCTTCACTTTTGGGATAAGGATCTTGCCCTTATCAAATTCAAAAGCGCCAACATCCTTGATGTACAACCGTCCACGGAACAGGATCTTCACGTACTTCGCCACTTGAAGCGGGTTGTAGCGTTGGAAAATTTTCATTCTTGTATCTCCTGCGAATCATACGCTCTTGCGGTGCCACAATCAGCCCGACTGTCCTGAGCGCAAATTTTGATGCCCAATGACTATAGACCAGAACTACGGTGTTACCCAGTGTGCATAAGTTTATTTACCGTTTGATTACAATTATTCAGAATAATCTTTGCAAAGCGTGACTGAGAGCAGTATAAGCCGTCGTTTTTTCATGGATATGTGCGTTCACCCGCAAACTGGCATTGGGATTGCGGGAAAACCACATTGATCGCACTTATCATTAAAAGCGTAAGACCAAGTGGTCGGATCACCTGCAAACAATAAGGAAACGCCATGACCCTACGTAACATCCTTGCAGCAGCTTGTCTGCTGCTGCCCCTGTGGGCTTGCGCTCACAACATTGAAAAAGGACAACGTGTCCCGCCAGTCGGCATTGCTGACCGGGGAGAATTGATTCTCGACAATGATAAGTTTAGCTATAAAGCCTGGAATAGCGCGCAGCTCGCAGGCAAAGTGAGAGTTGTACAACATATTGCCGGTCGTACATCTGCAAAAGAGAAAAATGCCAACCTGGTGGAAGCGATCAAGGCCGCAAAATTCCCGCACGATCGCTACCAGACCACCACGATTGTGAACACCGATGACGCGATTCCCGGCTCCGGGATGTTTGTGCGTTCAAGCCTTGAGAGTAATAAGAAGCTCTATCCGTGGTCGCAGTTTATCGTCGACAGCAACGGAGTCACCCGTAAGGCCTGGCAGCTGGAGGAAGAGAGTTCCGCGATTATCGTGCTGGATAAGGAAGGTCGCGTCCAGTGGGTGAAAGACGGCGCGTTGACCCAGGAAGAGGTGCAGCAGGTCGTCGCCCTGCTGCACAAGCTGTTGGCTCAATAAATCGAGACGCGGAAGCCGGGGTTGAGGAAGGATTCACGCGGGGTATAGTCCAGCGGCTTGCCCTGCCAGTCATGAACATGCGCCCCGGCGGCCGCAGCAACCGCGTGCCCTGCCGCCGTATCCCAGACGTTAGTCGGCCCAAAGCGCGGATAAAGCTGCGCCTGTCCTTCCGCCACCAGGCAGAATTTCAGCGATGAACCAATCGACGTCGTCTGGTGCTCCCCCAGCTGCTGCAGGTACTCCTGCAGTTCACTGTCGCTGTGCGAGCGGCTAATCACCACCAGCGGTGGGCGCGCATCGCGCACCTGGATCTGCTTACGAACGCCGCACTCCTCCTTCCAGGCTTTACCTTCCGCCGCGCTGTACATCACCTTCATCACCGGGGCGTAAACCACGCCGAGCACCGCTTTTCCCTTCTCAATCAGGGCGATATTAACGGTGAACTCCCCGTTGCGCTTGATGAACTCTTTGGTACCGTCCAGCGGATCGACCAGCCAGTAGCGCTGCCAGTGCTGGCGTTCATCCCAGCTCTGCGGCGCTTCTTCAGACAGAACGGGGATGTCCGGCGTCAGCGCCTGTAAACCGTTCATAATGACCTTATGCGCAGCGATATCCGCCGCCGTGACCGGGGAGTCGTCCGCTTTACTGACGACCTCCATCGGTTTTGCACCGTCATACACTTGCATGATGGCATCCCCCGCATCCCGTGCGAGTTGACAAATTTTATCTAGCATTCTCCACCTCTTTGTTAACGCAGTGAGGTTAACTCATTGTTTTAGTTATATCGTAATGTGAACAATTCCGCTATCTGTGAAGCAATTCCGGTTTCAGTACGCTTTTTTCTGTCAGGATTCACATTTCTGTAAGCAACACGCTATAGATACATACTCTTTTGTGGCATGGATCGAAAAAAGGACTCCTCTGATGATTAAGTTTAGTGCAACGCTTCTGGCGACGCTGATTGCTGCGAGCGTGCAGGCGGCGACGGTAGATCTGCGTATTCTGGAAACGACCGATCTGCACAGCAACATAATGGACTTCGATTACTACAAAGATACCCCTACCGAAAAATTCGGCCTGGTCCGCACGGCAAGTTTGATCGATGCCGCGCGCGGTGAAGTGAAAAATAGCGTGCTGGTGGACAACGGCGATCTTATTCAGGGTAGTCCACTCGGGGATTACATGGCCGCGAAGGGTCTAAAGAAAGGCGAGATCCATCCCGTTTATAAGGCGATGAATACGCTGGATTATGCCGTCGGCAACCTGGGCAACCACGAATTTAACTACGGCCTGAAGTACCTGCACGATGCGCTGGCTGGCGCAAAATTCCCCTACGTTAACGCCAACATCATCGACGTTAAGACGCAGAAGCCGCTCTTTACCCCCTATCTGATTAAAGAGACCGAGGTTGTCGATCGGGACGGTAAAAAACAGACGCTTAAAATCGGCTATATCGGCTTCGTGCCGCCGCAAATCATGACCTGGGATAAAGCCAACCTCGACGGTAAAGTGACCGTTAACGATATTACCGAAACTGCGCGCAAATACGTGCCGGAAATGCGCGAAAAAGGGGCAGATCTGGTGGTGGTGGTTGCGCACTCGGGACTCTCCGCCGACCCGTATCAGGCCATGGCGGAAAACTCCGTTTATTATCTGAGTGAAGTCCCGGGCGTCGATGCGATCCTGTTCGGCCACGCCCACGCGGTCTTCCCGGGTAAGGACTTTGCCAGCATTAAGGGCGCAGACATCGAGAAAGGGACGCTCAATGGCGTGCCGTCGGTGATGCCGGGCATGTGGGGCGACCACCTTGGGGTGGTGGATCTGGTACTCAATAACGACGGCGGCAGCTGGAAGGTCACTCAGTCAAAAGCAGAGGCGCGTCCGATTTACGACGCTGCGGCTAAAAAATCACTGGCCGCTGAAGATAAAAAACTGGTCGACGTGCTGAAGCACGATCACGACGCCACCCGCGAATTCGTCAGCAAGCCGATCGGCCAATCCGCCGATAATATGTATAGCTTCCTGGCGCTGGTGCAGGATGACCCAACCGTTCAGGTCGTCAACATGGCGCAGAAGGCCTATGCCGAACACTTTGTTCAGGGCGATCCGGATCTGGCAAAACTGCCGGTGCTGTCTGCCGCTGCGCCATTCAAAGTTGGCGGGCGTAAGAACGACCCGGCAAGCTATGTCGAAGTTGAGAAAGGCCAACTGACGTTCCGTAACGCCGCCGATCTCTATCTCTATCCGAACACGCTGGTGGTGGTGAAAGCGACGGGTAAAGAAGTGAAGGAATGGCTGGAGTGCTCTGCCGGACAGTTTAACCAGATCGATCCGAAGAGCAGTAAACCGCAGTCGCTGATTAACTGGGATGGCTTCCGAACCTATAACTTTGACGTGATCGATGGCGTGAATTATCAGATTGACGTTACCCAACCCGCGAAATATGACGGCGAGTGCCAGGCCATTAACCCGCAGGCCGAGCGCATCAAAAACCTGACCTTCAACGGTAAGGCGATCGATCCGAATGCCACCTTCCTGGTGGTAACCAATAACTACCGCGCCTATGGCGGTAAGTTTGCAGGTACGGGAGATAACCACATCGCCTTTGCTTCACCGGACGAAAACCGCTCGGTACTGGCGGCGTGGATCAGTGCTGAGTCGAAGAAGGCGGGCGAAATTCACCCGGCCGTGGATAACAACTGGCGCCTGGCACCGATCCACAGCGATACGAAACTGGATATCCGCTTTGAAACGTCACCGTCCGATAAGGCCGCCGCGTTCATTAAGGATAAGGCGCAGTATCCGATGAAGAAGGTGGCGACCGATGATATTGGCTTCGCGATTTATCAGGTTGACCTAAGCAAGTCGCGGTGATTGTGTCGGGTGGCGCTTCGCTTACCCGACCTACGAGATCGGGTAGGCCGGGTAAGGCGAAGCCGCCACCCGGCATGTCACGCCGCCCGATCGTCCCGATTCGCCATCACCTTCGGCGTATTCACCTCAATCCAGTCCGCCAGCGCAGCTACTTTCTCACTGACCTCAATCCCCATCGGCGTCAGGCTATACTCTACGTGCGGCGGCACAACCGGATATGACACGCGATCGACAAACCCGTCCTGCTCCAGCGCCTGAAGCGACTGGGACAGCATCTTTTCGCTTACCCCGCCCATTTTGCGGCGCAGATCGCTGAAGCGATGCGTTCCCTGACGCAGGGCCAGCAGAATCAGCACGCCCCAGCGGCTGGTAACGTGTTTGAGCACCTCCCGGGAAGGACACTGTTCCGCAAAGAGGTTGCCATCGCGCATTTGTTCGCTGAGTGTCGGTATCGTTGTTTTCATACTTACCTTTTTGTACGTACTTACTAAAAGTTAGCTATGGTGCTAGTGTGCCATAACACCAGACAAACACGAAGGAGATTCATCATGATTGCGATTACCGGCGCTACCGGCCAGCTTGGCCAATACGTTATTGAAGAACTGCTGAAAACGGTTCCGGCAAACGAGATTGTCGCCATTGTCCGTAACCCGGCGAAAGCCGACGCCTTAAGCCAGCAGGGAATTGTAGTTCGTCAGGCGGATTACACGAACGAAGCCGCCTTCACCGCCGCGCTGAGCGGCGTGGATAAGCTGCTGCTGATCTCCTCCAGCGAAGTCGGCCAGCGTGCAACCCAACATCAGAACGTCATTAACGCCGCCAAAGCCGCTGGCGTGAAATTCATCGCCTACACCAGCCTGCTGCATGCGGATCGCTCCCCGCTGGGCCTGCACGTTGAACACGTCGAGACGGAGAAAGCGCTGGCGGCGTCCGGCATTCCTTATGCCCTGCTGCGCAATGGCTGGTATACCGAAAACTATCTGGCAAGCGCGCCACCGGCGATTGAGCATGGCGTGTTTATAGGTGCGGCAGGCGAAGGCAAAATTGCCTCTGCAACCCGTGCAGACTACGCCGCCGCCGCAGCCAAAGTGATCGCTGAAGAGGGTCATGCTGGCAAGGTATATGAACTGGCTGGCGACCACGGCTGGACGCTGAGCGAGCTGGCGGCTGAACTCAGCAAACAGAGCGGGAAGCCGGTGACCTATCAGAATCTCAGCGAAGCCGATTTTGCCGCCGCGCTGAAGGGGGTGGGTCTGCCTGCGGGGCTGGCGGATATGCTCGCGGACTCCGACGTGGGTGCATCCAAAGGCGGCCTGTTTGACGACAGCCATACCCTGAGCACACTGATCGGCCGCCCGACCACGCCGCTGGCGGAGAGCATTAAAGCCATTCTGTAATTGTTACAGATTGGTTATTTTTTGTGGCATCCCCTCGGGTCATCTCTGATAATGAAGCGATGACCACGAGGAGGCTCAACGTGCAAGGCGTACCGGAACAGTTCATTGATAAGAGAGATAGCGCGCGCTTTCGCCATCTGGCGCAGGTGCCGGGCATCGAACTCTATCACGCGCATATATCCCGCTACGCCTTTGAGCCTCACACCCATGAAGCCTTCGGGATCGGCACGATTGAAACCGGTGCCGAACGTTTTCGCTATCGCGGTACCCAGCACCTCGCGCCGGAGAAATCCGTCGTTACCATGAACCCGGACGAGATCCACACCGGGGAATCCGCCACCGAAGGCGGCTGGCGCTACCGGATGGTTTACATCGAACCTGACCTGCTGGAAGAGGTAACCGGCCTCCGGCACTGGTGGTTCAGAGAGGTGACCCGTTTTGACCCCCAGCGCTCGCAGCAAATCGGCAGGCTCATCTACGGCCTGTGGCATACGGACGATCCGCTGGCGCAAAAAGGATTATTGCTGGATCTGATTGAGACCTTTCAGCCCCTGGCCCATCACGCGCCGGTGGTTCAGGAAGGTGCGCACCGCTTCGAACGTGTGCGCGAGTATCTGCATGACAACTATATGCACTCCCTGACGCTGGATGAGCTGGCCAACGTCGTTTCGCTCAGTCCGTATCATTTTCAGCGCCAGTTCAAAGCCCATTTCCACGTTACGCCGCACCAGATGCTGATGGCTATCCGCCTGTGGCGCGCCAAAGCGTTCCTCACCCACGGCATGCCCGCAGCTGAAGTCGCTGCGGCGACCGGGCTGACCGACCAGTCGCATTTGACCCGGGCATTTACCCGCCGCTACGGCATTACGCCCGTGCGCTACCAGAAGCAGGTCACCCGGCGCTAATGCGCAATCTCATACAATACGCGCGCATTTGCCCCTCCTACACTGAGCGCAACGTGAAGCAATAGGGATGGAAAAATGATTAGTGGCGTGTTGTATGCCCTGCTGGCAGGGATGATGTGGGGGCTGATTTTTGTTGGCCCGCTGATCGTGCCCGAATACCCGGCAATACTGCAGTCGACCGGACGTTATCTGGCGCTGGGGCTGATAGCCTTACCTCTGGCATGGCTGGGACGCGCGCGCCTGCGTCAGCTTAGCCGTCAGGACTGGCGCACCGCGCTGGCGCTGACCATGATGGGCAACCTCATCTATTACGTTTGCCTGGCGAGTGCCATTCAACGCACCGGGGCCCCGGTCTCGACCATGATTATCGGCACACTGCCGGTTGTCATCCCCATCTTTGCTAACCTGCTCTATAGCCACCGCGATGGCAAACTGGCGTGGCCAAAAATGGTGCCTGCGCTGTTGTGTACCGCCGTAGGGCTGATATGCGTCAATATTGCCGAGCTGCGTCATGGGCTGGAGGACTTTGATCTGTGGCGTTACGGCTCCGGCATTTTGCTGGCCTTCGTTTCCGTGGCGTGTTGGGCATGGTATGCCCTGCGCAATGCGCGCTGGCTGCGTGAGAACCCGGACAAGCATCCGATGATGTGGGCGACGGCTCAGGCCCTGGTCACATTGCCCGTTTCACTGCTGGGATATGTTGGGGCGTGCCTCTGGTTAGGCCATCAACAGCCCGATTTCGCCCAACCCTTCGGACCCAGACCGTGGGTATTTGTTGCCCTGATGGTGGCGATTGCGGTGCTGTGTTCCTGGGTGGGCGCGCTGTGCTGGAACATTGCCAGCCAGAAACTGCCAACGGTGATCCTGGGGCCGCTGATTGTTTTCGAAACCCTGGCCGGGCTGCTTTATACCTTCCTGATGCGCCAGAGCGTACCGCCTGTATTAACGGCCTGTGGGATTGTGTTGCTGGTCGTTGGGGTGGTGATGGCGGTGAGAGCGAAGCCGGAAAAACCGAGGGTTGTGTCAGCATCAGAAGTGTGATTTTTGCCGGGTGGCGGCTACGCCTTACCCGGCCTACACGGAGCGATTTGTAGGCCGGGTAAGCGTCAGCGCCACCCGGCACCAGGTTAAAACGTTTCCCAGTTCGCTTCAGGCACGCTCGCTGCGGGCTGCGCTTTCGGCACGTAGGTTTTCACCGGCGCGGCTTTGACCGCCTGATTACGGGTAATTTTAAACACAGCCACCGCGTCATTCAGGCGTGCAGCCTGATCTTCCAGCGCGGCCGCCGCGGCCGCAGATTCCTCGACCAGCGAGGCGTTCTGCTGGGTCACGCGATCCATTTCAGCCACCGCCTGGCCCACCTGGTCGATACCGCGGCTCTGCTCGTCAGAGGCTGAGGCGATCTCGCCCATAATGTCCGTCACGCGGGTGACCGCATTGACGATCTCCGCCATCGTCGCCCCGGCTTCGTTAACCAGCTGCGAGCCGGCGTTCACGCGCTCGCCGGAATCGTCGATCAGCGCTTTGATCTCTTTCGCCGCCTGAGCACTGCGCTGGGCGAGGGTACGTACTTCCCCTGCGACCACCGCAAAGCCACGGCCCTGTTCACCTGCACGCGCAGCCTCTACCGCCGCGTTCAACGCCAGAATGTTGGTCTGGAAAGCAATACCGTCGATTACGTTGGTAATTTGCGCAATTTTACTGGAACTGGTGGCGATTTCGTCCATCGTGCGCACGACACCTTCCACCACGTTCCCGCCCTTCTTCGCCGTTGAGGAGGCATCCAGTGCCAGACGGGAAGCCTGACGGGCGTTATCGGCATTCTGCTTCACGGTGGCCGTCAGCTGTTCCATGCTGGCTGCCGTTTCTTCCAGGGAAGCCGCCTGTTGCTCAGTACGGGAAGAAAGGTCGTTACTCCCGGCAGAAATTTCACCGGCTCCGGTGTAGATGGTGTCGGCACCTTCACGCACCACGCCAACGGTATTCGCCAGCGAGGTCTGCATCTCCTGCACGTTGCGCGCCAGGATCGCCATTTCGTTCTTACCGTCAGCCTGAATCGGCTGGGTTAAGTCCCCTGCCGCAATGGCGCGAATATGGTTGATCACCTCTTCCAGAGGCAGCAGCAGCACGCGACGCATGGCGATCCAGCTGGAAATAATCACCACAATGACCAACAGCATTACAGCAGAGAGGATCCACAGAATGCGTTTGTAGTCGCTTTCATTGTCCTGGATGCCTTTATCGGTAAGCGTTGCCTGTGCTTCGCGCCACTCGCGATAAACCGCCTGCATCGCAGTCTGTTTTTGCTCAGCGTTCTGCTTGAACATGTCTTCCAGATTGCCCTGGCCCAGCAGCACGTTCATTTGCGTCAACGTTGAGGAGTAAATACGGTATTGCTCCTCCAGTCGCTTCGCCAGATTCTCGTCCAGGCCCGGCGTATTCGGCAGGGCATAGTATTTATCGTAATGGACCTGCGCATCAGCCAGCAGATTTTTCGCGGTGTTGACCAGCTCATTGAGCTGACCACCGTTAATCTGCGAAGCCATGCTGCTTTGCAGACGCAGCATCCCACGGTTCAGCGTCACGCGCGCCTGGTTCAGGCTGATCCACGCATCGGTAAACTCCGCCACATTCTTGCTGGAGAGCTGCGACACGGTGAAATTGTCTTTATCGTTGTTCAGCGCGTTGATAAAGATCCCCGCGGAAATCACTTGCATGATGCCGAGTACAAGCAGCACCGAAATAAGAAGAGTAATAACTTTTATACGTTTAAACATACGTTGCCTTTGTTATATGCAGGTTTGTCTGACGTGGATATATCGGCAGGCAAGGCGGGTTGTTTACTGTTTCTCCACCTTTAAAAACTTTCTAAACCACTTTCCTGAGTCCATTCAGGGCGTTAACCCGGATAATTTTTTTGTGACTTACGTCTCACTTTTACCCTTCCCTCTAAAGGGTTATAGCGTCGCCTTAAAGATGCATTTAATATGCATCTTATATTCTTGATGACGAGGTAACTGCTATGGCCTTTCGCGACCAACCCCTCGGCGAGCTGGCGCTCTCCATCCCTCGCGCTTCTGCGCTGTTCCGTAAATACGATATGGATTACTGCTGCGGCGGTAAGCAAACCCTCGCGCGAGCGGCCTCACGTAAGGAGCTGGATGTGGAGGTGATTGAAGCAGAGCTGGCGCAACTGGCCGAACAGCCTGTTGATAAAGACTGGCGTACCGCCCCGCTCGCAGAAATCATCGACCACATCATTGTGCGTTACCACGATCGCCACCGGGAGCAACTGCCGGAGCTGATCCTGCAGGCGACCAAAGTCGAGCGCGTACATGCTGACAAACCTTCCGTACCCCGCGGTCTGGCGAAATATCTGACCATGCTGCACGAAGAGCTTTCCAGCCACATGATGAAAGAAGAACAGATCCTCTTCCCGATGATTAAACAGGGAATGGGCAGCCAGGCAATGGGTCCGATTAGCGTGATGGAAAGCGAGCATGATGATGCGGGCGAACTGCTGGAAGTGATCAAACACACCACCCACAACGTCACACCGCCGCCAGAGGCGTGCACCACCTGGAAAGCGATGTACAACGGCATTAACGAGATGATCGATGACCTGATGGAACACATCAGTCTTGAGAACAACGTGTTGTTCCCGCGGGCATTAGCTGGGGAATAAAAAAAGCCGCTGCGGCCTGATGCCCTCTCCCACAGGGAGAGGGTGCAAAAACTAAAAACGGCAACTGAAGTTGCCGTTTTGCTTTTATCTTACGCCTGCCATACGTTTCTTACCGATAAACACCCAGCCCAGCCCCAGCGCGATAAACCACAGCGGCGTAACAATCAGCGCCTGACGGGTATCATCTTCCAGCGTCAGCAGCACCAGCACGAACACGAAGAACGCCATGCACACCCAGCACATCAGCTTGCCCAGCGGCATCTTGTAGATCGACTTCTCATGCAGGTGTGGACGCTGTTTGCGGTACACCAGGTACGAGCAGAGAATAATGGTCCAGACGAACATAAACAGGATTGCAGAGACCGTGGTGATCATGGTGAACGCGCCAATCACGCTTGGGTTCACGTAGAGCATGACCACGCCGCCCAGCAGGCACATGCAGGAGAAAGTCAGCCCTTTCGCCGGTACCGCACGCTTAGACAGTTTCGCAAAGGCGCTCGGCGCCACGCCCTCCTGCGCCAGACCAAACAGCATACGGCTGGTTGAGAACACGCCGCTGTTCGCGGACGACGCCGCAGAGGTCAGCACGACGAAGTTAATCAGGCTTGCCGCAGCGGGCAGCCCTACCAGCACAAACAGTTCAACGAACGGGCTCTTGCTCGGCACCACGGAGCTCCACGGCGTCACGGACATAATGATGATCAGCGCGAAGACGTAGAACATGATGATACGAACCGGAATCGAGTTAATGGCGCGCGGGAGAGACTTCTCGGGATCTTTAGTTTCGGCCGCCGTGGTTCCCACCAGCTCAATGCCCACAAACGCGAACACCGCAATCTGGAAGCCGGCAAAGAAGCCGCTGATGCCTTTCGGGAACCAGCCGCCGTCATTCCACAGATGGGTAAATGACGCCTGTACGCCGGTTGGCGACTGGAAGTGCGTCAGTACCATCACCAGGCCCACAACAATCAGCCCCACGATAGCGACAATCTTGATCATCGCGAACCAGAACTCCATCTCACCGAACATTTTTACGGTGGCGAGGTTGAGGCTCAGCAGCAAAGCGATAACCGCCAGCGAGGCCACCCAGTCTGACAGTCCCGGGAACCAGAACTGTGCGTAGGCGGTAATCGCCACGACGTCCGCCATACCGGTAACAACCCAGCAGAACCAGTAGGTCCAGCCGGTGAAATAGCCTGCCCATGGTCCGAGCAGGTCAGACGCGAAGTCGCTGAAGGATTTGTATTCGAGGTTCGAGAGCAGCAATTCACCCATTGCCCGCATCACGAAGAACAGCATGAAACCAATGATCATATAAACGAAGATGATCGACGGCCCGGCAAGGCTGATGGTTTTGCCTGACCCCATAAACAGCCCGGTCCCGATGGCCCCACCTATGGCGATAAGCTGAATATGACGGTTTGTGAGATTGCGCCGTAGCGACTGTTCAGACGTCGCCTCTTCTGCAGCGGCGACTTTGACCTGATCTACCATGTAATTTTTCCTGTTTATGCCTGTCTGTGTTGTTAAGGCTCTTCTGGCCTTTAAATACGTCAAAAGATGACGTTCCCCTTGTAAGGGCTTATCGATATTAGGTAAGAATCGGCGGGATGAATACTATGATTTAGATATTATGTTAATAATATGTTGAAAGTGAGTGTCATATCACTCATACAGCGCGAAACAGCTCACAAAAATACACGCAAAAGTTTCGTTTGCAAGATAAAATATTGATAACGTCGTAACTATAGGTTTTATCACTATTTTCCTCTCCCCGAACGGAGAGAGGAAATAAGAAAAGTCGATTACAGGATTTCCAGCAGCTCGACTTCAAATACCAGGGTGCTGAATGGCGGGATGGATGCGCCAGCACCACGCTCGCCGTAAGCCAGGTTGTGCGGGATAGTCAGTTCCCATTTGGAGCCAACTGGCATCAGGGTCAGCGCTTCAATCCAGCCTGCGATCACGCCGTTGACCGGGAATTCTGCCGGTTCGCCACGCGCCACGGAGCTGTCAAACACGGTGCCGTCGATCAGTTTACCGGTATAATGTACGCGAACGTGGTCGGTACGTGCCGGGATTGCGCCGTCGCCCTGGTTGATCACGCGGAACTGCAGGCCAGACTCGGTGCTGTTCACGCCTTCACGCTCACGGTTCTCTTCCAGATATTTCACGCCTTCGGCCGCCATCTCTTCGAAACGCGCGCGACGCACAGCGTCAGCTCGTTCATGAATTTCACGCAGTGCGCGGTGAACAACGTCAACCGGAACAGCAGGCTGTTTACCTTCCAGCGCGTCAGCGATACCCGCCACCAGCGCTTCTGGTAACAGACCTTCCAGGCCGGATTCGCTCAGCTGCTGTCCTACCTGCAAGCCGATACCGTAACTTGCCTGCGCTTCGATAGTGTCAAAAGTCGGGGTGGTCATGGGTTTTCCTTCCATCACATTTAAAGTAGCGGGCAGCATAGCAGCCATGCCCTTATGGGTAAAACTTTGTCTGAAGTTAAGGTGACAAACCGCGACGAAACAGAAACAATAGAGACAACCAGGATTAATCCCGAACTGATGTCACGGATGTCGGGTTTGCTACGCCGTTCAGGCAGTTAGCAAACTATACTTCGATGCACAGGATAAAAAAGACGCGGAGCAGGAGGAGAGCCATGCCCGGGCGATTTGAACTGAAACCTACCCTGGCGAAAATCTGGCAGGCGCCGGACAATTTTCGCATTATGGACCCGCTGCCTCCCCTGCATCGCAGAGGGATTATCATTGGTGCGCTGATGGTGATCGTGGGTTTCCTGCTTCCTTCCGGCGGTGATGATGTTGATACCGCCCCTGTCACCCGCAATGCACAGCTGGATATTCAGTCGCAAACGCGGCCGCAGCCTGATGCACAGCCGATGCAAACGCAGCTGGTGACCCCTTCGAACGATCCGGGTCAGGTCGCGCCGGTTGAACCGGAGCCCGTCCAGGAAGATCAGGCTCAAACCTCTGCCCCGGTAGAGCAACAGGCTCAGCAGCCTACGGGCATTGAGCAGCAGTGGCGCTCCTATCGCGTCGAGCCGGGTAAAACCCTGGCGCAGCTTTTCCGCGATCACAACCTGCCGCCGACTGACGTGTATGCCATGGCAAAAGTGGAAGGTGCGGGTAAGCCGCTCAGTAACCTGCAGAATGGTCAGATGGTACAGATTCGCCAGAATGCCAGCGGTGTGGTGACAGGCTTAACGATTGATACAGGAAATGGTCAGCAGGTGCTGTTTACCCGCCAGCCGGACGGCAGTTTTGTCCGGGCGCGTTAAAACCTGGTTCTTTAAAAAGCAAAACGCCGGCACAAGGCCGGCGTTTCAACGTGAGCAGAGTAAAAAATTACTCAGCTACAACGTTAACAACCAGTTTAGCGAACACTTCGCTGTGAACCTGGAAGTCAACTTCGTGCTCACCAGTGGTACGCAGAACGCCGTTCGGCATGCGAACTTCGCTCTTAGCCACTTTAACGCCTGCTGCAGTCACTGCATCAGCGATATCGCGGGTACCGATGGAACCGAACAGTTTACCTTCGTCGCCAGCTTTAGACGCGATGGTAACGGTGCCCAGTGCGTTGATTGCTTCAGCGCGAGCGTTAGCAGCCGCCAGAACGTCAGCCAGTTTGGCTTCCAGTTCAGCACGACGTGCTTCGAAAAACTCTACGTTTTTCTTAGTAGCTGGAACAGCTTTACCCTGTGGAACCAGGAAGTTACGAGCGTAACCCGCTTTAACGTTTACCTGATCACCCAGGCTGCCCAGGTTTGCTACTTTATCAAGCAGAATAACTTGCATTACCTTATCCTCTTAAAGTCGTATTAATGGACCGTGCCCGATTACTGATGACGATCAGTGTACGGCAGCAGGGACAGGTAGCGAGCGCGTTTGATAGCGCGAGCCAGCTGACGCTGATATTTTGCACGAGTACCGGTGATACGGCTTGGGACAATCTTACCGCTTTCGGTGATGTAGTTTTTCAGCGTTGCGATATCTTTATAGTCGATCTCTTGAACGCCTTCCGCGGTGAAACGGCAGAACTTGCGACGACGGAAATAACGTGCCATATGGCTAGTCTCCAGAATCTATCAAATCAATCTGCTCGGCATGCAGAACCATTTTGCTCAGGCCGTTCTTTGCCTTGTGGCAAGAGATGAACCCCTGAACGATTACTGCGCTACCGACCGTTAAACTGTGAGTAATGGCCTGGTTTTCGTGTCCGCTAATAATAACGGGCATTTGGCACCACGCCTGCCGGTGAAACCCGGCTTCCTCTTGCACAGAACGATGCTCAAGCACGAACTGGCAATGCGGAATTCCTGATGGACTGACCTTTCGAAGGGGAGCCCTGCATACGATGCCGGACAACGCCAGACGGTTGGTCATCAGAAATTACTCTTCAGAATCCCCAGCATCAGAATCATCTGCGGTTTCGTTTGCGAAATCATCGCGACGCTCACGGCGCTCGTCTTTCGCTTTAACCATCGGAGATGCTTCGGTAACTGCGTTTTTGGTACGCATAACCATGCTGCGGATAACGGCATCGTTGAAGCGGAAGGTAGTTTCCAGCTCATCGATCACTTCCTGCGGCGCTTCAACGTTCATCAGAACGTAGTGTGCTTTGTGCAGTTTGTTGATCGGGTAAGCCAGCTGACGGCGGCCCCAGTCTTCCAGACGGTGGATCGTACCTTCTGCACCAGTGATGGCAGCAGAGTAACGCTCGATCATACCCGGAACCTGTTCGCTCTGGTCAGGATGGACCATAAAAACGATTTCGTAATGACGCATCGAATTGCTCCTTACGGATTATTCAGCCTCCTGTCTGGGTCAGCCGAGGCCCGGGGAGGCAAGGAACGTGTTAAAGGTCGGCTGAAAAATTGACGCGTCATAATACTTGCGCGCCCCTGGAAACTCAAGCTGATTGCACAAATAATTCGCACAAAGCGTAAAGCGGGTCTAAGTGGGTGATTTAAAATTGAACACACCAGGAAGCGTTGTTTTTTTGAACAACTGCATCAGAAATGGTCACGCATCCCCGCCGTATGAATGATTACACTTTAATCAGAGAACACCTGAATTAAAGAAGGAGTATTCCCTCTCTCACAGCACGCAGTCGTGGAGCGCATATCATGAAAAAAATCGCATTAGCCATTATGGCTGCGCTTTTGCTCAGTGCAAACGCGATGGCAGCCATCAAAATAGACGGCCGGCAGGCCAGGAACATGGATGATGTGCAAAGCTTAGGCGTAATCTATATCAATCATAATTTCGCCACTGAAAGCGAAGCAGATCAGGCACTAAATGAAGAGACCGATGCCCAAGGCGCAACCTATTACCACGTGATGTTAATCCGTGAGCCCGGCAGCAACGGCAATATGCACGCCAGTGCAGACATTTACCGATAACGCTTTAACGCTAGCACCAGGAAAGCCAACAACGAGAACATAGCCATAGTTTACGTTGCCCCCTGCCCGGGGGCTTTTTTTTTAAATGGCTCTGAAATACCACCGGTTACAACTGTTTTTCGGTATTCCAGAGCACTTATTTACTTCTGCCCGTAATAGGCATTCGGGCCGTGCTTGCGCATGAAATGCTTGTTCATCAGGTAATCATCAATCCCCTGAAGCTGTGGATTTATGTCGCGGGCAATCCACGCCATTTTGGCCACCTCTTCCATCACCACAGCATTATGCACAGCGTCGTGAGCATCTTTACCCCAGGAGAACGGACCGTGTTGGTACACCACAATTCCCGGCGTATGCAGCGGTTCTGACTCACCCAGCGTTTCGATAATCACCTTGCCGGTGTTGAGCTCGTACTCGCCTTCCACCTCGGCCTGCGTTAACGCGCGCGTGCAGGGAATATCCCCGAAGAAGTAATCCGCGTGCGTCGTGCCCAGCGCCGGGATGGCAAGCCCAGCCTGTGCCCAGGCGGTGGCATGGGTTGAGTGGGTATGCACTACCCCGCCGAGGGAGGGATAACGTCGATAAAGCGCCAGATGGGTAGCGGTATCTGAAGAAGGACGCCACTGTCCCTCTACGACGTTTCCTTCAAGGTCCACGACAACCATATCGTCGACCTTCATGGTCTCATACGCCACTCCGCTGGGTTTAATGACGATGAGGCCGCGCTCTCGGTCAATCGCGCTGACGTTACCCCAGGTGAACGTTACCAGGCCATAGCGCGGCAAATCCATATTGGCTTCATAGACCTGCTGTTTAAGCTTAAGCATGTTCCACCTCCAGCAAACCTGCTCGCGCCATACGCTCGCGCACCCAGTCCCGCGCGTTTGCCACTTCCGCTGCCGGGTCGTCAGACGTCTCGCTCCACATCTCAATCAGGTAAGGCCCGCAATACCCTGTCTGCTTGAGCGTCTCGAAGCATCGTTCGAACTCCACCACCCCGGTGCCGAACGGTACGTTTTTAAACACGCCTGGACGGGTATCTTTGACGTGCACCGCCACGATATGCCCGATGCCCGCCTGCAGCTCCATCTGCACGTCGTTATCCCATGCCGACAGGTTGCCGATATCCGGATAGAGCTGGAACCACGGGTTATTCAGATAGTGCGCGTAGCCCAGTGCCTTGCTGATGGAGTTCATTAACGGGTAGTCCATGATCTCCATCGCCAGCGTCACCTGCGCGCGGCTTGCCATTTCAACGCTCTCTTTCAGACCGTCACGGAAACGACGGCGCGTTTCATCGTTGGCTTCCTGATAGTAAACGTCATAACCCGCCAGCTGGATCACACGGATACCGACATCCTGAGCAAAGCGAATGGCTTTGCGCATGATCTCCAGCCCCTGCGCCCGCACGGCATCATCTTCGCTGCCGAGGGGAAAACGACGGTGAGCGCTCAGGCACATGGACGGCACGCGCACGCCCGTTTCGGCAATGGCGCTCACCAGCGCCAGACGCTGCTCGCGGCTCCAGTCGAGGCGAGAGAGGCGTTCATCCGTCTCATCCACTGACATTTCGACAAAATCGAAACCCAGCTGCTTCGCCAGCTGTAACCGCGCCAGCCAGCACTCCCCCGTAGGGAGTGCCTTTTCATAGATGCCAAGCGGAACCTGTTTTGACAACATACCCGCTCCTTAGCCCCAAAGCTGAGCGATTGAGCGTTTGAACTGACGCGCTGCTTCCACCGGAGACGCCGCGTCACGGATGCTACGACCCGCGATAAAGACGTGAATCGGGATACCCTTGAACAGCGGCAGATCTTCCAGCGCCAGGCCACCGGTCACGGTCACTTTGAAGCCCATTTCGGCCAGACGTTTAATCGCGCTGATGTCCGCGTCGCCCCACGCCACGCCAGCGGCCTGCGCATCACGGCTGCGGTGGTACACCACCTGCTGGATCCCCGCATCGCGCCACGCCTGTGCCTGCTCCCAGGTCCAGAAACCGGTCAGTTCAATCTGCACGTCGCCGTTAAACTCTTTTGCCACATCCAGCGCGCCTTTGGCAGTGTTGATATCCGCGCAGCAGATCACGGTGACCCAGTCGGCGTTGGCTTCAAAACACATGCGGGAGAGGATTTTGCCCGCGTCAGCGATTTTGGCATCAGCCAGTACGATTTTGTGCGGGTAGAGCGCCTTCAGGTCACGAACGGCGCGAACGCCTTCGCCCACGCACAGAATGGTACCCACTTCAATGATGTCTACCTCTTCGGCAATCAGGCGGGTGGTTTCATAAGCATCGGACAGCGTCTGGTTATCCAGCGCAACCTGCAACATTGGTAATGACATGTTCAATTCCTCTTAAACGGCCGCCGCAGTGGCGTTATCAATTAAATCCAGCACTTCCTGCGCGGTACGGCAGGCGCGTAAACGGTCAAAATTGGCTTCATCATCAAACAGATTGACGATCTGCATGATGCCCACCTCCTGGTGGGTATTGGCATCGACAGCCGCCATGGTGATCAGGATATCGACCGGGTCGTTATCTTCATGGTTGAAGACCAGCGGCGTTTTCAGCGTGACCAGCGCAAAGCCGGTTTTCTTCACGCCCTCTTCCGGGCGGCCGTGCGGCATAGCCAGCCCCGGGGCAATCACAAAATAGGGGCCGTGCTGCGCCACGCCATCCAGAATGGCCTGGTAATAACGCGGCTCGACAACATCCGCCTTAACCAGCAGATCCACGCTCAGCTTCACCGCTTCCTGCCAGGTGCTGGCGTCAGCCTGCAAAAGGATGGAGTCATTCTCTGCCAGCGAATCTCGTAGTTTCATGTCGGGTCCTTACTTCACGTCTTGTGGGAAGTGTTCTTTGATCACTTCCAGCAGTTTTGGTCCGAAATCCGCAGGCGACAGCATGTTGCGCACGCCCACCACATATTTGTTGCCCGACACGCTAATCTCGCCGGCAATGTGAGTTGACGCGATGATGATGTCTGCGCCGTTCAGCTCACTTTTGTATTCACCCACTGCGCAGCTGTTTACCGTGTGGTCGATGTTTGACTGGGTTAAAAACTGGTCCACTTTCATCTTCATGATCATGGAGCTGCCTTGCCCATTGCCACACACAGCCAGGATACGTACGGTCATAATCGAAACTCCTTAGTGAGCAGAAACTTCTGCTGTTTGTTTTTCTGCATCTTCTTCTGCTCGCAGCGAACGGCCAGCGAAGAACATATAAGCCAGTGCAATCAGGATGATGACGGCCATAAAGACCAGCCCGACGGACGCAAAGCCCTGCATCATCGGCGGCGCCAGGATTGACCAGTCCGCCATGCCCATCCAGGCGCTCATACCAGTGAGCTTGACCGCCCACACGCAACCGAAGATTTCCACCATCCCCATCACCAGGCAGATCTTGAGCGCTGCACGCCAGCCGCCGAAGTGGTTAGCAAAGACGCCGATGGTGGCGTTGGAGAAGAACATCGGGATAAAGCCAGGAATAATCAGGATTGAGGAGCCGCAGGCCACCAGGATACCCACCGCAATCAGCTGGCCGATGGTGCCCCACATAAAGCCCCAGACGACGGCGTTTGGCGCGAAGCTATAGATGGCCGCACAGTCAATTGCCAGAACGGCTCCCGGGATCAGGCGCTGAGAGATGCCGTTGAAGGCTTCAGAGAGCTCGGCGACGAACATACGCACGCCCTGGGTGATAATGAAAATGGCCACCGCGAAGGAGAAACCGGTCTGCAGGATATAAATCGTCCAGTGCGTTTTGCCCGCCATCGCCTGCACAACGTCAATGCCAAAGGAGAGCAGAATGGCGCCGAAGAACAGGGTCATCACAATCGCCGTCGAGACGATGTTGTCGTGGAAGATATTCAGCCAACCGGGCATCTTGAGGTCTTCAACGCTCTCCTCTTTTTTCCCTAGCCACGGCGCAACTTTATAAGCAACCCAGGCCGCAAACTGCTGCTGATGGCCGATGGAGAAGCCACAGCCGTCGGTTACTTCCTGGGTCGGCTTGTACATCATGTTGGAGGTGATGCCCCAATAGAGCGAGACCAGCACCGCGGTGCAGATAATCGTGGTCCACATTGGGTAACCGAAGATATAGAGAGAAACCGCGATCAGACCCGCCTGCTGGAACATGATGTGACCGGTAAGCATGATGGTGCGAATACCGGTAATGCGACGCAGCAACACGTAGATAATGTTCAGCGCCAGCGCGAGCAGAACCGCGTAACCCACCCAGCTGTAGGCGTCACCCATGCGGTCAATCGTGGCCATCATAGAGGCATAAGTATCGGAAATTGCACCGTTTATACCGTAGACCTCCGCCATTTTGGCGACGACTGGCTTAAACGTGCTGGTCAGGATGCCTGACCCCGCCTGCAACAGCATAAAACCGATAATGGTCTTAATCGTGCCTTTGATGATCACGCTGACGCTTTTACGCAGCAGGATGTAACCCAGGCACGTCACGATACCCAGCAGCAGCGGGGCGTTGGTCATTACCTGATTGAAGAAAACGGTAAAGACGTTGTAGAGGATCTCCATAACTCTCTCCAGAAATGAGAACACGAGGGGCAATCCCTGTGTGGTTGGTGTCATCACTCTAGTAATCACAAATAATCATCACAAGATTGAATTTGATTATTTGTGACGTATCACGCAAATTATTTCCATGGTGTTAGTAATGGTTTTCACTACCGCACAAACAAAATGAATTATTCTTTATAATTCATGTAATTAATCATTAACAGCGGATAGTCTAACAAGGATAAAGCGAAGTATCTGTGATATCGCACAGTTAAAATTACGCACTTTTGTCATTGCAAAGCACGTCAAATGGTGCCAGAGTTAATCACAACAAATCGCCATATGATTACTTTTGATTAAAACCAGGAGTCAAAACGATGAGTAAAGTGAACACCATCACCCGTGAATCATGGATTCTGAGCACCTTCCCGGAGTGGGGTAGCTGGCTGAACGAAGAGATCGAACAGGAACAGGTTGCTCCTGGTACTTTTGCCATGTGGTGGCTGGGCTGCACCGGTATCTGGCTGAAATCCGAGGGTGGCGCCAATATTTGCGTCGATTTCTGGTGCGGCACAGGCAAACAGAGCCACGGCAATCCGTTGATGAAAAAAGGCCACCAGATGCAGCGCATGGCCGGCGTGGAAAAACTGCAACCGAACCTGCGTACCACGCCGTTTGTGCTCGACCCTTTTGCCATTCGCCAAATCGATGCCGTGCTCTCCACCCACGATCACAACGATCATATTGACGTGAACGTGGCGGCGGCAGTAATGCAAAACTGCGCGGACGACGTGCCGTTTATCGGGCCGCAGACCTGCGTGGATCTCTGGATTGGCTGGGGCGTGCCAAAAGAGCGCTGCATCGTGATGAAGCCAGGCGACGTGGTGAAAATCAAAGACATTGAAATTCACGCCCTGGATGCCTTTGACCGTACCGCACTGATTACGCTGCCGGCTGACCAGAAAGCCGCAGGCGTTCTGCCGGACGGCATGGACGAGCGCGCCGTCAACTACCTGTTCAAAACCCCTGGCGGTTCCCTGTACCACAGCGGCGACTCACACTACTCCAACTACTACGCGAAGCACGGTAATGACCATCAGATTGACGTGGCGCTGGGCTCCTACGGCGAGAATCCACGTGGAATTACCGACAAGATGACCAGCGCCGATATGCTGCGTATGGCGGAAGCGCTGAACACCAAGGTCGTGATTCCGTTCCACCACGACATCTGGTCAAACTTCCAGGCCGATCCGCAGGAAATTCGCGTGCTGTGGGAGATGAAAAAAGACCGCCTGAAGTACGGCTTCAAGCCATTTATCTGGCAGGTAGGCGGCAAGTTCACCTGGCCGCTGGATAAAGACAATCTTGAGTACCACTACCCACGCGGTTTCGATGATTGCTTTACTATTGAGCCAGACCTGCCGTTTAAGTCCTTCCTCTGATTATCCGGCCACATCGCCAGACCCTGAGTCTGGCGATTTCATATTTATTTTAGTAATTTCACGCTATTTCAAATATCATCTTTTCAAATCAATTCTTATCGGAATAGCTCATGACGGAAGCGCAACGGCATCAAATTTTACTGGAACTCCTGGCGCAAACAGGGTTTATCACCGTCGAGAAAGTGATCGAACGTTTAGGCATCTCCCCCGCCACCGCGCGGCGGGACATTAACAAGCTGGATGAGAGCGGCAAACTGAAAAAAGTCCGCAACGGCGCAGAAGCCATCAGCCAGCAGCGTCCACGCTGGTCGCCGATGAATATCCATCAGGCGCAGAATCACGATGAAAAGGTGCGGATCGCCAGAGCCGCCTCACAGCTGGTGAACCCGGGTGAGAGCGTCGTCATCAACTGTGGGTCTACGGCATTTTTGCTGGGCCGCGAGATGTGCGGCAAGCCGGTGCAGATCATCACCAACTACCTACCGCTCGCCAACTATCTTATCGACCAGGAGCATGACAGCGTGGTGATCATGGGCGGCCAGTACAATAAGAGCCAGTCCATCACCCTTAGCCCCCAGGACAGTGAAAACAGTCTTTACGCCGGGCACTGGATGTTTACCAGCGGCAAAGGCCTGACTGCAGACGGTTTATATAAAACCGATATGCTGACTGCGATGGCCGAACAAAACATGCTGAACGTTGTGGGCAAACTCGTCGTGCTGGTCGACAGCAGTAAAGTCGGTGAACGCGCAGGCATGCTGTTCAGCCGCGCAGAACAGATCGACATGGTGATCACCGGCAAAGGGGCTAACCCCGAGATCCTCCAGAAACTGGAAGATCAGGGCGTTAAAATCCTGCGGGTTTAAAGGTGCTGGCGGAAAAACGCCACCGTGGCCTCCAGCGCCACTGGCGTAATGCGGTGGCGGACGCCCGATTCCCACAAACAGGTCAGATTGCCGTCCAGTCCTTCACGCTTTAGCGCCTGCTGCAGGCGAAAGGTGCCGTCAGGCGGTACCACGTCATCTGCGTCACCGTGCCACAGCAGAAGCGGACGATCGGCCACGCGCGGCAGTGCGCGAGTCACTTCCCAGTCAGCCAGCCTCGCCGTCATTTCCGTCAAATCTTGCGGGGGAAAAAGCGTCTTCGCCAGCGACGTAAAGTAGCCGGAGCCCATCAGACAGGCGACGGATCTCACTTCAGGATGATGCGTCATAATCCCCAGCGCCGTCATGCCGCCCATCGAGGCCCCGGCAACCGCCAGCCGGTTATCGGCCACCAGCCCTGCGTCATAAAGCGCATCGCGCAGCCCGGAAAACTCGGTCAGACTGCCGTGCAGAATGGGCCAGAACTGACCAAGCCGCGCCTGTTCATCCCCCGTAAAGCGCGCACCGTGATCGGGGGCATCCGGCATGACGACACGAAAACCGGCCTGCGCCAGCGCCACGGCAAAATAACTGTAAACCAGCTTTGACGAGGTAAATCCATGATAAAAGACCACAACTGGCAGCGGTTTATCACGTTTCCCCGTCGGCGTGGCGTGTAAAATTTCATGGTCGCCGAGACGGCGTATTTCAATTTCAATCATTGTCGACCCTGTACGAATGAATGATTCATAATGTTGAGAACTGGGTTACGGTTTCAGGCTATTTTCATTCGAAAATTACGCCCCAGATAACACTTCGGGAACATTCCCCCAAAACGAAATTCGCAGACAACTACACTATGGCTATCAGGAAAAGAGATATGGTTATGCACAGGTTTGCAGCTTTATTGCTGGTGCTTCTTCTCAGTGGCTGTAGCGCACTGCAGGGAACGCCGCAACCCGCTCCCCCGGTTGCCGATCACCCGCAGGAGATTCGTCGTAATCAGACAGAAGGATTACAACGAATGGGCACCGTCTCCGCGCTGGTTCGCGGTTCTCCGGATGACGCAGAAGAGGCAATAAAGGCACAAGCCGTCGCCGCCAAAGCAGATTATTACGTCATTATCATGGTCGATGAAACCATCATTACGGGGCAGTGGTATTCACAGGCCATTTTATACCGTCAGTAATGGTTTTCCTTTGAACGACATTTACACTGCTTTGCGTCCATAGACATTTTCCTGTCCACAATAAACTCCATGCCCGCGTCAATGGAAAGGAGTTTATTCGCGAAGGATTGCCCGGCGGATACCGGAGATATGTGAAATGGAGCTGACGATGAAACGAACTCTTGCTTTGACCTCTCTGTTGCTCTCAGCAGGCCTGGTGAGCACCACCGCGCAGTCAGCAGAATTTGCCAGCGCGGATTGCGTAACAGGTCTGAATGAAATAGGCCACATCTCCGTCAATAACATTTCGGGGAGCCCGCAAGATGTTGAACGTATCGTGGCATTAAAAGCCGATGAACAGGGTGCGTCATGGTATCGCATCATCCAGATGCAGGAAGATAACCATGTCGACCACTGGCGGGTACAGGCCATTCTCTACGTCTAAGCACCTTCCTGATAAAAGCCACTTATTTTTAGTGGCTTTTCGTTTTTGCAAATTTTTTATCTTTTACAAAACCATATAAAAACAACTCAATAACATTTTGTTACACTAATTCAGTAAACGTAATCCCCGCTCTGCCGTTGAAGAACCATACCTTTTCAATGATGAGCAATTTATGATCAATTTTTTCCGCCGTGCGGGCCTCGGGACAAAGCTATCGCTGCTGACGGGCGTCAGTGTTGCCGTGCTGTTTCTGCTTTTCACTTTCCTGCTCAGCCAAAAAGCCAGCCAGCAGCTTGAAGCCCTCGCGGTAGAAGACCTGCATAACCAGTCCACCGGTATGGTCGATATGGTGCAAATGTTCAACACCAGCCTGAGTGAAGAAGTCGAAAGCTATACCAGACTGTTTACGACATTTTTGCCCCAGCCATTTAGCGTCGATACGCTTCAGACCCAGACAATTAACGGGCTCAATGTTCCTCTGCTGAAAGGCGGGGAAACGGAACTCCATGAAAATACCACTTTTTCTGACGACTTCCTGAACCGAACGGGGGCCATCTCCACGCTATTTGTTCGCAGCGGTAACGACTTTATTCGCGTCGCCACCTCCCTGCGTAAAGAGAATGGCGAGCGCGCAATGGGGACCGTTCTGGATACCTCCAGCCCGGCCTTTGCCGCCGCCAATAAAGGTGATGTCTACCGTGGCCTGGCGCTGCTGTTTGGCAAACGCTATATCACCCAGTACCAGCCGGTGAAAAACGCCGAAGGTCATGTCATTGCGATCGTCTTTGTCGGGGTGGACATTAGCCACTCCTGGAACGTCATGCGCGAGAAAATCCTCAATCGCCGCCTGGGCGAGAGCGGTCACTTCTTCGTGCTGGATCGCAGCAACGGCAAAACACGCGGGCAATACCTGTTCCACACCACGGAAGAGGGACAGCTGCCGAAGTGGGACAGCGCGACACAACAGCAGCTTCTGGATGATAAACCCGGCACCCTGGAGCGCGTAAGTGACGACGGACGGACGCTGAAAATGGCCTATACCCCGCTACCCGGCTGGAACTGGACTATCGTGGGCGAAGTGGATAAGTCAGTGCTGCTTTCAAGCGTCACCGCCATGCGCGATCGCTTCCTGCTGGCCGGTGTGGTCTTGTCGGTCCTCTTTGCAGGCCTGTTCGTGGTCCTTATTCGCCGTATGCTGACGCAACCGCTGCGCAACGTGATCCAGCTTGCACGGCAGTATGCCGACGGCGATCTTCGCTCCAGCCTGCCCGTGACGCGCCGGGACGAGGTCGGACAGCTGATTGACGCCATTAACGGCATTGGCGGCGGGCTGCAAAAAATTGTTCTGCAGGTTCGCGAGGCTGCAGGTGAGATCCAGACGGGGACTAACGCGCTGGCCTCCGATACCGGCGAGATCTCAGAGCAGATCAACAAGCAGGCCAGCAGCGTGGAGGAGACCTCAGCCAGCATGGAGCAACTGGCCGCGACCGTACAGCAAAATGCCGCCAACATGGAGCAAACGCAGCAACTGGTGGGTGAAACCTCACGCGCGGTTCACGAGGGGGGTGAAACGGTAACCCATGCGGTTGCCACGATGGATGACATTCGCGAAGCGTCAAAACGTATCGAAGATATTACCCGCGTGATTGAGTCCATCGCGTTTCAGACCAATATTCTGGCGCTGAATGCGGCGGTAGAAGCGGCACGTGCAGGCGAGCACGGAAAAGGTTTTGCGGTGGTTGCCCAGGAAGTTCGCGCGCTGGCGGGCCGGAGCGCCAACGCGGTGAAAGAGATAGAACAGCTGATTGGCGATACGCTGAGAAAAGTGAGCGAAGGTCACGCGCTGTCTGAACAGACGCGTCTGGCTATGGATTCCATCATCGTTCATATCGATAACATCAGCCAGCTGGTCACCGAAATTAACCACGCATCGCGCGAGCAATCCGCGGGGATTGGCCAGGTGAATCTCGCCATGACCCACATTGGTGAAGCGTCACACATCAACGCCGATCGCGTCTCGCGCAGCGAACAAACCGCACACACGCTGCGCAAGAAAGGTTTACACCTTACCCAACTGGTCAGTCTGTTCCAGCTTAAACGCTAGCCAACCCTGCCCGTGGCGCGCAGCAGCAAATCGCTTTGCACCTGCTCGCTCATCAGCGTACCGCCACGGGTATCCAGCATCATGCGGCACCACGCCTGCGCCACGGGCGGCGATGCGTGCCGCAGCATCTGGCTCCCGCCCCCCAGCAAGAAAAGCTGCTGCGCGATCTCCCGCCCCTGCGCCTCCTGTGGTTTACGCAGCTTTTGCTGAAGCTGGCGCCAGCTGCGGTCAAAGTGTCTGTCCTGCCCTTTGACCTGCGCAAACTCATCGGCCAGCAGGTCGTGGATCCCCGGCTGCTTCGTCAGCACGCGCAGCACGTCCAGGCACATGATATTGCCTGAGCCTTCCCAGATACTGTTCACCGGCATTTCGCGATACAGGCGGGGAAGCTCACTCTCCTCGCAGTACCCTACGCCGCCCAGCACCTCCATTGCCTCTGCCACGAACGGGATACCCGCTTTGCAGACGCTAAATTTCGCGGCCGGAGTAAACAGCCGTGCCCAGGCCGCCTCTTGCGGATCCACGCGTTTATCCCACGCGCGGGCGAGACGGAACAGCAGTGCCGTTTGCCCCTCTAGCATCAGCGCCATGCGGCTTAAAACCTCACGCATTAACGGCTGATCGATGAGATTTTTACCGAAGGTTTGCCGCTGATGAGCGTGGTACAACGCCACAGACAGCGCCCGGCGCATTAAACCATGGCTGCCCAGCGCGCAGTCGAAGCGCGTCAGACCGCCCATTTTGAGGATCTGCCGTACCCCTTCCCCTTCTTCTCCCAGCAGCCAGCCGGAGGCATCAAGAAACTCCGCCTCGCTGCTCGCGTTGGAGCGGTTCCCGAGCTTGTCCTTCAGGCGCTCCAGCCGTACGGCGTTACGTTGTCCGTCAGGTAAAAAGCGCGGGACAAAAAAGCAGGATAATCCACCTTTTGCCTGAGCCAGCACCAGATGCGCATCACTCTGCGGGACGGAGAAAAACCATTTATGGCCTACCAGACGGTAGCTACCGTCGCTGCATTTTTCCGCTTTGGTGGTGTTGCTCAGGACATCGGATCCCCCCTGCTTTTCCGTCATCCCCATGCCGATCAGCAGCCCGCGTTTTTGCCCACCCGGCACGAGATGGGGATCGTAGCGATCGCTCATCAGCGGCGTTAACCATGCATGAAACGGTTTAGGTAGCGACTGTTGCAACAGCGGCGTGGCGGCGAAGGTCATGGTGACGGGGCAAAGCGTGCCGGCTTCAACCTGCGCATGCAAAACAAACCGGGCCGCTCTGGCCACAAAGGAACCTTTTCGCGCCTCCTCTTCCCACGCCAGGTTATGTACCCGGTTGGCACAGAGCCCCTGCATCAGCAGGTGCCAGGCGGGGTGAAAGCGAATATCGTCCAGCCGCTCTCCGGTGGCGTCGTAGCGTAACAGCTCCGGTGGGTTGACGTTGGCCAGCCTGCCCAGCTCCAGCGACTCTGCGGTCCCTAACTGCTGCCCGATACTGGCGAGCAGCTCGCTATCCCACTCGGCCCCCTCGCGGGAAACCGCGTCACGCAGGGCGCAGTCGGAGAGGAAAAGATTGCTGTTTGAAAGCGGTGCCGGTTGATTGAAAACGGTATGGGTCTGCCAGTGCATGCTGTCTCCCTCCTTCAGTGGCAATGAGGATAAGTATGGACAGGCCGCGTGCACGCTGCATGGGAGGGGGGTCACAAGCTGGCGATCCCGCTGATATCATTCGTGAAATAGCTCACAGAACATAAGAATAAACTATTTCATCACTTCGCTTTTGTTGAATAATTTATTCTTACCCCTTTCAGTGAGGATCGTTATGCAACCGGATGCGCACAAGCGAGCATTAATTGCAGGCTCCATTGGTAACTTTATCGAGTGGTATGAGTTTGCGGTCTACGGTTTTATGGCGACCGTGATTGCCAGGAACTTCTTCCAGCTCGAGGGAGAAGCGGGACTGACCAGCCTGATCCTCACCTGGGCCTCGTTTGCTATCGCGTTCTTCTTCCGTCCCCTGGGTGCGGTGGTATTTGGCCGCATCGGCGACAGGATTGGCCGGAAACCGACGCTGATCATTGTGCTGGTACTGATGACGCTCGCCACCACAGCCATTGGTCTTGTGCCCGTCTACGCCAGCATAGGCATTGCCGCACCGCTGATCGTTACGCTGCTGCGCATTTTGCAGGGATTGTTCGCAGGCGGAGAGTACGGTGGTGCAGTTTCGTTGATGACAGAGTTCGCTCCACGCGGCAAGCGCGGTCTGTATGGCGCGTGGCAGTCCTTTACCGTGGCGCTCGGGCTGCTAGCGGGCGCGGGGATTGTGGCACTGCTCTCCGCCCTTCTCACGCCTGAGGCATTACATGACTGGGGCTGGCGTATTCCATTCTTCCTTGCGCTGCCGATGGGGGCTGTCGCGCTATGGCTGCGTGTGAGTATGGAAGAGACGCCGAGCTTTGTGCAGCAGAAGGAAAAACCGGTTGTGGCTCAGGCCAGCACCTCCGCCACGCTCAAAACGATTCTGATGGGCATTTGCCGGGTCATGGTCTGGTCGGCGGCAGGGTATACCTACCTGGTGATTATGCCGACCTATCTCCAGTCAGCGCTACACACCGGGTTTAATCAGGCACTGCTGATAGCGGTGATTTCGAATATCGGCTTTGCGCTGACCATCATTCCCTCGGGTATCCTGAGCGACAAGATTGGCCGCCGCACGGTGATGATGATTGCCACCGCCCTGCTGCTGATCCTCGCCCTGCCGCTGCTGAAAATGTTGCAGGCTGAGTCCGCCACGCTGGCCGTTAAAGCGATGGTGGTGCTAATTGCGGGCGGTCTGGTGGGGATGCTGGCAGGACCGGGGCCGGCGATGCTGTCTGAAATGTTCCCGACGCGCGTGCGTTATACCGGCCTGGGGCTGGCATATTCCCTGTCAAACGCGATCTTCTCGGGCTGTGCGGGACTGATTATTACCGGATTAATTAAAGAGACGGGCAACCTGGATATTCCGGCATATTACGTGATGGCAACGGCGGTGGTGAGTATTTTCGCGCTGATGACGCTGCGAAAGGATGACCATTTGCGGTCGTTAGAGGAGTAAGGTTGTTTTGCCGGGTGGCGGCTTCACCTTACCCGGCCTACAAAAACGTAGGCCCGGTAAGCGAAGGGTATGAACCGGAAACATGGGTAACACTTTAGACCGGATACATGGGTAACAGTTATAACTGGCATAGAAGAGGAGACTCGCTATGCCCTGGACTGAGACCCGACCTA